>JAIOPM010000013.1 GCA_021413885.1 Planctomycetota bacterium
TCGTGCAGGCGCGACATGCCGCCGGGATTCGCGCCGCCGCCGGTGGTTTCGCCGACGAGCGTCGCGCGCTTCTGCGTCTGCAGGTTGTAGGCGAACTCCTCGGCGCCGCTGAACGTGTAGTTGCTGGTGAGCACGTACACGTCCTTGTCGAGGTACTTGCGGCCGGGCACGGTCGGCGTCGTCCAGAACTGCTCGGTGGAATCGCTCGGGCGGAAGTAGAGGTCGTTGAGGTGGACGCGCTCCGCTCCGAAGAGGTAGCTGCAGATCCACGCGATCTGATCGGGCGCTCCGCCGCCGTTCTCGCGGAGATCGATGATCAGCGCGTCGGTGTCGGCGACGAAGTTCATCACTTGGGTCACCTTCTCGCCGCCGACCGCGTTCGGCACGAACTCGCGGAAGTCGATGTAGCCGACGTTGCCCTCGAGGCGCGCGACCTTGACGAAGCCGAAGTTGTTGCGCGCGGCCTCGACGCGGTAGCGCTCGTACTCCTGGTCCGGCGAATCGCTGCGGTGCGACTCCTCGTTCGCCGAACCGCCTTGTTCCTCGTAGCGGACGCGCAGGTGCTTGTCGTGGGAGATCGATTGCAGATCGTCGGTGAGCTGCTTGGCGAACGCCTTGGCGCTGGTCAGCGCGTCGTACTTCTTCTGCTTCAGCTTCTCGCGCAGCAGCGTCGCCATCTTCTTCGCGACGTCGGGGAAGACGTAGTTCTCGTCGAGGTCCTTCGCGGCCTCTTCGATCACCGCGGTGCGCACCGCGGCGTCGATCGTCAGGTCCTTCGGTTCGGGGCGCGCGCCGAGGGGCAGGTTCTGGAGGCAGAGGAGCAGCAGGAAGTGGAGCATCGGTTCACCTGTTGGAGAGGGACTTCGCGCGCTTGGTCGCCGCGCGAGAGACGAGTCCGACGAGCAAGCAGTCGGCGAGCGCTTCGACGTCGCGCTTGAGCGCGGCGCGCGCGCCGAGTTCGCGCGGCGAGAGCGAATAGGGGAGCAACGAGTTGGTCGCGATCAGCAAGGCGCGCGCGGTCGCGGCGGGATCGCGCACGGCGAACTCGCCGCTCTTCTTGCCTTCGCGGAGCACGCGGGCGAACAGCTCGGCCTCGGACGCGAAGTAGCGGTCGCGCCGCTCCATGTAGGCGGGACGCAGGACGGCGAAGAGCTCGTCGAGACCGTGGAAGTAGTCGCGGACCGTGTCGACGCGGTAGAGCACGCGTTCGAGCAGCATCGCGCGGATGCGTTCCGCCGCGGGCGTCTCGCTCGCGGCGAGCGTCTCGAGCCGCGCGCACAGGCGCTCGACCACGCGGTCGATCGAGGCGAGCGCGACCTCCTCCTTGCTCGCGAAGTGCAGGTAGATCGTGCGCCGGCCGACGCCCGATTCGCGGGCGAGGTCGTCGAGCGTCGTCTTCTTGAACCCGAGCCGTCCGAGCAGCCGATCGGCCGCATCGAGGATCAGGTCGCGCGTCGGGGTGGTCGTCTCGGGGGCCATGTGCCCCAAGGATACGACTGCACTAGATTGGTGTTGTAGTGCAGTCGGTAACGAGTGTGTCCGGCGGCGGACCTGCGCTCACCAGCCCGCGCGAATGGCGAGCCACATCCCGCCGAGAACGACCGCTGCGAGCCCGTATTGCCAGGCCGCGCCTTCGACGAAGTACGGGTAGACCATCAACAACACGCCCGCCGCCATCTGAGGCGGTCGGTCGGCCTTCTTGCCGTACATGAGGAAGCCAAGGCCGACCGTGCTGACGGTCATCGACGCGAAGAGGTTGCCGGCGGAGAGATCCATCGAAGGCTGGTACGGCGCATCGACGAACGCCGCGCGAACTCTTCAATGGAAAAGCCGAAGTCGGCCCCGCGGTCTCACACACCCATTATGTGGTAGCCGGCGTCGACGTAGAGCGTGCTCCCCGTGATCCCGCGCGCGTGCGGCCCCGCGAGGAACAAACACGTATCGCCGACCTCTTCCGCCGTGATGTTGCGGCGCAACGGCGCCTTCGCCTGGATATGGTCGAGGATCGCGGTGAAGCCCGACACGCCCGCGGAAGACAACGTGCGGATCGGTCCGGCGCTGATCGCGTTGACGCGGATCCCGCGCGGCCCGAGATCGTGGGCGAGGTAGCGCACGCTCGCCTCGAGCGCCGCCTTCGCGATGCCCATGATGTTGTAGTTCGGCACGACGCGCTCGCTGCCGATGTACGTCAGCGTGATGATCGAGCCGTCGCGGCCTTCCATCAACGGCAACGCGCGGCGCGTGATCGCGGTGAGCGAGTAGGCGCTGACCTCGTGCGCGACCATGTAGCCCTCCTTCGACGTGTCGAAGAAGTCGCCTTCGAGCTCCTCGCGCTTCGCGTACGCGATCGCGTGCACGACGCAGTCGAGTCCGACGAACTCCTCGGCGGTCCGCGCGAACGCGGTGTCGATCTCTTCCGGCTTGGTGACGTCGCACGGGATCACGATCGAGCCCGGCAAGTCGGCGGAGAGCTCGCGCACCGATTTCTCGAGGCGCTCGCCGGCGTAGGTGAACGCGAGCCGCATCCCGGCGCCCGCCAAGGACTGCGCGCACGCCCAAGCGAGCGAACGCTTGTTCGCGACGCCGAAGATGATTCCGGTCTTGCCTTCGAGCAGTCTTGCCAACGCGTTCTCCTCGTGGATGCGCCCGCGACGACCGCCGGGGCGCGCGGATCGTAGCCAGCGAGGGCGAAGGAGGCCAAGGCGCGGCTCGTTCGATCGCGAGCTCTCGTGCGTTGAAGGGGGAGCATGGTCACTCCCTCACCGACGATTCCGGCGCTGGATTGCATGGAACGACGCGGTTCGCGTAGCGCGCGCCGCGTTCGGAATCGGATGGTGAGGACCGCCCGCTCCGACCGTAACCTGGGCGCCGCGAACGAGCGCTCGCGCCTCGTCCCACCGACGAAGATGGAATCCTCGCACGCGCACGCTTCCTTGAATCCCTCGCTCGACCTGGGGGCCACTCGCGAATTGCTACCGCTCGCCCGCGGCGGCGACGCCGACGCGAAGAGTCGCCTCTTCGTTCGCTACGAGCGTCCGCTCTCCCGTTTCCTGCACGCGCGGATGCCCGGCGGCGCGCGGGGCTTGGTCGAAACCCAAGACGTCGTCCAAGAAGTGTTCACGCGCGCGTTGGAGTCGCTCGCCCAGCTCGAGTTCCGCGGCGCCGGCGCTTTTTGGGCGTACCTGCGCACCGTCGGGATGCGCTACGTCTTCGACCTGCAACGGCGCAGCCACGTGCGGCGCGCCGAAGCGTTGATCGTCGACGATTCGCACGGCGCGCCTGCGGCGATCGAAGCCAGTCCGCTCGCGCACTTGATCGGCTCCGAGCAACTCGAGATCTACGAACGCGCGTTGGCCAAGGTTCCGGAGCGCACTCGGCAAGCGTTGCTGCTGCGCATCGAGCTCGACCTCGACTACGCGGCGATCGCGAGCGAGCTCGACTACCCGTCGGGCGACGCCGCGCGGATGGCGATCGGGCGCGCGTTGAAGGAACTCGGCGAGGAGATGGGCCGTGGCCGAAGCTGAGCCCGCCAACGTCGGCTCGATCGAAGACCTCGCTCGGCGTATCGCCGACGGCGAGAAGATCGATTGGGAGAGTTGGACGAAGGCGCAGGGCCTCGATCGCTCGGCGCTCGAGGCGCTGCGCACGCTCGAAGTCCTGCGCGATTGGCAACGCGGCTCGACGTCCGCCGTCGCGCCGAAGGTCGAGGGCTTCGAGATCCGCGAGGAGATCGGCCGCGGTAGCTACGCGCGCGTGTGGAGCGCGCTCGATCGCAAGCTCGGTCGCGAGGTCGCGTTGAAGGTCGTCGACGACGAGCGGCCGTTGTCGCTCGCGTCGCGCGAACGCTTCCTCGCCGAGGCGCGCGTCCTCGCGTCGCTCGATCACGCCAACATCGTCCGCGTCCATTCGGTCGGCGATTTCGAGGGCCGGCTCTACATCTGCCTCGAGCGCGTGCTCGGCAAGACGCTCGCGGACATCGTGCGCGAGAGCGGTCCGTTGAGCGCCGGCGAGGCGGCGCAGATCGGCGTCGATCTCTGCCGCGCGCTCGCCGCGTTGCACCAGAAAGGTCTCGTCCACCGCGACCTCAAACCGTCGAACGTGATGCGCGCGACCGGCGGTCGCGTCGTGCTGCTCGACTTCGGCTTCGCGCGTTCCGCGAGCGACGGTCCCGGTTCGCCCGGCGGCACGCCGCGCTTCATGGCGCCCGAGCAATTCGACGTCGCGCGCGAAGCGGGGCCGAAGGCGGACCTGTACGCGCTCGGCGTGATGCTCTACTGGCTGGTCAGCGATCGCTATCCGCACGAGGCCGGCGATTTCGAGTCGCTGCGCGCCGCGGTGCTCGCCGGTCGCACGGTGCCGCTCGCCGATCGCGTGCCCGCGATCCCGACGGCGTACGTGAAGCTCGTCGAACGCGCGCTCGCGCCCGAAGCCAGTCGCTTCGCGTCGGCGGGTGAGATGGAGCGCGCGCTGCGGGCATTCCTGGCGGGAGTCGAGAGCTCGACCCCGCCGTCGATCGAAGCCGCGCGCGCCGGCGAGCAAGAGTCCGCGCCGCGCTTGAACGTGCCCTGGAAGGGAATCCTGATCATGAGTGCATTCGTCAGTGTCCCCGCGGCGGCGTGGTGGGGCTTCGAGGTCCTTCAAGCGAACACGGACGCCGCGCTCGCCGAGCCCGACACCGGCTCGTCGTTCTCGATGCGGATGATCTACCTAGGCTGCGCGATCACGGGCGGCGTGGTGCTCTTCATCACGCTCGTCCTGTCGTTGCTCGGCGGCGTACACGACATGGACGTCGGCCACGAGGTCGGCGGCCCCGGCGACGTCCACCACGGCGACATCGACAGCCAAGCGGTCGGGCTCTCCGTGCGCACGGTCGTCGCCTTCATCACGTTCTTCGGCCTGACCGGCCTGGCGCTCGCGTCCACGAATGTCTCGGCGGTCTGGACGTTCCTCGGCGCGCTCGTCGCGGGCGGGCTCGCGTTCTGGCTGGTCGGTTTCGCGATGCTGCAGCTCACGCGGCTGCGCGCGAGCGGCACGGTCGACATCCAGAACGCGGTCGGCACCCAAGCACGCGTCTACCTGGTGATCCCCGCGAACAAGTCGGGCACCGGCACCGTGACCGTACCCATCCAAGGTCGCACGCTCGAGTATCGCGCGATCACCGCGGGGGCGGAGCTCCCGACGGGTTCCTATTGCCGCGTCGTTTCGGTGCAAGCCAGCGACACGGTCGAAGTCATTGCTCTCTGAGAGGATCGAATTCGATGCATCCGTTCTTGTCCCTTCCCGCTGCGCTCGTCGTGCAAGGTCGAGGCAACTCCCTCGCCGAGGCAGTCAATCCGTGGTTCGTGCTGATCATCGTCGCGATCCTCGCGTTCGCGATCTCGATCGGCGTGTTGCTCGTCGTGCGCTACAAGCGCTGTCCATCGAACCGCGTGCTCGTGGTCTACGGCAAAGTCGGCAGCGGCCAGTCCGCGAAGTGCGTCCACGGCGGCGGCACGTTCGTGTGGCCGCTGATCCAGGCGTACGACTACCTCAATCTCGAACCGATCCAGATCGAGGTGCCGCTACGCGGCGCGCTGTCGGCCGAGAACATCCGCGTCAACGTGCCGTCGTACTTCACGGTCGCGATCGGCACGCAGCCGCAGATCATGCAGAACGCGTCGATTCGCTTGCTCGGCCTTTCGACCGACGCGATCAAGAACCAAGCGCTCGACATCATCTTCGGCCAGCTGCGTCAGGTGATCGCCTCGATGACGATCGAAGGCATCAACCGCGACCGCGATCACTTTCTGAAGAGCGTGCAGACGTCGCTCGAGCCCGAGCTCGAGAAGATCGGCCTGGTGTTGATCAACGTCAACATCACCGACATCACCGACGAGTCGGGCTACATCGAGGCGCTCGGTCGCAAGGCCGCGAGCGAAGCGGTGCAGAAGGCCGAGGTCGACGTCGCCGAGCAGGTCAAGCGCGGCCGCATCGGCGTCGCCGGAGCGGAGCGCGATCGTGAAGTCGAAGTCGCCGCCGCGACCAAGGTGCGCGAGATCGGCGTCAAGGACGCGGAACGCGAGATGTCGGTGCGCGTGGCGGAACTCGCGCGCGACCGCGCGGTCGGCGAGCAACGCGCCGCGTACGACCAAGAGATCCAGGTCCGCGAAGCCGATCGCCAGAAGCGCGTCCAAGTCGCCAAGGCCAACGCCGAAGCGGTGACGGGCGAGAACCTCGCGCAGGCGACGATCGCGAGCTCGGAAGCCGAGCTGAAGGTCCGCCGCGCCGAGGCCTACGCCGTCGGCGAGACCAAGACGCGGGAGGCGGAAGCCGCGGTGCAGGCGGCGCAGTACCGCGCGCTCGCGATCGCCGCCGAAGCGAAGGCGAAGCAGATCGAGGCCGAGCAACGCGCTCAACTCGAAGCTCCGGCGAAAGCGCAGAAGGCGCGCATCATGGTCGACGCGGAAGCGTTGGCCGAGAAGACGCGCATCGAGGCCCAAGGTCGCGCGGCGGCGCAGGTCGTCGAGGCCGAAGCTCAGGCGAAGGCGATCTTCCTCAAGCTCGAAGCCGAAGCGCGCGGCCAGTACGAGATCCTCGCGAAGAAGGGCGAAGGCTTGCAGCGCCTGGTCGAAGGTTGCGGCGGCGCGGAGGCGGCGTTCCAACTGTTGATGCTCGAGCACCTCGACCACCTCGCCGAGACCGCGTCGAAGGCGATCTCGAACATCAAGTTCGACAAGGTGACCGTGTGGGACTCCGGCGGAACCGGCGGCGGCACCTCGGGCTTCCTGTCGAGCCTCGGCAAGTCGATCCCGCCGCTGCTCGACGTGATGAAGAACATCGGCGGCGTCGAGATGCCGGCGTACCTCGGCAAGCTCACCGACCCGACCACCGGCACGCCGCCGGCGGGCGACAAGCCGAAGGACTGAGCGAGCGATTCGAACTCCGCGGCTCGTTCGGGGTCACCCGGACGGGCCGCGGCTTCGTTTCCGTCGAGCGAAGTGGGGAAAACGGCGGGAGGGTGGCGCTGCGTCGTCCCTTCGATCGCGTTGCGCGCAACCGGCGCGTTCGGCGTGCATTCGTCGAATGGACGTCGGCCTCGGCGTTCCCACAGTAGAGGAGAGCTTTCGTTTCTCACCCCGAAACCTGCAACCGTCGCTAGCTTCAGCGGTCCGGAGGGACATCGAGGCAACCACGCTCGCGAAGCGTGCTCCGCTCGATCGTCCGTCCCGAACCAAGCTCCAGAGCCTCTTGCCCAGGCGCACACTCATGTCCTCTTCCGCGTCTTCCTCGTCGCACGAACCCAAGCCTTCCCCCGCGACTTGCGCGCGGCCGTCCGAGGGTTCGACAGAGTCCGCGCGCAACCGGTCGGCGCGTTCCGCCGGCAAGAGCGAGGCGCTGACCTCCGGTAAGCGCGAGGCGTCGAACGTCGATTGGCGCGTGCTGTTCGCCGCCGCGGACTCGCGTGAGGTGCTGACGCGTCTGATGCACGACGACCCATTGGCGCTGCGCGGGCGCGTCGCCGCGCGCTTGTTCCAACGCTCGTACTTGCTCGACGTCGATCGCGCGCTGCTGCGCAGTTTCGCGCGCACCGCGCGCGCGGCCGACGGCTACCGCGGGAACCCGCCGCTCGAAACGTGGCTCGACGAGCGCATCGACGAGGCCCTCGCCGATCTCTTGACCGAGGACCACGAGGCCGCGCGCGTCGGCGCGCCGGTCGACGAACGTCAGGCGGCGGTGTTCGCGACTCTCGGTCGGCCGCTCGGTCTCGATCCGGTCGCGCTGCGTTCCGCCTGCGTCGCGTTCAATCGCTTGGCCGTAGGCGACCGAGCGGCGTACTGCGCGCTGGCGATCCGCGGGCACTCGTTGGACGAGCTCGCTCACGAACGCGGCGAGACCGCGACCGACACCGCGCGGGCCGCGCGACGCGGACTCGACGCCTTGCTCGGCCCCGCGCCCGCGCACGAAGAACCACCCAAAGGAGGCCGAACATGAATCGACGCGAACTCCCCGACGTTCGATCGGCGCCGGGTCACGACGGACCCGTTCCGCCCGACGATTCCGCCGACGCGCGCGCAGCGGCGCGTTTCTCGCTGGGCTTGCGGCGCGCCGACGAGGCGTGCACCGACCAGGTGGCCTCCGGCGAACCCTGGCTCGCGATCGGCTTCGTACGCGCTCGCGCCGGTGCCTCGCGCGCGCTCGACGAGCTCGAGCGCGTCCACTGTCGCGAGTTGGGCTACCTGTTGCGCGAGGCCGCGCGGTTGCGCTCCTCACTCGATCCTGCGGCGCGCACGCTGCGTTGGCTCGGTTCGCGCCCGACCTCGGTCTCGGTCTGGCGTCGGGGATTCGAGGAACAGCTCCGCCTGCTCGAACGCGATCGCTGCGAGATGTCCCTCGACTTGGCGTGGCTGCTCGAACGATGCGGCGCCGAGGACGTCGCGGATTGGCCGGCCGCGCTCGAGCTTGCCGACGCGTCGCTCGCGATCGCGCCCGACGAGGTCGGTCGTCTCGAACGCGTGATCGCGTTGCTCGCCCGCGGCGACACGCGCCTCGCCGCGCAAGAGGCGGCGCTCGAGCTCGACCTCGCGCTCGCGCCGCGTCGCGAAGCCGAGTTCCTCGCCGCCCTGGCGCTCGCGCGTGAACGCGAGCGGCGCTTCGCCGCCGCCGCCCGTCTCCACGCCGCCGCGCTCGAGTGCGCCGAGCGCGTCGACTGTCGACTCTGGGCTGCCGCGCATCTGCTCTACCTCGCGCTGGTCCTCGGCGACTCCGCCCACGCCGAGCACGCGGCGGGCGTGTTGGCGCGGATCGCGACGCGCGACGACTTCGACCCGCGCGAGTTCGAGCGCTGCGCGCGCGAGCTCGGCGAGGCGACCGCGCTCCGACGCCGCGGCCGAAGCTTCGGCGTGCATCCGACGATGGAACGCCACTACCTGCGCTTCACCGCGGCGTCGACGCCGATCGTGCGCCGCGTGGCGGTGGCGCTCGGCTGAAACCACGGACCCGATACCCCGATCTCCATCGACGAGTCATGGTCGCCTCGCAACCCGACGTGCTCGAACTGCTCTTGCCGAACGCGCCGCCGTCGGTGGTCCGACGCGCCGTCGCGTTGACCACCTTCGCGCGGCTCTTGGTCTCCGACGCCCAGGACGTGCGCTCGCCGAGCATCACGGTCACCCTCGATCACGCGACGCGCGAGTTCGAGCGCGACGGACGCGAACGGGCTCACGCGGTGTTGCGCGAACTCCTGCGCGCTCATCTCGCATCGTCCCTGCGCGCGTCGTCGTTCCTGTGGGTCGGCGAGGTTCGCGAGTCGGTCCCGACGCTGTGGCGACGCTGGCTCGACGGCGCGCGTGATCTCGCGCAGACCGTCCACGTCCCGCTGCCCGACGAGGACGCGCTCTCGGTCGCCGACCGCTTGCTCGACGGCGCGGCGACGCTCGGTTTCCCCGACGACGAGCTCGCGCTCTGGCGCGCGCGCCGTCGCTACGCGGCGGACGGAGCGCGCGCGGTCGAGGCCGAGCTCGAGCAGGCGTTCGCCGACGCGCCGACTGCTCGCCGCGCGACGTGGCTCGCTCACCGCATCGAGTGCGCGCTCGAACGCGGCGCGGTTCGACGCGCGCGGTCGTGGCTCGACGAACATGCGGCCTTGGTCGCCGCGGACGAACGTCTCGTTCACCTCGACGCGTGGACACGTCTCGCGCTCGGCGAACGACCGACGCGTGCTGCGGCCTGGCACGGTGTGCTGCCGCGCGCGCTGTGCGAATGGCGCGAGGCGTCGGACGCGGCGCGTCCGTTCTTGACAGGCAAGGCGAGCACGCGCTCGGATCGTGGCGCGGCAACGGCGGCGTCTCGGCGCGACGTCGGCGCCAGCGTGCTCGTCGTCCTCGCTGCGACGCACGCTTCCGGAGCGCGTATCGTGTTCCACGACGTGGCGGCGGCGTTGCGTCCGAAGTTCCAGGCGTGGCTCGCGTCGCGGGCCGATGCGCTCGTCGCCGGCGGATCGCCCGAGCAGCGGCTCGTCGCGACCGCGGAACGGATCACGGCCCGTCGCTCGGACGTCGGACCGTTGTCGGACGCGCTCGATCCTCAGGGTTGCGAGGTATTGATCCTCGAACCGGTGCGCGACCGACGCGGCGAGATCGCGGGCTGGCTGTGGCTCGAGTTCGAACATCGCCTCGCACCGAGTTCCGCCGACTTGGAGCGCGCCGCGGCGCATTGGACGGTGCCGGTGCTCGACGCGGTCGACGAACGGCCGCGGACGGAAACGCCGGAGCGCGGTGTTGCCGCGGAGCCCGCGCGCGCCGAGCGCCTTTTGGTTCGCGCATTCGAGTCGCTCGTCGACGCCCTCGCGATGAAGACGGCCCAGCGCCGGTGGTGGGGCTTCGTACTCGACGCCGCCGGCGCGCGTGCGGTCGCCGAAGGCGGGGCCGCGTTCGAAGCGCCGCCGAACACGTCGCCGCGCTCGCCAGAGCGCGCCCGGATCGTCGAGCGCGTGTCGCGCGCGCGAGGTCGGGTCCGCTTCGACGAACTCGCGCCCGACTTCTCGATCCACCCGGCCTCGGCGTCCGGCGCGGCGTTCGCGATCGAGCTCGGCGGCCGCGTGCGCGGCGTGCTCGCGATCGAGTCCCTGCGGCGCCGCGACTTCCGCGACTCCGATCTCGAGCGTTGGGGAGCTTGCGCGACCGCACGCGCGGCCGACCTCGTCGTCGCGGCGTTTCGCGCATGGCATCGCTCGCGCCACGCCGTCGACGTGTGGCTCGGCGAGGGCGCGCGCCTCTGCGAACGCCTCGCGGAAATCGATCTCGCCGCCGGTTGTCGCGCGCCGGTCGTGTTGGTCGGCGCGCGCGGAACGGGCAAGCGCGTCGTCGCGCGCTGGTTGCACTTCGAAGGTCGCGGCGCGACCGCGCCGTGCGTCGAAGTCGCCGGCCACGAGACGGATTCCGCGCGCGAGGACGAGCCGAGCTTGCGTTCGCGTCGCGGGCTCGACGCGCTGCTCGCGCGTTCGCGAGGCGGGATGTTGGTGATCGCGCGACCCGACGGTTTGGCGCCGACGTTGCAGGACGAACTCGCGCGCGCTCTCGCCCGCGCGAACGACGACGACGCGGCGCGGATCGTCGTCACGTTGCTCGAGCCCGCGTCGCAGCTCGCCGACCGCGGCCACTTGACGCCCGAACTCGCGCGCCGGCTCGCGCACCTCGAACTCGCGGTGCCCGCGCTGTCCGCACGACGCTCGCTGGTGCCAGGCCTGGTCGACGTGCTGCTCGAACGCTTCGCCGAGCGCGAGCACCGCGCCCCGCCGCGCCTCGACGACGGCGCGCTCGCATGCTTGTGGCGACGCGAATGGCGCCGCAACGTCCACGAGCTCGCGGCCGTCGCCTACCGCCTGGTCGTCGCGCACTCCGGCCGCGACGTCGACGCGGCGACATTGACCGTGGAGCTCGAACGCATGGGCCTCGACGCGCCGGTGAAGCTCCCGTCGCGCCGACTCGAGCCGTCGTGGATCACCGAGGCGCTCGAGACCACGCGTCACCAGAGCGGCGGCGTCAACAAAACGCGCGCGGCCGCGTTCCTCGGTTGGGATCCCGACACGTTGGTCGCGCGCATGCGCGAAGCGGGGCTCGACTTGTCCGCCGGCGCCCCCGACTCGAAGTCGGCCGACTCGAACTCGTAGACTCGGTCGGGCCACGCCGCGTTGCTACAACACGGCATGGACAGCAGCGACTCGACGTCCGGTCGCGGCGCGTGGGTCTGGCTCGCGCTCTTCCTCGGACTCGCGGCTTCACTCGGCGCGGTCGCGTGGCTCGGCCCGATCGATCGCGCGCGGACGCCGTTGATCCTCGCGTGGATGGCGGGCCAAGCGCTCTGGCTCGTCGCGCTCGCCCGCGCCGAACGGGCGCCGCTCGCGACGTGGGCGGTGCTCGGCGGCGCTCTGCTCTTACGGCTGATCGCGCTGACCACCGACGCGCGGCTCTCCGACGACGTCTATCGCTATCTCTGGGAGGGCGAGCTCGTCTCCGAAGGCACCAGCCCGTGGGCGTTCACCGCCGATTCGCCCGAGTTCGCGGCGGTGCGCGCGCGCCACGCCGACCTCTACCCGAAGGTCAATCACCCCGACGTCGCCGCCGTCTATCCGCCGCTCTATGAAGCAGCGCTCGCGACGATCGCGCGCGGCTCGCGGCTCTTGCCGGCGAGCGCGTTCGCCAATCCGATCGAGCGCGGCGTCTTCGGCTTCCGCCTCGCGCTGACGGCCGCCGACCTCGCGGTCGCGGCGGCGTTGGTCGTGCTGTGTCGGCGTCGGGGTCGGCCGGGCGCCGCGGCGCTCGCGTGGGCGTGGAGTCCGTTGGTTGCGCTGGAGTTCGCGGGCGCGAGCCACATGGACGCGTTGCCGATCGCGTTGTGGGTCGGCGGGCTCGCGGTGCTCGCGCGCAATCAAAAGTCGCTCGCCGGCCTGGCGCTCGTCGGCGCCGCGGGCGCGGTGAAGTACCTCGCGTTCATCTCGACGGCGTTCTTCGCGCGCGAGGATCGATCGCTGCGACCGTTGTGGATCGCCGCGCTCGTCACGCTCGCGTCGCTCGCCGTCTTCGTCGGGATGGATCACGGCGCGAGCGGCTTCCTCGGCGGCATCTCCGAGTACACGTTCCGTTGGGAGACGCACAACCTCGTCTACCGTTTCGTCGAGGGCTTCTTCGGGCGCTTCGCGGCGTACGACGAACACTGGAGCGACCCGCGGCGCCTCGCGCGCGCGCTGATCGCCGCCGCGTGGCTCGGTTACGGCGCGTGGCTCTTCCTCCGTCGCGTCGAACCGATCGTCGCGTCCGGGCGCATGATCGGCGCGTTCCTCGTGCTCTCGCCGACGCTGCATCCGTGGTACGCGACGTGGGTGTTGCCGTTCGTCGCGCTCGAGCCGCGCTGGTCGTGGCGCGTGTTGCTCGCGGTCTTGCCGCTCTCGTACTGGCCTTTGCCGGGTTGGATCCACGACGGCGTGTGGCGCGAGCCCGCGTGGCTGTGGCCGTTGCTCGCCGTACCGTTCTTCACGCTGCGCATCCTCGAAGCGCGCCGAGCGACGACGTGAAAGTCTCCGACTTCGACTACGACTTGCCGGCGGAGCGCGTCGCCGAAGTTCCGGCGGAACCGCGCGACTCCGCGCGGTTGCTCGTCCACGACGTCGCGAGCGGTCGGACCGAGCACGCGACCGTGCGCGACTTGCCGAGCTTCCTCGCGAGCGGCGACTTGCTCGTCGTCAACGACACGCGCGTGCGCGCCGCGCGTTTGCTCGGGTTTCGAGCGAGCGGCGGTGCGGTCGAGCTGTTGCTCGTCGAACGCGAGGCGTCCGGTCGTTGGCGCGCGCTGGTCAAGCCGGCGGGACGCTTGAAGCCCGGCGAGGAGGTCGTGCTCGAGGACGGCGCGTTGCTCGCGCGCATGCACGCGCGCGGCGAGGACGGAGAGTGGCGCGTCGAATTGCTCTCGGCCGCGCGGCGCGAGCCCGCGACCGACGCGGAGCTCGAACGCCACGGTCGCATGCCGCTGCCTCCTTACTTGCACCGTCCGCGCGGCGACGATCCGCGGCGCGAGCTCGACCGCGCCAGTTACCAGACGTTGTTCGCGCGTTCCCTCGGCGCAGTCGCGGCGCCGACCGCGGGGCTGCACTTCACGCCTGCGTTGGTCGACGCGCTCGCCGCGCGTGGCGTCGAACGCGCGACGGTGACGCTCCACGTCGGCGAAGGCACGTTCCGGCCGGTCGAAGTCGACGACACCGACGCGCACGCGATGCACTCGGAAGCGTACGAGCTGTCCGAAGCGACCGCGGCCGCCGCGCGCGCCGCGCGCGCCCGACGCGGACGCGTCGTCGCCGTCGGCACGACCAGCGCGCGAACGCTCGAGACGTGCGCGCTGCCCGACGGCTCGGTCGAAGCGCGCGCGGGCGCGACGCGGCTCTTCATCGTGCCGCCGCGGAAGTTCCAGGTCGTCGACGTGCTGCTGACCAACTTCCACTTGCCGCGCAGCACCTTGTTGATGTTGGTCAGCGCGTTCGCGGGCCGCGAGCGCACGCTCGCGCTCTACCGCGAAGCGATCGAACGCGGCTATCGCTTCTACAGCTACGGCGACGCGATGTTGTTGGTCGGCGAACGGCGTTAGGAGTCCGTTGAAGACGTCATTGCGGCGATAGGCCGCCCGGCCGCGCCGGCTCTGCGTCGCGGGATCCTCTTCGCAACGACGCCGCGCGTCGTTGCGATCCCGCGGGCGCGGGACCGAGGCTTACCCCTCGGCGAATTCGCGAATTCGCCTGCGGCGACGCTCCTTGATCCGACACGGCCGGACGGCTTCTCGCTCGCAAGCACTTCTTCAACGAACTCCTAGACACCGTCGAGCCACGCGCGCAGTTCCTGCGCTGCGCGCGCCGGATCGGGCGCCGCGAGGATCGCCGACGACACGGCGGCACGGCCGACTTCCGCGAGCTCGACGACGTTCTCGCGTCCGATGCCGCCGATCGGGAAGAGCGGGAGCTCGGTGCCCTGCTGCGCGATCCACGCGGCTTCCGCGCCGAGTCCGCGCGCGTAGCCTTTCGTCGCCGTTTCGAAGATCGGGCCGAAGCCGAGGTAGTCGACCGCGAGTTCGCTCGCTTCCGCGACTTGTCCGTGCGTGTGCGTCGAGAAGCCGATCAACGCGTCGTCGCCGAGCACCGCGCGCGCGATGTCGACCGGACAATCGTCCTGACCGAGATGCACGCCCGCGAGCCCGCGATCCTGCAGCGACCGCGCGACGTCGACGCGATCGTTCGCGATCACCAAAACGGAGCTCGAGCGCGACTTGACGACGTCGAGGACGCGCGAACACCAATCGAAGAGCTCGCGCGCGTTGGTTTGGATCCGCGCGTGGTCGCCGCGCGCGGGCTCGGCGTTGCGATCCGGCGCCTTCGGTCGCACTTGCACGATGTCGACGTGGTCGAGCACGGCTTCGAGCACTGCGAGCGGCTCGCGCGCGCCGCAGACCTCCGGCGTGAAGATCAAGTAGAGGCGCGCCTTGCGCACCGCGTCACGCAATTCGACGGAGCGAGCGCTCATGCGCGCGCTCGCCGGTCGCGCAACGAGTTCGAGATCGGTGGACGAGTCGTCATCGAGGCGGGCTCTCCTGCGGGACGTTCTAGCGCGGCGGCGCGCGGCTGTCGTCCCGCCGGTCGGCGCGGACTTCGCGGTTCGACGTTCGTTCGGACTCGCGAAGGGTCCGCGACGAACCGGTATGCTTTCCTGGATGCTCTTCCTCCCTCCGCAGTCCGCCGCGCCGTCGGTTCCCGTTCCGCTCTTCGTCGAGCACGGGCCCGAAGCCCTCGGTTCCGTGCTCACGACGTGCGGCACGACGGCCAAGGAATACATCCTCGAGGTCAACGGCGGCGGCCTCGCGCTCGCGGACTTCGACGGCGATTCCGATCTCGATCTCGTCGTCGTCGACGGCTCGACGATCGAGCGCGTGACCAAAGGCGAGACCGGTTTTCCTCCGCGCCTCTTCCTGAACGACGGCCACGGCAAATTCGCGCAGGCCGGCGAGAAGTGGGCGATGACCGGCGGCAAGTGGGGCATGGGCGCGGCGGTCGGCGACGTCGACGACGACGGTTGGCTCGATCTCGTCGTGACGCAGTGGGGACCGACGCGGCTCTTCCTCAATCAGAAGGGCGCGGGCTTCGTCGAAGCGACCGCGACCGCCGGCTTCGTCGGCGAGGACTGGGGCACCAGCGCCGCGTTCCTCGACTACGACCGCGACGGCAAGCTCGACCTCGCCGTCGTGAACTACCTCGACTTCGTGATCGGCAAGGTCGCGCCGCCGGGCGGCGGATGTTCGTGGAAGGGCTTCCCGGTGATGTGCGGTCCCGAGGGACTGCAAGGCGAGCATGATCGGCTCTACCACAACCTCGGCGCCGGCAAGTTCGCGGACGCGACCGCCGCCGCGAAGATGCGCGTCGAGGAGCCCGGCTACGGACTCGGCGCGATGCCGCTCGACTACGACGGTGACGGCGACATCGACCTCTTCGTCGGCAACGACTCGACGCCGAACTTCCTGTGGGAGAACCAAGGCGACGGCACGTTCAAGGAGGTCGCGTTCCTGCGCGGCTGCAGCCACGACTCCAACGGTCGCGAGCAAGCGGCGATGGGTATCGGCTGCGCCGATCTCGACGGCGACGGACGCGAGGACTTGATGGTCTCGACGTTCTCGGGCGAGAACAACTCGTTGTTCCTGTCGCGGCGCGACAAGCTCTTCCGCGAGAGCTCCTTCGCGGCCGGCTTCGGCGGTGCGAGCATGCCGTTCCTCGGTTGGGGGACGGCGCTCGTCGACCTCGATCTCGACGGCGATCTCGACTCGTTCGTGTTCAACGGCCACGTCTATCCGCAGGCCGACAACGCGGGCACCGACACCAGCTACGCGCAGGTCGATCAGTTCTACGAGAACGTCGGCAAGGGCAAGTTCGCGATGCGGCCGTTGAGCGACGGCAAGCCGCGCGTGTCGCGCGCCGCGGTCTCCGGCGATCTCGACGGCGACGGTGACGTCGACCTCGTCGCGATCCAGATGAACGCCGACGTGCGCGTGTTGCTCAATACGACGCGCGAGAGACTGCCGAAGGAGAAGACGCACTGGCTCGCCGTCGAGCTGCGTGCGAAGGGCGCGAACAAGTTCGCGCTTGGAGCGCACGTGCGCGCCGAGTGGGAGGGCGGCGTGCGCGGCGCTGAAGTGCGCACCAGCGGCGGCTTCCAGTGCGGGATCCAGCCGCGCGTGCACTTCGGGCTCGGCGCCGCGGCGACGGTGAAGAAGCTCCTCGTGCGTTGGCCGTCGGGCAAGGAGCAGACGCTCGCCGACGTCGCGGTCGATCGTCTGTTGGTGATCGAGGAGTCGACGCCGTGATCCTCGCGTTCGCACTGCTGCTCGCGCCGCTCGCGTTCCAAGACGCCGCGCCGAAGGTCGACATCCCGGCGCGGATCGCGCAAGCGCTCGAGCGCGATCCCAACACGTTGCCCGCGGCGCCCGCCGCTAAATGGAAGAACTGGGACGGCAAGACGCCGCCGGCGGAGGCGCTCGCTCGTGCGCTCGGCGCCGGCATCGCGACGTACCGCGACGGCGACCTCGGTCTCGCGCTCGCCCAGTTCCACGCGATCCTCGACCTCGAGCCCGACTTGCCGCCCGCGCTGTATCACGCGGGGCTCTGCTATTTCCGACTGCGGCGCTACCGCGATTGCGCGACGGTGATCGCGCGCTTCGAGACGGTCGCGCCCAACGAAGTCGGCGCGACGCGCGTGCTCGGGCACGCGTACTACTCGCTCGGTCGCTACTCCGACGCTCTCGCGCAGTACGAGAAAGTGTTGGCCGTCGCGCCCGACGACGTCGAGGCGCGCCGCGGGCTTGCGTTGGCGCGCATGCGTCTCGGCGGAACCGACGAGGCGTTGGTCGAGCTCGAGCGCGTGCTCGCGCGCAAGCCCGATCACGCCGACGCGCAGACGTGGAAGGCGCAGTTGCTCTACGACCTCGGGCGCAGCGAGGAGGCGCTCGCGGCGGCGAAGCGCGCGGCGGAGCTCGATCCGTTCGAGCCCAAGCCTTGGTACTTGCTCGGCCAGATCCAGATCGATCTCGGCCACGACGACGACGCGACCGCGGCGCGCGCGCGGTTCGAGACTCTCGCCCGCGCGTCGACCGAGATCCGTTCGCTCGAAGCGTTGCTGCTGACCGAGCCGCACCTGATCGGGCCTCAGCGGCGCTTGATCGAGATCCACACCGAGATCGGCGACGCGAAGACGGTGCGCGAGCGCCTCGCGCGCCTGTTGGGCGAGCGACCGAAGGACGTCGGCCTGCGCATCTTCGCGCTCGACACCTGGGTCGCTTTGAAGGACGACGATGCGGCTCGGGCCGCGGCTCTCGAACTCGAGCGCGAAGGCGCCGACGAGGCGGAGGCGTGGAAGCGGCTCGAAGCGTATTGGGCTTCAGTGCGCGACCGCGTGCGCCAGGTGCAGGCGTCCGAACGCTACTTGCGGCTCAAGGGCGGCGTGAAGGACTCGCGCTGAAAAGCACCGCGCCCGGCGGTCGGATGCACTCGACCTCGGGCGCGGCGGACGATGACGTAGCGAACGGAGCGAAGGATTCGGGCGACGGCGGCGATCAGGCAATCGCTGCGGTCACGCGGACTCCTTGTTCTGTTGTTGGTTCGGCTGGTTCTTGCGCGGGCGGCCGCCCTTCGGGCGACGGTCTTCGAGCGCGCGGTTGAAGGCCTGCCAGTCCTCTTGGCTGAACAGGCGCACCTCGTTGCCGCATTGGACGCAGAAGCTCTTGTCCAAGCTCATCAGGTACGAGACGTACGTTTGGCAGTGCGCACAAAACTTCCGGTCGGCGTAGTAGTCGAGTTGTTCCATCAGGTGGTGCCGTTCTTTGGTGAGCTTCCTGGCCGACCGGCGCAACGGCGCGGCCAAGTGCGATCGTCGCGGGTGTTTCGGGCGCAACTCCAACGCGTGCCGGGCCTTCTGGTTCGACGCCCGATGCGCGCGGGTTCACACCCGCTGCCGCGAGTGTCGAGCAATGTGAACGCTCGCTCCGCGCTTGGAAGCGACGTGGGCGGTTTTCTTGGGCGCGCGAAGTGCGCATGCGCCGTCGCCGCGCGCCGAGCGACGCGCTCCGATCTCCGCCGCGGCCAAGCACTTGGCGCCGATCTTCGAACTCGCCTGACGCGCGCTCGACCCCGCCTTGTTCAACGATTTGAACGGCGCGGTCCGGATGTTCACGGAACTGGACGGCCGTCGAGCTCCTCGGCGCGCGTTCGTTCGATCCCGGCGCGCGCCGTCGGATCCGACTCGCGAGCCTGCGCGGCGTCGAGCGCGTCGCGGACGCCGCGGTCGGCGTGATGCGCGTGAGCGAGCGACCAGGCGCTCGCCTCGCGGACGACGGCGGACGGATCGAAGCTCAACGCGTGGAGCAGCGCGTCGCGCCCGCGCTCCGACGGCACGTTGCCGAGGGCGATTGCCGCGTTGCGGGCGAGGCCGGCGCGCTTGGGGCGTTGGAGTGGCGAGCCGTTCCAGAGCGCGGGATCGTTGCTCGTCAACAGCTCGACCAAGCCCGCGTCGGCGAGCGCGCGGTGGAGCCCGAAACGTTCGGAGAGGTCGGGGCTCGCGCGACCCCACGGGCAGACTTCCGAACAAACATCGCAACCGAAGGCCCACGGTCCGGTCTTGGAGCGCAGAGCATGCGGCATCGCGGACGGACTCTCGATCGTGTGGTAGCTGATGCAGAGCCCGGCATCGACGACGCCGGGCTCGCGGATCGCGCCGGTCGGACACGCGTCGAGGCACGCACGACAGCTGCCGCAGGTTCCGGCCCCCGCTTCGGAACCGGGGTCGCGCGCGGGCTCGAGCTCCGCGTCGACGACCAACGCCCCGAGGAAGAACCACGGACCGAAGCGCGGGTGGAGCAGGTTCGCGGCCTTCGACGGGAAGCCGAGTCCGGCGCGGGCCGCGTGCGAGCGCTCGAGCAAAGGCCCGGCGTCGACCACCCGTCGCCGGTCGCGGATCAGGCCTTCGCGCTGCAGCGCGTTGGCGAGCTTCAACAACCGCTCGCCGACGACGTTGTGGTAGTCGCGCCCGACGGCATAGCGGGCGACGCGCCCGCCGCCGGCGAGCTCGAACGCGGGGCGCGAGTGGGCGAGGCCCACCATGACGATGCTGCGCCCGGACGGCAGCAATTTGCGTGGATCGACGATGCGCTCCCGTTCGTCGGCGAGGTACTCGAGGCCGGCGTGGCGACCCGCGGCGAGCCAGTGGTCGAAGCGCTCGGCGTCCGGCGGAGGAGCACACGGCGCGACGCCGGCGAGGTCGAACCCGATTTCGCGCGCGAGTTCCAACGTCCGAGCGGTCGCGTCCACCGCGAGATTCTGCCAGGTTCACGTCCGCCTAAGCGTCCGGGAGTTCACGGCTTCCGCGGACTCGCGATGGTCGCCGCGTCACTTGACGAGATTCCTCTGATGAGCTCTCGTTACCAATCTCCCTCCCGGCCATAGATCCGGGTTAGCCTTAACTCCGGCCGTACACGCACCAGCGTGCGCGCCGAAACTCGGACCGACCTCTCACCCCCGTCCCCGAGCCAAGAGCCCGAACGATGCTCGACGCCGACCTGACCGGTCCCGCCGCTTCCGCGATAGCGAGCGGCTTGGATCGCTCCACGTTGCGGCGGCGCGTTCAATCACTAGGTCGCGAGGTCACCCACGGCGAGATCCAACGCATGGTCGCGTTGATCGACGACGGCGAGCGCGCGGTCGATTCGGTTCGCGATGCGGTGTCGACGCGCCTGATGGAAGTGTTCCGGCTGCGCACGAACCGCGGTTCGTTCTCGCTGCTGTACGAGCTGAACTCCGCGCACCTCCTGGCGCAGGTCTCGAGTTGTCTGCGTCGGTACGGCAACCGCGCCGACCCTCGCGACGTCCTGCAAGAGGTGTTCTTCAACGTCTATCGCTATCCCCATCGCTTCAACGCGGAACGCGAGGACGCGTTCAGGGTTTGGTCCGCGATGATCGTGCGCAACACGGTGTTGAAGCACCTGCGCTCGCAAGGACGCAGCGGTCGGATGGAGATCCCGTTCGAGGACCTCGGCGATCAGCCCGAGCCGGAGATGCGCAACCCGCTCGCCGGCGCGATGGATCAGGAGAGCGAACGCGAGTGCGGCCGCGTCTACCTCACCTACCTCCACCTCTACTTGAAGTTCTACTCGATGCTGTCGGCGCGCGAGCGCTCGGCGATCCACCTGGTCGAGGTCGAGGAGTGCAGCTACCGCGACGCGGCCGAACAACTCGGGATCAAGCTCGAGAACCTGAAGATGGTGATCTTCCGCGCACGGCGAAAGATCCATCGCGCGATGCGTCGAGTGTTCGAGGGCCTGCCTCCCGAATGCAAGCCCGCGCGGGACCCGCGTCACGCGGACCTGGAACTCGCGGTCGCCGACGAGTTCGCTGATGAAGCTGATGAAGCTGATGAAGCTGGGGAAGCTGGGGAAGCTGGCGAAGCTGGCGAAGGCGACGAAGCCACGGAGGGCGATGCGTCATGAGCGGTTGGACGGAAGACATGGCCGATCTGTGCTCGCACTTCCAGCTGGACCTGTCGTGCCTGGTCGACGGTGAACTCGACGAGTCCGCCGCCGGTCGCGCGATGCTCCACCTCGAGAGCTGCGAGGACTGCCGTCGCTTCTTCGAGGACACGCGCCAATGCATGCGCATGCACCTCGACATGGCCGATCCGGACCGGCTGATGGCGCGCATGGCGACGTTGACCGGCGCGGATCTGGTCGAGCAGGCGCGCGGCATCGAGCTCGTCCACCGCCTCGCGACGATCTTCTATCAGCTCGGCAAGGCGTACGTCCTTTCCGCGCTCGACCCGGACTACCGCACGCGCGTGTTCGAAGCCGCGGTGCCGATCGAGAAGACGCAGACCCAGGGTCGCGGCTTCGTCGACGGCGTCCTCCATGGGAATGGCGGGGGGGACGGCGGGGGCAACGGCGTCGACTGGCAGACGGCGCGTTCGCTGCTCAACGGTCGTCTGAAGAAGATCGACAGCCCGCTCGAGAAGGGTCGCAAGCTGCTCGAAGAAGCGGTCGCCGCCGATCCGTCCCACGAAGAGGCGCGCCTCTACCTCGCCTACGTCCACGCGACCGAAGGCCGCGTCCTGCAGGCGGCGGACGAATACCGCGCGATCTTCGACACCGCGATGGTCGACGAGAACCGCGGACACGCGATCGTGCAGCTCGGTCGGCTCTACGAAGCCGAGCGCGACTACCGCCGTGCGCTGGTCTGCTTCCGCTGGGTGACGCTCAGCGGTCTCGCGAACCGCGACCCGCGCTTCTACTACGTGCGCTTCAACATCGGTCTCGAGTACGCCTTGCTCGGCGACCAGACGCGCGCCCTGGATTCTTTCCGTCGCCTGCTCGACCACGACTCCGGCCGACTGGGTGAGATCGTGACGCTCTTCGCGCGCTCGAAGAACTTGCAACAGACCATCGAGAGCCGCCCAGGCTTCGCCGACGCGCTCGTGGCCAAGTGCCCCGAGCTCTTCGACCCGACCGCCGGCGAAGGCTCGACGCAGTGACTTGGAGGTGCATGGTGTTCAAACTCGTGATCCAACGAAGAAGCATGATTCCTGAGACGACCAAGACGACGGACCTGCACGCGCGGATGCTGGCGTGCGCACTCCTCGTCCTCGGCGCGGCGAGTGTGTTTGCCGGCGCGTCCGCGAGCGGACCCTCGAAGGGTTCCGGCGGCGGCGAGGCGATCGGGAGTCTGCCGTGCACGGTGGACGGCTCCGGACAGGACGACTGGTCCGCAGAGTCGCGCGTCCCGGTGCTCGCGATCCGCGGGTTGCCCAACGATCTGCGCGCGGCGATCACGTCGGCGCAGGGCGACGGTCGGGTCGAACAACGCGGCTTCATCGACGGCACGGTCGAGTTCGTGTTCTACGGCCACGTCAGCGTCTGGCTCGACAAGGCGACCCTCGCGGCGAGCTCGATCGCGATCCGCTTCGACATCAACCCTTCGTTCGGGGCGCACGTCGCCGACGTCAAGGTCGGCGGGATCCAGTCGTCGCGCATGCTGCGCACGGCGACCGATCTGCCGCTCGACCTCGACCAACTCCTGTCGATCCCGAAGGTCTCGACCGGCGCGCCGGTGACGATCACCTTGATCAACGCCGCGCACACGCACCAGGTGTTCGGCGTGCGCGACGTCGGCGCTTCGATCCGCATCGACCAGCGCAACTGAGCCGAGCCGGGTCTCGAATCCCTCCGCCTCGCGGCCTTCGGTCGCGAGGCGGAGGAGTTTTTTTCCGGGCCGTGAACGTCGCCTCTCGGGCCTACGGTCGACGCCGATAACCGAGCGTCGCGGAGCTCGTCCTCGCTCCGCGCGCCCATGGATCCGGTCTCGCTCCAAACCGCGCAAGCCACCCTGTTGCGTCCAACCGCCGTCGGTGACGACCTCGCACGGGTTCTGCAACGCGGTCAGGTAGTCGCGGGCGAAGTGCTGCAGTCTTCCGACGGCGGGAGCGTGTTGCTCGCGATCGGTCGTCAGCGCGTGGCGGCGCAATCGCAGGTCCGACTCGAGGCTGGACAGCGCTTCCTCTTCGAGGTCGTCGAGAGCTCCGACGGGATCGCGTTGCGCATCGTCGATCCGACGACGGAGGCGAGCGAGTCGCAGCTCCTGCGCGCGTTGCGAGCGGCGATCAGTGGCACGCAGCCGATCGGCGAGTTGCTCGAAGGGTTGCGCGTGGCGCTCGGCGCCGTCGAGTCCGCGCCGCAGCCGGGTTCACCACTCGCGTTGCTCGCCGACGCGCTCGCGCGGCACGTCTGGAATCCGAGCGACGGCGCCGCGACCCTCGCCGAGTTGTTGCAGCGGAACGGCGCGAGCTACGAGGCGCACTTGCTCGACGCGGCGCTGCAGAACGGTTCGACGCGCGACCTCGCGAAGTTCGTCGATGCCTTGCGCGCGCAACTCTTCTCCGACGTCGCCGTCGACGCGGAGGGCGCGGTCGCGCATTCGCCGGAGGAGTTCTTCGCCAAGCTCGGCGACGCGCTGCGCGGCGAGCTCGCGCGCGCCCTCGGCTTCGATGCGTCGACGCCGCGCGTCGAGCCGGACTGGACCGCGGTCGCGCGCGACCTCAAGGGTTGGATCGGGCGCGCGTTGAGCGCCCTGAGCGCCTCCGGCAAGGATCCTGCGGTCGAGCGCGCGCTCGTCCGTCTGCGCGCCGTCGACTTCGATTCGTTGACGCGCGGCGAACGCGGGCTGCTCGCCCGCGCGTTGCTGGGAACGGCGCTGTCGATCGGCGACGCGCACGATCCGCTGCGCGCACGAGTGCGGCTCGCGTCGGTGCTCGCGGACCTGAAGGCCGAACTCCTGCGCGCGCGAGAGAGCGCGCCGACCGGTGAAGTGCGCACGTCGGTCGAACGCACGCTCTCCGCGCTCGAGTCGGAGCAACTCTTCAACCTCGCGCGCGCCGAAGGCGGCGAAGCGCGTCACTGGAGCCTGCCCGTCGCCGACGGCGCGCGGTGGGCGACGCTCGACTTCAGCCACCGCCGCGTCGACGAACACCACGAAGGCGCGACGAACGCCGAGCCCGCGCATCGCCTCTCGTTCGCCGTCGACTTCTCGGGCACCGGTCCGGTGCGCGCGGATCTGCTCGCGCGGCCGGGTTCGCTCTCGGTGCGCGTCGCGGTCGAGCGCGAGGACGTGCTCGAACGCCTACGCACGGACCTCGGCGAACTCGAGACGCGTCTCGCGGTCGGCGCTCGCGCGGTGCACATCAGCCTCGTGCGCGCCGAGCCCGGTGAAGTGTCGGTGCGACCGAGCCTCGCGGACATCCGCTACCTGCGCGAACACCACGTGATGGACCTCCAAGGATGACGTCGTTCTCCGACGACGACGCGGCGCAAGGCCGCGAGCCGCGCGCGGCGGCGTTGCGCTACGAGCGCTCGGCCGCGCACGCGCCGCGGATCCTGGCGCACGGCCGCGGTGCGACCGCGGAACAGATCCTCGCACTCGCTCGCGAGCACGACGTCCCGGTGCGCGAGGACCGCGATCTCGTCGAGCTCCTGTGCGCGTGCGACATCGGCGACGAGATCCCGGTCGAGCTCTACGGCGCGGTCGCCGAACTCTTGAGCTGGCTCTACGCGCACAACGCGGCTCTCGGTCCGCGCTGAACTCCGCGCGAGTACACTGCGCGCCATGGTGGGCGACGCACGTCCGTGGATCGGTCTGACGCTCGGCGATCCCGCCGGCATCGGGCCCGAGATCTGTCTCGCGGCGCTCGCCGACGCCGAGCTCGCGGGCGAGCTGCGGCTCGTGTGCTGCGGTCCCGAACGTTTTCGTCCGCGCGACGTGCCGTTGCTCGCGGCGCCGACGCGCGAGACTCTCGCGAGCGTCGAACGCCACGCGTGGCTCGCGACGCCGTGCGCCGACGGCATCGCGGTCGGCAAGGTCGAACGCGCGGGCGGCGAAGCGTCGCTCGCCGCGTTGCGCGCCGGCGTCGACCTCGCGACCCGCCGCGTCGTCGACTCCCTGGTGACCGCGCCGGTCTCCAAGGAGGCGTTGCACCTCGCGGGCGAGCGCGTCGAAGGCCAGACCGAGCTGCTCGCGCGTTGGGCGGGCGTCGAGCGCTACGAGATGCTCGCGATCGCCGGGAACTTGCGTGTGATGCTCCTGACCCGCCACATGCCGTTGGTCGAGGCATTGGCGCGCGTCACGCGCGAGCGCGTGCTCGACCACCTCGTCCTGCTCGACGAAACGCTGCGCGGCCTCGGTTTCGCGAGGCCGAAGCTCGCGTTGGCCGGCCTGAATCCCCACGCCGGTGAGCACGGGATCCTCGGCCGCGAGGAAATCGAGCGCCTCGAACCCGCCGTCGCCGACGCGCGCGAGCGGGGGCTCGACGTCGCGGGCCCGCTCTCGCCGGACACCGTCTTCCTCCAAGCGTGGAAGGGCGCGTTCGACGGCGTGCTCGCGCTCTACCACGACCAAGCGTTCATCCCGGTGAAACTCGCTGCGCCCGAGACCGGCCTGACCCTGATCGCCGGGTTGCCGTACACGCGGATCTCGCCGGCCCATGGAACCGCCTTCGACATCGCCGGCAAGGGCGTCGCCTCGCCTCGGAACTTGAAGGTAGCGCTGCGCCAGGCGGCGGCTTGGGCGCGAACGAGCGTCACTGCGTCGGGCCGCTAGCCCTTCGTTCGAGGTACATTAGAATCGCCGAGCGCTCTCCGTCCGCGTCCGTCGATCCACACCCCGCTCCCCACCCAGGTCCGACCGAATGAGCCGCAAGAAGATCGTTCTCTATCAGCCCCAGCAGGTCGACCGCGGCATCGGGCCCCGTTGCTCGGGCGACATGTTGCCGCTCGAGATGCTCTGCATCTCTTCCCTGCTCGTACGCGAGGGCTACGAGATCCAGATCATCGACGCCAACCTCTACGACGAAGAGGAAGGCCATCGGCGGGCGGTCGAGGCGTGCGAGGGCGCGTTGCTCTACGCGACCAGCGGCATCCTCGGTTACATGGTGACCGACGGCTTCAACTGCTCGACCAAGGTCAAGGCCAAGCATCCGAAGTTGCCGATGATCATCGGCGGTTGGTTCGCGTCGGTGCGGCCGGACCTGCAACTCGGCACCGGGCTCTACGACGCCGTCGTGCTCGCGCAGGGCGAAGTCAGCTTCTACGAGCTCGTCAAGGCGATCGAGTCGGGCACCCCGTTCGACGACATCGCCGGCCTCGCGTTGATGCGCGACGGCCAGATGGTGAAGACGGCGAAGCGCGCGGTCATCGGTTGGGAGAAGCTCCCGAACCTGCCGTGGCACCTGATCGACATCGAGCCGTATCGCGAGATGCAACTGCGCGCGGACAGCCACAAGCAGATCCTCCGCATGCCGACGCCGCCGGCGATGGGCGCGCGCAAGCCGTACTTCGGCATCACGTACTTCTCGAGCTACGGCTGCCCCGAGCCGTGCACGTTCTGTTGCTCGCCGATCGTCACCGATCGCCGTTGGAAGGCGATGCCGGCGGATCGGATGCTCGACGATCTCTCCGAGCTCAAGGAGCGTTGGAACTTCGACGTCGTCCGCTTCCACGACGCCAACTTCGGCGTGATGCAAAAGCGCGTGAAGGAGTTCGCCGAGGGGATGCTCAGCCGGAACCTGAAGTTCCACTGGAACGCGTTCCTCGAGACGCACTCGATCCTGACGTACAAGGCGGACGTCCTCGACGCGCTCGCGGCGAGCGGTCTCTACATCGCCGAGATCGGCGCCGAAGCCGGCACCGACCAGATGATGTCGAAGATCGGCAAGCCGATTCACGGCGACGACAACATCAATGCCGCCGTCGAGATGGACAAGCGCGGCATCTGCTCGTCGGTGACCTACATCATCGGGTACCCGGGCGAGCAGCCCGAGTCGATGATCGCGACGATCGATCAATGTCGTCGGCTCCACGTCGCCGCGCCGCTCGCGCGTCCGACCGTGTGGCCGTATCGCCCGATTCCCGGCACGGTGATGTGGGATCAAGCGGTTTCGATGGGTTACCAACCGCCGCAGAAGATCAACGAGTGGGGCTCGATCGGCGAGTACCACCTCGAAGAGACGTGGCCGGGCAAGATCCCGCCGCACGTCGCCGAGCGACGCAAGCTCTACCAACACTTCGTGACGCTCTCGTACGGCCTCGCCCGCGGCAAGGTCGGTTGGTGGGAGAAGCGCGCGGAGAAACGTCTGCGCGAGAACAACTTCAAGGGCGGCATCTGGGAGGCGCGCGCGTTCGACGTCTTCAACCGCGTCGAGAAGAAGATCCGCCCGCGCGAAGAGGTCAGCCGTTCGTGGGTCGACCCGGGCCACAAGACCGGTACGGCCGGCAACGCCGCGTCGAAGAGCACCAAGGCGATGACCGGCGCGACGCACGGTTGAACGCGCTCGACGGTTCGTTACAAGCGGCCCTGCTCGTTCGCGAGCGGGGCCGCTTTCGTTCCGGCGCGAACACGCGCCGCGCGAAATCGATTCGCGCCTCCCGCGGCGGCGTTCTAGAGTTCGACGAAGTCTCGACACCTCCCAGGATTCGACGCATGCATCGCCTTCCCGCCGTTCGGCTCGCGCCGCTCTTGCTCATCGTCGCGGCGTGCTCCTGCTCCGACGACGGCGCTCCCGGAACGACTTCCGGCGGCGCGACGTCGAGCCAGAAGGTCGACGACATCCGCAGCCTCGGCTACACCGGCGTCGTCGACGATCCGAGTGACGACAAGCGCGAAGGCGTGATCCTGAACGACGTCGCGCGCGTCGCGCCGGGCTACAACCTGACCAGCGTCTCGAAGTTCTGCACCGCGGACCTCTTCGACAACGCAGGCAAGCTCGTCCATCAGTGGAAGGACCCGAACGGCCGCGCGTGGGATCACGCCGAGCTCCTCGAGGGAGGCGACCTGATCGTCGTCGGCTCCGACCGCGGCGACCGCAAGTACGCCGGCGCGTTGTGCGAGGACCACTACGTCGAGCGCTTCGACTTCGACGGCCACTCGAAGTGGAAGCTGCCGTCGCGCGCGCACCACGAGATCCAACCGATGTGGGGCGGCAACTTCATGACGCTGACGGCGAGCCAACGCAAGCTCCCCGCCGTCGACGCCGACCACGACATCATCGACAACGTGTTCACGGTGATCTCGGCCGACGGCAAGGTCGTCGAAGAGCACTCGCTCTACGACCTCTTCTCCAAGCCTGAATCGAAGTTCGTCTTCCAGAGGGTCGCGCCGAACCCGAACAAGCAGTTCCCGATCATCGATTACTTCCACACGAACTCGATCGAGTTCGTGACCGACGCCGCGCTCTACGGAACGCATCCGATCTTCGCTCCGAAGAACATCCTCGTGTGCATGCGCCACCAGGACTCGATCGCGGTGGTCGACTGGGAACGCAAGGTCGTGATCTGGCAGTGGGGGCACGGCGAACTCTCCGGCCCGCACGACGCGCGCGTGCTCGCGAACGGCCACATCCTCGTCTACGACAACGGCATCGAGCGCTCGTGGACGCGCGTCGTCGAGATGGATCCCGCGACGGGCAAGATCGTGTGGACGTACTCCGATCCCGACAAGAAGAAGTTCTTCTCCGTCAGCCAGGGCGGGAGCCAACGCCTCGCGAACGGCAACACGTTGGTCGCCAACTCGAACGGCGGCCGCGCGTTCGAAGTGACGGCCGACGGCGCGAAGGTCTGGGAGTACTTGGTCCCGCACTTCACCGACAAGGGCCAGCGCGCGGAGATCTATCGGATCCGCCGCTATCCCGTCGAGTTCGTCGAGAAGCTGCTCGCCGCCCACGCGCCGCCCAAGTAGTCGACGCGCGCTCGCGCGGACTGCTAGCATTCGCGGAAGCATGTCCCTCATCGAACCGCGCACGCTCAAAGGCTTCCGCGACTATTTGCCGGAGGCGATGATCCCGCGCGAGCGGTTGATCGACACCGCGCGTCGCGTCTATCGCTCGTACGGCTTCGTCCCGATCGACACGCCGGCGCTCGAGTACGAGGAGATCCTCGCGGGCAAGGGCGGGACCGAGAGCGACAAGCAGATGTACCGCTTCGAGGACCACGGCGGTCGGCGCGTCGCGTTGCGCTTCGACCTGACGGTGCCGCTCGCGCGTTTCGTCGCGATGTACTCGAACGAGCTCGGGCTCCCGTTCAAGCGCTATCACATCGCGAGCGTCTGGCGCGGCGAGAACACGCAGCGCGGTCGCTACCGCGAGTTCATGCAGTGCGACTTCGACACGATCGGCAGCGAGAACCTGACGAGCGACATCGAGACCGCGTTGGTGATCCACGATCTGTTCAAGGCGCTCGGGCTGGAAGCGACGATCCACGTCAACAATCGCAGGCTCTTGAACGGCGTGCTCGCGCGCCTCGAGCTCGACGGGAAGTCCGCAGGGGTGCTGCGCGCGCTCGACAAGCTCGAGAAGGTCGGTCCCGAGAAGGTCACGGAAGAGCTGCAAACCCAAGCCGGCGCCACGCCCGCGCAAGTCCGCGAGATCCTTGCGCTCGCCGCCGTCACAGGCACGAACGACGAGATCCTGCGCCAGCTCGAGCCGTTGGTTGCGTCGAGCGAGCTCGGCCGCGACGGTCTCGCGCAGCTCCGCGAATTGATCGGCGCCGTCCGCGCCGTCGGCGTCGACGAGCAGCGCGTGCGCATCGACGTCTCGATCGCGCGCGGCCTCGACTACTACACCGGCACCGTCTTCGAGACGTCGCTCGACGCGTTGCCGTCGATCGGCAGCGTCTGCTCGGGCGGCCGCTACGACAACCTCGCGCAGCTCTACACGAAGGAGCGTCTGCCCGGCATCGGCGCGTCGCTCGGCCTCGATCGCTTGCTCGCGGCGATGGAGGAACTCGGTCTCGTCGAGAAACGCCGTACCGGCGCGAGCACCTTGCTCGTCCACTTCGACGAGGCCCGCCGCACCGACTACCTGCGTCTCGCCGCGCGCCTGCGCGCCGCCGGCGTCGGCGTCGAGTTCTATCCCGAGCCGAAGAAGCTGGGCAACCAACTGAAGTACGCCGACCGCCGCGGCTTCCGTTTCGCGATCGTCGCGGGCGACAACGAGTGGAAGAGCGGCCGTTGCCAGGTCAAGACGCTCGCGACCGGCGCAACGATCGACGCGCCGATGTTCGACGCCGCAGGCGCGGCTCACCCCGAGCTCGTCGCGCTGCTCGCCTGAAACGCAGAAGGCCGAGACCCGTTTCAGGCCTCGGCCGTCTCGTTCGTCGCGGCGGCGGCTCTAGCCCGCGCGCACTTCGATCTTTTTTGGACCCGTGGTCTTCTTCGGAACGCGCACGAGGAGCACGCCGTTCTTCGCCTCCGCGCTGATCGCGTCGGCGTCGACGCCTTCGGGGATCTTGAACGACCGCTCGAACGCGCCGGTGTCGAACTCGCGGTAGGCGAGTTCGAGTCCTTCGACCGCGAGCGCCGGCGCTTCGGCCGCGATCTTCAGCACGCCGCGTTCGAACTCGATCGCGACGGTCTTGGGATCGACGCCGGGGAGCTCGAGCTCGAAGTGATACGCGTCGGCGGCTTCGCGGACGTCGGCGCGCGGCACTTGAACTTGAGCGTGACGTTGGCCGTTGGCGGGAGTGCAGTGAGTCGCTTGAGTCATGGCTTCGTTCCTTCAGCTCGGGTTCTTGACGGTGATCTTCTTCGCGCGTTCGGCGTGAGCGCGCGGCAAACGGATCCACAGCACGCCTTGGTCGAAGCGCGCTTCGACTTCGTCGCGTTCGGCGCGGAACGGCAACCGCAGGGCGCGCGTGAATTCGGTCTCGCCTCGCTCGCGCACGTGCCAACGCTCGCCTTCGACCGGCGCCTGCGCGGCGCGATTGCCTTGGATCGTCAGCACGTCGCCGTCGAGCGAAACGTCGACGTCCTCCGCGGCGAAGCCGGGCAAGCGCACGGCGACGCGCGCTTCGTCGTTGCTCGTCCACACGTCGACCGCGGGCTCGCGCTCGGCGGTGAACAGACGGTTCATCTCGCGCTCCAATCGTTGCATCCGCGCCAAGGGTTCGGCGCCCAACACGTTGATCCACGGGTTCAGCAGCATGGGTTCTCCTTCAAGAGGGCCGCGTCGCGCGGCATGAGTTCGCGGCGGAGAATGCAACGTCGGTGCCAAAGCCCGACGACGTCGTGCGCGCCGATGGAGCGGCCTTCGTTCGCCGCATTCCGTCGTATTGGCAGCAGCTCGGTGCCAATTCGACGCTCGAACCTCGACGCGATTCGCGCGCGCGCGCGTAGGCTGTTCGGCACGGGCTTTGTCCCTTCCATGTCGTGAAACTCGAGTTCCAGGATTACTACGCCGTGCTCGGCGTGCCGCGCGACGCGGCGCCAGAGGCGATCCGTTCCGCCTACCGCAAGCTCGCGCGGAAGCACCACCCCGACGTCGACAAGACCGCCGGCGCCACCGAGCGTTTCCAACGGATCAACGAAGCGCACGAGGTCCTGAAGGATCCGAAGAAGCGCGAGCGCTACGACCGGCTCGGCTCGCGTTGGAAGGAAGGCGAGGAGTTCGCGCCGCCGCCGGATTTCGATCCGGCGGAGTTCCAGTCGCGCGGCAACGGCTACGGCGACTTCGACGGCTTCAGCTCGTTCTTCGAGACGTTCTTCGGCGAGCACGGCGCGCCGCGGCCGCGCGGTCGCCGCGGGCGGCGCGCGCGCAACGTGCAGCTCGAGGTCGAGATCTCGCTCGAGGAAGTCCTGACCGGCGCGACGCGCACGATCGAACGGCGCGTCGGCACGACGAAGACTTCGAAGCGCGTGCAGATCCCGCCGGGAATCGTCGACGGACAGCCGCTGCAAGTTTCCGACGGCGAGAACGGCGAGAGCCTCTTGCTCTTCGTCCGCGTTGCGCCGCACCCGCGCTTCCGCGTGCAGGACTTCGACTTGGTCGCGGAGCTCGCGGTCACGCCGTGGGAAGCGGCGCTCGGCGCGCGCGTTCCGCTGCGTGCGCTCGACGGTTCCGAGCTCCAGGTGACGATCCAACCCGGCGTGCCGAGCGGGCGCGTGCTGCGTTTGCGCGGCCAAGGCTTGCCGCGCGGCGACGGTTTCCGCGGTGACTTGCACGCGCGCGTGCAGATCGTCGTGCCGAGCACGCTCTCGGCCGAAGAGCGCCGTCTCTTCGAGGAACTCGGCCGCGTCTCGCGCTTCGATCCGCGGCGCTGAGCGCGCGCGGACTGCAAGAGTCCGGTGAGCCGCTGGCGCGCGCGAGCACGACGCCGCACGCCGCCTTCCGACCTCCGCGCGCGACGGCTATCGTGTCGCCTCCGCGCGGCTCGAGTCGAGCCCGCGGCGATCCCACCGGAGCTCTCCATGCGCACCGCTCGCCTTCGTTTCGTGCCGTTCGTCCTCGCGCTCGCGCCCGTCGCCCTCGCGCAGCAGACCAAGGTGCTCACGCCGCATCGCGTCGCCGAGTTGCGCGCGGTGACGACCGCCGCGATGTCGCCCGACGGCGCGCACGTCGCGTACACGGTGTCGGTGCCGCGCAAGCCGATGGTCGACGAAGACGGGCCGAATTGGACCGAGCTGTGGGTGCTCGATCTGCCCGCCGCGACCGCGCGGCCGTTCGTCACCGGCAAGACCGACGTCGCGAGCGTGTCGTGGACGCCCGACGGAACCGGCCTCGCGTTCCTCGCGAAGCGCGGCGACGACAAGCAGAACTCGCTCTACGTCTTGCCGCTCGCCGGCGGTGAAGCGTTGCGCGTCGTCGGACACGCGACGGCGATCACCGCGTATTCGTTCGCCGCCGACGGCAAGCGTGTCGCGTTCGTCGCGAGCGATGCGCTCGACGCCGGGCGCAAGGCGGAACAGGACAAGGGCTTCAAGCAGGAGATCTACGAAGAGGATTTCGCGAAGGGTTGTTTGTGGATCGCGACGCAGGGCGACGGCGCGGCGAAGCCGACACAGATCGCTCTTCCCGGCTCGGCCAAGGATGTGAAGTGGTCGCCGGTCGGCGATCGTCTGCTCGTCGCGCAGAGTCCGACGCCGCTCGTCGACGACGAGATGATGCGCACGCGCGTTTCGATCGTCGATCTCGACGGGAAGACGCTCGCGAGCTTCGACAACCCCGGCAAGCTCGGCGCGATCGGTTGGAGCCCCGACGGTCTGCGCGTCGGCATGAACTCCGCCGCCGACATCCACGATCCGTCGGCCGGTCGTTTTCTGACCGCGCTCGCGAGCGGCGGCGCGTTGGTCGATCCGCTCCCGAATTACGCCGGCGACGTCGTCGCCAGCGCCTGGCAGAACGGCGACACCGTGATGTTCGTCGCCGCGCACGGCGTCGACTCCACGCTCGAGAAGCTCGACCTGACCGCCTCGACGCCGCCGAAGTCGATCGTCGCTTCCGGCGGTCCGATCCTGCAGTCGGTCAGCCTCTCGAAGAACGGTCAACACGCCGCGTTCGTCGCGAGCACGCCCGCGCACCCGGCCGAAGTGTTCGTGATGAGCCACGGCGGCAAGTCGCCGCGCCGCGTCACAAACGTCAATCCGTGGCTCGACGAATATCGCCTCGCCAAGCAAGAGGTGGTGAAGTTCAAGGCGCGCGACGGGGTCGAGCTCGAAGGGCTCTTGATCCGTCCGCTCGATGAAAAAGCGGGCCAGCGCTACCCGCTGATCCTCTACGTCCACGGCGGACCCGAGTCGCACCACTCGAACAACTGGCTCACCAACTACGGCGACCCCGGCCAAGTCGCCGCCGCGCGCGGCTTCGCCGTCTTCCACATCAACTATCGCGGGAGCACCGGCTACGGCGTCGCGTTTGCGAAGTCGAGCCAAGGCGACGCCGCGGGCGCGGAGTTCGACGATCTCGTCGACGGCATCGATTCTCTTGTAGCGAGCGGCCTCGTCGACAAGGACAAGGTCGGCGTCACCGGCGGTTCGTACGGCGGCTACGCGACCGCGTGGCTCTCGACCGCGTACTCGAATCGCATCGCGGCGGGCGTGATGTTCGTCGGCATCAGCGACGCGCTCTCGAAAGTCGGCACCACCGATATCGCGGACGAGGAGTTCTACGTGCATTCGCTGCAACGTCCGTGGGAGCGTTGGCAAACGCTCCTCGAGCGCAGCCCGATCTGGTACGCGGGCAAGTCGAAGACGCCGCTCCTGATCCTCGGCGGCAAGGACGATCCGCGCGTCGATCCGGGTCAGTCGCGCGAGCTCTACCGTCACCTCAAGCTGCGCGGCGGCGCGCCGGTGCGGCTCGTGCGCTATCCGGGCGAGCAACACGGCAACCGCAAGGCGTGCGCGAAGCTCGACTTCAACCTGCGCTGCATGCAGTGGTTCGAGCACCACCTGAAGGGTCCGGGCGGCGAGATGCCGGCGTGGGACCTCGACTACGAAGAGGCGAAGCAGTAGCGCGGCGCGTGCGTCACCAACACGCGCGTTGGCCGAAGTAGTAGAGCTCGGCCCCGTTCGCGCCGGAGATCATCGAGATGCCGCCCGGCTCGAACGAGCCGCAGTAGTCGTCGGCCTCGCCGACGACGAAGTCGACTCGTCCATCGCGGTCGACATCGCCGACGCTCGCGACCGACTTGCCCTGGAACGCACACGGCCGAGTGGAGCGAAAGAGCTGCGCTCCCGTTCCGCCCGACAGCAGCGTCCACCCGCCCTCGATCCCGTGCCACATGTTGCCGTAGTGGCCCACGATCAGCTCGCGAAGTCCGTCACCATCGAGGTCGGGACTACTCGCGAGCGAGTACCCGAACAGGCTCAGGTATCGATCGTCGTAGCGGCGAATGCTCTCGCCTGTTCCACCGGAAAAGACCTCGACGCGTCCAGGCACCGCTGCTCCCGTTCCCGCACCGTCGAAGATCCCGACCGCGAGATCATCGACGCCGTCGCGATCGATGTCGCCCGCGTCACAGAGCGAGACGTCGATTTCGCCGCTCGCGATCTCGACGACGATCGTGCGGACTTCGCGGCACGTTCGCGGCGAGAGTATGTGCAAGAGCTTCCGCCGAGTGTCGCTGCACGACTCGGTCACGACCAGTTCGCGCGTTCCGTCTCCATCGACATCGCCGAGAGCCCCGAGCACGTAACCGAGAAACGCGCTCTCGAGTCCGTTCGCCATCGCGATCAAGGTTCCGGTCCGGCCGGAGTGAACACGCACTCGACCGGCGAACTCCGCGTTGACGTTCTCGAACGGCGTTGCGATGGCGAAGTCCGGCACGGAGTCCGCGTCGATGTCGCCGAGGGCGACCACGTTCGACGTCTTGATCCCTTCGATCCCTTGAGGCGGTGAGCTGAAAAGCGTCGTCCCCGTCGCGGTGGAGACGACTCTCGCTCCGGCGTGCCACGATCCGACGATCAAGTCGCAGATACCGTCGCCGTCGACATCACCAACCGCATCGAGCGACGTCCCGAAGAGTCCGTCACCTGGGATCCAGCGCACGAGGCGCCCGCTCACGCCCGAGATGACGCGCACGGAGCCCCATGGATTCCGCGAACCTTCGGACCGCCAGGTTTGCGTCGGCGCGCTCACCGCGAAATCGTCGACGCCGTCGCAGTCGACGTCTCCGAGCCCGCAGGTCGCCCAGCCCAGGCCGTTGACCTCCGTCTGTGCTCGGACGACCGGAACGACGGCGAGCAGGAAGACGATCATCAGGGCCATGCGCGTGCGCGTCATGCCGTCCACTTGGCGCGGCGCCACGGAACGCAACGGGGAATCGCGCGCCGACGCGGACCGTGCTCGACGCTCGCGGGCGCTTCCCGTTGAATGAGCGCATGTTGCGCCTGCTCGCGGTCCTGGCGCTCGCTCTCGTCGTGGCGATCGCGTGGTGGGCGTGGCCGAGCGCGTCCTCTTCGTCCGCGGGACCGACGGCTGCGGCGCTCGACGAACGGAGAGAGCGCGATGCGTCGGTGCTCGTCGCGGTGCCCGATGCGAGCGGTCCGAGCGGCACGACGACCGCTCCGTCGCGTTCGACGCTCGGGCCCACGGCGATCGTTCGCCCCGCGACGCGCGTCGTCGGGCGCGTGGTCGCGGCCGACGGCCGCGGCGTCGCCGGCGTCAACTTGCTTGCGTGGTGGTCGGGCACCGAGCCGAGGCTCTCCGAACTCCCGCGCGCGCAGGCCGGCGAACACGAAGACCTGTTCGCCGCGACCAGCAACTCCGACGGCCGCTTCGAGTTGCTCGGTCTCGATCCGCGGCGCGACTACACGTTGACCGGCGGCGGCGCGGGCTGGATCGCGGTTGCGCCGCGCGCGGGGTGTCACGTCGACGGCGAAGGTTACGAGCTCGAAGTCGAGGCCTGGTACGCGCTGCGTCTCGCGCCTCGTCGCGCCGACGGCTCGCGTTACGCGTCGCCGACCGGCGCGTCGAGTTGGCGCTTCGAGGTTCGCGATGCCGAAGGGCTCGCGACGGCGGCGATCCCGCGCAAGCTCGAGCTCGCGCTCGCCGGCCTCGAGCCGCGCGAGCAACGCGAGTTCGAAACCGTCTGGCTCCGGTCGAACTACGACCTGCACGAGATCGATCGCGTTTGGGTCCACGTCGGACTCCGCGATCTGACCGTCATCGATCTTCCGTACCTGCGGATCCCGCGTCTCGCCGTGCCGGTCGCGGAGCTCGAGGTCGCGACGTCCGCGGCCACGGGAGTCGGGTCGCTCACCATTCGTTTCGTCGCTCCCGCTTCGCAAGGCGCCGATCTTTCGATCACGCCGCTCGGAACGCTGCGCTTCTTCACCGCCGACGGCGAGCCGCTCTTCGCTCTGCCCTGCGGTCCGAACGTGGGCAATCCGATGCACTCCGACGGCTTGCCGGTGGGGGCGTACTTCGTGCGCTTCGAAGGGACGATCCCCGGCCTCTCCGTTCCGGTCGGCGACGGCGAGCGACTGCCCGTGCACATCGACCGCGACACACAGGAGTTGGAACTTCCGCTCCCGGAGTACGGTCGCATCGTCGCCGAGGTGCGCGACGAACTCGATCACGCGTACCGCGGCGAGTTGACGTTGCGGATCTCTCCGGACCGCGTGCGTTCCGTCGAAGTGTCCTTCGACCGCGCGCCCTACGTCCTCGAACTCGTTCCGTTCGGCGACTACGGCCTCGATGTCACGCACGCCGACCGCGATCTTCCGCCCGAGCGGCCGGACGAGCGTGGCCAGACGCGGCTCGAGCGCGCGATCGTCGGCGCCGGGCTCGACGCCAAGGTGATCTTGCGTCCGTGGAGCCCCTGAAGCCTCGACGCGCGCGCGTCCGTTCCGTTGAATGGGCGTCATGACGCAGACCGAAACGAATCGAGCGAGGGGCGAGTCCGAGGATTTGCTCGCGTTCATCGACGCTTCGCCGTCGCCGTTTCATGCGTGCGCGGAAGTCGCGAAGCGACTGGTGGCGGTCGGCTTCGAAGAGTTGCGCGAGGACGCGTCGTGGCCGACGAAGCCCGGACGCTACTTCGTCGTGCGCGCGGGCTCGATCGCGGCGTGGGTCGTGCCGGCGAAGAGTGCGCCGCACACCGGAGCTCGGATCGTCGGCGCGCACACCGACAGTCCGAACCTGCGCGTCAAGCCGCGGCCCGACGGCGGCGCGGCGGGGTACCGTCAACTCGGCGTCGAGGTCTACGGCGGCGTGTTGCACAACTCGTGGCTCAACCGCGAGCTCGGGCTCTCCGGCCGCGCCGTCGTGAAGACGAAGAAGACCCGCGAGACGCGGCTCTTCGCGGTCGACAGGCCGTGCGCGGTCTTGCCGCAGCTCGCGATCCACCTCGATCGCTCGGTCAACGACGAAGGTCTGGTGCTCGACAAGCAAGCGCACATGACGCCGATCTGGGGCCTCGGTCGCGCGCGCGAGAACGAGTTCAAGGAGTTCCTCGCCGCCGAGCTGCGCGTCGCGCCCGATGCGATCGTCGCGTTCGACGCGATGCTGCACGACGTGCAACCTTCGCGCTTCGCCGGCGTCGACGACGAATTCGTCGTCGCGCCGCGGCTCGACAACCTGAACTCGTGTTTTTGCGCGGTGCGCGGGCTCGTCACGCGTCTGGAGGAAGCGCGCGAACTCGAGCACGTCGCCGTCGTCTGCCTCTTCGATCACGAAGAAGTCGGCAGCACCAGTCATTGCGGCGCGGCGAGTCCGCTGCTCAAGGACGCGCTCGAACGGATCGTGCTCGGCCGCGGCGGCTCGCGCGAGGACTATCACCGCGCGATCGCGTCGTCGGTCTGCGTCTCCGCCGACATGGCGCACGCGATCCATCCGAACTACCGCGAGAAGTACGAGCCCGATCACGCGGTCGTCCTCAACGGCGGGCCGGCGATCAAGCTAAACGTCAACACGCGCTACGCGACCGATGCCGAAGGCGAAGCGCACTTCGTCGCGGCGTGCGAGCGCGCGGGCGTGCCGTTCCAACGCTACGTCCATCGTTCGAACCTCGCGTGCGGCACGACGATCGGTCCGGTGACCGCGGCGAACCTCGGCATCGTCACCGTCGACGTCGGCAATCCCGAACTGTCGATGCACTCGATCCGCGAGCTCGCCGGCGCGCACGATGCCGCGCACCTGATCCGCGCGCTCGGCGCGTTCTTCGACTGAGAGCCGTGCACCGCCCGTCGCGATGGAACCTCGAGCCCTGAGCGCGCAGTCCGAGATCGCCCAAGGCGTGATCCGCGGCGCGTTGGTCGGCGTGTTGTGCGCGGCGCTCGAAGGCGTGTTCCTCTCGCTCGCGAGCCGCGTGTGGTTCGCGCCGCGCGATTTCGCGCCGCAGCTCACGACCGCGATCTCGACCGGGGCGTTCGTCGGCGTGTACGCGCTCCTCGGCGCGGCGTGGGGGACGTTGGTCGGCGTCGCGGTGAGTCTCTCGCGGCGTTGGATCGCGGAGAGCGCGCGCACGCCATGCGTCGTCCTCGGTACGACGGCGTTGGTGCCGCTTGCGTTCGTCGCGCACTCGTTACTCGACGGCGTGCCGGAGAGCGTGCGCGTGCTCGCGCTCGCCTCGGTCGCGGGAGCGCTCGCCGTCGCGTTGCTCGGCGGAATCTTCTGGGAGCCCGCGCGCCCGCTCGCGACGCGTTGGCTCGGACCGTGGGGCGTGACGTTCGCGTGCGTCGGCGCGTGGTGGTTGACGTCGGTCGCGTGGCGCGGCCAGTTCGCGGTGTCGCGCATCGCGCTCACCGTCGGAGTCGTCGGCGCGGGCGCGTTGCTCGCGTTCCTGCTGCGCTCTCTCGCGTGGAATCGCTCCGCGTTCGGCGCGGTGCCGATCCTGTTGGTCGCCGTGGCGTCGATCGTGCTGTGCGGCGTGCTCGACGAGCCCGTGCCGCTGATCCGCGAGGAACGCCGACTCCAACGCTGCGGTCCCGGACAACCGAACGTGTTGTTGGTGACGCTCGACACGACGCGCGCCGATCACCTCACCGATTGGGGCTACACCCGCGACACGACGCCGACGCTCAGCGCGTTCGGCAAGGAAGCGTTGCGTTTCCAGAACGCGATCTCGGCTGCGGATCTGACGTTGCCGAGCCACGCCTCGCTCTTCACCGGCCTCTATCCGCCCGCTCACGGCGCAACGCCGGGTCCGACGTCGGGCCACGGTCCGCCGTTGCGTCAGGAGTTCGTGACGCTCGCCGAGATCCTCTGCGACGCGGGCTTCACCACCTACGGCATCATCGCGAACAGCGGCTACCTCGGCACGTGGTACGGCTGCGACCAGGGCTTCGAGTACTACGACGATCGCAAACCCGTTCCACCGATCCCGGTGCCGCCGAACTCGATTCGCCAGCGGCTGGTCAAGGCGTTCGCACCGAGCAGTTGGGAGAACTGGTTCTCGAGTTCGTATCGCAAGGCGGACGAGATCGCGGACGAGATGTTGAAGACGATCGATCGCTGCCATGAGACCGGCGAGCGTTGGTTCCTCTTCGCGAACTTCATGGATGCACACCCGCCGTACGATCCGCCGCCGCCGTACTGCGATCGCTACCCCGGACGCATCGAGGGGTATCGCTTCGACGAGTCCGCGGGTTTGCTCGAGCGCATCAACGGCGGCCAAGAGAGCCTCGACCCGAAGTTGTACGACCACTTGGTCAGCCTCTACGACGGCGGCCTCTCGTTCATGGATGCGGAGCTCGACCGCGTGTTCCGTCGCTTGAAGGAAAACGGCGATTGGGAGCGGACGATCGTGGTGATCACCGCGGACCACGGCGAGGCGTTCGGCGAGCACGGCACCCTCCGACACGGCGTCTCGGTCTTCGACGAGCAGATGCACGTCCCGCTGTACGTCAAGGTGCCGAAGCAGGAGGGCGGCCGGGTCGTCGAGACGCGCGTGTCGCTGGTCGACGTGCTGCCGTCGCTGCTCGAGATGTTGGACCTGCCGCCGCCGCCCGGCCTCCACGGCCGCTCGTTCCTGCGCATGGTGCCCGATCCGCAGCGCGTGGTGTTCGCCGAGAACACGCCGATCACGCGCATCTGGAAGATCGGCGCGCGCTACAAGGGCACCGAACGCGCGGCCTACGTCGGAGCCGAGAAGCTGCGGCTCGGCGCCGAAGGGAATTTCGAGTCGTACGATCTCGGCCTCGATCCGAAGGAGCTCGCGCCGAGTCCGGCCCGCGACACGCCGGCGGCGGTGCGCATGGTGATCGAACTCGATCGCTACATCCGCGCGGTCGGTTTCGGGCGCCTCCTCTCGACGCCGGAAGTGCGCGGCGACGCGTTTCCGGAAGAGGGCCAGGGCTACACGCGCTGACGCCGCCCCGGCTAACATCGCCGCGATGAGCGGTCGGTGGTCGGTGATCCGGAGCTGCGCCGTGCTCGAACGCCGCGAGCGTTCCTCGCGCCGTCGCTTGCACGCCGCGCGCGTGCGCGTCGGACGCGCGGCGCGCGCGAGCGGACCGCTCGACGAAAAGTTCGGCGCGCACGTCGACGTCACGCTCGTCGACGACGCCGAGCGACGGCTCGCGCATTGGCGTCGACGGCTCGACACGTCGCTCGAGCAGGATCGCGCCGACTACGCGATCGTCGGCGGACTCGGACGGTGGCTCGTCGTCGCGCGCGGGATGCTCGATCGCTTCGTCGTTCGCGAACGCGTGCGCTTCATCGAGCGCGAAATCGACGATCGCGAGTCCGAACTCGGCGCGCGTCTCGTCGAGCGCATGGACGGCGAACTGCTCGCGCGCGTTTCCGCCGCCGATGTCGAGGACGCACGCGGAGCGCTCTCCGATGCGGACGCCGCGGCGCAGGAACGCGACGCGTTGCTCGCGCCGTACCACGGCGATCCGTGGCCCGCGGGTCTGCGTGAGCTGCGTTCGTTCGGTCGCTTCTTGTGGCGCGAATTGAGACCGAAACTCATCCCGCGCGCGCCGGCGATCGTCGGACTGATCGCGGGTTGGTGGATCGCGCAGAGTTTTTCCGACTCGTGGTTCGACGACGCGAAGTCGCGCTTCGGCCTCGGCTCGAAGACGTCGGTGTCGACCGGCGCGTTGGAGACGATCCGTTTCTGGGGGCCGCTGGTGGCCGCGGCGCTGTGCGCGTACCTCGGCGCGTTTCTTTCGAGCCGCGTGCACCGTCGCTATTCGGAGTCGACCGCGAAGTCCGACGCGAAGTCGTGAACGAGCCGGCGCTGGCGTCCGCGCGAATCGACGCGCAACATGAACAGCGATGGACGCCGCCGACGCGGATCGATCGAGCGCGAGCGCCGCTTGGACCGGAGCGCGCACGTGGGCGTTCTTCGGCGGGCTCGAGAGTTTGCTGTTCTCCGCGGGCTCGCGGCTCGCCGGCGATCCGGCCGAGTACACGCCGCAGAGCGCGTCGGCCGCGTGTGCGTCGATCCTGTCGTACGCGGCGGTCGGCGCCGTCGTCGCAGCGCTCGCGGCGCCGTTGACGCGCGGGCGCGCGCGCGGCGTCGAGTGGGCGAGCGTCGCGGCGCTCTCGCTCGCGGTCCTCGCGCGCGTGCTGACGACGTGGCCGTTGCAGGCGCTGGCGCTGCAGGTCGCCGCGGTGATCGCGCTCGCTCTCGTCGCGGTCTCGATCGCGTGCTGGTTGTCGGAGCGCGTCGCGCGGCAACTCGAATTCGGCCTCGCGCCGTGGAGCGCCTGTGTGTGGCTCGCCGTCGGGCCGTGGCTCGTCGGCGACGGGCTCGCCGACCAGACGCGCGAGGGCAAGCTCGTCGGCCTCGCGATTTTCGCCGTCGCGTGGTTGGTGATCACACGTCTCGGCGCCGATTCGTTCCGCAACCCGCGCGCGGCATCGGTCGGTTTTGTCGCGGTCGTCGTCGGCGGCGTGTGGGCGAGCGCGCGGATCGAGCAGCATGTGATCGTCGCGCCGCGTCCGGCCGTCGCCGCGCCGACGCATGCACCGCTGAACTGCGTGCTGATCACGCTCGACACCGTGCGTGCCGATCACCTCTCGCTCTACGGCTACGCGCGCGACACCACGCCGTTCCTGCGCCGCTTCGCCGAGCGCGCGTGGGTGTTCGACGACGCGATCGCGGCGTCGGATCTGACGCTGCCGAGCCACGCGACGTTGTTGACCGGCCTCGCGCCGCGCGTGCACGGCGCGCATCCCGATCGGCGCGCGCCGAGCGGACGACCGCTCTCGCCCGCGATCGAGACGTTGGCCGAGAAGCTCGCGGCCGCGGGCTCGCATGCCGCCGCCGTCGTCGCGAACCGCGTGTACCTCGCGGAGAGTTTCGGCGTCAGCCAGGGCTTCGAGTTCTACGACCAACGCATGGCGTCGATGCGTTTCCCGAGCGCGCCCGACTGGAGTCTGCGCGGTCCGCTCTGGCGGTGGCTCGCGCGCGTGCGCCCCGAAGCCGACTTCGACCTCGTCTATCGCCGCGCGGAAGAAGTGAACGACGCGGCGTTCGGCCTGCTCGCGTCCGCGCGCGATGCGAAGACCGGCTTCTTCCTCTTCGTCAACTACATGGACGCGCACGTGCCGTACTTTCCGCCCGCGCCGTTCGACGAACTTTGGCCGGGCAAGTTGCCGCGCTTCTCGAAGGAGGACTACTACGCGTTGCGCGACGCGGTCCATCGCGGCGAGCGTTCGATCTCGCCCGAGGAGAGCGCGCACTTGATTTCGCAGTACGACGGCGGGATCGCGTACCTCGATGCAGAGCTCGAGCGGCTGGTCGCGAAACTCGAGGAGCTCGGCCTCTACGACGACACGCTGATCGTGATCACTGCCGACCACGGCGAAGCGTTCGGCGAACGCGGCTTGCTCGAGCACGGCGTGTCCGTCCACCAGAACCAGGTCCACGTGCCGCTGATCGTGAAGCCGCCGCGGTCGAGCGAGGGGAGGCGCATCGCGCGCCGCGTCGGAGCGATCGACGTCGCGCCGACGATCGCGGGCGCTCTCGGCGTCGCGGTGCCGGCGGATTGGCCCGGGCGGTCGCTGCTCGACGACGCTGCGGACGAGCGCGAAGTCGTCGCCGAGAATTATCCGACCGCGTGGCTCGCCGCGCGCAATCCGCGGCTCGCCGAGGTGCAGCGCGCGATCTACCGCGGCGCGTTCAAGCTGATCGTCCACGAGAGCGGGACGCGCGAGCTCTTCGATCTGTCGAAGGATCCCGACGAGACGTCGCCGCTCGACGCTTCGCACTCCGATCTCGTCCAGGCGCTCGACGCGTGGCTCGTGAAGTCGCAGCCGCGCATGCCCGACGGCGCGGGCGCCGGTGCGGGGGAGCGCGCGACCGCCGGCTTGCGCGAGCTCGGCTACGTCGAGTGAGCGCGCGTCAGTGTTGCGCCGACTGCTTCTCGGCGGACTTCTTCCGCTCGGCGGCGTCGGGGAAGAACTCGATCTCGCCGGTGTCGAGGTCGTAGCGCGCGCCGACGATCTCGAGTTCGTCCGACGCGACCTTCTCGGCGAGGATCGGCCCGGCGCCGCGCAGTTGTTCGACGACGCGGACGATGTTCGCGCGCACCGCGGTGTCCAACGGGTCCGGGCCGCGATCGAGCTTCGCCTCCGCGATCGCGGGCGAGAGTTGCGCGGCGATCGCACCGATGTGGCCGGGCAATTCGCCGCCGTCGAGCGCCGCCTTGACCGCGCCGCAGCGTTCGTGGCCCAGCACGATCACCAGGTTCGCGCCGAGGTGCTCGACCGCGTACTCGATGCTGCCGAGCGACGCGTCGTCGATCACGTTGCCCGCGACGCGCACGACGAAGAGGTCGCCGAGGCCTTGGTCGAAGACGAGTTCCGGCGGAACGCGCGAGTCGGAGCATCCGACCACGACCGCGAACGGATGTTGGGCCTTCGCGAGCTCGTCGCGCCGTTCCTTGTCGAGGCGCGCGTGCTCGAAGCGACCGGTGACGAAGCGCCGGTTGCCTTGGACGAGTTCCCCGAGCGCGCCGCCGGCGTAACGGGCTTCGCTGAAGTGGGCGAGGACGGCGAGCGACGTCGCGACGACGGCGACGAACGAGGTGACGAAGACGCGGTGGCGCATGCGCGAGGCTCCTGGATCGGACGGAAGGACGAGCCTTCATCGGTATGGCGGTCGCGGTCGCGGAAGCGGCGGCCGATCGCCCTTCTCGAACGCGGGAAGCTCGGGGCGAGCCGCGCGGCTCGGTCGCTAGACTGTCGCGGATGCGCATTGCCTCCCTGTTGCCGTCGGCCACCGAGATCGTCTGCGCCGTCGGCGGCCGCGACGAGCTCGTCGGCGTGTCGCACGAGTGTGACTACCCCGCCGGCGTCGAGCGCCTGCCGATCCTGACCCGGCCGCGCGTCGCGCTGCCGCGCGCGAGCGGTGCGATCGACCGGACGGTGCGCGATATCCTCGGCGACGCTCTTGCGGTGTACGAGATCGAGATCGAGCGTCTGCGCGCCGCTGCGCCCGACGTCATCGTCACGCAGGATCTGTGCGACGTGTGCGCCGTTTCGATCGACGACGTGCGCCGCGCTCTGGCCGAGTTGGCACGCGAGAACGTGACCGTGGTCAGTTGCAAGCCTCTGCGTCTCGCCAATGTCTGGGACGACGTGCGCCGCGTCGGCCGTGCGGTCGGTCGCGCCGAGCAGGGGCTCGAAGCCGCCGCCGAACTCGAACGCCGCGTCGCCGCGATCGGCGCGCGCGCTTCGAAGGCGAAGCGTCGGCCGAGCGTGTTGACGATTGAGTGGCTCGACCCGGTGATGATCGGTGGGACATGGATGCCGGAGCTGGTCGAACTCGCCGGCGGTCGCGCGTTGGTCACCGTCGCCGGGCAACATGCGCCGACCCTCGGCCTCTCGGAGTTATCCGCGCTCGAGCCCGACGTCGTCCTGATCAAGCCGTGCGGCTTCGATCTCGCGCGCACGACGCAGGAGCTGGAGCTCCTGCGCGCCCAACTCCCGTGGACGAAGTGGAGCGCCGTCGCGGCCGGTCGAGTGTGGCTCGCCGACGGCAACGCGTTCTTCAATCGGCCGGGGCCGCGCCTCGTCGAATCCCTCGAGATCCTCGCGGCGTGTTGCCAGCCCGACGAGTTCGCCGAGTTTCGTGCGCGCCACGCGCCGTCTGTGCGACGCGTGCGGCCCGATCTCGCGCTCGAAGCGGTCTAGGTGTCCGGCCACCGCCTTTCCGTCCGACGTCCGTTCCTCAGTCGAACATGCGAGCGAAGGCGTTGATGGTCCTCGGCACGGCGTCGTCGGTCGGCAAGTCGCTGACCGTCGCCGCGTTGTGTCGGATCTTGAAGCAGGACGGGTACGACGTCGCGCCGTTCAAGGCGCAGAACATGGCGCTCAACTCGTTCGCCACGCGCGAGGGCCACGAGATCGGCCGCGCGCAGGCGATGCAGGCGCAGGCGGCCGGCGTCGAGCCCCACGTCGACATGAACCCGATCCTGCTCAAGCCGACCTCCGACGTCGGCTCGCAGGTGATCTTGAACGGCGTCGCGGTCGGCAATCACCACGCGGTCGAGTACTTCGGACACATGCCGCGTTGGCGCGACGAGGTCGTGCGGGCATACGAGCGCCTGGCGTCGCGCCACCAAGTCGTCGTGCTCGAAGGCGCGGGCTCGCCGGTCGAGATGAACTTGAAGGATCGCGACGTCGTCAACCTGAGCATGGCCGAGGCCGCGGATGCCGCGTGCCTGCTCGTCGCCGACATCGATCGCGGCGGCGTGTTCGCGTCGTTGGTCGGGACGTTCGCGTTGCTCGAGCCGACCGAGCGCGCGCGGTTCGGCGGATTCCTGGTCAACAAGTTCCGCGGCGATGTCGGGCTCTTCAGCGACGGCGTCGTCGATCTCGAGCGGCGTCTGTCGCAGCCCTGCCTCGGGGTGATCCGCTACCTGCACGATCACGGGGTCGACGACGAGGATGGGCTCTCGCTCGAACGCCGCGCGGTCAGGCCGCGAAGCGGGATGTCGGACGACCTGCGGGTCTGCGTCGTTGCGCTGCCTTACCTCGCGAACTTCACCGACTTCACCGCGCTCGAGCAGCAGCCGGGCGTCGTCGTCTACTACGCCCGCGAGCCGAGCGAGGCCGATCGCGCCGATGTTCTGATCGTCCCCGGCAGCAAGAACACGATCCCCGATCTCGTGTGGGTCGAGCGCACCGGATGGGGGACGCGAGTTCGCGCGCACGCGGCGGCGCGTCGGCCGCTGCTCGGGATCTGCGGCGGTTTCCAGATGCTCGGGCGCGCCGTGCGCGATCCCCATCGGACCGAGAGCGAACGCGAGGCCGTCGAGGGGCTCGGCCTGCTCGACGTTTCCACCGTGATGACGCGCGAGAAGGTGACGCGGCAAGCGACCGCGCGACTCGTCGATCGCGCACGTCTCGGCGCCGCGAGCGCGGACCCTGAGTTCGCAGGCTACGAGATCCATCTCGGCACGACGACGCGTGCCAAAGGCGTCGCGCCGTTCTTCCACCTCGTGCGCGCAGGCGAACGCGAGCCGCGGCTGGACGGCGCCGTCGACGCGGACGGCTTGGTGATGGGGACGTATCTGCACGGACTCTTCGACTCCGCCGCGGGGCTCCGAGTCTTGCTCGCGCATTGGCGCAGGCTGTGCGGCAAGGCACACGCCGACGGGCCGATCGTCGACCCGCTGGTCGAGCGCGAGCGACGCTACGACGCTCTCGCCGCCCACTACCGGCGCGATCTGCGGATGGATCTCGTCTACCGGATGCTCGGTATCGAGCCTCGCAAGTAGCACGTCGCGCGCGAATTCATGAACGGCACACCTCCCCAACGCGTGCGCTCGGCGGCATCCTTGGGAAGCGACGAAGAGTATCGATGAGGCACACACGCGTACCCCAAGAGACGTCGAAGCCGTCGCTCGGTTTCACTCTGGTCACCAGCGCGATCGGAACGTTGGGCATCGCGTGGAGCGCAAGCGGCTTGGTCGCGGTCCAACTGCCGGAAGCGAACTCGGCGGCCACCGAAGCGAGACTGCTCTCCCGAGCTCCCGGCGCGGTGCGTGCTCGTCCGCCGGAGCGCGTGCTCGCCGACATCGAACGCGTCCTCGCGCATCTATCGGGGGAACTCGACGACCTCGCGGCCGTGCGCGTCGATCTCGAACGCGTGCCGGACTTCGCGCGCACCGTCTATGCGGCCCTGCGCAAAGTTGGGCCGGGGCGAACGACGAGCTACGGCGCGCTCGCCAAGGCCGCCGGTTCACCGAAGGCCGCGCGCGCGGTCGGCGTCGCGATGGCGAAGAATCCGTTGCCGATCGTCGTGCCGTGTCACCGCGTGCTCGCGGCGGGAGCGAAGCGCGGCGGATTCACCGCGCACGGCGGGCTCGCGACCAAGGCGCGGATCCTCGCGATCGAGGGCGTCGAGCTCGCGGCGAAGTGATCGCGCGAAGTAACCCGCAACCGAAGGCGCGGACGCGCGTCTTTGCAGGTGGATGGGAAAGCTCTCGCATTTCGGCGCCGCCTGCGCGGCGGTCGTGCTGTCGATGTCGGCGCCGATCGCACCAGCCGCACCGGTCGCATCAGGACGCTCGGGCGACGGTCCGCTCGAGGCGTTGTCGCGCGATCTGACCGCGCGCCATCCGAAATCGCGGCGTGGCGCGGTGCGCGCGCTCGCGGAAATCGGCGGACTCGAGGCCTGGCGCTTGGTCGCCGCGGCCCTCGACGATCCCGAGTCCGAGGTCGCGGACGAGGCGCAGCTTCGCCTGGCCGGTGTCGTCGACGGGCGCGCCGTCGACGAACTCCTCGGCGCGCGCGGGCTCGACTCGAAGAGCGAGAACGTGCGGGTGCGGGTCGCCGAGGCGCTCGGACGGATGGTCGGGCCGATCGACGCACGCGAGTTGGCTCGGGCGATCGGCTCGCGCGACGGCGAGGTGACGCGCTACGCGATGTGGTCGGTGGAACGACTGGCGGCGCGTTCGTTGCTCGGCGGCGAGCGCACGACGCTGGTGTCGAAGGTGGAGTCGCTCGCGCGCTCCGCGTCCGACGCGGGGACACGCGCGGCGGCGCTGTGCGCGTTGGCGGAACTGGACCGGACTCGCGCGCTCGCCGCGTGCGCGTCGGCGAGCGACGCGCGGGCCGCCGAGGTGCGTTGCGCGGCGCTGGTGGTCGGCATGCGCGCGCCCGACACCGCGGCGCGCGCGAGGCTGCACGAGCTCGCCGCCGATCCGAGCGTCGGCGTGCGTTGTCAGGCGGTGCTCGCACTCGAAGCGGCCGCGGACCGCGCCGCGGTCGGCGACCTGGTCGAGCTGCTCGCGCGCGAGCCGCGCCTGCGCGTCGCCGATCGCGCGACGTCGGCGTTGCAGCGTCTCTCCGGCCTCAAGCATCGCCGCGACGCGCGACCGTGGCGCGATTGGTTGGCGCAGCTCCCCGAGGACTGGCATCCGACGCCTGCGCGCGCGCCGAGCGAGGCCGACGGGATGACGACGCGGGCGGCCGCGGACTTTGCGGGACTCTCGATCCTGTCGGATCGGCTCGCGTTCCTGGTCGACTTCTCGGGCTCGATGTGGCATCCGCGCGACGACGGGCGGTCGGTCAAGGCGGTGGTCGATCAGCGGCTCGCGGTCGGACTCGAGGCGTTGGGCGCCGATGCGCGCTTCAACCTGATCCCGTTCGCGAACGATCCAGTGCCGTGGGAGTCGGCGCTGGTCGACGCGAAGCCGGCGCAGAAACGTCGAGCACTCGAGTTCTTCATCGGCTGCCGCAAGCAAGGCCGCGGGAATCTCTACGCCGCCGTGCGGACGGCGCTCGAGGATCCGGAGGTCGACACGTTGATGGTGTGGAGCGACGGAGTTCCGACCGGCGGCTTCCACTCGAACCTGGAGCTCGTGGTTCCTCTGCTGCTGGAGAAGAACCGCTTCCGCAACGTCGCGTTCGATCTAATCCTGGTCGACGCTCCGAGCGGCAGCGCGCGGCGACTCCAAGAACTCGCGCGCCGGAGCGGCGGACGGGCGTTGTCGACCAGCCTCGACGAACTCGCGTCGGTCAGCGGGAAGGGCGGATGAACTTGACGAACTGGAACCGGCCGAAGCGGCTGCGCAAGAAACCGACGCGATCGATCGCGCCGACGAGGTTGCTCAGGACGCCGACGAGGGACTTGGCGCGTTTGCCGAAGTTGCGGACGCGGAACTCGATCTCCTCGGGCTGCGGCGCGGCCTGCAGTCCGAAACGTTCGACGGCGCGGAGCCCGGCCTCCGACGCAAGCGCGTCGACGTCGGTGGGCGACAGTGACTCGAACGGCCCGATGTTCGGATCGGGCGACAGCACGTACTCGACGCCGCGCGGCCCGCCGCGCCGCGCGCGCAGCTTCTCGGTCCAATCGTGGAACGAGCGGCGGTTGACGAATCCGACGACGACGGAGCCGCCGGGCTTCACCCAACGCGCGAGTGCTCGGAACAGCGCCGGCCGATCGCGCGGCGCGAGGTTCTCGGTGCGGAAGAGGCACGTCACCAAGTCGTAGGTCTCGGGCGTGGGCTCCCCTTGTCCGTGCGCCGACTCAGGGGAAGGCCAGAGGAAAGTCCCGGCGCGCGGCACCGTGCGGTCGGCGATGAAATCGCCGACGTCCTGGGTCCGTTCGACGGCGTCGAAGCGCCAGCCGCGGCGCTCGCGGCTCATGCGCTCGGTCAGGATGCCGGTGCACGGCAGGACGTCGAGCCAACGCAACGCGCGCTCGGCGCCGGCCGCGGGCTCGTCGCGCCCTTCCTTCACGAAACGCTCGAGCATCGCCAGCAACGCGCGCGTCTCCCACGGCCGCGGCTTGTTGTGGCGCAGCCCGTTCAACACGCGAGCGCGCTGGTAGGCGGCGAGATCCTCCCTCGACCAGTTCGTCGGATCGGTCGACGACGGGATCGGCTTGCCCGTGTAGTGGTTGTAGTGCGCGACGACCGAGAGCGGTCGACGCTTCGGACCGGCCTTCGCGGCGAACTTCGGGTAACCGAGCGCGATCACCGCGATCACCAAGCGGTCGTACGGCAGGCCGACGATCTCGCGCACCTTCTCGCGATCGCCCATCTGCGTGATCCAGAACGTTCCGAGCCCGAGCACGTGGGCGGCGAGCGACATGTTCTGGATCAGCGCGCTCGCGGACTGGACGTTCGCCCAGCCTTCCTCGGAGAAGTCGCGGCCGTACGAGACGACGATGTTCACCGGCGCGTTGCCCATCTGGGCGGAGAGCGCCGCGAGCTTCCCGTTGACGCCCGCGTCGTCGACGGCGACGAGATCCCACATCTGATAGTTGCAGGACGACGGCGCCCAGATGCCGGCGTGCATCACTTGGTCGACGAGCTCGCGCGGCACGGCGTCGCCCTTGAACTTGCGGACCGAGCGGCGGCTGTAAAGCGCCTCCCAGAAATCCATCGCGGGCGTCGGGCCGACCGGGCGGCCGACGTCGTAGTCCTTGGCGGCGGACGACAGGTGCGGCGAGCCGACCGGGACCGCGGGGATGCCTCCGGCGTTCGAGAACTCGGCCGCGCGTTCGGGTGCGCCGCTCGGCCGCTCGCTCTCGAGCGGTTGCGGCACGACGGTCTTCGAGCGCGGCGCGTCCATGGGGTCGGTCATGTTCAGTGTGCCCCATGTTCGGCCATCGAACCACCGCGACGCGAGTTGGGGGCCGTCCGCGAGGCTCCGACGCCGGTCGGGAAGGGCCGGAGGACTCGACTCGCGGCCTCCCGCGGACCGGCGCGGAGCTAGAGTCACCCCGGACGCACGATGGACTCGAGGTCACACAGCAAGGACGTTCGCAAGCTCGAACGCGAGCTGCGTGCGAAGGGCTTCGACGACGAGCGTGTGCTCGCCGCCCTGCTCGCCGTTCCGCGCGAGCACTTCGTCCCCGACGAATCGCGCGCCGATGCGTGGCGCGACGTCGCGTTGCCGTTGCCGCACGGCCAAGCGATCTCCCAACCGTTCGTGGTCGCGACGATGTGCGCGGCGCTCGAGCTCTCGCCCGACGCTCGAGTCCTCGAGGTCGGCGCCGGTTGGGGCTACGCGGCCGCGGTGCTCTCTCGACTCGCGCGCGAAGTGTTCTCGCTCGAGCTCGTCCCCGAACTCGCCCGCAAGGCCCGCGGGCGTCTCGCGGCGCTCGGCGTCGCGAACGTGCGCGTGCTCCAGGGCGACGGCTGGCGCGGCTGCCCGGAGTTCGCGCCGTTCGACGCGATCGTGGTCGCGGCGGCGGCGGCGACGGTTCCGGCGGAGCTGCTGCGCGATCTCGCGGTCGGAGGACGCTTGGTCTTGCCGCTCGGCGACGCCGATCAGCAACTCGTCGCGCTCACGAAGACGGCGACCGGCTTCGAACGTCGCGACCTCTTCCCGGTGTGTTTCGTACCGATGGTCCGCGACGGCGGGTGAGCGCGTTCAGCGCGTCTCGATGTCCCGATCGACGTCGACGGTGAACTTCGCGCTCGCCTCGACCTTGCCGTAGGTGAGCTTCACCGTGTACTCGCCGCCCGCGACGAAGCGGTCGCCGAGCCCGCCGTACTCGGTGACGAAGTCCTTGGTCGGCTTCAAGTTCCACACGATGCGGTGGAGGCCCGGCGTGCCGGGTTCGGTCAGCTTCGCGACGGGCAGTCCGGCCGCGGTCGCGATCTCGAGCTCGAGCGCATCGCCCGTCCACTCCGCGACCCACGTGTCGATCGTCGCGCCGCGCGGCGGATTCGCGCCGCGGAAGTGCGCGTTGCCGCCCCAGTCGGCCCAACCTTCGAGCTCGGTCCGCGCGACGGCGCGCCGCGGCGTGAAGAGGTGCACGGGCTCCGCGCGCGTCTTCGCGTCGAGGCTCGCGAGCGAGCCGATGTCGTCGACGATCCAGAGACTGCGTCCGTGCGTCGCGATCACGAGGTCGTGTTCACGCGGTTGGAGCGCGAGGTCGTCGACGGCGCAGGTCGGGAGCTCGCCGAACTCGAACCACGACGCGCCGCGGTCGAGCGAAGCGTGCAGCGCGAACTCCGAGCCGACGAACAGCAGATCGGGGTTGGTCGGATCCTCGCGCAACACGCGCAGCGGTGCGTCCGGCGGCAGGTTCGACACGACGCTCTTCCACGTCCGACCGCGATCCTCGGTGCGCCACGCGAGCGGCGCGTAGTTGCCGGCGCGGAAGGCATTGACGACCAAGTACGCGACGTTCGCGTCGTGATGACCCGCCTCGACCCGATAGATCCATTGGCCGAGCGCTTCCTTCGGCAAGCGCGCCGTCAGGTCGGTCCAGTGTCCGCCTTCGTCCTCGGTCAGCCACAGCTTGCCGTCGTCGGTGCCGGCCCACAGCATGCCCTTCGCGAGCGGCGATTCGCACAGCGTGTAGACGACGCCGTAGGTCTCCGCTCCGCTGCCTACGGTGAGGATGCGATCGCGATCCTGCGCCGAGAGATCGGGACTGATCGCGCGCCACACTTCGCCGCGCTCGGTCAACGCGAACACGCGGTTGCCGGCGAGGTAGAGCTTGTCCGGCTCGTGTGCGCTCGGGATGAACGGCGAGTTCCAGTGGAAGCGGAAGCCGGATTGACCTTCGGCCGGCGCGGGACGCAACGTTTTGACCGCGCCGCTCTTCAGATGGATGCGATGGATCTCGCCCGACTGCGACTCGGCGTACATCACGTCGCGATCGAGCGGATCGAAGATGCAGTAGAAGCCGTCGCCGCCGCTGAGGCTCGTCCAGTCGGAGTCGACGATGCCTTCCTTGCTGTTAGTCTCGCTCGGACCGAGCCAATTCAAGTTGTCCTGCAGTCCGCCCGCGATGCGATACGGATCGCCGTCGTCGAGCCGGATGCGATAGAACTCGCCCATCGCCGCGGTCGCGACGTGGCGCCAACCGGCGCCGCCGTTCCAGCTCTCGTACACGCCGCCGTCGGTGCCGAGCAGCAAGCGTTCGGGATGCACGGGATCGATCGCGAGCGCGTGGCAATCGGGATGGACCTTGCCGAAGCGGTCCTCGCGAAACGTCTTGCCGCCGTCCTCGGAGACGTGCAGCGCATAGCCGAGCACGTAGACGCGTTCCGCGTTCTTCGGGTCGACGCGGATCTGGCTGAAGTAGAACGGCCTCGGGCAGAGCGCGTTGACGCGCGTCCACGTCTCGCCGCCGTCATTCGAACGGAAGACGCCGCCGCGGCGCGAACGGACGTCGTCGATGTCGCTCGTGCCGCCTTCGTCGGACTGTACGACGGCGTAGAGGATCCGCGGATCGCCCGGGAAGAGCGCGAGCCCGATGCGGCCCGTCGAACCGGGGAGTCCGCCGCCGAGCTTCTTCCACGTCGCGCCGCCGTCGCTCGACTTGAACACGCCGCCGACGTCGTCGCCGGAGAAGTCGCGGCCGTACACGAACGACCACGGCGTCCGCCGTCGCGCGTAGAGCGTCGCGTAGACGTTCTCGGGCGCGCGTGGATCGACGACGACGTCGCCGCAGCCGGTGCGCGCGGCCGCCGCTCCCGGCGCCGAAAGCACGCGCGTCCACGTCTTGCCCGCGTCGGTCGTCTTGTAGAGCCCGCGCTCGCCGCCGTCGTTCCACAGATCGCCGAGCGCGGCGACGTACGCGGTGCGCGCGTCGGTCGGATGCGGCGCGACGCGGCCGATCGCCTTCGAGTGCGCGAGGCCGACGTGCGCGAAGTGCGCGCCGCCGTCGGTCGAAAGGTAGACGCCGTCGCCCCAACCGGAACTGTTGCGATCGTTGGGCTCGCCGGTGCCGACCCAGACCGTCTTCGCATCGGCCGGACAGATCGCGACGGCGCCCATCGACGAAACCGACTGGTCGTCGAGCTTCCCCGCGAACGTGGCGCCATCGTCCGACGTCTGCATCAGTCCGCCGCGTCCGAAGGCGACGTAGAAGCAGGCCGGCTCGCCCGGCACGAACGCGATGTCCGAAACCCGGCCGCCCATCAGCGCCGGTCCGATCGAACGCGCGGCGAGCGCCTTGAAGAGCCGCGGCTCGAGCGGCGTCGGCGTTGCCGCGACGGCGACCGCCGGACGTTCGTCGGTCTTCGTCGGCCGTTGCGGGTCCGTCGCCTGGGGCGCGTGAGGAGTGGGGGCGGAGCACGCGGACATCCACGCGACGAGCACTGCGAGCATCGGTCGTTCCTTTCGCATAGGGGGTGCGCGGGATTCTAGCGGTGCGCGCGTCGCGAACTCCCGTGCTCGCCTTGTACGAGTTTCGAAGGCCGGGGCTTGACCATGCCTAGAGTTAGACATAGTCTAAGTCCCATGAAGAAGCGCGAGGTCGCCGAGCTGCTGCGCACCCACGACGTGCAACCGTCGGCGCAACGGGTCGCGATCGCCGAGTACGTGCTCGACACCGACGAACACCCGTCCGCCGATCAGGTGTGGAGCCGCGTGATGGAGGCCTTCCCGATGGTCTCGCGCGCGACGGTCTACAACACCCTGAACCTGTTGGTGGAGAAGGGGCTGTTGCGTCAGCACGTGCTCGCCGAAGGGCGCATCGTCTTCGATCCGTTGGTCGAGCCCCATCACCACTTCATCGACGAAGAAACCGGCCGCATCCACGACGTGCCGTGGGACGCGATCAAGGTTTCGCGCGTCGACGCGCTCGAGGGCTTCGACGTCGCCGAGTACCAAGTGGTGCTGCGCGGTCGTCGCAAGGGAAGCAAACGACGCGGATGAGCGAGTCGAGTCGCGCTCCGTGCGCCGACGCCGTCCCGTTGAATTAGACAGCATCTAAAGCTAGATCAGATCCATAACCCGAGGACATGCCCATGTTGACCGTTGGTGACCGTCTGCCCGCTTTCGCCCTGCAATCCGTCGTCTCGCTCGAGATCGGCAAGGAGTTCGAAGTCCTGACCGAGAAGAGCCACGCCCGCAAGTGGCTCGCGCTCTTCCTCTGGCCGATGGACTTCACGTTCGTCTGCCCGACCGAGATCGCCGAGTTCGGCCGCCGCAACGCCGACTTCCGCGAGCGTGATACCCAACTGCTCGGTTGCAGCACCGACACGCAGTTCGTCCACCTTGCGTGGCGCAAGGCGCACCCGGATCTGAAGACGTTGCCGTACCCGATGCTCGCCGACACCAAGCGCGAGCTCTCGACCGCGCTCGGCGTGCTGCACAAGACCGAAGGCGTGCCGCTGCGCGCGACGTTCATCGTCGATCCCGAAGGCGTGATCCGCTTCGTGAGCGTCAACGACCTCTCGGTCGGTCGCAACGTCGACGAAGTGCTGCGCGTCCTCGACGCGCTGCAAACCGGCGAACTGTGCGCGTGCAACTGGAAGAAGGGCGAAGCGACCCTCCAGGTGGCTTGACGTGCAAGCCCTCGAAAACCTGCGCACCGGCATCGGCGAGTTCGGCAAGGATCTGCGGCTCAACCTGCAGTCCGTGCTCGAAGGCGCGAGCGTGCTCGACCTCAAGCAGCGGTGGGGCGTCGCGGTCACGGCGGCGGCGACGTTGCGTCAGCGCGAGCTGACGCTCGCCGTCGTCGCCGATGCGCGCGCGCAGGTGGGGGAGGACGTGGTCGAGGACGCGCTCGCCGCGGCGGCGTTGATGGGGATGAACAACGTCTTCTATCGCTTCCGTCACTTGGTGGGCAAGGACGGCTACGCCGCGAAGCCCGCGCGCCTGCGGATGAATCGCATGGCGCAGCTGCGCGCGAACAAGCTCGACTTCGAGCTCTTCGCTCTCGCCGCGAGCACGCTCGGCGGTTGCGCGGCGTGCGTGCAAGCCCACGAGCGCGCCGTGCTCGAGGGCGGGATGTCCGACGACCACGTGCTCGACGCCGTACGCATCTGTGCGGTGCTGCGCGGCGTCGCGATCGCTTACGATGCGACTCCGCGCCCGACGATCGACTCCGACCAACCCTTGGAGAAAGTTTGACCATGAAGAAGACCTCGAACGAAACGCGTCGCCTCTTCGCTTCGCCCAGCGTCCTTCCCGCCGACGACCGCACACGCATCGCCGGCGCGCTCGAGAGCACGCTGCTCGACGGCCTCGACCTGCAAGCGCAGATCAAGGTCGCGCACTGGAACGTCAAGGGTCCGCAGTTCGCTGCGTTGCATCCGTTGTTCGAGACGTTCGCGGTCAGCCTCGCGGGGTTCAACGATTCGATCGCGGAGCGCGCGGTGACGCTCGGCTTCGTCGTACGCGGCACGGTGCGCGATGCGGCGAGCGCGTCGCGTCTCGAAGAGTTGCCGGCGGGCAAGATCCGCGATCTCGAGCTCGTCGGCCTGCTCGCCGAGCGCTTCGACGGCTACCTCGCCGGCGTGCGTTCGACGCGCGCGGTCGCGGACGAGTCCGACGACCAGGACACGGTCGATCTGTTGACCGGCGTGATCGAGGAGTTCGAGAAACACGCCTGGTTCCTGCGCGCGACGCTCGCTTGAACGAGCGCGTTCGCCCGAGACGTCAGATGTGGATCGCGCGACCTTGCGTCGCCAGCGCCGCTTCTTTGACGATCTCGGCGAGCGACGGGTGAGCGTGGCTCGTGCGCGCGAGGTCCTCGCCCGACGCGCCGAACTCGATCGCGACCGCCGCTTCGGCGATCAGGTCGCCGGCGTGCGCACCGAGGATGTGCACGCCGAGGATCCGATCGGTCTTCTCGTGCACGAGGATCTTCACGCGACCTTCGGTGTGGCCGATCGCCTTCGCTCGGCCGTTCGCGAGGAAGGGGAACGAGCCCTTCTTGTACGGGACGTTCGCGCGCTTCAGATCCTCTTCGGTCTTGCCGACCGACGCGACTTCGGGCGCGGTGTACACGACGCTCGGGATCGCGTCGTAGTTGACATGGCCGTGGCCGGTCTTGAGGAACTCGACGCATGCGATGCCTTCCTCTTCGGCCTTGTGCGCCAGCATCGGGCCCGCGATCACGTCGCCGATCGCCGACACGCCCGCGATCTTGGTCGCGAAATGCGCGTCGACCGGAATGCGGCCGCGTTCGTCGAGCGCGAGACCGATCGTTTCGAGCCCGAGCCCCTGCGTGTTCGGCCGACGACCGACGGCGAGCAACACGCGCTCGGCGCGCAGCGGCTCTTGCCCCTCGATCTCGACGATGCACGCATCGCCGTCGCGCTTCGCCGACTTCACGCGCGCGCCGAGGCGAAAGACGAGGCCCTGCTTCTCGAAGATCTTCTTCGCTTCGGTCGCGAGCTCGGCGTCCATGCCCGGCAGGATGCGATCGAGGTACTCGAGCACGGTGACCTTCGCGCCGAGGCGCGACCACACCGAACCCAACTCGAGCCCGATCGCGCCCGCGCCGATGACGACGAGACTCTTCGGCACCGCGGGCCACGCGAGCGCTTCGGTGCTGGTCCCGATGCGATCGCCGTCGAGCTCGAAGCCGGCGAGCGGCGCGCTGGTCGAGCCCGTCGCGATCACGACGTGCGTCGCCTCGATCTCGATCACGCCCGACTTGCCTTGGACCGCGAGCTTGGTCGGCGTCACGAACTTCGCGTGGCCCTCGTAGCGCGTCACCTTGTTCTTCTTGAAGAGCCCGGCGACGCCCTTGGTCAACGAATCGACGGTCGCGTCCTTGCGCGCGAGCATCGTCGCGAGGTCGAGCTCGACCGAACCGACTTTGACGCCGTGCGCGGCGAAGGAATGCGTGGCCTCGCGGAAGAGCTCGCTCGATTCGAGCAACGCCTTCGACGGAATGCAGCCGATGCGCAGGCACGTGCCGCCGAGCGCGGGCTCGCGTTCGATGCACGCGGTGTCGAAGCCGAGCTGCGCCGCGCGGATCGCCGCGACATAACCGCCGGGACCGGCGCCGATGACGACGAGATCGTGCTTCGGCATCTCAGATCTCGAGCAACATGCGCGCGGGCTCTTCCATGCAGTCCTTGATGCGCTTCAAGAACGTCACCGCCTCGCGGCCGTCGACGATGCGGTGATCGTAGGAGAGCGCGACGTACATCATCGGGCGGATCACGACTTGGCCGTTGCGCGCGACCGGTCGCTCTTGGATCGCGTGGAGTCCGAGGATGCCCGACTGCGGCGGATTGAGAATCGGCGTCGAGAGCAACGAGCCGTAGATCCCGCCGTTCGAGATCGTGAACGTGCCGCCGACCAATTCGTCGAGCGCGATCTTGTTCTCCTTCGCGCGCACGCCGAGTTCCGCGATCGCAATCTCGAGTTCGGCGAAGCTCAGCCGCTCCGCGTTGCGCACGATCGGCACGACCAGTCCCTTGCCGCCGCCGACCGCGATGCCGATGTCGTGGTAGTTGCGGTAGACGATCGTGTCGCCGCGCACTTCGGCGTTGACCTGCGGGATCTCCTTCAACGCTTCGATCGAGGCTTTGACGAAGAAGCTCATGAAGCCGAGCTTCACCTTGTACTTTTCGACGAAGCGTTCTTGGTGGAGCTTGCGCAGCTCCATCACCGCGCCCATGTCGATCTCGTTGAACGTGGTGAGGATCGCAGCGGTCGCTTGCGCTTCGACCAGGCGTTGCGCGATGCGTTTGCGCATCGGCGTCATCGGCACGACTTCTTCGTCGCGAGCGCCCGCGGGCTTCTTCGCGGCCGGGATCGCGCTCGCGGGAGTTGCGGTGTGGGCCGCGCCGCGCGCGCGTTCGACGTCTTCCTTGAGCATGCGTCCGCCCGGACCGGTCGGCGTCACCGCGCTCGCGGCGAGGCCGCTCTCGGCGAGCGCGCGTCGCGCCGCCGGCATCACGCGGACTTCGCTCTCGACCGTGGCTTCCGTCTTCTTCGCCTCGGCCTTCGCGGGTTCCGCCTTGGGCGCGGGAGCGCTCGTCTTCGCCGCGACGCCGACCTCCATGTAGCCGATCACTTCGCCGACCTTGGCCTGCTCGCCCTTCTTCTTCAGCACCTTGACGACTTGTCCGTCGACCGGCGCCGGCAGCTCGACCGTGACTTTGTCGGTCTCGATCACGACGACGGCTTCGTCGGCCTTCACCGGAGCGCCGATGTCTTTCAGCCAGTCACCGATCTGCACTTCGGTGATCGATTCGCCCACGGCGGGCACGCGCAATTCGACGGTCATTTCGGAAGTCCTCGTTCTCAGGCGAGCTCGAAAGCGAGCTTCAGGATCTCGGCTTGTTCGATCTTGTGGCTTGCGCCCGAACCGGTCGCGGTCGATGCGGAAGCGCGACGCGAGATGCCGCTGAACGCGCGGCCGGCGAGACGTTCGCCGAAGCGCACGCGCCAGAAGCTCCACGCGCCCATGTTCTCAGGCTCTTCTTGGACCCACACGACGTTCGCGTTCTTCGGATACGGTGCGAGCGCCGCCGCGAACGCCGCGTCGGCGAGCGGGTAGTACTGCTCGACGCGCAGGATCGCGACGTCCTTGCGGCCGTCCGCCTCGCGTTTTTCGTCGAGTTCGTAGAAGAGCTTGCCGCTGACGAGCAGCACGCGCCGCACGTCCTTCGCCGCGACGCGCGCGTCCGGCAGGATGCGTTGGAAACGTCCGGTCGCGAGCTCCTCGAGCGTCGACGTCGCGCGCGGATGGCGCAACAGACTCTTCGGCGTCATCACGACCAACGGCTTGCGCCACGGACGCAACGCTTGGCGCCGCAGCAGGTGGTAGTACTGCGCCGGCGTCGTGCAGTTCGCGACTTGGATGTTGTCGTCGGCGCACTGGGAGAGGAAGCGTTCGAGGCGCGCGCTCGAGTGCTCCGGCCCTTGGCCTTCGAAACCGTGAGGCAGGAGCATCACCAGCCCCGACAGCCGATTCCACTTGTCCTCGGCGCTGACGATGAACTGATCGATGATCGGTTGCGCGACGTTGACGAAGTCGCCGAACTGCGCTTCCCACAAGACGAGCGCTTCGGGGAAGTCGAGCGAGTAGCCGTACTCGAAACCGAGCACTCCGGTCTCCGACAGCGGCGAGTTGTGGATCTCGATCGGCGCTCGCGCGCGCGCGAGGTGCGCGAGCGGCACGTGCTGCGCTCCGGTCGCGTAGTCGTGCAGCACCGCGTGGCGATGACTGAACGTGCCGCGTTCCGAATCCTGGCCGGTCAAACGCACGCGCCGGCCGTCGACGACCAGCGTCGCGAACGCGAGCGCCTCGGCCGCGGACCAATCGAGCTCGCGCTCGCCGCGCGCCATCTCCATCCGCGTCTCGAGCAAGCGCGTCAGCTTGGGATGCACCTGGAACCCCGGCGGCACGCTCGAGAGCGACGTCAGGAGTTCGACGAGACGCTCGCGCGGGACGGCGCTCGCGAACTCGGGTTCGTCGGGCTCGGGGCCGCGGACGAAATCGTCCCAGATCGCGCCGACCGGTTCCTTGACGTAGACGTATTCGCTGGAGCGCGCGAGCGAGAGCTCTTCCTCGAGCGCCGCGCGCCGCCGATCCGCGATCTCGTCCGCTTCCGCGCGCGTCACTTCACCGAGCGTCAACAGATGCTCGAGGTAGCCCTCACGCGAATTCTTGCGCCGCGCGATCGCCGCGTAGAGCACCGGATCGGTGAACGACGGCTCGTCGCCTTCGTTGTGACCGCGCCGACGATAACCCCACACGTCGATCACCACGTCGCGACGGAACTCGCGACGGAAGTCGAGCGCGAGGCGCACGACTTGCGCGACCGCTTCCGGATCCTCGCCGTTCACGTGGAAGATCGGGATCTGGAGCATCTTCGCGATGTCGGTGCAGTACTGCGTCGAACGCGATTGCTCGGAGCCGGTCGTGAAGCCGATCTGGTTGTTGACGACGACGTGGACGGTGCCGCCGGTCGTGTAGCCCGCGAGCTCGGAAAGATTCAGCGACTCCTGCACGACGCCTTCGCCGATGAACGCGGCGTCGCCGTGGATCAGGATCACGACGCCCTTCGCGCGCTCGCGATCGCCGAAGCGATCCTGCTTCGCGCGCATGCGACCTTGCGCGACCGGGTTGACGAACTCGAGGTGGCTCGGGTTGAAGCAGAGCGAGAGGTGGATCTTCGCGCCCGCGCTGGTCGTCCAATCGGACGAGTAGCCCTTGTGGTACTTGACGTCGCCGCGGCCGCCGAGGTGGAGCTCGGGATCGGCGTCCTCGAACTCGCGAAAAATCTGGCGCGCGTTCTTGCCCAGGATGTTGGCGAGGACGTTGAGCCGTCCTCGGTGCGCCATCGCGAGCACGATCTCCTGCGCGCCTTGGGCCCCGAGGTGTTCGATCGCGAGATCGAGCAGCGGGACGAGACTCTCCGAACCTTCGAGCGAGAAGCTCTTCGCGCCGAGGTACTTGCGCTGGATGAACTCCTCGAAGATCACCGCGTCGGTGAGCTTGGTCAGGATGCGCAACTGCTCGACGCGCGAGAGCGCGAGGCGGTTCTGCGCGCTCTCCATCCGATCCTGCAGCCAGCGCTGGACCGCGAGGTCCGTGATGTGCATGAACTGGACGCCGATCGAGCGACAGTACGTCTGCTTGAGCAGCGCGAGCACCTGCCCCAACGTCGCGTCGTTCAGTCCGGCGATCCGCTGCGCCGACACGCGGCGTCCGAGGTCGCGCTCGCTGAAACCGTAGAAGCTCGGCTCGAGCTCGGGCTGCGGCGCGCGCGGCAGATCGAGCGGATCGATCTTCGCGACCGCGTGACCGCGCACTCGGTAGGCGCGCACCATCTGGTCGGCGCGGTCCTGGAGCTCGGCGGCTTCGCGCGCGACGCCGTGCGCCGTCGGCAGCGCGGTCGAACCCGGCGGGTTGAACAGGCTCCAGCGCGGGAAGCTCGGGCCGACCCGAGTACGGCCGTTGCCGTTGCCGTTGCCGTTCGCGAGCGCCTCGAAGTAGCGCCGCCACTCGGGCCCGACCGAGTCCGGGTCGGCGACGAAGTCGGAGTACAGCCCTTCGACGAAGGCGAGGCTCTCGGGATTCGACCAGCTCGTGTCCATGCGGATGGGGGTTCGGGGCGGAGCAAGATACCGCAGCCAGGCCTCGAAACGGAGGGTGCTACCGGCATCTCGTGCTCGCGGCTCCGAGACCGGAGCAACCCACCGAAATATCGGTGAGTTGCGGGGCAGCTCGATTGCCGCGCTCTCGACTCCGCGCGCCTTGTTGGGTCTTCGCGAGCCCACCTAGCATGCCGCGGTGAAGCAACACGCCTTCGGTCGGCGCGAGCCGCCGACGCCCGACACCAGCTTTCGATTGCGCCTGCAGGCGGAGCTCGCCGAACGCTGCGCTCGCAACCCGAACTACTCGCTCCGCGCGCTCGCCCGCGACCTCGACACCGACGGTTCCAGTCTGTCGCAGCTGCTGCGCGGCAAACGCAAGCTCTCCGGCCCGGCGATCGAACGGCTGGGCGCGCGCCTCGGCCTCGGCTCGGACGCGATCGCGCGTTACGTCGCCGGCGAACTGCGCTGGGCCGAGGAAGAGGCGGTCGCCGACGACGAGCTGCCGAACCTCGCGAGCGACGCTGCGAGCGTGTTGTCGGAGTGGGAGCACGCCGCGTTGCTCGAGCTCGTCCACCTCGACGGTTTCGTGCCCGACTCGCGTTGGATCGCGCGCATGCTCGACGTGTCGGTCGACACCGTCAACCTCGCGCTGCATCGACTGCTGCGGCTGCGCATGCTCGAAATGGCGAGCGACGGACGCTGGATCGATCGCTGCGGCGACTTGCGCGCGACGTCGAGCGAACTGTCGCCCGCGATGATCGCCGCGCTCGCCTCGCGGCTCGAAGCCGTGATCGCGCGTTCGGGCTCGCAAGGCGTGCGCACCGTCTCGATCACGTTGTCGATTCCGTCGTCGCGCGCCGGTGAGCTCGAGGCACGCATCGCGCGGCTCTCGCGCGAACTCGCCGAACTCGAAGCCGGCGCCGAACCCCGCGACGCGCTGTACCGCGTCGAAGTCCAGCTCTACCCGATGCTCCGCGCCGAGCGCGCGCCTTGAACCATGTCGAACCCGGTCACGCAGTTCCAGATCCTCTCGAAGGACCCCGAGGCCACCGCGCGTTTCTACGGACAGCTCTTCGGCTGGACGATCGACGCGAACAACGCGCTCGGTTACCGCCGCATCGACACCGGCGCGAAGGACGGACTCCAAGGCGGCATCTGGCCCGCGCCGCCGGAAGCGCCGAACTTCGTCCAACTCTTCATCCAAGTCGACGATTGCGCCGCGCACGTCGCGAAGGCCGGCGCGCTCGGAGCGAAGGTGATCGTTCCGCCGTCGCGGCTGCCTGACGGGGACGAGCTCGCGATCCTGCTCGACCCGAACGGGCTGTCGTTCGGCGTCTTCAAGCCGCACTGAGCGGTTCGCGGCGCGCGCACCACGCCTCGAGCACGAGCGCGCCGGCGAACGCGACGAGGCCGAAGAACACGACGTTCCAGTCGAGCGCGTGCGTCGCAAACCCACGCCCGCCGAGCGCCGGAGTCGTCAACGCGACCAACGCCGCGCCGACGAGCGCGAGCCCGAGTCGCACCGCTCGCGCCGCGCGACCGAGACCGGCCGGCGGCGCGAGCGTCAACAACGCGACGGGCACGAGCATCCAACTCATGTGGGCCTTGTGCACCAACGGCGCGAGCATCAGGGCGACGGACATCGTCAACGCGAATTCGCGCACGCGAGCGAGCGGCGCATCGCGTCGCACTGAGCGCACGAGCACCGCGAGCCAACCGACGAACACCACGCTCGACGCGACGCGCACCGCGACCAAGACGCGCGCCGTCGTCTCATCGGTCGTTTCGCCGCGCGCGTAGTGGAAGAGTCGGTACGCGGTCGCGAGCAAACTCTGACCGGGCGGAGGTCCGTGTTGCGCGAGGACGTCGCTCGCGGAGCCCGCGTACGGCGCGCCTTGCGCGTGCCACCAATGCGCGAGCGCAGCGCATTCTCCGGAGAAACCGAGAAACGGCGCGGGCGCGACGAAGACGGCGAACGCGAGCACGAGCGCGAAGCTCGCAAGAGCGCGCCGTTCGCCGCGCACCAGCCACACGCACGCGAGCAAAGCGGGCACGACCTTCAGCGCCGCCGCGAACGCGAGCCAAGCGCCGGCGCGCACCGGACGCTCGCGGAGCCACGCGTCGAGCGCCGCGACGATCGCCGCCAACACGTAGAGATTGGTCTGCCCGTTCGCGAAGTTCGAATCGACGAGGCGCAGCGTCACGACCAACGGCACCCACGCGAGCCACCGCGGCGAGACGCCGCCGTCCGCCGTCACGCTCCGCGGCAGCGCGCGCACGATCCACGCCAACGCCGCGAGCGAGCCGAGTTGCCAAACCACCAACGCCGCCGAGTAGGGGAGCCAGGCGATCGGCGCGAGCGCGAGGGCGAAGCTCGGCAAGTAGAGGAAGCGCGCGACGCTTCCCGGATCGCGACCGGCGAGCAACGCGCGCGAGCCGTCGTAGAAGATCGTGAAGTCGCTGCCCCCCGGGCGCAGGCCGGCGTTCACGCCGTGAACGGCGAAGTACGCGCACAGCGCGAGCGCCGCCCACGCGAGCGCGCGATGCAGATCCAAACCCTTGCGCTCGGTTCGCAACATGGCGGGGCGCGCGAGCATGCTCGTTCTGGTCCGCGCGAGCCAGTCGGAGCCGCGAAGTTGATTGCGCCGCGCGAGTCGCTTCGATGGCGGCGATGAACTGGTTGTTCCCGAGCGACACGCCGGCGATCGCGCGTCGCGATCGAGCGCTCGGCGTCCTGCTCGCGCTGCTGATCGTCGCGTTGGTCGCGCGCGCGGCGCTCAAGCAAGACGGCGTGCTGGTGCGCAACCAAGCCTTCGGCGCGCGCGTGCTCGCCGGCCAGGATCCGTACTTCGACGTCGAGCGCGGCCGACGGATGCACGCGCCGTATCCGCCGTCGTTCACTCTGGTCGCCGTGCCGCTCGCGTGCTTGCCAACGACCGCGGCGCGCGTCGCGTGGGCGACGTTGCAAGGCGCGGCGTTGGTCGCGGCCTTCCTGCTGTTGCGGTCGCTCGCGCGCGAGCACGCGGGCGAACTCGCCGTGCACGCGCCGGTGTGGTTCGCGCTCGCGTTGTTGCTGGTCAGTCGCTTCCTGCTGCGCGACGCTTCGGGCGGCGGAGGCAATCTGATCTACGCGACGCTGGCTCTCGCGTCGCTCTGCGCCGCGGAGCGCGGACGTTCGGCGACAGCGGGTTGGCTCTTCGCGACGACGTGGGTGTTGAAGCCCAACCTCGCGCCGCTCGCGCTCTTCTTCGTCGCGACGCGGCGAGTGCGCGTGCTCGCGTGGACGCTCTTCGCCGCGCTCGTGCTGTGGGCGGTGCCGGCGCCGTTCTTCGGTCCGAGCGCGTGGTGGAACGTGTCGCGGCGTTGGGCGAGCGACGTGCTCGCGTACTCGACGCTCGACGATCTGCACGACGACGCCGCAGTGCCCGACGGCATGCCGCGCAACGATTCGTCGATGAACCAAGCGCTGCGCGCGGCGCTCGATCGTCTGCTGCGCCCCAGCGACTCGGCGCGCATCGACGACGTGCACGTCGCGACGCTCGAGCCCGAAACGGTCGCGTGGATCGCGCGCGCCGCGTCGTGCGCGTTGCTCGCGGCCGGCTGGGTCGTCGGTTCGTTCGCGCGCGGAGCGCGAGCCCGTTGGTGGGCGGCATTGGGCTTCTTGCCGGTGTGCCTGTTGGTCGCGCCGATCGCGTGGAAGGCGCACCACGTCGCGCTGTTGCCGCTCGCGTTCGCGCTGGTCGCGTGCGCGCATCGAACCGGAAGCCGCGCGTTGCAGCTCGGGCTCGTCGTCTATTGGCTCGCGTGCGACCTAGCGAGCGAAGAACTGCTCGGCAAGGCGGCGAAGAACCTGCTCCAAGCGGTTTCGGTGATCACGTGGTTCGACGTGTTGCTCGTCGTCGCGGCCTGGACGCTCGCGTTGCGCGATCGGCCGCGCGTCGCCGCTCGCGAGTGAGCTCCGAAACGACGGCGGGGCCCCCGATTCGGGAGCCCCGCCGCGCAAGATCGAACGGCTCCTCGTGGAGCGCGTCGATCACGGAACGTCGATCACCGCCTGCAACATCACGGTGCCGAACGAATCGGTGATCTGCACCGTTGCGTCGACGGGGTCGAAGTCGAGCGCGACCTTCTTGCCCTTCGCGACCGTCGCGAAGACCAACGTGCCCTTGCCGTAGATCGCGCCGGTTACCGTCAGGGTCGCGGCGCTCGGCGTGCCGTTCACGACGACGCCGTACACTCCGGCGGGCAGATCGCGGACCGTCAGCGTGAGCGACTGGCTGCCGCTCGACTTCCGCTTCCAGCTCGCCGTGCCCGTCGCGTCGAGGTCGACGCCGGCGTTGATCAAGTTGACCTTGACCTTGTTGGTCTTGAAGGACTCCTTCGCGAAGTTGCCGAGCGCGGCTTGCACCGACGTCGGGAACACGGCGCTCAACAGCGTGCCCGCGTTCGAGCGCACTTCGAGCGTTTCGCCCTTCACCGCGAAGTCGAGCAGCAGCACACCGCCGCTCGGCGAAGTGCTGTAGTCGAGTTGCGCGGCGCCGAGCGCGCCGACGACGAACGTTCCCTGTTGGACGCCCGCGACGAAGAAGTCGTAGTTGCCCGCCGGAAGATGCTCGACCTCGACCTCGAATTCGGTCTCGCCGGTCTGTGTCATCTTGGCCTTGCCCTTCGCCGCGCTCTGCAGACCGGTGTTGGCGAGCGCGATCTCGAGCGCGTCGCCCTTCTTCTTGCCGAGGTCCTTCGAGCCCTTGCCCGGCTTGTTCGGCGCGGTCGTGCCGGTCGAGCTGTTCGACGCGGGCAGGATCGCGGTCAAGTAGACCGTCGCGCCTTGGACGACGTCGATCTGCGCGCCGAGCGGATCGAAGTCGAGCAAGAGCTTGCCCGGTTCGATCGGATCCTGGAACTCCTGCTCGACGGAGATCGAACTCGTGGTCGTGAGCTGACTGACCTGCACGCCGTCGACGAGCACGTCGTACGTGCCCGGCGTCAGCTTCTCGACTTCGATCGAGAACTTGGTCTTCGTCGCCTTCGCTTCGTACTTCAGTTGGCCCTGCGCGTCGAAGTCGGGGCCGACGCTGACCATGTAGAGCCCGATCTTGCTGGTGTCGACGCCGCTGCCGCCGCCTCCGCCGCCGATCGTGCCGTCGAACGTGTCGGTGAAGAACACGGTCGCGCCTTGGCGCACCTCGACGATTTCGCCGAAGACGGAGAAGTCGAAGAGAGGCTTGACGCCGTCTTGCGGCGTCTTGAACTCGACGTCGCCGTGGCCGAGGCCGTCGACGGAGATCGAGCCCTTCGGCGTGACGAGGTCGGTGACGTAGAGCTCGTACGAGCCGGCGCTCATGTGATCGAGCTCGACGTTGAAGTCGAGCACGCTGCCGCCCTTGTCGCGCCAACGAGCGCGCGAGGTGCCGTTCGCATCCGCGCCGGTGCTCGCGAGGAATTGGGAGACGATCTGATCGTTGCCGCCGCTCTTCGCGACGACCTCGGAGACGAAGAGCGCGCTCGCGGCGAGGGCGAGCAGCGAGGAACTGCCGAGACGAAGGACACGATTCATGGTGAAGGCTCTCTGGAGAAGGTCCGCGCCGCTGTCGATCGGAATGCCGTCCGAGACTCGACCCGCGCGATCGGAGCAGGTAGCACAAGGCTCGTGCCGCACACGCTCAGGCGTAGTCCGTAGGTGGCGCGCCGCGTCGCCGAGCGGTTCGACCGAGCGCTCGTCCGAATCCTGGATCCGACGTCCGTGCGACGGATCGACGCTGCGCCCGCCACCGAGCCTGAAACGACGGCGGGGCCCCCGAGTCGGGAGCCCCGCGCGAGATCGAGAGGCTCCTCGCGGAGCCGCCGCGATCACGGAACGTCGATCACCGCTTGCAGCACGACCGCGCCCAGCGAATCGGTGATCTGCACCGTCGCGTCGACGGGGTCGAAGTCGAGCGCGACCTTCTTGCCCTTCGCGACCGTCGCGAAGACGACCTTGCCCTTGCCGTACTTCGCACCCTTGACGTTGATCGTCCCGGCGCTCGTCACGCCGTCGACGACGACGCCGTACGTTCCGGCCGCGAGGTCGCGCACGCGGATGACGACCTCTTGGTTGCCCTTCTTGCCGAGCTTCCAACTGATCGTGCCGGTCGCGTCGAGGTCGACGCCCGCGTTCATCAGGTTGGCCTTCACCTTGGTCGACTTGAAGACTTCCTTGGGGAACTTGCCGAGCGCCGCTTGCACCGAAGTGGGGAACACCGCGCTGAGGATCGCGACGCCGTTCGAACGGACTTCGATCGTCTTGCCCTTCACCGGGAAGCCGAAGAGCAACACGTTGCCGCCCGGCGAGGTGCTGAACGCGAGCTGCGCGTTGCCCGGATTGGCGACCGTCAACGCGCCGTGTTGGACGCCGTCGACGAAGAACGGATAGACGCCGGCGGGAACGTGCTCGATCGCGACTTCGAATTCGTCTTCGTTGCCCTGCGTGAGCTTGGCCGTGCCCTTCGCGGAGCCTTGGACTCCGTTATTCGCGAGCGAGATCTCGAGCGAGTCCGCCTTCTTCTTGCCGAGGTCCTTCGAGCCCTTGCCCGGCTTGTTCGGCGCGGTCGTGCCGGTCATGGTGTTCGACGCGGGCAGGAAGCCGGTCAGGTAGATGGTCGCGCCGCTGACGACGTCGATCTGCGCGCCGAGAGGTTGGAAGTCGAGCAGGGTCTTGCCCGCTTCGATCGGATCTTGGAACTGCAGCTCGACGGCGGTCGCGTCGATCGTCGTGATCTGACTGACCAGCACGCCGTCGAGGAGCACGTCGTACGTGCCCGGGTCGAGCTTCTCGACTTCGATGGAGAACTTCGTCTTCGCGGCCTTGGCCTCGTACTTCAACATGCCTTGCGCGTCGAAGTCGGGTCCGACGTTGACCATGAAGAGTCCGACCTTGCTGGTGTCGACGCCGGGGAAGCCGCCGATCGTGCCGTCGAACGTGTCGGTGAAGAAGACCGTCGCGGCTTGACGCACTTCGACGACTTCGCCGAAGAGCGAGAAGTCGAAGAGAGGCTTCGCGCCGTCCTGCGGGGTCTTGAACTCGATGCTGCCGTTGCCGGAGCCGTCGACGTTGATCGAACCCTTCGGCGTGACGAGGTCGGTGACGTACAGGTCGTACGTGCCCGAATCCATGTGATCGAGCTCCACGTCGAAGAGGAACGTGTCGGTGCTCTTGGTGCGCCAACGCGCGCGCGCGTTGCCGTTGGCATCGACGTCGGTGGAGGAGAGGAACTGACTGACGACCTGACCGCCGCCGCTCTTGGCGGACACGTCGGGCGCGAGGAGCGCAGCGCAAGTCAGCGCGAAGAGCGCGGGACTGCCGAACTTGGGGATACGGATCATGATGTGCGGTTCTGTGGAAAAGAGATGCGGAACGCACGCGAGCGACAGAATGTCGTCCGATGGGTGCGAGATCTTCCTAGTCACACTCTCCGTCGACACACAGTGGGCGAGCGCGAGGAATGCGCGCGCGGAGCACTCTTCGCGACGAAAGAGCGTGCGCGCGAATTCCACCGTCGATGGAACTCGCTACTCACTTCTCGCTGCGCGTCGTTCAGTTCGCGAGCGCTCGTCCGTCGACGTCGAGGCGCGTGAAGTCGCCGAGCGGCGCGAGTCCGTCTGCGATGCGCGTGGCGTCGCCGACGACGAGCACCGCGAGTCGATCGGGATCGATGCGTCGGCGCGCGAGCTCACCGAGCTCCGCCGTCGTCGCGCGATCGAGCCACGCGAGCCGCGCCAACGGATAGTCCGGCGCCCAACCGTAACGACTGACGTTGTCGCCGAGACCGACGCGCGCCGCGAGCGACTCGAACTGACGCAGCAGCGACTGCGAGTGCGCCTGCTTCGCGAGTGCGAGCTCGTCGTCACGCACGCCTTCGCGGATCGCGTCGATCTCGCGCAAGCACTCGACCAACGCCGGCGCGGTCACTTCCGTGTGCACCGCGGTCGCGATCGTGAACGCGCCGGGCCGCCGATCGCCTTCGAACGCCGACTGCACGCCGTACGTGAAGCCCTTGTGCTCGCGCAGGTTCTGGTTGAGGCGACTGGTGAACGCGCCGCCGAGCACGTAGTTGAGGACCTGCAGCGGATAGAAGTCCGGATCGTTCGCTGCGACGGCGAGATGGCCGAGCCGCAGCTCGGACTGAGCGGCGCCGGGCTTGTCGATCAGGAAGAACGCGCGGCGTTCGCGGCGCGGGAAGACCGGCTCGACGAGGTCGTTCGCGCGCGCACGCCGTTCGCCGAGCCCGCGCGAGATCGGAGCGAGCACCGCTTCGACGTCGCCGCCTTCGTCGCGCGCCGCGACGACGACGCGCGCCGGCCGCGCGAGCGCGCGCGCGTGGAAACCGCGCACGTCGTCGAGCGTCATCGGCTCGACCGACGCGCGCGTGCCGAGCGACGGGAAGCCGAGCGCGTTCCCTTCGCCGTAGAGCAGCCGCGCCCACGCGTTGTGCGCGATCGTGCGGATCTGGTCGCCGCGCGTGTCGATCGCGATCAGGTGTTGCGTCTTCTGGCGTTCGAAATCCGCGGCGGCGAAGCGCGGCTCGAAGAGCGCTTCCGCGAGCAACGCGATGCCGGCGTCGCGGTGCTCGTCGAGCACGGAGAACGAGACGATGAGCTCGTCGTGCGTCGCGAACGTGCGGAAGTTCGCGCCGAGGAAGTCGAGCCGATCGGTGAAGTCGGTGGTCGAGAGCGTGCGTGTGCCTTCCGCGAGCAACGACGCGGTCAGCGCCGCGAGCCCGAGCTCGGTCCGGCTCTCGTGCAGTCGTCCGCCCGCGAGCGCGAGGTGGAACGCCGACACCGGCAATTCGTCGTAGCGCGTGCCGACGAGCGCGAGCCCCGCGTTCTCGCGCATCCACAACTGCGGGAGGCGCAACGTCGGTCGCGGTCCGGGCTCGGGCGCGACGCGCGGCCGCGCCTTCGTCGAGGCGGCGCGCACCGTCGCGCGCGCGTTCGACGCGAGCTCGCGTCGACCTTCGGGCACCGTCGCGAGCACCACCGCGGGCCGCAGGGCGAGATGGCGCGCGAGCACCGCTCGCACTTCGTCGACTTCGACGGCACACAGCCGTTCGAGCGCGCGCGTCGATTCCAACGGATCGCCGGACACGGTCGCGGAGCGCGCGAGCTCCGACGCCTTGCCCGCGACCGTCTCGAAACGCCAGACGTGATCGGCGCGCGCGCGGTGCTTCATGCGCTCGAGCTGCGCAGGCTCGACGCCGTCGCGCGCGACGTCGGCGATCAAACTCCGCACGGTGGTCTCGAGCTCGTCGAGCGCAACACCCGGCGCCGCGAGCACCGACACCATGAACTGCCCCGCGATCTCGTACGCCTCCGAGCCGCAGCTCACCGAGCGCGCGAGCAAACGATCGACCGTCAACGCACGATCGAGCACCGCCGACTTGTTCTGCGAGAGCACCATACCCGCGAGGTCGAGCGCCGCCGCGTCGCGATCCGACTGATGGACGGTCGGCCACAACAACGTCAACTGCGGGAGCTGCACGCGGTCTTCGAGCACCAAGCGCGCGTCGCCGTCGAGTCGTGCGCTCGCCCGCGCCGGCAACCCGACGTCCGGCCCGCGCGCGATCGGACCAAAGTGTTTTTCCGCGAGCGCGAGCGCTCGTTCCGTCTCGACGTCGCCGACGATCGCGAGCACCGCGTTGTTCGGCCCGTACCAGCGCAGGAAGAACGCGCGCACGTCGTCGAGCGTCGCCGCGTCGAGATCCGCCATCGAACCGATCGGGATCCACGAGTACGGATGGCCGTCGGGATAGAGCGCGGCGTGCAGCGTTTCGCGCACGCGGCCGTACGGACGGTTCTCGTAGCTCTGACGCCGCTCGTTCTTGACGACGTCGCGTTGGTTGTCGAGCTTCGCCTGCGAGAGCGCGCCGACGAGACCGCCCATGCGATCGGCCTCGAGCCAGAGCGCGAGCTCGAGATGCTGCGCCGGCAACGTCTCGAAGTACCACGTGCGATCGAAGGTCGTCGTGCCGTTGAGCGTTCCGCCCGCGCCTTGGATGCGACGAAAGTGCTCGCCCGCGGCGACGTTCTCGGAGCCTTCGAACATCAAGTGCTCGAAGAGGTGCGCGAGGCCGGAGCGACCGCGCGACTCCCGCGCGCTGCCGACGTGGTACTGGACCTCGACGGCGACGACGGGATCGGAATGATCCTCGAGCACGAGCACGCGCAAGCCGTTCTCGAGCACGAATTCGCGGTAGGGGAGAGCGAGCGTCGCGCGCGTCGTTGTGTTCGCCATGGCGCGAATCCTAGGCCCTCGCGGCTCGTAAGCGACCGCGCGTCGGCGCGAACGTGCGACTCGCTCGAGTTGCGTCGCGTCGATAGTCTGGACGCCGACGTCGATCGACGTCACGGAATGCGAGAGCTCACGCCTTCGACGATTGCGCTTCGCGCGCTGGTCCTCGCGCTCGGTCTCGCGTCGTGTCGCTCCTTCCATCCGCCGTTCCCCGCCGTCCCCGACCACGCCGTTCCGGAGGCCGCGCCGTTCTTCGAGCGTCGCGCCGAGTTCTACGACGCGGAAGCGACCCGCAAGCGCCGCGAGTGGCACGTCTGGGTCTACCGCGACGGCCGGACGTTGCGCGACGGCGAGGAGCTCGAGTGGTGGCCCGACGGTCGCCTCCGTGCGCGCCGACATTTCGATCACGGCGAACCGAGCGGCGAGTGGGCGACGTGGTTCGAGGACGGCACTCAGAGTTCGGAGTCGACGCTCGGCGGGGACGAGCTCGCGCCGATGCGCTGGTGGCACCCGAACGGAACCCTGGCGACCGAAGGCGTCGGCCGCAACGGTTCGCGCGAAGGCCGCTGGCGTTCGTGGTACGCGAACGGCGTCCACGAGAGCGAAGGCGAGTACCGCGACAACCACCTCGAGGGCGAATGGATCTTCTGGAACGACGACGGAGGTGAGTGCGAGCGCGTGCGCTACTCGCGCGGTCTCGCCGTCTCCGAATGATGCTCGTCTAGAGCGTGGCGTCGACGATCACGATCGCGAGCGGTGTGCCTTCGTGCGCAGTGCCGTCGCTCGCGATGAAGTCAAACGCGACGAACCACGTCAATCCCTCGGTGTGCGCGCCGTAGCCGGCGAGCGGGACTTGGACCGCGAGCGTGCCGGACGCCGGCACGACGCCGAGTTGCTTCGGCTTCGGCACGCGCAACGGGATCGAGCCGACGACGTTCGGGCTCGCGCTCTCGACGCGCATCCACACGCGATCGCCGGCGACGCCTTGGAACTGCAGCGCGAGCGGTGTGTTCTCGCGCACGACGCGCGGCCCGGTCGCGACGCGCGCGACGTCCGCGATCGGCGTGTGCGAACCGTTCTGCACCTTCACCGGTTGTCCCGGCGTGCCGTTCGCTCCGTTGGAGCAGCAGTAGCCGAGTCCGCCGAAGCCCGCCGCGCCGCCGTACGTGTCGCAGTCGAGCAGTGCCGCGATCGGTTGTTCGACGCCCGGCGGCGTGCTGCCGAGCAAAACGCCGTTTCCGCCGTCGCCGCCGCGGCCCGCTTCGATGCCGAAGAGCGAGCAGCAACCTTGTTCTTCGCCGCCGCTCCCGCCGTTGCCGCCGCGGAAGCTCGAGTTCGACGCGAACAGCACGACGTCCGGCGATTCGTACGCGTGGCCGCCGTATCCGCCGTCGTACGCGGTGTCGGTCCAATCGGTCCCGCCGGAGCCGCCGGTCAACGTGCTGTCGAAGAGTTCCAACGCGGTCGAGCGCGCGAACAACGCGAAGCCGCCCGACGACGGACCCCACGCGCAACCGCTCGGCGACAGACACCAACCGTTGCCGCCGGTGACGCTCGCGCCGACCACGCGCACGACGCCGGACTTGGTGATGCGCGCCGCGGCGCCGCCGGGTTGTTGCGGAGCGAGAGAGGCGTGGCCGCGGTACGAACCGCCGCGTACGTCGATGCGTCCGAAGTTGTCGCGCAGGTAGAGCGCGTAGCCGCTGGTCGACGTCGTCGCGAGGCCGCTCAGCAAGAGCAAGCGTCCGCTCGCGAGGTGCTCGACCCGCGCTTCACCGTTGACCGCGACCTGCGCGCCTTCGTCAACGACGACGGTCAACGCCTTCCCGTCGATCACGAAGCCGGTGTAGTTCCCCGCACGGACGAGCACGGTGTCGCCGTCGGTCGCCGCGTCGATCGCGGACTGCAAGTCGGCGAAGTCTTGGCCTGACCCGACGGTCAGGACGTGTCCGCCGAGCGAGGGCATCAGCGCGAGAGCGAGGGTGAGCATCTTCGTTTCCTCGAAAGGTGTGGATTCGCGTGCGGTTCGAGCAACGCGCAAAGCGGAACGCTGCTCGCGGACGGAACGGTTCATCGAATTCGGCGAAAACGATCCGTCGCGCGACGCAGCGCATCTTAGCGCGCCCTCCGAATCGGGAACGCGCCCGTGCCGAAGGCGTCATGATCGGTCGTTCGCTCCCTCGGTTACTACTTTGGCTGCATGGACGGCTCACCGGCAGGAGCACGTTCGGCGTCTCGGCGCGAGTTCGCGCTCTTCGCCGGCATCGTCGCGTTGCTCGTCGTCGCGTTCCTCCACGAGCCGTGGCTGCGTTTCTCGGACCACACGTTCACCGCGGCGGACAGCCTGACGGACTACGGGATCCTGAAGCCTGATCCGGCGCCCGAGCGCGTCGGCAACCGCTTGCTCGGCGACACGGTGATCCAGATGCAGCCGTGGATCCGCTTCGCGGTCGACGAAGTGCACGCGGGGCGTTGGCCGACGTGGAGTCCGTACAACGGGGCCGGAGCTCCATTGCTCGGGAACTACCAGTCGGCGGTCTTCTCGCCGTTCCAGTGGGCGCACTATCTCTTCGGCTTCAAGTTCGGCGTGTTGTTCGCGGCGACGGCGAAGCTGTTGGTCGCGGGCTTGTTCACCGCGCTCTTCCTGCGCGAGCTCGGACGTTCGCGTCTCGCGGCGTTGCTCGGCGCCGTTTGCTTCGCGTTCTCGGGCCAACTCGTGGTGTTGCTCGCGTATCCGCACTCGGGCGTCAGCGCGTTGCTTCCCGCCGCGCTCTACTTCGCCGAGCGCGCGTGCGGAGCGTTCGAACGCTCCGCGCCGCGGCGTGAATTCGCGAGAGCGCTCGTCGGCCTCGTCGTCGCGTTGACCGCCGCCGCGTACGCGGGTCATCCCGAGCCGTTCGTCTTCGTGCTCGCCGTCACCGTCGCGTGGATCGTCGTCCGCGTCGCGCGCGCTTCCCGAACGCTCGGCGGCGACCTGCGCGCAGCGCGCCGCGCGACGACGACTCTTGCCGCGTTCCTGGGCGCGGGCTTGCTCGCCGGCGCGTTGTCGGCGCCGCAGTGGATGCCGTTCGCGGAGTACTTGGAGCGCGCGGTCAGCAACATGGAGCGGCCGGGCGTCGACGTGCCGGGCTTCGATCAGCAGTGGCCGTTGCAGATGTTCCCGTCGGCGCTCGGCATGCCGGTGCCCGGGCGCGAGATCGATCTCGGGCTCCCTCCGCCGAACTTCGCGCAGGTCACCAGCGCGTGCGCCGGCGGCATCGCGGTGTTCTTCGCGTTGCTCGGCGCGTGCGCCGCGTGGCGCCTTCGCGCGGCGCGCGTCTTCGTCGTCGTCGCGGGCGTGTGGCTCGTGCTCTCGTGCGACGTGTTCGGCCTCGGCGAGGCGTATGCGACCACGCGGCTGCTCGGGCACTACGCGCCGTTCTATCGAGCCCAAGCGCCGTGGTTGTTCTCGGTCGCGGCGCTCGCCGCGTTCGGGCTCGACGCGTTGCGCGCGGCGAGCGAGCGCGTGCGGCGGCCGCTCGCGGCGGCGTTCGTCGTCGTCGGAGCCGTGGTGCTCGTCGTCGCGTTCGAACGCGCGCACGCCCTGCGCGGAGGACGTCTCGACGCGCTCGACGAAGTCCACCGCGCGCTCATCGCGTCGAATCTCGCGTTGGACGAGCGTTGGTCCGCCGGCTGTTTCGTCGCGGCGTTGCTCGCGGGCGCGGTGTGCTGCGCGAGCCGCGCGACGCTCGTGCGGCGCGTCGCGGCCGGCGTCGTCGTGTTCGCGGCGTTCGCGCAATCGGCCGGCGTGCTCGCGCGCTACAACCCGACGACGCAGGATCGTTTCGTCTATCCGACGACCGCAGCGCTCGCGACGGTGCAGCGCCAAGTCGGCGACGGACGCGTCGTGTTCCTGCAGGACAACGGCATTCCGCCGGACGCGAACGTCGCGCATCGGATCTCGACGTTGCAGAGCTACGACGCGATGGGTGTTCGACGGTACGAGGGACTCTTCTCGCGCTCGTTCCGCGCCTCGGGCGGCTACCGCGACGTCACGCGCGTCGAGCCGGTCGACCTCGAACTCTTCGGCGTCGAGTGGCTCGTCGGCGCGGGCGATTGGCCGCTCGTCGGAACCGGGAGGAGCGACGCGCTCTCGTCGCGCGCCTTCGCCTATCGTCCGCTCGAGGCGCTCGGCACGCGCACGGCGCGTCAGACGTTCACGTGCACCGAGCCCGGACTGCGCTCGGTGTCGTTGTTGCTCGGCTACGTCGCCGGCAGCAGCGCGCTCGCGGACGAGCTGCGGGTGCGACTCGAGGACGCCGATACCGGCGAGGTGGTCGTCGACTGCAGCTTCGACGCGCAGTGGATGCGCAGCGCGGGCTTCGACGTCTTCGACTACGCGGTCGCGTGGAGGCCGTTTCCGCTCGACGTCGGTTGGCGGTTGCGCTGGGCGGTGCTCGACTTCGAGCCGCGCGCCGATTCCGCGGGACGGCGTTACGCGCTCACCTGCACGTCGGACAGCGAAGACGGCGAGCACGCGTCGCACGCGTGGCTGACGGCGAACGAAGCGCCGGAACGCATGCATCTCGACGTCGACGGCGAAGCGCGGGGCGATGCGCTCATCTTCGATTGGCGTTGCGATGGCGGGTTCGTGCCGACCGCCGATCTCGGGCCGTTCACGCTTTTCCACTTCACCGACGGACTCGGACCGTACTTCAGTGTCTCGCGCGCGGCCCATGCGTACGCGGCGACGCAGGTCTGGTTCGCGCTCAAGAATCGCGCGTTCGATCCGTATCGCATCGTGATTCTCGAGGACGATCCCGACGCTCCGACGCCGGCGGTGCAGCCGTTCGAAGGCCTGCCCGCGGACCTCGCGTCCGCGCCGCGCGCGGTGCGGGCGCGCGTGCTCGAGCGCAACGCGACGAGCGTGCGCCTCGAGGTCGAACGCGACGAGCCCGGTTGGTTGGTCGCGTGCCAGACGTACTTCCCCGGTTGGAAAGCGACGGTCGACGGACGCGAGGCTCGCGTGATTTGCGCGAACCATGCGTTCTCAGGCGTCGAGGTTCCGGCGGGCAAGAGCGTGGTCGAGCTGCGCTACGAGCCCGAGTCGTTCCGACGCGGTCTGCTCGCCGCGCTCGGCGCCGTCGTCGTCGGTCTCGCGTGGTTCGCGCTCGCGCTGTGGGTGCGTCGCGTTCCGGCGCAGACTAACCTGACGGGATGAACGGCTCCCCGGCCGCCGAGTGCTCGACGCCGACGAAGTCGCGGCGCGAGCTCGCGGCGCTGCTCGGCGTCGTCGCGTTGTTGGTCGCGATCTTCCTGCGCGAGCCGTGGCTCGGCTTCGCCGATCACACGTTCAGCGGCGCGGACCTGCTCGCGGACTACAAGCTCCTGAAACCGGAGCCGCCCGCGAAGGACGTTGCCAATCGCGTGTTGCGCGACACCGCGATCCAGATGCAGCCGTGGATGCGCTTCGCCACCGATGAAGTGCGCGCGGGGCGCGTGCCGCTCTGGAATCCGTACAACGGCGCGGGCGTGCCGCACGTCGCGAACTACCAATCGGCGGTCTTCTCGCCGTTCAGCCTTCCGTTCTATCTGTTCGGCTTCAAGACGGGCGTGTTGCTCGCGGCGACGCTGAAGTTGATCGTCGCCGGGTTGTTCACGGCGCGCTTCCTGCGCGAGCTCGGGTGCTCGCGACTCGCGGCGTTGCTCGGCGCGACGGCGTTCGCGTTCTCCGGGCAGATGGTGGTGTTGCTCGCGTACCCGCACTCGGGCGTCAACGCGCTGTTGCCCGCGATGCTCTATTTCGCGGAGCGAGCGTGCGGCGCGTTCGAACGTGCGGCGCCGCGGCGCGAGTTCGCGCGAGCGTTGGTCGGCTTCGCTCTCGCTTCGGCCGCTGCGGCGTGTGCCGGACATCCCGAGCCGTTCGCGTTCGTGTTGCTCCTGACCGGCGCGTGGATCGTCGTGCGTGTCGCACGCGCTTGGCGAACACTCGGCGGCGACGCGCGCGCCGGGCGCCGCGCGATGACGGCGTTCGGCGCGCTGGTCGGCGCGGGTTTGCTCGCCGGCGCGTTGTCGGCGCCGCAGTGGTTGCCGTTCGCCGAGTACTTGGTGCGCAGCACGACGTACGCGAGTCGCCCGAACGTCGTCGAGCCGGGGCTCGAGCGATACTGGCCGTTGCAGATGTTCCCGACCGCGCTCGGCATGCCGGGACCGGAGCGCGAGCTCGCGTTGACGTTGCCGGAGCCGAACTTCGAGCAAGCGACCAGCGCTCACGCCGGCGGCGTCGCGCTCTTCCTCGCGTTGCTCGGCGCGTGCGCGGCGTTCCGTTTTCGCCGCGCGCGGTTCTTCGCGGTCGTCGCGGGACTGTGGGCGCTGCTCTCGTGCAACGCGTTCGGACTCGGCGACGCGTACGCGAGCTCGCGGCTGCTCGGCCACTACGCGCCGTTCTATCGCGGCCAAGCGGCGTGGCTGTTCTCGGTCGCGGTGCTCGCCGCGTTCGGACTCGACGCGTTGCGCACGGCGCCGCAGCGCGCGCGGTTCCTCGCGGCGTTCGCGTGGATCGCGGTGGGCGCCGCGGTGCTCGCTCTCGCTCACCATGGCGCCGTCTTGTTGCGCGAGCCGAGCCTCGCGAAGCTCGCCGATGCGCGCCGCCTCGTCGTCGCGGCGCATCTCGCCGCGGACGAGCGTTGGTCCGCGGTCTGCTTCGCGGCGGCGATCCTCGCGGGCGCCGTGTGTTGCGCGAGCCGCGCCACGTTCGCGCGCCGTGTCGCGGCCGGCGTCGTCGTGCTCGCCGCGTTCACACAGAGCGCCGGCCTGCTCGCGCGCTACAACCCGACCACCGAAGATCGCTGCGTCTACCCGACGACGCCGTCGCTCGCGGCGTTGCAGAAGGAAGTCGGCGACGGGCGCGTCGTGTTCCTGCAGGACAACGGAATTCCGCCGGACGCGAACGTCGCGCATCGGCTCGCGACGCTGCAAAACTACGACGCGCTCGGCGTGCAGCGCTACGAGCTGCTCTACTCGGAACACTTCGGCGGCCTCGGCGGCAACCGCGACGTCACGCGCGCGAGCACGCTCGGACTCAAACTCTTCGGCATCGAGTGGTTGCTCGGCGCGGGCGAGTGGGCGCCGATCGCGACCGCGCGGTCGGAGACGCTCTACTCGCGCGCGTTCTCGTGTCGGCCGCTCGAACCGCTCGGCGCGAACGAAGTGAAGCAGACGTTCACGTGCGCCTGGCCCGGTCTGCGTTCGGTCGCGGTGCTGCTCGCGTGCGAGGCCGGGACGCGGCCCGCGCGCAGCGTCGTGCACCTGCGGCTCGCGGACGCCGACTCCGGCGAAGTCGTCGACGAGCGAGACTTCGACGCGAAGTGGCTCCGTCGCGAAGGCTTCGGCGCGTTCGAGTACGCGTTCGGCTGGAAGCCGTTCCCGATCGATGTCGGTTGGCATTTTCGCCAGGCGCGACTCGAGTTCGCGCCGCGCCTCGATTCGGGCGGACGGCGGTACGTGCTCGCGTGCTCGTGGAGCGGCGAACCGGGCAATCACGCGACGCGCCTGTGGACGATGAAGGGCGAACTGCCCGAGCCCGCGCGCCTCGAAGTCGGCGGCGAGCCGCGCGCCGGCGCGTTGGTGTTCGATTGGCGCCGCGATCAGTCGTTCGTCGAGACGGCGTCGATCGCGCCGTTCACGCTTTTTCGTTTCGCCGACGCGCTCGGTCCGTACTTCAGCGTCTCGCGCGCCGCGCACGCGTTCTCGGCGGCGCAGTCGTTGTCGGTGCTCGAGCACAAACGCTTCGATCCGTATCGCATCGTGATCCTCGAGGACGACCCCGACGCGAATCCGGTCGAGCTGCCGAGCTTCGAAGGTTTTCCTGAGGACCTCGCGAGTGCGCTGCGCGGCGCACGAGCGCATGTGCTCGAACGCAACGCGTCGAGCGTGCGCCTCGAGGTCGAGCGCGACGAGCCCGGTTGGTTGGTGGCGTGCCAGACGTACTTCCCCGGTTGGAAGGCGACCGTCGATGGCCGCGAGGCTCGCGTGCTCTGCGCGAACCACGCGTTCCAGGCGGTCGAAGTGCCGGCGGGCAAGAGCGTGGTCGAGTTGCGCTACGAGCCCGACTCGTTCCGCCGCGGCGTGTTCGCCGCGCTCGGCGCCCTCGTCGTCGGCCTCGCGTGGTGGGCGGTCACGCGCTCGCGAGCCGTGAACTCGCTTCCGAGCGCGACGAGCGCTCGCTAGTCTCCGTCGCGCTCGCATGGCACGTCCGCCTCGTCGTTCTCAGCCGTCGCTCCCGCGTTTGCCGCGGGATGAAGTCGACGACTACTCGCGCGCCGCGGTCGATGCGCGGCGAGCGCTCGCCGAAGCGGCGACGAAACTCGAGCTCGCGCAGATCGCCGGCGCGGCGGTGCCGTTCGAGAGCGCGCGCGGCAACTGCGAGGGCTTGATCGGCTTCGCGCAAGTGCCGCTCGGGCTCGCCGGGCCGCTCGTCGTCGACACGTCGCGCGGGATGCGCGAGGTCTACGTGCCGATGGCGACCAACGAAGGCGCGTTGGTCGCGTCACACTCGCGCGGCATGCGCTTGCTCGCGGCGGCGGGCGGCGCGCGGTCGCGGGTGGTGCGCGAGGGGCTCACGCAAGCGCCGATCTTCGTCTACGCGGATGCGAAAGGCGCGCTCGCCGCGCGCGAGTTCGTCGACGGCGAACGGCGCACGTTCACGAAGCTGGTCGCCGGCACGACGCGGCACGGCAAACTCGTCGACGTGCGTACCGACGTCGTCGGGCGGCGGCTCGTCGTCGAGCTCACGTTCACCACCGGCGATGCGATCGGCATCAACATGGCGGCGCGCGCGACGGAGCTCGTCGCCGCCCGCATCGCGAAGCGCACGCGCGCGCTCGAACACGCGCTGCACGGCCAGGACGTCGAGAAGCGGGCGAACGCTCGCGCCAATTACTCCGGCCGCGGCCGCAGCGTCGTCTGCGACGCGACGGTGCCGCGCAAGGCGCTCGCCGCGTTCGCGCGCACGACGCCGGAAGCGTTGCGTGCGTTGTGGCACACGTACCAGATCGGCTTCGCCCGGCTGTCGACCGAGAATCGTTGCGTGCAGAGCGCCAACGGCCTCGCCGCGGTGATGCTCGCTTGCGGCCAGGACGTCGCGTACCTGACCGAGTGCGCGAACGGCTTCCTCGACTTCGACGTCACCGCGAGCGGCGATCTGCACGCGAGCGTCACGCTCCCTTCGTTGCTGGTCGGCACCGTCGGCGGCGGCTCGGCGAAAGGGACCGCGGCGGAGAGCCTCGCGCTGCTCGGTTGCGCGGGCGACGGCGGCGCGAACACGTTCGCCGAAATCCTCGGCGGGGTAGTGCTCGCGGGCGATCTCTCGTTGATGGCCGCGTTCGCGACCCACGAGTTCGTCGCGGCGCACGAGAAGCTCGGCCGCAATCGTCCGCGCTGAGCGCGTCGGCTCGGGACTCCGAGCGCGTCCGACGCGCCGAAAAAAGAGCGGAGATTCTCCGTGGTCGCTTCCACCGCCTCGCGCCTGCCCCTCGAGAGACTCGTCGTCCGTTCTCTAGGTCCCGGAGGATTCCCATGCTCTCGTCGCTGCTCTGCGCGTTGCTCGCGTCCGTTTCTTCGTCGGAGGTCGAGCCTTCGATCGTCGGCCCCAGCTACCGCTTCGCCGATTTCGACCGTGACGGCGCGCTCGACGTGTACGTCGTCGATCCGCTCGGCGGCGATCGGCTGTTCCGCAACACGAGCGACGGCGCGTTCGTCGAGGTGACGGCGCTCGCCGGCCTCGCGGGGATCAAGGGTTCGCGTCTCGCGCTCTGGCAGGACGTCGATCGCGACGGGTGGCTCGATCTCTACGTCAGCGCCGCGAACGGCAAGAGTCGCTTATTGCGCAACATGGCCGACGGGACGTTCGGCGATCTCACGCGCAACGCCGGAGTCGCCCAGCGCGGCGAGCAGGAGCTCTTCGCCGAGTTCCTCGACTTCGACGGCGACCTCAACGCCGATCTGCACTTGGTCACCGACCACGGCGACGTGTTGTTGCGCAACCGAGGCGGCTTCGACTTCGAGCGCGTCGAGCTCGCCGACGTCGTCGCGCGCATCGATTCGCTCGCGCTGCCCGCCATGCCGATCTCGAGTCCGCTCGCGACTCCGAACGCGCTCGCCGCGACCGCGGGGCCGCAGATCGCGTCCGCGACGCCGATCGCAGGCGGCACCGTCGCGCAGCCCGCGCTCGCGTGCGCGGGAACGATCGTCGATCAGACGACGAGCAACTGCATCCAAGCCGCGTCCGCGCCGGCGTTGGGCAAGCTGTATCCGCTCTCGAACGATCTCAACGTCAGCGCGGGCGGCAACGTCGGCGTCGGCACGACGACGCCGGCGACCAAGCTCGACGTCGCCGGCAACGTGCGCGCGAGCGGGCAACTCGTGTCGACGCAAGCGACGGGCACCGCGCCGTTGTCGGTGAGCTCGACGACCAAGGTGTCGAACCTCAACGCCGATCAGCTCGACGGTCTCGACTCGACCGTCTTCTCGCAGCTCGGCACGTCGATCGATTCGAGCGAGATCGCCGACGGAACGATCAGCGACGTCGACGTTTCGTTCGGCGCGGCGATCCAGGGCTCGAAGGTCGTGCCGCAGTTCGGGACTCAGGCCGCGACCACCGGTCCGCTGACGGCTGCCGGCGACATCGTGATCAACACCGATCCGGGTCCTTTCGGTTCCGCCGGTCTCGACATCAGCCTCGGGCACTCGACCGCGAGTCCGTTCGTGCGGCTCTCGGCGTCCGGTTACGTCGATTGGACGCTCTCCCACGGCGGCGAGACGAATCCGAACTTCCGCATCCACGACGGCGTGTCGGTCGGTGATCGTTTGAACCTGGGCTTCGCGACGAATCCGTTCGCGGGCGTGAGCACGAGTTCGCCGCAAGCTCCGTGGCACGTCGTCGGCAACGCGAACACGTTGCGACTCGAGGGCGTCGACCACGCGTTCATGGAGCTCTTCCCCGACGGACCGACGACGCGCAAGGCTCGCGTCGGCTTCACGAGTGCGAGCGACAACAACCTGCACGTGCAGAACGAGATCAGTGGCGCGCATCTGTTGCTCGAGACCTCCGGCACCGGACGCGTCGGCGTCGGCACGAGCTCGCCGGAAGCGGCGTTCCACGTCGCGTCGGGCTCGGCGGGTTCGGTGACCGCCAACTCGAACTCGAGCACCGTCTTCGAGCGCAGCGGCGCCAACTACGTCACTGTGCTCGCGCCCGACGCGAACGAGACCGCGCTGCTCTTCGGCGGACCGATCAATGCCCAGGACGGCGGCATCGTCTACAACAACGTCGCGACGCCGCGCGGCTTCCAACTGCGCACCGGCGGCAACTCGACGAAGGTCGTGATCGAATCCGACGGCGACGTCGGCATCGGTACGTTGACGCCCGCGGCGGATCTGCACGTGTCGGGCTCGGGCGCGGCGGTGCTCGCGCAGACGAGCGGCGCGGGGGCGCGGGCGATCCAAGGCCAAGGCACGGCGACGACCGGTGCGGGCGTCGGAGTGTACGGCAGCACGGCCTCCAACACGGGGATCGGTGTGTACGGTGTCGCGACCGATGCCAACGGGCTTGCGTCGTACGGCGTCTACGGCTTCAACGCTTCCGGCAACCTCGCCGGCGCCTGCGGAGTGTTCGGCGAAGCGACCCAAGGTTACGGCGTGTACGGCACGACTGGTTCGTCCTCGGGGCGCGGAGTGTTCGGCGAGAACACCGGCACCGTCGGCGGCGGGATCGCCGTCAGTGGTGCCGCGACCGGACCGCAGGGCGTCGGAGTCAGCGGCTCTGCGTCCAACACGGCGCAGCAGGGTTGGGGAGTGAAAGGAACGAGCGCATCGAACGGAATCGGCGGCGGCGTGCGCGGGTGGTCGACGGCTACGAGCGGGACCAACTACGGCGTCTACGGTGAGAGCGACTCGACGAGCGGTCGCGGCGTGCAAGGCACCGTCGGTCTCACCGGCACGAACTACGGCGTGCGCGGCACCACCAACTCGTCGTCGGGTTTCGGCGTCTTTTCGAGCGGCGACTTCGGCGGCACGGGAGCGAAGTACTTCATCCAACCGCACCCGACCGACGCGGCGAAGGAGATCCGCTTCGCGTGCCTCGAGGGCAACGAGTCGGGCACGTACTTCCGCGGCACCGCTCACGTCCACGGCGGCCGCGCGGCGATCGTGGTGCCCGACGACTTCCGCATGGTCACCGAGCCCGAAGGTTTGACCGTGCAGCTCACCGCGTCGGGACCGACGCGCGTGTGGGTCGAGAGCAAGTCGTTGACCGGCATCGTCGTCGGCTCCGATCAGGACCTCGACGTCGACTACTTGGTGCAGGGCGTGCGGCGCGGCTTCTCGAAGCTCGAGACGATCCGCGACAACGAAGCCTTCGTGCCCGAGGTGCGTGGCGTGCCGTACGGGACGCAGTACCCGATCGAGTTGCGGCGGATCCTGGTCGACAACGGGATCTTGAACGCCGACTTCACGCCGAACGAGGCGACGGCTCTGCGTCTCGGTTGGGAACTCCGCGACGCGGAATGGCTCGAGCCGCACCGTGTCGGCCGCTGAGCGGCCGCGCGGAGAATCCGCGCTTTCCTGATCGAGCTTGGCGCGGGTCTGCGTGGTGGGACATGGGCAAACCACCACAGGAGGAACCCATGCTCTTGGCTTGCGCGCTCGTCGTGTCGTCCCTTGTCTCCGATCCTGAGCCCGCGATCGTCGGTCCGAGCTACCGCTTTGCCGACTTCGATCGCGATGGAGCGCTCGACGTGTATGTCGTCGATCCGCTCGGCGGTGATCGGTTGTTCCGGAACACCGTCGACGGCTCGTTCATCGATGTGACGCGGGAGACCGGTCTCGCCGGCATCACGGGTTCGCGTCTCGCGGTCTGGCAAGACGTCGATCGCGACGGCTGGGTCGATCTCTACGTCTCGGCCGCGAACGGCAAGAGTCGGCTCCTCCGCAACATGACCGACGGCGTCTTCGCGGACCTCACGCGGCGCGCGGGGCTCGGTGGAGCGACCGAGCGCGAGCTCTTCGCCGAGTTCCTCGACTTCGACGGCGACCAGTACTTCGACCTGCACGTCGTCACCGAGCGCGGAGACGTCTTGATGCGCAACCGCGGCGGCTTCGAATTCGAAGCAGTCGAGCTCGGCAATCTCGGCGTGCGCGTCGAGAGTCTGGCGCTGCCTCAGGCGCCGAGCGTCGGCTCGAGCACCGCGACAACGCCGGCGTCGAGTGCGACCGCATCGGCCTCCGCGTTCACGCCGGTCTTGGCAGCCAGTTCGTCGATCACCGGCCGGTTCCTGTGCGCGGGCTCGATCGACGACCAGGCGAGCGGCAATTGCCTGGACGCTTCGAGTGCGCCGCAGCTCGGCATGCTCTACCCGCTCTCGAGCGACCTGAACGTCAGCTCCGGCGGCGACGTCGGCATCGGCACGACGAGCCCGAGCTCGAAGCTCCACGTCGTCGGTGACGTCACCGCGAGCGGACAGCTTCGATCGCAAGCCACGAAGGGGACGCCGCCGCTGGACGTCGTGTCGACGGCCCACGTCGAATTCCTCAACGTCGACCTGCTCGACGGGCTCGATGCGTCCGCGTTCTCGCAGCTCGGTTCGTCGATCGAGTCCTTCGAGATCTCCGACGGAGCGATCGTCGATGCCGACGTCGCGCCCGCCGCGGCGATCCAAGGCTCGAAGATCGTGCCGGACTTCTCGTCCCAATCGGTGAGCACCGGTCCGCTGACGGCGAACGGCAACGTCGGCGTCGGAACGAGCTCGCCCGAGGCGCGGCTGCACGTCATGTCCGCGTCGGCGGGTTCGATGTTCGCGAACCCGAACTCGAGCGCCGTCTTCGAGGGCAACACCGCGAGCTACGTCAGCATCCTCGCACCCGACGCGAACGAGAGCGGCATCCTCTTCGGCGCCCCGATCGATGCCCAGGACGCCGGCATCATCTACAACCATCCCTTCACGCCGCGCGGTCTCCAGTTGCGCACCGGCGGCAACGCCACGCACCTCGTGATCGACTCCGACGGCAAAGTCGGCATCGGGACGTTCGGGCCGACGGCGAAACTCCACGTCGCGACCTCGTCGTTGGCGGTGCTCGCGGAGACGAACGGTGCCGGCTCCGTCGGCGTGACGGGGAATGCCACCGCGACGAGCGGCGCGAGCTGGGGCGTACGCGGCTCGACCGCATCGGCGACCGGTAAGGGCGTGTACGGCGAAGCGACCAACACGAACGGCACCACGGCGTACGGCGTGCACGGAGTGACGCTCTCCGGGAATCTCGCCGGCGGCGCGGGTGTGTGGGGGCAAGCGACGCAGGGCTACGGCGTCTGGGGCACGACCGGGTCCGGGTCAGGGATCGGCGTGTGGGGCGAGAACACGGGGACCTTCGGCGCGTCCCAAGGCGTGCGCGGCACGTCGACTTCGCCGTCGGGCGTCGGCGTGATGGCCGTCGCTTCGAGCACCACCGGCGGTGCGTACGGCGTCCAGGCCCAAAGCGCGTCGAGCAGCGGCCGCGGAGTCTATGGCTGGGCCTCCGCGTCGAGCGGCACGACCAACGGCGTGTACGGCCAGAGCGACTCGTCGAGCGGCCGCGGTGTGTTCGGCACCGCCGGCTTCAGCGGCACCAACTACGGCGTGCTCGGCAACACCAACTCGACGTCGGGCTACGGCGTCTTCTCGGCCGGCGCTTTCGGCGGCACAGGAGCGAAGTACTTCATCCAACCGCATCCAACCGACGCGTCGAAGGAGATCCGCTTCGCATGTCTCGAGGGCAACGAGTCGGGCACGTACTTCCGCGGCACCGCTCACGTCCACGGCGGTCGCGCGGCGATCGTGGTGCCCGACGATTTCCGTATGGTTACCGAGGCCGAGGGCTTGACCGTGCAGCTCACCGCGTCGGGACCGACGCGCGTGTGGGTCGAGAGCAAGGCGTTGTCCGGCATCGTCGTCGGCTCCGATCTCGACCTCGACGTCGACTACTTGGTGCAGGGCGTGCGGCGCGGCTTCTCGAAGCTCGAGACGATCCGCGACAACCAAGCCTTCGTGCCCGAAGTGCGCGGCGTGCCGTACGGGACGCAGTACCCGATCGAGCTGCGGCGGATCCTGGTCGAGAACGGGATCTTGAACGCCGACTTCACGCCGAACGAGGCGACGGCCTTGCGTCTCGGTTGGACGTTGCGCGACGCGGTGACGTCGAGCTTCGACGAGCTCGATCGCTGACGGCGGTTCGACGCGCGCTCTCGACGCTCGGAGAAACCCGAGCGTGCGCTTAGACTCCGCGGCTTCGGAGCCGCGCGTTGAATCCCACGCTGTTGTTGTTGATCGCGACGTTGGCGCTCGCGGTCGGGCCGTTGCTCGAACGCCTCGGCCGGCGTTTTCCGGTCGCGGCGGCGTTGATCGATGGCGGCACGGTGGGGGCGATCGTCGCGGTCGCGGCGTTGCACTTGATGCCCGAGGCCGGCGCGCACATCGGTTGGTGGGCGCTGCTGCTCTTCTTCGTCGGCGTCCTCGTGCCGCGTTACACGGAACGGCTCGCGGCGCAGAGCTGGCAGGGTTGGCGCGTCTTGGTCGGCATCGTCGTCGCGGTGTTGTTCATCGGGCATCTGCTCGCGGAGGGCGCGGCGCTCGCGTCGACCGCGAACGACGAGCGTTTGGCGCTCGCGACGCTCTTCGCGGTCGCGAGCCACAACCTGCCGGTCGGCGCGGTGCTGTGGGGGCAGACGAAACGTCGTTTCGGTCCGCTGTGGTCCGCCGCGGTGCTCGTGCTCGTCGGCGCCGTAACGTGGTTCGGGCCGGTGGTGATCGACGTCAGCGAGGGACTGTTCTCCGGCCTGTGTTCCGCGTTGCTCGCGGGCGGATTGGTCCACTTGGTGGTCGAGCACTCGACGCCCGAGCACCGCGCGCTCGGCGAGCGCGAGCACAACGTCTGGTCCGGCCTCGGTGCTCTCGCCGCGGCAGGCTTGGTGCTCGCTCACACGGCGTTCGCGCCCGAGTCGAGCGCGCACCAGCACGGCACGCACGATCTGCCGGCGCGCTTCTACGAGCTGTTCCTCGAGACCGCGCCGCCGTTGCTCGTCGGCGTGATCGGCGCCGGGTTGATCGAAGCGTTCCTGCCGGACGCGACCGTGCGTTTCCTCTCGCGCGGCTCGAGCTTCCGCCAAGCGCTGACCGGTGTCCTCGTCGGCACGCCGATGCCGGTGTGCTCGTGCGGCGTGTTGCCGATCTATCGTTCGCTGCTCGGCCGCGGCGTGCCCGCGACCGCGGCGCTCGCGTTGTTGGTCGCGGCGCCGGAGATCGGCGTCGACTCGCTCTTGCTCTCGTGGAACCAGCTCGGCGGCACGACGACGATCGCGCGCCTCGTGTGCGCGCTCGTCCTCGCGCTCGCGATCGGTTGGATCGTCGGGCGGATCGCGGATGCGCGAGCGCACGTGCCCGCCGTCGGCGTCGTGGTCGCCGCGCCGAGGCTGTCGCCGTGGCGCGCGATCGAACGCGGCTTGTTCGAGACGTGGGGGCACCTCTCGCCGTGGATCCTGGTCGGGCTCTACGCGACCGTGCTCTTCGAGCCCTGGATCTCGACCGAATGGGCGCGTTCGTTGCCCGGGTGGCTGCAGATCGTCGCGCTGTCGGCGATCGGCATGCCCACCTACATCTGCGCGGCGGCGGCGACGCCTTTCGCGGCGTTGCTCTTGGTGAAGGGCTTCGCACCGGGCGCGGTGATCGCGTTCCTCCTGATCGGACCGGCGACCAACCTCACGACGTTCGGCGCGTTGCGGCGCGAGCACTCGAACCGCGTCGCGTGGGCGTTCGTCGCGACGGCGTTCGCGGTGACGTTCGTGCTCGCGCTCGGCGCCGACGCGATCTTGCCGCGACTTGGCGACGTCGCGGCGGCGGCAGCCCACGAGCACACGTTCGCGTGGTACCACCTCGCTTGCGCGTGGTTCCTGATCGCGCTGACCGCGTGGTTGATCCTCCGCACCGGACCGCGGATCTTCCTGGCGCGCCTCGCCGACACCGGCGACGGTCCTCACCGTCATGGCGGTGGACACGACCACGGCCACGATCACGGGCCCGGCGCAGCGTGTTCCGACGCGCGAGCGCACGTTCGAGCTCGCGAACCCTGAGCTGCCCTTGACGGGGAGAAGGCGGTCACTAACCTATTTCGGCCTCCAAGATCGACGAGGCCCCCGGAGTCCGGAGGCCGTTCGATCGAATCGCCGCAACGTCTCCGACGCCCCCGACACACAGGCGGGCGCTCGGGCACCCTGCTCACGCGCTCCGCGCCGGATCCCGCTCGACATGACCACTACTGCCATGGACCAGAAGCCCGTCAACGCGACTCACAAGCGCCTCCTCGCCCAGCGCAACATCGGCATCATGGCCCACATCGATGCGGGCAAGACGACGGTGACCGAGCGGATCCTCTTCATCACGCAGAAGATCCACAAGATGGGCGAGGTCCACGACGGCGCGACGACGATGGACTTCCTCGAGGAAGAGCGCAAACGCGGCATCACCATCCAATCGGCGGCGACGACCGTCGAGTGGAAGGGGACGACGATCAACATCATCGACACGCCGGGTCACGTCGACTTCACCGCGGAGGTCGAGCGGTCGTTGCGCGTGCTCGACGGCGCGGTCGCGGTGTTCGACGGCGTCCAAGGCGTCGAGGCTCAATCGGAAACGGTGTGGCGCCAAGCCGATCGTTACGGCGTGCCGCGCATCTGCCTGATCAACAAGATGGACCGCACCGGTGCGTCCTTCGAATACTGCGTCCAGACGATCATCGACCGCCTCGGCGCCCATCCCGTCCCCGTCCAGATCCCGGTCGGCGCCGAGCGCGATTTCAAGGGCGTCATCGACCTCGTCCGGATGATCTACATCGAGTACCCGGAGGAAGGGAACGGCAAGGACTACAAGGAGCTGCCGATCCCCGAGTCCCACGTCGAAGCCGCCAAGAAGGCGCGCCACGACATGCTCGAGGCCGCGGCGGAGTTCGACGACGTCGTGCTCGACAAGTTCGTCGAGGACCAAGAGATCTCGATCGAGCTCGCGAAGGGCGCGTTGCGCAAGGGCGCGCTGTCGATGCGCATCGTTCCGGTGCTCTGCGGCTCGGCCCTGAAGCACAAGGGCGTCGCGCAGTTGATCGACGCCGTCATCGACTTCCTGCCGTGTCCGCTCGACGTCAAGCCGTTGGTCGGCACGAAGCCGCGCTCCGACGAAGAAGTGACGCGCAAGCCCGACGACTCCGAACCGATGTGCCTGCTCGCGTTCAAGACGATCGCCGAGCCGACCGGCGACTTGACGTTCGTGCGCGTGTACTCGGGTGTGCTCAACGCCAGCGCGCGCGTGCTCAACCCGCGCACCGGCAAGATCGAGCGCATCGGCCGCATCCTTCGCATGCACGCCAACAAGCGCGAAGCGATCGACGACGTGCGCGCCGGCGACATCGCCGCGGTGGTCGGCCTCAAGAACACGTACACCGGTGACACCCTCTGCGACGAGGATCACCCGATCCTGCTGTCGAAGATCCAGTTCCCCGACGCCGTGATCTCGATGTCGCTCGAACCCAAGAAGGGCGGCGACCGCGACAAGCTCAGCGAGATCATCGCCAAGCTGAAGCGCGAGGACCCGACGTTCCGCGCGCAGACGAACCCGGCGACCGACGAGCTCGTCATTTCGGGGATGGGCGAGTTGCACCTCGAGATCGTGGTCAACCGCATCCAGAACGATCACAAGTGCGAGGTCGTCACCGGCAAGCCGAAGGTCGCGTACAAGCAACGCCTCTCGCGCGCGGTCGACACCGAAGCGCGCTTCATCCGCCAGTCGGGCGGTCGCGGTCAGTACGCGGTGATCAACGTCAAGATCGAGCCCGCGCAGACCGAAGGCAACGGCTTCGAGTTCGTCGACGCGGTGAAGGGCGGCAACGTGCCGCGCGAGTTCATCCCGGCGGTCGAGTACGGACTCGAGATGGCCTTCGGCGGCGGCGGCCAACTCGGATTCCCGTTCATCAACGTCCGCGCGACGCTGTACGACGGCAAGGCTCACGACGTCGACTCCAACGAAATGGCCTTCCAACAGGCCGGTCAGCTCGCGTTCCGCCAAGCGGCGGAAGGCAACGTCACGTTGCTCGAGCCGATCATGAAGCTCGAAGTGCGCGTGCCCGAGGACTTCATGGGCGCGGTCGTCGGCGACTTGAACTCGCGCCGCGGCGAAGTCAGCGAAGTCGACGCGATGGGCAACCTGCGGATCATCCGCGCGCTGATCCCGATCGCGGAGATGTTCGCGTACTCGACCGCGTTGCGTGGCGCGACCCAAGGTCGCGGCTCGTTCGCGATGGAGCTCCACGAATACCGCGACGTGCCGCGCAACATCGCCGAGAAGATCCTCGCCGATGCCGCAAAGTAGTCGCAGCGGTCTCGACATGACTCGCACCGCTCGCAGGCGCTGGACGCGAGAGCTCCAGAACGAAGTCGACGGCATCGCCGTCGGCGACAAGGGCCCGGTGCTGCTTCACGGCTACGACCAGCCCGCCGGCGGACGTTGGGTCGACAGCGCGATCCCGGGCAAGCTCGGCGCGTACGATCGCTCGAGCGGCGAACAACTGTGGCTCTCGCCGTGCGAAGTCGGCTACGGCCGCGGTTTCGGCGCGGGCTTCGGCGCGGCGAACGACGCGTTGGTGCTCGGGCCGTCGTCCAGCGGCTCGTCCGGCCACCGCATCGCGCGCATGTCGCTCGAGAACGGCGAGTTGATCGGCGTCGGCGAAGTGCCCGCGTTCGACGCGGCCGCTGTGTGGTCCGACGTGTGCGTCTGCGTTTCGGCGAAGCGCGTCGTCGCGATCGACAGCCAGACGTTGCGCGTGCGCTGGAGCTACGACCGCGAGGGCGAGCGCTACCACCACCTCGGCCGCATCGGCGAACGCGTGTTCGTCGTCTACACGCAACAAGCGACCAAGAAGCAGGGCGTGCTCGCGCTCGACGCCGCGAGCGGCGACTTCCAATCGATCGTGATGACGCCGACGGCCGCGCGCATCCACGATCTCGTGGTCGAGCCCGGCGCGATCGTGCTGTTGCTCGGCGACGTCACCGCCGCGCTGCCGAACGAAGCGTTGCTCGAGCTCCTGCAAAAACATCCCGACAAGGACGCAGCCGAGCTGCGCGGTCTGTCGCTCTTCGCGCTCACGCCCCAGAAGTCCTCGGCTAAGCACCTCTGGTTCGAGATCTTCTCCGCGCCCGACGACGCGGACGATCTGCCCGAGGTCTCGATCAGCTCCGACAACGGCAAGCTCTACGTCATTCGCAACGCGTTCCTCGAAGTGCGCGACGCATTGACGGGACGCGCGCTCGGCGAGTGGACCGTTCCCGGACTCGACGAACGCGTCGGTTGGAAGGCCTGCCAAGGCGCCGGCGTGCTCGCCGAAGAGACGCGCGTCTCGGTCTTCGAACTTCCGGCCTGACTCGGGCCTTCACCTCACGCCGACTCCGAGTTCCCACGCCTACACGCGTTTTCGGGCATCGGATAGGATTTCGCGCTCACCTCACCCCGCGTTCGGCGCGCGCACCCCACCGCGCCGTTCGCTCCCACCCAGGACCCGCACAGGGACACGTACCGTGACGTCCACGCACATCGTCGAGCATCTGGCCAAAGAGTTCTCCGCCTCGAACGAGCACGTGCGCGCCACGCTCGAGATGATCGACGCCGGCCTCGCCGCGCCGTACATCGGTCGCGTGCGCCGCGCGGAAACCGGCGGGTTTTCGGAGACGGTCGTGCGGCGGCTCGCGCGGCGGCGCGAGGAGCTCGCGGAACTCGATCGCCGTCGCGGCACGATCGTGCGGATGCTCGAGAGCAATCCGGCGCTCGATCCGGCGACGCTCGAACGCGTGAAAACGTGCGTCGATCGCTTCGAGCTCGAAGACCTCTTCCTGCCGCATCGTCGGCCGGAACCGGAAGTGCAGCTCGCGCTCGACCGCGGCCTCGGTCATCTCGCGGATCAGCTCGTGGCTTCCGTCGCGGGCGCGGACCACGCCGCCGACGAAGGCGAACACGAAGAGCACGACGAACACGCCGCGTCCGCGGAGCGTTCCGCGCACGACGGCGGCGCGTCCGCCGCGTCGTCCGACGCGAGTGACTCGAACGACGCCGGCGAAGCCGCCGTCGCCGTCGCCGAGTCGAGCGTTGCCGCCCCGCAGAACGCGATGGAGACCGTCTCGACCGCAGCGGACGACGGCGAAGAGACACATGGCTCGCCCGCGAGCGCGACGCACGGCGCCGACGGCGTCGACGCGGCGTTGCACGGCGAGATCGAGCTCACGCCCGCGCTCGCGCGCGTCTGCGCTCCGTACGTTTCGCCCGACAAGGGCGTGCACACCGAGATGGAAGCGTTGAGCGGCGCGATGCGGATCCTCTCGGATCGTCTCGGCCGCAGCGCCAAGTTGCGCGGCCTCGTGCGGCGCATGTTGCGCAAGCACGGCGTGTTGTCGGTGCGGCCGTTGGTCGACGAGTCGCGTCTCGGTCGGCACAAGCCGTTGCTGCGCGTGCGTCAGCCGCTGCGTCAGATCCAAGGCCACCGGTTGCTCGCGATCCGTCAGGCGCAGAAAGAGCGCGCGGTCGCCGCGGTGATCAGCCTCGATCGCGTGGTCGTGTTGCCGAAGGTGCGCGCCGCGCTCGGCAAGCGCACCGATCCCGATTTCGCCGGCGTGCTCGACATGATCGCGCTGCGCGCGCTCGAGCGTCGTTTGCTGCCGACCGTCGACGGCGACGTGCGCCTCGAACTGAAGGAGCGCGCCGACGACGAAGCCCTGCGCTTCCTCTCGCAGCACCTGCGCCAAGTCCTGTTCTCACCGACGTTCCCCGGCCGTTTCGTCGCCGGCGTCGACGTCAACGCGAAGGGCGATTGGACGATCGCGCTCATCGACGGTGAAGGTGCGCCTGCGGGCGAACCGCTGCGCGTCGAGCCGCGGAACGCGGAGTCCGTCGACAAGGACGCCGCGGTGCTCGGCGCCGAACTCAAGGCCGCGTTCGACGGCAAGAACGTGCGCGCCTACGCGGTCGGTCACGGCAAGCTCGGCCGCGCGGCGTTGCCGAAGTTGCGCGCGGCGCTCGCGGCGAGCGAATTGCCCGGCATCGTGACGTTGGTCAACGAATCGGGTCTCGCGTCCTATGCGAACTCGGATGTCGCGCGCGGCGAGCTCGCGAACTTCGCCGTGCCGCAACGCATGGCGTTCAGCCTCGCGCGTCGTCTCCAGGATCCGATGGCGGAGATCCTGAAGGTCGATCCGCGGCACCTCGGGCTCGGTTCCGAACAAGGTCTGGTCTCGAAGGCGAACGTGAAGCGCACGCTCGACGAAACCGTCGAGTCCTGCGCCGCGCACGTCGGTTGCGACGTCAATCGTGCGCCGGCCGCGGTGCTCGCGCGCATTCCGGGCCTCGACCTCGAGCGCGCGAAGAAGATCGTCGAGTACCGCGCGACCAAGCCGATCGAGAACCGCGAAGAGTTGCGCAACCTCGGGATCCTGACCGAAGCGCAGTGGGCGAGCGCGATCGCGTTCCTGCGCGTGATCGACGGCTCGGAACGCCTCGACTGCACCAGCCTGCATCCCGAGCAATACGCTCTCGCGCGCCGAGTGCTCGAGTCGACCGGCGGCTCGTTCGACGAGAGTTTCGGTCATCCGGGCAACACGCGCGGACTCAAGCGCTCCGACTTCGACGTCGACGAGTTCACGTGGCGCGACCTGATGCGCGAACTCGCCTTCCCGGGCCGCGACCCGCGCTTCCGCAACTTCGAGTTCCGTCTGCTCGATCCGAACACGGATCCGGTGACGATGACCAAGGATCGCGTCGTCGAGGGCGTGATCACCAACGTGATGAGCTTCGGCGCGTTCGTCGACCTCGGCATCGAGCGCGAAGGTCTCGTACACATCAGCGAGATCTCCGAGCGCTACGTGCGCGACGCGCGCGAGCTCCTCAGCATCGGCCAAGTCGTGCGCGCGCGCATCGTCGAGGGCCACGGCCCGCGCGTCGCGCTCTCGCTGAAGAACGTGCCGTACCCCGAGCGCGAACCGCGTCGTCCGCGCAACGATCGCCCCGAGCGTGCCAACCAGGGAGAACGCGGCGGTCGCGACGAGCGCGGTCCGCGCGCCGAACGCGGTCCCCGCGGCGAACAGCGTGAGCGCGAAGTCAAACCGGCGGCTCCGGTGCGCGCCGCGGTTTCGCGCCGCGACGGTTTGGGCGGCGGACGTTCGCCGCGCGATCGCAACCAACGCGGCGGCGCGGGCGGAGGAGGCGGTGGACGCGGTCGCGGCGGCCGCGACGGTCAACGTCCCGACGATCGCGACGAGAAGTTCCGTCCGGAAGATATCCGCGCTCCGAAGCCGGGGCCGGTGAAGTTCACGCCGTTCGCCGACTTCTTCAAACCCAAGGGCGATCAGCCGAGCTGAAGAGATCAGCCGAGCTGACGCGCGGCCCGCGAGTCACGGCTCGCGGCGCTCGTTCAGCTCGGACGGCGCATCTGCTCGAGCGCGGCGCGCAGGCGCTCGTCGGTCAACAGCGCGCGCAGTTCCGTCAGCTTTTCGTCGGTGTCGTCGCGCATCGGCACCGACATCGGTGCCGGCGTCGTCATCGGAACGGACGGTTGCGCTTGCATGGCTGCGCCTCGAGGCATCGCCTGCGTCGGCATGGCTTGAGCCACCGGCGCCAACGCGTCGTCGAGTTGGTCGAGCAAGCCGAGCGGCACGTGAACCGGGGCTTCGACCGACGACAACGGCAACGGTGCGCGCGGCGCTTCGACCGGAACCGCGGGAACCGGCGGGTGCGCGGAGGCCTGCATCGGTTGGCTCTCGAGCATCTCGTCGATGTGACGGCGCATCGAGGTGACGACGTCGCCGAGCTCGTCGAGGCTCGACTGCATCTCGCCGTACTGCGCCTTCATGCGCTGCTCCATGCGCGCGCCGAGTTGATCGAGGCTCGCGGCGAGGCGGAAGATCGCGTCTTCGCCGTTGATGCCGCCTTGGGGCATCGCGCTTTGCGTCTCGGCGAGCGCTTGCACGCTCGACTGCACCATGCGCACGTCGTCGTGGACGATCTGCGTCGACTGACGCGCTTGCTCGAGACCGTCCTTGACGACGATCAGGTCGGACGCGACTTGCTCGAGCAGCAGCGCGTCGTCGCTCGGCCGAGCCGCGGCGCGCGACGCGCTCTTCACGAGCGAGCCGATCGCGATGAGGAGGAAGCCTCCGACCGCGAGCACGTCGCCGCCGAGTCCCATCTGGTGCGCCGAGGCCGCGATCGCCGCGACCGGCGCCGGGAGGAACTTCTCCACGGCGAGCGCGACGCCGACGAGCCCGAACACGGCACCGAGCACCATCCACGGAGTGCCCGTGGAGCGCGACGCAACGGCGGAATCTTGATGGTTCGAACGAGACGAGGAACGCGTGGACATTGCGAGGTCTCCGGAGGTGCGAGGATCGCGTGAAGGGCACACGGTGTCTGGGCACGGCGCGCGCGATCGGAGGCCTAGGTCGAGCGCTCGCTCGGACGGTCTTGAGGGAAACCTCGGACCTCGCGCGCCGACGGAAGCCTTTTCGCTCCGACCGTCGACGGGGGATTCCGGCGGCGAACTTCGTCTGCGACCCAGCTAGAGTGGCGCGCGAAAACCGTGCGCCTCATCCAAGGAACCAGCGTCTCTCCGGGACTCGCGCTCGCCCCCGTCTACGTCGTGCGCGCGTCGCCGGCGGAAGTTCCGACCTGGTCGGTGCCCGGCGACGAGGTCGAGCGAGAGATCGAGCGCCTCGAACGCGCGCTCGTCGAAGCGCGCGACGAACTCTCCGCGCGCCAGAAGGTCGTCGCGACCCAGGCCGGCGAGAAGGACGCCGAGATCTTCGGCGTGCATCGGATGATCCTCTCGGATCCCGGCGCGCTCACGCAGGTGAAGCGCACGATTCGCGAGGAGCGCATCAACTCCGAAGCCGCGGTTCAGGCGTTGATCCGGCGCATGGAACAGATGCTCGGCAAGTTGGAGGGCAACAGCGTCCGCAATCACGCCGCCGACCTCTCCGATCCGTGGCGCTACGTGCTCGATGCGCTGATGCGCGTCGAGCGCGAGACGCTCGCGGCCGGCGGCTCCCAAGTGATCCTCGCGGCGGCGGAGTTGACGCCCGCGGTGATGACGTCGCTGCCGCGCGAGCGGTTGCTCGGCGTGATCACCGAGACCGGCGGACGGTTCTCGCATGGTGCGGTGCTCGCGCGTTCGCTCGGCGTGCCGTGCGTCGTCGGCTTGCCGCAGCTGCTCGGCCGTCTCGAGCAAGGCCTGTTGGTCGCGGTGGACGGCGAACGCGGCAGCGTGCAGTTGCGTCCGGGCGACGACGACGTGCGCGACTTCGAGCAGCGTCGCAGTCGCCTCGAAGCGCGGCGCGGCGTGTTCGCGAAGGTCGCCGCGGAACCCGCGCGCAGCGCCGACGGTCACCGGTTCGGCGTCCAGGTCAACATCGAGAGCCTGCACGACTTCGACACGTTCGACCGCACGCACACCGACGGCATCGGGCTCCTGCGCACCGAGTTCCTGTACCTCGAGCGCCCGCAGTTCCCGTCCGAGGACGAGCAGTTCCGACTCTACCGGCGCGTGATGGAGCGCATGGAAGGCCAGGTCGTCACGCTGCGCACGCTCGACATCGGCGGCGACAAGCGCCTGCCGTACTTCAAGACGCCCGCCGAGCCGAACCCCGCGCTCGGTTGGCGCGGCATCCGCATCACGTTGCAATGGCAGGACCTGATGCGGGTGCAACTGCGCGCCGCTCTGCGCGCGGGAGCGGGCAAGCCGCTGCGCATCCTCTTGCCGATGATCAGCTCGATCGAGGAAGTGCTGCAGACGCGGAAGATCTTCGACTCCGCGCGCGAGTCGCTCGTCGAGCAAGGACACGACGTCGAACGTGAGGTGCCGGTCGGCATGATGGTCGAGGTGCCTTCGGTGGTCTTCACGCTGCCGGACATGTTGAAGCACGTCGACTTCCTGAGCGTCGGCACCAACGACCTCGTCCAGTACTTGCTCGCCGCGGACCGAGACAACCCGTGGGTGGCGCGCTTGTACGAGCCACAACATCCTGCGGTCGTGCGCGCGCTCGCGAGCGTCGCTCGAGATGCGAACGCCGCCGGCAAGCCGGTCTCGGTGTGCGGTGACATCGCCGACGATCCGGCGATCGTGCTGATGTTGCTCGGCATGGGTTACGACTCGGTCAGCGTCGCCCCTCACTTCGTCGCGGAGATCAAGCACGCGTTGCGACGCACCACGCGCGACGAAGCTCGCGCGCTCGCGCACACGCTGCTCGAGTGCACCGACTGCGATTCCGTGCGGCGCGTGTTGACCGCGGCGCGCGAACGTTTGCACGCCGACTGAGCGTTCTTCCGAGAGTTGGGAAGTCGCATTGCGCGCGGGTTCGTTCCGCCGAGCGACTCGCTAGACTCGCCGCGCGTGAGCGGCAACGAAGTAGGGAGAGCGCAGACTTGGCGTTGGCACGAAGAGCGGCCGTCGAAGCCGCGTCGCGGCCGCTGGTCGTCGCACGAGATCCAGCTCCTCAAGGACTGGTACGGTCTACGCGAGAACGCCGCGATCGCTCGCGACTTGCACCGCACGCCGGACGCGGTGAAGAAGATGGCCGAGGTCGTGTTCCGTTCCGCGAAGCGCAGCGGTCCGTGGTCCGCGCAAGAAGTGCAGGACCTGAAGAAGTACTTGGGTGCGTCGACCGCGGACGTGATGGCGCAAGTGCTCGGTCGCGACGTCGACGAGATCCGTCAGCAGATCACCGAGCTCGGACGCCTCCAACACAACGGACGCTGGACGCGCGACGAGACCAACGAGTTTCGTCGGCTCTATGGCACGCGCAGCGACGAGGACCTCGCGCTGATCTTCGGGCGCAGCTCGGACGCGGTGAATCGTCTGGCGCAGCGCTATTGCCTCGCCAAGGACAAGGCGTACGTCAAGAAGTTGAGCGGCCGCGGCGCGACGCGCATGCCGCGTTGGTCGGAGGCCGAACTCGACGTCCTGCGGCGGCTCTACCCGAACACGCCGAATCTCGACATCGCGCAACGGCTCAACCGTTCGGTGAAGAGCGTGGTGTCGAAGGCGCATCACCTCGACCTCAAGAAGGACGTCGAGCGTCTGCGCGAGATGGGGCGCGAGAACGTCGCGCTGCGCTACCGCGGCGAGTAGGCGCGAACGCTCAAGCGAGCGGTCCGTGCGCGAGCTTCATGCAGAAGACCGATCCGCCGGACTTCAGGAACTCGCCGGTGTCGACCGGGACGACGTCGAAGCCTTCGCGCGCGAGCGTCGCCGCGGTGCGCTCGCAACGCCGCTCGATGAAGACGCGCCGGCCGTCGGCGGTGAACGCGTTGCACGCGAGGTAGCGCCGCGTTTCCTCCGCGTCGGCTTCGATCGGTCGACGATGGAGTCGTTCGATCGACGCGCGGCCGCGCGAGTCGAACGCGCTCGGTGACCACAGGCACGCATCGTCGCCCAGCGACGCGAACGCGGTGTCGAGGTGGTAGAGCGCGGGATCGACGAGCTCGAGCGCGACGACGTGCAACGCGTACCGCTCCGCGAGCTCCTTCCACGCCTCGCGCTCCGAACGCGGACCGACGCCGGCCCACAGCAGCGCGCGACCGAGATGCCAGATCCCGTCGCCCATGCCTTCGAAGCGTCGCGACGTTCCGCGCAACGGTTCGACGACGTAGCCGAGCGCCGCGAGCGCGGCGACGACGTGCTCGACTTCGCCGCGTCGTTCGGCGTGCGCCATGCGCGACGGAACGATGCGCGGCTTGCCGTCGGCGAAGAGTTCGCGCGGCAGCGGCAACGCCGGATTCGCGCAGAACACGAGATCCGGATGGCCGTCGAGCGGAGCGACGAGATCGACGCGCAGGCCGCCCGCCTCGAACGCGGAGCGCAACGCTCGCCACTGTTCGCGCGCGAGCCCCCGGTCGACGCGTTTGAGCGCGCCGTGCTCGTCGACCATGTGCGGATTGATCGCGTACGCGCAATCGAAGTCGCGCGGTTCGGCGAGCAACACCCGATTCGGCGGCGCGATGCGCGTCAGGTCCGCGACGCGGAAGTCGAGGTCGGCGACGCTCGCGTGGAGCGGCACGCCTAACTCGTGATGCGGTGGAACTCGATCAGACGCTCGCCGCGCGTGAACGCGATCCCCGCGGCGCCGTTCGCCATCGGGTCGTACTGCGTTCCGCGGCCGACGAAGCGGAACTCGCCTTCGCTGCCGTCGTGGAAACGCAGGCTGAAGTAGTAGGTGGTCCCGCCGCGTTCGAGGTCGGTGTCGCTGCGTCGATCGGTGACGATCGCGACGCGTCGCAGCATCGGCCGCGTGCGCAGGGAAGTCTGCCACGCGCGCGAGGCGACGACGGCGACGAGGCCGAGCACCACGAGCGCGTACCCGGCGATCGCCCACGGTCCGGTCAGCGTCGCGCCGCGCAGCAACACGGCGCAGACCCACAGACCGCCGACCACCACCGCGATGCTCGCGAAGCTGCGCAGTTTGCGGGCGGGGGCTTCCGCCTCGTCATCCGCCGGGTTCCAAGTCTGCTTGGCGCGGAACTCGGCGTGGTCGCGGAGGCGGCCGAGGCGCTTCTGGACCTCGTCGTCCGGCGTGGTCGCCTTGCCGCCGAGCTGCAGGGGACTGCCGCAGTAGGCGCAGAGCGAGAGGTTGGTCCGCTTGAGCTTCGCTCCGCAGGTCGGACAGTTGGTTTGTACGGGGGCTTCGGCGGCCATCGGCAGGCGGTCGGAGCGACGACCATAGCAGATCGAGGGCGGATGCGCCGGGCTCGCGCGACGGACCGCTTCGCGTCGTCGCTCGCCGATGCCTGCGCCGGTGCGCGCTCCGGTGCGCGTGCCGATGCGCGCGCCGACGACACGCTTCCTCGAACGAGCGCGAAGCGGTTGCGCTTTCGCGGCGGCGAGGCGAGAGTGAGTTCGCCCAACCACGATCCAGCGCGGAGGAAGGGTCCGCCCGTGCCGCCCGCACCGGTTTCGGGTGGTGGGCTGACGAACAAAGTGGAGAGGGTTCGCGGCGAGGGCCGGCGACGGGCGGACGGGGGAGATCCTAACGGATACCTAACAGCTGTCCAGGGCCTTGCGCCGAGCCCGTGGGGCGAGGCCGCGAGTCGTTGCCCAAGCCACTGTCCTTCCTGAGCTTACGACGCCTCACCGAGCGACCGATCCGCCATGGACATCGTTCTCGTTCACCCAGAGATTCCACACAACACGGGCTGCATCGCTCGCCTCGCGGCGGCGACCGGGCGCACGCTCCACCTCATCGAGCCGCTCGGGTACTCGCTCGAGGACCGCTACCTCAAACGTGCCGGACTCGACTACTGGCCGTTGGTCGATCTGGTGGTGCACGCGAGCTGGAGTCACGCGCTCGACTCGCTCGCGAAGAACGGTCGACGGCCGATCGGCGAGCGCTTGCAACTTTTCACCGCGCGCGGCGGGACCTCACTCTTCGAAACCGAATTCCAGTCCGACGACGTGCTGGTGTTCGGTTGCGAGTCGCAGGGCCTCGCGACTGAAATCGTGCAGGCGTATCCGTTGCAGCGGGTCTACGTGCCGATTCGTGCACAGGTGCGCAGCCTGAATCTCGCGAGCGTCGTCTGCTTGGCGACCTACACCGCGATGGTGCGTGCGGGGCTCGCTCTGCCGGCGAACGACGGCGGCTACGACGCACACCCTCGCGCTCGCGAGAACGTTCGACCGATCCAGCGCGCGCGGCGCACGAACATCGACGGTTGACGCACCTTTTCGCGCCGCGCCGGCGCCCGCGGCGGTTTCGTCGCCTGCCTCTGGTCGTCGAAGAACTCGGCGCTAGACTCCCGGGCTTTCATACCTAGACTTCGCGCGTCTGAGTCCCCCTCGGCGAGTCGGTTCGATGGCGCAGCTCTTCCATAGAAGTTTCAACACCCTCTCCAAGGCGAGCATCGTCGTCGGTGGGTTGGTGGCCGCGACGGCCCTGACCTTGGTAGCGACGGCGAACACCACGTCTTGGACGACCTACGTCGGCGTCGCGCGGGACCAAACCCCGCCGTTCAGCCACAAGCACCACGTCGCGGGCCTCGGCATCGACTGCCGCTTCTGCCACGTGACGGTCGAGGAGTCGGGCTTCGCCGGCATCCCCGCGACCAAGGTCTGCATGACCTGTCACTCGCAGGTGTGGGTCGACGCGCCGATCCTCGAGCCCGTGCGCGCGAGCTATCGCACCGACAAGTCGGTCGAGTGGCTGCGTGTCCACGACTTGCCCGACTTCGTCTACTTCGATCACTCGGTCCACGTCGCGAAGGGCGTCGGTTGTTCGACGTGCCACGGACAGGTGGACAAGATGCCGCTGATGTGGCGCGAGAACACGCTCAACATGGGCTGGTGCCTGTCGTGCCACCGCGATCCGGCGAAGTTCGTGCGACCGAAGGACAAGGTCTTCGACATGTCCTGGACGCCGCCCGGCGACCAGCACGAGCAAGGCGAGAAGCTGGTGCTCGAAAACCACATCACGAGCAAGACGAACTGCGGAGTCTGCCACCGATGAGTTCAAGCGACGTGTCCCCGATGTCCACGACGTCGCCGACCGCTCCGGTTACCCAGATTCCCTCAGCGCGCGCGCTTTGGAAGAGTCAGGACCAACACTCCGGCGCCCTACAGGATTGGGCCGAGCGTCAGCACCCGTCGTTGCTCGCGCCGCTCTCCGATGAAGTCGCGCGCCGCGATCTCTTCCGTCTGCTCGGCGCGTCGGTCGCGCTCGCCGGCTTCTCCGCGTGCACGCGGCAACCCGACGAGAAGATCCTGCCGTACGCGAAGAACCCGGAGACGTTGGTCCCGGGTAACCCGCTCTACTACGCGACCGCGATGCCGTGGGCGACCGGCGCGATCGGCCTGTTGGTCGAGAGCCACATGGGCCGCCCGACCAAGATCGAAGGCAACGCGCAACATCCGTCGAGCCTCGGCTCGACCGATTGCTTCGCGCAAGCTTCGGTGCTCGGCCTCTACGACCCGGATCGTTCGACGACGTTGACGCGCGCCGGGCGCATCTCGACGTGGAACGACTTCCTCACCGACCTCACTGCGCAACTCTCGTCGCAAACCGGCAAGCAAGGCGCCGGCCTGCGGATCCTGACGGGCACGGTGGTTTCTCCGACGCTCGCGGCGCGGTTGCGCGCGGTGCTCGCCGCGTACCCGTCGGCGAAGTGGATCCAGTACGAGCCGATCCATCGCGATCAAGCTCGCGCCGGTGCGCTCGCCGCGTTCGGCGAAGACGTGCTCGCGCGTCCCGACTTCGCCGCGGCGAAGATCGTCGTCGCGCTCGAAGGTGACTTCCTCGGCAACGGACCGGCGAGCGTCGCCGCGACGCGCGCCTTCTCGAAGGCTCGTCGCGCCCGCAAGGCGAAGTCGACGATCAACCGCCTCCACGCGGCCGAGTCCTCGATGTCGTTGACCGGCGCGATGGCGGATCATTTCGTCGCGGTGCGTCCGAGCGAGCTCACGGCGCTCGCCGCCGCGCTCGCGAAGGCGGTCGGCGCGACCTTCGAAGGCGACGCCGGCGCGTTGAGCGCGAAGGCGCAAGCGTGGGCCATCGCGGCCGCCGCGGACCTCGTCGCTCACAAGGGCGAATGCGTCGTGGTCGCGGGCGACGCCGCGAATTCGGATGTGCACGCGCTCGTGCACGCGATGAACGCCGCGCTAGGCAACGTCGGCAAGACGGTGACGTACACCGAACCGGTCGCACCGGTCTCGATCGATCAGACGGCCGCGCTCGGCGAGCTCGCCGGCGACATGGCGCGCGGGACGATCGACGCGTTGGTGATGCTCGGCGTCAACCCGGTGTACGACGCGCCGGCGGATCTCGCGTTCAAGACCGCGTTGACCAAGGTTTCGTGGCTCGCGCACCTCGGCCTCTATCAGGACGAGACCGCCGAGCAGTGCTTGTGGCACATCAACGAAGCTCACTACCTCGAAGCGTGGGGCGACGCGCGCGGCTCCGACGGCAGCGTCGCGCTCGTGCAACCGCTGATCGCACCGCTGTACAGCGGCAAGAGCGCGATCGAAGTCGTCAACGCGTTGCTCGGCAAGGGCGGCGTCGTCGGTTACGAGTCGGTGCGCGAACACTGGCAGACCGTGTTCGCCGCGGCGACGTTCGAACACCAATGGCGTTCGGCGCTCCACGACGGAGTGGTGCCCGGCACCGCGCCGGAGACGAAGAGTGTGTCGCCGCGCTCGATCACCATCGCGTCGGCGAAGCGTGAAGAGGGCATGGAGCTCGTCCTCCGCGCCGACGACTCCGCGTTCGACGGCCGCTTCGCGAACAACTCGTGGCTGCAAGAGCTCCCGCGCACGTTGACCCGGTTGGTCTGGGACAACGCGGCGTTGATGAGCCTCGCGACCGCGACCCGCCTCGGCGTGAAGAACGGCGACGTCGTCGAGCTCGCGCTCGGCAAGGTCACGGTGCGCGCGCCGGTGTGGTTGGTTCCGGGACAAGCCGACGAATGCGTCGCGGTCCAACTCGGCTACGGACGCACGCGCGCGGGCTCGGTCGGCAACGGCGTCGGCTTCGACGCGTATCCGCTGCGCAGTTCGGGCGGTCAGTGGTCCGCGACCGGACTGCGCACGACGAAGACCGGCGACACGTACCAACTGGTCACGGCGCAGATGCACCACTCGATGGAGGGCCGCGATCTCATTCGCGTGCGCGAGTCGGGGCACATCGAGCGCGAAGGGCCCGAGGAGAAGATCCCGACCGTCTGGAAGGAATACGAGTACAACGGCAACGCGTGGGCGATGGTCATCGACCTCGGCTCGTGCACCGGTTGCAACGCCTGCACGATCGCGTGTCAGGCCGAGAACAACATCCCGGTCGTCGGCAAAGCGCAGGTCGCGAACACGCGCGAGATGCACTGGATCCGCATCGACCGCTACTTCGAGGGCGAGGACTTCGACGCCGCGCGCGTGCGCTTCCAACCGGTGCCGTGCATGCACTGCGAGAACGCGCCGTGCGAAGTCGTGTGTCCGGTCGGCGCGACCACTCACGGGCCCGAAGGGCTCAACGAGATGGTCTACAACCGTTGCGTCGGCACGCGCTACTGCCTGAACAACTGCCCGTACAAGGTCAGGCGCTTCAACTTCCTGCTCTACCAGGACTTCGTCACCGAGTCCGTCAAGCTGCAACGCAACCCCGACGTGTCGGTGCGCTCGCGCGGCGTGATGGAGAAGTGCACGTACTGCATCCAGCGCATCAGCCAAGCCCGCATCCAAGCGATCCGCGAAGGCGGACGTCCGCTGGTCGACGGTGACATCGTCACCGCTTGCCAGTCGGTGTGCCCGGCGGAAGCGATCACGTTCGGCGACAAGAACGATCCGAAGAGCGCGGTCGCCAAGCTGCGCGAGGAGCCGCATCACTACGGCATCCTCGAGGACGTCAACACGAGACCGCGCACGACCTACCTCGCGAAGGTCGAGAACCGCGGCACGGAGCACGAGGGTTGAGCGCCATGCAACCGACCAACGACGCCGCGCTGCAGACTTCGACGGCGCAGCCCACCCACGATCTGCCGGTCATCGCGCCGGGGCATACGCTCGCGTCGATCACCGACAAGATCACGTCGATCGTCCTGCGTCGCGACACGCCGCTCGCGTGGGCGGCCGGTCTCGCGCTCGCGTCGACCGGGCTCTTCTTCCTCGTGATCTCCATCGCCTGGCTGCTCGCGAAGGGCACCGGCGTGTGGGGCATCAACAACGAAGTCGGCTGGGGCTTCGCGATCATCAACTTCGTGTGGTGGATCGGCATCGGCCACGCCGGCACGCTCATCTCCGCGATTCTCTTGCTGCTCAATCAGCAGTGGCGCACGTCGATCAACCGCGCGGCCGAGGCGATGACGCTCTTCGCCGTCGCGTGCGCGGGGATGTTCCCGCTGCTGCACGTCGGACGTCCGTGGCTCGCGTTCTGGCTGTTCCCGATCCCCAACACGATGGGCGTGTGGCCGCAGTTCCGCAGCCCGCTCCTGTGGGACGTGTTCGCGGTGTCGACGTACGCGACGGTTTCCGCGCTCTTCTGGTTCACGGGGCTCATCCCCGACTTGGCGACGTTGCGCGATCAGGCGAAGAACATCTGGGCGAAGCGCATCTTCGGAATGCTCTCGCTCGGTTGGCGCGGCGCGGCGATGCACTGGGAGCGCTACGAGATCGCCTACCTGATCCTCGCGGGTCTCTCGACGCCGCTGGTCGTCTCGGTGCACACCGTGGTGTCCTTCGACTTCGCGGTCAGCATCGTGCCGGGCTGGCACGCGACGATCTTGCCGCCGTACTTCGTCGCGGGCGCGATCTACTCGGGCTTCGCGATGGTGCTCACGCTGATGATCCCGTTGCGCTCGGCGTTCGGGTTCAAGGACTTCATCACCGATCGCCACCTCAACAACATGGCGAAGGTGATGTTGGCGACGGGCTTGATCGTCGCCTATGGCTACGTGATGGAGGCGTTCTTCGCGTGGTACAGCGCGGCGCCCTACGAGCTCGCGATGATCCACAACCGCATGTTCGGCGCGGCGTGGAAGTCCTACTGGGCGTTGATCCTGTTCAACGTCGCGATCCCGCAGCTCCTCTGGTTCCGCGGCGTGCGCCTGAACCCGATGTGGCTGTTCATGATCTCGATCGTGGTCAACATCGGCATGTGGCTCGAGCGCTACGTGATCGTCGTCACGAGCCTCGAACGCGACTTCATGCCGTCCGCTTGGGCCGACTACTACCCGACCAAGTGGGACGTGATGCTGTACATCGGCACCATCGGATTCTTCTTCTTCGCGTTCTTCCTCTTCATCCGCTTCCTGCCGTCGATCGCGATCTTCGAGATGAAGTCGCTGGTTCCGCGGCGTGACGCGGGCGGTGCGAAGGGCTCGGCGGCGAGCTCCACGAAGGAAGGAACTCACCACTCATGAAGCACGAGACCCCGTCGATCTACGGCGTGCTGGCGGAGTTCGCCGGCGCCGACGAGTTGGTCGCGGCCTGCAAACGCGTCAAGGCCGCGGGCTACGACAAGGTCGAAGCCTACTCGCCGATGCCGGTCGAGGAAGCCGGTCACGCGCTCGGCCACAAGTCGTACTTGTCGGCGCTGATCTTCTGCGGCGGAGCGACCGGTGCGATCACCGGCTTCGGGATGCAGACCTGGATCTCGGTGTTCGACTATCCGTTGAACGTCGGCGGTCGTCCGTTCTTCTCGTGGCCGTCGTTCATCGTGATCACGTTCGAGATGACGGTGCTCTTCTCCGCGCTGACGGCGGTGATCGGCATGATCGCGCTCAACGGTCTGCCGCAGCCGTACCACCCGCTCTTCAACTCGGCCGCGTTCGAACGCGCCACTCGCAATCGCTTCTTCCTCTGCATCGAAGCCGCCGATCCGCGCTTCGATCTCGCCGAGGTCAAGAAGGTCCTGCAGAGCACGGATCCGTTGCTCGTCGAGGAGGTCCCTCAGTGATGCGCGCTTCCCCGATTCTCCTCGGCCTCGCGGTGCTCGCCTGCGCGTTCGCGTCGGCCGGCTGCCGCCAGGACATGCACGATCAACCCAAACTGCGCGGCATGCGCGGCTCGGCGTTCTTCGCCGACGGACGCGGCGTGCGTCCGACCGTGCCCGGCACCGTCGCACGCGGACGCCTCAACGAGGACGAGCTGCTCTACACCGGCAAAGTCGACGGCAAGCTCGCCGACGTCTTCCCGTTCGAGATCACGCGCAAGGACCTCGAGCGCGGGCGCGAACGCTTCGGCATCTACTGCACGCCTTGCCACGACCAGACCGGTTCGGGCGGCGGCATGATCGTGCAGCGCGGCATGAAGCGTCCGCCCTCGTACCACATCCAACGCCTGCGCGATCAACCGCCGGGCTACTTCTTCGACGTGATGACCAACGGCTTCGGCGCGATGTTCGACGTCTCCGACCGCGTGAAGCCCGAGGATCGCTGGCGCATCGCGGCCTACATCCGCGTGCTGCAGCTCTCGCAGAACGGCACGCTCGCGGACGTTCCGCCGGCCGAGCGCACGAAGTTGGAGGCGGCCCAGTGAGCAACCTCAACAGCGAAGCCCTGCGCGCGCGCATCGACGGAGTCCAGAAGCTCGCGCTCGGCGTCGGCATCGTCGGCGCGGTCGGCGCGGGTGTCGGCTTCTCCCAGGATCCCGAAGAGTTCTACCGCTCGTACTTGGTCGCCTTCCTGTTCTGGATGGCGTTCCCGCTCGGCTGCCTCGGCCTGACGTTGGTCCACACGTTGACCGGCGGCAACTGGGGTATCTCCGCGCGCCGCGTGTTGCACGCCGGGATGCGCACGCTGCCGTTGACCGCGCTCTTCTTCGTCGTGGTCGCGGTCGGGATGCACCACTTGTACGAGTGGTCGCACGCGGACGTGGTCGCGAACGATCCGATCCTGACGCACAAGGCGAAGTACCTGAACCCGACGGGCTTCTACATCCGCGCGGCGTTGTACTTCGCGTTCTGGGTCGGCTACGCGTTCATGCTCAGCGCCCGTCACGACGAGTACGAGCGCCGGCGTGACGAGAGCTACGCGCGCACCACGCGCAACTTGGCCGGCATCGGCACATTGCTCTTCGTGTTGTCGGTGACGTTCGCGGTGACCGACTGGGCGATGTCCCTCGAACCGCATTGGTTCTCGACGATCTACGGCGTGATGTTCATCGTCGGCCAAGGCCTGACGACGCTCGCGTTCACGATCGTGATGAGCGCATGGCTCGCCAAAAGCGACCCGTACTCCGCGATCATGCAGCCCAAGCGCTACCACGACCTGGGCAAGCTCATGTTCGCGTTCACGCTGCTGTGGGGCTACGTGACGCTCGCGCAGTTCCTGATCATCTGGTCGGGCAACTTGCCCGAAGAAACGCCGTGGTACCTGAGCCGCGGCTACACGAGCTGGCGCGGCATCCTGATCTTCCTGCTCACCTGCCACTTCGGTCTGCCGTTCCTGATCCTGCTCTCGAAGAAAGTGAAGCGGAACCCGGCGCTGGTCTCGAAGGTCGCGCTGTTCATCCTCTTGATGCGCTTCGTCGACATCAACTGGTTGATCCTGCCCGCGTTCCACAAGACGGGCTTCCACTTCCACTGGCTCTACGTCGCGACGCCCGCGGCGATGGGCGGTTTGTGGGTCGCGTACTTCATGCGCGAGCTGAAGGGCCGTCTCGCCGGCGCGCCCGCCGACACCTACTTGGAGCGCGCGCTCGAAGTCGCGCCTTCGCACGGACACTGAGCCATGGCCAGTCACCACGCACCGGCGGCTTCCACCGCCAACTACGAGAAGGACGACGCGAAGGTCAAGCCGATCCTCGTGTTCACCGTGTTGCTCGTGATCGCCAATGTCGCGACCTTCTACGCGATGCGGTGGACCAACGACGCGTACATGCGCGCCGAGAACGACAAGGATCGCGCGACGCACCCGCTCGCGACTCCGAATCAAGAGCCGCCGGCTCCGCGTCTCCAAGCTCAACCGAGCGCCGAGTTGGCGGTCTTCAAGGCCGAGCAGCTGAACGAAACCACGTCGTACCAATGGATCGATCGCACGACGGGCGTCGTGCGCCTGCCGATCGATCGCGCGATGGACGTGATGTCCGAACGCGGGCTGCCGCACCGCAAGTGAGCCGACGCCGCCACGACCCATCGACCGCATGAAGCCGCTCCAACACCTGCTCGCGCTCTGCGTGACGACGCTCGCCCTGACCGGCGCGGCGCGCGCGCAGCGTTTCGATCCGGTGCAGCGCTTCAGTCCGGCCCAGGACGTCGGTCTCGATCAACACCTCGGCGACAAGCTGCCGCTCGACCTCGTCTTCCGCGACGAGTCGGGACGCGCGCGCCCGCTGTCCGACTTCTTCACGGCCAAGCCGGTGCTCTTGTCGTTCGTGTACTTCGAGTGCCCGATGTTGTGCACCGAGGTGCTCAACGAGCAGGTGCGTCTGCTCAAGGCGCTCTCGCTCGAGCCCGGCCGCGACTTCGAGATCGTCACGGTGTCGATCGATCCGAAGGACACGCCGGAACTCGCGACGAAGAAGAAGCAGAACTACATCAACGAGCTCGGTCGCCCCGAGTTCGCGCCGGCGTGGCACTTCCTCGTCGGCGATCAGGAGGCGATCCGCGCGCTGACTTCCGCCGCGGGCTTCCGCTACGTCTACGACACCGAGCAGAAGCAGTTCGCCCACGCCGGCGGCGTGATGATCGTCGCGCCGGGCGGCGTGCTGTCGCGCTACTTCTACGGCATCGAGTACAGCCCGCGCGACATGCGGCTCGGACTCGTCGAAGCCGGTCAGGGCAAGGTCGGCACGCTCGTCGATCAGCTCCTGATGATGTGCTACCACTACGATCCGGCGACGGGTCGCTATTCGGTCGCTGTGATGACGGTGGCGCGCATCCTCGGCGTGCTCACGGTCCTCGCGCTGATCACGTTCATCGTGCGCCACGCGTTGCGCGATTCCAAGAGAGCCGCCGGCTCCGGTCCCGCCGCCGTGGCCGGCGAAAGCAGGTAGACCCATGCAGACGGGCATCCCCCTATTCCCCGAGAACGCGTCGACGTTCGCCACGCCGGTGGACACGCTCTACGTGGCCCTGGTGTTGGTCAGCATCGTGTTCATGGTGCTGATCGCGGGGCTCGTGATCGGCTTCGCGATCCGTTATCGCACGCGACCCGGCAGCGAAGGCGCGAAGCAGATCCACGGTGCGACGTCGCTCGAGCTCCTGTGGACGGCCGTGCCGCTTGGCATCGTGATGGTGATCTTCGTGTGGGGCACGAAGGTGTGGTTCCAGATCTCGCGCCCGCCCGCGCAGGCCGAGCAGTACTACGTCACCGGCAAGCAGTGGATGTGGAAGATCCAGCACCCGACGGGGCAGCGCGAGATCAACATGCTCCACGTCCCGATCAACCAGCCGATCCAGCTGCGGATGATCTCGGAGGACGTGATCCACTCGTTCTACATCCCGGCGTTCCGCGTCAAGCGCGACGTGCTGCCGGGCCGCTACTCGACGATGTGGTTCGAGGCGACGAAGGCCGGCACGTACCACCTCTTCTGCGCCGAGTACTGCGGCACCAAGCACTCGCAGATGATCGGCTCCGTGATCGTGATGGAGCCCGCGGACTACGAGCGTTGGCTCTCCGGCGCCGTCGCGGGCGAGAGTCCGCGCGATCAAGGCGAGAAGCTCTTCGCCGCGCTGCGTTGCGACACGTGCCACACCGGTCTCCAAGGCGCGCGCGGTCCGGACTTCAAGGGCTTGTGGGGCCAGAAGGTCCAGCTCTCCGACGGCTCGAGCGTGACGTTCGACGAGGACTACGTGCGCGAGTCGATCCTGATCCCGACCGCCAAGACGGTCGTCGGATTCCAACAGTTGATGCCGACGTACGCCGGCCAAGTCGGTGAGGACCAGATCCTGTCGCTGATTGCCTACCTGAAGTCGCTCTCCGATCCCGCCCAAGGAGGTGCCAAGCCGTGAGCAGCACCGTTGCCCCGCACGCGGCCGCGCCGCGTCCCGACTTGCCCGCTACCGACGGTCACGCCGTCGAGCCGCGCGAGAACTACCTGAACGTCGACTACGGCTGGAAGTCGTGGTTGCTGTCGACCGACCACAAGCGCATCGCGGTGATGTACCTGATCACGATCATGTTCATGATCCTGGTCGGGGGCTCGTTCGCGATCCTGCTGCGGCTCGAGCTCGCGACGCCCGCCGGCGATCTCCTGCAGTCGGAGACCTACAACAAGATCTTCACCATGCACGGCGTGGTGATGGTCTTCTTCTTCCTGATCCCCGGGATCCCCGCGGTGCTCGGCAACTTCTTGGTGCCGATCATGATCGGCGCGAAGGACCTCGCGTTCCCGAAGATCAACCTGCTGTCGTACTACATCTTCCTCGCCGGCATCACGCTGACGCTGATCGCGGTCGCGATGGGCGGCGTCGACACCGGCTGGACGTTCTACACGCCGTACTCGAGCACCTACGCGAACTCCCAGGTCGCACTCGCCGCCATCGCGGTGTTCGTCACCGGCTTCTCGTCGATCCTGACCGGCCTGAACTTCATCGTCACGGTGCACAAGATGCGCGCGCCGGGCATGACGTGGTTCCGCCTGCCGCTGTTCATCTGGGCGCAGTACGCGACGAGCCTGATCATCATGCTCGGCACGCCGGTGATCGCGATCACCGTCGCGTTGGTCGGCCTCGAGCGCCTCTTCCACATCGGCATCTTCGATCCGACGTACGGCGGCGACCCGGTGCTGTTCCAGCACATGTTCTGGTTCTACAGCCACCCCGCCGTCTACATCATGATCCTGCCCGCGATGGGCGTGATGAGCGAGCTGGTGACCGCCTTCTCGAAGAAGCGCGTGTTCGGCTACCACATCATGGCGTTCTCGACGCTCGCGATCGCGGTGATCGGCTTCTTCGTGTGGGGCCACCACTTGTTCGTGTCGGGCCAATCCACCTACGCGGGCGTGATGTTCTCGGTGATCACGATGCTGGTCGCCGTGCCGTCGGCGATCAAGGTCTTCAACTGGGTGTCGACCATGTACCGCGGCGACGTCTGGCTGACGACGCCGATGTGCTTCGCGATCGCGTTCCTCGGGCTCTTCACCGTCGGCGGCCTGACCGGGATCTTCCTCGGCGCGATGGGCTTCGACATCCACGTCCACGACACGTACTTCGTCGTCGCGCACTTCCACTACGTGATGGTCGGCGGGATGGTGACCGCGTTCTTCGGCGGCATCCACTTCTGGTGGCCGAAGATGTTCGGCCGCATGTACCCCGAGAACATGGGGCGCATCTCCGCGGCGATCATCTTCATCGGCTTCAACCTGACGTTCTTCCCGCAGTTCATCCTCGGGTACATGGGGATGCCGCGCCGCTACCACTTCTATCCGGAGGAGTGGCAGGTGTTGAACGTGCTCTCGACCGCGGGCGCCACGCTGCTCGGCACCGGCTACCTGCTGCCGATGATCTACCTGCCCTGGTCGCTGAAGTTCGGCAAGGTCGCGAGCAAGAACCCGTGGGGCGCGAAGGGCCTCGAGTGGCAGATCGATTCGCCGCCGACCACGTTCAACTTCGACAAGGTGCCGATCGTGACCGAGGAAGCCTACGCGTACCCCGAAGGTTCGCGTCATCAACGGGAGGCTGAAGTTGTCTAGCGTCGACGCAACGGGCCTCGCCCATCACTTCGAGGATCTCGAGCAGCAGCACGAGTCCGCGACGCTCGGGATGTGGGCGTTCCTGATCACCGAGATCATGTTCTTCGGCGGCCTCTTCGGCGCCTACGTCGTGTACCGCACGATGTATCCGGAGGCGTGGGAGAACGGCAGCAAGGAGCTCGACGTCTTCCTCGGAGCGCTCAACACGACGGTGCTGATCGGCTCGAGCTTGACGATGGCGCTCGCCGTGCGCTCCGCGCAGCACGGGAAGAACCGCCAAGTCATCGGCTTCACGTTCCTCACGATGGTGTTGGGCTTCGTGTTCCTCGGCGTGAAGATCGTCGAGTACCACGCCAAGTGGGAACACCATCTGATTCCCGGCCCGCACTTCATGTTCGAAGGCCACCTCGGCGGCCACGAGGAGCTCTTCTTCGCGCTCTACTTCGTGATGACGGGCACGCACGCCTTCCACATGATCATCGGCGCGGGCTTGATGATCTGGGTGATCCTCAAGGCGGCGCGCAACGAGTACACGCCCCAACACCATTCGCACGTCGAGATGATCGGCCTCTACTGGCACTTCGTCGACATCGTCTGGATCTTCCTCTTCCCGTTGCTCTACCTGCTCGGCCGTCACGGGCACGCGAGCATCGGACACTGAGCCATGAGCGGCAATCAACCCCACATCGCTCCGATCAAGCTGTACCTCGGCGTCTTCGCGACGCTGATCGCGGGCACCTGGCTGACGTACTGGGTCGCGCTCCAAGACTTCGGCTGGCTCAACACGCCGCTCGCGCTGCTGATCGCGGTCGTCAAGGCCACGGTGGTCGTGCTCTACTTCATGCACGTCCGTTGGCAGTCGAAGATGACGATGGTCTTCGCCGCCGCGGGCTTCGTGTGGTTGTTGATCCTGTTCGCGTTCACGCTGCAGGACTACTTCACGCGCTCCTGGCTGCCGATCTACGGTTAGGTTCGGCGCGAGCCCGCGCCCGGCGCGCTCGCTCGCCGCCGATCGCCGTACCACGTTCCGATGAACCAGCAGCGCAAACCGCGCTACGGCGACCGCCGTATCGCGCAGGTCGACGGCTGGAACGGACGCGGTCGTCCGCGCGGCAAGAGCGGCGAGTTCACCGTCGAGCTCACCCGCGGCGTGCCCGGCGACGAGGTCGAGATCGAAGTCCTCGGCCGCCGCCGCGACGAGCTGCGCGCGAGGCCGCTCGCGTGGCTCGGCGTTTCGCCGTCGCGCGTCGCGCCGCGTTGCGCGCACTTCGCGGCGTGCGGCGGCTGCAGTTTCCAGGACTGCGACTACGCGACGCAGCTCGTCCACAAAGCGCGCGGCCTCGAACGCGCGTTGCGTCTCGCCGGTCTCGACACGACGGCGGTCGAGCTCCATCCCGTCGCCCCCGCGCCGGCCGCGTTCGGCTACCGCTCGAAGATGGACTTCACGTTCGCGGACCGCCGTTGGATCGCGAAGGACGAGCCGGCGGACGCGCCCGCCGCATTCGCGCTCGGCCTGCACCCGCGCGACTTCCACGGCAAGGTGATCGACGTCGGTTGGTGCGAGATCCAGTTCTCGCGCGGCAACGGGATCGTCGCCGCGGTGCGCGAGCTCTCGCTCGCTCACGGTTTCGAACCGTGGAGCAACGTCGCGCACACCGGTTTCGCGCGCCACCTCGTGTTGCGCGAGAGCCGCGCGACGGGAGAGATCCTGGTCAACCTCGTGACGTCGACCGAAGCGCGCGAACGCATGGAGCCGTTCGTGCGCGAGCTCGTCGCCCGCGTCCCCGCGATCACGACGTTCGTCCAGAACCTGCACTCGAAACCCGCGCAAGCCGCGCTCTCGGAACGCGAGATCGTGCACCACGGTCCCGGCTTCGTGCGCGAGCGCCTCGGCCGCATCGAGTTCCGTCTCTCCGCGAACTCGTTCTTCCAGACCAACGTCGCGCAGGCCGAAGCGTTGCTCGCGACGGTCGTCGAGGAGCTCGCGCCGACGCCCGACGATCGCCTGCACGACCTCTATTGCGGCACCGGCGCGTTCGCTCTCAACCTCGCGCACCGCGTGCGTGCGGTGGTCGGCTTCGAGCTCGTCGCGAGCGCCGTCGACGACGCGCGCGCGACCGCGGTCGCCAACGGCGTCGCGAACGCGCGCTTCGTCGCCGGCGATCTCGCGCTCGCGCCGATGGGGGACGCGGCCGAGCCTCCGACCGCCGCGATCGCCGACCCGCCGCGCGCGGGGCTCCATCCGAAAACGCTCGCCGCACTGATCGCGTCCGGCCCGCGACGCATCGTGTACATCGCATGCCACGCGCCGTCGGGCGCGCGCGACGCCGCGGCGTTGGTCGCGGCCGGTTGGCGACTCGCGCGCGTGAGACCGCTCGATTTCTTTCCGCACACGCCGCACCTCGAGACCGTCTTCACTTTCGAGCGTCCGACATGACCCCTTCACCGACCGACCGCCCGGGCGAACTCCCGCCCGCGAGCCGCGCCGGCCTATGCGCGACGTGCCGTCACGTGCAGCGCATCGAGAGCGCCAAGGGCTCGGTGTTCTTGCTGTGCACGCTCTCGAAGACCGACCCTCGCTTCCCGAAGTATCCGCCTCAGCCGGTCCGCGCGTGCAGCGGTTTCAGCGCGGGATCGTGACGTCGTCCCGAGCACTTCCGACCTCGCGCCCGATTGCTACATTCAGGCCATGTCGATGGAGCTCCACTGCGAGCAAGGCACCGTCCTCGCCGCGACGCCGGAGATGCGCGATCCGAACTTCATGCACTCGGTGGTGCTGATCTGTCAGCACACCGCCGAAGGCGCGTACGGTCTCATCCTCAACCGTCCGTCCGACCACACGACGCGCACGTTGCTCTCCGAGCACCCGACCCTCGGCCGCTACGACCATCCGATCTACGTCGGCGGTCCGGTCCAACAGAACTCGATGCAGATCCTGCACCGCGCGCCCGACCACATCAGCGGCGGCGTCGAGATCGTGCCCGGCTTGTGGATCGGCGGCGAGCTCGACCTGGTCGCGCGTTTCGTCGCGGAGCAGGAGCTCTCCGAGGACCGCCTGCGCCTCTTGGTGGGTTACGCCGGTTGGTCGGCGGGCCAGCTCGACCTCGAGCTCTCCGGCGGCGCGTGGGTTCCGGCGCCCGGCGTGCCCGAGCACGTCTTCCGTCCGGACCCCGAAAATCTCTGGCGTGACGTCCTCCGCACGATCCGCGGAGAGCTAGAAGGGCTCGAGAACGAGCCGCCGGATCCGGAGTGGAACTGATTTGCTCTGCGGGCTCGAGCTGCCGCCCCCGCATCTAGAGAAATGCCGATGGAACCCGTGATCGAAGGAGCCCCGCGCAGCGGAGCGAAACGCGTCGTCAAGTGGGTCGCCGTCGGGTTCCTCGCGCTAGTCGTGCTGCTCGCTGTCGTCGTTTTCGTCTTTCCGTCGGCGCTCGCGAACGCGGGGAAGGGTTTCGCCGAGCGAGCGTTCGCCGAGCGCTTCCAAGGCCGCGTCGCCCTCGGCGAACTCGAACTCTCGTGGACCGGGCCGCAGACGGTGCGTTCGCTCGAGATCTTCGATCCGAGCGGCGCGAAGATCGTCTCGGCGAGCGTGACCGCGCCGTCGATCCGCCAATTGTTGAACGGCAAGCAGCTCGGCCGCGCGCGAGTCGAGTTCGAAGCCGACCTCTCGGCCGACGATGCGGGGGTCACCAACCTCGAGCGCGCGCTCGCGCCGCGCGAGGCGAAGACGCCTGGGACTTCGAAGCCCGACGAGCCGAGCGACTGGCGCGCGCAAGTTCGCGATCTCGAACTCCAACTCGACGTCGTCGGTCGCCGCGTCGCGTGGTCCGACGCGCGCACGCGCGCCGCGGGTCGGCCGATCGTGTTGTCGAACTTGGTCGTCGGCGCGAAGCTCGAGCACGGCGAACGCGCGACCGTTTCGCTCGCCGCCGATCTGCAGGACGATCATCCGCGCAAGCTCGCGCTCGACGCCAAGGTCTCGCATCCGTTCGCGGCGCCGGGCGCGGCCGAGCCGCCGCGGCTCGAACTCTCGGCGGACTTGGAGGAGCTCCCGACCGGCCTGATCGACGGTCTCGCCGGACTCGGCGGCAAGTTGACGCGCGTGCTCGGGCCCGCGGTGACGGTGGTCGCGTCGGGTTCGGGCGACGCGAAGACCGGCTCGCTCGCGTTCACGCTCGAAGGCGAACGCGCGAAGGCGAGCGGCGAACTCGCGCTCGAAGACGGCGTTTTGCGCGGCGTGAAGCCGCGCGCGTTCGAAGCGCGGGTCGCAGTCGACGAGCCGCTCTTGCGCGACTTCGTCACGCCGATGTTGCCGCCGGGTCTCGCGCTCGAACGTGTCGGTGACTCCGCGGTCGTCGTCGCGGTCGACGACTTCACGCTCGAACTCGCGGACGTCCTCGACGCCGCCGCGCGCGGCTCCGACGTCGTCGGCGCCGGCGTCGCGTCGACCAAAGCGAAGCTGCGCGTCGAGCTCGGCGGTTGGCGCGTGCGACGCGGCGCTCCCGCGGCGCCGCTCGAACTCGCGACGAACGACGTCGTGCTCGCCGCGAACCTCGGACGAGAAGGCAGTCGTTCGCCGGCGACGGTCGATCTCGAACTCGCGTTCGCGGGCTCGGCCGATCGCGCGCGCGTTCACGTCGAACTCGCCGACGCGCTCCAGGCGCTCGCAGTCGCGACCGGCGGAGCCCTGGACGGCGCGTCGTGGCGCCTCGAGCTCCCGAGCGTTCCGCGCGAGCTGCTCGCGTCCGCGGGCGCGCCGGCGACCGACGGACTGGTCGTGAAGGGCCAAGGCCGCATCGCGCTGACCGCGCGCGCGATGCCGGGGCCGTTCGCCGCGGCCGATCTCGCGCGCCTCGTCGCCGATGCGGAGCTCTCGATCGACGCGAAGTCGGTGACGGTGACGCCGGAACTCGCGCTCGGCGCGACGCACGCGACGGTGAAGCTCGGCCAAGGCCCGGACTTCGACGTCGACGTCGCCGCGACGATGGTGCTCGACGGCGGAGCGCAGTCGACCGTGTCGTTGGTCGCCGCCGTGCCCGGCGGAATCGCGGGCCTGCTCGACGGCTCGCTTCCGCCGAGCAATGTGAAGTTGGTCGCGAAGGATCTGCCGGTCGCCCTCGCGGATCGTTTCAGCGGCGATGCGTACGCGTTGGCGAAGCGTCTCGGCGCTTCGGCGAACGTCGAGCTCGACGCGCAAGGCGACCTCGATCGCGCGACGGCGGACGTGACGTTCACGAGCGCGCACGCCGAACTCACCGCCGATCTCGCGATCGCTGATCGCAAGCTGACGCTCGGCCAATCCGGCCTCCACGGCGAGCTCGATGTCGACTCCGCGACCGTTGCCGAGTTGGCGGGACCCTCCCTGCCCGTCGGTGCGTCGCTTGCGCCGAGTGGGGGAGCGCAGCGCGCGAAGATCGACGTCACGCGCCTCGCTGTCGGTCTCGACGCGTGGATGCCCAAGACGCCGGGACAACCGCTCGACCTCGCGACAGCGCTCGCGGCAACTGACGCCGCGGTTCAAGTCGCGCTCGGTGATTGGCGTTGGAGCGATGCGTCGCTCGTCGCCGCGAAGCAGAGCGTCGATGTGCGGCAGCTAGCTGTCGCCATCGACATCGCCGGTCGCCCCGGCGGCGCGCCCGCGAAACTCGCGTTCTCCGCATTGCTCGGCGATGCATCCGACACGCCGCTCGCGGCGAAGGGCGAGGTCGCGAACGTCGTCGAACTCTTGGAGCTTCGTGACAAGCGTCGGCTGGCGCCGGTTTCGTTCGTACTCACGGTTCCCAAAGTCTCGATCGCGTTGGTCGAGGCGTACACGGGTTCGCTCGAAGGGCGTTTCGGCGATCGACTCGGCCTGACGCTCGATGCGCGCGCCGAGTGGCCGAGCGGCGCGCCGGTGAAGACGCGACTGGACGTTGAGCTTTCGGCCGCGGAGACGACGCACGCCGTGATCGACGCGTCGCTCGCCGATCCGTTCGCCGCCCTCGACAAGGGCGCGCTCCCGGAAGCGACGGTCGTCGTCGACGTCGATCGTCCCGCGCTCGCGTTGTCGTTCGTTCCGCCCGAGTACCGCGAACTCGCGAGCGAAGCGCTCGGCGCGCGGTTCGGCCTGAAGGCCGCGAACCGCGCGAGCAGTGGCGCGACGCAGTCGTTCTCCGTCGCGCTCGACGCGCCCGGCGCGAAGCTCGATCTCGCCGGCGTTCTCGACGGTCGCACGTTCCGCGCGACCGGCAAAGATCGTTTCGTCGCGAGCCTGCCGCTGCACGGCAAGACGCTCGCGCCGCTGCTGAAGAAGTACTTGCCCGCGGGCGTCGAAGTCGCGTTGATCACCGACGGCGAAGCGGTGAGCTTCGAGGCGAGCGAGCTCGAGCTCCCGCTCGACGCGTGGCTCCCCGCGCCCGGCGCGGAACCGGAGGCGTTGTCGGTCGCGCTCGATCGCGCGCGCGCGAAGTTGGCGGTCACGCTGCCGACGCTGCGCGTGCGCGCACCGGCGGTGACGGCGAACGGCACGCCTGTCGACGTGACGCTGCGCGGGCTCCAACTCGCCGGCGTCGAATTCGCGCCCGGCAAATTGGTCGGCGCGAAGGTTTCGGGCCAACTCGACGCGACGCCGCCGGGTTCGCTTGTCCTCGCCGTCGTCGGCGAACATCCGTTCGGGCTCCTCGACGATCGCGGCGGCGCGTTGAAGCCGAAGTTGACGCTCGACGGCGATCTGAAGCAGATCCCGACCGCGTTGGTCGACGCGCTCGCGGCGCAAGACGGACTGATCGTCGACGTGCTCGGCGCGGGCGCGGACGTGAAACTGCACGGTACGTGGCCGCCGGAAGGTGCGGACGCGCTGACGGCCGAGCTGCACTCGCCGAACGCTGACTTCAAAGTGCAAGCGAACGCGAAGGATGGCGTGTTGACGTCGAGCGGCGAGCAGGGGCTCGACGCGTCGATGATCGTGACTCCGCTCTTCGGACAGCGTGTCGTCGGCAGTCTCGTTCCGCTGATTGCCGACGTGCGTCAGGTCGAAGGTTCGAAGCGTGCGGTGCTCAGCGGCCGCAACTTCTCGCTGCCGATGTCGGGCGATCTGCGTCAGTTGAACGGCGAGATCACGTTCGATCCGGGCGCGCTGGAGTACCGCTTCTTGCCGGGCCTCAGCGAACTCTTCGGCGACGGCGCGGCGAAAGGGATGTCGAGCGCCAAACTCGAGCCCGTCCACGTGCAGATCACGAAGGGCGTCGCGCGCTACGATCGCCTCGTGATCCCGCTCGGCAAGAATCCGATCGTCTTCAAGGGCAGCTTCGATCTCGTCGACCGTGCGTACAAACTCGAGACCGAGATCCCGTTGTCGATGCTCGGGTCTTCGGTCGCGAAGCAACTCGAGGGCGCGGCGAGTTTCCTCGAGCCCGACACCAAGATCCCGATCGAGATCCGCGGCAATTCCGCCAAGCCGAAGATCCGCATCGCCGACAGCTTCCTGAAGAAGGTGCTCGAGGACGCGGCGGGACGCGCGCTCGGCAAGGGACTCGACGACTTGCTCGGCGGCGACAAGAAGAAGAAAAAGAAGAAGGACGGATGAGCGCGATCGTCGCTCCGCACGGCGGCGTCGCGCCGCGTTTCGGCGAGCGCGTGTTCCTCGCGCCGACCGCGGTGGTGATCGGCGACGTCGAGCTCGGGGATCGCGTCTCGATCTGGTACGGCGCGGTGTTGCGCGGCGACGTGCACTCGATCCGCGTCGGCGCGGACTCGAACGTCCAGGACGGCGCGGTGTTGCACGGAACCCTCGGCGAATTCCCGGTGCTCGTCGGCGCGCGCGTTTCGATCGGCCATCAAGCGACGGTGCACGGCGCGATCGTCGAGGACGATTGCCTCATTGGCATCGGCGCGCGCATCCTCGACGGAGCGCGAGTCGGCGCCGGATCGCTCGTCGCCGCCGGAGCGATCGTGCGCGAAGGCATGCAGATCCCGCCGCGTTCGTTGGTGGTCGGCGTGCCGGCGGTGGTGAAGCGCGAGCTCACGGAACGCGAGGTCGAACTGATCCGCCGCACGCCGCCGCGCTACGCGAAGTTGGCGAGCGACGCGCGCTCGGCGCTGCTCGCGTCGAGTCATTCCGATCCGAGTCCCTCGCCGACGCGCGACGCATGAAGTCCAAGGAACTGCTCGTAGCGCGGCTCGAGGAGCACGTCGCGCCGGCGCTCGCGGAACTCGGCTTTCGCTTCGCACGCTCGCGCCCGAGCTTCACACGAACGGTCGGAGGCTTCCGACAGCTCGTCGAGTTCTCGACCGACCGTTGGAACAAGGAGGACGTCTGCGAGTTCCACAGCGGCTGGACCGTGAGCTCCGCCGCGTACGCGAAGTGGTACCGCGCGACGTGGGGCGTCGACGCGTCGTCCGACGTGATCGTCGGCCTCAACGATTGGCGCATTCCAGGCTGGCGCGTCGACGGCATCAAGCGACGTCGCCTGACGAACACGCCGCAGGACGCGCAGGTCGCGTCGGAGTTCCTGTTCGACTTGCGCTCGGCCGGACTCGCGTTCCTCGAGCGCGCTTCGACCTTCGAAGGCGCCGCCGAGCTCCTGCTCGCCGATCGTTGGCACTTCGACCAGGCCGCGGATCTGCTGCTCGTCGCCGAGCGGCGCGACCTGGCGCACAAGACGCTGCTCGAAGGCGTCCGCACCTTCGAGGTGGAGGGACGCCCCGACAACTTCCGTGAGCTCCCCGGCCTGCGCGAACGACTCGCCAAGTTCTTCCCGGACGCGTGAGCGGCGTTCCCTTGCGCGCTGCGGCGCGAGCGCGAATATGACGCGAGGCTCCCGAGCATGTTCCGCATCCTGTCTTCGTTCGCTCGACGCGATCCAACTTACCAACGAATGGTGACGGTGATCCGGCCGCTGGTACTCGCTCTCGCCTTGGCGTGGGTCTTGTCGGCCAGCAGCTGCCTTGCGATGCCGGACGTGCCCGCGGAAAAGCTCCATGCCTTTCCGACGGACCGAACGTATCGCGTCGTGGGAGTGGGGCACTTCGGTGACGAGGAGATCGACGATGCTCGGGCTCCGCTTGCGACGCGCCCGAGTCGGCTGGATCTCGTTGCGCTCGTGTGCCTGCCGACGCCTTGCAACGTGATGTGGGTGTTCGGCTCCGCCGCAGCTCGCGCGCTGTTCGAGCGATGCGCGGTCGAACTGTCTCGGGACTTCCAACACTCGCTCCAGGCCGCGTTCTTCCCCGGCCCGAGGTACGGCGTGGTCAGGGTCGACGATGCCGACTCGCCGGCGACCTCGCTCTACATCATCGAATTCGTCGAGCCCGACGAATCGAAGTGACGCCGAAGCACGCCGCGGAGCGCGCCAATTCATGAGCGTGGAGTAGCTCCCGACTCACCATCCCTCGCCGTCGCTTGTCCTAGCCGCTCGAAACGCTCGCACCCGACGGGAAGTTCCGCGGGATCGAGCGTTGAGCGAACTTCCGCGCAGTCCGCTCGCCCCGACTGCGCACGACGGCCACCTATCCGGCTTCGCGCGATCGATCTAGCCTCGCGTCGACAACGCTGGAGGTCGCAATGGAACGCAATCGAACTCGGTGGCTCGGGTGGGTCGCTCTGGTTTCGCTCGCGAGCGCGTCGCACGCGCAAACTCTGCTGAAGTCGATCCCCGCGCCGACGACCAACGGCGACTACGGCTACGACCTCGCCGCCGGCTTCGACGTCGATCAGGACGGCGTGCCCGACGTCGCGATGGGCGACGGGACCGCGACCACGGCCGCCGGTTGGCTCGCGGGTCAGGCCGCGATCCAATCGGGCGCGACCGGCGCGGTGCTCTTCCAATTCTTCGGCGCGGCGGCGCTCGAGCGCTTCGGTTCGGCGATCGCCTTCGCCGGCGACGTCGATGCCGACGGTCGGCCCGATCTGCTGGTTGCGTCAGACGGACCGGTCCCAGGAATCGTGCGAGTGTTCTCGGGGCGCGACGGGTCGGCGCTCTACACGTTGACCGGCGGCGTCAGCGGCACCGAAAACGTCGAGAGGCTTGGCAGTGCACTCAGTCGCATCGGCGACATCAACGGCGACGGCCACGCCGACTTCGCGGTCGGCGCGCTCGCTTCGGAGAGTGCGGGAGCGTTCGGCAATCAGGGGCTCGTCCGCGTCTACTCCGGCCTCGACGGCAGCGTGCTGCACTCGTTCTGGGGCGACGTCGCGAGCGACAACCTCGGCGGCGCGGTGACGTGGCTCGGCGATGTCGACGGCGACGGAGTCGACGACCTCGCGGGCACCGCGGTGTGCATCGACTGGGGCGGCCACAAGGCGCCGTACGTCCGCCTCTGGTCGGGCGCGACCGGCGCGGTGCTGCGGACGTTGATCGCGCCGCACATGAACGGCGGCTTCGGCGCGTGCATCACCGGACTCGGCGACATCGACGGCGACGGACACGGCGACCTCGCGATCGGCGAGCCGTTCGAATCGTCTTCGTTCCAGCCGGGGTACGCGTACGTCTACTCCGGCGGGAGTGGCGCGCTGCTGCACATGTTCACCGGGCCGAGCTTGTCGTCGGCGTTCGGTTTCGCGCTGAGCGACGCCGGCGACGTCGATCTCGACGGCACGCCGGACTTGATCGTCGGCGCGCGGCTCGGCGCGGTCGGCGGCACGGCGTGGGTCCATTCCGGAGCGGACTGGAGCGAGTTGCTCGAGATCCCCGGCCTCGTCGTCATCGGCCAACTCGGCGCGGTGGACGCCGCGGGCGACTTCGATCACGACGGCTACGCCGACGTCGCAACCGTGCGCTACGGCGATGCGACTTTCCACACCACCAACGGCGTCGCGCGCATCTACAGCGCGCGTCTCACGCCGCCGACCGCGTACTGCACGGCGAAGTTGAACTCGCAGGGCTGCTACGCGCTCGTTTCGTCGAGCGGAAGCCCGAGCGTGTCGAACTCGTCGCCGTTCACGATCCGCGCCGACGGCGTGCTCAACCAGAAGTTCGGGCTGATGTTCTACGGCACCGATCGTCAGGCTTTGGTCAATCCGTTCGGCACGCTGTGCGTCGCTGCGTGGAAGATCCGCCGCACACCTCTGCAGAACTCCGGAGGCAATCCGCCGCCGAACGATTGCTCGGGCGTGTTGACGTTCGACTTCAACGCGTGGATCCGGAGCGGCGTCGACGCGAGCTTGGTCCCGAGCCAGACCGTGTGCGCGCAGTTCTGGTACCGCGATGTCGTGTCGCCGGGCGGGAGCTCGACGTCCGACGCGCTGCAGTTCACGGTCGGGCCGTGAGGCGCGGCGTCACTTCGTCGACGGAACGACGACGGGCGTCGAATCGGCGCGCGTGCTCGCCAGCTTCGCCAGGATCTCGAATGCCGCGACGCGGTAAGCCTCGGCCAGCGTCGGGAAGTTGAAGATCTGCTCGACGAACGTCTCGACCGGGAGGTTCGCCACCATCGCCATCTGCGCGACGTGGACGAGTTCGGAGGCGCTCTCGCCGATCACGTGCGCGCCGAGGATCTGTTTCCCGTCGGCGCTCGCCACCAACTTCAAGAGCCCGTCGCGGTCGCCATTGATCTGGCCGCGCGCGAGCTCTTCGTACTTCGCCGAGCCGACGAGCACCGCGCCGTGCTTCTCCTTCGCCTGCGCTTCGCCGAGGCCGACCGACGCCATCTCCGGAATCGTGTAGATGCCGATCGGCGTCGTCGCGGTGACCGCGTCGGTCGAGAGTCCGAACGCATGCCGCGCGGCGCGACGGCCTTGCTCCATCGACGTCGCGGCGAGCGCGGGCGGTCCGATCACGTCGCCGACCGCATAGATGTGCGGCACGTCGGTGCGGCAATGTTCGTCGACCTTCAGGTAGCCGCGGTCGGTCGCCTTCAGGCCCGCCGCTTCGACGTCGAGGCCGCGCAGGTTCGCGAGGCGGCCGAGCGCGCACAGGAGTTTGTCGCTCTCGAGCTTTTCCCCGTCGTCGAGCACCGTCGTCACCGTCGCGACGCCGTCCCACTCGACCGTCTTCACTTGGCGTCCCGGCACGTAACGGCCGCCGTGGCGCTCGAACCACGCGACGAAACGCGCGGTCAGCTCGGGCTCCATGAACGCGAGCGGCCGCGGCGCCCTGTCGATCAACGTCACCTTCGTGCCGAGCGCGGCGAAGATCGACGCGTACTCGCACGCGATCACGCCCGAGCCGAGCACGACGAGCGACCCCGGCACGTAGATCATCGAGAGGATCGAATCGGAGTCGAGCACGCTCTCGTGGTCGATCGGCACGTTCGGCGGCGTGCGCGGACGCGAGCCGGTGGCGACGACGATCACGCTCCCGAGCGCGCGACGCGTCGAGCCGTCGACCGACGCGACTTCGAGTTCCCACGGCGACACGAAGCGCGCGTGGCCGCGCCACACCGTGATCGCGTTGCGTTCGAGTTGGCGCGAGATGTACGTCTCGTGCGCGGCGGTGACGAACTCCTGGCGCTTCATCAAGCTCGCCGTTTCGATCGTCCGCGCGCCGTCGTCGCGGTCGCCGACCAGGCCGAGCTGACGAGCGCGCAGGCAAGAGACCGCGCTCTCTCGCAGCGACTTCGACGGGATCGTGCCGCGGTGCACGCATTCGCCGCCGACCGCGGTGTCGCGTTCGACGAGAAGAACGGTCTTGCCGAGCTTCGCGCCTTGGACCGCGGCCTTCTGACCGCCGGGTCCGGAACCGATGACGACGAGGTCGAAGCGCGGCGTCGAGGAGCTCATGCGTACGCCTCCGCGACTTGGATCACCCGCTCGCGCGCGTCGACCAACGCCTGCCAATCCTCGGCGTAGAGGTTGAGCGCGGCGACCACCGGATGGCGGCGCAGTTCCTCGGCGCGCTCCGGCACGCCGTCCTTCGCCCAGTACGCGAGTTGATCGGCGAGGCACGCGATGCGCGCGTCCTCGACGTGTTCTTCCGCGCCGGAGGGATCGTGGTGGTGGAGCATCACGCTCACCATGAAGGCCGGGAGCTTCCACTTCTTGACGAGCAAACCGCCGACGCGTCCGTGCAACGCGTCCATCGCGGCTTCGACTACGAGGCGCTCGACGCGCTCACCCTTCGCCGCGACGAGGTCGACGGCGGATTGGAGGACGATCGGTTTGCCGACGTCGTGCAGGAGCCCGCACAGGAACGCGCCTTCGACGTTGTGGCGGCGGATGCGCGCGATCTCCTTCGCGTACGCTCCGGCGGTCGCCGAGTGGAACCAGATCTCGCGCAGGAGATCCTCGAAGCCGCGCACGTTGAACACCTTCGACTTCACCGCGACTGCGGTCGAGATCTGACGCAAGTTGTTGAAGCCGAGGCGCGAGATCGCTTGCTGCAACGACACGATCGGCTCGCGCGGCGCGAACGCGGTCGAGTTGGCGACGCGCAGCACGTGGCCGGCGAGCGACGGATCGCGCTGCAGGATCGTCGCGAGCTTCTTTGCGTCCGCCGCCGGATCGTTGACGAGGTCGAGGATCTGCGCCGCGGCTTCCGGCATCACCGGCAGCTCGACGGCGCCGCCGTCGACCTGTTCGCCGAGAGCGGTGAGCAACCAGACTTCGGCCGACGTCGCGTTCGACGCGAAGGGATGATCGGTGGGGGGCATGGGGGCTCCCTGTTTCGGAGCGCCGGGGGGCGAGGGCTGAAGCGTCGAGCGGGAATCCGGCGGCGGGCGCCGTTAGACTCTCGGGTCCATGCCCTCGCCCGAGCTGTCTCCGATCGTCGTCGAACGCGTTCTGTGGGGCTTGGCGCCGCTGCTCGGCGTCGCCGCGCTCGTTCTGTCGGTGTGGGTCGCGCGCAATCGCGGCGTGGTCGGAACGGTCGAAGTGCAGGTCGCTCGACGGCGCGCCGTGCGCATCGCGTTGGTCGCGAGCTACGCCGTCGCGGCCGCGGTGCTGCTCGCGTTCGCGAGAGAGTTGCCGCGCGTGCCGCTTGGACTGGACCTCGCGCTCGGCTTCTACGTGCTCTGGTTGAGCCCCGGTTTCCAGGACTCGAAGTTCGGTTCGAGCGGCGTGCAACGCGGTTGGCACGCGCGGCGTTTCGGCGAGCTCGAGGAGTGGCGCCTGACCGGCGACCACCTCCGTTGGAAACTCTTCGGCGTCTGGATCTCGAGCGACTTGCCGAAGGAACGCCACGCCGCGGTGCGCGAGAAGTTGGTCGCGCTCGTGCCCGACCGCGAGAGCCCGTTCAGCCAGTGAACGCGCGTGCGTCCCACTCGGGCGCCGGCGGAGTTTCGTAGCGCCAACGTCCGTGCTCGCGGCGCACGCGAGCGAGTTGATTGGCTCGCGCTCGGCCGGCGCGTTCGAGCAAGCGAGTTCGATCGACCGTGCGACGTTGTCGCGCGCACTCGGCGAAGTACTCTTCGAAGAACGCGCGTTGCTCGTCGACGCGGAAGAACGTCGCGCCGTCGAGCATCAAGCAGCCGAGGTCCCACGCCGCGTCGCGTCCGGGCAACGCGTCGCCGCCGCGCCAGCAGTCGATGAACCACAGCTCGCGTCCGCCGCCCTTTGCGACCAAGACGTTGCGCGTGAAGAGATCGCGGTGGACGAAATGCAGCGCGTGCATGCGCGCCGTTTCGCGCGCCAACTCGGCGAGCCAGCGAGTTCGGTCTTCGTCCTTCGCCGCCGCGAGCGCGACGTCGAGAGCGCGCGCGTTCGGCACGAGCTCGGTGACCAGGAACTGGTACGTCGGAAAGCCCCAGCGTTCGAGCGCTCCGGCGACCAACGGACGCGGAGCTTGGAAGAGTCGCTCGCGCAGCCAGACGAGCGCTCGGTACTCGTTCTCGCGCGGAATCGAGCGCCGCAGGATTCGCGCGCGCAAGCCGTGCCGCAAGCGCGCGCGGCCGCGGAGCGCGCTGCCCTTGAACCAAGCCGGCGTCGCGCCGAGACGGATCTCGCGCGCGTAACGGCCGGGAGCGGCGAAGGCTTCAAAGAGCGTCGGCACGAGTTCGGCGAGCTGCTCCGCGTCATCGCACTGCGCGCGCACGCGGCCGAACGGCGTGTCGAGGACGGAGCTCATCGCTTCTCCGCGAGGACGAACGTCTGTTGCGAGACGAAGCGCAACGCCGAGCGGAAGACGCGCGGCTCGAGGCCCGCGGACTCGAGGTGTTGCGCGATCTCGCGCCGCGAGCGCGCGAGGCGACCGCGCGCTCCCTCGTCGCGTTTGAGTCCCACGCGTGTGCGCCACGCCGGCAGCGACGCGGAATCCCAGAACGAAAGGATCACCCAACGCCGCGAGACACGCGCAAGTTCGAAGCAGAGGCGCGTCAGATCGTCGGAGCGATGCAAGTGGTGCGCGAGGCGGCAACACACGACCGCGTCGAAGGCGCCGTCGCGCAGCGGCAGATGCAACGCGTCGCCGTGAACGACCGCTCGACTGGCTTCGCGCGCGTGGAGCAACATGTCGCGTGACGCATCGAGGCCGACGATCTTCCCGGCGTGCGCGTCGAGCGTCTCGAAGAGTCGTCCCGTCCCGCACGGAACGTCGAGCACGCTCGTCGGTTTCGGCGTCGCGAGTGCGAGCAACGCCGCGACGAGTTTCGGATCGCGATCGCGCGCTCGCGCCGAGGCGAATCGCCCTCCCGCGTAGCGCTTCGCGACGTCGGCGTCCCGCCACTTGTCGCGCACGTCGCCACGGCTCGCCTCCATGGCAGTGATTCCGCGCTGCGCTCAGCGCACGCGCAAGGTCGAACCGGCGAGGACGGCGCTCTCTGGGATAGCGACCTCACCGCTCTCGCTTCCGATACGCCACTTCAACGCGCCGCGCGCGACGCCGTCGCCGTTGGGCCGATCGGTGGCGTACGGCACGCGCACGCGAGCGACGCCGTGCTCGTCGACGGTCGCGCTCGTTCGGAAGACGAGCGGGAAGTCGCGGCCGGGGTAGTCGAGTTCCAACGTGACCTCGAACCTCTTCTGCGGGGGCCCGTTCGCTTCGACGTTCGCACCGCGGACGCACTCCCAGATCGAACCGACCGGCACGGCGCGGCCCGTGCGCGGATCGGAGAAACGAGTGTCGCGGTAGGGAGACGTGTGAACGAGGCGCAGGAAGCTGAGGGAGTCGCCGATCGGCTGGAGCGAGAGGCTGCGCGGAGCGCCGTCACCGATCAATTGCCCACCGACGCGCGTCAGCCAGCTCGCTCTGGCGCGTTCGTCGTCATGCGCGAAATCGGAATCGCAGTTCTCGGCTGGGAGCTTCGCCGTGCCTTCGAGCGTCTTGGCGCTCGATGCGAGCGCGGCGGTGACCACGACGAAACGGGCCCGACGGCGATCGAGAATGGCTTCGGCCTCCGCTGAGTCCTCGGCCATGAAGAACCGTGCCGGGTCGCAATAACTGTCGCGACCGACATAACTGCCGAAGTTGGTCGCGACAGTCGGGCGATCGGCGGCCCACTCGATCATGTGACCGCGATCCCAGTGCGCGAGCACGCACCAGTCGCCGGGCGAAGTGTGCTCGCGGATCCACTCGCACAGCATGCGCTCGCCGACGTAGTGATCGTTCTGCGTGCCGACGGCGAAGTTGGCCTTCGGGTCGAGTGCTCCGAAGTAGCGATCGATGGTCTGTGCCTGCGCGGCGGCGACGAGGCCGAGACCTACCACGCCCCACGCGACGCGCGGAATCCTGGCGAAGCTCGCGCTTCGTTCGCGCAGTCGTGCGACGAGCCACACCGCTCCGACGGCGAGCGCGAACGCGAGCGGCACCGAGAAGATCTCCGCGAAGCGTCGTTGTTGCAGCGCTTGGATCGCCATCGGCGGAATCACGATCGCCCACGCAAGCAGCTCGTGCTGACCACGCCGGAACGCGCGCCACGCGATCGCGATCCACGCGATCACGACCACCGGAACTGCGTAGCCAAGAGCGAAGAACAACGCTCCCGGCTCCGCGCGCTCGCCGATCAACGGCGCCGATTCGCGGACGACGTCCATGAATGAGTTCGTGCGCGAAACCCACTCGAAACCCTCGCGGATGCCGGCGGCCGGTCCGACGTCGAGGAGTGCAAGCGCAACGCCCGCAGCGGTCAAGAGCATCGCAACGACCCACGGATAAGCGCGCGCGGCCGGACGTTCGAGAGCGAACGGGCCCGAGTGCGCGGCGACGATCGGCAGCGAGATCGCGGCTCCAACGCCAAGCTCGACGACGTGGAAGTTCGAGAGGTTGACGACCATCCACGGAAACTCGGCGCGCCACGGGCTCGACAAGACCGCGGGCAAGAGCACCGCGAGCGCCGTGAGATGGAACGCCAGCGAGAACGCGCCGACTCCCGCGAGCCGCTCCTTCGAACGTCGCACCATCAACCAACCGAAGGTGAGTTGCGCATAGAGCACGAAGACGAAGCTCGCGACCCACACGCCGACCGCGAAGCCGGCGAGCGCTCCCGCGACGACGCCGCAGAGCGCGCCGCGTCCCGGCGACTCGAGCGCCTTCGCGCGCGGCGCGAACGTCAACACGCCGAGCAACGCCGCGAAGCAGAACGTGACCGCCGCGTGGTGATCGCCGTTGCCGAGCAACTGATAATTGACCGCCGCGCGCGAGAGGGCGTAGCACGCTCCCGCGACCAACGCCGCGCCGGTTCCCGCGACGCGCCACGCGATCAGCGCGACCAGCAACGTCGTCAACACGGCGAACACGAGCGGCGCGGTCGCGACCGCGTGCTCTAGGAACTCGCGCCGCGCGTTCGCGTCGCTCGGCGCGAACGGCCCGAGTACTCTTGCGAGCAACGCGTCGTAGTACGGCGGCCACGGAATCGCGGCGCCGTCGGGGAAGTTGAGATACGGATCGCGCTCGGCGACCGAACCCTCGTCGATCGCGCGCGCGACACGCCGCATGTGGTAGAGCCCGTCGGCGTCGACCGAGAACCAACGCGCGTCGCCGTTGCCCGCCGGCGCGTACGGATGCGCGAGCCCCGGCACGTCGCGAACCGCGAACGCGAGCCAACCAACCAAGACGAGGGCGAGCAGGAGCTCGAGCCGGCGCGTCGCGGTCGTCATCGGGTTCGTATGCTAGCAAGCCGTGGCACACGGCGATCGCGAGCGTTGGAACGCGAAGTACGAAGCGGCGTGGAATCGCGCACCGGAACCGCCGGACGAATTCGTGTTGCGGTCGCTCTTGCGCCTGGCGCAGCCGACCGAGGCGCAAGGCGCGAGCGCGCTCGACCTCGCCGCCGGGAGCGGGCGCCATGCGCTCGATCTCGCGCGCCGCGGTTGGTTGGTCGAGGCGTGGGACGTCAGTCCGGTCGCGCTCGAGCTGTTGCGCAAGCGCGCGTCGTCGAAGGGCTTGTTGGTCGCGACGCGCGAGCTCGACCTCGCGACCGGCGCGCCGCTCGATTTTCGCCGCAAGCCGTTCGATCTCGTCGTCGCGGTCGATTTCCTCGAGCGCACGCTCTTCGCCGACTTCGCGAAGCTCGTCGCGCCCGACGGACATCTGATCTTCTCGACGTTCACCGTCGATCGAACGGGCGAGAAGCCGCCGCTCCGCTATTGCTTGGAGCGCGGCGAGCTCAGCGTTGCGCTGCCGGACTTCGAGACGCTCGCGACGGTCGAGCAGAGCGGCCGCGCGGGTCTCTTCGCTCGACGCCGAACTAACGCGTGAGGATCTGCACGCCGAAGCGCGCGCTCGGCGTCAACGGCGGATCGCCGAACGGGCCGCCCAGCGGCCGATAGTTCGCGGAGATCCACGTCGCGAGCTCGCGCCCGTAGTCGGCGCCGAACAGTGCGAAGCCGTACTCGCTGGTGTCCTTGTGCACGAGCAGCACGCGATCCGGCGGCGCCGCGCGGAAGGCGTCGACGATCTTCGCTTCGCCGAAGAGCAGCAGCTCGGGCGGCATGAAGTTGACGAACGGCGTCGGGTTGCGGCGACGCAGCAGGAAGTTTGCCATCACGCCTTCGGGGAAGACCGCGAGTGTCGACTTCGGATCGTCCTTCGCGAGCACGGCGAGCGCTTGGTTCAGGTACTCGCCGCGGACGTCGGCGAGGAATCGATCCGCGCCTTCGCCGACGGCGACGGTCTTCTTCGCGAAGCGCGCGTTCGAGATCTCGAGGTGCGCCGCGACGACGAGCGCGAGCAGACCGAGCGCGAATGAGCGTGCGATCGAGGCGGAACCGCCGCGCCGCGCGACGAACGCGGGGAGATCGTGAACGGTCCACGCGACGACCAACGCGATCGCCGGCAACGCGAGCGCGAAGCCGTAGTGCTGCACGCGCGCGTTGAGGATCATCTTGAGCAGCAGCACGAACGCGAATGAGGCGAACGCGATACGCGACGCGGCTCGCTCTTGTTTCGCGGGATCGCGCAGCGCGAAGCACGAAACGATTAGGAGCGCCGCGAGCGCGAGCGGCAACGGCCGCGCGGCGCCGAGCCAATGGATCGAGCCGCTCGCGAACCAGAGAGCGATGGCCGTCGCCGTCGCGGCGATCCAAGCTGCCGCGCCTCGAGCGATCGGCGTGTTGCGCAGCCCGAGGCCGGCGATCACGACGAACACGCCCGCTGCGAGCCAAGCACCCGCCGCCGTCAGCAACGCGATCGCATTCTCCTCGGGCTGATCGAGCCCCATTCCGCTGCGATAGAACGCGAGTTCCGCTGCGTCGCCCGGGACGAGCCCGCGCCATGCGCTCGTCGCGCCGAACCACGCTTCGCTCCACGTCAGCGCCGCGCCGAGCCACACCGTCGCGACCAACGTCGGCACGCACGCCGCGAGGCTCGCGACGAACACCGGCGCCGCGCGCCGTTCGAGCGCGAGCCGCACGACCGCGACGACGGTCGCCGCAAGCGCCATCTCCACCTTGGTCAACCACGCGAGCCCAACGCACAGTCCGCCGAGTACATGGAGCGCGAGGGATCGTCGCTCACGCGCGCACTCGAAGCACTCGAGCGCGAGCAACGTCAAGACGAGCCCGTGCGTCGCTTCGTGCGAATACGGCGCGACGAAGTTGTAGTTGCCGACGCCGACGAGTTGGCCGAAGCCGCAGAGCGCGAGGACGACCACGCACGCCGCACTCGCCGCGACGGGATCGGCGAGGCGCGCGATCAGTCGCCACACGAGGACCGTGAGCACCGCGAGCACCGCGAGATTGACGACGAAGAGCGTGCGCAAGCTCGCTCCGCCGATCTCGAACGCGAGTGCGTTGAAGTACGGCGACAGCGGCCCGTTGAACCACGCGAGGTCGCGGTAGAGCACATCGCCCTCCGCGAGCCGCCACGGCGCGTAACACTCGCGCCCGAAATCGACGAGCACGTCGGGCCACTTGCCCCAACTCCAGAACGCGAGGGCGACGAACGCGAACGCGACGACGGCCGCGTGGAGCGCTCGGGAGCGCGGGCTCAATACCCCAGGGACTTCAATCGATCCTGAAGCCACGGTTGCACGGTCGCTTCGGTCGGATCGGCGCCGAGGGTTTCACGCAGTTCGGTCGATTGCCGCGCGAGGTCGTCGAGCCGCAGGAGCGCCTTCTTCATGTTCGGCCACTCGGTGCCGATCACCTTGGTCTCGCGCGGATCGCGGTCGAGGCGGTAGCCGCCGATGTCGCCGAGCGATTCGCTGGTGATCACCTTCAACGTTTCGGTGCGCAACGCGCGGAAATCGAGGCGCGCCATGAAGAGCTCGAGCATCGCGGGCTCGGTCGGCAACGGCTCGTTCCCATTGAAGTACGGCGCGAGGTTGCGGCCCTGCACCTGTTTCGGAACCTCCGCGCCGCCGATCGACGCGAGCGTCGGGAAGAGATCGATCGTGCGCACCTGTTGATCGATCGTGCGGCCGGCGAGCACATGGCCCGGCCAACTGAAGATCAGCGGCACGTGCACGACCTCTTCGTAGAGCGTGATCGCGTGCCCGCGCAGACCGTGGTCGAAGAACTCGTCGCCGTGGTCGGCGACGACGACGACCATCAGGTTCTCGGCGCTGCCGGCCTTGCGGCGCAGCACGTCGATGATCTTGGCCAAATGCTCGTCGGTGAAGCGGATCTCGCCGTCGTAGAGCGCGAGCAGGTGCTGCAGATCGCGCGCATCCATCCCGGGATGGATCGCGGGGTTCGACATGTAGTCGTGCCCGTCGAGCGTGCCGGTGTAGTCGGGATCGAAGCGATCGACGTACTCCTTCGGCGGGATGTAGTCGTAGTGGACGTCCCACAGGTGCACGAAGGCGAAGAAGGGGCGAGCGTCGGCGCGTTCGCTCCACTTCGTGACGCGTTCGAGCGTGCGCGGGCTGGTGACGTCGGAGTGCGTCGGGCTGACCGACTGCGTGACTTCGCGCCGCAGCTCCATCGCGTCGATGTCCGCGGGCACCGTCGTCATGCAGCTCTCGTAGACGTCGAAGCCCTGGCTCAACCCGAAGATCGGGTGCAGGTACGGCCCGCCGAAGAAACCCGCGGTCTGGTAGCCGACGGCTTTCAGCGTCTCGGCGAGCGTCGTGTGCTTCTCCGCGAGCGCGAGACCGTTGTCGATCACGCCGTGCGCTGAATCGTAGAGCCCGGTGAACATCGCCGCGTGCGACGGCAACGTCCACGACGTCGTCGACACCGCGTTCGCGCAGCGCACGCCTTCCGCGGCGAGCGCGTCCAGCGTCGGGCTCGTCTCCTTCGGATAGCCGTAGCAGTGCACGTGATCCGCGCGCAGCGAATCGATCGAGACGAAGAGGATCGACGGCTTACCCGTCTTCGGCGCGGGCTCGTCGTCGGACGAGCACGCGGCGAGAAGTGCGGCGCAGAGCCCGAGCGCGCTCGCGGCTACTTGCGGTTGTCGCCGTATCCGAGCTTTCGGAGCCATTCCTGCATTTCCGGGCTCGTGTCGACCGGTACGGGACGTCCGCCGAGGTCGGTGTTGATCGCGTGGGATTCCTGGGACAGATTCTTCAGAGCCACGATGGCCTTCATCGTCTCGGGGTCATTCGCCGGCAGCGGCGTGCGCTCGCCCGGATCGCTGTCGAGCTTGCAGCCCGCGATGGTCCGCCCTTGATCGGAGATGAACGCCTTGAACGTGTCGGTGCGGAGGGCGCGACAGGGATTCATCACGTGCAGCTCGAGCAACGCCGGCGCCGTCGGCACCGAACCGTCGTCGACCAGCGGGAACAGATCGCGCCCCTGCACATACGTCGGCACTTTCGCTCCCGTGGTGCCGGCGAGCGTCGGCAGCAGATCGATCAAGCGCACTTGCTCGTCGACGACGCGGTTCGCGTCGAGATGTCCGGGCCAACGCATCACCATCGGCACCTTCACGACTTCGTCGAAGAGCGTCTTCTGGTGGCCCTTGTTGCCGTGCTCGAAGAACTCCTCGCCGTGGTCGGCGGTGATCACGACCAGGAGCTTGTCCTTGCCGCCGGCCTTGGCCTCGAGCGTCGCGAGCACCTTCGCGATGTGATCGTCGACGAAACGGATCTCGTTGTCGTAGAGCGCGAGGACGTGCTGCAAATCGCGCGGCGCCATCGACGGGCCGATCGTCGGGTTCTGCATGTAGCTAGCGGGGGCGAGCGAGCCCGCGTAGTCACGATCGAAGAGCTCGATGATCCCGGGATGGGGGAGGTAGTCGTAGTGGACATCCCAGAAGTGCACGAACGCGAAGAACGGCCGCGCGTCCGCGGTCTTCGCCCACTTGTCGACTTCCTCGACCGTGCGCGGACTGGTGATGTCGTGGTGCGACGCGCCTTCGTCGGCGCGCGAACTCTCGCGCACCTTGGTCGCGTCGAGGTCGTCGGCGAGCACCGTCATGCAGCTCTGGTAGTGATCGAAGCCTTGGCCGAGTCCGTACGTCGGATGCAGGTACGGCCCGCCGAAGAACCCCGCGGTCTGGTAGCCGGCGTCCTTCAGGATCTCGGCGAGCGTGCGATGCGACGGCGCGAGCGCGAGTCCGTTGTCGACGAGGCCGTGCGCCGAGTCGTAGAGCCCGGTGAACATCGCCGCGTGCGAAGGCAGCGTCCACGACGTCGTCGACACCGCTGTCTGGAAGCGCAAGCCTTCCTTCGCGACCGCGTCGATCGTCGGACTGGTCGGCGCGCGGTAGCCGTAGCAGCCGAGGTGATCGGGGCGCAGCGAGTCGATCGAGATCAACAGGATCGAGGGCCGCGCGGGCTCGTGCTTCGACTCGCAAGCGCTCGTGAACGAGAGGACGAGCGCCGCGGCCAACGTGGTGAAGGACCTCGCGAGCGGCTTCGTTCGAGCGCGCGGAGAAGAAGCATTCATCGCCTTGGAATCGTAGCTTTGGGGGAGAAGGGGCACAACGCGAGCGAGCGCGGCGGAGCGAGTTCGAGGTCGTCGAGCGTCGTTCGCTGCGATGTGGAGACGTGCGTCGTCGCGCCCGCGTTCCGTCGCGCGTGCGGACCTTTTTTCGAGGGTCGGGCCCGCGCGTCGAGCGGATAGACTGCGTCGTTCAGACGTCGACGATGAGTGCTTCTTCCCGACCTCGGCGAAACGATCCGGGCCTCTTCGCGGAGCCGCAACCTGAGCACGTTACGCCGCCCGCGACGGACTGGTTCGCGGACCTCAACGCGCCCCAACGTCAGGCGGTGCTGCACGAGAACGGGCCGCTCTTGATCCTCGCCGGCGCCGGTTCCGGCAAGACGCGCGTGATCACGCGGCGCATCGCCTACCTGGTGCGCGAACGCGGCCTGCGCCCCGACGAGATCCTCGCGATCACGTTCACCAACAAGGCGGCGGGCGAGATGCGCGAGCGCGTCCAGCGCCTGTTCGCCGAATCGGGCTCGCCGGTCGATGCGCGCGCGCTGTGGATCTCGACGTTCCACTCGATGTGCGCGCGGATCCTGCGGCGCGACATCGCGGTGCTCGACGGCTTCACGCGCGACTTCTCGATCTACGACACGGACGACCGCAACCGCGTGATCAAGGAGATCCTCGAGCGCGACGGTTGGGACACGACGACGTTCAAGCCCTCCGCGATCGGTTCGTGGATCAGCCGCGAGAAGAACTTCCAGGCCAAGGCGAGCTTCGAGGCCGCCGACACCGGCGACCTCGAGCACGACGTCTACACCAAGGTCGCGGCGAAGTACGAGGAGACGATGCGGCGGTCGAACGCGCTCGACTTCGACGACTTGCTGCTGCGCGTGCTCGAAGTCTTCGAGCGCGAGCCCGGCGTCCGCGACGGCTACGCGCGCCGCTTCCGCCAAGTGATGGTCGACGAGTACCAGGACACCAACCGCGTCCAGTACTTGTTGATGCGCCACCTCGCGGGCCACCACCTGAACCTCGCGGCGTGCGGCGATCCCGACCAGTCGATCTACGGCTGGCGCGGCGCCGACGTGCGCAACATCCTCGAGTTCGAGCGCGACTTCCCCAACACGACGACGGTGCGGCTCGAGCAGAACTACCGCTCGACGCAGAACATCCTGAAGGCGGCCCAAGGGGTGATCCGCAACAACCGCCAACGCAAGGAGAAGGATCTCTGGTCCGAACGCGAGGGCGGCGAGCTCGTACAAGCGATCGAGTGCGGCGACGAGGACGACGAAGCACGCGAGATCGCGGCGCGGATCCGCGGCCTCGTCGAACACGGACTGCGGCACGACCAGATCGCGATCTTCTACCGCGCGAACTTCATGCAGCGCGCGATCGAACGCGCGCTCCGCCTCGCGTCGATTCCGTACCAGATCGTCGCGGGAACCGAGTTCTTCCAACGGCGCGAGATCAAGGATCTCGTCGCGTGGTTGCGCGTGCTCGTCAATCCGTCGGACGACGAAGCGTGTCGCCGCACGCTGGGTGCGCCGGCGCGCGGCATCGGCGACAAGACGGCGGACGAGCTCGCGAAGTGGTGCGCGAACCGACGTCTGCCGCTCGCGACCGCGGTCCATTCGGAGGAAGTGCGCAAGCTGATCCGCGGCACCGGCAAGAAGGCGCTCGCCGACCTCGCCGCGATCTTCGAGCGTCTGCGCCCGCTCGCCGGCGGCTCGGCGCACGCCGCGCTCGAAGCGGTGGTCCGCGAGACCGACTACTGGAAGTGGCTCGAGTCCCAAGCCGAACGCGACGACGTCGATCGCGCCGCGAACGTCGAGGAATTGCTCGCGAACGCCGCGACGTACGACGAGCGCGAGCCCGAAGCCGGCGTGCGCGGCTTCCTGCAGGACATCGCGCTCGTGAGCGACGTCGACGGCTTCGAAGCCGGCGTCGCGAAGGTGTCGATGATGACGCTGCACTCCGCGAAGGGCCTCGAGTTCCCCGCGGTGTTCATCGCGGGCCTCGAGGAGAATCTGCTGCCGCACTCGCGCGCTCTCTCGGAAGCCGAAGACACCGACCTCGCCGTCGAGGAGGAACGCCGCCTCTTCTACGTCGGCATGACGCGCGCGCAGGAGCGACTGGTTCTGACGCTCGCGAAAGTGCGCCGTCACTTCGGGGAGACCGCGTGGTGCGAGCCGTCGCGGTTCCTGCGCGAGATCCCGAGCGAGTTGCTCGAAGGCCTGGGCTCCGAGGACGACTTCACCGGCGATCCGACTGTCGTCGCGGAACTCGACGACGATCCGTTCGAACGCTTGTCGCCCGGCGTATGGGTCCAGAGCGAGCACTTCGGCCGCGGCGTCGTGGTCTCCCTTTCCGGCTCGGGCCCGAACACGAGAGCGACCGTGCGTTTCACGCTCCATGGCGAGAAGATGCTTTACCTCCAATACGCCAAGCTGCGCCGGCTCGAAGCCGACGACGCCTAGAAGAACTCCCGTGCCCCAATCCCGTCTGGCCGACGAATTCCGCGAACGTCTCGCGCAGCTGATCGACGAAGCGCGCGCCGCCGGCGTGCTCGAGGATCTGCGGCCGGTGCTCGACGGTTTGCTGCAAGCGCACGTGCCGATGGTGGCGAGCCCCGACGGCATCCCGCGGCGCTTCGGGATGATCGGCGATTCGGCGCCGATGCGTCGCGTGTTCGAGCTGCTCGAGAAGATCGCGCCGAGCGAAGTCGCGGTGTTGATCCAGGGCGAGACCGGCACGGGCAAGGAGCTCGTCGCTCGCGCGCTGCACGAATACGGCACGCGCAAGTCGAAACCGTTCCTCGCCGAGAACTGCGCCGCGGTGCCGGCCGATTTGCTCGAGAGCGAACTCTTCGGCCACAAGCGCGGTTCGTTCACCGGCGCGGTCGTCGATCGCGACGGCCACTTCGTCGCGGCGAACGGCGGCACGGTCTTCCTCGACGAGATCGGCGACATGCCGCTCGCGATGCAGGCGAAGCTGCTGCGCGTCCTCCAAGAAGGCGAAGTGCGGCCGGTCGGCTCGAACAAGGTCATCCACGTCGACGTGCGCATCGTCGCGGCGAGCAACAAGGACCTGAAGACGATGACCAGGGTCCACACGTTCCGTGAGGACCTCTACTTCCGCCTCAACGTGATCACGATCCAGTTGCCGCCGTTGCGCGACCGCAAGGGCGACGTGCGGCACCTCGTGCGCTTCTTCTTGACCAAGGTCGCGAAGGAGATGGGACGCACCGCCGAGGTGACGGAAGAGGCGATGGTGTTGCTCGAACGTTGGACGTGGCCGGGCAACGTGCGCGAGCTCGAGAACGAGATCCGCCGCGCCGTCGCGTTGACGCCGGGCGTGATCGGTCCGCGCGATCTGTCGCCCGCCGTGCAGAAGGGCCCTTGAGCGGCGCGATGGAGTCGACGGCGACGGACCGCCGCGTGCGCGGGATTCTCTGGCTCGCGGCGCTCGTCGTGTGCGTGCTCGGTTTCCCGCGAGCGCTCGACACGTGGCGCGATCAGGTCGAGTATCCGCTCGACCTCGTGCTCGAGAGCCCGAGCCTCGCGACGCTCGAACTCCTGCGCACCGACGCGAACCCGTACGCGCCCGAGGTGTACGCCGAGCCGCCGTTCTGGATGTCGATGTACACGCCGCTGTACTACCAGCTCGTCGCAGCGCTGCCCTCGCACCCGACGAATCCGTTCTTCACCGGACGCGTCGTCGACGTCGCGTGTGTCGGGTTGTTGCTCGCGTTGTTGTTCGCAGTGCGCGGACGCGATCCGGCGTTGGCGTTGCTCGCTTGCGGCGCGTACGTGCTCGTGCGCGTCGTCATCAACAACGGCGCGCTCTTCAAGAACGACTTCCTCGGCATTCTCTTGTCGGCGGTGGCCGTCGTCGTCGCCGATCGAGCGCGCGACCGGCTCGCGTGGATCGTCGCGTCCGCGTTGATCGCCGCGACGGCGTTCTGGTGCAAGCAATCGTTCCTCGCGGCGGCCGTTGCGTGCGGGGTCTTCTTCCTGTTGCGCTCGTTCCGCTTCGCGTTGGTGTTCGGGATCACGTTCGCGGTGAGCGTCGGACTGCTGCTCGCCGGCGCGTTCTTCGAGTGGGGGAGCGGCTTCTGGTTCTCGGTGTTCGTCGCGCCGCAGAATCCGCTCGACGGCGACGTCTTCCGCGGGTTGTGGCTCGAGATGCTGATCCAGCCCGTCGCGATGCTCAACCTCGTCGCCGCCTTGTTGTTGGTCGCGTGGGCGTTGAAGCGGCGCGGTCTCGACGCGTGGCGCGCCGACCCGTTCGGACTCTATGCGCTGGTCGCCGGCGCGGTGTTGATGGCGACCGTCGGCAAGAAGGGCGCGGGAGCCAACTACTTCAACGAGTGGGAGTTCGCGTCGCTGCTCGTGCTCGTGCGTTGGGTTCCGGAGTGGATCGCGGCGTCGAAGCCGCGCGTCGCCGCCGCGGCGTTCGCGGGCGTCTTCGTCGTCGCGTCGGTCGCCGAGGTCGCGCTCGCCGAGCGCGGTCAGTATTCGTACACGACGTCGGAGATCACGCCGCTCGCGGCCGCCGACGCAGCGGAGATCGCCGCGCGCGTCACCGCCGTCGCGGGGCCGCAACCGTTGATCCTCAACTTCTTCAGCGCGAGCATCACGTCGTCGTTGCCCGGCACCGTGCACCTCAACGATCCGTACCTCTACGGATTGCTGTGGGGAACCGGGAAGCTCGACGCGCGGACATTCTTCGCGGCGATCCGCTCGCGCCGCTACGACATCGTGCTCACCGCGCCGGAGATCTTGACCGGCAAGTACCCGTGTCCGCCGGAGATGCTGCGCGCGCTGCGCCGCAACTACGAACTCGCCGACCGCGTCGTCCGCCCGAACGGCACGGCGTTCGACATCCTGAAGCGCGGGCCTTGATCCGAGACGACGTCGTTCGTGTCGCGCGCCGTCATCGCGGCCCGTCGAGCGCGTTCGCGATCTCGGCGTCGGTCAGTTCGAAGACCAGGATCGAACCGCACAGGTTCTCGATCGGCTCCTTCGTGCGCACGTATGCCATCAACCGCGCGAAGCGCAGGTTGTCCCAGCCGACGAGCGCGTTCTGCCACGCGGCTTCCGGTGCTTCGGCGAGCAACGTGGCGAGCGCGTCGGGATCGGCGCGCGCGGCGAGGTAGCGCGTCGCTTGCGAACGAGCTTCTCGATACGCCTGCTCGTACAACGGGAGCCACGGACCGGGCGCGGCGGTGCAAATGCCTTGGACCAACGTCGCGCTCAACAAGTACGTGCCGCCGCGCGGCTCGGCGAACGAACGCTGGAGCTCGAGGTCGAGATCGGACCAGCCCGGCAGGCGCACGGTGTCGATCCTGTAGCGCGTCGGACTCGCGGAGCCGAAGTACGCGAAGTACGGCGGCGCGCGGAGTTCGCCGTTCGCTCGCTTGCGTTGGAGCCACGCTCGCACCGCCGGCAAGTCCTGGCCCCAGTCGAGGGAGCTGTCGACCAAGTGCTTCCAACCGTTCGACGTGCCGCCCGCGGCGACGTTGAAGAACGCGAGGTAGTTCGGGAAGGCGAACGCACTCTCGATCACGCCCGCGAGCAGCAACGCGAACACGATCATGTGTTTCCGCGCGCTGGTGAGCCACGCTCCCAACGCGCCGAGTCCGATGAACAGCACCGGATACGTCGGCAGGATGTGACGGTGGCCGATGTTGATCTTGCTGGTCAGCGAGAACGCCCAATAGACGGCGAGCAGAGCGAGCCAGGGCGCGAACGGACGCACGCGGCGCCACGCGCTCCCGCTCGCGAGCACGTCGCGCTTCCACGCGAACGCCGCGGCCGCGAGCAACGCGAGCAGTGACAACTCGGTCTTCGCGACGAACGCGTACGGAAAGAATCCGACGAAGCCGGTCTGACTGAACGCGCCGTTCAGGAACGACGGGCGCGTCTGCGCGTGGTAGACGACGTAGTTGAGGCCGTAGAGGAAGGCCTCGGGGAGAAGTTTCCAGCTCCGCGCGAACTCGATCGCGCCGACGAGCACGCCGCCTTGCGCGAGCATCGGCTCCCACTCCTCGAACAATCGATCGCGTCCGGGCGCCGGGTGCGCGAAGACCGAGTAGCGGAAACCGTACAGCGTCCAGATCGCGAGTCCCACGACCAGCAGGGCGCCGACGCAGAGCGCGGCGAGGATCGCGAACTTGCCCGCGCGCGACGCAATACGCCGCGGAGCTCCGATCGCGAGTTCGAGCGGCTCGCTCTCGACGACGCGCAGCACGAAGAGCAAACCGAGCACCGGCACGACGATCGGGAACGAGAACTTCGAGAGCGCGAGCCCCGCGAACGCGAGTCCGGCGAACAACCAACGCACCAAGGTCGCGCGCTCGAGCGCCGTCCAGAACGTCGCGGTGGTGAGCACGAAGAACAACGCCGCGCACGTGTCGGTCGTCGCGAGCCCGGCGTGCGCGAGCAACGTGGGGGAGAACGCCGCCGCCGCCGCGGAGACGAACGCTCCCGCGCCGCCGAACAGTCCGCGCGAAACGGACCAGATCGCGAGCAGCAACGCGCCGCCGACCAACGCCGTCGCCGCGCGCGCGCCCGACAGCATCGCGTCGTGATCGTTGCGCGGATCGTTGAGGAACTGGAAACCGAAGAGCCACGCGTTCGAGCCCCACCACACGCGGCCCGCGCGCTGCGGCAGTTCCGCGTCCGACAACGCGACCGGCCAAGAGACCAACCGCTGTTGCAGGTTGCCCGCTTCCGGATTCATGCGGAAGTCGCCGGTGCGCCAGATCGTCACGCCGCCGACCAAGTGCGCGATTTCGTCGGACGTGTTGCTCTTCGAGAGCGTCGCGCTCCACGCGAGCAACGCGTGGATCACCGCGAACGCCAACGCCCACCACGGACTCGCGAGTTTGCGCGAGAGCCCCGACCCCGCGGCTTCCGCGCTCATGACGCGTGCGCCGTCGGCCGGTGCAAGTCGCGAGCGATCGACGCGGGCCGCGCGCGCGGCGCGATCACGCCTTCGCGGCGTTCGAGCACCGCGATCAAGCTCGCGCCGTGCCGGTACGCCGGCCGGCCGCGATCGAGCGAACGCTCGAGCGACGCGCACTCTCCCGCGAAGAAGCTCTCGAGCATCCGATTCGCGAACGCCGGCGGCATCGAGAAGTCGGTGCCCGCGCGACCGAGCGCCTTACCGCGCGCCGACGTCACCGCGCGCACCGCGCGGATCACCGGATACAAGCGCGCGTTGTAGCCCGAGAGCAAGCGCTCACCGACCGCGAGGCCGTGCCACGTCGCCGCGAGCCGTTCGAGGTCGTAGCGGCGCCAGTGACCGAAGCTCTCGTCGTGCGCGGTCCACAAACGTCCATCGGCGGGCACGGTGATCAACACCTTCGCGCCGGGCGAGAGCGGCGCGAGCATCTGCGAGAGGAAGAGGAAGTCGTCCTCGACGTGCTCGAGCACGTCCATCAACAACACGACGTTCGCGCGCTCGAGCCAATCGGTCCGCCGCGTGAAATCGCTCTCGCACGCGAACTCGACCGCGGGGAAGCGCGAGCGAGCGTGCTCGATCGCATCCGGCGACGAGTCCATCCCGCGGCACGCGTAGCCGTCGGCGAACGCCGCGACGTTCGCGCCGGTGCCGCAGCCGACGTCGAGCACGACCGTGTCGCGCGAGGGCGGCGACAAGCGCTCGATCAAACGCTTGACGATGCGCCGCCGCGCCGCGAACCACCAGTGGCGCGTCTCGATGTCCGCGTGGAGCGCGTACTGCTCGGCTTGCATGTCAGCGCGGCGCCTTCGGATCGTCGACGCCGAAACGTCGACGCACGATGTAGAGCGGACGCTCCTTCACTTCGTCGTAGATGCGGCCGAGGTATTCGCCGAGCAATCCGATCGCGACGAGCTGCACGCCGCCGAGGAAGAGCACCAACGTCACCAACGTGGTGAAGCCCATCTCCGCGCGTTCGTTGCCGGTCAAACGCCAGATCACGAAGAAGAGCGCGAGCACGAAGCCGAGCGCGCTGATCGCTATGCCTGCGATCGTCATCAAGCGCAGCGGCTTGTACGAGAAGCCGAACAACGCATCGAGCGCGTACCGCACGAGTCGCCGGAGCGTCTGCTTCGGCACGCCGGCCGCGCGCGCGCCGCGTTCGTATTCGACGGTCGCGCGCTTGAAGCCGATCCATGATTGCAGGCCCGGCAGGAAACGGTGCGATTCGCGCAGGCCCTTGAGCTCGACGTGCGCCGCGCGATCGAGCAGACAGAAGATCCCGCTGTCGGCTTGGATCGGGAAGTCGCTGAGCCACGCGAACACGCGGTGGAAAGCGCGCAGCAGGAAGCCGCGCATCCCGACCTCGGCGCGCGCGGTGCGCACCGCGAGCACGACCTCGCCGCCGCCGCGCCACGCCGCGACCAACTTCGGAATCAGCTCGGGCGGATCCTGGAGGTCGCCGTCGATCAACACGACCGCGTCCGCGTCGGCGTGCGCGATGCCGGCGGTCAACGCGCTCTGGTGGCCGAAGTTGCGCGAGAGTTCGAGCACCGCGAAACGCGGATCGAGTTTCGCCTGCGCGAGCGCGAGTTCGAGCGACCGATCGCGGCTGCCGTCGTTGACGTAGATCACGCGCCACGCGACTCCGTCGAGCGTGTCCAGCGCCGCGGCGAGGCGTCGCGAGAGTTCCGCGAGGAGCTCCTCCTCGTTGAAGATCGGAACGACGACGTCGAGGCGGGAGCGCGGGCTGGACATGGGGAAAGGGGATCGAAACGCGCCGCGAAGGGTGCGTCAAGCCGCAGATCGACCAAGTGCGTCGAAGACCATCAGAAGGAGTTTGATCCCGCGTTTGCGGGGTCTTTTGGATCGCGGCGCATCTTGCGCTTCAGAGTTGCCCGTGAACTCGCCGGAGTCGTCCGCTCCACAACCTGCTCTTCCTCCCCGACTAGAGGCCCGACTCCGGCGCTCTTTTTCCCTCTCCCTCTCCGACGCGAGGCCCGCTCGTCGCATGCGACGGTCGGGCCTTCGCCTATTTCGAAGCGTTGGGATTCGGAGCCATAGCGACGAGCAGCACGAGCCGCGCGTTCGAAGTGTTCGCGACGCCGTGGGACTCGCCGGGCTCCGACCACGCGAGTTCGCCGGGACCGAGCTCGCGCGTCGCGTCGCCGACCGAGAACGTGCCGCGCCCGTCGAGCACGAAGTAGAACTTGGTCGCGCCGGCGTGCGCGTGGGGTTTTTGCGCCTGACCGGGTTCGAGGCAGTAGACGTCGCAGAACATCTGCGCGGTCTCGAAGAGGTTGTGCTTGGCGAGCTTGTCGCCCGCGAACGAACGGCGTGCGTTGGCGTCGATGAAACCCATGGCGCGGAGAATAACAGGAGCACGAGGTCGCCCGCAGCGCGTGCGCGTGCCCCGTCCGGTTGGCAAGATTCCGCGCGCATGTCTTCTCCTTCGATCGCCGTCGCGACGACTCGGGCGCGTTGGTTCGCGCCGGGCAGAGCTCCGCGCGGCGCGCACGTGCTTGCGCGGCGCGGCGCGAAGTTGGGCTCGGTCGTCGAGCTCGAGGACGTCGGCATCGACGAGGCCGAGCTCCACGAGCGTTGGCGCCGCGACCGTCCGATCGTGTTGCGCGGCGTGTTGACGCCGGCGCTCGCTCGTCACCGCGCCGACGTCCGCCGCTCGCTCGCGTTCTTCGATCGCGTGCGCGACGGCGCGACGTGGCAGGACGAACTCTGGCGCCGCCTCGCTGTTTCGAAGGAGTTCGAGCCCGCGGGAGCGTCGGTCGACCTCGGCGACGCGCGCGAGCTCGAGAAGGTCTTCGCGCACCGTCGCGGCAAGCGTCGACGCATCGGCCTCGATCTCTACGGCAAACTCTCGTGGATCTCGGTCGACGAACGCGATGTCTCGCTGCGCGTGCGCTTCTCGTTCGGCGCCGAGGCATTGATGGAGTGGTTCGACGATCCGTCGCGCGCGGTTCACGCCGACGCGTTCGCGCGAGCAGTCTTTCCCGAGTGCGCGGTCCTCGACGGCAATCGAGCGTTGCTCGCGCTCGTCGAACGCCTGCTCGCTCGCCGCGTCCGTCTCTCCGAGCGCATCGTCTACAACAACGCGCCCGGCGGCGGCGCGATCTTCCACCACGACGCGGAGCCGTGGCAACTCGGCGTCGCGTACGGCCAGTTCGCCGGCGAGACGGCGTGGTTCGCGCTGCCGAAGCGCGAGCTCGCGCAACTCGTCGCCTCGCTCGCGAAGTCGCCGCGCGCGAAGAAGAGCTTCGGCACGCCGAAGCGCGCGTTGCGAGCGCTCGACCGCGAAGACGCGTCGAACCTCGCGCGCTTGCTCAACGAAACGCCGGCGCTCGCTCGCGCGCTGGTCGAGCACGGCGCCTTCTACCGTCTGAAGCCCGGCGACGTGATCCTGATGCCGTCGCACGGCGTCGACGACGTGTGCTGGCATTCGGTCTTCGCTCTCGGTGCAAAGCCCGGTCTGTCGCACAGCTACGGCCTCTTCTCCGCGCGCCGCCGCAGGGACGATCCGCTGGCGAGCGCGCGAGCCTCGAGCCCGGGCGGCGAGACGCGGCTCTCGACCTGAGCGTTCGTCGCCGCGAGTTCGTGCGCCGACGAGCTCGGCTCCCCTCGCTTCCAGTAGCATCGGCGCGCCTCGTCGCTCCTCCGCTCCCATGTCGCTCGCTCGACTCTCCCTCGTCCTCCTCGTCGCCGCGTGCACGTCGACCGCGGGCGAGCACGCGCCGCGCGCGAACGTTGCGGCGGCGCGCGAACGCGAGCTGATCGCCGAGTCCGAGGCCGCGCGCTCGTCGTCCGACTACCCGACTGCGCGCACGAAAGCGGCCGAGGCCGTGGCCGCGTTGATCGCGCGGCCCGAGTCGGAACGGGACGCGGAATGGCTCGGGCTCGTCGACGCCGCCGGCCATTCCGCCTACAGCGCGAGCGACGTTCGCACCGCGAACACGGCGTGGCAGCGGGTGTTGGAGCTTCGCTCGCAGGCGCTCCCCGACGATGACCCCGAGCTCCAGGCGGTGCGAGCGAACCTCGCGCTGACGCTGCAGGCGCTCGGTGATCTCGCGGGCGCGCGAAGTCTGCAGGAGCACGTGCTAGCGATCCTCTCGCGCACGCGTTCCGACGACCATCCCGACGTGCAGGTCGCGCGCGTGAACCTCGCCACGACGTTGTGCTCGCTCGGCGACCTCGACGGTGCGCGCGCACTGTTCCAAGCGGCGCTCGACGTCGACGTGCGCACGCTCCCCGACGATCATCCCGATCTCCAGATCGTGCGCGGCAACCTCGCGGTGACGATCAAGGGACTGGGCGACCTCGTCGGCGCGCGAACGTTGGAGCAGAAGGTGCTCGAGGTCGACACGCGCACACTTCCCGACGACCATCCGGGCCTGCAACGCGCCCGCGGCAACCTCGCGTCGACGATCAGGGAACTCGGCGACCTCGAAGGCGCACGAACGCTGGCAGAGAAGGTGCTCGACGTCGACACGCGCACCCTTCCCGAGGACCATCCCGATCTGCAGACGGCGCGGCAGAGTCTCGCGATAACGCTGTTCACGCTCGGCGATCTCGACGGCGCCCGTGCACTGCAGGAGCGCGCGTTCGAAGTCCTTTCGCGCACGTTGCCGGACGACCACCCGGAGCTGCAGAGCGCGCGTGGAAACCTCGCGGTGACGATCAGCGCGCTCGGCGATCTCGCCGGGGCGCGAGCCTTGAACGAGAAGGTGCTCGAAGTCCTTTCGCGCACGTACCCCGCCGACCACCCGGATCTCCAGCGCGCGCGTGGCAACCTCGCGGCGACGTTGTACGAGCTCGGCGACCTCCAGGGCGCCCGCGTCCTCTTCGAGACGGTGCTCGAAGTCAATTCGCGCTCGCTGCCCGACGATCACCCCGCGCTACAGGGTTCGCGCCAGAATCTCGCGGCGACGCTCTGGGCGCTCGGCGACCTCGCGGGCGCGCGAGCGTTGGAGGAGCAGGTCCTCGACTTCCGCTCGCGCACGCTGCCGGACGATCATCCCGATTTGATGGCGGCGCGACAGAACCTCGCGATCACGCTCGGCGCGCTCGGCGAGTTCGCGGCCGCGCGTGCGTTGCAGGAGCAAGTTCTCGACGTTCGCGTCCGCACGCTCCCGGACGACCATCCGGACCTACAAGCGGCGCGACACAACCTCGCGGTCGCGATCGCGAACCAAGCGGCGTATGACGGTCGCCCTTCGTTCGAAGCGAGACGAGCGTGCGTCGAGCTGATGGGCGCGGCGTGCAGCGCGCGGATCCGCGCGGCGCGCACCGCGATCCTCGGGAGTCCGAGCCGCGAGGCCGAGGAACGCTGCGTGAGCCTGGCGCAGGGCCTCGACCTCGTGTTGTCGTTCGCGTCGGGCTACGGCGTGTTCGAGCCGTCGCCCGAGCTCGAGGCTCCCGCGTTCGAGTTCGAGGAGACGACGCGCGGCGCAGCGCTCGCCGCCGCCGAATTCGCGCACTGCGGGGCGCGCACGCCCGAGTACTCGAGGTTGCGCGGGGAGCTCCTCGCAGCGAGCGACGAACTCGCCCTGCTGGCGCAAGAAGGTGCGACGTCCGAAGCACTCGATCGCGCGCGCGTGAAGCGCGAGGCGGCCGAGCGGGATCTCGTCGCCTTGGCGCGAGAGTCCGCGGCCGGGCGCGAACTCGGCGTCGATGCGCTCGCCGCCGTGCTGGCGGAGCGCGAAGCGGCCGTCGCGTTCCGGTGCTTCACCGAGCTGGGCGTCGATCCGTCCGGCGCGCCGGACTTACGCGAAACGCGGGAGACTGCGGTCGAGCGCGTGTGCGCGTTCGTCGTGCGGAGCGCCACGGCCGGAGCGGCGGAGTCGGCGCAGCTCCTACGCATCGACCTCGGCCCGCTCGATCGGGTCGAAGCCGCGGCGCGCGGTTGGCGCGACGCGATCGGCGTCGGGGCGGAGCGCGGCCTTGCGACGGGCACCGGCGAGGACGAGGCGCGGACGCGCGGCGAGCAGCTGCGCGGGCTCGTGTTCGATCCACTGCTCACGGCGCTCGGCGGCGCGGATCGCGTCGTCGTGGTGCTCGACGGCGTGCTGCATCTCGTGGCGCTCGATGCGTTGCCGCTCGCGAACTCGAACGCCCTCGTCGGCGATCGGTGGCGCATCGAGACGCGAGCGACGCTGACGGAGCTCTTGACCGATTCGCCAGCGGCGACGGCAGGAGCGCTCGTGGCGTTGGGTGGCGCGTCGTTCAACTCCGCACCGATCTTGCTCTCGGCCGAGGACGTCGCCGCGATCGACGACGAGGCGGCGGCGAGAGGGGCTGCACTCTCGCGCGCCACGAAGTGGGAGCGAGACTTCACGCCGCTGACGCACACCGGCGACGAGGCGCGCGGGATCGGCGCGCTCTACACCGAGATCTTCGAGGGAGCTCGGCCCGCGCTGGTGCTCGAAAAACGCAAAGCGTCGCGGGAAGCGCTGCTCGAGCTCGCACCACGAGCGCGCTTCCTACACGTGGCGACGCACGGGTGGTATGCGCCGGAGTCGATTCGGTCGTGGAGTGATCCGGAGCCGCTCGACGAGAAGTCGGGGCTCGGGACGCGTATGAGCGGCGGGGAGCAAGTGCGCGGGATGAGCCCGATGCTCCTGTGCGGCCTCGCGCTCGCCGGCGCGAATCTGCCGGAGGATGCAGTCGGCCGCGCGCCGGGATTGATCACGGCGGACGAGCTCTCGACGCTCGATCTCTCGAACTGCGAACTTGCTGTGCTCAGCGCGTGCGACACCAACGTCGGCGAACGGCGTGCGGGTCAGGGCGTCGCGAGTTTGCAGAAGGCGCTGCAGATGGCGGGCGCTCGCAGCGTGATCACGTCGCTGTGGAAGGTGCCCGACGAAGCGACGAAGGAGCTGATGCTCGACTTCTATCGCCGGCTCTGGGTCGAGAAGAAACCGAAGTGGCAAGCCTTGTGGGAGGCGAAACAGAAGCTGCGCGACGCGAAGGACGCGAGCGGCCGGCCGAAGTACACGACCCGCGACTGGGCGGCGTGGGTCCTCACCGGTAACCCGATCTAGCGGAGCGCTCGAAGGTCCCCGGCGGCTCGCTGATAACCTTTCGCGCGCATGCTCGGGCTCGTCACGCTGTTCTGGTTGCAGCTTCCCGGTGCGGCGCCGCCCACACCGTTCGACCGAGTCGTCCCGTTGGAGTTCGGCGCCGCGACCGAGAAGACGGCGGCGAGCGACGGCGGACGTCGCGTGGAGTACCGAGCCGCCTTCGCGGGAACTCTGCACGTCTGGACGCGCGCGGACGGCGAGCTCGACGTCGATCTGCGCGTCGAGGATCCGAGCGGCGCGTTGGTGGGCGAGGATCGTTCCTCGGGCGGCGGCACGACGCCGTACTTGGAGGTGCAGGTCGAGCCCGAGCGTCGCCTCGTCGTGCGCGCGGTCGCGGCGAAGCCTGGCGCGACGGGTTCGTTCGCGCTGCGGCTCGTCGCCGCGCCCGAGGACGAAGCGACTCGCCGCGTCGCCGCCGCGGCCCGCGCGGCGTTGGTCGACGTCGCGGCGGCGAACGCCGCGCAGGACCTCGAGGCCGCACGCACGCGTGTGCTCCCGGTCATCGACGCTCTGCTCGCCGTTCCCGGCGGAGCGTCGAGCGACTTGGTGGTCGCGGCGGCGTGGGATGCGTGCTTCGAGGCCTACGGAGCGGGCGACACCGCGACGGCCGAGCGCGCGGTTCGTGTCGTCCTCGAGCACCGTCTGCGCATCCTGCCGAACGATCATCCGGTGTTGCAGACCGCGCGCACCATCTTCGGTGCGATGCGTCGCATCCACGGTGATCTTCCGAGCGCGCGAGAACTGTTCGAGACGGTGCTCGCGGTCGACGAGCGCACGCTCGTCGCAGAGCATCCGGACGTGCAGGCCGCGCGCCTCAATCTCGCGACCGTGTACGCCGACCTCGGCGATCTCGCTCGCGCACGGCCCCTCGAGGATCGCGTGCTCGAATTGTGGTCGCGCACCCTGCCGGACGACGCCCCGAACCTCCAGTCGGCGCGCCAGAACGCTGCGGGGACACATCGAGCGCTCGGCGAGCTGTCGTCGGCGCGCGAGCTGCTCGAGAAGGTGCTCGAGGTGCGCACGCACACGTTGTCGGAGGACAATCCGAGCCTGCAGATCGCACGACTCAACCTGGCGGGCCTGCTCTGCGAGTGCGGCGACTTCGCGCGCGCCCGCGCTCTCTCCGAGACGGCGCTCGCGCACCTCTCGCGCGTGCTGCCGGCGGATCATCCGCACGTGCAGGCGGCGCGCAGCGCGCTGGCCGTCGCGCAGAAACACACGGGCAGTCTGGCGGACGCGCGCGTGCTCGAGGAGACGGCGCTCGAGATCCAGGCGCGCTCGCTCGCGGAGGACCACCCCGACCTGCTCGCGATGAAGCAGAACGTGGCGATCACGCGGCACCTGAGCGGCGACTGGGCGGGCGCGTGCGCGCTGCTCGAAGGCGTCGTCGCGATTCGCGCACGCACGCTGCCCGTCGACCATCCCGCTCGCATCGCGACCGAGCAGAACCTCGCGTCCGCGCGATTGGAACTCGGCGAAGTCGAAGCGGCTCGCGACGGCTTCCGCGCGGTCCTCGCGGCGCGTGAACGCATCTTCCCGCCGGAGCACCCGGAGCGTCTCGCGGCGCTCGCCAGCCTGGCTTGCGCGCAGGCCGTCACGGGCGAGCTCGCCGAAGCGCGCGTGCTCGCGAGCCGCCTCGCGGACTCTTACCGACTCGCGACCCAGCACGTCGCGTGGACTTCGTCGGTGCGCGAGACCGAGGCGTGGGTCGCGAACGCGCAGAGCAACCTGTCGATCCTGCTCTCGGTGGCGGGCGGGTACGGCGTCGGTTCCGCGGACGTCGACCTCGAGCGGCGAGTCTTCGAGTTGCTCGAAGCGCAGCGCGGCGTCGGCGGCTGGACTCGCGCGCTCGCGGCGCGCGCGGAGAAGCTTCCGGCGTTGGAGGCGGCGCGCGAGGCGCTCACTCGTGCGGAGGCGAACTTGGTGAGCGTCGCGTACGCGCCCGGCGCCGAGGATTGGTTGCGCGCCCAGCGCGATCGAGACCGCGCCGAGGCCGAACTCGTCGCGCAGATCGCGAAGGCGGTTCCGAGCGACCGACTGAGCGAGCCGACGGTCGCGAGCCTCGCGCATGAGCTCCGGCCCGGTTCGGCGTTGGTCGGCTTCCATCGCTACGCGCGCTCGACGTTCGCCGCCGACGCGAAGTCGCGCACGCGCACCGAGATCGCGCTCGTCGCCTTCGTGGTCTCGGCGAACGGTGCGTTCGTGTGTGTCGAGCTCGGGCAGCTCTCGGACGTCGAGCGCGCCGCATCCGCGTGGCGCGAGGCCGTCGGAGCGTCGCTCGAGCGCGGCTTGAGCGTGCCCGTCGACCGCGACGGCGAAGTGCGACGACGCGGCGACGCGTTGCGCGCGCTGATCTTCGATCCGCTGCGCCCCGCGCTCGGCGATGCCAGGACGGTGACGTTGGCTCTCGACGACGTGCTCCACGCCGTGCCCTTCGATGCTCTCCCGGCGGGGGCGAGCGGCGAGTGCCTCGGCGACGTCTACCGCTTCGAGCTGCGCGCGACGTTGCGTGAGTTGTCGTGGAAGGAGCGCCTGCCCATGACCGGCCCGTCGCTGCTGGCGCTCGGCGGAGTGTCGTTCAACGGCGAGCCGCTCGCGCCGGAAGTGAGCGAGAGCTCCGGACCAGTCCCGGAGGCGCCGACATCGGTCGCGGCGTTCCTGCGCGGCGGCGCGTGGGAGCGAGGCTTCGAACCGCTCGCGAGCACCGGCACGGAAGTGCGTAGCCTCGGCGCGCTCTTCGGAGAGGCGTTCGACGGCGCGACGACGGTGGTGCTCGAGAAGCGTCGGGCATCGCGCCAAGCCCTCGAACGACTCGCGCCGCGCGCGCGCTTCCTGCACCTCGCGACGCACGGTTGGTTCGCGCCGGAGTCGTTGCGTTGTTGGTCCGACGAGACGCCCGTCGATCCGCACGCCGGTCTCGGTGCGCGCATGAGCGGCGAGGCTCGTGCGATCGGCTCGAGTCCGATGCTCGTGTGCGGACTCGCGCTCGCGGGCGCCAACCTCCCGGCCGACGCGCTCGGTCGCTATCCGGGACTCGTCACCGCCGAGGAGCTCGCGAGCCTCGACCTCTCCAACTGCGAACTCGCGGTGCTCTCGGCGTGCGACACGAACGTCGGCATTCGTCGGGCGGGACAAGGTGTCGCGTCGCTGCAGATGGCGTTGCACCTTGCGGGCGCGCGCAGCGTGATCACGAGTCTTTGGAAGGTGCCCGACGAAGCGACGAAGGAGCTGATGCTCGATTTCTACCGCCGTCTCTGGGTCGAGAAGAAACCCAAGTGGCAAGCGCTGTGGGAAGCGAAGAAGAAGCTGCGCAACGCCAAGGACGAGAGCGGCAAACCGAAGTACACGACACGCGACTGGGCCGCGTGGGTCCTCACCGGCGAACCGGACTGAAGCGCGAGTGCGCGCGGGTCGTTATCCTCCCGCGCCATGAAGATCGTCTGTATCGGCGGCGGGCCCGCGGGGCTCTACTTCTCCATCCTGATGAAGAAGGCGCATCCGCGCGCCCGCATCGTCGTCCACGAGCGCAACAAGCACGACGACACCTTCGGCTGGGGCGTGGTGTTCTCGGACGAGACGCTCTCCAACTTCGAGGCGGCCGATCCCGAGAGCTTCGCCGAGATCCGCAAGGCGTTCGTGTCGTGGGGCGACATCGAAACGTGGTACGGCGGCCAGTGCGTGCGCTCGAGCGGCCACGGCTTCGTCGGCATCGCGCGGCGGCGCCTGCTCTGGATCCTGCACCGCCGTGCGCAGGAACTCGGCGTCGACATCTTCTTCGAGCACGAGGTCACCACGTTCGAGGAGCACTTGTCGGCCGACCTCGTCGTCGCGTGCGACGGCGTCAACAGTGCGATCCGCACGAAGTGGGCCGAGCACTTCCAGCCGACGATCGGTTGGGGCAAGTGTCGCTTCGCGTGGCTCGGCACGCAGAAGGAGCTGAAGGCGTTCACGTTCCTCTTCCGCGAGAACGAGCACGGGCTCTTCCAAGTCCACGCGTATCCGTTCCAGAAGGGCTTCTCGACGTTCATCCTCGAGTGCCACGAAGAGACGTGGAAGCGCGCGGGCCTCGACACCGCGACCGAGGAGCAGACGCTGCGCTACGGCGAGAAATTGTTCGCCGATCACCTCGACGGGCACGCGCTCGAAGCAAATCGTTCGGTGTGGCGCTCGTTCCCGACGATCGCGTGCGCGAAGTGGGCCCACGAGAACGTCGTCTTGATGGGCGACGCGGCGCACACGGCGCACTTCTCGATCGGCTCGGGCACCAAGCTCGCGATGGAGGACGCAATCACGCTCGCGCAAGTTTTCGCCGAACGCGGCACGAGCGACGTGCGCGGCGCCCTCGCCGAATACCAGACGCGGCGCGCGGTCGACGTGCTCAAGATCCAGAAGGCGGCGCAGACGAGCCGCGAGTGGTTCGAGAACTCGCGGCGCTACCTCGCACAACCGCCGCTGCAGTTCCAGTTCAACTTGATGACGCGCTCGAAGCGCATCACGTGGGAGAACCTCGCGGCGCGCGATCCGAAGCTCGTCGACGACGTGCGCGAGTGGTACGCGCGCTCGATCGGCGCGAAGCCGGCGTCCGACGGTCGCACGCCGGTGCCCGCGTTCACGCCGTTCAAGTTGCGCGAGCTCGAGCTCGCGAATCGAATCGTCGTCTCGCCGATGTGCCAGTACTCGGCCGTCGACGGCACGCCGACCGATTGGCACCTCGTGCACCTCGGTTCGCGCGCGGTCGGCGGTGCGAGCCTCGTGATCGGCGAAGCGACCGCCGTGACGCGCGATGGTCGGATCAGCCACGGCTGCACCGGCATCTGGAACGACGCGCACACCGCGGCGTGGAAGCGCATCGTGGATTTCGCTCACACGCACTCGCGCTCGAAGATCGGCTTGCAGCTCGCGCATGCAGGTCGCAAGGCGTCGTGCAGTCTGCCGTGGGAAGGCGACGCGCCGTTGCGCGACGCGAGCGCGTGGCAAACGATCGGTCCTTCGCCCGCGCCGTTCAAGTCGACGTGGCACGTGCCGCGCGAGATGACGCGCGCCGACATGGACGTGGTGCGCGATGCGTTCGTCGCCGCCGCCGTTCGTGCGCAGAACGCCGGCTTCGACTTGATCGAGCTGCACATGGCGCACGGCTACTTGCTCTCGAGCTTCCTGTCGCCGAAGGCCAATGCGCGCCGCGACGAGTACGGCGGCTCGCGCGAGAACCGCATGCGTTTGCCGCTCGAAGTCTTCGATGCCGTGCGCGCCGCGTGGCCGAAGACGAAGCCGATCTCGGTGCGCATCAGCGCGAGCGACTGGCTCGACGACGCCGGCGGTTGGACGATCGACGACTCGGTCGCGTTCGCGCGCGAGCTGAAGGCGCACGGCTGCGACGTGATCGACGTGTCGTCCGGCGGCAACACGCCCGAATCGCGCATCGAGTACGGCCGCATGTACCAAGTGCCGTTCGCCGAACGGATTCGCGCCGAGGCCGCGATCCCGGCGATGGCGGTCGGCGGCATCCAGAGCGTCGATCACGTCAACACGCTGGTCGCAGCCGGTCGCGCGGATCTCTGCGCGATCGCGCGCGGACATCTCTCGAATCCGTACCTGACGCTCGCCGCGACGCACGACTACGGCTTCGTCGACGGTCCGTGGCCGAACCAGTACGCGGCGGTCAAGCCGCGGCCGAGAAACTAGTTCACGGTCGTTCGTGCAGGAACCAACGCTCGCAGCCGAGCAGCGCGAGCGCGTATCGTCGCAACGGTGTGCCCGGCAGGAGCAACGTGCAAGGCGCGACGAGATCGTGCTCGCGTGCCATTCGCCATGCCGCGTCGACCGACTTCGGCGGTCGCGACACGAACGCGCCGAGCATCGTGCCGTAGTGCATCGCGAGTTCGGCGCCGTCGCGCGCGAGCCAACGCCTCCCGAGCGCGATGTCGTGGTGCGCGCCGTGCGGCGAACTGCCGTACCAGTGCAGGTAAGCGAGCGCATCCCACGAATGCGGTGTCGGCAGGAAGAGCAGCGTCGCGTCCTCGGGCTCGAACCACTCGGGCCGAGCGTTCGACGGGTCTCCGCGGCGACCGTGCGCTTCTTCCCAGTCGAGCAGGAAGCGTTCGAGCTCGTGCGCCGAACCGAGCGGACGTCCGTCGACCCGGGCGGCGTAGCAGTCCTCGAACGTCGGCGCCGAGCCGCACTGCTTGCGCGTTTCTTCGAGCGCGTAGCCCGCGTACTCGTCGAGGTCGTCGCGCGCCGCGCGTTCGCTCGCCAACTGCTCGATGTACGCGTCGACGTCGACATGGTCGGCCGCGGCGAGCAACGCACGCGGCGACACATCGCCGCCGTCCGCGTGGTCCTCGTAGAAGAAACGCGAGAAGAGATCCTGCTCGGCGAGCTGATCCGCCCACGAGCCCACGTCGGCGCCGAAACACGAGACGACCACGGGCCAACGCCCGGTGCGTTCGACGAGACCGCGCGCGACGCGCCATGCGTCGTCGACGCCGGTCGGATCGATCGAGACGGCGAACGCGAGCTCGTCGGTGTCGAGCACCGGCAACGTCAGCGCCTCGCGACCTTCGAGCGGAGTGCCCGAGACGATGTGCGCGAGTTCGGCGAGCTTCGAGATCATCGAGTGCGACGATAGGGCGTCGTTCGCGCAGCGCCAACCTCGCTCGAGCGCGGATCCCGGACGCGACACGACGACGGCGGTCTTCGTCTCTATGCTGGAGCGCGAGCCGCCGCCGCGCGGCGCTCCGTGATCGGACACAGCTTCCTCAAGCCCCTGATTTCACCGCCCGGCTGCCTGATGGTCGTCGCGGGCGTGGGTTGGCTCTTGCGCAAGCGTCGGCCGCGGCTCGGCCGGACGTTGATCGTCTCCGCGGCGGTCGCGTTCTACGCGTTGACGACGCCGGTGGTGTCGATCGGGCTATTGCAGGGATTGCAGAAGTACCCGCCGCTCGATCCGCGCCATCCGCCGCGCGATCTCGGCGCGATCGTCGTGCTCGGAGGCGACCAACGCGTCGGCGCGGACGAGTTCGGCACGCGCGAGACGTTGAGCATGCTCTCGCTCGAACGCGTGCGCTACGCCGCATTCCTCGCGAAGGCGACCGGCGCGCCGGTGCTGACCAGCGGCGGCACGTTGCGCCCGAGCCAGACCGCGCTCGCGAACCAGATGAAGCACGTCCTCGCCGCCGAGTTCGGCGTCGAAGCGCGTTGGGCGGAGGACGCCTCGCGCGACACGTGGGAGAACGCGCAGTTCTCGAAGGCGATCCTCGAGCGCGAGCACGTCAAGCGCATCGCCGTCGTCACGCACGCATGGCACATGCCGCGCGCCGTCTTCGCGTTCGAACGCGCCGGCTTCGAAGTCGTCCCCGCGCCGACCGCGTTCCGCACGCTCGACGGCGTCGACCTCGTCGATTTTCTACCGTCGTCGCGCGCGCTGCACGATTCGGCGCTCGCGCTGCACGAATGGCTGGGTCGCGCGTGGTACTCGATCCAGTACTGACGCTCACTCGCGTGGTTCGATGTGCGGATGCTCGGACGCGAGCCGGAAGTTCTCCGCGAGGTCGTGGCGGTTGAAGACCTTGCGCTCGATCGCTTCGAGCGCGGTGAGGTTGTTCACGATCCACGGCGGAGCTCGTCCCGCCGCGACCGCGGTGCGGAACATGCCGGGACCGATCGTGTCGGCCTGCTTCTCGATCGCGACGAGATCCTCGGCGAGTCCCATCAAGCCCAACTTGTGCGCCGGACGATTCGCCGGCATCTCGGTGCGCGCGAGCACGGGATCGGTCAGGCCGAGGTTGTGGATCATGCGCTCGCCCATGCGCAGATAACCGGCCTCGCAGCGGTAGTCGGCGAAGATGTTCTTGTAGGTGAGCGTGCCGTCGCTCGCGAGCAGCCGCCGCAACTCCGCCGGCGTCGTGCGCGGGCCCCAATTCTCGTAGCGGTAGTCCGGTTCGTGGCGGTGCACCGACGCGTCGGCGATCTCCGCGACGAGGCGATGTCGCTCGTGCATCCACAGCGGATGCGCGGTGAGTTGGCGCGGATACGCGCAGAACGTCAGCAGCGCGAGCACGAAGCCGGCGACCGTGATCACACGCTCGGAACGACCGCGACGCAGCCACCAACTCTCGAGCGCTCCCGCTCCCGCGCACACGAGCAATGGATAGGAGAACGCCAGGTAGCGATAGTGCCTCGGATCGCCGCCGATCTTGACGACGTAGACGACGACCGAGAGCGAAGTGACGACCATCGCGACTCGACGGCCGAAGAGCTTCGGCCCCGCGTCGCGGCACCACAGATCCAACGCCGCGAATGCGACGATCGGCCCGATCATGTAACCCCAATACGGCCACAACGTGTCGTGCAAGTACCGCAGTCCCTGACGGATCTCGAGCGTGTCCTTCGCGTAGAAGGTGCTCGGCAGGAAATCGGCGTACGTGTAGACGCGGAACACGACCCACGCGCCGGAGAACAGGATCGCGAGCAGCGTCCACGCCCACGGCAGGCTGCGTTTCGTGCGCCATTCGAACGCGAGCGCGAGCGCGAGCGGCAACGCGAGCTCGTGCCGCACCAACGGCGTCAGCGCGAGCAACGTCTTGACCGTCTTCGAGTCGCCGCCGGCGAAGTAGTACGCGAACAGCACGCCGCTGACTTGCACCAACGGCGTCTCGACGCCCGACGTGCAGTACGACAAGACGGCATAGTTGGTCAGCAACAACACGAGCGGCAAGTGCAGCGTCGGCCGCGGCGACAACTTGCGGTTGACGCGCGTCGCGAGGAACCACACGGCGACGACCGACAAGACGCCGAGCAACCGGGTGATCCACCAGAAGTTCAAATGCGTCGCGCGCAACGCGGTCAACACGAGCAACCAGAGCGGACTGCTGTAGCCCTCGACGTACTCGCCGCGATTGAAGACCCAACCGAGCTTCAGGAAGAGACAGTTGTCGACGTAGCGAAAGTAGATGAAGGCGTCGTCGAGCAACCACGCGTAGCGCTGGCTCGCGACGAGCGCGACGACGAGGAAGAACCACTCGACGCGGGTGACGCGCGGCCAAGCGGCCACGCCGTCGAGCTCTTCGCGCTGCGTCGGCGAATCACTCACAGCGTTCGAGCCGGTACACCAACACCTCGGGTCCGACGAGTTCGGCGTCGAGCAGGTCGGCGAGGAAGTGGGGGTTGTCGTAGGTCAAGGCGGAGTAGCCGAAGCGCGGCTTTGCGATCGGGCGTTGCAGTTCGACCAACGTACCGAAGCGCTCGAGTTCCGCCTGCAAGTGCGTGATCCGCACGCCGAGACCGCGATCCTGGAAACGCATGCACGCGACGTACGAGTCGCCAAGGGTCGCGAGCGCGTCGAGCGGCGTCCCCTCGACCTCGCGCCAGAACGGTTGCCACAGATCGGGCAACGCACGCGCGTCGAACGCGCGGCTCGCGGCGAGCGGATGCGCTTCCTGGTACTTGGTCCAGTAGAAACCGGTGAACGAACGGAACGAGGCGCGGTTGTGTTCGACGGCGTCGGCGGTCGACGCGAGCGGGAGCTCCATGCCCGGCTGCAACCAGAGGCGTTCGACGTCGGGCTCGACGTGCGCGCCGACCCAACGCGCGGCGAGCGCGATCGAATCGGGCCGCGAACGCAGCCACGCGAGCTTCGTCGCGGCGAAGCACGGCAACGCGAGCGCGAGGACCACGACGAATGCCGCGACCACCGCTCGTCCGCGGCTCGCGAACGCGGAGACGTCGCGCAACGCAACCGCCGCGAGCACCGCGAGCACCGGCACCAGCGGCAACGCGAAACGGTCGTACGACTTTTCGTAGATGCCGAACACGAGCAAGTAGGGCACGCACGCCGCCGCGACGACCGCCGCGTCCGCGACCGGCGTCGAAGGCGTTCGTCGCGACCAAGCTCGCGCGGCGCAGAACACGCCGACTCCCGCGAGCACGACCAACACCGGATCGTTGCGCCACAGTCCGAGCAGCAACACGCTGAAGCCCGACCCGTCGAACCACGACCAATCGATCAAGTGGCCGCCGACGATCAGGCCGCTGTCGGCGCTCTTTGCGCCGAGTCCGAACGATCCCGGCCGCAACGACGGATAGAACGCGAGCACCGCGACGACCGCGCAAAGCAGCGGCACGAGCAGTCGCGCAGGGTCGCGCGCTCTCCGAGTTCCGTTGCGCAGGACGTGCGCGACGAAGAGCGGCGGCAACGCGAACACGCCGGTGTGCAGCAGGCCGATCGGCAACATCGCGGCGAGCGCGGCGAGCCATCCGTCGCTCGTCCGCCCCGTGCGCCGCGCGCGCAACGCGAAGCACAACGCCAACGCCAACGCCGCGGTCACCGGCGCATGCGGCCGCGCTTGCTGGGAGAAGTTGAGGTGCAACAGGCTCGTCGCCGCGAACAACGCCGCGACCGTCGACGATCCGGGCCCGACGAACGCTCGCGCGACGAACCACGTCGCCGGCGCGATCAAGGCCGAGAGGCACGCGACGACCCAGCGCGTTCGGAGTTGCGGCGCGGAGGCTCGTTCGAGATGTCGCTCGAGCGGCGCGTCCGCCGGCACCGCGACGTCGTCCTCCGGCAGCGCGAGCACCGTGTAGCCGACCAACAACGGATACGTCGCGTAGTCCGCGCCCGGGTTCGGCGAACGGATCATCGCCGCCTGCCCGACGTAGATGTTGTCGGGCTCGGTCCAACAGGGCAGCAGATAGCCGAGGCCGACGAGCCGCAACGCGAGCGCGAAGACCGTCACCGCGACGCACGCCCAACCCGCGCCTCGCGCCGCCGCTCCGGTCGAACTCATCGCGTGAGGGTAGCGTCGCGGCTTGCCGAAAGGATGGGGGCGACGCGCGAGCTCACTCGCACCGCTCGATCGCGTACACCTCGACCGCCGGGCCGACGCAGTTCGCATGCAGGACGTCGTCGAGGAAGTCGACGTTGTTGTAGCCGAGCCCGGTGAAGTCGTGGCGCGCCGCGGGAATCGGGTTGAGGCTCCACATGCGTCGCCCCGAACGCTCGAGCTCCGCCCGCAAGTACCCGACCTTGAAGCCGTAGCCGCTGCGCTGGAAACCCGCGCACAGCACGACCGATTCGCCGAGGCTCGCGAGCGTCGGCTCGGGCGCGAGCTCGATGTCATCCCAGAAGCGATCCCACAGATCCGGCAACACGCGGACGTCGAAGACGCGTTGCCTCGCGAGCGCGACCGTCTCCTGGTGCTTCATCCACCAGAAGCCGGTGAACGAGCGGTACGCGGCGCGGCCGGACTCGATCGCTTCCGGCGAGGACGGGAGCGGGAGTTCGACGCCGGGTTGCAGCCAGATGCGTTGCGTGCGCGGATGCAGGTGCGTGCCGGCCCAACGCGCGGCGAGTTCGAGGCTGTCGGGTTGCGAACGGAGTCGGACGAGTCGGTTCGCGGCGTAGCACGGCAACGCGAGCGCCGCGACGATGGCGACCGTGTACGCCGCAATGCGCGGGCTCGTCGGTAGACGCGCGAAGAGCAACGACAACGCGCCGCGTGCTCCGCACGCCGCGAGCACCGCGAGAGCCGGGATCAGCACCGTCGCGAAACGATCGAGCGACCACTGGTACGCGCCGAAGACCGCGAGGTACGGCACGAACAACGCGGCGGCGATCGCGACTTCGGCGAGCGGCGTCGAAGCCGTGCGACGCAGCAGCGCGACCGCGCCGAACACGAGCCCGAGCCCCGCGAGCGCGAGCAACACCGGATCGTTGTTCCACACGCCGTCGAGCAACACGCGGAAGCCCGAACCGTCGAACCAATGCCAGTCGAAGACGTGGCTGCCGACGACGACGCGCGAACCCGACGTCCGGGTCGCGACGCCGAACGATCCGGGCCGCAGCTCGGGATAGAACGCGAGCACCGCGACGACGACGCAGACGAGCGGCGCGAGCAGGCGGACGTGATCGCGCGCTCGCTTCTCTCCGGTGCGGAGGAAGTGCGCGACGAACAACGGTCCGAGCGCGAACACGCCGGTCTGCAGCAATCCGATCGGCAACATCGTCGCTGCGGAAGCGAGCCGCCAGTCGCTCGTCTTCCCGGTGCGCCGCGCGCGCAACGCCGCGCACAATGCCAACGCCAACGCCGCGGTCACGGGCGCATGCGGCCGCGCTTGCTGCGAGAAGTTGACGTGCATCAAGCTCGTCGCCGCGAGCAACGCCGCGAACGTCGCCCACCCGCGACCGACGAAGTTCCGCGCGAGCCACCACGTCGCCGGCGCGATCAGCGCGGAGAGGAACGCGACGACGCAGCGCGCTCGGAAGTGCTCGCGGCTCGCGAATCTCAGATGCGCGGTGAGCGTCGCATCCGCCGCCGGCGGCGCGTCGGAGCCCGGCCACGCGAGCACCGCGTAGCCGACGAGCAACGGATACGTCGCGTACTCGCGATCGCGATCCTGCGAACGGATCATCTGCGGTTGCAGCGCGTAGATCCCGTCGGGCTCGACGCAGTGGGGCAGGAGATGATCGAGTCCGCGGAAGCGCAGCGCGAAGGCGACGACCGTGACGGCGACGCACGCCAAGACGGCGAGTGCGACGCGCGATCGGCCGACGGCAAGTTCGGCGACGTTCATGCTGGCCACTCAGAGTAGCGTCCCGCGCTCACCTCGCGACGGAACCGCCGCTCCCCGTTCGGTCAGCCGTCTTCGAGGTCGAGCTCGAGCCGCTGTCCGACGTCGAGGTGGACTTCGCGTGACTCGAGCTCGTTCGTCTTCGGCGAACGCCAGGACACTCGGAGAGCGCCCGCGGGCACGACCAGCGGCTCCGCATCACCCAGTCGGAACCAGCTTCGCGCGATCCGCACTCCCGCGGCTTCGACCACGAAAGGGATCGGATACTTCGAGGTGCGCGCACGGATGAGCAACGTGCCGCCTGGTCGCACGCGAAGCACGAGCGTCGTCGCTTGGTCGCCGGCGACGACGTTCACACGCTCGGCGCCGATGCGTCCATCGGGAGTCGTCGCGATCACGTCCCATATGCCGGCGCGCAGGTTCGTCCACGTGCGTTCCGTTCCATCGAGGGACCAACGGGTCGCGGTCGAGACTTCCGAGTCCTCCCTCGGTTGCCACGTTTCGAGCGCACCATCGCGCACGGGATCGCCCGCCTCGTCGAGGGTCGTCACTCGCAGGGAGCCACCGCGTTCCAGCGTGATCACGACATCGCGCGTGCCGGCCTCGACGTCGATCCACTCGGTGTCGGCCCAGCCCTTTCCGCCGCTGCAGCGCAGTTGCCACTTGCCCGGTGCGACGGGCGCGAACTCGAAGGCTCCGTCGTCGCCGCGGGAGACTCGTGACTCGTGGCCTCCCGCGCCCTCCGCCGTCACCATCCGGCCCGCGATGCCGCGACCTCGAGCGTCGACCACCCGACCCGCGATCGACAGGCTCCGTGTGACTTCGAGATCGACCTCGACGCGCCGGTCGCGCGCGTCGATCTCGACCTTACGCGCAAGGCTCGCGAAGCCTGCATTCGAGTCCGACTCCGAGCGTTCGCCCGCGGGCGCGGCGCCGACCAACCAGTCGCCGACGCGGACCTCGGCGAGCTCGAATCGGCCGGCCGCATTCGTCTGCGTGCGTTGCACGGGTTCATCCCACGAGCCGAACGCACGCTCCGCGTATTCGAACGAGACCAGCCAGATCCATGCGTCTGCGACCGGCGCTCTCTTCTCGTCGCGGAGTGACCCTGCGATCACCGCACCGACGCCGAGCTCGAGCTCGAGGTTGCGCACTTCGCCGGGCTCGAGCCTCACGGCATCCGCATGACGAAGGAGGACGTGTCCGTCCGAGACGAGGACGATGCGAAGATCCTTGTGCGATGGGAGGTCGGCGAGGGTCGCGGCTCGGTCGGCGCCGACCTCGGCGCTCCACCGCAACTCGCCCGACGAGAACGCTCCGTTGCCCAGCGCCAGCACCACGCGATCTCGGTTCGTCACTTCGACGCGGAGCGACTCGTTTGAAGCGGGCAGCTCTCCGAGAACGACGATGCGCAAGACTCCGGCGGGCGCGAGCTCGATGACCTGCGCTCGATCCGCCGTCTCGTGGCCGGGCCCCAACGGCTCGATTTCCCGACCGAAGCCTTGCGCGTCGATGCGGAGCGCCGACTCGCGCCACGTGTCGCCGTCCAGTCGAAACGAACCATCGGACGCGCTCCGCACGCCTGCTGAAAACTCGAGCGGTGCGACGACCACCGCATCGTCCGTCGAGTCGTAGCTGACCCAACGTTCTTCGCGCGCGATCGTCGCGCCGGCGATCGGTGAGCCGTCGGCGCGCGAGACGACGCGCCCGAAGAACGGCAAGTCGGGGAGCGTGGGGATCTCGATGCGAAGCGAGTGCGTCGCTCCCGGCTCGAGTGCGGCCACGAAGCCCGTCCCGTAGCCCATGGGCGGCTGCTCCCACGTTGCGGCGATGTCGAAGTCGATGCCGGAGCGCACGCGCAACCGCGCTCGGCCGTCGTCGCCCGTGCGCGGAGCTTCCTTCTCGCTGCCTTCCGACGCGTCGACCGGTTTCTGGGTCAATTGGGCGCGGTGGATCGGTTCGGCGTAGATGCGCACGCGAGGGAGCGCATGACCATCTTCCTTCGCGACGACCTCGACTTCGATCCAGGCTTCTTTCGGGCCGAGCGTCGACGGCGTCGCGACGGTGGGCGTCGTTGCGATTTGTGGAGCTGCCTCGGTTCGCGTCTCGACTACGGGCGCTTCGGGCGGATTGAATGCGTCCAGTCGCGGCGACTCGGGGGTGTTGCTCGTCGACATCGGGGCGATGGAGGGCGCCGCGACATCTGCTCCGACGCGCGCCGACTTCCACCACCAACCGATCGCGGCGGCGACGATGAGCACGAGCGCGATGACGAGGAAACGCGAGCGCATCTTCGATTCTCCCGCTGTCACGTTAGCACCACTCCGCTCGATCGGCGTCGCGGGCGAAGCGGGTGACGCTCAACCGTCGTCGAGCTCGACGTCGAGCCTCTGCCCGACCTCGAGTCGAATCTCCCGCGACTTCGTTTCGTTGGCATTGGGCAGGCGCCACTCGACGCGCAAGTTCCCGGCGGGCACCGCGGTCACGACTCCGTCGTCGTTGGTCGCGTTGCCCACGCCGACCGCGCGATCGCCGCTCCACACGGCGAAGAGGATCGGCAGCGTCGCGCCCTTCGCGTGCACCCGCAGCGTTCCGCCCGGACGAGTTCGGATCGTGACGTGCTTCGGCGGCTCGCCGGTCGCGACGTCGATGCGCTCCGCGCCGAAGCCGCCGCCCGGTGTGGTCACGATCACGTCCCACGGACCGGGAGTCAGTTCGTCGATGGAGTTGTCGCCGGGATCGAGGGACGTCATCCAGGTGTTCGGGCCGAACGGGCCGTCGCTCGCGCGGAGCCACATCAGCTCGCCCGTACTCACCGGCGTGCCGTTCTCGTCGACGGCTCGGATCACGATCGAGCCGATACGCTCGACGACGAGCGTGACGTCGCGGTCTCCGGCGTTCGCCACGGTCTCCGCGCCCGACCAACCAGCCGCTCCGTCGACGTAGATCCGAATCGGACCGGGAGAGACCGGCGCGAGCGTGAATGCGCCGTCGACCTTCGAGATCGCCGACGAGATCACTCCCGATCCGCGGGCCGTCACGCGCTGTGCTTGAATTCCGTGACCTTCGTGATCGACCACGCGTCCGGTGATCGAGAGCCCGCGCGTGACACGCAGATTGACTGTGATGCGACGATCGCTCGGCGCGACCAGCACCTCGATCGGCAGACCGGTGACCACTTCCTTCGGATCGCGCGCGTCGTGGTCCTTGATCGTTTCCAAACCGAGCTGCCACTTGCCGACGCCGACATCGGCGAACTCGAACGCGCCGCCCGCGTCGGCTGTCGTGTGTTGATTCGTCCGGCCGGAGCGGAAAGCACGCACGTTGGAGTCCGCTTCGCGCAGCCACAACGCCGCGCCCGCGACCGGCCGCTCGCCGTCGTCGCGCACCACGCCGACGATCGTCGCGCCGACGCCGAGTTCGATCGCGAGGTTGCGTTCCTCGTCGGGCGCGAGCGTCACTTGTTCGGGATGGCGAAGGAGGACGCGCGAGCCTTGCAAGAGCGCAAGCTCGAGCTCGACGTTCGGCGGCAAGTCGAGCAATATCGCGCTCCCGTCGGACGCGACGTCCGCGCGCCAACGTTGGTTCGGGAGACCGAAGAAATCCATCGGGCTCTCGCGTTGGACGAGCTGTTGTGCGCCGGCGGTCGCGAACAAGGTCAACGGCTCCGAGCCGGGCGGCGTGGCGCCGACGACCGAGACGTGCAGGCGCGCGGCGCGCGGGAGCTCGACGACCAGCGCTCGCTCCGGCGTTTCGTGTCCCGCGCGCAAGCCGACGAAGCGGCGAGCGAAACCGACGGCGTCGATGCGGAGCAGCATTCGCTCGGACGCCTTGTACTTCACCTCGAACGAGCCGTCGGACGCGCTCTTGACGAGCGGCGCGCCGCGCAGCATCGCTTCGAACGCAGTTTCGTCCCACGTCGCCTGCTCGTCGAATGGACCGATCGTCGCGCCGGCGATCGGCAAGCCGTCGGCCTTCGCGAGCACGCGGCCGAAGAAGGGGAGTTCGATCGGAGTCGCGCTCGCGTTCTCGCTCGCCGCCGGAGTCTTCGGCTCGGCGTCGCGCGCCGATACGGCTTCGACACGTGCTTCGTTTGGCAAGCGCGACTCGGGCGCGGCCGGCGCATCGACGAGCGACGATTCCGTCGCGCCTTCCGTCACCGTCACCCGCGCGGCGGGCGCCGCGACCTCAGCCTCGACACGCGTCGACCTCCACCACCAACCGATCGCGGCGGCGAGGACGAGCACGACCACGACGACGAGCAAGCGCGAGCGCATGAGCGAGTCTCCGCCGCTCACGTTACCACTGCCGCACGCGGCGCGGCGTCACGTCGCCGACTGACGCTCGATCCACGCGCCGAAGTCGCGGGAGAACTTCTCGAACTCGCCGGGCGCGAGCTCCGCGATCGTCTCTCGCCCATGGATCACGCGGATCTTCGCGTCGAGTTCGACGGCGCCGTTCGAGCGGGGGAGCGACGGCTCGCGCGCGACTTGGGCTCGCGCTTCCGCTTGCGCGGCGGCGACGGTGAGGTTCACGTGATCGGCGAGGGGCTTCGCGGAGAGCTCGTGCCCGCAGAGTTCGCGCACGTACTCGCGGAACGTGCGCAGGTTGCCGTCGCGCCAATAATGCCGCGCGAGGTCGGGCCCGATCTTCGGGTTGTCGACGAGGTGGCCGTCGCGCGCGACGAAGTGCTCGCGCGTCTGGTGCACCGCCATCTCGGCGAGGACGTAGCCGTGGTAGTACGCGCTCGATTCGGCGGAGAGCAGGTGCGGCACCGCGAGGATCGGCCGCGGCGCGCCGCGTTCGAGGAAGAGGAAGCGTTTCTCGACGTCGCGCAGGATCGCGAGGACGCGCTCCTTCGTGCGCTCCTTCGGCGCGAGCTCGTAGATCGCTCGCTCGCCGTAGCAGACCGCGAGCATGCCGCGCGCTTGCCACGCGGCGAGGGCCTGGCTCGACTCGAGCGCCTGCTCGATCAATCCGATCGGCAACGGCGTGCCGTCGCGGCGTTTCGCGTAACGCGTCCGCCAATCGGCGTCGCCCAGGAGCGAATCGCAGAACATGCTCTGCGTCTCGGAGAACGCGACCGACGTCGGCGCGAACTCCTGGCCGAAACACGGCGCCGGCATGTCGATGTTCGCGAAGTGCGCGGCGTGACCGCCTTCGTGGAAGAGCGTCTCCATCGCGCGATGGCCGGAACCGACCATGCCGGGGATCGCGTTGGCGGTGAAGTGGATCCGCGCAGGAATCCGACCGCGCGGCGCGCGCCACGCGACTTCGGGTCCGTGCATGAAGCCGTTCTCGTACTTGCCGCGTCGATCGACGAGATCGAGCACGAGCGTCGCGCCGCGATAGCGAATCCCGAGCGCCGCGAACGAACGTCCCCAGATCCCGATCGCGTCGGCGAACGGGAAGTACGGATCGATCGCCTTGGTCGAATCGCCGAGCGTCGTGTAGAGGAAGTTCCACGGCTCGAGCGCGCGCGAGCCGTGCTTCGCCTCGATTTCTTGGATCGAACGTCGCGCGCGGTCGCGAGTACGCGCTTCGAGTTCGTCGAGCAGCTCGAAGATCTCAGCCTTGCTCATGCGCTCGACGCGCCGCACGGTGCCGTCGTAGAAATCCTCGCCGCCGAGCGCGCGGCCGAGGCGATTGCGCTTCTCGACGATCTCGAGGAAGCCGTGGTCGAGCACGTAGGGCTCGATCGACGCGAGCCCTTCCCACGCCGCGCGGCGTTTCGCTTCGTCGGGTTCGCTGCGCAGCATCGCGGAGAGTTTGACGCTGGTCGCGCGCGTGAAGCCCGCATTCGGATCGCGCCAACCGAGCTCCATCTCGCCGCGCGCGCGAGCGAGGCGACCTTCGTCCTCGACCAATTCCTCGAAGAGCGCGCGAGCTTCGGCGCTCTCGAGGACGTGCGACTCGAACGTCGTCACCCAACCGCCGAGCGCTTGATGATCCTCAGGACTCGCGCCGCTCGTCGGCCGTTCGGCCTCGGCGAACTTCGCGCGCGTGCGCACGAGACGCTCGGGATCCTTGAGGAAACGCTGCAACGCGATCTCGCGCTCGTCGAACTCCTTCTGCGCCGCATCCGCGTCGTCGGCGAGCCCCATCTTCGTCGTCCAGAACAGATCCTCCTTCGCCGTGTGCAGCCGCGCGTAGGTGGAGTTGAGCTCGTCGAGATAGCCGCGAATCGTGTCGGTCATGGCGAGAGCGACGCTACGCCGCGCAGTCGTCGAGTTCAATCGAGCTGAGCGGCGACGTTTCGAGCGGTGACCGGACGCGGGTTGCCCGTTAGTCTGTCGCAAGGACCGCCGCTCGATGCCCGCCAATCTCATTCGCTTGATCGTCGAAGACGGTGGACGACGGCGGTCGTTCCAGGTGACGCCCGGGTTGCTCTCGATCGGCAGCGGCGTTCAGGCGCAGCTCAAGCTCGGCGGGCCGTTGATCGCCGAGGAGCACGGGGAACTCGACATCGGATCCGACGGCGCGTTGCTGCGGATTCGACCCGGCGCGCAGCTCGCGATGATCGACGGCAAGCCGCAGCGCGGTGAGGTCGCGATCGCGCCGAACTCGACGTTCGTGCTCGGCAGCGCGACGTTGACGTTGCGCTACGAGAAGGCGGTCGAGCCCGAGCTCGCGCCGCCGACGCCTCCGCCCGCGCCGCCGCCGAAGCGGACCGCCGCCGCGCGCCAAGCGCAGAAACGCAAGAACGCCGACATCGTCGGTCGCACCAAGACGCGCAACGTCGGCACGTTCATCGCGGTCGGGATCATGTTGCTGTCGGGCGCGGGTTCGGCGTACATCCTGCTCGATCGCAAGGCGCCCGCGCGCGAGGCCGTCGAAGGTCGCGGCGAGGCGCGGCTCGCCAAGGCGCGCGAGCATCGCGACCACGCGCTGTGGGATCTGCTCGACGCCGATCTCGCGGCGTTGCCGAAGGACTTCGCCGCCGAGCCGAACGTGAAGGCCGAGGTGACGGCGTTGCGGGCCGAGCTCGCGAACGGCCGCGCGCTGCAAGCCGACCTGCGCCTCGACGAAGAGGCGAGCGTGTGGTTGAAGAACCAGGTCGAGAGCTTCGCCGCTCGTTACTTGCTCTCGCCGATGGATCCCGGCGCGCCGCGCGCGTACGTGCGGCGGCTCGAGCAGTTCCTGCATCACTGGCCGAACCACTCGAAAGCGGAGTGGGCTCGCACCGAGCGCGCGCGCTTCGCATCCGTCGATCTCGCGGAGCCCGCGACGTGGGAGGAGACCAAGTTCGACGTGCGCGTGTTGACGCGCCAACCGGCGTGCCCCGAGTACGCCGACGCGTTCGCGCTGCTCGACGACTTCGCGAAGCGCGCGACCGACGAGGAGAGCGCCGAGCTCGATGCGCTGGTCGATCAACTGAAGAGCGAACGCCTCGCGTGGACGCTCGCGCGCCTCGAGCAAGCGAAGCGTGATCAGGACAACGGCCAACTCTCGGTCGCGTTCGAGTGGCTCGTCAACATCGGCGTGTACTGCGGCGATCCGGCGCTCGAGAAGGTCGCGGCGGCGCGCATCCTCGGCTTCCCCGATTTGTTGTCGCGGATGATGGGGTACGAAACGTACCGACCGCTGACGTGGGAACGCCTGATGGCGCAACCCGATCTCGCGGCGTGGTCGAAGGCGCGTTGACGCGCGGCGAGTCGAGCCCATGGCGTCGTCGGTCACGCAACGCGCCGTGCAGCTCACGTCGAAGGCGGCCTCCGAGCTCGGCTTGAAGGCCGCCGGATTCCGTCGCCAAGGCATTCACTTCCACCGCCAGGTCGACGGGCTCTTCCACGGCGTGAACTTCCAATCCAGTCGTTGGGGCAGCGTCGCCTCCGGCAAGTTCACCGTGAACTTCTGCGTGTCGTCACCGACGCTCGTCGCCGTTCTCTACGGCACGAAGTTCCCGTCGAATCCGGGCGCAGCGCTCTTCCCGATCAACCAGCGCATCGGTGATTTCATGGAGCCGCGCCGCGATCATTGGTGGGAGGTCGACGAGCGCGCCGACGCGTCGGAACTCGCGCGCGAGGCTGCACGGTCGATCGTCGTGCTCGCTCCGACTTTCTTCGCGAGGTTCACGAGCCGCGCGGCAACTCTCGCCCTGCTTCGCTCCGGCAAAGGTCCGGGGCTGACGGCGGGACAGATACCGCTCGTTCAGGCCGTTCTCGCGGCGGAGTTCGGCGAGTTGGAGGACGCGCGCCGCACGCTCGAGGAGGCGCGCGCGTCGACCGACATCGCCGGCTTTCGCGCACACGTCGTCGAAGTCGCGCGTCGTCTCGGGCTCGAGCTCCCGTAGCGCTCGTCGTCGACTCAGCGCGCGCGGCGCGAGCGTTCGAGCGACCAGCGCGGTTGGTGCCACGCCCATTGTTCGGGCGTTTCGCGGATCCAGTGTTCGAAGACCGACTGCAGGCGTTGCGTGAGTTCCGTGCGCGCGGCGGCGTGGGGGAGCGCGGCGTCGAGGAAGAGCGGCTTGTCGAACTTCAAGCGATAGCGCGAGCCGTCGGCGACACAGCGCGCCGGCAGGATCGGAACTTTCGCCGCGCGAGCGAGCGCAGCCGGTGCGGTCATCGCGAGCGCCGGTGCCCCGAAGAACGTCAGTGTCTCGCCGGCGAGGCGCCGCGGCGCGAGGTCCGCGAGCAGTCCGAGCACGCCGCCCTTGCGCAGGACTTCGAGCACGCGTCGCGGCGGCGCGTTCTGATCGATCGTCTCGACGCCGAGCGCGCCGCGCGTCCTCGTGAACCACTTCGCGATCGGATCGTTGGGCTTGTGCCGCGCGACCACGGCGCCGTCGAGGCCGCGCAGGCGCAACGCCGTCGCGAGCAGTTCCCAATTGCCGAGGTGAGCGGTCGCGATCAGGACTCCGCGGCCGGCGCGCGCGAGTTCTTCGACGTGGGAGTAAGAACGATCGAACTCGACGTGTTCGCGGATCCAACGCTCGACCGTCGCGCGCTTCTTCTCGCCGGTCGCCGCGCGCGAGAGCATCAGCCATTCGCGCACCAGCCGCGCGGTGTGCGCGCGGACGCCGCGCGCGATGCGGCGGTGATCGCCGGGGCCGAACGCGAGCTCGAGGTTCGCGCGCGTTTGCGCTTCGAAGCGCGAGAAGCGCGCGAGTTCGCTCGCGCCGCGCAGCGCGCCTTGCAGCAAGAACTCGGGCGCGAACTCGGCGGTCGCGGCGACCAGCTCGATCCCGCGCACCCGCGCCTTGCGCGTCCAACGTTCAGGCACGGGAGAGCGCCTCGCGCGCGTGCGCGTCGTCGTGTCCGCGATCCGCGGTGAGGAACGGACGTTCGACACTCGAGCGGTCGAGCGCGAGACCGGTGCGCGCGAGCCAGCCGCGACGCTTCGGCCAGGCCGCGAGCGCGCGCGGCGCGACGAGAAAAGGTCGGCCGGTTGCGTCGACGCGCAGATCCTGCGCGGCGAGTTCGGGGAGCCAGAGACCGCGATCGTGGAGTGCGCCGAGCAACGTCGCCGCCGCGCGCTCGCGTTGCATCGGCTTCGACGGCGGACGCACGTCGTTCGCGAGCTCGAACGCCGCGCGCGTCTTCGCTCGGCGCAACAAGACCGCGGGCTTCGCGACCGCGAGCGCGTGCTCTTCGAGCCGCGCCGATGCGAGCCACGCGGCGACGACGTCCTTGGAGCCTCCTTCGACGACCGCGAAGTGTCGGCCTTCGACTGCGATCGCTTCGCGCGCGCGAGAGAGCTCGTCGACGACGCGCCGCGGAACTCCGTGACGCGCGAAGCCGCCTTCGATGCGCTCGACCGCGCTGCCCGCGCGCAACCAACGGCGTTCGCGCGCGGCAACGATCTCGCGACGACGAGCGCGCGCGGCTCGATCGAGTTCCGCTCCCGTCGGCACGCGTCGCGCGGCGGAGCCGACGTTCGCGAGCCACGCTTCGAGCAACGCGCGTCGCGCGGCGAGAGGCGCGCGCTCGCGCAGCGCCGCTTCGAACGAGACGACGTCGCGCGCGAGACGTGCCGGGTCGGGTTTCGCGGCGCGACGCGCGGCGTGGAAGTCGATCAACGCGATCTCGTCGCGCTCGCCGACGAGCACGTTGCCCGGGTGGAGATCGGGATGATCGATCGCGAGCTCGAAGAGCCGCCCGAGCGCCGCGCCCAGCTCGCGAAACGCGGCGAGCGCGGGCACATCACCGGCTTCGAGACGCTCGGCCAAGGTTCGCCGGCCGGGCAGGTGCTCGCTCGCGACCTCGAAGCCGCGCCCGCGCCGTACGACGTCGAGCGCTCGCGGCACCGGCAATCCCTCGGCGCCGAGGAACGCGAGCAACTCGAACTCCCGCGCCGCGCGGCGGCGATCGAGCAAACCGGCGAGGCGGCCGGGGCTCTCGAAGCGCTTGACGACCCGCGCGGATCCGCGCGCGTCGACGTCGACGCGCACTTCGCGCGCGCGGCTCCGCTTGAGCACGGTGCGTTCCACGGCGCCATCCTATGCGAAGAGCTCGCACGCGACGCTTCGGTCGGAGCGAGGCGAGCCCTAGAATCCGGCGCGCCTTGACGCTCTTCTTCTACATCCTGCGCCAGCTCGCGTTCGGCGTCGTGCTCGCCGTGTGCGGGATGTTCTTCATCGCGATTCCCGGCGTCGCGGTCACCGCGCTGCACAGGCTCGGCGGCGGCGGACTCGGACTGTTGGTCGGCTACATGCCGCTCGTGTTGCTCGACCTCGTGCCGTACTTGTTGCCGATCGGCTTCCTGCTCGCGGTGACGTCGACGTACGGACGGCTCGCGGCCGACAGCGAATGGACCGCGATCCGCATGTCGGGCGCGAGTCCGTGGCGTTCGTTCGCGCCGGCGCTCGCCGTCGCGGTGGTCTGCAGCGCGTCGCTCGTGTACCTGCAGCACTACGTCTCGCCCGAACTCTCGTACAAGAAGCGCGAGTACTTGAAGGACGCGGTGGTCGAGGGCTTCAAGGAGCTCTCGCCGGGCCAGACGGAACTCTCGATCGGCCAGTTCTACTTGAACGCGCCGTTCCGCGACGGCAACACGTTCCACGAAGCGTTGATCCACGTCCCCGCCGGCGACGAGCGCGCCGATCGCACGATCCTCGCCGACACGGTGCAGATCTCGGTTGCCGGCATGAAGGTCACGATCCGCATGACCAACGCGCGCACGGTCTACGGAACGCAGGACACGACCGTGGGCGCGCCGACGTTCGTGCTCGACGTCGACGAGCTCCTCCAGACCGATCGCAAGGTGAAGTCGTCGTGGCGTTTCCTGCCGACGCCGGAACTGCGCGCGGCGATCGCGCGCGGCGAGATCCCGGAGAAGGACATCGCGTACGCGCATTACGAGGTCCAAGCGCGTTGGGCGCTCGCGTTGACGCCGTTGCTCTACCTGTTGCTCGGCCTGCCGACCGGCCTGTTGATGAAGAGCAGCACGCAGCTCGGTTCGTTGGCGGTCGCGGTCGCGTTCGCGCTCGTCTACTACATCCTCTCGATGCGCATCTCGAAGTCGTTGGCGCAGGAAGGCGCGGTGCACGTCTACCTCGCGGCGTGGACGGTGCCCGTCGTCGGCGCGTTGATCGGCGCGTGGCTCTGTCGGAAGGCGTACCGACAATGAGGCTCTTCCACGCGACGCTCGGCGGGCATCTCGATCGCTATGTGGCGCGGCTGTTCGTCGCGTCGTACGCGACGGCGTTGTTGTTGGTCGTCGGGCTCGCGGTGATCTTCGACCTGACGGCGAACCTCTCGTACTTCGAGAGCTGGTCGGACGGGACGCAACCGAGTTCGTGGCTCGTCGCGCACTACTATCTGCTGAACGCGCCGTTCGTGTTCCTGCAGGTCGCGCCGTACGTGACGTTGACCGCGGGGTTGTTCACGTTGTCGCGTTTGACGAAACACAGCGAGTTGACCGCCAGCCTCGCCGCCGGCGTCAGTTCGCATCGCACGTTGCTGCCGATCCTCTTCGGCGGGACGCTCGCGGCCGCGGGCATGTTCGGCTTGCGTGAGTACGCGACCGCGAACCTCGGCGAACGGCGCGACGCGCTGCGCGATTACCTCGAGAACCAACGCGTCGAACCGGTCTTCGAGAACGTCTGGGTCCGCGATCAGGCCGGCAACCACGCGCGCATCGCGGAGTTCCGTCCGCAGTCGAAGGAGTTCGGCACGTCGGAGATCCGCGGGCTGCTCGCGGTGATGAAGTCGAGCGGTGCGTGGACGCGCATCACGGCCGAGCGCGCGTTGTGGCAACAGCACGGCGATCACTGGGGTTGGCTCCTGGTCCACGGCGAGCGCGAGATCGTCGAGCGCAAGGCGTCGCGCCAAGGCGTGCTGTGGCTCGAGGACATCTCGATCCCGCCCGAGGACATCGAACTCTGGATCAAGGGCCGCGCGCACGCGATGGAGCTCTCGTTCACCGAGGTCAACGCGCTGCTCGCGCGCGATCCGGACAACGCGGCGTTCCAGACGCTGCTGCAATACCACCTGACGTTCCCGCTCGCGAACTTGGTGCTCTTGCTCGTCGCGTTGCCGTTCATGGTCGGTCGCGAGCGCGGGAGGGCGATCGAGGGCGTGATGCTCGGACTGCTCTGCTGCGTGTTCTATTTCTGCGCGGAGTTCATGTCGCGCGAGCTCGGGGTCGAGGGCGTGCTCTCGCCGCTGCTCGCCAGTTGGCTCCCGATCCTGCTGTTCGGCAGCCTCGGCCTCGCGCTCTTCGACTCGATGCGCACGTGACGCCGCTCGGCGGCTACCATGCGCCGACTCTCGACGGAGGATTCGGTCCCATGTTGGTCGCGCGCACGTTGTTCACGCTCTTCGCCGTCGCGCCGTTCGCCCTCGCGGACGGTCGCCAGGATTTCGAGGCCTCGCTCGCGAAAGCGCAGAAGCTCGGCGACGCCGGCAAATGGGCCGACGCGCGCAAGGCGACGTTCGCTTCCTTGCAAGAGCACGACGGACAGGCGTACGTCCGCGAGCACCTCGACGACGTCAAGGCGTTGCTCACCCGTTCGTTCGTCGAGATCGCGTGTCCGCCGCGCAAGCTCGACGACGTGCTCTGCGGCGAAGTCGTCGCGTACGACGCGAAGAAGGGCGACATCGAGCTGCGCTACAAACAGACGAAGCCCAAGGGCAAGGATGCGAAGTCCGCGGAACCGTTCCCGTGCGGCGACTTCGAAGTCCGGGCCGCCGACCACGACCTGATCGTGCCGTTCGTCGGCCCGTACACGGCGGAGTTGCGGGGCTCGGCGTTGGGCTCGCTCGATCCGTTCGTGCGCGTGGCGGTCACTTCCGGCGAGCGCTACGAAGTCGCGCTCCGCAGCGGCAATTCGTCCCAGATCCTCCACTACCGCGGGGATCGAGCCGGCGCCTCGGTCGCCGGCTGCACGGACATCGTCAACTGCGCCCGTCCGTACGTCATCAAGGTCGTCGTCGGGAAGGCGACCCTCGAGGCGTACTTCAATGGCAAGCGCCTGCTGTCCGCCGGCCACGAACTCGACGATTTCGGCCGCCTCGGTTTCCGCGATCTCTTGGGCCTCGAGGAGATCCGCGTGTCGGGCAAGGTCGACGTCGCGTGGGTCGACGAGCGGGTCAAGGCCGCGAACGACGAGTGCCGCTCCAAGGTCGAGAAGGAGTACGACGTCTCCCACGACCTCCCGAAGTGGCTGCAGTGACATCGGAGGCGCTTCTGAGCGAGCGTCGGTCGGCCGAGAGTCGCGCTTCGTCCGCGTCGCGCGGGAAGGATTGGACGCTTGGGACGTCCTCGGGTACATCCGAGCCTCCCATGCAACGTCCCTCGCCGATCCAACGCTCCCTCGTCCGTTCCTGTGCCGTCGCCGCCGCCTTCGCGCTTGCCGCTTGTGCGTCGAGCGGTCCTAAGGAGGAGAAGGACGAGGTGCTTGCGCTGATCGAGCACGGCAAACACGGCGAGGCCGTCCGCGTGGCGGAGGAGCGGGCTCGCCAAGCGCCCGACGACGCCAAGGCGCGCGAGGACTACCGCCTGGCTTCGGTCGCGCTGCTGCTCGAGAAGTGCCGTCGGGCCTGCTTCGAGGACCGCGACGACGAGGCCCTCGAGTCCGTCACCCAGGCGCGCGAGCTCGCGCCCGGCGATCGGATCGTCGAGGGCTGGTACCAGAAGATGCTGAGCAAGCTCGCCGACCGCGCCCGCGGCCAGGCGATCGAGGCCCACGCGTCCGACAACCTCGAGCTCGCCAAGCAGAAGTACGACGAGGCGATCCGCTACGAGCCCGACGACCTGCGCGCCAAGGACGGCGCGGCGCAGGTGCTGCTCCAGATGAACTTCCGTGCCGGGATGGGGGAGGCCTACTACCGCGAGGGAGCGCAGGCGCTGTCGGCCTACTTCCTCCACGAAGCGCGCTCGTTCTTCGCCTACACGATCAAGTACCAGCCCAGGAACGACCGCGCCGCCGAGCGCAAGGGCGAGGTCTCGACGATGCTCGCCGAGGACCGCGTCGCGATCGCGACCGATCTCGAGGCGCGCGGGTTCTACGCGGCGGCCGAGAACGAGTACCGCATCGCGCTGTTGGTCGAGCCGACGCTGCCGGCGGCGCTCGACGGCCGCAACCGTGCGTCGCGCGAAGCCAAGGCCGCCGAGATCCTGGCCGAGGTCGACCGTCTGACGCGCAAGAAGCGCTTCGACGAAGCGCGCGCGCTGCTGCAGGCGAACCGCGACGCGACCGAGGCTCAGAAGGAGAGCTTCGAGAACGCGCTCGCCGACATCGAGGATCGCGAACTCGAGTCGCTCTACGAGATCGCGGTCGGCTTCCAGTCGGACGCGCGCTACCTCGATGCTCGCGACGCGTTCGAGACGCTGCTCGGCCGCGCGCAGTACTACAAGGATGCGATCACGCGGAAGGAAGTCGTCGAGGGCTTCATCCAGGGAGCGGCGGACACGTACGCCAAGGCGCTCGCCGCGACCACCGACGAAGACAAGATCTCGCTGCTGCGGCGGACCGATCTCTACTGGCCCGACTACAAGGACGTGCGCGAACGCTTGAAGGCGCTCGGCGCGAATTCGCGGCCGTAGTAGTCGACGCGGAATCCCGCGCGAGTCTTCGCGCAACACGCGCGCTCGTCGGTGGTCTGCGGACTGCGGCGAGCGCGCGGTCGCTTGTCGAAGTCATACAAACTTCCTCCAACGACCGCGGTCGTTCTGAGTATACTACCGCGGTAGTTTGGAGGGCGAGAGGTCCCGCGACCGCCCGCGCTCCCCTGAGAGTTCGAGTCCCTAAACCGTCAGGGAGATCGGGTCGGAGGATGTCGCCATGTCGCGCGCGTGGATCGCTTCGCTGCTCGCTTCGTTCGCGCTCTTGCAGGGCAATGCGGACGAGCAATACGCCTTCATCGCGGGCCTCGCGGAGAAGAACCTCCACCAACAGGTCGCGCAGGAAGCCCAGCGCTTCCTCACCAGCTTCCCGCGCCACGCGAAGGTCGATCTCGTCCGCTATCGGCTCGCTTGCGCGCGTTTCGAACTCCATCAGACGAAGGAAGCGCGCGCCGATTTCGCCGCGTTGCTCCCGAAGGACGGCTTCGAGTTCGCCGGCGAAGTCGCGTTCCGTCTCGGGCAATGCGCTCTCGACGACGGCGACTGCAAGGAGGCGACGCGAGCGCTCGAACGCGCGGTCGCCGTCGGCCGCGACTATCTGAAGGTGCCCGCGCGTTGGTTGCTCGGCGAAGCGCACCAAGCGTGCAAGGACCTCGACGCCGCGGCGGAGGACTATCGCGTCGTGCTGGAAACCGCGCCGACCGGCGAGTACGCGGACGATGCGCTCGCGGGGTCGGTGTGGTGCGCGTACCAAGCCAAACGTTTCGCGGACGTCGACGCGCTGGCGCGGCGCTACGGCGAGTCGTACGCGAACGGCGAACGCGCGGCGGAGATGCGCTACTTGCGCGGCGAGGCGTTGCTCGAACTCGCGCGGCCGAAGGAAGCGCTCGAACTCTTCGCGTCGGTGCGCGACGGCGAGCTCGCCGACGGCGCGTTGCGTGGTGCGGGCTTCGCCCAGGCGGCGCTCGGCGATCACTCGAGAGCCGCGCAGTGCTTCGCGAAAGTCGTCGAGTCGTATCCACGGAGCCGCCATGTAACGGAGTGCGCGCTGCAGGCCGGAATCGAGTGGCTCGCGGCGAAACGATCGGACGAAGCACTGCGCTGCCTCTCGTCGCCCGCCGCAGGTGACTCGCTCGACGTGCTCTCGTGGCGCGCACGAGCGCAAGCACAGAGCGGCGACCACGGTGCGGCGCTCGCGACGTTGGATCGCGCGTTGCCGCTCGCGAAGGACGATGCGTTGCGCGCTCGCTTGCAGAGTTCGCGGGCGGACGAGCTCTCCGCGTTGGGCCGCAAGGACGAAGCGCTCGCCGAGTACCGCCGCGCCGGCGACGACTACGCGCTGCAGGCCGCGGCGGTCGCGAGCTTGAACGCGAAGCGCTACGACGAAGCCGCCGAGTCCGCGCGGCGTCTGCTCGAACGCTTCCCGCAATCGCAGCACGCCGCCGACGCGCGGTTGGTGCTCGGCGAGGCCGAACTCGCGTCGAAGCACTTCGCCCAAGCCGAGCAGGCGTTCGCCGCCGCCGAGACCTCGACCGATCCGACGAAGCGACTCCACGCGCGCTCGCGCCGCGCGTGGTGCAAGTACCTCGCGGGCGACGCGCGCGGCGCCGAGCCGTTGTTCACCGCGCTCAGCACCGAGAAGTCGAACGCGCCGGAAGTCGAGGAGGCCGCGTTCATGGCGGCACGTTCCCTCGAAGCCGCGGGCGACGCGGCGGGCGCGCTCGCGGGCTACGACCGCTACTCGGCCGACCGCGCGAACGGCGCGAAGCGCGACGAAGCGGCGCTGCGCGCGGCGACACTCGACGGCTCTGACGGCGCGACCGCTCGCTTCGAACGCCTCGTGCGCGAGGCGCGCGACGCCGACGTCGCGTTGCGCGCGCGCTTCGAGCTCGCCGAACGTCTCTCGCGCGCCGGTCGTCACGACGAAGCCGCGAACCACTACCGCGCGATCCTCGAACGCGCGTCCGATGCATCGCTCGCTCCGGCGGCGCGTTACGGGCTTGCTTGGTGTCTTCATGCCCGTGGCGACGTCTCCGGAGCGAGCGAGCTCCTCCATCCCTTGCTCGGGACCGAAGGACTCGACGAGACGCTGCGCGCGTCGGCGAGCGAGCTCGCGATCTGGTGCGCGGCGAAGCAGGGCAAGCCCGACGAATTGCTCGCGGCGTGGCGCGTGTTCGCCGCGTCGAAAGTCGACGACGCGCGCTGCGTCGCCGCGGCGCGTCTCGCGTCGGAGTCGTTGCGGCGTTCCGGCCGCGGCGACGACGCGCGAACGTTGCTTGCGAGCCTCGAGCAGCGCGTGCGCGATCCGAAGTCGGTCGCGGCGCTCGCGGTCGAGCGCGTCTACCTCCACCTCGAGGCCAAGGACGTCGACCGCGCCGAACGCGCGCTCGCCGAAGCGACCGCGAAATCCGCCGACGATCCGGCGATCGCCGAAGCTGCGTTCTTCGTCGGCGAAGCGCGTTGGGACTCGGGCGAGCGCGACAAGGCGCTCGCGCTCTACGACCGCGCGGCGAAGAACGAGCGCAACCAAGCCCGCGATCGCGCGCTCTACAAGTCGGGCTTCGCGCGCTTGAAGGCCGGCGACCTCGACGGCGCCGAGCGCGCGTTCGCGACGTTGGTCGAGGCGCTGCCGCAGAGTCCGCTCGCGATCGAGTCGTGGTTCCTGCTCGGCGAGACGCGCTTCCGCGCGCGGCGTTTCCCCGACGCGATCGCCGCGCTCGAGCACGTCGCGAAGGAAGCGCCGAGGCACGAGGTCATGCCGAAGGTGCTCTTCCGTCTCGGCCTCGCGCGCGTCGAGACCGGCGACTGGCAGGGCGCGGTCGATGCACTCGGCGATCTCGCGAAGCGCGCGCCGAGCTTCGAGAACACGGCGGAGGCCGAGCTCGCGCGCGGACGCGCGTTGGCGAAGCTCGGCCGCGGCCGCGACGCGCGCGCGGCGCTCGAACGCACGCTGGCGCTCGATCAAGGCTTGCTCTCCGCTCGCGCGCACCTCGAACTCGGCCGCATCGCCGAAGACGCGGGCGATCACGAAGGCGCGCTGTCGGAGTTCCTGAAGGTCGCGGTGCTCTACGACGCGCCCGAGGAGAACGCGCTGGCGCTCGTGCTCGCCGGCAACGCGCTCGAAGCGCAAGGCGACAAGAAACGCGCGGCCGAGCAGTACCGCGAAGTGGTCGAGAAGTTCGGGTCTACCAAGTCGGCCGCGACGGCGCGCGAGCGCCTGAAGGCCGTGAGTTCGGAAGGGACGCGCGGCCTCTGACAGGTCGCGCCATCGAGGAGGTTTCGAGATGACGTGCGTCGTGAATGCACTCGCTCAGGAAGCGAGCGGAATGCCGTCCTTGTGGGAGCTCGTGAAGAGCGGCGGTCCGTTGATGTGGCCGATCGGCGCGACGTCGGTCGTCGCCGTCGCGTACGCGTTCGAGCGTTGGCTCGGGCTGTCGAGGGCGAAGCTCGGTCGCGAGCGTTTCGGCCGCGAGGTCGTCGAAGCGGCGAAGAGCTCCGGCCCGTCGAACGCGCTCGAAGTGTGCAAGCGCGAGTCGACGCCGCTCGCGCGCATCCTGTCGGTCGCGTTGACCTACGCGTCCGCGGCGCCGAACGAGCGCGAGAAGCGCGTCGAGGACGTCGCGAGCGACGAAGTGCGCAAGCTCGGCGCGAACTTGCGCCCGTTGCTGGTCGTGTACGTCGTCGCGCCGTTGCTCGGACTGCTCGGCACCGTGTGGGGTTTGATCGAAGCGTTCGCGACGATCGCGATGAAGCAGGGGCTCGGCAAACCCGAGTTGCTCGCGTCCGGCGTCTACCAAGCATTGGTCACCACCGCCGCCGGTCTGACGGTCGCGATCCCGACGGTGATCGTCTACTACTACTTGAAGGGACGCGTCGAGGGTTTCGCGCGGCGCACCGAGTCGCTCTACCTCGAACTCGATACGAGCCTCTCGGCTCCGGCGGTGGCCCATGCGAATCCGTGACGACGAGATCCCGGAGCCCGAGTTCAGCATGGCGCCGCTGATCGACATCGTCTTTCAGCTGCTGATCTTCTTCATGGTCTCGACGACCTATTCGAAGCAGGAGAAGGAGCTCGGCATCGAACTCCCGAATGCGTCGAATGCGCACACACCCGAGCAGCGGCCCGAAGAGATCGTGATCAACGTCTTCCGCGACGGACGCGTCAGCGTGCTCGGCCGTGACGTCACGCACGAAGCGTTGGTCGACGCGTTGGTCGCCGCGGCGCACGCGCAGAGCGATGTGCCGGTGACGATTCGTGGTGATCGTCTCGTGCACCACGAAGACGTGGTCGCGGTGATGGACGCGTGCGGCTCGGCGGGTTTGACGAATCTGACGGTCGGCACGCTCGGCGGCTGAACGAGCGATGAAGCACCTCGGCAAGAACGCGGTGATCGCGACGGCGCTCGTCGCCGCGGGCTTCTTCGCCGCGTGGCTGCGTTTCCGTCCGTACCTCGAGCACGGCGGCGAATACACGAACGGCGTCGAGACGTTCGACACCGACGATGAGGGCAGCGTGCGCTACGCGGTGTGGGACGCGCCTGCGTTCCTGCCGGGCGCAATCAACCAGAACTCGGCGGAGTCGCGGCCCGCGTTGTCGAGCGACGGTCGTTGGCTCGCGTTCGCGGTCGGCGAACGCGGGCTCAACGTCGAGCTCTACGTTGCCGAGATGGTCGACGGCGTGCCGCGCGACGCGCGCCCGCTCGCCGCGCTCGACACGCCCGCCGATGAATGCGCGCCCGCGTTCGCCGGCGACACGCTCTACTTCGCGTCCGATCGTCCGGGCGGCGCTGGCGGGCTCGACGTCTACCGCGCGGACTTCCGCGACGGGCGTTGCGGTACACCGGAGCGTCTGACCGGTGCGATCAATTCGTCCGCCGACGACACCGATCCGACGCCGCGCCCTGGCACCGACGCGTTGGTCTTCGCGACCGATCGCGGCGGCGGCGCGGGCTTCGAGCTCTACGAGTCGACGCCGAACGAAGCGGGCGAGCGCAGCGCGCGGCCGTTGACTCCGTTGAACACGCGCGCCGACGAGCGCGAGGGCTCGTTCACCGCCGACGGGCACACCCTGTTCTTCGCGTCGAACCGCGACGGAGGCAGCGGTGGCTTCGACCTCTACCGCTCGACGCGCAACGAAGCGGCGGGGGTCGAAGGTTGGAGCGCGCCGTGCGCGCTCGCCGGGCTGAACACGACCGCGTCCGAGCGCGCGCCGCTGGCCGCGTTCGACGATTTTTCGCTCTACTTCGCGCGCGAAGCGCCGGAGCGCGGTCTCGATCTGGCGCGCGCGCGTTCGATCGAACTCTTCCGCAGCGCCGGCGACCCGGTGGGGTGGAAGGAGCTGCTGGTGCTCGCGGCGTTGCTGGTCGCGGCGCTGCTCGCGTGGCTCGCGAAGCGTTGGCCGAAACTCGAGACGCTCTACAAGTGCTACCTCGCGTCGCTGATCACGCACCTGATCTTGCTGTGGTTCCTCCAGAGCCTGTTCGTCGATCCCGCGGTCTGGAAGCGCGCGAAGAACGGCGACGGCTTCAAAGTGAAGATCGAGGCGAGCGCGCGCAAGCCGAGCCTCGCGTCGCGCGAACGCGCGGGCGAACTCGAAGCGACGGGACGCTCGCAACCGGTCGCGAACGAACTCGTGCGCCACGACGCATCGGTCGCGGAACTCGACGCCAGCGAGCGCCCGCTCGCCGCGCCCGAGATCGCGCTGCCGACGCCGACCGCGCTCGCGGCGCCGCAACGCGGCGACGTCGAAGTCGCGCGCGCGCCGGCGACCGCGCCAAACTTGGCGGTCGCGGCGCCGAGCGACGCGCTCGAACGCCGCCGCGGCGAAGCACGCGAGTTCGCGCTCGCCGTGCGTTCGACCGAGACCGCGCGCAGCACGGCGACCGACGCGAGCCCCGCGCGCGGTGAGTTGCACGCCGACGAAGGCGCGACCGACGCGCCTGTGGTCGCGACGCGTGTCGACGGACCGGTGCGCGCCGACGTGCCGCGGCCGAGCAAGACCGCGCTCGCGCGGACGGAGCTCGAAGGCTCCACGAGCGAGCCGTCGGTCGAACTCGCGGCGCCGCACGAAGCGCTCGCGAAACGCTCCGGCGCCGTCGCCGCCGATCTCGGCCTCGACGCGGTCGCCGAGGTTTCGGGTCCGCGCGCGCCGACGACCGCCGCGCCGGAACGCGGCGAGTTCGCGCGCGCGGGCACGCCGACCGAGGCGACTCCGGGAACGGCGAGCGAGATGACGTTGTCGCCGCGCGCGCAGGAGAACGGCGCGCCGGTCGCGCGCAACGAGCTCGACCTCGCGCCGAAGGTCGCGTCGGAATCCGCGGTCGCGTTGCGCACCGCGCCGCCGGCCGAACGTCGCAGCGTCGCGACCGCAAGCGCGGCACAGAGCGACCTACTCGACGGCTTCGCCGCGCCCGATTCGTCCGCGCGCGAGCACGCGACTCCGAACGAACTCCCGCAACGCCTCGAACTCTCCGGCGGCGACTCGCGCACCGAGCCGGAGCCGGCGGCGCTCGCGACGCTCGACGCGCCGCCCGCGCGGTCGAGCGAAGAACCGCCACGTCCGACGAAGAGCCTCGACGAGACGCCGTTCAAGAACCGCAGCGGCGCGGAGAAGAGTCGCGCGCTCGAGCTCTACGGCGGCACGCGCGAAACGGAAGCGGCGGTCTCGAAGGGGCTCGCGTACCTCGCGCGCATCCAACGGCCGGGCGGCGAGTGGGGCGACGCCGACGTACGCGACGACAAGTACGGTGCGGTCGCGGTCGGCAAGACGGGACTTGCGCTGCTCGCGTTCCTCGGCGCCGGACACACGCAAAGTTCGAAGAGCGAGTACTCGGAGAACGTCGGACGCGCGCTCGAGTTCCTCCTCGCGACGCAGGACGAAGCGACCGGCCACTTCGGCGAATCGGATGCGTACGGCCACGGGATCGCGACGTACGCGCTCTCCGAGTGCTACGCGTTGAGCGTCGAGCCGCAGCTCGTCGAACCGCTCCGCCGCGCGGTCGCGCACATCCTCGCGAACCAGAATCGTCAACGGGATCCGCGTTTGTTCGGCGGGTGGAGCTACTACTACGCCGACGGCCACGTCTACGACCGTTGGCCGCGCACCGCGATCACGGTGTGGCAGGTGATGGCGCTCGAATCCGCGCGCCTCGCCGGCCTCGAGGTTCCGCGCAAGGTCTTCGACGACGCGCGCACGTTCCTCGAGAACGCGCGCGATCCCGACAACGACTGGTACCGCTACAACCACGATCCGTCGCGCTTGAACTCGGGCTGGCCGACGTTGCCCGCGTCGACGCCGGCGGCGCTGTTCGCGCTCGCGTTGTTCGGCGAGGACCTCAACGCGGCGAAGTACGACGACCCGCGCCGTTTCGTGCTCGAGCGCGCGCCGCGCGAATACCGTCGCGGCTCCGACGACGACTTCGTGTTGCGCGGCCAGGGCAACTTGTACTTCTGGTACTACGGCACGCTCGCGATGTTCCGCGCGGGCGGCAGTGCGTGGCAGCGCTGGAACGCCTCGATGAAGGACGCGTTGGTGCGCGGCCAACGACCCGACGGCTCGTGGATCCCGATCGACGTCTACGCGAACTACGCGCGTGACGACGACCACGATCGCAGCTATTCGACCGCGATGTGCGTGCTGAGCCTCGAGGTCTACTACCGCTACTACTTGCCGCTCCTGCAGGTGCGTTGATGCCGCGCGTCGCGACCACACGCCCCACGAACACCGTCGCCCGACCGCACGTCGCGGCGGGGACGGACGCCGTTGCCTCGCTTCCTTTTTTCGATCCGGAGACCGCCATGTACGACTGCACGAATGACTGGGCCCGTCGCGTCGAGAAGCTCGAACAGCAGAACCGTCGCCTCGTCCGTTGGGGCGCGTTCGCCGCCGTCGCCGTGTTCGGCGGCGCATTGATGAGCATGCGCGCCGTCTGCGACACCGTCAGCGCGGAGCGTTTCGTGCTCGTCGATCCTCAAGGCAAGCAACGCGCGGTGTTGACCGCGTACGAAACCGGCGGCGCGCCGAAGTTCACGCTCTTCGATCAGAAGGGCCGCGCAGTGGCGACGCTCGCGACCGACGACGGCGGCGCGTACCTCGCGCTCTCCGACGCCAAGGGCGAGAAGAGCGTGCGCTTCGCCGCGTGCGACGGCGGGTCCGGCACGACCCAAGGCGTGAACACCGCGCCGGCGAAGCCGGTCGAGAAGAAGAAGGACGACGAGCGCACCGGCCTCGGCGTCGCGGTCGTCGGCACGACGCGCTGAGCGAGAGTTCTCGCCGTGCGAAGAGCGGGGGCGCCGCGCGCGGCGCCCTCGTGCTGTTCAGGGCTCGAGCGCCGCGAGCACGTCGTCGACCGCGAGGTCGCGCATGCAGACGTTGCCGTTCGGGTGCTCGCACTTGCGCGCGAAGCACGGCGCGCACGGCGGGGAAGTTCTCGTCGTCAGCGCGACGTGCGGCGAACCGGACCCAAGCGGCCACGGGCCGGTGCGTTCCGCGCTCTGCGGTCCTTCGAGACAGACGACGGGCAGTCCGCTCGTCCACGCGAGGTGCATCGGGCCCGAATCGCAACCGACGAAGCGCGCACCGCGCGCGGCGGCCGCGACGAAGAACGCGGCGAGCTCGCGCAAGCCGCGTTGCGCGACCCAATGGCGGACGCGATCAACGCCGGCGAGTTCGAGCTCGAGGCTCGCGCCACTCTCGCGTTCGGTCGGCCCCGACAACACGACGACGCAGCGCCCGTGCGCCGCGAGCCGCCGCGCGAGATTCGCCGCGTGCTCGGCCGGCCACGCGCGCACGTCGCCCGGAGTTCCGAGTGCGAGGATCACCGCGTCGCGCGCTTCGGGCAGGAAGCTCCGCCGGAGTTCCTCGCCGCGCACGCGTTCGTCGCGCGAGAGCTCGAGATCGAAGCGCGCCTCGACTTCGCCGCCGCACACTTCGCGCGCGAGCGCGAGCACACGGTCGACCGCATGCGGCCCGCGGCTCGGCTCCGCGCGCGCGTGCATCGCGAACGCGCCGAGCGGCTCGCGCCAATCGCCCCACGCCGCGCCGACGCGTTCGCCGGAACCGGCGACCAACGCCGCGGCCGCGCTCTTCAAGTTGCCTTGCGCATCGATCACGCGCGTCGGTGCGAAGCTCGCGAGCTCCTCGCGCAATCCGAGCCACGCGCGCGCGCCGCCGTCGCGTTCGAACTCGAAGACGCGTTCGAGCCGAGCGAGCGGCCGCACCAACTCCGCGTACTCCCGTTGGATCACCCACGCGAGCCGCGCAGTCGGGAAGCGCGACGCGAGCGCGTGGTAGAGCGGCAATGCATGCACCACGTCGCCGAGATGCGACAGCCGCACGAGAACGATACGCTCTGACGAAGCCAACGCCCGCGCATGATACGCCGCATCTCGACCAAGCTCCTCCTCGCGGTGCTCGCCGCCGTGGTGGTTCCGTTCCTCGGCTTCGCGGCGTTCGTCAATTGGGAGATGGCGGAGCGCCTCTCGCGCGAGGTCGTGCTCGATTCGTTGGAAGGCTTGGCGCTCGACCTCGCCTCCCAACTCGACGGCGATCTCGAAGACCACGCGCGGCAGATCCAGCACTGGTCGCGCGACCGCATCTGCCAATACGCGATCGAGGAATCCGCGCGCGACGACCAGGCGGGCGAATCGAAGACGACCTTTCGGCTGTTGCTCGGCGAGCGCTTCGACGAAGCCAAACTCGCGTGGCCCGAGTACGACCTGCTGGTGTTGATCGACGGCCGCGGGCGTTTCGTCGTCTCGACCAACCTCGACGAGCACGGCGACGTCCTGAGCGACGAACGTTGGAGTTCCCTGCGCTCGCGAGCCTGGTCCGCCGAGCCGTGGTTCGCCGACGCGCTCGCCGGTCGCGTCGCGCCGCTCGATTGGCGGCCGAGTCGCTACCTCGGAACGACCGCCAGCACGCACCCGGAGAACTTCGAACTCGGTTGGGCCGTGCCGGTCTTCGAGAAGCCCGACCTCGAGGGCGACGACGCTGCGAACGACGCCGTGCCGCAACCGGTGATCGGCGTGCTGCTCGGACTCGTCAATTGGACGCACGTCCAGAACCAGATCGAGCCGACCGTTCTGAAGAACTACTTCCAAGGCCTCGTCGGTCCCGACGGCAAACCCTCCGCGTACGCGTGGGTGTGGGGCGCCGACGGCGACACGATCATCGCGCACCGCGACATCGCGCTCTACGGCAAGAGCGTGTCGCGCGACGTCGGCTTGCCCCAGATGGTTGCGGCGGTGCAGGACTCCGACGGCGGGCTCTACCCCGAGTACACGTTCAACGGCAAGAAGAAGAACGCGGCGTTCCGGCGTTGCGCGGGAGCGGAGCGCGACGGTTTCCGTTGGGTCGTCGGCGTCGGCATCGACAACGACGACATCTACGCGGCGGCGAACGAGCTCCGAGCGACGTTGTTCAAGGCGACCGGCGTCGTGGTGTTGATCGCGGTGCTGTTGACGATGGTGATCGCGCGGCGCACGACGGCGCCGATCGTCGAGCTCGAGGCGCACACGCGGCGAGTCGCGTCGGGCGATCTGTCGGCGCGCGTCGAAGTGCGTTCGCGGGACGAGCTCGGCGAGCTCGCCTCCGCCTTCAACCGCATGACCGCTGATCTCGCCGAGAGCCGCACGAAACTCGTGCGCGCCGAGAAGGACGCCGCGTGGCGCGAGATGGCGCGCCAAGTCGCGCACGACATCAAGAATCCGTTGACGCCGATCCAACTCTCGCTCGACCTCGCGCGCCGCGCGAAGGCCGAGGGCCGCGCGGACTTCGACGCGATCTTCGAGCGCACGACCGACACGATCTCGCGCCAGGTCAGGCACCTGCGCGACATCGCGGCCGATTTCCACGCATTGACCGGCGCCGAGCACGCGAAGCCGCAGGTCTTCGAGGCGTGGACGTTGATGGGCGAGGTGCTCGAGCTGTACGCGGCGTGGGCGGCCGAGCTCGGCGTCGTCGTCGAACGCGGCGGAAGCGGCGGCAAGGTGCGCGTCGATCCCGCGCTGTTGCGCCGCGTGCTCCAGAACTTGGTGTCGAACGCGCTGCAAGCGATGCCGTCGGGCGGCGCGCTCGCGGTGAGCATCGAGACGCGCGACGAACGCGTCGTCATCGAAGTGCGCGATACCGGAGTCGGCCTCGATGCGGAGGCGAAGCGCCACCTCTTCGAGCCGTACTTCACCACGCGTTCGAGCGGCACCGGACTCGGGCTCGCGATCGCGAAACGCGTGATCGAGGAGATGGGCGGTTCGATCGAGCTCGTCGACAACACGCCGCCGCCCGGCACGCTCGCGCGCGTCTCGCTCGCGCGGTACACGGAGACCTAGAGTTGCCGCGTGCGGTGTTCCTGACCGGCGCGTCGGGTTTCGTCGGCGGCCGGCTCGCGCAGAGTTTCGCGAGCGACGGCTGGCGCGTGCACGCGTTGGTGCGTGAGGGTTCGAAGTGCGCCGAGCTCGAGGCCGCGGGCGTCGTGCTCCACCGCGGCGACCTGCGCGAGCGAGCGGCGGTCGCCCGCGTCGTCGCCGCCGTGTGCGCGGTCGAGCGCGAGCCCGCGATCGTCCACTGCGCCGCGGTGATCAGCTACCGCACGCGCGACGCGGCGTTGCAGCGCGCGGTCAACGTCGAAGGGACGCGCAACGTACTCGACGCGTGTCGTAGCGCGCGCATCGGCCGCATCGTGCACGTCAGTTCCGTCGTCGCGGTCGGCCATTCGCCCGCGACCGACGTCCTGCTCGACGAGGACGCGCCGTTCAACGGCGCGGAGCTCGCGGTCGACTACGTAACGACGAAGCGCGAGGCGGAGGAGCTCGCACTCGCCGCGTCGCGCACGCTCGACGTCGTCGCGATCAACCCGGGCGCGATCTTCGGCCCCGGCGGCGCGGGCGCGAACACGCTGCGGTTCCTGAACCAAGTCGCGAGCGGCAAGCTCGCGTTCCTCGCGCCGCCAGGCAGCATCGCGCCGGTCGCGGTCGAGGACGTCGTCCGCGGCGCGCGGCTCGCGCTCGAGCGCGGACGGAGCGGGCGACGCTACTTGCTGGTCGATTCCGCGCGGTCGCTGCTTGACTGCTTCCGGAGCGCGGCGCGCGAGCTCGGCGTCGCGCCGGTGCGCCGTCGCGCGCCGCCGGCGCTGTGGTCGGCGCTCGGCGTGGGCGCGGTCGTCGTCGATCGCGTGCGCGCGCTCGACCTGATGACGCCGCAGGCGATGCGGATGCTCGGGAGCCACTTCGTGTACGACGCGCGGCGCGCTCGGGAGGAGCTCGGTTGGACGAGCGAGCCGTTCGAGAGCGTCCTCGCGCGCACGATCGCGTGGGCGCGCGAGCACGGCAAGCTCGCTCCCGCGCGCTGATCGTTCGACGCGGAACGATCGGCGCGAGCGGTTCGCGCCGCATGGGCGACCGCGGCACGAACGCGCGAACGTATGAACCCCGTGCTCGGCCTTTCGCGTCGTCGTCGGTCCTGGTACGAGTCTTGGTCTGGCTCGCGCCTTCCTCCATGTCGCAACCCGATCGTTCTCCGCGCGCCGGCGCTTCGCGAGCGCTGCTCGTCGCCGCCGTCGCGCTCGTGTCGCTCGCGGCGTTCTTCGCGTGGTGGCTGTCGCGCGGGCACGGCGAGGCGGCGAACGCTCTCGCGCACCGCGCGGAAGCGGCGCGGCCCGTGGCGACGGCCGACGAACTCGCCGACGCGCGCGTGACCGCGGAACGCACCGGCGCGCACGCGGACCTGGTGATCGCCACCGCGAGCGGCATGGTCATCCCGGTCGGCGTGCGTTTGCGCGGGCCGGGCAAGTTGACCGGCCGCGTGCTCGATCGCGCGACCGGTGCGCCGGTCGCCGAAGCGCGCGTCGATCTCCTGCCGTTGCCGCCGGGCGGAGCGCAGGTCTTCGGCCGCATGTTGCGCCTCGCCAACTTCGGCGACGACTTCGCGACGCGCATGCAACCGATCGCGATCGCGGGCACCGACGCCGACGGCAACTTCGCGTTCAACGGCGTGCGCACCGGCAAGTACTTCGTCGAAGCACGAGCCGTGTTCGCGGTGCCCGATCAACCGGTGGTCGCGCAGGTGCTCGCGTCCGGCGCGGGCGGGCCGCTCGAGCTCTGGGTGCGCGCCGGTGGACGCATCGTCGGCTCCTTGCTCGACGCGCGCGGCGCGCCGATCTCGGGCGCGAACGTCGTCGTCACCGCCGGCGTCTCCAACTTCGTCGAGGCCGCGCGCACGGCGGACCTCTGCTACCTCGAGTCGACGACCGACGGGCGGGGACGTTTCTCGATCCCCGGCGTGCCTCCGGGCTTCGGTTGGGAAGTGAGCGCGTCCGGCCCGTCGCTGACCGTCTCGCACCGCGGCGACTTGACCGTGCGCGCGGGCGAAGACACCCAGGCCGATCTCGTCGCGCGCACCGGCGCGACCGTGCGCGGCCGGATCTTCTCGATCGCCGACGCGAAGCCGGGCGAGACGTCGGGCGCGCGCACGCCGCTCGCCGGAGCGCACGTCGGCGCCGTGCCGCGTGGACTGCGCGAGATCATGTTCATCGAGGAAGTCCTCGGCGCGACGCACGCGATCACCGATGCCGACGGCAGCTACACGATGCAGAACGTGCCCCCGGGCGAGATCGACGTGCTCGCGATCGCGCCCGAGCATTTGCCCGCGAAAGGCCCGAGTCTGTGGGTCTCCGGCGGCGCGAACTCCGAAGCGTCCGAGTTCGAATTGCGCCGCGGGCCGATGGTCTCCGGTCGCGTGATCGACGCGGCCGGCGTCGCGATCGCCGACGTGCAGGTGCGCTGGCAGGTGATCGACCTGCGCAACTTCCAGTTCGACTTCACGCTCGCGCCGTTGCTCGCTCAAGCGGTCAAGGGTTTCGATTTTCCGCGCACCGACGTCGATGGGCTCTTCCGCGCCGGTCCGTTCGGCGGCGACGCGCCGTACGAGGTCGAGTTCTGGCGCATCGGCTACGAGCACGAGAAGGTGAAGTGGGATCCGAAGGACGGCGGCGAGTTGCTCGTCACGTTGAAGCGCGGCGGCGCGGTCGAAGGCATCGTGATGGACGCGAAGCTCCACCAGCCGGTGACCAACTTCACGATCGACGGCGAGGACCGCGTCGACTCCGAGCGCGACGCGCCGGGCTCGATCAATCCGTATTCCGGCGGCCAACAGGTCGAGGACGAACGCGGTCGCTTTCGCGTCGAGCCGGTGAAGACCGGCAAGGCGGCGCTGACGTTCAGCGCGAAGGGCTACTTGTCCGAGACCGTCGACGACCTCGAGATCGTCGAGGGCGAGACGACGCGTGGCGTGATCGTCGAGCTCGATCCCGGTGCGACGATCGACGGGCATGTGCTCGACGCGGAAGGCCAGGCCGTCGTCGGCGCGACGATCTTCGCGGCGTCGAAGGAGAAGCGCGAGGACGGCGACCGTCGCAACCGTCGCGGTCGACGCGGCGAAGGCCCACAAACGTTCGGACGCGACGCGCCCGCCGGTTTCTCGGCGCAGATCGCGGGGCTCGGGCTCCTCGGCGACGGCACGACGACCTCCGACGCGCAGGGTGCGTTCCATTTGATCGGCGTCGAAGCGGGCAAGGTGATCGTCACCGCGACGCATCGCGATTTCACGCCGACGCGCTCGGAGCCCGTCGCGACGACGCTCGGCGCGACCTCGACCGTCGAGCTCGTGTTGAAGAAGGGCGGCGGCATCTTCGGGCGCGTGACCGATCGTTGGGACCGGCCGGTCGTCGGCTCGATCGTCGTCGCGACGTCGCCCGGCAACATCGAGTCGAACGGCGGCGCGCTCTACCAAGGCCACACCGACGAAGACGGACGCTATCGCATCGAGCGCATGGCGAACGGCGGCTACTTCCTGTTGGTGACTCGCGGCGACGAATCGCTGCACCCGATGAGTTTCTTCGGCACGATGAAGCTCGACTTCGCGACCGTGCCTTCCGACGAGATGGTGCAGTACGACATCGTCGACGATTCCTCCGGCGCCGCGCGCGTCTCCGGGCGCGTCACCGCCGACGGCGAGCCCGTCGAGCGCGGCAACATCGTCGCGGTCTCGTTCGAGTCCGAGAGTCTGCTCGGCGTCGACCTCAAGATCGCACCGATCAAGGAAGGCGGCGCGTTCGAGTTCCCCGGCCTCGCGCCCGGCGGTTACCAGTTCAAGCTCAACGACGTCGGCGTGAAGCGCCGCAACGTGACCGCCGAGATGCAGGTCGAGATCCCCGATCAGCCCGAGGTGCGGCTCGATCTCGAGCTCCCGCACGGCGGCGTCGAGGGCCGCGTGATCGACGCGGAGACGAAGAAGCCGGTCGCGAACGTCGACGTGTCGTTGCGCAACATCATGAAGCAGACGTCCGACGGCATTTTCGCGAAGATGATGGCGCAGGACGACGCGCTGCGCGCGCGCAGCGACGAACGCGGCGAGTTCCGTTTCGACTACTTGCAATCCTCGACGTACGAACTGACCGTGCGGTCGAGCCGCCGCGGCGACGGTCCGCGCTATGCGCCGTCGAAGCCGCTGTCGATCCGTCTCGCCGAGGGTTCGATCGAACGCGGCGTCGAAGTCGCGCTCGAACCTTCGCTCGCGATCTCCGGCATCGTCAAGTCGACCGAGGGCGAGCCGATCGAGGGTGCGAGCGTCGTCGCGCTCGCCGTCGATCGCAACGAAGGTCGTCCGGAGCGCGCGACCAGCGACGCCGACGGCCGTTTCCGCATCGAGTACCTCGCGGTCGGTCACTATCGCCTGACCGCGTCGCACGAGCGCTTCGCGAACGGCAAGCTCGACGACGTCGAGGTCCTGCGCGGCGAGGACAAGCCGGTCGAGCTCGCGCTGCAGCCCGGCGTCGCGGTGACGGTGCGCGTGTCGGCGGCCGACGGCTCGCCGCTCGCCGGCGCCGCGACGACGTTGACGGCGAAGGGCGGCGGCGAGAGCGGCGGCACCGATTGGAATCAGGCGTTCTCGAACCTCTTCGAGGGCAAGGGCGTCACCAATGCGCGCGGCGAGATCGCGCTCGGCCACTTCGCGCCGGGCGACTACGTGCTCGACGTGCGTCGCGCGTTGTCGAAGACGCAGCAGCAAGTCCATGTCGAGGCGGGCGGCGACGTCGTCCTTCGCGTCACGTTGCGCTGAGCGAGGCGGGGACGGCGCTCACGAACCGGTGCTCGACTCGTAGAGCTCCCGAACGAAGCTCCGTTAGACTGCCTCGATGCTCTGGCTCCTGCTGATCCAATCGCTGTTGCTCCCGCGCTCGTACCACGACGAGCAGCCGCCCGACACGCGGGCGTTGCGCGCGATCGTCATCGCGTCGTCGACGCCGGGCGCCGAGCCGGGCGAGGCCGAGCGCGCGAAAGCCGAGCGAGCGCTCGCGGAGTTGACCGCGAAGGTGCCGTTCGAGTCGGTGGTGCGGCGCTACTCGTCGGGCTCGAGCGTCAATTTCGACGGCGTCCTCGGGACGTTCACGCCCGGCGTCCTCGCGCCCGAGGTCGATCGCTTCGTGTTCTCGGCGGCGGTCGGCGACGTCAGCGGCGTGCTGAAGACGCCGCTCGGGTTGCAGATCGTCCAACGCATCGAGCGCGACGCGGCGTGCGCGATGATCCAGATCGATCTCACGCACGCGGACGCGAAGGAGCTCGCGCAGAGCCTGCGCGCCGAACTCGACGCCGGCGCCGACTTCGCCGACCTCGCGCGCCGTCGTTCCGACGAACACGCGAGCGCGGAACGCGGCGGGCTCTACCGTATCTTCGAGCGCAGCGCGCAGGACCAGTTGCTCAAGAAAGCCGCGTTCGACTTGGCTGTCGGCGGCCTCGCCGGTCCGATCGAATCGCCGGTCGGTTGGCACCTCGTGAAGCGTCTGCCGGTCGACGGTTTTCCCGAAGCGTTGCGCGAGCCGAATTTCGTGCGCGTGCGCGCGATCACGGTCGCGTGGGGGCGCGCGCGCGGAGCGAGCCCCGATCTGAAGCGCGATCAGGACGACGCGCGTCAACTCGCCGACGATCTGCGCCGGCGCTTGATCAACGGCGAGGACATGGAAGCGCTCGCGCGTCTCTACGACGACGATCCGATCGGTCGCGCGCGCGGCGGCGATCTCGGTTGGCTGCGCCGGCGCTCACCGATCGTGCCGGTGTGGCTCGACGTCGTGTTCTTCGCGCCGCTCGGCGAACCGACCGAGGTGCTCGGCAGCGACTTCGGCTGGGTGATCGCGCGGCGCGAGCGTTGAGCCCCGCGAAGCGTTGAGCCCCGCGAAGCGTTGAGGTCGGTGGGCGGCGGGCGTAGGCTCGCGCCTTCCCCAAGGAATTCGCCCATGACTCGTTTTCTTCTCGCACTGTCGGCGCTCGCGCTCGCGACGGCTTGCCATGCTTCGCACGGTTCGACGACGGCTTCGACCGAGCGTGTCTTCGTCGTCGAAGGTTGCGTCGCGCATCCCGGCGCGCAGACGTGGGACGCGGACACCACGGTCTTCGAAGCAGTGCGGCGCGCGGAGCCCGTGACGGCGGAGTGCGATCTGAGCCGCGTCACGCTCGTGCGCTACGGCTCGAACGCCGCCGACGCGTTGACGATCGACGTGCAACGCATGCTCGACTCGGGCGACAGCACGCAGAACGCGTTGGTGCACGCGGGCGACGTGATCGTCGTGCCGGCGAAGTCGACGCGCTGAGCCCTCAGTCGCCCTTCGACTCTGCGTAGCCGAGAGCCTCGAGGCCCTTCGACGTCTCGGCGTCGGGCTCGACCTCGACGCCGTCGGCGACGACGTGCAGCGAGCGTTGGTACTCGCCGAACGCCGCGCCGAGGCGCGCGACGACTTCGGGATGCGCGGCGGCGACGTCGTGCTCCTCGCGCGGATCGGTGCGCGCGTCGTAGAGGCGCGGCGTCTGGTTCGCGTGCCACAGGAGCCGCCAGTTCGCGTCGGTGATCGCCCACTCGCTGACGTCCTTGCCTTCGCGGCGCGCGATGAAGGACTGGACCAACGTGCGTTCGCGCGGCAGCGCGAGCGGCGCGTCGAGCCGCAGCCCGCGCAAACCGGCGACCGCGCCGAGATCGAGCGCCGCGAGCAACGTCGGCACGACGTCGAGGTGATTGACCGGCGCCTCGTTGCGCGCGAAGCCGCGCGCGTCGCGCGGCGCGTCGGTCGGAATGCCGTGCGGCGGACGAACGACCAACGGCACGTGCACTTCCTCGCGCTGCACGTTCTCGCCGTGGCAGAAGAACTGATCGTGCTCGCCAAGCGACTCGCCGTGGTCCGCGGTGAAAACGACGATCGCTTCGTCGAGTAGGCCGCGCGAGCGGAGCTCCTTCATCAAACGCCCGAACTCGGAGTCGAAGTACTTCACCTCCGCGTCGTAGCGATCGCGGTAGACGTCGGGCCGCGTTTCGCCGTCGAGTTGTTGGTACTGCGGGATCTGGTGCAGGCCGCGTTGCGTCGTGCCGATCGGCAGGTGTTCGTCGCTCTTCGGCGGCCGATCGAACTCGGCGGCGATCCGCTGCGGCGGAAGGTAGGGGCCGTGCGGATCCTGGTAGTGCACCCACAGGAAGAAACGTTGGTCGCGCGGGCGCGCGTCGAGCCACTCGAGCGCCGCGTTCGTCGTTGCGGTCGCGTCGCGCTCGTACGCGACACGGTTCTTCTCCTGCGCGGTCATGCGATCGTCGAAGTGATCGAAGCCTTGCGCGACGCCCGCGGGCTTGTCGGGCATGCGCCGCAGCAAACCGTTCGACACGCACGCCGCGGTCGCGAAGCCTTGCGCGTGCAAGCGTTCGGCCAGCGTCTCGACGCGAGGGTGCATGCGCCGCGTGTTGCCGGGCGTGACGCCGATCTCTTCGGGCGCGCGGCCGGTCAGCAGGCTCGAGATCGCCGGCTGCGTCCACGGTGCGCACGAATACGCGTCGTCGAAGGTCCAGGCTTCGCGCGCGAAGGCTTCGAGCTCGGGACTGGTCGCGCGCTCGTAGCCGTAGAGCCCGAGCCGATCCGCGCGCAGCGTGTCGCACGTGATCAGGATCGCGTGGGCGGCGTGCGACGCGTCGCGGCCGCCGCCGCAACCGCAACACGCGGCGAGCAACGCGAGCGCGAAGCGAAGCGTGCGCGCGGAGTGCATGCACCGAGTCTACTCGGGTTCGCGTGCTCGTCCGAGTCGCGTCCTTGACGTGCGCCGCGCCGGGCGGGAAGGTAGTCGCCCGATGCGCGAGCCGAGCGACGTCTCCGAGAGCTGCGCGACTTCGGCGAGCGTCGCGCCGTGCGGCGCCGATGGGGGAGTCGAGGCGGACCTTCCGCGGCTCGTCGCGTGGATCGTGTGCCTCGTCTGCGTCGCGGGTTGGGGCGCGTACCTCGCGTCGACGCTCGGGACGATCGAGTACGAGGGGCTCGACGAAGCGCGCTACCTGCACTACGCGACGCAGGTGTCGACACACGGACCGAGCGCCTTTCCCGGGCTGTTCACCGAGTACCTCGGTGATCCCGCCGCGCAGCGGGTCCCGAATCCGTTGCGCGTCCTCTACATCGTCGCGAGTGCGGGCTGGTGCGGGCTCTTCGGGGCGAGCTTCGCGTCGCTGTCGAGTCTGTCGCTCGCGTGTCATCTGTTGACGGTGCTCGTCACGTTCGCGGCGGCACGCAAGTACTTCGGCGAGGCGCGCGCTCTCGTGTTCGCGTGCACGCTCGCGCTGTCGCCGTTGCTGTCCGGGCTCGCGCGGCGGGCGTTGATGGATTCGTTCGCGACGCTGACGCTCGGGCTGGCGATCTGGAGCTTCCTCGCCTGGACACGGGACTTCGCGTCGCGACGGCGAGCGTTGCTCTTCGCTGCGACGCTGTTCGTCGCGCTGACGACCAAGGAGAACCACGTCCTCTTCGTGCCAGCGTTCGTCATCTTCCTCGTTTGGCTCGCGTTCGGTCGGCGCGAGCGCGTGCCGTGGCGCGTGGCGGCCGCGGCGTTCGGCGTCCCGTCGGTCCTCGCAGGTCTGGTGTTCGTTGGCGCCGCGGGCGGGTTCGAGCCGCTGGTGAGCATGCTGCGCGTGATCATCGCGTCGCCGGCGACCAACAAGTACGCGCAGCGCTTCGGCGACGGACCGTGGTACCGCTACATCATCGATTTCCTGATGCTCTCGCCGTGGATCACGCTCGCCAGCCTCGGTGCGGCGGGTGCGGTATTGCTCGGGCGGGCGCTGCGTGGTCGCGAAGCGTTGGAGTTCCTGGTGGTGCTCGTGGTCGTCGGCCTCGCGATGCTCGCGCTGTTCACCAAGAACGTGCGCTACCTTGCGTTCCTCGAGATCGCGTGGCGTGGCCTCGCCGCGGCGTTCCTGTTCGAGCTGTTCGGTCGCTTCGGCGCGCGCGCCGCGTTGTGGGGCGGGCTCGCGCTCGGGGCGGTCGCGTGCGCGGTCGATGCGGCGACGTTCCGCTTCCTCTTCCTTGCGAACGGGCTCTACGATCCGATCACCGCCGCGTTGCTCAGCCTGCGCGACATCGTTCAGCCCCCGCTCCGCAAGTGACCAAGTCCACGGAGCCGCGTCGCCCGCGCACGGCGCTCGTGATCCCGGCGCTCGACGAAGAGGCTGCGTTGCCGTTCGTGCTCGCCGAGTTGCCGAAAGGCCTCGTCGACGAGCTCGTCGTCGTCGACAACGGTTCGCGCGATCGCACGGCGGAATTCGCGCGCGCGGGCGGAGCTCGCGTGATCGTCGAGCCGCGCCGCGGTTACGGCAGCGCGTGTCTTGCCGGGCTCGCCGCCGTATTCGGCGAGCACGCCGATCCCGCCTCGCGCGTCGTGCCGCCGCTCGGCGACGACGATGTCGTCGCGTTCCTCGACGCGGACCATTCGGACTTCCCCGAGGATCTGGTCCGCGTGCTCGCGCCGATCCTCGCGGGCCGCGCCGACTTCGTGATCGGCTCGCGCGTGCTCGGCGGCGCGGACATGCGCGCGATGTTGCCGCAGGCGTGGTTCGGCAATCGCTTCGCGTGCGCGTTGATGCGCGTGTTCTTCGGCGCACACTACACCGACCTCGGTCCGTTCCGCGCGATCCGCGCGGGAGCGCTGCGTGCGCTCGGCATGCGCGACCGCGATTTCGGTTGGACGGTCGAGATGCAGCTCAAGGCGCACGTCGCGCGTTTGCGCATCGAGGAAGTCGCCGTGCGTTACCGTCCGCGGATCGGCGAGAGCAAGATCACCGGCACGCTGCTCGGCACGCTGCTCGCCGGCTACAAGATCCTCGGTTGGATCCTGGCGTGGCGCGTGCGGCTCACTTTTTCTCGTCCGGGAAGCCCCAGGTCCCGCTGATCTTCGTGTAGCGCACGCCGACGATGTCGAGCAGCCAATCGAACCAGCCCAGGTAGGGCGTCGTGCGATTGACGTCGATGCGCAGGTTGGTGAGCCGCGAATCGGAAGCGTTCTCGCGCGCGATGTCCTTCGACGACTTCGGGATGTCGATCGAGAAGATCGTCACCGCCCAGCCCGTGGACTCGAACGTCCCCGAGGTCTCGGTCCGACGCTCGATGGAGAGGCTGCCGCAAGCGCCGAGCGAGAGCGCGAGCACGACCGACATGCACAGTCTGTGCAGAGGAGCCGAACGCATGGGCAAAACATAGCCGGTCGTCGCGCCTCGTGCCAGGAAGCCGCGACGCGAGTCCGCTCGCGCGTCGGAACGTCGACGGCGGCGTTGCTCGGCCTCCGAGCTTTGCGGAGAATGCGCGCCGTCCTCGCGCCTCGCCCGGCCGTTCCGACGCACGTTCGGCTCGCGACTGGCTCGTGGAACCGCTTCTCGAATGGCGAGCGCATCCCACGACCCGACCCACGATCCGCGACCGATGTCTTCCCGGGTCGTCCTGTGGTGCCTCGCGCTCTTCGTCGCGCTGCACTCCCTCGCGATCGTCGTCCAGTCCTTCGCGCCCCAGCGCGGAATCGATTTCTATCACTACTGGGGCATTCCGGCGGCGCGCGAGCTCGCCGGCGCCGAGGAGCTCGGCACGCCGTACGCGAACGGTCCGCGCTACGCCGCGATCCTCAATCGCGCGGCGGATGCGTCGTCGGATCGTCACTTCCAACAGGCGAACGCCGAGCGTCGCTCGATCGACCCGACCGGCACGCCGTTCTTCTACCTGTGTTTCGCCGCGTTGCCGGACGACTTCACCACCGCGCACCTGTGGTTCCGCGCGGGGCAGTGGCTGTGTCTGTGGCTCGCGCTCTTCTGGTTCGCGTGTCAGGTTGGCATCGATCGGGCCGTCGCCGCCGTGCTCGCGGGCCTCGTGCCGGCGTTCCTGTATCCGTTCCATTCCGATTTGGCGGTCGGCAACGTCAACACGTATCAGCTGCTCGCGTGCGTCGCGCTCGCGTGGCTCGCGACGACGATGGTTCGCGGTCGAAGCCTCGCGATCGGTTGCGTGCTCGCCGCCGGCCTCGTCGCGTTGGTGGTGTTCAAGCCCAACCTCGCGCCGGTTTCCGCGGCGTTGGCGCTCGTCGTCTGGACGGCGCTCGGAGTGAGGCGAGCGAGCCTCGCTTCGCTCGTCGGCCTCGGCGGCGGCGCTGTGTGCGTCGCGCTTTCCTGCGCGTACTTCGGCGGGTGGCGCGCGTGGAGCGAGTGGTACGCGTTCCTTCACGGACCGACCGGCTCGAAGGTCGCCGACTACGCGGTGACGGACGGGAATCACGCGCTCAGCGTCGTGCTCGTCGATCACGGCGGCAATCCGAACTACGCGTCGGATACGTACCGGTTGTCGGTCGTCGTCGCCGTGCTGCTCGCGGTCTCGTGGATCGTCGCGGTGTTCGTCGGACGCCGCGGTCGGACGCTCGTCGCGCGTTGGCGCGAGGTCGGAACGGACGCGCAGCTCGTGCTCTGCAGCGCGCTCGTGTTCACGCTCGCCGCGTCGCCGTTGGTCTGGGTCCACTACGGCGTCTTCGCGTTGCCGCCGATCGTGTGGTGCCTGCGGCCCGGCACCCACGCAGCGTTGCGGCGAACGTGCGGCGTCGTCGCGTTGGCGGCGTACGGGAGTTCGCTTGCGCCGCTGGTCGGACCGCTCGGTTACAAGCTGCTCGACTACGGACCGTACGTCGACGCGTTCGCGTGGGTTCCGTTGTGGCTCGTCGTGCTCGCCGAACTCGTTCGCCCGCGCGCCGCGGTCGAGTGAGCCGACCTCGACCCTTCGCGCGGGTCGAGTATGCTGCCGTGTGGTGAAGCCGATCCCGGAGTCGACGCAGGAGGCCGAGCTCGAGCGTTTGCTCGCTCGTCACGCGGACGACTTCGAGGCCGCGTTCGGCGCCGGCGGTCGGATCCGCCGCTTTTTCGCGCCCGGCCGCGTCAACTTGATGGGCGCGCACCTCGACTACAACGGCGGTCCGGTGATGCCGATGGCGATCGACCGCGGCACGTTCATCGCGCTGCGGCCGCGCCGCGATCGGCTGCTGGTGATGCGCTCGACGTCGGAGCCCGGCGAGTTCCGATTCGACCTCGACGCCGTGCCGCGCGCCGCGACGCGCAACTGGGTCGACTATCCGTTGGGCGTCGCGCTCGAGTTGTTCCGCGAGAGCCCGCGCGCGATCGGAGCGGAGATCCTGTTCGGCGGCAACCTTCCGGTCGGTGCCGGGCTCTCGTCGTCGGCGTCGATCTGCGTCGGCACCGCGTTCGCGCTCGACCGCGCGTGGGGGCTCGAGCTCACGCCGTTCGCTCGCGTCGAAGCTGCGTTGCGCGCCGAGCGTCAGTTCGTCGGTGTGCATTGCGGGATCATGGATCCGTACGCCGTCGGGCTCGCGAAGCGCGGGCACTTGCTCTGGCTCGACTGCAAGGACGCGTCGATCGAGCACTTGCCCTTCGACCCGTCGGTGGTGCGCATCGCGGTCGCCGACAGCGGCGTGCGACGCGAGCTCGCGGAAGGCGCCTTCAACCAACGCGTCGCGGAAGCGCGCGGCGCGTTCGAGGCGTTGCGCGTCTTCGTGCCCGGCGCGACGCACTTGCGCGATGTCTCGAGCGCTGTCTTCGAACGACACGCCGACGCGCTCGATCCGTTGCTGCGCTCACGCGCGCGTCACGTCGTGTACGAGGTCGAACGGACGTTCGCGGCGCGGGCGTCGTTGCTGCGCGGCGACGTCGCAGCCTTCGGTCGTTCGATGTTCGCGACGCACGCGTCGCTGCGCGATCACTATCAGGTCTCCGTACCGGAACTCGATTGCTTGGTCGACGCGGCCGAGCTTGAGACCGGCGTCCTCGGCGCGCGCCTCACAGGTGCGGGTTTCGGCGGCTGCGTCGTGATGCTGTTGCGCGCCGGCGCGGAGCGCGAGGTCGTCGCGCGGGTCTCGACGGCTTTCGAGCGCGTCTTCAAGCGGCGCGCGCGGATCGAGGTCTTCGCAGGAGACCCCGGTCCGCGCGAGTTCGCGGTCTGAGCGCGTCGAGCTACTTGCCGGCAGGCGCGTCGGACTTGCCGAACTGCAGCACCTTCGCGGCGTCGTAGATCAAGCGCGCGGTCGGCTCCTGCCGCACTTTCTGGCTCTCGGGTCGATCCAAGAGCTCGACCGCCGCCGCCGGGCGCGCGCCGAACAGATTGTTCGCCGCGAGTACCAGACGCGCGTCGTCGTCGTTGGGTTGATCCTGCAGGTAGAGCTCGAGCACCGCGAGCTGACGATCGAACTCGAGTCGGTCGCTCTTGTAGAAGTCGTGCTTGTCGACCGAGAGCGAAGCGAGCGTCGAATCCAACTCGAGCGCGCGACGCAACGCGTACGCCGCGTAGTGGTAGTCGCCGGTCGCGAACAGCGCGTCCGACAGGATCAAGTAGAGCATTCCGTCGTCGGGCGAGAACTCGACCGCCTTCGCGTAGAAGTGCACTGCGTCGCCGTAGCGTCGCTCCGCGAAGGCGTTGTCGCCGAGCACCAAGTACTCCTCGGACGCGCGCGCCATCTCGGTCTTCGAGACCGGCGCGAGGAGCGAATCGAGCAGCGCTCGATCGTTCTTCGAGCCTTCGGTGCGAGCCGGCTCCGCGGGCGCGGAGATCACGCCTTCGCCTTCGGCCGCGGGTTCGCTCTGCGAGCCCGCAACGGGCGCGGCGGCCGGTTCGGGCTCGTAGTAGCGCTCGACCACCGTCGTGTAGTAGGTCGGGCCGCTGTACCAGTTCGGATTGCACCACCAGTTCCCGTAGGTCGTCGGCCACCAGCCCCACGCGTAGCCGCAGGTGTAGTTGTAGGGATGTCCCCACCAGCCGTACGTGCTCCACGGGTGGCAGCCGTTCCACCACCACGCCCAATTGAAGCCGCAGTCCTCGTATCCGTTGCCGTACCAGAAGCCCGGCGTCCAGTTGAACCACCACCAGCCGGTCGTGCAGCCGATCGTCGAGCCGAAGCCGGTGTGGCAGCTGACGTCCTTGCCGTACGAGATCGAACGCCCGGCCTGTTCGTACTTGCGCGCGCGTTCCGGATAGCGATACGCGAGTTCGCGCAAGGAGCGCGTCGACTCGAGCGCCCGTTCGCGTGCGTTCTTGATCCGCTCGGCGTCGTGGCGATCGAGCTCGCGCGCATTCTTCACGCGACGTTCGAGCGACTCGGCGTCGCGAGCCTTCTCGCGCGCACTCTTGATCCGCTGTCCGGGTGCTCCGCCGTCAGGCGCCGTGCGACCGCGCTGATCCTGTTCACCGCGCGCTCGGTCGTAGCGCTCGAGGATGCTCTTGCGATCGATCGGGCGCTTCGGCAGTTCGGCGTCCGCCGCGGGAGCGCGTCGACGAGTCGCCGACTCTTCGATCTCGTTCGCCGCGCGGCGTCGCGCCGACGGCCCGTCGCCGTCGCGCTCGGGGCGCGCGTCGGTCAGTCGCGGGAAGCTCGCGCGTCGTTGCGCGCGGATCACCGGAATGCCGCCGTCGTCACCGCCGCTGTCGTCACCTCGATCGGCGCCGCCGATTTCGGGCGCGGGCGCCGTGCGACCTCGCGAACTCGGGCCCCGCGAAGTCGGGGCGCCGTCGGGCGAACCGCTCGGAGCTCCGCGCGAGCCGCCGCGACTCGGCTTGTCGTCGAAGGTCGGCGGCGTCGAGCGCGTGGCGCGTCGACCGCTGCTCGGTCCGTCGTCGTTCTCCGCGGGCGGCGTGTAGTCGCCGGAGTCGCCGCGGCCGCGCGACGGCGTGTCGTCGCGCGGGCGAGCGGGCATCGGCTCGCTGCGTTCGCGCGGACGGTCGTCGGAGCTATCCCGGTCGCGTGACGGCCGCGGGTCCGACGCCGGCTGGGTGGACGGTTGCGACGACCCGCGCGAGCCGTGATCTTGCGGCGGCGGTGAGCTCGGGCGCGAAGGTGCTTGCGGGCGCGGCTGCGATGACGCGGGAGGAGCACTCGGGCGCGACGAAGGCGAGGAGGGCCGAGAGGCAGGGCTGGAGGCCGGACGCGACGGCGCCGAGGAGCTCCCGCGCGATCCGGAACCGGTCTTCGAGTTGCCCGAGCCCCGTCCGCCGCCGTCCGCCAGAGTTTCCGCCGCGAGGCCCCCGAAAGCCAGCAGGGCGAGAAGGGCGAATCGAGAGTGTCGCGGCGTGCGCATGGTGCTGACTCCTTAGGACAACGAGGACCGCGCGCGCAGAGCAAACGCGGTGCCGATTCCGGGGTCCGCACGGCGCTCGCTGAGTCGGATCGCGCTCGTCGACCGGTAGCCTACAGGGGACAACCCGCGTCGGGCAGGAGGCGAACCCGGATCAACGGTCCGGCGCGAGAGGCAGCACGAGTTGCAGGCTCCGACCGTCGGCGCCTGCGGTGATGCGGACGTACGCGGTACCCGGTCGACTTCCGGCGGGCACCCGACGGAGCAGCTCGGCGAGCGCGGCGGCGACGTCCGCGCGCGGCGCCGTCAACTTGAACGACAGGGCGCTCGCTCCCGGCCGACGCGTCCACTCCGGCGGCGTCGGCGCGACGTCTTCGGCGAGGCGCGCCAGGCAGCGCGTCGCCTTGCCCGACGCGTCGAGTTCGACCTCGACGCCGTCGTCGAGCTTCAGTCCCTTCGCTTCGAGTTCGTTCCGAGCGGCGTTCGCGCGAGTCGACAGTTCGTGCCAATCGTCGCTGAGTTCCACCGATAGCGGACGCACGAGTCGGGCGGGGAGTTCGACCGATTCGATCGCGAGCTCACGCCCCGTGGTTTCGTCGTGCGGCCGACGATCGACCGGCGTGAAGAACTCGTCGAGGTAGCCGACCTCGAACTCGATCGCTTCGATCGTCTCGCGCCACGCGACTTCGCCGCGCCGAGTGAGCGCGCATTGCTCGGGCACGGCGCGCCCGCGATCGGCGCGCCATTTCACTTCGCGCAAGCCTTCGAGCTCGCCGCCCGCGGCGTCGCGACACACGATCGCGCGCGGTCGACCGTCGTCGCCGAGAGTCGCGACGAGTTTGCCGACGCCCGCGGCCTCGGTAGTGCGCTCGTTGTCGCCGCCGGACCACGCGAATCCGTCGGGCCACAGCACCAACGCCTGACGCAGCGTGAAGAAGTGGTCGATCTGCTCGCGTTCGTCGCCGGCGAGTTCGCGCGATGTCGCGGAGCCGTCGTCGTGCACGAACCACCGTTGGCCGGAGCGGTAGTGCACCGTTCGCGCCTTGGTCGGCTCGCCGATCACCGTCATCAGCCAACGCGTCCGCGCCGGGAAGACGTACGTCGCGACCAAGCGTTGCGCGCGTGCGGGCTCCGCGGCGAAACGCACCGTCGAGACCGACTCGAACCCGGCGAGGTGCGCGATCGGCGCACGCTTCGGCAACGCGGGCTCGCCTTGGGCGGCGCAGAGAGTCAACGCGAGCGCGAAGACGCGGATCACCGACGCACCCCGAGGCGCTCGCGCAACACGCGCGCGGCGCTCTCGAGCGTCTCGCGTTTCTTCGCGAAGCAGAAGCGCACGATCTTGCGCCCGTCGTTCGGGTCGAGGAAGAAACTCGAACCGGGCACGGTCGCGACGCCGCCGTCGGCGACGAGCTGCATCGCGAACGCGACGTCGTCGAGTTCGGTGAGTTTCGACACGTCGGTCATGATGTAGTACGCGCCTCGCGGCCGCACGACGCCGAAGCCGGTCTCCTCGAGGACGTCCGCGAGCAGATCGCGACGGCGCGCGTACTCGACCGCGAGGTTCGCGAAGTACTCCGGTCCGAAGTCGAGCGCTTCCGCCGCGGCCTCCTGCAACGGCGCCGGCGCGCCGACGGTCAAGAAGTCGTGGACCTTGCGGATCGCCGACGTCATCTCGGCCGGCGCGATCGCCCAACCGATGCGCCAGCCGGTCGCGCTCCACGTCTTCGAGAGCCCGCTGATCGTGATCGTGCGCTCGGCCATGCCGGGCAACGTCGCGAGCGACACGTGCTTCGTCCCGTCGAACAGGATGTACTCGTAGATCTCATCGGTGACGGCGAGCGCGTCGTGCTCGATGCACAGCTTCGCGATCAGCTCGAGCTCCTCGCGCGTGAACACCTTGCCGGTCGGATTGTGCGGCGTGTTGACGATGATCGCGCGCGTGCGCGGCCCGAACGCGCGCGCGAGCTCGCGTTCGTCGAAACTCCAATCCGGCGCGCGCAGCTTGACCATCCGCGGCACCGCGCCCGACAGGATGCAATCGGGCCCGTAGTTCTCGTAGAACGGCTCGAAGACGATCACTTCGTCGCCGGGATCGAGCACGCCCAGCAAGCTCGCGATCATCGCTTCGGTCGCGCCGCAGCACACGGTCACCATGCGCTCGGGATCGACATCGATGCCGTTGTACGCGCGCGTGCGTTTCGCGATCGCGGCGCGCAGGCGCGGAGCTCCCCACGTCACCGCGTATTGATTGATGTCCGATTGGATCGCGCGGCAACCCGCGTCCTTCATCGGCTGCGGCGCGGCGAAGTCGGGGAAGCCTTGCGCGAGGTTGATGCCCTTCTCGCGCGTGCAGACCCGCGACATCTCGCGGATCACGGATTCCTTGAAGCGTTGAGCTTTTTCCGACGCGATGCGACGAGGTGCGGTCACGCCGTCATTGTGCCAGACGCGCGCGCGGCGGTCGTCAGGGCAGCTTCGCGGCCCACTCGAGCCAGTCGTTGGGGTCGTCGCCGTGGTTCTCGCCCGACAGTTCGATCAACGCGCGCTGCAGGATGCCGCGCAGCTTCTTGTCGCTACCCTCGAACGCGCGCGCGAGCTCCCGCGCCGCAGCGCCCTTGAAGTGCAGGTCGTCGCGACCGAGCTGCGCGAGGGCTTCGCTCGACGCGAGCACGACGAATGGCGCCGATTCGCGCGTCAGCTCGCCGATCGCCGCGATCGAGGTCGTGTCCTTCTGCCCCGCCAAGATCAACGCGGCTTGCGCGCGGACGAAGGGCTCGGAGTCGGAGAGCGCGGTGCGCGCGCTCTCGACCGCCGACGAACCGTCCGCGCCGGCTTCGATCAGCGACCGCAACGCCCACGCCGCGTTCGACCGTACGAAGCCGTCGGTGTGGTGCGCGAAGAGCTCGACGATCGGCGCGAGCGGCGTGTCCGCCATCTGCAGGATCGCGAGGCCGATCAACGCGTTGCTGACGACATCCGCGCGCGGATCGTGGAGCGCGTTGAGCAACGGACTCTGCGCCTCGGGCGCGTGGGTGAAGCCCAACGCCGCCGCCGCGGGAACGCGGTTCGACGGCGCGCCGTTCTCGAGCTCGTGGATCAACTCCGCGACGCGCGGTCGCACGCGGCGCATCACGTCGAGCTCGAGCCCGCGCGCCTGACGACGCTCTTCCTCCGACTCGGCGCTGAGGACCAACTTGGTCCAGGCGCGCAACGACATGTCGACGGTCGCGAGCAACTTCCCGATCGGCTCGGGCGCGTCCGGTTGGGACCATTTCGGATCGTAGGGAAGAGCCTTGTCCTTGTCGGCGTCCTTCTTGGCGGCCGTCGACGCGCAGGCGCCGAGTGGGATCATCACGAACAACACGAAGGACGTGCGGGGGAGTCGCTGCATGATGGTTCGAGACGGTTCGGCTCGCGCTTTCTTCCGCGGAGTCTAGCCGCCTGAACCGACGCACTCCGCGTCGCATCAAAAAGGTCCTGCGCTGCGCGCGGAAACGGGCTAGCTTGGAACCTCCATGGGCGTCCACATCCTCGATGCGATGTCGCGCGAGGGCTTCGAGGAGGTCGTCGCGCTCCACGACCGTCGTTCGAACCTTCGTGCGTTCCTCGCGGTCCACGACACGTCGCGCGGGCCGGCGTTCGGCGGCATTCGGCGTTGGACGTACTACGACGAGGATCAGGCGCTGCGCGACGTGCTGCGGTTGTCGCGCGCGATGACTTACAAGGCGGCGCTGGCCGAGCTCGACGCCGGCGGCGCGAAGCTCGTGATCCTCGACCGCCCCGACCTCGACGTCGACGAGGGCTACCGCTTCCTCGGCGATTTCGTCGAGCGCTTGGGCGGACGCTTCTACACTGGCCCTGACGTCGGCACCGGCGCGACCGAGCTCGCGTGCCTGACCGAACGCACGCGTTTCGCGACCGATCCGGGGCCCAACGGACCGGGCAAGCTCGCCGAGGCGACCGTCGCCGGCGTCGTCGCGGGCATGGAGGCGGCGCTCGAGCTGCTCGACGGCGCGGTCGACTGGCCGCGGCGCACCGTGGTCGTCCAGGGGCTCGGCGAGGTCGGCGCGGGCGTCGCGCGGCGGCTGGTCGCGGCAGGCGCGAAGGTGCTCGCGGCGGAACTCGATGCGGAGCGCGCGGAGGCGGTTGCGGCCGACCTCGAGCTCGAGCTGCTCGATCCGTCGTGTGAGTACGACCCGACTTGCGACGTGTTCGCGCCGTGTGCGCTCGGCGGGATCCTCCACGACCTGACCTTGACGCGCCTGCACTGCCGCGTCGTCGCCGGCGGAGCCAACAACGTGCTCGCGCGACCTTTGCACGGCGACCGTTTACACGAGCGCGGGATCCTGTATGTTCCCGACTTCGTGATCAACGCGGGTGCGCTGATCCGCGGGGCGACTTTCCATCTCACCGGAGCGCGCGAGAGCGTCGACTCGATCGGTCGACGCGTCGGACGCGTAGCGGGGGAGATCCTGAGGCTCGCCGCCGAGGAAGGTGCTCCTCCGGCGCGCATCGCGGTTCGCGAGGCCGAGCGGCGCATCGACGCCGGTCGGGACTCGAGTCGCGACGCGCACCGCGGCGGTCCGCACTTGATCGATCGCTGAGGACTCGTCGTTGAAGTTCCGCCGCACCACGCTCGCGCTCGTTTCCGCGTTCGCGTTGAACGCCTGCTTCAGTTGGGGCGGGTCCGGGCCGCGTGCGGAGCACGATCCCGTGGCGCTCGAGAGTTGGACCGACGGCGGTGAATCGATCGCGGCGACTTCGACGGAAACGCCCGGCGAGGTTCCGAGCCCGGAGCCCGAACGCACGATGGGCGCGAAGCCCGCACCCGCGTCGGGCTCGATCTCCGACGCGACGCAGCTCGGAACGGAGGCCACGGGCATCGCGCTCGCCGCGGCGCCGGTCGCCGACGTTCGCGAGGCGCCGCAGGACCAAGCCTCGGCGGCTCCCGATCCGAGCAAGGCGACTTCGGAGGCGTCGGACTCGAACGACCTCTTCCGCGTCTCCGGTCACGGGATGCCGGTGATCTTGATTCCGCGCGACGAGAAGCTCGTCTACGACGTCACGCTCGACCTCGGCATCATCACGCCCGACGTCGGCAAGGTGACGATCATGTCGAAGGTCGAGTCGCTGCGCGCGAACCCGCTGTTGCTCGACCCGAAGGGCGCGAAGCCCGCCGGCGAACAAGCGGTGATCTCCGCGCGCGCCGAAGGTCAGTACGCGGTGTACGAGCTCGACGAGCTGATCACCACCGCGCACCTGCCGCAGGTCTTTCCGTCGCTCTTGCACCGCAGCACGCAGAGCGGCACCGAGAACCGTCAACGCGAGATGTCGCTCGGCTACAAGGACGGCAAGTTCGTGTCGGTCTACCGACGCGACGCGCACTGCAAGGGCTGCAAGTTGAAGTCGCACTTCGTCGAGCCGACGTGGGCGTGGCAGGACGCGCACCATTGCGACGGCTGCAAGCGCGTCGAGCACCGTGTGTGGCGCGATCCTGTCGCGCGCGATGCGCCATCGGGTTGCGTCGACATGCTCAGCGCCGTCTACGTCGCGCGCACGATGATCCTCGAGGGCCGTGACGCCGCCGACTTCCAGTTGATGGACCGCGACGAACTCTGGGACGTCCGGTTGCGACGCGGCAAGTCGACGAAGCGCATCGAAGTCCCCGCCGGCGAGTTCGACGCGTACGAGATCACGCTGGAGACGGGCGTGCCGAAGACCGAGACCGGCCGCGACGCGTCGGACTTCTCGGGCCTGTTCGGCATCCACGGCGAGCTCTCGATCTGGGTCGAAGCGACCACCGGCGTGCCGATCTGGATCCGCGGCCTGGTGCCGATCGGTCCGATCGAACTCGACGTGGGCGTGGAGCTCGCGGGCTTCCGCGGCACGCCGCGCGAGTTCAAGCCGCGCGAGTGATCACGCGCCGTCGCTCGCCGGCGTCACCGTGTTCGCGCGCACCGGCAGCGGCACGATCGTCGCCGTCTGCGGGCCGTCGCCGAGGCGGAACTCGGTGCCGATCGTCTGGTGCCGGCGTTTGACGTACGCGAGCACGAGGCCGGCGTCGAGCACGAACGAGTACGCCCACGAAGTCACCACGCCGAGATCGCGCCACTCGCCGTCGTCGAGGCGCATCAAGCGCGCGCCGCGCGGCACGGGATCGTCGGTCGAGACGCGCAACGCGCACAGGCGCTTGTTGAGCCCGCCGTACGTGTCGATCTTCGCGACGACTTCCTGGCCGATGTAGCAACCCTTGTCGAGGCTGAACGCGCGCTCGAGCCGCGCTTCCTGCGGATAGATCGTCTCGTCGACGTCGACGCGCGCGCGCGCGGCGCCGGCTTCGACGCGCAGGATGTCGTCGACGATGTGACCGATCGGTTGCGCGCCGAGTTCGAGCAGCGCGAGCCACAGTCGCTCGACCAACGCGGGCCCCGCGTCGAGACGCACGCCGTCGGAGCCCGCGTACGGAATCCGCGCGACCGCGACTTCGCCGCCTTGCCACGGCCGCACTTCGCGCGCGCCGGCCGCGAGCTCCGCGTTCGCGCCGACGAGGCGCTCCGCGAACGCGAGCGCGTGCGGCCCGACCAACGCGAGCGGCGCATGTCGTTCCGTCGCGTCGACGAACGCGACCTTCTCGCTGAAGCGGTACATCTCGAGCGCTTTGACCACCGCCGCGGCTTCGCCGGGCTCGGTCGACAGCTCGAACACGTCGTCCGCGACGCGCGCGACCTCGAACTGGAAGCGCACTTTGCCCTTCGCGTCGAGCAACAGGTTCGAGTTGCCCTGACCGACGCTGAGATTGCGCACGTCGTTGGCGAGCAGGCGATGCAGGAACACCGCCGCTTCCGCGCCGCGCACTTCGACCAACCCGCGGTCGGTGAGGTCGACCAACGCCGTGCCGCTCGCCGCCGCGCGGTACTCGTCGGGCACGTCCTGGAAGAAAAGGACGCGGTCGTCGGCGGCGAGTTGCGCGCCGCGTTCGCGATGGAGGGAGGTGAGGATCGAGTTCTTCAAGGAATGGAGGCCCGTAGTCGGCGCAGGCCTGCCCCACCATGGGGCCGAACGCGACGGGCGACCAGCATAGGCGCATCCGCGCTCGGCTTCACCGGTCGGGTCGCGTCCGCGCGACGACTCTTTCGCCGACTTCCGCCTTCACGCCGCCGCGCGCCGACGCACCGCACGACGAGCCGCGTCCGAACGCGGGCTCCGACGACCCCTTGGACGGCAGCGATCTCGAACTGGTCGCCGCGGTGCTGGCGGGCGAGCGCGATCGTTTCGGAGTCCTGGTGGCTCGGCACGGTCCGGTGCTCGCCGCGTGGCTCGCGCGCAAGGTTCGCGATCGCGAGGAAGCGCGCGAGGTCTTCCAGGAGACCTGGGTGCGGGCGTTCGAGGGGCTGGCGGAGCTCCGCGACGGCGAGCGGCTGCGCGCCTGGTTGCTCTCGATCGCCCACAACGTGCTCCGTCAACGCCTGCGTCGTCCCGCCGAGGTACGGCTCGAATCCGAGGTCGAACTCGACCGCGGCGAGGCGGTCGTCGGCGTCGCGCTCGAACGCGAGGAGTTCGCGGAGCGGGCTCGTGTCGCGCTCGCGCGGTTGAGCGCGCGGCAACGCGAGGTGTTCCGCCTGCGCGTCGAGCAAGAACTCTCCCACGCGGAGATCGCCGCTCGGCTCGCGATCAGCGCGGAGAATTCACGCGCGCATTTCCACCTCGCGATCCACGCGCTGCGCGCCGAACTCGGCGAGGACGAACCGTGAGCCGTTTCGCCGCGCCGGCGTGTGTGCGTGTGCGTGAACGGCTCGATCGGTTGCTCGATCGCGCGCTCACTCCGGTCGACGAAGCGCGCGATCGCGGGCACCTCGAGGCGTGCGCGGCGTGCGCGCGCGAGCTCGAGGCGCGTCGTCGTTGGTGGTCGGCATTCCGCGAGCTCGACCTCCCGAGCGAAGTCGAGTTCGCCGAGCTGACGCGCGGTCTCGGCGCGCGCCTCGAACGTGCGCGCGCGCCGCGTGCGAAGTCCGCGCAAGCCGGAATGCTGCGTCGCGTCGGCGCGGTCGCGCTCGCCGCCGCGGCGTTGGTCGCGTTGGCCGTCTTCGGCGCGTGGAGCGGAGCGCGTCCGATCGAAGAGCTCTTCGCCGCGGCGCCGCGACCTGCGCTCTCCCTCGGAGCGTTCGAGCTGCCGTCGTTCGAAGCCCTCGAGCCGTGGAGGCGACCGTGACGACCGTGCGTGAACGTTTGCGCGGTGCGAGCGCCGGCCTCGGCACAGCGATGTACACCGGCGCGTTGGTGTTCGTCGCCGGACGTCTGCTCGCGAAGGGCGAGCTCGCGCATCCGCTCGGGCTCGCGTTGCTCGGCGCGCTGTACGCACTCGCGGTGCTCGGCCTGATGCGCGTGTTCGGAGCGCGACGGTGGGGGCTCGCGGTCGCCGGCGTGTTGTGCGGCCCGACGCCGGTCGCGTTACTCGCGGGCACGGATTCGAGCGGGGAGGACCGTGGCGGGATGCTCTTCGTCGGCGCGCTGTTCGGCCTGGTCGTCGGGCTGATGGAGTGGAACCGTCAGAGCCGCCTCGCGCGCGGCGACGCTGCCTGAGCGCACGCCGCCGGGCGCGATGATTTGCCGCGAGCGCCTCGGGAATCGGGCGCGCGCCTTCCTTATCATGCTCGCCCTCGAATCCGGTTCGGTACCGCTCGTTCGAGGAGCGCGCATGTCCGTCCTCCAGCTCCCCTTCGTGATCCGGCGCGGCCTCGCGGCGCGTGCGGTGAACGCGTGTTCGGTCGTCGGGGCGGTCGCATGGCGCTGAGCTCTTCCGCCCCGGCCCGCGCGTTCGCATCGAGCCCCTGGCCGCGGCGACTGATCGTCGCCGCCGGGCTGGTGTTGGTGCCGCTGTTCGTGTTCGGCGGTTCGGTGACCACGTTGCGCGCCGGGATGGCGGTCACCGGATGGTGGAACTCGGAGGGCTCGTTCATGCCCTTCTTCCCGATCGACAAGTGGTTCCGCGACGTCGGGACGTTCGTCGAGCACTCGCACCGACTCTTCGGGATCACGCTCGGACTCCTGATGATCGCGGCGGTGATCGCGACGTGGGTCGGCGACGCGCGCAAGTCGGCGCGTTGGCTGGTCGTCGGAGCGCTCGGAGCCGTGTGCGTCCAGGGCTACATCGGCGGTCAGCGTGTGCTCGAGAACAGTCCGCAGCTCGCGTTCCTGCACGGCACGATCTCGCAGCTCGTGATCGCGGTGATGGCCGCGGCGTGGGTGCACCAGTCGGCGGCGTGGCGGGCGAGCGGCGCCTTCGCGGTCGCCGGTGATGCGCGGCTGCGGCGGCTCGCGATCCTCACCGCCGTCATCGTCTTCGTGCAGATCGGCATCGGCGCGTGGTACCGGCACGCATTGCGCACCGGCCTCGAAGGCAACCTGCACATGCGCGTCGGGATCCACATGCTCGGCGCGTTGGCGGTGTTCGGGCACGTGTTGCCGTTGTGCGGGCGCTTGAAGCGCGCGGCCGCGGAAGCGCCCGGTTCACCGTTCGGCGCGTTGCGCACGGCGTTGCTCGTGTTGCTCTTCGTGCAGACCGGGCTCGGGATCGTCGCGTGGATGCTCGCCCAGCCTGAGAACGTCGACTTCCTGCAGTGGTTCGTCGCGACGTCGCACGTCGTCGTCGGCGCGGCGTTCCTCGCGTGGGCGGTCGCGACCGCGATGTGGGCGCACCGCACGAGCCCGTCGATCGCGGCGAGCGGGGCGACGCGATGAAGATGCCGCGCGAAACGTCGCACGCGTCCACAGCGGAGGTCGGCGAGCGTCCGAGCCTCGCCGCCGACTTCGTCACGTTGACCAAGCCGCGCATCGGGACCTTCGTTTGGTTCGCCGGCCTCGTCGGCGGCGCGTTGGCGCAGCCTGGGCAAGTCGATTGGTGGCGCGCGGCCGAGGCCGGGCTGTGGGTGCTCTTGCTCGGAGCCGGCGCCAGCGCGTTCAACCAAGTGCTCGAGCGCGACACCGATCGGCGCATGGAGCGGACCGAGAACCGGCCGCTCGCCGCTGGACGACTTCGAGTGCGCGACGCGTTGCTCTTCGGCGCGCTGTTGTCGGGCGCGGGCACGCTCGGGATTGCGCTGCGCTTCAACGCGCTCTCCGCGCTGCTCGGACTCGCCACGTTGGTCGGGTACGCGTTGATCTACACGCCGATGAAGCGCGTGTCGTCGCTCAACACGATCGTCGGCGCGCTGCCGGGCGCGATGCCGCCGCTGGTCGGCTACGCGGCGCTCGCCGGAGCGGTCGACGGTTGGGCGTATTGGCTCTTCGCGGTGTTGTTCGTGTGGCAGTTCCCTCACTTCATGGCGATCGCTTGGTTGTGGCGCCACGACTACGCGCGCGCCGGTTTGAAGATGTTGCCGTCGACGCCCGAGGGCGAACGGCACGCCGGCCGTCAGGCGTTGATCCACGGCCTGATCCTCTTGCCGATCTCGATCCTGCCGACGCTGCACGGACAAGCGGGCGCCGCGTTCGCGTTGATCGCGTTCGCGCTCTCGGCTGTCTACGCCTCGGCGGCGGCGGCGTTCGCGTGGAAGCAAGACACGAAGCGCGCGCGGATCCTGTTGTTCACCTCGCTCGTGTACCTGCCGATCGTGTTCACGCTGCCGCTCGTGCGGCCGTTGGTCGAGTGGTACTCGTTGTCCTAGTCGTCGTTCTCCTCTCCGGTGTGATTCGATGAAGCGCGGTCGTCTTGGGTTCGGGTTGTTGCTGCTCGCGCTGGGCGGTTGCTCGGAGGCAACGACGGAGGCGGCCCCGCTCGATGCCCGCACCGAATCCGCCGATCGCTTCGGCACGCTCGCCCCGTTCACGTTGGTCGACAGCTCCGGTCGCACGATCACCAACGCCGATCTCGCCGGGCGCGTGTGCATCGCGAGCTTCGTGTTCACCACGTGCAGCGGTCCGTGCCCCACGATCAGCGCCAACTTCCGCGCGATCCAGGACGACCTGCCCGCCGAAGGCGTGAGGTTGTTGTCGATCAGCGTCGATCCCGCGACGGACACGCCCGAAGTGATGGGTCGCTACGCCGAGAAGTTGGGCGCTGATCGCTCGCGCTGGATGTTCCTCACCGGCAAGGCCGAGGAGATCGACGCGTTGATCCGCTCGAGCTTCGCTCTTCCCGTCGATCGGTCGGCGCCGGGCGCCGCTCCGGTCGGCCAGCAGGTGACCCACTCGACCAAGGTCGTCGTGATCGACGGCCGCGGCGTGATCGCGGGCTACTACTCCGGAACCGAACTCCCCACGGTGCGCGAAGCGCTGGCGCGAGCGAAGTGGCTGAGCACTCACGGCGGATGAACTTTCCGCTGCTCAACGCCGTCTTGAACGGCACCTCCGCGGTGTTGCTGGTCGCCGGGCTCGTCGCGATCAAACGCGGTCGGCGCGAGCTGCACGAGCGGTTGATGTACACGGCGGTCGCGACCAGCACCGCGTTCCTCGCCTGCTACCTCTACTACCACCTCGCGATCGCGCGCGGTCGGCCGACCACCTTCAACGCGGTCGGCGGCGCGAAGACCGCCTACCTCGCGTTGCTGCTGTCGCACACGATCCTCGCCGTCGTCAACCTGCCGATGATCCTGCGCACCGTCTACCTCGCGCGGCGCGAGCGTTGGGATGCGCACCGCAAGATCGCCAAGATCACGTTCCCGATCTGGTTGTACGTGTCGGTCACGGGCGTGGTCGTGTACGTGGTGCTCTACCACTTCAATCCGCCGGCGGCGTGAGCCGTCCTGCATCGCGCGTTCATTCATCGCTTTCGCTCCGCGCGGAAACTCGCCGCGCGGGAAGAATGGACCGCGGCGAGCGCTCTCGGTTGCGGAGTGAATCGCGCGAGTTTCGAGCAACGCACTCGCGCCGGAATTCGGCGACCGAGGTGAAACCGAGCGCAACCTCGTGCGGTCGATGCGTGCGTGGAAACCATCGCATCTCCGACGGCGGATCGCGGCGCTCGAGCGCGCGGCGCGTCGTCGATCCTGATCTCGAACGGCACGCCGGTGCTGATCGGCGCGGCGCTCGCCTTCCTCCTGCGCGTCGGTTCGGGTCTCGAACCCGACTACGCGCCCGGCCCGGCGACGACGTGGGTCGCGGATCGCGACGCCGATGCGGTGATCGGACTCGACGACGAGCTGATCGAGACGAAGCGCATCGAGATCGAGAGCCCGATCGAGGTCGAGCGTCGCTCGGACGGCGCGACGTGGGTGGTGTCGGCGCGCGACGCGCATCCGCTCGGACCGCACGATCTGGTGCTCTACGATCGAGAGGGCGGGCGTTCCGCCGCCGCGGTGTTCGGCCCGGTGCTCGACCTGGAACGGGTCGGTGACGATGCCCTGGTTGTCGAACGCAAGGACGGGAACGGACGCGTCGTGCGCGTGGATTCGGATGGACGATCGCAGGTGCTGCTAGAACTCGCGACCGCGCGTTGCGCGGCCGGCTGCGGTTCCGTGGTCGCGGTGGGGACCGACGACGGCGCGGTGTGGTTGGTCGAGGCCTCGGGGCCGCGTGCGGTGTTCCGTCGACAGAGGTTCGGCGGGTTGATCGGCGATCTCGCTCCCGGGCCCGAGCCGGGAACGTGGTGGGTGCTCGACATCGCCCGCGCCGGGCGCCTCGGATTGCTCGAGCCTGATCTGTCGTCGCGCTGGACGGTCGACACCGGCTTGCACGCGCTGCATCTCGCGCCGGTGCGCGGGCTCGAACGCGTCTGGCTCGCCGACACGACAGAACCGGTCGCGCGGCGCTACGGCGCGGGTGGAGTGCTCGAGCTCGACGTCCGCGACTTGCCGCTCGGCGGCCTCGACCGCGCCGCGGCGTTCGACGACGGCGGGGCGTCTCTCGCCGCGCCGGGCGCCGTCCTGCGTTTGGACTCGGCCGGTCGGATCCGACCGGGGCAAGGAGGGTTCGACTTCTTGGTCGACGTGACACGCTAGGCGAGCAACGAGCACTTCGGTCGCGCGTACCTCGCTAGACTTTGTCGAATCGCGCGCGCCGTCGAGGCTCCTGTTCCGCCGCGCGCGCATCCCCAAGTCCTAGCTCTCCGAACCCCGAGGCTCGACCATGCGAATCCCTTCCGCGTTGGCTGCGTCGTTCTTCCGTCCGATCGGTTTCGTCGTCCTGCCGGCGCTGATCGCGTCCGCGGCTTCGGCGGCCGCGGCGAACAGCCCGTCGCAGGCGAGCCCCGTGACGCCGCGCATGCCGGTCTTCGTCCAACCGCTGCCGCCGCAAGTTTCGACGCTCTACGCGAACGGCGCGCAGGTGCTCGTGCCGATGGAGAGCGTGTGGCGTCCGGTGTGCGGACCCGGCCTCACGACTCTGACGTCGAGCGACCTGCGCCAGATCGCGGCGTCGCACGAGGCGACGATGTCGACCGGCCAAGTGATCCAGGTCGACTTCTCACACAAGGACGCGGGCATCAACTTCGTCTTCAACGTTTCGGGCTCGATCCCGTCGGGTGCGCTTGGCGCGATCGCGACCGCCGAGGCGTACATGGAGAGCCAGTTCAACGACCCGATCACCGTCACCGTCAACCTGTCGTTCGCGACGCTCGCGTCCAACGTCCTCGGCGGCACGGGCTCCAGCTACACCAACGTGACGTGGGCGAACGCTCGCAACGGCTTGATCGCCGGCAAGGACGCGAGCGACACGATCCAGAGCTCCCTGCCGACCACGTCGACGATTCCGGTGCGCTACTCGAACAGCGCGACGGTCACCAACGAGACGCGCGTGTTCTTCACCGTCGCGAACTACCGCGCGACGATCGGCGCGATCAACGGCACCGCGGCGTCGATGCAATACAACAACATCTTCGCGTGGGACTTCGATCCGTCGAACGGCATCACCGCGGGCACGTACTCGTTCGTCGACGTCGTGATCCACGAGACCGGACACGCGATGGGATTCACGTCGGGCATCGACTTCCGCGTCAACGACATCGAAGCCATCGACATCTTCCGCTTCCAACGCACGGACGGAACGGGCGACTACAACCCCGACACGCTCGCTGAATTCCAGACCCGCGCGCGTCTCGCCGCGTTCAACGCGCCGAACGACGATCAGAACTGCGATCTGATCTCGGTCGAGTACCGCATGTCCGACGGCTCGCCGTACCAAGCCAGCCACTTCCGCGAGCAGACCGCGAACATCGGCATCATGGACCCGGCGTTCGCCGCGGGGCAGACGTACTTCCCCAACTACTACAAGGCGTCCGACACGAACCTGTTCGACGCGATCGGCTACGACCGCTGAGCCGCACCGAGAACCGGCGGACGCGCGGGGCGCCGGCTCCTGCGCGTCCGCTTTCGTTCGGGAGCGCAGCGCGAACACGCACGCAGGGTTGCGATCGAACGGCCGGCGAGCGATGCTCTTCCGCCCTTCGCCCCGCCCGTGAAGCCCGCCGATCTGCATCGCCTGACGCCTGAACTCGCCGCCCTCGCCGTCGAGTGCGCGAAGGAACTCGGCGGCAAGCTCGACGGCTCGCGCAAATCGGCGGCGGAGGTCGAGCGCCTGCTCGGCCTGCTCCACGACGAGTACGTCGAACGCCCCGACGAAGAAGGCGCCGACCGGCGCTCGTTCGAGTTCGCCGCATACCTGATCACGCTCTTCGAGCGCGAAGGCGTGCGCGGCGCGTGGCAACCCGACCATCCCGAGCGCGGTCCGGGCTCCTTCCCGTTCAAGTGGCAGGGCCGCGATCACTTCGTGGTCGACTGGTGCTGGACGCGGATCGTCGAAGGTCCGACGGTCGACGTGCGGAGCCTCTTCGAGGAAGCCGTCGGCGCGAGCAAGCCGCGTCGCGGTTGACGGTTCGCCGTCGCTGCTCCATCCCCGAGAGTTCTCGCTGCCATGATCGCGCTCAGTCACGTCGCCAAGCACTACGGCCGCCGCGCGTTGCTCGTCGACGCTTCGTTCCAGCTCAACCCGGGCGAGAAGGTCGGCCTGGTCGGCCCGAACGGTTCGGGCAAGTCGACGCTCTTCCGCCTGATCGCCGGTGACGAACGCCCGGACGACGGCGAGGTCTCGGTTCCGAAGCGCGTCACGATCGGTTGGTTCCGCCAGGACGCGGGCGAGGCGAAGGGTCGCTCGGTCCTCGACGAGGCGATCGCCGGCAGCGGGCGTCTCGGCGAACTGCACCACGAACTCGGCGACCTCGAACGCGCGCTCGCGGATCCGGAACAGATCGAGCGGATGGACGACATCCTCGCGCGCTTCGGCGAGGTGCAGGCGGAGTACCAAGGTCTCGGCGGCTACGAACTCGAGGCCCGCGCGCGCGAAGTGCTGCACGGCCTCGGCTTCGCCGATGCGCAGATCGACGCGGACGTCGGCCAACTCTCCGGCGGCTGGCGCATGCGCGTCGCGATCGCGCGCGTCTTGATCGGCGAGCCCGAGGTCCTGCTGCTCGACGAGCCGACGAACCACCTCGATCTCGAATCGATCCTGTGGCTCGAGAACTTCCTGAGGTCGACCGAGTCCGCCGTCTTGATGACGTGCCACGACCGCGATTTCATGAACCGCGTGGTGTCGCGGATCGTCGAGATCGACGAGGGCGAGCTCCAGAACTACTCGGGCGACTACGACTTCTACGAACGCGAGCGCGCGCTGCGCGCCACCGAGCAAGCCGCTGCGTTCACGCGCCAACAGGCGATGCTGCGCAAGGAAGAGCGCTTCATCGAACGCTTCGAGCGCCACGTCGCGAAGGCGGCGCAGGTGCAGTCGCGCATCAAGAAGCTCGACAAGATCGAGAAGCTCGAGCCGCCGCGCACGCGCGTGCTCGAGCCGTTCGAGTTCAAGCGGGCGCCGCGCTCGGGCAACGACGTGGTGACGATCCGCGGGCTCACGAAGAGCTACGGCGAGCGCGCGATCTACTCCGGTTTCGACTTCGAGATCAAGCGCGGCGATCGTTGGTGCGTGATGGGCGTCAACGGCGCGGGCAAGACGACGTTGCTCAAGTTGGTCGCGGGCGTGACGCAGGCCGACGCGGGCGAGGTGAAGCTCGGCGCGAGCTTGAAGCTCGGCTACTTCGCGCAATCCGCGCTCGAGATCCTCGATCCCGCGCTGACGGTGTGGGAACAGATCGATCACGCGTTCGGGACCGCGACCACGCCGTCGAAGCGCAGCCTGCTCGGCGCGTTCGACTTCCCCGGCGACGACATCGACAAGCGCATCGCCGTGTTGTCGGGCGGAGAGCGTTCGCGCCTGGTTCTCGCGCAGATGCTCTTCGACCCGCCGAACTTCCTGGTGCTCGACGAGCCGACCAACCACCTCGACCTCGCGACCAAGGAGATGTTGGTGAAGACGCTCGCGCAGTTCGACGGCACGATGCTGTTCGTCAGCCACGACCGCACGTTCCTGCGCGGGCTCGCGAACAAGGTGCTCGATCTCTCCGGCGGCGGCGACGGCACGTCGCGCCAACCGTTGATCTTCCAGTCGAGCTACGAGAAGTGGGTCGAGCGCACGGGCCACGAAGCGCCCGGCGTCCACCGCTGATCGGCGCTCAACGCGAGATGCGCGCGGCGAGGAATTGCGCGAGCTCGTGCCCCGCGATCGCGTTGCCGCGCGCGTTGAAGTGCGTGTCGCGCAGGTGATAGACGTGACGACGGCCGTCGGCGAGCGGCGGCGCCGCGCGCAGTGCGGGCAACAAGTCGAGGTGGGGGATGCGCTCGCGCTCGAGGAACGCGGCGAGCACGCGCTGCATGCGGTTGCGGTCGAGCGGCTCGCGCGCCTTCGCGGTCGCCGCGCGCCACACGTCGTCCTCGACCTGGAATTCGTCCGGGATCAGCACCACGACGAAATCGCGGCCCGCGCAAGCGTCGCGCACGCGGAGCAACGCGTCTTCGACGGTCGCGAGCGACGGCGGCTCGCCGCGGCAGACCAGGGCCGCGCGCTCGGACTCGAGCCGCGCGAAGACTTCGGGTGAGAGCGTCGGCTCTTCTCGCGCGGGATCGGCGAGCCACGGGAACGTTTCGTCGAGCCGCGCTTCGTCGACGCGCGGAGCGCGCTCGCCCTGGACTTCACCGGCGTTGCGCGCGACTTGGTTCGCCCGCGCCGACTCGCGGCGCAGCCGCACGACGCGTTCGGTGACCGTGAAGAGCATCACGCGTTCGCGCGCGAACACGTCGTAGAGCACGGACGCCTCGCGCTCGAGGTCCGGCACCTCGATGTCGAAATCGTTGCCGACGAAAAGACCGACGACGACGACGTCCGGATCGAGCGGCAGCGCTTCGTCGAGCACGAGCCGCGCGTACTCGCGCGGCCCGCTGCCCGCGACGCCGATCGCGGCGACGGTCGCGCCGAGTTCGCGCTCGCAAACGGCGGTGAAGCTGCGTGCATGCGGCACCGCGCCGACGAGGAACGAGTCGCCCACCGCGGCGATCAAGCGCTCGCCCGCACGCTTGCGATGGAACTCCTCGTCGTAGAAGCCGCGCGAGTTGCACGGGAAGCCGAAGCGCGGCGTGCCGGGCGCGCAGCGAAAGCGTTCGATCACCGCGCGTTCGGTGTCGCCGGCGCGCGCGAAGAGCGGCGTCGGATGGACGCGCGCGACGACGCGCAAGCCGACTTCGAGCAACGGCGCGGCGAGCGCGAGCGCGAACAGCGCGCGCTCCGCGAAGTTCGCCGCGCGCCCGAGACGCGCGCGTGACAGCGCGAGCACGAGCAAGCTCCATGCTCCCGCGATCGGTCCGAGCGCGAGTTCGAGCCACAGACCTTGGTACGGCTGCGCGAACGCGAGGAACGCGAGCCAACCGGCGACCGCCGCGACGACGGCGAGCCGCAGCGCGGGTCGGAACGCGATCGGTCGCCGCGTCGCGGTCCAAGCGAGCGCCGCCGTCGCGAGGCACGCGAATGCGAGCAGCGCGAGCCAAGCACGCCAGAGTTCGAGCACCACGGCGAGCGCCGCGAGATTCGCGAGCATCCGCGCGAGCGAGAAGACCGCCGCGACGAGCGCGAGCAGCGCGAGCACGACCATCGGCGCGCGTCCGGATCTCTCCGCGGCCGCCACTCAGGGTCCTCGCTCGATCCGACGGATCGCTTCGTCGACCATCGCGCGTCGTTCGGGCTCGACGCGTCGACTCAACTCGACCAACGTCGGCAACGCCGCGCGCGCCGGAGCTCCAATGCGACCGAGCGTGCGCGCGGCAAGGTTCTCGAGCTCGCGCGGCGCGCCTTCCGCGCACAACGCGACCAAATCCGGCACCGCGGGCGCGCCGATGCGCGCGAGCAAGTCGCCGAGCGCCTCGGCGTGGACGCGCTCGCCGCCGCGCAGGACGGCGACCAACGTCTCCGCCGCACGCGGACCGGCGGCGACCAACGCGCTTTCGATCGCGGCACGCCGGTCGGAGGTCATCAGGTCGTCGCGCACGAGCAGCGTCACGAACTGCTCGCACGCGAACGGCGCGGCGCGGGCGAGGGAGCGCGCGGCCGCGTCGCCGAGTGCGAGCTCGCGCCGATCGATCGTCTCGAGCAAGCCCGTCGTCGCGTCGTTCGCGCGCTCCGGCGCGAGTTCGACGAGTGCGATCGCGGCGAGCGCGCGGACGAACGGGTCGCTACTCCTGAGTTCGGCCCGCCAGTCGCTCTCGGACTTCGCGCAACCCGCGCAGAGGCACGCGAACAGCGCGAAGCGAAACGACGCGCGCGACATCGACGAGAAGAGTCCGCTCGACCGCGGCGAATCAGGTCGTGCGCGGATCGGCCGAGCTCGGCGCGACGGAAACCGAACGGGTCTCCGTGCTCGCCGCGTGCTGCTTCGCGCCCTCGATCAGATGGTGCACGCCGCACACGCCGATCAAGCCCCACTGGCCGAGGTAGTACGCCCACAACCAGAAGTGGATGCCGGCGGTGAAGCCGTAGCTGTGGAGACCGACGTTGAGCAGGTTGACGCCGAACCACGAGAACGCGACGACCGTCCCGCCGAACGCGGTGACCATCGCGACGCCGAAGTCGCGCACGTAGCCGCCCATGCGTAGGTGCAGGATCACGATCTGCGTCAGGCAGATCAGCAGCGCGCCGTTCTCCTTCGGATCCCAACCCCAGAAGCGGCCCCAGCTGTCGTTCGCCCAGATGCCTCCGAGGATCGTGCCGACGACCGAGAAGATCAGGCCGAAGCACAACACGCCGTACACCATTCGACTCAGTGTCTTGAGGTGTGTCGGCTCCGCCTTGCGGATGCCGAAGAGGCGCGAGACCAGGTAGACGTTCGCGAGCAACGCCGCGAGCATGCCCGCCGAGTAACCGACGGTGATCGCGGTGACGTGCGTCGCGAGCCAGAAGTTGGTGTCGAGCACCGCCACGAGCTGCGGCATCGTGTCCTTCTTGTCGAGCTCCTCGTAGCGGTTCGCGACGAAGATGCCGAGCATCCCGAGGACGACGGCCGCGGACACCGCGAGCTTCTGGTGGTTGATCCACTCCATCACCAGCGCGGCGCTCGTGCCGATCGCGGTGACGAACAGCACCGTCTCGTAGAGCGTGCTGACCGGCGGGCGTTCGCGGATCATGCAGCGCATCACGATCACGCCGATGAGCAGCAGCACCGAGGTCACCGCCGTGAGCGCGGTCGCGCGGTACAGCCACTTCGAGTTCGGCCGCAGCCACAGGAACGCGGCGAGCAGGAAGCCCAGCACGAACGCATAGTGCGCGTAGTCGAGCAGCTTCGACTTGTAGTAGACGACTTCGAGATCGACCTTGTCGTACTCGCCGCGGGCGCGCGCGAGCTCCTTGGTGCGCCCCGCGAACGACGCGAACGCCTTGTGGAACGCGTTCATGTCGCCGCGCGACGCCGTCGCGTGTTCGAGGTCGGCGAGCATCCCGAGGTGCGCGGGCGTGCCGCCGTTGCCGAGCGTCATCTGCGCGACGTCGGACGGCGAATACCACTCCGGTTGCTCCTTCACGTCGCCCGGCGGCGGGTAGAGCGCGACCGAATCGGTGCCGCGCGTCAGCTCGATCGCGTCGGTGATCAGCGCGTCGAGCGCCTTCTCTTCTGCCACGCGAGCCGGATCGGCCTGGACTTCGCGTTGGAGCTTCGCGAGAGCGGGAACCTGTCCGAGGACCTCGCTCAACGACACCTGCTCGCGCCCGCCGAAGATCTGCGTCAGGCCGTCGCCGGCCGCGACCGCGATCGGCGTGCGGGTGAAGCGGGTCTGCAGTTGGAGTTGCGAGTAGTCGAAGACGCTGTGCGCGAGCATCACGACCTGGTTCTGCACCGGATCGCGCAGCTTCTCGTCGATGCGCATGTACGCATCGCCGCGCTCGAGCAGTTTGCTGATCGCGGGCTTCAGCTCGTTGTAGCTGTAACGGTCGCGCTTCTGCTTGCCCTCGGTCGGCGCGCCGATCTCGTGGACCGCGGCGACGTCGTCGACCTGGAAGATCGGGTAATCGTTCGCTTGTTCGGGGAAGAAGAAGACGTCGAGCAGCCATTCGGTCGGCGCGAGCTTCTCGCCCGACGGCGCCACGACCGTGCGCTTGCCGTTCATGCGCAAGAGCGTGAAGCCCGCGTACGTGAGGAACGGCTTGACGCGTCCGCCGTCCTGGACCGGCAGGCTCTCGGCGAGCTCGACGATCTCCTTCGGCCACGGCGCCGTGCGCGCGACGCGCGCGGGAGCCTGATCGACTTGGGCCGTCGCGGGCGCGGCGAGCAGCGAGCCGGCGAGAAGGAGAGCGATGCGGACGAAGATCTTCATGCGGCCGCCTTGCGGACTTCGGAACGGACGTGACGGAAGAGCTTGCGCGACATGTGGATGATCAGGCCGATGGCGATCACGAAGCACGCGTACTTCGGATATTGGTCGGCCGGGTTGCGCACCACCGAGAAGACCGAGTAGAGCGGTGTTCCGGGCCGTGCGTTCTCCGGACCCCAGGCCGACTGATAGACCACCAGTCCGTGCGAGCGAAGCGGCTCGTTCATCTGGATCTTGATCGGCCGCGAGGTCGAGCCCTCGAAGACGGTGACGTCGCTCTCGAACGACTTCGCCATCTCCATGCGCGGATGGTCTTCCTTGTTGAAGTCGTCGAGGCGCAAGGTGAACGGCAGCTCGTACTGCGTGCGCCGCAGCTCGATCCCGTACGTCTTGCCGCCGGCGTGCACGGTCCACGGTTGCGTGGTCGCGCCCCATAGGACGCCTTCGGTGCGCTTGCCGTCCTGACGTTCGATCGCCGCGACGTACGCGCCGGCGATGTTCATCTCGTTCTCCTTCTCGAGCGGCAGACGCTCGAGGAAGAAGCCGTCGATCACCGGCAGCGGCGCGTCGAACATCGGACCCTTCGGCAACACGCGCGAGTTTTCGAGGAAGTCGGCGACCTCGAGCGTGAACGGGAGCTCGGGCGAGCTCAACGTCGTCTTCGCGCTGCGCGTCGCTTGCGTGAAGAGCGTCTCGGGCGCGACGACCTCGCGCACTTTGCCGTCGCTCAACTTCTCGAGGACCGCGAGCTCCCAGTGGTGGTAGCTCTGGAACGTGTCCGCGCGGTCGCCTTCGAAGAGCCGCACGTGACCTTCGTCGGCGAAGTACGCCTTGACGAAGCCCGCGATCAGCAGGAACGCGATGCCGCAGTGCGTGATCAGGATCCCGATCGTCGACCAGCCCTTGCGCAGGCGCGTGATCCCGCCGACCAGCAAGTTGACCAACAGGATGCCCATCACGAGCGTCGCACCCGGCAACGGAATCGGCACCGGGCCGGCGTGGTGGATGAAGAAGATCGACTCGAAGTACTTCTTCTGCACTTCGAAAAGACCGCTGTGCACTTGCTCGAGCGTGCCGAGCCACGTCAGCAGCGCCAAGAACACCAGCAACGTCGCGGCGAGCCACAGGGAGCTCAGCGCCTTCACGATCGCGTCGATCACACGCATGTCGCCCTCATTGCGCACGTCGCGCGGACTTGCAGAACTCGACGAAGGCGGCGCGCTCGCGTTCGAGCACCGCACGCGGTCCGGTCATCTTCACGAAGACCGAGCGCTCCGGTTGCTCGCACACGGCGCCGAGCAAGTACTCCGCGCCCGACGTCGCCGCGGCGCCGCGTTCGATCTCGACCAAGACGCCGTCGGCTCCGAGCATCTTCACGTGCTCGAGCTTCGACAGCGCGTTCTCCGGCATCGGCGTCTGGCCCAACTGGCCGCACCAACGGTTGATGTTCGCGAGCGTTCCTCCGCCGGTTCCCGCGAGCAGCGTGACGTAGCACTCGGTCGCGCCGTCGTCGCCGACCAAGTACGTGATCTCGCGCATCGCTTTCTCGGGGCCACGCTTCCAACCCGCGGGCGGCGACCACTCGAAGCCCGACGGCGAAACGTTGGAGGTCGAGGCGCTCGCACTCGCGGACCCCGCTGAGGTCGAAGCGCTGGAGATCGGGGGATGTCCCGCGGGTAACTCACCGCTCGCTTTCGGCGTCGCGGCCGGCATCTCCTGGAGCGCACCGTCATCGCGCGCGCCGTCCTCGCGCGCACCTGGGCCGAACGACAGCGCGAGTTGTCGGAAGTGTTCGAGCTCGCCTTCGAGCACGTCGGCCGGCCCAGTCATCTTCAGGAAGCGCGACTGCGTCGGCTCGACCAAGAGCCAACCGATCAAGCGCCAACCGTCGAGTTTTCCGCCGCCGCTCATGCCGGTCCACGAGCCGACGAAGTCGACCGCGACCGCTTGCTTGCCGAGCCACGCGACGCGCGGCAACGCCTCGATCTCCAGCGCCGACAGCGGCGTCAACGACATCTGCATGCGCCAACGGTTGATGTTCGCCGCGAGCCCGCCGCCTTCGCCGGTCAACGTCGAGAGGTAGCACTCCGCGCGCTCGTTCCCGGCGACGCGGAAGTTCGCGTCGCGGAATTGCGCGGGAGGGAGCTCGGTCCAACCCGGCGGCGTCGTCCAACTCAGACCGGGACCCGCATCGCCGGAACTCGGCTTCGCGAAGTCCGACGCGGACATGCCGAAGCGTTCGGAGCTCGTGGTCTCCCAACGCAAACTCCGATTCGCCGGATCGTAGGTCCGACCCGCTTGGAACTCGCCGACTCCGGTATCCCGTGAGTTGCACGCCGCGAGCGCGAGCCCGACCAGCACCGCGACGAACCCGAGTTCACCGCGCCGCATCCGTCGATCCCCGCTTCTCCCCGTGCCCTTCACTCGACCGGCGCAGCGAGCCTCTTCCTTCCGCTCGTTCGACATAGCGCCGCAGTATAGAGATAGGTGCCTCATCGTCTTCGGTGGACATAGTTCGTAAGCGCGTCGGGCCGGAACCGCGCGATTCTCCGGCGGCGCGTCGTGGTGACGTCCCTGTCAGGCCCCGGCGGAGCTCCGTAGCCCAGGGCGGGCCTTCCGACCAGCCGCGCCGTAGTCTGTCTCGCATGGCCGAATCCGATCCGAACGCCGAGCACCGGCGCCGACCGCGTTACCGCGGCACCCATCCGAGGCGTTTCGAGCAGAAGTACAAGGAACTCGCGCCGGACAAGTATCCGGAGCTCGTCGAGCACGTGCGCGCGCGTGGCATGACGCCGGCGGGGCAACACGTTCCGATCCTGGTCGACGAGGTGCTCGCGGTGCTCGCGCCGAAGCCGGGCGAACGCGGCGTCGATTGCACGCTCGGTTTCGGCGGCCACGCACGCGCGTTCCTCGAGCGCATCGCGCCCGACGGCGCGTTGCTCGGCCTCGACGTCGATCCCGACGAGCTCGCGAAGACCGAAGCGCGTCTGCGCGCGCTCGGTCACGGGCCGACCGCGTTGTTCGTCGAGCGCACCAACTTCGCGGGCCTCGGCGCGGCGCTCGGCAAGGTCGGCTGGCACGACGGCGTCGACTTCGTGCTCGCCGATCTCGGCGTGTCGTCGATGCAGATCGACGATCCTTGGCGCGGCTTCGGGTTCAAGGTCGACGGGCCGCTCGACATGCGGATGAATCCGACCAAGGGCGTGTCGGCGGCGGATTGGCTCGCGCGGACTTCGGCGGAGGAGCTCGAGCGCGTGCTCGTCGAGAACTCCGACGAACCGCACGCGCAGCGGATCGCGTTGGCGCTCGACGATCGTCGTCCGACGCTTGCGACGACGCTGGACTTGGCGGATGCGGTGCGCGGCGCGCTGCCGTCGCGGCTCGAACCCGACGACGTGCAGCAGAGCCTTCGCCGCGTCTTCCAAGCGTTGCGCATCGAGGTCAACGACGAGTTCCGCGTGCTCGAGGCGTTGTTGCGTCAACTACCGAGCTGCGTGCGCGCCGGCGGACGCGTCGCGTTCCTGACGTTCCACTCCGGCGAGGATCGGCGCGTCAAGCACGCGCTCGCCGCCGGCCTGCGCGACGGCGTTTGGGCGCACGTGTGCGCCGAAGTGGGCCGCGCGAGTTCCGAGGAACGTCGCGCGAACCCGCGCGCGGCGCCGGCGAAGTTGCGTTGGGCGCGGCGGGCTTGAAGCGTGAGCTTCGTCGAACGCGGTGACGGTCGTCTCGCGTACCGCGTGCGCGGCGCGGGGCGCGCGGTGCTCTGGATTCAAGGTGTCGGCGTGCACGGCGACGGTTGGCGGCCGCAGGTCGACGAGCTCGCGGCGCGTTTTCGCTGTGTGACGTTCGATCATCGTGGATTGGGTTCGAGCGACGCGCCGCGCGGAGCGCTGACGGTCGCGAGCCTTGCGGCCGACGCGCTCGCGGTGCTCGACGCCGAGCGCATCGAGAGCGCGCACGTCGTCGGGCATTCGCTCGGCGGGTTGGTGGCGCAGGAACTCGCGCTCGGCGCGCGCACGCGCGTGAAGAGCCTCGCGTTGCTCTGCACTTTCGCGAACGGAAGAGAAGTCGGTCGTTCGGCGCGCATGGCGTGGCTCGGGTTGCGCACGGTCGTCGGCACGGCGGCGATGCGCCGCAATGCGTTCCTGGAGATCGTGTTGTCGCGGGGCGAGCTCGCCGCTTGCGATCGCGTCGAGCGCGCGAGAGAACTCGCGGAACTCTTCGGCCACGACCTCGCCGTGCAACCGCCGGTGGTTTCGCGTCAACTCGCCGCGTTGCGCGCGTGCGACGTGCGGCCGCGGATCGCGGCGCTCGCCGGACTTCCGACGTGGGTCGTCAGCGCGGACGAGGACCCGATCGCTCCGCCGCGTCTCGGCCGCGCCCTCGCCGACGCCGTTCCCGGCGCGCGTTTCGACGTCGAGGTCGACGCGGCCCACGGGCTGCCGATCGAGCACGCGGGGCGGCTCAACCCGCGGCTCGCGGAACATTTCGAACGCGCGTCCTGAGGAGAGCGCGCGTGCGTCGACGCCTCCGCGTGCGCATCATGGGCGGTCCAACCATGACTCGACACACGCTCTCGATCGTCGCGCTGCTCGCCCTCGGCGCTTGCGCTTCCGAACGCAAACCGGCTCCGCGCGAAACCTCGGCAACCGAGCGTTGGTCGGCGCCGCCGCTCGAACGCGCGGTCTTCGTGCGCGACGGGAAGACCGGCGAAGCGGTCGCGCTCGATGCGCTCTTCGACCGGCTCGCTCGCGCCGACGTCGTGTTCCTCGGCGAGACGCACCTCGACGAGACGACGCACCGGCTCGAGCTCGCGACGTTCCAAGCGCTTTGCGCGCGTCGACCGGGCCGCGTCGTCCTCGCGCTGGAGATGTTCGAACGCGACGTGCAGCCGACGCTCGACGCGTACCTCGCGAGCAAGATCGACGAGGCGACGTTCCTCGCGAGCGCGCGCCCGTGGTCGAACTACCGCACGGCGTACCGACCGTTGATCGAGTACGCGAAGTCGGTCGGCGCGCGCGTGATCGCCTCGAACTTCCCGACGCCGTTGCGCGGTCGGATCGCGAGCGAAGGGCTCGACCTGCTCGCGAAGCTCCCTCCCGCCGAACTTCCGTTCGCGCCTGCGAAGATCCTGCCGCATCGGCCCGAGTACTGGCGCCGCGTCGACAACGCGGTGCGCGGTCACCTCGGCATGATGGGCGGCAAGCCGGCGGACGACGATCCGCGCCTCGACGACACGCAGTGTCTCTGGGACAACAGCATGGGCGAGTCGTGTGCTCTCGCTCTCGCGCGCGATCGGGGCACGCTCGTGCTGCACGTCAACGGCGGCTTCCACAGTGAGTACTGGGACGGCACGGTGCGCCAACTCTTGTTGCGCGCTCCCGACACGAAAGTTGCGACCGTCGCGATCGATCCGTCGAGCAATCCCGCGATCGACGACGTCGGCGGCAAGCCGCGCGCCGACTTCGTCGCGTTCGCGGAGTCGCGCGCCAGGGACGTCGACGACGGCGAGTACGCGGTCGGCGTCGGGCGCGAGCTCGCGTATCGACTCTCGATGCCGAAGGGCGTCAGTTCGCCGGTGCCGTTGCTCGTGTGGTTCGGCGACGACGGTCTCGCCGCGAAGGACGAGCTCGCCGAGTGGAAGGAGCGCCTCGGCGATTCCGCGGCGATCGCGGTCGTCGCGCCGCCGTACCGCGAGACGCAGGAGGACCTCGTCGAAGGCGGCCGTTGGTTCTGGCCCGATTCGTTCGCGGAGGACGTGTCGGTGTTGCGCGAGGGCTACGAGCGCCTCGGCGGTTATCTGTTGCGCCATCAAGCGATCGATCCGTCGCGCGTCGTCGTCGCCGGCGAAGGCACGGGCGCGACGGTGGTCGCAGCGATCGCGTTGTTGTCGGAGCAACTCGACGTTCGCGCGCTCGCGCTCGCGCCGCGGCGTTTCGCGAAGCTCAAGGACTTCTCGCTGCCGTTGCCGGAGCTGTTCGGCGACGCGGTGCGCGCGAAGAAGTCGCTCGCGCTCTTCGCGCGCGACGGCGACGAGAGTTGGTGGGAGAGCGAACTCGCCGAGTACCGCGGTGTCGGTCTGCCGTGTGACCTCGCGACGATCGAAGTGGATCCGTGGCTCGCCGACGCGGCGCGCGAGAACGCGGTGCGCTCCGCCCTCGGGCTCGAGCCGACGAAGACGCTCGCCGATTCCGCGCCTCACCGCTTCGTCGTCGCGACCGGCGCGCGCGAGAAGGCCTTCGCGCGGCGGCTCGCGCTGCGCCAACGCCGCGATCCCGGCGAACTCGTCGCCGTGGTTTCCGAACGTTTGAGCGAAGGCGTCGCGACCGAGCTCTCGACCGCGATCCACGCAACCGATTTCGTCACCGGTCGTCCGTTGCCGCGTTGTCCCGGACCGTTCGGCGGCACGACGGTGATCGTGTTGCCCGACGGCACCGATCCGATCGAGGCCGAGGTGTGGCGCACGCTCGAGAAGGACGATCCGCTCGCGAAGAAGAGCCGTTTCCATCGCCTGCGCGTCGCCGAGCTGTCGGGCGAGCACGGCGTCGATGCGTTGCTCACCGAACTCCAAGGCCAAGGCCGCAAGAACGTGTTGATCGTTCCCGCGGTCTTCTGCGCCGACGGCGCGACGATGCGTGCGCTCGCCGAACGCGTGCGCGCGCACGACGACGCGATGACGTTGCAGTGGCAACCGGGGCTCGGCGCGGTGGGCTCGGACTGAGCGTCAGGCTCGACGCAACGCCGTTGCGCGCAGCGCCGCATCGAGCTCGGCGGCGAGCGCGAGGAGTTGCGTGCGCTCGACCTCCGGAGCCGCGCCGCCGAAACGCGCCGCGACGTGGACGTCGAGCGTGCGCGCCGCGCGTTCCGCGAGTTCGGGGCTCGCGCCGGCGTCGCGCAGCCGCCGCGCGAGGTCGTGGCCGCTGACCGCGGAGGTCGCGATGTCGAGTTGGTCGGCGACGAACGTCGTGAACGCGGTCTCGGGATTCGCACCGCGCTGTTCGAGCGCGCTCTTCAACTTCGCGAGCGCGCCGCGCGCTCGGTCGGGCCGCGGATCGACCGGCTCGCGCCGCCGCGCGCGCCACACGAAGATCGTCGCGCAAAGCACGACGAGCGCGCCGACGCCCGACACCCAATGGATCGGACGCGGGACTTCGCGCGCGTCTTCGTCAGGCTCGGTCGGCGCTTCGCGCGCCGCGACGCGTAACGCAATCGTCTCGGAGGTGAGCGTGTGGTACGCGCCTTCGCCCGGCGCGAAGTAGCTGAACTCTATCGCCGGCGTTCGGCTCACGCTCGTCGAAGTCGCTTGCAAGTGGTAGCGGAACACACGACGCGGCGGTGATCGGTCCGGTGCTCGCTCCAGAGATTCGACCGGAGCGACGGTCGTGTCGGCGAGGACGCCGAGCAGATGCCAACCCGTCGACTCCGCGAGACGCGGCGCGGCGAGCGCGTCCAATTCGCGGTCGCCCTTGATCGTCAGCACGAGCTCGAGTTCGTCGCCGACCGCGAGCTCGCGCCGCGTCGCTTCGGTCGAGATCTCGAAAGTCCCGATCGCGCCGGAGAAGCTCGCCGGTCGACCGGCCTCGGGCAACGCGCGCACTTCGAGTTCGACGCTCTTGCCCTCGACCGTCACGAAGCGTGTGTCGACCGCGACAGGATCGTTGAAGACATCGTGCTCCACGCTCGCGGTGGTCGCGTAGCGCACGCGCGGTGCGGCGAGCGTGAAGTGACCGCTGCGCTCCGCGACGAATTCGCGTCGGTAGGTGAGGAGGCTCCAGCTCTGAGGCTCTCCCGCGTCGTCTCTTCCGCAGATCGACGTCCCCGACGCCCAAACCACCAGCGCGGGCCCGGCTTCCCGCGCAAAGCTCAGCTCGATCGAGTCACTCGTGTCGGGATCCGAGGCCCACGGGAGCACGCGTCCGAAATGCGGCGCGTCGATCCACGGGGCTTCGAGCTGCACCGGCACGTCGAGCTTCTGGGCGAAGAGCTGTGGCCACCCGTCGCGTCGCAGCTCGTCGTTGATGGTGATCTTCACATCGAGCTCGAAGCGCTCACCGACCCACACCACCTTCGCCGACGGCTCGACGGACACGCGCGCGAGATCTTCCGCGGAGAGCGCGGTGGCTGCGGTCGCGCCGAGTCCGACGACCAGGCCGAGCAGCGCTCCAGCGCGGACGAATCGGGTGGCTGCCGCGCGAACTCCCATCGCCTCCAGTATCACCGGCTCGGAACCACGGCCACAACGCGGACGGGAACGAAGCCGGCGCGAGGACGCGGACTACAGGCTCGTCATCGACCTTCGCACGAACCGCCCAGGACCTCGGCGTTCGTGCGGGGTTACACTCGCTCCCTTCGATCCCCTTGGAGCCCATGACGAAATCGTTCTTCGCCTTCGCACTCGGATTCGCCGCCGCAGCTCTCGCCTCGACCGCCGCTTCCGCCCAGGATCGTCCGCCCGCAAGCGGTTCGACCGGCGGCGCCGCGGTCCAAGGCCCTGGTTCGCCTCAAGGAGGAACCCTGCAAGGCGCGCCGTCGCGCGGAGGTCCCGCGCCCGCCGGGCTCAACCGCGAACAGATGTGGTTCGCGCCGACCGCCGAGGATTGGAAGAAGCCGTGCTTGATCACGTGGCAGCGCACGTGGGAAGACGCGCACGCGGTGTCGAAGGCGACCGGCAAGCCGTTGCTCGTCTGCGTCAACATGGACGGCGAGATCGCGAGCGAGCACTACGCCGGCGTGCGCTATCGCCAACCGGAGATCGCGAAGCTCTACGAACCGTACGTGTGCGTGATCGCGTCGGTCTACCGCCACAACCCGCGCGACTGGGACGAGCAAGGTCGGCGGCTCCTTTGCCCGCGCTTCGGCAGCGTCACGTGCGGCGAGCACATCGCGATCGAGCCCAAGCTCTACGGCCAGTTCTTCGACGGCCAACGCGTCGCGCCGCGGCACATCGGTGTCGAGCAGGACGGCAAGGAAATGTACGACGTCTTCTACGCGTGGGACACCGACACGATCTTCAACTCGTTGAAGAAGGGCGTCGAGAATCG
>JAIOPM010000044.1 GCA_021413885.1 Planctomycetota bacterium
GGCCGCGGCGCGCCAGGGCCGCGATCCACTCGCCCAGAGCCAGCGGCAGCGAGACGACGGACTCGCCGGTGTTCTCCGGGTCCAGCGCGCGCAACAGGGTTTCGACGTGTCCGGGGGGCACGAGGCCGGCCAGCTCCGCGCGATCGCGCGCGCCGGGTTTCGCGCCCGGCGCGAGGCGCAGGTAGCGCTCGAGCATGCGCAGGATCGGCTGGCACGGGCGGTCCTGCTCGAGCGCGCGCGAGCGGCCGGACAGCACGAGCGGCGGATCGCCGCTCGTGCGCACGCGCGCGGTGAACTCGTGCACGAGCCGCGTCTTGCCCGCGCCGGCCGGACCGCGCATCCAGACCGACTGCGGCGCGGTCGCCGACCGTTCCCAGGCCGAGAGGAGTTCGTCGAGCTCGCGCGCGCGTCCGACCAGCGGCGTCACGCTGCTCGCGTCCGTCTCGCCGGCGGTGGAACGCCGCGCGCCGGCGGCGAAGTCGACCTCGCCGCGCCACCACGTGCCCGACTCCGCCTCGCGCCAGCGCGCGGCGAACTCGGCCGCGCTCGGGCGGCGCGCCGGATCGCGGCGGAGCGCGTCCTCCAGGCTGCGGTCGAGGACCGGCGAGATCTGCGGCACGAAGCGCGACGGCGGCACGAAGCGCGCGGTCGCGATCGCCGCGAGCAGCCGGTCCGCGTCCGGAGCGGTCAGCGCGGTGCGCGCGATCTGGCCGCTCGACCCGGACCGGTCGGTCGACGCGTGCAGACGGGATCGCACGCCGCGCGCGGCCTCCCCCGCGAAGGGATGCACGCCCGTCGAGAGCTCGTAGAGCACGACGCCCAGCGCGAACACGTCGCTCTCCGGTCCGCCCGCGCCGCCCTGCGCGACCTCGGGGGCGACGTAGGGCAGGCTGCCGGCGCGCGGCGCGATCGACGTGTCCGCCGCGGCGGCGATCTCGCGCGCGAAGCCCAGGTCGAGCAGCACCGCGGTGCCCTCGGCGTCGAGGCGGACGTTTTCGGGCTTCACGTCGCCGTGCACGAAGCCGGCCGCGTGCAGGGCGGCCAGCCCGCCCGCGAGCGACGTCCCGACCCGGCGCACGAGCGGCTCGGGCGCGGCTCCGTCGCGCGCCAGAGCGGCGCGCAGCGTCTCGCCGGCGACGTAGGACAGCACCAGGAACCGTCCGCGCGCGTCGGTCCCGGTCCCGAGGACGTGGACGACGCCCGGGTGCCGCACCGCGGATCCGGCGCGCGCCTCGGCCTCGAAGCGCGCGCGCGCGCGGGTCGGCTTCGAGATGGCCGTGGAGGTACTTCACCGCGACGGGCATGCCCGCCGGCCAGGCCTCGAAGCCCTCGACGAGCGTGGCGCGATGCACGCGGCCGGTCGCGCCGGCGCCGATCTCGGCCTCGAGACGGAACCGCGGCGCGGATCCTCGGTCGTTCGTCGCACGGAGCTCCACGGGCACGGTTGCGCGCAAAGTAGCACACGCCGCCCCGTCGACGGATGGCGCAGAGTCGCGCGCCGAGAGCGGATGCTGGACGACCTCCGCCGCGGCGGCGATCATCCGCGACTTCCGAAGCCGCTCCGCCGAGGTCCCGCTTGCCCTTCCAAGTCCACAACACGCTCACCAAGTCGAAGGAGCCGTTCCGCACGCTCCAGCCCGGCGTCGTGCGCATGTACAACTGCGGCCCGACCGTCTACGGCCGCGCGCACATCGGGAACTTCCGCGCCTACCTGTTCGCGGACACGCTGCGGCGCTGGCTCGAGTGCTCGGGCTACGAGGTGCGTCAGGTGATGAACATCACCGACGTCGGCCACCTGCTCGACGACGCCGAGGAGGGCGAGGACAAGATCGAGGCGCAGGCGCGCCGCGAGAAGCTCGACCCGTGGGCGATCAGCCGCCGGCACACGGAGCAGTTCTTCGCCGACCTGAAGGACCTCGGCTGCGAGCCGGCGATGGTGTACCCCAAGGCCAGCGAGCACATCGCCGAGATGCTCGAGATGATCGACGGCCTGGTCGCCAAGGGCTACGCGTACCAGGTCGGCGAGGACGTCTACTACGAGGTGGCGAAGTTCCCGCGCTACGGGAAGCTCTCGGGAAACACGGTCGAGGAGCTCGACGCCGGCTCGCGCATCGACGTGCGCGAGGAGAAGCGCCACCCGGCCGACTTCGCGCTGTGGAAGAGCGACGCGCACCACGTGATGAAGTGGAAGAGCCGCTACGGGCCCGACGGGTTCCCGGGATGGCACATCGAGTGCTCGGCGATGTCCCGTAAGCACCTGGGCGACCGCATCGACATCCACACCGGCGGCGAGGACAACATCTTCCCGCACCACGAGTGCGAGATCGCGCAGACCGAGAGCTTCACCGGCCAGCCCTTCGCGACCTATTGGATGCACTCCAAGTTCCTGAAGGTCGACGACGGGAAGATGTCGAAGAGCCTCGGCAACACGTACACGCTCGACGATGTCGCGGCGAAGGGTTTCAACGCGCGCCAGCTGCGCTTCGCGTTGATCCGCGGGCACTCCCGCGCGCCGCTCAACTTCACGTGGGACGCGATGCAGGACGCGGCGAGCTCGCTCGCGAACCTCGACGACCTCGTGTCGCGTTTGCGCCGCGTCGCGCACGGCGAAGGCGCGGCGGCGGATCCGAACGCCGGCTCCGACTTCGTCGACGCGGCGCGCGCCGAGTTCGAGGAGCACATGAACGACGACCTCAACGTCGCTCCGGCGCTCGCTCCGCTCTCCGCGTTGCGCGCGCACGCGCTCGGCGGCGAGTTCGGCGTCGATGGCGCCGCGCGCGCTCTCGAGTTCCTCGCCCGCGCGAACACGGTGCTCGGTTGCATCCGCATCGACGAGGAGCTGCTCGACTCGAAGATCGACGCGCTGATCCAGGAACGTCAGGCCGCGCGCAAGTCGAAGGACTTCGTGCGCGCCGACGAGATCCGCAAGTTGCTCGACGCGCAGGGCATCGTGCTCGAGGACGGCCCGAAGGGCGTCGTCTGGCGGCGGAAGTAGTTCAGCGCCGCTTCTCGGGCTTCAGCTCGCCGTCGCTGCCGCCGTCTTCGGATCCGAGCTCGGATTCGCCCGCCGCGTCGGTCGCCGGCTGCGGAGGCACGTCCGCCGCCGCGTGTCCCTTGGTGTGGATCTCCGCGTCGCGTTGCAGCGCTTCGTGGATCACCTGGTCGAGCTTCGCGGCGTTCTCGATCGAATCGTCGTAGATCCACTTCAGGTGCGGCATGCGCCGCATGTCGAGCACGCGCGCGACGCGCCGTTGGATGAAACCCGCGGCGGACTCGAGCATGTGCTTCGCCTTCGAGCGATCCGACGCGTCGCCGAGCACCGAGTAGTGGATCTTCCCGCTCGAGACATCGTGCGAGAGCTCGACGCGCGTGATCGTGATGAAGCTCGAGCGCGGGTCGGAAACCTCGAACTCGAGGCAGTGCGCCGCGCGTTCGTGGATGCGGGCTTCGAGCCGCGCGATCGTTCGCTCGCTGACCATGATCGATCGAGTGGGGGACGAAGAAGCGAGTCGCGGGTTGGGAGGACGCCCGACGGCTGCGCTCGCGCGCGACCGTCGGGCCCGGGATCAGATCTTGAGCAGGCGCTTGACCGCGACGACCTTGAAGGCCTCCATCACGTCGCCGACTTCGAGGGCCTCGAAGTCCTTCAGCACGACGCCGCAGTCGAAGCCCTCGCGGACCTCGCGTGCATCGTCCTTCTCGCGCTTCAACGAAGAGATCGCCGTCGTCGTCAAGACCTTGGCCTTGCGCGTCACGCGGATCTTCGCGTCGCGCGTGACCGTGCCGTCGATGACGTGGCAACCCGCGATGAGACCGATCTTGGAGGACTTGAAGAGCGCGCGCACCTCGACGTGACCGGTGATTTGCTCGGTCATCTCGGGCGACAACGTGCCTTCCATCAGCTGACGGATCTCGTCGAGCAACTCGTAGATCACGTCGTAGTGGCGGATCTCGACGTTGTTGCGCTCGGACGCGACGCGCGCCTTGTCGTTGACGCCGACGCGGAAGGCGAGCACCACGCCTTCGGACGGCGCGGCCAGGTTGACGTCGGCTTCGGTGACCGAGCCGAGTCCCGCCTGGAGGATGCGGACGTCGACTTCGGCGTGGGCCAACGACTCGAGCTGAGTCCGGAGCGCTTCGAGCGAACCCTGCACGTCGCAGCGCAGGACGACGTTGATCGTCTTCTTCTTCTGGTCGGCGACCGCTTGCAGCAAGTTCTCGGCGGTGACCGAGCGTCGTTCGACCAGCGACATCGCGCGGTTCTTCTTCGCGCGTTCCTCGGCGACTTCGCGAGCCTGTTCGAGGCTCTCGACGACGTGGAACTGATCGCCGACGCTCGGGAGCTCGGAGAGACCCGACACTTCGACCGGCATCGACGGGCCCGCGGCCTTGATCGAACGCGCGCGGTCGTCGTGGATCGAACGCACCTTGCCGTAGCCTTCGCCCGCGAGGATGACGTCGCCCTGGTTGAGCGTGCCGTCCTTGACCAGCAGGAACGCGACGCGCCCCTTGCCTTCTTGGATCTCGGCTTCGAGTACCAGGCCGGACGCCGGTCCCTTCGAGTGCGACTTGAGCTCGAGCATCTGGCTCTCGAGGAAGACGTGCTCGAGCATCTCGTCGAGGCCCTTGCCGGTCAGCGCGCTGACGTCGAGGAACTTGCTCGTGCCGCCCCACTCTTCGGGCTGCAGGCCTTGCTCGGTGAGTTGACGGCGCACGCGTTCCGGTTGCGCCTGCGGCTTGTCGACCTTGTTGACGGCGACCACGATCGGCACCTTCGCGGCGCGAGCGTGGTTGAGCGCCTCGATCGTGCTCGGCATCACGCCGTCGTCGGCGGCGACGACGAGGACGACGATGTCGACGGCCTTCGCGCCGCGCGCGCGCATCGCGCTGAACGCTTCGTGACCCGGCGTGTCGATGATCGTCAGCGTGTGGCCCGACTTCGTCTTGACCTGGTACGCGCCGATGTGCTGCGTGATGCCGCCCGACTCGGACTTCGCGACTGACGAGTCGCGGATCTTGTCGAGCATCGTCGTCTTGCCGTGGTCGACGTGACCGAGGAAGGCGACGGTCGGCGGACGGATGACGAGGTCGGCTTCTTCGACGCCGGTGCGCGCGCGCACCAGTTCCTTCAGCAGCTCGTCCTCGGCGCCCTTCTGCTCGGTGACGATCAGCTTGACGCCGAAATCGTCGGCGAGCAGCTCGGCCGTGTCGTGGTCGAGCGTCGAGTTCAGGTTGTAGCCCTGGCCCAACGACGTCATCGCGCGTCCGAGCAGTTGCCCGATCTTGAGCGACAGCGCGTCGGCGAGCTTCTTGATCGTGATCGGCGTCTCGATCTTCACCTCGCCGCCAGAGAGCGGCGAAGCGTGCGCGTCGTTGCGTCCGCGCGACGGGCGCGAGCCCGACATCGGCGGAGACTGTTGTCCGCGGCGACGCAGATAGCGACCGGATTCCTTCTCGCGCAGCTGCGAGGCGGTCATCTGTCCACGGCTGCCGTGGTCGCCGCGCACCAGCGCCTTGCGGCGATCGTGACCGAGCGTCGGATTGACGTCCGGCGCGACGTCGTCCTTCGAACGCAGGCGCCGCGATTCCGCGGTGCTCTTGCTCGGCGGCGCTTGCATCTTCGAGAGGTCGACGAAGCCGACGACCTTGCCGGCGATCTTGCGCACCGGCTTGACCTCGGTGCCCGGAGGCGGCGGGAGTCCGCCGCTCGGCACGGCGACCGGACCAGGCGTCACGGTCGTCGTCGCGGTCTTGACGTCGACGCTCGGCGCGGGAGCCGCTGCGGGCGCGGATGCCGCGCGCAGTTCGGTGCGACGGGGTTCGGGGACGAGCTCGGTCTCGCCGCCCGGGGACGGCGTGGTCGGGGTCGTCGGAATCGCGGGAGCCGGCGCCAACTCGGCGGCGATCCGCGGCGCGGTTTCCGTTTCGACGCGAGGGAACTCGTGCGGCGCGGGAGCTTCGACGTGCGCCGGACTCGTGGTGTGCGCGGGGCGCACGGGCTCGGGCTCGACGTGCGTGACTTCGTGGGCGATCGGCTCGGGCTCGATCGGCGCGTGCGCGGGTTCCTCGTGGTGGGGCGCGCTCGTCGCGGGCTCGTCGGAGTCGAGCTTCTTCTTCTTGCGCTTGATCGTCAGACCGCCGGTCTGGGTCGCGGCGGCGTCGCCCGACTGGCTGCGGTTCAGGTTGTGGGCGGCGAGCAGGCCTTCGACTTGGAGCAACTGGAACTCGTCCAGCGTCGACTGCGGGCCCTTGATGTCTCCGAGCCCGAGCTCGCGGAGCTTGACGGCGAACTCCTGGCCGGTGAGGCCGTATTCCTTCGCCAGCTCGTGGACTCGTACTTTCTTGCTCACAAGGTTCCTTGGTTCGAGATCGGAGTGCGTGGAAGCTCAGCTCGCGTCGTCCGGCGCGCCGCCGGCGTCGCCGCCGTTCGCGTCCGCATTCGAGCCTCCGTCGAGGCCCGAATCGCCTGATTGCTGGCCGTCCGCGCCCTCCTCTGCGGATTCGCCGCCGAGTTGCTCGGCTTCGAAGTCCGCGCGCGTCTTGATGTCGATGTCCCAACCGCACAGTCGGCTGGCCAGACGCACGTTCTGGCCCTTCTTGCCGATCGCGAGCGATTGTTGGTCTTCGTCGACGATCACCACCGCCGAACGTGTCTTCACGTCGGGGTAGATGTTGTCGATGTGGATCACGGCCGGCTTCAGGCCGTTCATGATCAGCGTCTCGAGCGAGTCGCTCCAGCGGATGATGTCGATGCGCTCGCCGCGCAACTCGTCGATCACCGCCTTGATCCGCGAACCGCGCACACCGACGCACGCGCCGATGCAGTCGATCTTCGGATCCTGGGAGATCACCGCCATCTTGGTGCGGTAGCCCGGCTCGCGGACCACGCGCTTGATCTCGATGATGCTGTCCGCGATCTCGGGCACTTCGAGTTCGAAGAGGCGCCGGACGAGGTCGGCGTGGGTGCGCGAAACGATGATCCGCACGCGCGGGCCGTCCTTGCGCACTTCGATCACGATCACGCGGATGCGGTCGCCGGGCGAGAACGTCTCGCCGCGGACGCGTTCTTCCTTCGGCAGGTACGCTTCGACCTTGCCGAGGTTGATCACGAGCTCATCACCCTCGAAGCGCTGCACCGTGCCGTTGACCAGTTGGCCGACGCGGTTCTCGTACTCGTCGTAGAGGACGTCGCGCTCCGCTTCCTTGAGCTTCTGCATGAAGCCCTGCTTGATCGTCTGCGCGGCGATGCGGCCGAGCTCCTCGAGCTCGATCTCGTAGACCTCTTCCTCGTCCTCGACGGCGATCTCGCCCGACTTGCGGTCGATCTTGACGATCAGGTCCTCGCCCGCGCCCAACCGCTTGCGCACGCCCTGAGCCATCGCGTCTTCCAACCCGAGGAAGATGACTTCCTTCGGGATGTCCTTGTCGCGATGGATGACGTCGATCATCCGCAGCAGGTCTTCAGTGTTCATGTCGGAGGGCCGTTGGGTGGTCCTTCCGGCGCCCAGGCAGGGTCCTGGGCCGTAGGAAGGCTTAAATGCAAGGCAATACAGGGCTTATCCCACGTCCGCCGCGGCGAAGGTGGGAGGCCCCGATGCTAGCAGGAATTGGGGGCGAAGAGTGTCCTCTAGGAACGGGTCGCCGTCAACGTCGGGCCCGGGTCTCTCGCGGGTCGAGATCGAGCGGACGTCGAGCGCGCGACGCTCCTCCGCGACCTCGACCGAGCTTCGCGATCGCGTCCTCGGCCGACGCGGTTAGTGTGTCTGCCGCCGCCTGCCTTTTTGGGCTCGCGCGGCGTTCCATGCCTCCGCGCACCGCACCGAGACCGACGCCGTCCTACGGGAAACGGCCGTGAGCCTGCTCGCGACGTGGACCGTGGCGGTCCTCGCCTGGTGGGGGCCCGACTTCGGGGCGGAGCTCCGCACTCTCGCCGGCCCGGACACCGCGGCCGCGTCCGCCGCGTTCGCGAGTCTGGTCTCCGCCGGCGATCCGGCGGTCGCCGCGGCCGTCGCAGGTTTCGCCGAGCTGCCGGCCGCCGAACGTCGCGCCCGAGCGCGTTTCTTCGCCGCGGCGGTCGGCGACGCGACGCTCGGTTCGATCGCGCCCGCGCTCGACGACCCGGATCCGGCGGTGCGACGTTCGATCCTGCTCGCGTTCGCCGAGCCGCGTTTGCGCGCGAGCGACGGACTCGCGCTGCGGGTCGAACGCGTCGCGGCGCGCCTCGAGGTCGAGACCGATGCGCCGTTGCGGGCGCTCGGGCTCGAGACGCTCGCTCGGCTCGCCGATCCGCGCGCGCTCGACGCGCTCGAGCGTTCGCTCGGAACGCTGCAAGGCGACGATCGCCGGCTCGCGGCGCGGGCGCTCGCGTCCCGAGCGAGCGGTCGTGCGCGCGTGATCGTTCGCGTCGAACGCGCGTTGTCCGCCGCCGGCGGCGATGCGGACGACGTGCTCGCCGAATGGTTGCGCGCGGGCTTCGGCGAAGCGGTTGCCGAGCAACCGGAGTCCGACGGCGGCGAGCACGCGCTCTCGGTCTTCGTGCGCGCGACGCGCCATCCTTCGCCCGAGATCCGCGCGGCCGGAGCCGCCGCGTTCGACGCGTACATCGAGCGGTTGCGCTTCCTCGGCGAGATCGATCGCGCGGAGCGCGCGTTCGCGCTCGCGTTGCGCCGCGGTTTCGCCGACACGCAACTCTGCTTGGCCGCCGCGCGCTTCGCCCTGGAATCCGGTCGGTCGCCGGAACCTGCGCTGGTACCGCTCGAGCGCGTCTTCCAAGCCGCCGACGAAGGCGACCTCGCCGGTCGGAGAGTCCTCGCGAACGCGTACGTGCTGCGCGGCGCCGCCGAGTTGTGCCTGCGCCGTTTGCCGGACGCCGACGCTTCGTTCGCGCGCGCGATCGGCGTGCTCGAGTCGTTGATCGAAGACGTCGCCGAACAGGGAGGACCGGCGCTGACCAATCTCTCCACCGAAGCGCTGGAGCTGCGCGGCGCGTGCGAGGCGTGGCGCGTGCTCGTCGCGCTCGCGAGCGGCGCGGCGCCGAACGATCCGGCGGTGCTCGAGCACGCGCTCGTCCTGCACCGTTGTTCGTTGCGCGCGCAAGCGGTCGAGTGGCGCGACAAGCAGCGGCCCGTCGTCGCGAGCCTCGACGAAGTGTTGAAGCATCGCTCCGGTCCGTTGCGTCTCTTCCTGCTCAACGACCGCGCCGGCGGCGTTCCGCGCGAGCTGCGCTTGAAGCTGGTCGGCGAGTTGGGCGACGCGCTCGCGACGATCGCGCCGGAAGAGGTGCCCGGCTTCCGTCCCGCCGCGGTCACGAACGACGTCGCCAGCTTTCTCGCCGATCCGAAGCGCCTCGGCGTCTTCGAAGGCGTGCGTCAGGAATGGATTGCGCGTCAGAAGCGTGAGCTGGCCGCGCTCGAGGCCGCTCTCCAACGTCGCTCCGCGGACGACCGGCGCATCGGCGACCTTGGCGGCGCCGTGCGACGCCTGAAGGACGGCTTGAGTTCGCTCGAGAGCGACAAGCGCTGGGCCGAGGGCGTGCGCTCGAATCGTTGGCCGAGTGACTTCGCGTTGAATCTCTCCGCGACGTTGCGCGCCGAGGGCCGTTCGGCGGACGCGCGCGAGCTTGCGGAACGTTCGATCGCCGCGTTCGAGAGCGCCGGAAGTCGACTCGACTACTCCGTCGACTGGTTGATCGCGCGCGCCGAAGCCGCGGTCGGCGCGAGCTACACCGACGACAACGACGGCGACGCGGCGGATCGGATGCTCAATCGCGCGTTGACGCGCTACACCGGCCTCGAACGTTCGTTCCGCGAGCAATCCGACGGCGCCGCGACCGCCGACACGTTGCGCGGCGCGTGCGCGGACACGCTGACCAGTCTCGCGGTCAACGCGAACGTCAAGCGCAAGCGGCCCGACCTCGCGCTCGAGTACTTCGAACGTTCGATCGCGCTCGAGCAGAACGAGTTTTCGCTGGTGTTGCTCGCGTGCTACCGCGCGCGCGCCGGCCGGACCGCCGAAGCGCGCGCGTTGCTCGCCGAAGTTCCGGCCGCTCCCGGCAACAACTACAACTTGGCGTGCACGTGGGCGTTGCTCGGCGACCGGGACACGGCGCTCGAATACCTGCGCCGCGAACTCGCCGATCCCGACGCGAGCCGCGGTTCGCGCGACCGCCAGAAGGTGTGGGCCAAGGACGATCCCGACTTGGCGTCGCTGCGCGGCGATCCGCGTTTCGAGGAGCTCCTGCATTGACGACGACGATCGGACGAGTGCGCGCGACCGGACGCGGACGGCGCTGGCTCGAGAACGGACATCCGTGGCTCTATGCGAACGACGTCGAGAGCGAAGACGCCGAGCCCGGTTCCCTCGTGCGCGTCGAAGCGCCGGACGAACGCGTGCTCGGCCACGGCCTCTTCAGCGCCGGCTCGAAGATCCGTGTGCGTTTGGTTTCGCGCGGCGCGGGCGAGCCCGACGGAACGTTCTGGGCCGAGCGCGCCGCGCGCGCGGTCGCGCACCGTCGTCGCCACGGCTTCCTCGATCCGCGCGCGGCGTGTCGCTTGATCGCGGGCGACGCCGACGGGTTCCCGGGTTGGGTGCTCGATCGCTACGCCGACGCCTTGGTCGTGCAGAGCGGCACGCTCGCGGGCGATCGGTTGCGCGACGAATGGCTCGCGCTCGTCGAACGCGAGCTCGGTTTTCCGATCACGACCGTGATCGATCGTTCCGAGAGTTCCCTGCGCCGCTTCGAGAATCTAGGACCCCGGACCGAAGTCGTGCGCGGCGCGCCGACGAACGCGCTCGAGATCGTCGAGGACGAGCTGCGCTACACCGTCGATCTCGTCGGCGGCCACAAGACCGGCCACTACCTCGACCAACGCGACAACCGCAAGCTCGCGGCGCGCCATGCGCGCGACGCCCGCGTGCTCGACGTGTTCTCGTACGACGGGCTGTTCGGGATCCGCGCGGCGCTCGCCGGCGCGCGGTCGGTGTTGTGCCTCGATCAGTCGGAAGCAGCGCTCGAACGCGCGCGCGAGAACGCCGCGCGCAACGGCGTCGCCGACCGTGTCGCGACCGAACGCGTCGACGCGCTCCGCGATCTGCGCGAGCGCGCGAAAGGGGACGCGCGTTTCGAGCTCGTCGTCGTCGATCCGCCGGCGTTCGCGCGCAACAAGACCGAGCTCGAGGGCGCCGAACGCGGCTACCGCGAACTCAACTTGCGCGCGTTGCGTTTGCTCGAACCGGCCGGCGTGCTCGTCAGCGCGTCGTGCAGCTACGCGGTCCTGCCCGCGCTCTTCGTCGAATGGCTCGCGCGCGCTGCGAGCGACGCCGGCCGCGAAGTCTGGCTCGAAGCCCTCGCCGGCGCGTCCCTCGACCACCCGCACCTCGTCACGTTGCCGGAGAGCGCGTACCTGAAGTGCGCGTTCCTGCGCGTCGGCGGCAACGCTTGAGCGCGTCGGCGCGCGCGGATAAACTCCTGCGCTCGCTGCGCCGCGCGTCGTGTCCGCTACCTCAGAGAACATCGTCATTCAGCTCAACGGACAGCCGCGCGAGCTCGCGCCGTCGACCACGGTCGCCGAACTCGTGCGGTCGCTCGGCCTCGTCGCCGAGCAGGTCGCCGTCGAGCGCAACGGTCGTCTGGTGCGGCGCGCCGAACACGGCACGCTGCGTCTCGCGGCGGGCGACGCGCTCGAGATCGTGACTTTGGTCGGCGGAGGTTGAGATGGTGAGCGACGTGACACGCGACGAAATGCTGGTGCTGGGCGAGCATCGCTTCCGTTCGCGTCTGCTGGTCGGCACCGGCAAGTACGCGAGCTTCGAGGAGACCGCCGCGGCACTCGACGTCTCCGGCACCGAGTGCGTCACCGTCGCGGTGCGGCGCGTCAACCTCGATCGTTCCGCTGGGCCGTCGCTGCTCGATCACATCGACCGCACGCGCTACACGATCCTGCCGAACACCGCCGGTTGCTACGACGCGGAGAGCGCGGTGCGCACCGCCGAACTCGCGCGCGAGATCCTCGACACGCGGCTCGTCAAGCTCGAGGTGCTCGGCGATCCGCAGACGTTGCTGCCCGATCCGGTCGGCACGCTCGAGGCGACGAAGGAGCTCGTCGGTCAAGGCTTCCACGTCCTCGTCTACTGCTCCGACGATCCGCGGATGGCGGTGCGCCTCGCGGAACTCGGCGCGACCGCGGTGATGCCCGCGGGTTCGCCGATCGGTTCCGGTCAAGGCGTGCTCAATCCCAATGCGATCCGCATCACGCTCGAGCTCGTGCGCGTGCCCGTGATCGTCGACGCCGGCGTCGGCACCGCGTCGGACGTCGCTCTCGCGATGGAGCTCGGCGTCGCGGGCGTGCTGCTCAACTCCGGCATCGCGCTCGCGCGCGAGCCGTTGCGCATGGCGGCCGCGATGCGCGACGCGTGCCTCGCGGGACGCAACGCGTTCCTCGCGGGACGCATTCCGCGCAAGCTCTACGCGAACGCGTCCTCGCCGGCCGAGGGCTTGATCGCCCGCGCGGAGACGCCGCGCTCGTGACGCTCGCCGAAGTTTCGATCGATCGCGCTTGGCTCGGCGTCGCGCTGATCACGTGCGGTCTCGCGCTCGCGCCGCTCGGCGTCGCGCTCGGGCGGCGTCTGTTCGACGGCCGCAACGTGTTCTTCGCGCGGTGGGGGTTCTCGCACGCGGTCGTCGTCGCGTTGGTGTGGGTCGGGAGCTCGCTGCTCGCCGACACGCTCGCGCGGCAGTTCGTCGCCGATCGTCAGGACGGACTGGTCGAGCGCGTCGTCGCGTTGCTCTCGTTCGTGCCGGCCGTCGCGACGGTCGTCGTGCTCGCCGCGCTCCGCGATCCGAAAGGCATCGCGTGCCTCGGCCTGTGGCCCGGTCGTCACCTGCGCGCGATCGGACTCGGGCTCGTCGCGTACGTCGGTTGGAGTCCGCTGGTGCTCGGCGCAGGTTTGCTCTGGCCGTCGATCGTCGACGCGCTCGGCGGCGACTACCAACCGCAATCCGCGGCGCAGGCGCTGCTCGCGCTCGACGGACAACGCTTCTGGATCGCGGCGGTGCTCGCCGCGGTCGCGCAACCGTTCTGCGAGGAGCTGCTGTTCCGCGGCTTCCTCCAACCGTTGTGCGTGCAGAACCTCGGCGACCGCGGCGGCGTGTTCCTCGCGTCGGCGTTGTTCGCGGCGCTCCACGGTTGGAATGCGTTCCTGCCGATCTTCGCGCTCAGCCTATTGCTCGGCATGTTGATGCTGCGCACGCAGCGCTTGACCGCCGCGTGGGCCGTGCACGCGTTGCACAACGGGCTCGTGATCTGGCTCTTGACCTCGGTGCCCGCCTCGCGTGAGCTGCTCGGGCAGGCGCTGCTCTACCTCCCGCTGCCATGACGTTCTTCCCGCGCCAAGGTTTGATGCGCCGCGTCGACGGCGGCGCCTTCGTCGCTTCGAACGCGATCGTCACCGGCGATGTCACGCTGGGCGAAGACGTCGGCGTGTGGTTCGGTTGCGTGTTGCGCGGCGACGATGCGCCGCTCGTGATCGGCCGGCGCACGAACGTGCAGGACCTGACCATGATCCACGCCGACACCGGCGTGCCGAACGTGATCGGCGCGAACGTGACGATCGGTCACCGTTGCGTGCTGCACGGCGCGCGCGTCGAGGACGGTTGCTTGATCGGCATGGGCGCGATCCTGCTCGCCGGTTCGGTGATCGGGAGCGAATCGCTGATCGCCGCCGGCGCCGTCGTGCGCGAGAAATTCGTCGTGCCGCCGCGTTCGTTGGTCGCCGGCGTGCCCGCGAAAATTCTTCGCACGCTCGAGCCCGACGAGGTCCGCGCGTTCGTCGCGAGCGCCGACGACTACGCCCGCAAGATCCGTCTGTACCTCGACTGAACGGCGACGGCTCGTCGCCGACTTCGACGCGAGTTGCCGCCTCGCGTGGATGGGGCATACTTGCTTGCCGGGAGTGTTCGCGAGCGTCCCCACGCGCCGAACGGGCCCGGCCGGCAGGCCGAGCTCCTCCCCGGAGCCTCGGCCCTCCGCGATTCAGAGTGTTTTTCGCACGCCGTCGCCCCACGGCGATCCGCGCGCGCGGAATCCCGAGCGCCCCGTTCTCTCCGCACCCCGACTCACACCATGCGCGTCCTCGTCCTCTGCGGGCTCCTCACGCTCGCCGCCTGCAATCACAAGTCGGGCGGCGGAACGACTCCGCCCGGCACGGGGCTCCAACATCTCGCGTTCGAAACGCGAACCGACGTCGAGCTGAACTCGTTCGGGCTGTCGCAGTCGATCGCGCCCGACCTCAACGACGACGGGCTCGTCGACCTCGCGGTCGGGAGCTACGGTTCCCGCGCGATCTTGGTCGCGGTCGGTCGGCCGAACGGCACGTTCCTCGCGCTCGCTCCGTTGCCGACGCCGACGTATCCGCTCTCGATCGCCGCGGGCGACGTCGGCGGCGACGGACGCATCGATCTCGTCGCGGCGTGCGTGCGCGAAGGGCCGACCAGTTTCCCAGGCGTGTCGGTCTTCGAGCAGGACTCGACCGGCGCGTACACCGACAGCTTCTCGCTCTCGCTGCCGCACAACCCGGGCTCGATCGTGATCGGTTCGATCGACGGCGTGCACGAGGACATGTTCGTCTCGATCGAGGAGCAACGCGAAGTCTGGCAGTTGCGCGTCGACGCGGCCCATTCGATCAACTTCGTCGCGGCGTACACCTCGGCCGCGACCGGCGCCGACGGCGCTCCGGTCACGACCGCGTTGGTCGACGAGAACGGCGACGGCTTGCTCGACCTCGCGGTCGGCGAGCGGCGCGTCTCCGGCGGAGCGGCCGATCGCGTCGTCGTCTTCAAGAACGTCGGCGGAGTGCTCGGCTCGCCGTACGTGCTCGCGCCGTTCGTCGCGTGGCCGATCGTGATCGCGGTCGACGCCGACGGCACGTCGATCCCCGATCTCGCGATCGCGCAGATCGAAGCCGACGACGTGATCGTGTACCACGGCAACGCCGGCGGCTTCGGCGCGGGAGCGCCCGACGTGATCGCGTTCGGCGCGCGTCAGCTCGGCGTCGGCTTCGGCGACTTCGACGGCGACGGCGTGCGCGACGCGGCGGCTTCGCTGTTCGAGGAAGGCGCGGTCGCGCTCAAGAACGGTTCGAGCGGCGGCGCGTGGGGCGCCGCGCGCTACTACAACATCGCGAACGGGCCGCGTTCGGTGTTGCCGTTCCAATTGCCGGGCGATACGAAGCTCGACCTCGCGGTCTCCGCGTTCGAGACCGTGTCGGTGCTGCGCGCGACCGGCGGCGGCGACTTCCAGGCGATGCAGGGTTTCCCGATCGGCGATCGTCCGCAGTACGTGCGCTGCGCCGACTTCGACGGCGACGGCAATCAGGACGCGGTCAGCGTCGACCAATTCCAACAGGAGGTCGTGTTCCAACGCGGCCTCGGCGACGGCCGGTTCCAGTTCGTCGCGGCGGTGCCGCTCGATCCGTCGTCGCAGGAGACGCCGGGCTACATGATCGTCGACGACTTCGACGAGGACGGGCTCCAAGACGTGATCACGTCGGTGCTCGAGAGCTCCGAGCTCCAGCTGATGCGCAACCAAGGCGGCTTGCCGCTCTCGTCGCTGCGCGTCGATCGCATTCCGGTCGGCGCCGAGCCGCGCGGTCTCGATGCGGCCGACTTGAACGACGACGGCCACCTCGACGTCGTCGTCGCGAACTCGGTCGACCACACGATGCAGGTGTTGCTCGGCAACGGCGACGGCACGTTCGTCTCCGAGGTTCCGGTGCCGCTCGCGGATCGTCCGTTGACCGTCCACGTCGCCGATCTCGACGGCGACGGCCTCGAGGACCTCGCGCTGGCGGTCGGCGAGCTCGACGGCAGCGGCGCAAAGTTGATGTGTTGGCGCGGCGACGGCGCGGGACACTTCGCGTTGGTCACGTCGAGCAACCTCGACTCGACGGCGTTGGTGATGAGCTCCGGCGACTTCGACGAGAACGGCGCCGTCGACCTCGCGCTCTCGCAGTTCGGCTACCCGTCGGACAAGGTCTACGTCTTCCGCAACGGCGGCGCGTTCCAGTTCAAGCAGTCGAAGATCCAGGTCGGCAACAACCCGGGCACGCTCGAGGTCGCCGACGTCGACCTCGACGGTCACGACGATCTGATCGTGCCGCTCGGCATCGGGCGTTTGCGCGTGTTGCTCGGCAACGGCAAGGGCGGCTTCCAGACGACGTCGCCGAAGTTCGCGCTGGACCTGCCGGCGCCGTTCTCGACCAACGCGCTCGCGTTCGTCGACCTGAACGGCGACGACCTCGCGGACTTCCTCTTCGTCGCGCCGGAGAGTCGCCATCTCTGGTCGAGCTTGAACCAGAGCCACTGAGCGCGGCGAGCATCGGCGGGGCGCGCGCCCTAGAATTGGCGCCCGTGGACCTCGACGATCACGAGTCTCTTTTTCGCGAGCGCGTCGACGCGTTGCGCGGTCGCCTGCGCGGACTCGAACGCGTCGCGGTCGCGTTCTCCGGCGGCGTCGACTCGTGCGTGTTGCTGCACGCGGCGCACGCGGAGCTCGGGAGCCGTGCGGTCGGCGTGATCGCCGATTCGCCGTCGTTGCCGCGGCGCGAGCTCGAACTCGCGCGCAACGTCGCGGCTGCGATCGGCGCGAGGCTCGAGGTCGTCGCCACCGACGAACTCGGCGACGAGAACTACCGCGCGAACCGCGGCGACCGCTGCTACTTCTGCAAGTCGGCGCTCTTCGAGGCGATGACGCCGTGGGTGGCGGAGCGCGGGTTCCGCGCGCTGCTGTTCGGCGAGATCGCCGACGATCTGTTCGTCGAGCGGCCCGGCCGGCGCGCGGCGCACGAGTTCGGCGTGCTCGCGCCGCTCGCGGAAGCGGGCTTCACCAAGGACGACGTGCGGCGCTACGCGCGCGAGCACGGGCTCGCGGTCGCCGAGAAACCGTCGAGCGCCTGCCTCGCGTCGCGCATTCCGGTCGGCACGGTCGTGACGCGTGAGCGGCTCGGCGCCGTCGAGGATGCGGAGGCGCGGCTCGCGGCGCTCGAAGTCGGCGTGCGGCGCGTGCGGCACCTCGGATCCAGAGCGCGAGTCGAGGTCGAGCCGAGTCGCCTCGCCGACGCGCGAGTCGCGAGCGACGCGATCGGGCGCGAACTGCGCGAAGCGGGCTTCGTCGACTTCGAGCTCGACGTCTACCGCTCGCCGCCGTCGCTCGCTCAGCGCTGAAAGATCGGCAGTTGCCCGAGCGGCAACGCGAGCACCAGGCAATTCGACGCGGTCGCGTAGCACGAACCGAACTGCGTGTCGGTCCACGAGCCGTCGGCGGCTTGCGACGTGATCAGTCGCGGCAGCTCGCGCTCCATCCAACGTTCGAACAGGCGCAGATCGCGGTGATGCCACAGCGCTTCGGCGACGTACATGCGCTCGTAGTAGGGGAAGCGCACGACGCCCGCCTCGCCGGTCTCGACGCTCTCGAGTCCTTGCCACAAGTTGGTCATGCCGCGCTCGACCTCCGGCGTGCCGTAGCGGCCGATCGCGTTCAACGTCGACAAGCTCGCCGCGGTGAGCGCGAGCGTGGTGTCCTTCGAGACCAAGCCGTAGCGGAAGCTTCCGTTCTCGTTCTGGCAGCGAGTCACGTAGTCGACCGCGCGCGCGATCGTGTTCGGATCGACCTTGACGCCGACGTTGTGCGCGCCGCGCAGCGCTTGCACGAGCGTGATCGTCACCGAGTTCTCGTGGCCGATGCTGACGCGCGGCACGTATTCCCAACCGCCTTCGAGACCTTGGCTCTTCTCGATGCACAGGACGGCGAGCGGGAGCACTTTCCCCAAGCGCTCACCGCGCGCGGTCTTCGGCGACATGCTGAACGCTTGACTGAGCGCGAGCGTCGCGAAGCCGTGACCGTGCATCCTGGAGTTCGCGTCGCCGTCGCTCGAGATGAAGCCGCGCGACGGCGAGCCTTCCGTCAACTCCGCGTGCGCGCAGAGGTAGTCGATCGCCGCGGCGATCGACTTGCCGTACGGACCGCGGTCGGGCTGGCTGCCGCTCGCCATGAACGCGAGCGCGCCGAGTGCGGTCACGGCGACCGGCGCGCGTTGCTCCGCGTCGTCGAGCGGAAATCCGCCGTCGCGCACCACGGCTTGGCGCGCCGCAAGGTAGCGCAGGCCGCGTTCGAGCGCTTCGCGAGCGCGCGCATCGACGCGCGGCGCGTCGGTTTCGCCTTGCGGCGGCGCGGTTTCGGCGGGGGCCTGTCGGGCGAGCGCGGGCGCCGTGCGCGCGTCCTCGCGAGCTGACCAAGAGAGTTCCGGCGCGAGCAACGCGACGAAGACTCCGAAGGCCGCGCTCGCCGCGTTCACGGACGACGGCTCATCCGACGGTAGTACGAATCGATGAAGTCGCGGTAGCGCGGCGGGAGATCGCCGCCGCCTTGGACGCGGAAGACGTCGCGCGCTTGCTCGGGCAGTTCGCCCCACAGCTCGCGCGCATCGGCCGGATTCGACGGCGAGCCCTTCGGCCCGTTCGGCGGGTTCGCGCCGGTGCGTTGGGACTCGTCCTTGGAGTCCTTCGGGTTCTTCGGCTGGCCGCCTTGTTTCTTGGGCGCGTTCGGATCGTTCTGCTCGTCCTGTTGGTCGGGAGCTTCGCCGCCGGGCTTCTTCTCTTTTTGTTGCTGGCCCGAGCGCTGTTGATCGAGCGGCGACTGGCCGTTCGGATCGGAGCCGCTGCTGCCGCCGGAGCTCGACGACTGTTGTTGCTGTTGCTGTTCGCGCGCGAGCTCGAGGATGCGATCGATGCCCGCCTGCACCGAGCGGCTCTTCTCGCCCGCATCGCGCAACAACTTGTCGATCCCCGCGTCCTTCAGCGAACTCCCGGCGGCGCCGCCGGCGCCCGCGTCGTAGAGCAAGCGATCGATCTCCTGCATCTTCGACTCCACCTGATGGAAGAGGTCGATCATCTCCTGCTTGGAGTCTTGCGCCGTCGGCATCTTCGGCACGGGGATCTTCGGCGTCGGCTCTTGAGCGACGGCGCTCGCGCAGAGCGCGAAGGTCGCGACGAGAGCGCGCAGCGAGAGGAAAGTGTTCATCGCGGACCTCATTTCTCCGGCGGCGGGATGCCCAGCCGTTCGCGGAACTTGCTGAAGAGTTGGGTGACGCGCTCGTGCCGCTCGGCGAGACGTTGCACGTCCTCGAGCACCATCGGATCGACTTCGCCGTTCGCGAGGTCGGGGTAGAGCTCGATCAACTGGTTGACGCGTTCGGTGACGTCGACGTCGAGGCGGCGCAGGAGGCGCAGCTCGGCTTCGTCGGGCACCAAGCGCTGTTCGCCTTGCTGCTGCTGTGGTTGTTGCTGCCCTTGGCCCTTGTCGGCGTCCTTCTGACGGCGTTCGCGCTCCGCCTTCAACGCTTCCTGCAACCACACCGCGCGTTCCTCGACGTCCTCCTGCAGCGCCTGCACGCGCGGGCCGGTCTGCCAATCGCCGGTCTCGTCGAGATCGCGCGCGACGCGCTGCAGATCCTGGCGCACTTCGTCGAGCGTCTCGGCGAACACGACGCTGTGCTCGGCGGCGATCGCCTTGCCGAGTTCGCCGGCGCGGCCCGAGAGCGTTTCTTCGTCGCGCGCGAGGCGCTTCAAGCGCAGACGCTGCGCGCGGCTCGGACGATCGTCGTTCTCGCGCGCCGCGTCGATCTCCTTCGTCTCCTTCATCGCCGCGCGGTGCGTTTCGAGGAACGTCGTCAGTTCCTCGCCGATGCGGAAGAGCAGCTCGTCCTGACGCAGGCGTTGGTATTCCTCTTCCTCGCGGCCGAGGTCGCGGTTCGCCTCTTCGAGGTCGCGTTGGACTTGGCGCTCTTCGTCCTGCGCGCGATCGAGGTCACCTTGATCGAGACCTTCCTCGGCTTCCGCGGCGTCCTTCGCCGCGCGTTCGATGCCCGCTTGGCCTTCGGCGCCCGCGCGTTGCTTGTTCTTGGTCGCGAGGTCGAGCAGCTGCTTCTTGATCTCGGCCTGTTCGGCTTCGAGCTCCTCTGCGCGCTTCTTGTCCGCCGCGCTCTTCGGTTGCGTCGAGCGTTGGGCCGCTTGGCGCGCGCGCTCGAGACTCTCGCGCGCTTGCGACTGTTCCTCCGACGCGGAGGAGTTGCGGCCTTCGGTCATATTCTCCGCGGCGCGTTCCATCGCTTGCTGCGCTTGGTCGAGCTCCTTCTTCACCGACTCCTGTCCGCCCTGGGACATCGTGCCCTTCGAACTCTGCTCGGACGCTTGTTGCGCCGCCTGGCCGAGCTGCTTCTGTTCGCCGGCGAGGCTCTGGCTCTGCGCGCCTTGCTTCGACGATTGACTCTGCGTCGTCGCCTCGCGCGCGCCGTCGAGCGCCTTCGCCGCGCGTTCGAGCGCCTGCTCCGCCGCGCGCGCCGACGTCGCCGCGTTCGGCTTCTGATCGGCGCGAGCGCTCTCGGCCGCGGCGCGCATCGCTTGCTTCGCTTCGTCGAGCGCTTTTTGCGCCTGTTCGACGCCGCTCGAGCGCGCGGTCTCCGGCAATGCCTGGAGTCCGTTCTTCAAACGCTCGCTCTGCTCCGCCGCGTCTTCCTGCGAACGCGCGAGCGCCGGACCGAGGTTCTCCTCCGCGTCCGCGGCGCGTTCGAGTTCCTGTAGCGCGCGGTTCTCGGCCTCGGCGCGTTCCGCCGCGGAACGGCTCGACTTCGCGGCTTCGCGCAGTGCCTCGGCGGTCCGCTTCGCGGCTTCGCCGGCGGGGGACGGCGAGCGCGCGAGTTCCTCGAGCTTCGGCGTGAGCTCGGCCGCGCGGCTCTCGGCGCCGGTCGCGGTTGCTTCCGCTTTCGCGCTCTGTTCGGTCGCGGCGTTCTGCAGCGCGTCGGCCGCCTTCTCGCGCGCGGCGGCGTCCTCGCCCGCTTGACGCAGCGCTTCGGCGCCGCGGCGCATTGCTTCGGCCGCAGAGGATTTCGCCTCTTCGCCCGCGGCGCGCGCGCGACGTTCCTCGCGTTCGGCGGAGTTCTCGAGCTCGGCGGCGAGCGCGTCGCGTTCGGCCTCGCTCTTCGCGGCGCGTGCTTCCTCGGAGGCGCGGCGCAGGCGCTCGGCGCTCTCGCGGTCGCGCTCGGCGCGCGCGAGTTCGGCGCGCACGGCTTGGACCGCCGGGCGCAAGGCCTCGAGGGCTTGGCGGTCCTCGGGTTTCCACGCGTCGAGCACCGCGGCATCGGTCGCTTGGTCCTCGCGCAACGCTTCGAGTTCGCGCGAGAGTTGTTCGAGCGCGAAGAGGCCGCTGTCGCGACCGAGCGCTTCGTTCTTCGCCTGCAGTTCGCGTTGCGCGTCGACCAGGCGATCGAGTTCGCGTTCGAGGGCCTTCTGTTCCTCGCTCTTCGAACGTTCGGCGAGGTCCTTGGTCTCGCGCTCGAGCTTGGCTTCGCGCGACTTCAATTCCTCGACGCGCGCCTTCATCTCCTTCAACGCGGCGAGCTGCTCCTCGAGGTGGTCGAGGTTCTGACGGTTCATCAGGATCGCGAGCAAACGTTCGAGCCCGCGCAGCACGCGTTCCTGTTCCTCGAGCGCCTGCACGACCTGTCCGCCGGCGGCGGCCGAGCGCGCGCTGTCCATCAGTTCTTCGAGCGTCAGCGAACGCGACGCTTCCTCGCGTTGGTCGAGCTGCGAGAGCGCGGCGCGGACGAGCTCGAGCGTGTCGGTGCGTTTCTCCTGCTCGAGGCGCGGGATCAGCGCCTCCATCGTGCGCTTCAGGCGTTGGAGCTGACGGCGAAGATGTTCCTGTTCCTCGGCGAGCGAACCGAGATCGCCGCCCTTCGACGCGCCGTCCTGCGCGCGAGCGGGGAGCGGCAACGCCGCGAAGGCGAGCAGCGCGAGCGAGAGCCAACGTCGAGGTCCCATGGTCCTAGTCCTCTCCTATTTGTCCTGGGCGCTCGTGCGGGTGCGATCGTTGAGCGACTTCTGGCGCGTCAGGATGTCGCGTGCGAGCGAGACGACCGATTGGAAGTCGTCCCACTCGACCAAGCGCGACAGCAGGTCTTCGATGTGTTTCTGCGCGGCTTCTTGGGCTTCGACGCACTCGACCAACGCGCCGTGCACGTCGGCGAGATCGACGGTGAGCGTCGCGCGCTCGGCGGCGGCCGACGCGGCGGTGCAATCGGCGTGGCTGATCGTCAACGCGGCTTCGACGAGGCCGACGAGTTGCGGCGCGAGGCCGCTCGCCGCTCCGGCGCGACCTTCGTGCAGGGCTTGCGCGAGCGAACGCCATGCGTCGACGCGGAACTCCCGTGTCGTCGTGCGCGCCGCGGAGGCGTCGAGCAGCTCGAACAACGCCGCCGACTTGTCATCGAGCTTCGCGTAGAGCACGCCTTCGGTGATCGACGCGAGCTCGCGCGTCGCGGTCTCGGCGTCGACTTGCACGCGCCGCACGCCGGAAAGCGCGGCCGCGAGTTCGCCGGAGCCGGCGGCGCTGCCCGGTGCATCGCTCTCGAGCGACGCGACGAGTTCCGAGACACGCTTCTTCTTCGAGCGCGCCAGCTCCTCCAACTCGCCGACCTGCACGCGCAGGCGCGAAAGCCGATCTTGGAGACGACGCAGGAACTCTTCGTCGGTGACGATGCGCACGCGGACCGGCGCCGACTTGCCGAGGCGTTTCGCGTCCTGTTCCGTGCCCGTGTCCGGTCGATCGTCGGCGGCGGTGACGACCAACGTGATCTGCTCACCGTCGGAGAGCTCGACGCCGGCGGGCACGAGCGCCCTCGCCTCGAGCAACGACGTGCCGATCGAGCTCGTGCGGCCGTCGCTCTCCGGCGTCGCCGGCGCGACGCTCGCGAGCGCGGCGCCGACCGCTTCGTTCTCGCCCGCGCCTTGGCGCGTCGCGCGCCACGCGAGCGCACGCAGACCGAAATCGTCGCTCGCGCGCGCGACGATGCGCAACGAACCGGTGCGCACGGTTTCGACCTCGGCGCGGCCCGGCACGATCATCTCGACTTCCGGCGCGCGGTCCTCGGCGACCTCGATCGCGAAGAGGCCCGGGTCGGGATTCTCGAGGCCGGTCGAATCGGTGAGACGGAAGCGGTAGCGCAACGAGCGATCGGCGACGAGATCGAAGCCGAGGCCTTGCACCGTCTCTCCCGTCACACCGGGGGCACCCGGCGCGGCGTCGGTCTTCGGGAACGGGCGCGGCTCGAGCGCGATCGTCCGATCGTCGGGCAGCAACCGAACTTCGCCGTGCGCGTCGGCGGGATGGGGGAGGATCGCGATCGAAACGCTCGAGCCCGCGGGCACGCGGACGTCGTGGTCGCGTTCGAGGCGCTCGGCGAGTCCGGTGTACGCCGGCGGCACGATGCGGATCGCGAGGCCGGAGAGATCCGGCGGTTCGAGCACGCTGACGCGCACCGCGCGATCGCCGTGCGGATCGTCGCCGCCGGAGACGTGGAACGCGAAGTCCTCTTGCACGGCGCGCAGCACGGCGCGGAACTCGCGCTCGCCGCCGCCTCCGCCGCTGAGAGCGATCTCGTCGCCGTTCGAGAGTTGGATCGAGACTTCGTCGGGGATCGAGCCTTCGGCCTCGACGAGCACCGGCAAATCGCCGCCGCGCGCGATGCGCACCGCGATCTCTTTCTCTCCGACGTCGACTTTCGCGCGCTCGGAGCCCGCGGGGATGGAGACGAGCAAGTGCGTGCGTTGCGGCCACGGCTCGTCACCGCCGAGGAACCGCGCGACGAAGATGCGCGTGTGATCCGGTGAACGCGAAGCCGCGTACGCGCCGACCGCGACCAGCAGCAATGCGAACGCGCCGCGCAGCAACGCGGGCCGACGATCGAGCACGCCGCGCAAGTCGACCGATCGCGCGCGCGTCTCGGCGAGCGCCAGGACTTCGCCGATGCGCTCGGGATCGCCGGACGGGCGCGCGGTTTGTTGCAGCTCGACCGCCGAGACGAAGAGTTCGCCGAGTTTCGCGTCGCCCGTTTTCGCGCCGTGCTCGTTCGCGCGCTCGATCAACATCGCGAGGCCGGACTGCGACGGCCGGCGACTCCACGGGCGCCACAGGAAGCGCCAGCCGATGAACACCGGCACCGCCGCAGCGATCGCCAAGTGTCCGAGTCGCACCGCGCGCGGCACGCGCAGCACGTAGTCGGCGAACCAGCTCCAACCGATCCACAGCGCCGCGCAGATCGCGATCGTCGCGAGGCCGTGGAGCAGGATCGAACGCGTCAGCGCGCCGCCGACCTTGTCCAACGCGCGCTGCAGCGCCGGCGTGGCGTTCAGCGGAACGCGCGGGCTGTTCACGCGCGACGAGCGCGGCGCGGTGGGCGACTCGGGTGCGGACATGGATCAGCGTTGGAAGATCGGGAGGAAGCGGAACGGGATCTCGAGGATCAGGACGCCCATCGCCGTGCCGAACGGTCGGCCGGGGCCGGTCTCGTTCGGGAACGCGCCGCTCGGTTCCTGCATCCGCAGGATCTCGTCGCGCACGACGCTGAAGTACGACTCCCACACTTCGCCGCCCGCGGTGTACATCGCTTGGACGCCGTAGTAGTGGCCGTACCAGAAGAAGTAGTGGCCGCGCTTGTTGAAGCCGTTCTGGCGGTTGAAGTCGTGCAGGTTGCGCCGCAGGAACGCGATGCCTGAATCGATCGCGTCGTCGGAGTAGATGCCGAGCCCGTTCAACGCCGTGACGCCGGCCGCGGTCAACGGGAACGAAGAGCGCGAGCCATCCTGCTTCTGATAGTGGAACGAGCCGATCTCGTCGCGGAAGTTCGCGGTCGGTCCGAAGTAGGAGCGCGAGAGACTGTCCTCGGTGACCGCCGAGTCGACGACGTAGCGCGCCGCGCGATCGACCACCGACTTCGGCACGCGGATGCCGATGTTGCGCGCGGCGCGCAGCGCGACGACTTGGCACACGACGATCGACATGTCGCTCTCGGCGGCGTACGGCTCGTAGCGCCACGCGCCGTCGGCGTTCTGCGACGCGACGATGAAGTCGACCGCCTTCTGCAGCTTGTCGCGCACCTCGGTCTTGTGCGCCATGCCGTAGATCTCGGCGAGGAACAACGTCGCCATCGCGTGGCTGTACATGCGCGTGCCGCCGCGCGTCACGTACCCGTCGTCCTGCACGCAGCCGAGCACGAACGCGAGCGCCTTCTCGACCGTCGCGCCGTACTTGCCGCGGCCGGGCAAGTGGCCGCCGGCGAGGAACGCCATCCCGGCGAGCGACGTCACGCCGACGTGGGGCTTGTCGACCGCGGTCGCGGAGTAGCCCTGGTTCAACTTGAAGCCGATGTCTGCGCTCCAGCTGCCGTCGTCGTTCTGTTGCGACGCGAGCCACTCGAGCCCGCGCTCGACCGCCTTCATCTGTTCGGGCGTGATCGCGACCGGATCGGCTTCGCTCGGCGAAATGGTCTGCGCGCCGAGCGGCGCCGCGCAAGCGAGGCACGTCACGAGTGCGAGGAGCGAGCGAGCGAACTTCATTTCGACAACACGTCCATCCCGCCGCTGCCCGCGACGAAGAGGGCCGAACCGAGGCCGCCGAGTTCCAGGGAGTCCGAACGACCGAGCGCGCGGTCCAACGTGCGCAGGTCGCGGCGCTGACCGCTCGCGCGATCGAACAACACGAGGGACGTGCGGTCCGTCGCTTCACCGTCGCGCGTGCGCGTGTGCTCGCCGTACACGAGGGCGACCGTCGACTGCGAAACCACCGGGCGCGGCATCGCGCCATTGTAGAAGGCTTCGATCGGCACCGAGAGGCGCGTCGACCAACGCTCTCCGTAAGGGAGGTGAATGGCGCGCAACACCGCCTCGCGCACGCCCGGCGCTTCGCCGCGCACGAATACGAACGGCGTGTCGAGTTCGACGACCGCGAGGCGCGGCACGCCGATCAGCAGATCGCCGGGCCCGAGCTTCGCGTTCTGGATCGCGCGCAACGCGCCGAGGCCGGTGTCGAGTTCGAGGATCCCGCCGCTCTGCAACCGACCCGCGGTCGCGTCGGCCGCGAGAACCAGGTACGTGCGTCCGGCGGCGCGGATCACGGTCTGGAGCTCGCGGCCCGACTCGACCGGCACCGTCCAACGCTTCACGCCGCTCTCGAGGTCGAACGCGCGCAACATCTCGTTGGTCGAGCGCGCGTTCCGCCGGAACGCCGGCAGCAACACCTTGCCCTGTTCGATCCACGCCGAACGACCGTCGTTCTCCCACGTATCGGCGTCGAGTTCGAAGCTCGCGGTCTGCGTCCCCACGAAGAGGTCGAAGACCTGCGCGGAACGCACGCCGCGTCCGCGCGGCAGCACGACGACGCGGCCTTCGCCGACCAACGGCGGCAGCGTGACGTCGAGCCCGAGTTCGCGGGTCCAGAGTTCTTGGCCGAGTTCGATCGACACCGCGTGCAACGTGTACCCGCGCGTGCGGTCCTGCGTCGCGGCGATTGCGACGCCGTCGGCGCCGACCAGCGCTTCGATCGATTCGCCGTCGGCCGTGAGTTCCCACGCTTCGCTCGGTTCGGTGACGTCGACGCCGACGACGCGATCGGCGAGACCGATCACGACGCGGTCCGCGCCGAAGAGCACGCGGTTCGGCCGCACTTCGGGATCGGCGGGCGGATCGATGCGGTAGTGGCAGAGGCGTTCGGGCGGCGAGCCCGAGCGCCACACGTCGATCCAACCGCGCGTCGAGGTCACGAGATGACGCGGACCGTCGGCGGGGGCGCCCGGCGCGAGCGGCAGATAGCCGAGCAGATTCCACGGCCCGTTCGAGCGGCCGCCGTGCGGCCGGATCGTGTCGTCGAAGTCGACGCGTTCGGCGGCGGCGGGGCCAGGTTCGCCGGCCAACGCGCGCGCGAGCGTCGCGACCGTCTGCGGCGGCGTGGTCGAACGGTCGACGACGCGGTCGGGCGTGAAGGGCTCGAGGCGCATGCAGAGCGCGCGCGCGAGTTCGCGTTCGCCGATGTGCAGCGCGAGGCCCGCGAAATCGGCGACGCGTCCGAGCTCGACGGGCTCGGCGCGCGCGAACGACCAGTGAGCGGAGAGCGAACTCGCGAACTCCGCGGCGTAGAGATCGAGGCGTTGCTTGTCGGTGGCGATCGCGAGCGCCGATTCGACCGCCGCGGCGGCGGCTTTCGAGTGCGGGTAGAGCTCGCGCACCCGCGTCAACGATTCGAGGTCGCCCGCGGCGATCGCTTCGTCGAGCAGCGTGCGCGCGTGGGCCTCGAACGGCGCGTATTCTTTCGGCGGCGTGCGGCCGACCAACGCGCCGATGCGATCGGCGACGCGCTCGCCGTTCGGCGACACGCGGGCGTCGCCGTAACGCGCGAGCAGTTCGTGCAGTGCCCCGAACTCGAGCGCGAGGTCCCCGTCGGTGCGCGCGAGTTGGACGAGCTCGCGTTGCACCCAGATTCCGATCGTGTCGCGCGCCTCGCTCGGGTCGGGCTCCGCGGCGGCGACTTCGTCTCCGCCGGACGGCGACGCGGACGTCTCGCGCGGCAACGGGAGTTCGCCGGCGGCGGCGTCGAGCTCGACCAGCAACGCGCGGTAGCGCGCGCGATCACGGTCGCGCGCGAGGTTCGCGAGCGCCCACAACGTGTCGCGTCGCTCCGCCGGCTCGATCGCGAAACCGCGCGAACGTTCGAGACGCTCGACCGCGCCGCGCACGTCGGCGAGATCCGCGAGCGAGCGCGCTTCGCCGACCAACGCAGCGTGCAACCGCGCCGCGAGTTCGGGCTTGGCGGTCGGCGCGTTCGCGTCGAGCAAGGGCTCGAGCGCCGCGCGCAGGCGACCGAAGTACGCGAGCGCCTTCGCGGTGCGGCCTTCGCGGTGCTCGAGGTTCGCGCGGCTGACCAGGAAGTCGGCCCACGCGCACGCGAGGTCGACGTCGTTCGGATCGCGTTGGAAGTCGCGCAGCAGTCGCTCTTCGAGACTCGTCCAGTCGCAAAGTCCGACCAACGTGCTGCCGCCTTGGTTCGACGAGAGCGAGTAGAGGACGCCCGGCCCGACCGCGAGGTTGCCGCTCGACGGTTCCGACGGCCACGGCGCCGAGAGTTGCGCGTCGGCGGT
>JAIOPM010000045.1 GCA_021413885.1 Planctomycetota bacterium
GTCCTCGACGACGAGGTTGCACGGACCTTGGACGACGGCGCGAGCTCCCGCCGCGACCGACAAGAACTTCAGACCGACGTCGCCGGATTGGACGACGTACGGCGTGATGCCGGAGTGCGCGACGCCGGTGCCGGCCGGCTCAAACGGCAACTCGACGTCGGGCAACGGCGCGGCGCCGACGCGCGGCGTGATCGAACCGGTGTGCGTCACGTTGCGGCCGACGACCGCCGTTTGTCCGACGCCGGGCGCGAGATTCGCCTCGACGACGGTCGGCTGCGACGCGCTCCCGTCGAGCGTGATCTTGCCGTCGGAGCCCACGCGACCGAGCACCGTCGGCGAAACTCCCTTCGACGGGGCGCCCTTCGTCGGAGATCCTTTCGTCGGGCCGCCCGAGGGCGCCGGCGCATCGGAGTCGTAGCCCTTGATCGTCGAGCCGCGCGGCACGGTCAACGGTTGATGCGCGAACACCCCGAGGGTCGCGACGTTCTCCTCGCCGCGCTCGACCGTCATCTCGAGGTTCGCGCGCGCGCGGCCGCACATGCCGACGCTCTCGAGCCTGACGTGATCGTCGTCGATGGTGGTCGCTTCGACCCACAGCACGCCGTTACCGAGCTTCGCCGGCGCCGACGCGCTGCCGACATTGCCGGTCTTGCCGATCGTCACGCCGCCGTACGCTTCGGCGAGTCCCGCATCGGCGAGATAGAAGGCGCGACGCAGGTCGACGGACGCGAGCTGGCGCTTCTGGCTCGAGCCCGCAAGCTGCAAGAGACACGTCGCGAGCACCGCGACCGACGCGGCGGCGAACAACGCCACGAACAAGACGGCTCCTCGAGTCGAGTCTCGAGATGAAGTGCGTTGTGAGGTTCTCGTTTTGCGCATGGGATCGCTGCCGTCGCGCGTCGCAGCTCCGCGTTTGCGGAATGACACGCCACCGGCGGGGAAGAGCGCGAGATATCGGCAAGCGCCGGGACGAAACCGTTCACGTCGGACGGTTTGCGACGCAGCGACCGCTCGTGGCGAGTCGAAAACCAGGTTCCCGCACCATTCAGCGCATCCGTTCCAGGCCTGCAACGGCCGATTTCCGGGCGCTCTCTGCGCGCGCGAACGACTCTTCGAGCGACCGCTAACGTCCGCGTTCGGCCGCGAGGAAGGTGACGAAACGCTCGCGACCGCGCGCGTCGAGAACGCGATAGCGAATCGATGTCCCCGCGTCGAAGTTCAAACGGAACCACACGAGGAACTCGCGATTGGCGAGATCGGGATTCTGATCGTTGACTGCGATGATCGTGTCGTCGGTCGTCAATCCGGCGAGTTGGGCGAACCAACCGGGCTCCTCGCCGAAGTGCGGACGAATCGCCATCGTCTTCGGCGCGAGCGCGAGCTTGCGCCGCACTTCCGGTTTCGCCGGGAAGAACCACGCCATGCCCGGATGCGCGCCGAGCGTTCCTTCCGCGATCGATTTGCGCCATGCGATCACGGTCTTGCGCCAACCCTCGGCGAGTTCGAGCGCGCCGTTCATCACCGCGCCGTCGCGCGTCCACACGAGCTCGATCGAGCCCGCGCTCTTGGGCCCGCGCTCGAACGCCGCGCGCAGATCGGTCTGACTGAAGAGCCTCCGCCCCGCCGCCGCGCCGAGCACGTCGTCCTTCTTCAGCCCGAGCTTCGCGGCTGCGGAATCGGCGACGACGGACTCGACGCGCAAGCCGTCGTCGCGCACGAGCGTCAGCCCGACGTTCTCCGGCAACGGCCACACGTACACGTCGCGCGTCTTGTCGAAACGCTTCGCGTCGAGCGCGCCTTGACGCACGATCTCGCCGACTTCGTGGCAGTGCAGACAATCGCCGGCCGCGCGGCCGCGGTCCGACTTCTTCGTCCACGACGCGAAGCCCGGAAGACGCGCGGGCGTCAGCGCTTCGCCGTCGAACTCCGGCGTCGGGCCGTCGACGTCCCACGCCGCGCGACGCGGATCGTAGAAGTGAACGAGCACGCGCTCCAGCGCGCGCGCCAACGCTTCGACCGAAACGCGCGACGCGTCGGAACGCTCGTCGCGTCCGCCGAACGTGCCGAGCACGCGTCCGTCGGGAGCGAGGAACCAGCCCCACCAAGACAGATCGAAGTCCTGGAACTCTTCCATCGGGAAGAGCCGCAGGTCGACGTCCTTCGCGCTGGTCAGACGTACGGTGACGAAGCGCGCGAGCCACGGCTCGAGCCGCGGTCCGCCTTCGAGCACCTCGGCGTCGAAGTCCGCGCACTGCTTGCACGGCAAGCAACGGAACGTGACGAAGAGCGGTCGATTCGCGCGCTGCGCTTCGACGCGCGCGGCGGCGAGGTCGCTGCGCCACTCGACCGAGGCCTGCGCGGCGGGGAGCTCGCCCTGAGGGCGCCCTAGGATCTCGCGCCACGGCGCGTCGCCGGCGCGAGCGACGAACGCGAGCATAACGGCGACGACGAACACGCGCAGCATCGAGAGCATGGCGCTGAGCTTGAAGCACGCTCTCCGCGGCCGCAAGTTCGACGTCGACTCCGAGTTGCGCCGCGCGACTCGCGCCGTACCCTCTCGCGAGCCGAAAGAGCCGCCGATGTCCGCGCCTTCGATCAGCGTGATCGTCCCGATGTTCAACGCGCCCGAGAAGGTCGAGCGTGCGCTCGCGGCGTTGAACGCGTCGGACGTGGAGTTCGAGCTGATCGTCGTCGACGACGCGGGCACCGACCCTCGCTCGCCGGAGATCGCACGCGCCGCGGGTGCGAACCTACTCCGCCTCGCCGAGAACTCCGGCCCCGGCGTCGCGCGCAACGAAGGCGCGAAGCACGCGAGCGGCGAGCTCCTGATCTTCATCGACTCCGACGTCGTCGTGCACGCCGACACGCTCGCGAAGTTCCGCGACCTCTTCGCCGCCGAGCCCGCGCTCGACGCCGCGTTCGGTTCGTACGACGACGCGCCCGACGCGAAGGGTTGGATCACCGAATACCGCAATCTGCTGCACCACTACGTGCACCACACCGGTCCGTCGGATGCGACGACTTTTTGGGCGGGCTGCGGCGCGATTCGCCGGCGCGTGTTCGAGGAGGTCGGCGGCTACGACCCGTACTTCGATCGGCCGTCGATCGAGGACATCGAACTCGGGATGCGTTTGAAGGCGCGAGGAAAGACGATTCGTCTGCGGCCCGACATCCAGTGCAAGCACCTGAAGCGTTGGCGCTTCGTCGAGATGATCCGCGTCGACGTGACATGCCGCGCGATTCCGTGGGCGAAGCTCCTGATCGAGCGCCCGGGCACCGGCGGCGACCTCAACCTCGAACTCGCACAGAAGTTGTGCGGCGTGCTGGTCGTGTTCGCGCTCGCGTCGCTCTTCGGCGCCGGGCTCGCGCAAGTCTGGTTCCCGTCGCCGTGGTGGTTCGTCGCGCCGGTCGCGTTGCTCGCGCCGGTGGTGTGGATCAACCGCGGACTCTACGCGCTCTTCGTGCGCCACGACGGACCGCTGTTCGCGCTCGGCGCGACGGCGCTGCACTTCCTCTACTACGTCTACAGCGTCGTCGCGTTCGCGTACGCGCAGTTGCGCTTCCGCGTGCTCGCGCCGCGCGCGAACGGAAACTAGTCTCGTCGGCGTGCGTCTCCTCGCCGCCACGGTCGGTCTCGTTCTCGTCGCCTGCTCGAAGGACGAAGCACCGCATCCGAGCGAGCCCGCGCCCGTCGCGCCGCCGGCGCATCCCGAATGGCCGGACACCGCGCGGCCCGAGATGCACGCAGCGATGGTCGCGAGCACGAAGAACGTGTTCCATCCGTCCGACGGCGGCGGACGAGCGTGGCTCGAGGATCCGAAGCCCGCTCACAGCCGCAGCGACTACTCCGCGACGATCGTCTACGAAGTCGGACCGCTCGGCGTCGCGAAGGGCGGCGTGATCTTCCTGCAGGTCTCGCCGTATTGGGGCTGGAGCACGCCGCAGACCGAGACCGAATCCGCGAACGGCTACACGCGCGTCGCGACGGACGCGGCGGGCGTCGCGCTCGCGACGACGACGGTCGATCGGCAGTTGCTCGCGATCGAAGTGTCGGGACGAGCGTTGGTCGCCGGCGAACGCGTGCGCATCGAGTACGGCTTCGGCGTCGGGCGCGCGACCGCCGACAACTTCTCCGAGGGCGACTCGCGTTTCTGGATCGAAGTCGACGGCGACGGAGACGGTTTGCGCAAGGTACTCGCGGATTCGCCGACGGTTCCGGTCGAGGCCGGGCCGCCCGACGGAGTCGTCGTCCACGCGCCGAGCGTCCTGCGCGCCGGCGAAGACTCCGTGTTGCGTGTCGCGTTGCTCGACGCGGTCGGCGACGCGTGCCGCGGCGTCGCGGCGACGTGCGAGTTCGTCGATCCGCCCGCGGAGCTCGAGCTCGACGCGCCGAACGAACCGCGTCCGTTCACCGGAGCCGGCTCGCTCGCGATTCGCCTCACGAAGGACGGGACGTATCGGCTGAAGGTGCGCGCGCAAGTCGGCGAGCAAACGCTCGAAGGCGAATCGAATCCGATCGTCGTCGCGGCGAACGCGCCGCGCATTTTTTGGGCGGATCTCCACGGCCATTCCTCGCGCTCCGACGGTACCGGCACGCCGGCCGAGTTCTACGAGTACGCGCGCGACTACGCGGCGCTCGACGCGGTCGCGCTGACCGATCACGACCACTGGGGCATGTTGCCGCTCTCGAGCCATCCCGAGATCGTCGCCGAGATCGCCGCCGCGGCGCGCGATGCGGAACGGCCGGGGAAGTTCACCGCGCTCGTGGGCTTCGAGTGGACGAGCTGGGTCTGGGGCCATCGCAACGTCGTCTACTTCGACGAGCGCACCGACATCCTCTCGTCGCTCGACGAGGGCTTCGACACGCCCGAGGAACTCTGGGCCGCGCTACGCGGAACGCCGACGCTCGCGATCCCGCACCATCCCGCCGGCGGACCGATCGCGCTCGATTGGCGGCACGCGCTTGATCCGGAGCTCGAACCGCTCGTCGAAATCTGCTCGGCCCACGGCTCCAGCGAGTCCGACGATTCGCCGCGGCCGATCTACTCCGCGCACAAGGGCTGCTTCGCGCGCGACGCGCTCGAACGCGGCGCGGCGTTCGGGATGCTCGCGAGCGGCGACAGCCACGACGGACATCCCGGGCTCTGTCACCTCGGCGCGCACTATCCGACCGGCGGAGTCGCGGCGGTGCTCGCCGACGACGACTCGCGGCCCGCGTTGCTCGCGGCGTTGCGCGCGCGCCGCGTCTACGCGACCAGCGGTCCGCGCATCGTCCTGCGTTTCGCGCTCGGCGCGCATCGCATGGGCGAGGCCGTGCCCGCGACGGAAGCGACCGGCGAAGTCTCGCTCTTCGTCCAAGCGCTCGGCACCGCGCCGATCGCGACGATCGAGGTGATCCGCAAGGGCGAGCGCATCACCCGCGTCGACGGCGACGGTGGTCTCGAACTGGCACTGAGCGGCGCGGTCGCCGAGCTCGTCGCCGGGGATTGGCTCTACGCGCGGGTCGTGCAGACCGACGGCGGCATGGCGTGGTCGAGCCCGATCTTCGTGCGCTGACGTCGGCTGCGCTTCCCCGGCGGAGCGAGCGAGAGTAGAGTCCGCGACGCTTCCATGGCGACGCGGGAGATCGAACGAGCACGCGAGATCCAAGGCGATTTCGCCGACGTGCGCCTGCCGGAAATTCCGCAGGTGCCGGGGATGATCAAGCCGAGCGAGGCGCGCTACCTCTATTGGCTCGCGTCGCAGGCGTACCTCGGTCACGGCGCGGTCGTCGAGCTCGGCAGTTTCCTCGGCGCGAGCGCGATGCACCTCGCGGCCGGTTTGCGCGACGGCGGGCTCGGCGGCGAGCTCCATTGCTTCGATCGTTTCCTGTGGGACCGCGACCACGCGGCGAAGTTCGATCTCGGGCTCGCGGTAGGCGCCGACTACCGCGCGCTCTTCGAAGCGAACGTGCGCAAGGTGTACGACGGCGTGCGCGCGCATTCGGTCGAGCTGCGCGAGATCACGTGGAGCCGCGGACCCGTCGAACTCTTGTTCCTCGACGCGCCGAAGAAGTTCACCGAGCTCGAAGCGACTCTCACCACGTTCGCGCCGTACCTCGAACCCGGCGAGGCGATCCTCGCGTTCCAGGATTTCGCGCACGCGCCGTCGTACGCGGTCGCGTTGGTGATCGCGGGACTCGGCGAGCGGCTTGAACTCACCCACGTCGTCGCCGGCGGCAGCACCGCGGGCTTCACGTTGCGTGAGCCGTTGCCGCGCGACGCGCGCACGTGGCGCGAGCTCGACTTCAGCCGTTGGCCGCGCGAGCGCGTGATCGAACGCTTCGAAACTCTCGCCGCGCGGATCCGACCCGACGACGTGCGTCGCAAGCTCGCGCCCGGACTGCCGATGGCGCTCTGGGATCTCGGCGCGAAGGACGAAGCCGTCGCACGCATGAGCGCGCTCGAGTTCGACGACGCGCTGCAACGCCACTGGGAGCGCATGGCGAAGGGACCGCTGTACGCCCGCTACGAAGGGCTCTTCCTCGCGCGCGGTCTCGCGCGGCCGACGACGGGGCGCGACAAGAACGCGCTCACGCGTTTCGTACGCGGGCTCTTCGGCGGCAAGCGCAGGGGCTAACCCGCTTTGCGCTGGATCGCGGTCGACGCGGGGACTTCGCCCGTCGAGACCACGCGGTTGCGGCCCGCGTGCTTCGCGCCGTAGACGCGCACGTCGGCGGTCTTGATCAGCGCATCGACCGACGGACGCGCAGGATCGAGCTCGGCGACGCCGAGGCTGATCGTCACCGCGCCGGTGAAGTCGCCTTTGCGGATCACGTTGGTCTCGCACGCGACGCGCGCACGCTCCGCGACGAGCACGGCGCCGGCGAGATCGGTGCGCGGCAGGATCACGTAGAACTCCTCGCCGCCGATGCGACAAACGCGATCGCCGGTGCGCACCGAGCGGCGCAGGAGCTGCGCGACTTCCTTGAGCACCACGTCGCCGGTGTCGTGTCCGTACGCGTCGTTGACCGCCTTGAACTTGTCGATGTCGATCATGATCACCGACACCGGCAGCGCGGACGTCGCTGCGCGCGCGATCTCCTGATCGAGATGCTGCATCGCGAAGCGTCGGTTCGGGAGCTCGGTCAACGGATCGGTCAACGCCGCGGCTTGGAGCTTGCGCGTCAGCACGGCGAGTTGGGCGAGCTGCTGATCGCGTTCCTCGCGGTCGCGCTCGATCTGCTCGTACATCTGCACGGTGCGTTGGCCCGCGCGCACGCGCGCGATCAGGATCTGCGGATTGAACGGCTTCGGCAGGTACTCGTCCGCGCCGGCCTCGAACGCCTCGAGCAAGCGTCCCTCTTCCTCGCGGCCGGTCAACATGATCACCTGGACCTTCTTGCCCTGGGCGCTGCGGCGCAGCGCGCGCACGAACTCGACGCCGTCGCCGTCGGGCATCACCCAATCGGTGACGACGACTTGCGGCGCGTGCTCGAGCGCGAGCGACAACGCCTGACGTCCACCGGTCGCGGTGAAGAGCGTGTGTCCGGCGCGCGCGAGGTGGAAGCTCATCAACTTGAGCATCACCGGATCGTCGTCGACGGCGAGCACGCGCAGACCGCCGGTCGCATTCGCCGCCTCGATCGGCCGCACGCTGCGCGCAGGCATGATCTTCGTCTCCGCCGTCGGGGCGGCCGCGTCGACGCGCACCTCGGCGGCCTTGCGCGCCAACGAGTCGTAGCCGAGCGCGCGCGGCACCGGCAGGCCCATCAACTTGCCCCAGTCGATGTAGTCCTGCGCGATCGACGAGAACACGCGGTCGAACTCCTCCGTGGTCCAACCGAGTTCGTTGCGCACCGACTCCGCGGCGGCGAATGCACGCTTGCACGCCGAGGCCTCGGTGGTTTCGAGGCTCGACAACGCCGGCACGAGGTTCCACGCGGCGCGCACGAGCTTCGCCAGATCGTTCGCGCCATCGTCGCGGCGGTCCTCGAGCGCCTGGCCGCGATCGAACACCAACGCGGTCCACGCGAACGACTCAGGCAAGCGCCAATCGGCGAGCATCGCCTCGGCGAGCTCGCGGTGATCGGAGCCGAACGCTTCGTCCTCGAGCAACGCCAGCTCGTCCATCGAGCCCGCGCCGTGCTTCTCGAGCACCACCGCGTAGCGATCGGGATGGATCGCGGCGAGAGCGAGTCGCCCGATGTGGACGAGGAGCGCGCACGTGAACGCCTCGCCCGGTTTGATCTTTCCGCCGCGCGTCGCGAGCGACTGCGCCGCGACCGCGAGCGCGAGCGACTGCGACCAGTAGAGATCGTGATCGAACGCCTTGCACCGGCCGCTGCGATGTCCGGAGACCAACGTGAAGCCGAGCGCGAGGTTGCGCACGTTCTGCGCGCCGAGACGAACGCACGCATCTTGCACGGTCGTCACCGTGCGCGTGCCGGAGTGCGCGGCCGAGTTCGCGAGCTTCAGGATCCTGCCGGTCAACGTCGGGTCCGCTTGCAGCGAGCGCGAGAGGTCCGCGATCGTGAAGTCTTCGGTCTGCGTGAGCTGCAGGATCGCGAGCCCGACACCGGTCGGCGAAGGGAGCGATCCGGTGAGCTTGAGTTCCTCGAACTGCTTCTCTTGCATGGGCGGCGATCTCGCGTTCGACGGCGGCGGCCGTCGTGCTCGCGAGTGCGTGGGGTATCGGGGAACACGTCACCCAAACTTGGGCGAATCGGTGACGACGCACTCACGTCGCGTCGAAAAGCCGACTCGCCGGAGCTCAACGTCGCGCGCCTGCAACACCGACCGTTCGGCGCGGATCATTCGCTCGCGAACGACTTCGCGTCGCCGGCTCAACCCGCCTGGGATTCCGCCGACGGCAGATCGTCCGCGCACACGCGGTTGCGGCCGGCGCTCTTCGCCATGTAGACGCGTCGGTCCGCGTCCTTCAACAGTCCGTCGAGCGACTGCATCGGGTCCGTCGCCGCCGCGACGCCCAAGCTGACGGTGACGTTGCGCGCGAACGCACCGCGTTCGATGCGCGTCTCCTCCACCGTCTTGCGGATGCGTTCGGCGAGCAGCTCGCCGCGCTTGAGATCGGAGAGCGGGCTGATCACGAGGAACTCCTCGCCGCCGAGACGACACACGACGTCGCCGCGGCGCACCGCCTTGCGCAGCGCGTTCGCGGTCTCGCGCAAGACGAAGTCGCCGGTGTCGTGGCCGTGTTGGTCGTTGATCGACTTGAACTTGTCGATGTCGATCATGATCACGGTCATCGGTTGATGGCTCGAGCGCGCGGCGGAGAGCTCCTGCTCGAGACGCTTCATCGCGTAGCGGCGGTTCGGGAGCTCGGTCAACACGTCGGTCAACGCCGCGGTCTGGAGTCGGCGGTTGAGGACCGCCATCTCCGCGAGTTGACGCGCGCGTTCTTGCTTGTCGCGTTCGACCTGCTCGCGCAGCTCGATCATCCGTTGGCCGGCGCGCACGCGCGCGAGCAGCACGCGCGGATTGAACGGCTTGTTGACGTACTCGTCGGTGCCGGCTTCGAACGCCTCGACGATGCGATCCTCTTCCTCGCGACCGGTCAGGATCAGGATGTACGTCGCGACGCCTTCGCTGGAACGACGGAGAGCCTTGCAGAGCTCGACGCCGTCGAGTTCGGGCATCATCCAGTCGGTGACCACCATCTGCGGGTTGTGCGTCAGCGCGAGCGAGAGCGCGTCGCGTCCGTTCGACGCGGTCATCACCGCGTGGCCGTCGCGCGTGAGGTGGTGCGAGAGCAGCTTCAGCGAGATCGGCTCGTCGTCGACCGCGAGGATGCGCAGGCCCTTGCGCGCGGCGAGCAGTTCGGCCTTGCGATCCTCGGGCTCGTCGCGTTGCAGCTGCGCGGTGTTCGCGATCTCCTCGAAGCTCGGACCGTTGGGCGTTTCGATCTTCAGGATCGAGCCCCAGTCGCGCCAACTCGAGCGCACTTGCTCGCACAGGCGCAGGAACGCCTCGGGCGAGATACCGAGCTCTTCGCGTGCTTGGTCGAGTGCCTGCCAGTGCACGCGCGTTGTCGCCGTCGGCTCGTCGCGGTGCAGCACGCACGCCGCGCCGATGCGCGACGCGGCCTTGAGCACCAACGTCATCTGCTTCGCCGCATCGTCGGGCCACGCGGCTTCCGGTTCGCGGCGTTCGAAGTTTGCGACGGCGAACGAGAAACTGATCGGCAGCTTCCAATCGGAGAGCATCGCGCCCGCCAGCTCGCGGTGATCGAGCCCGAAGTCGCGCGTCTCGACGCCGGCGAGTTCGTCGGTCGACTTCCCGCGCACTTCGAGGATCACCTTTGCGTACGGACCGGGATGGATGCTCGCCAACGCGAGCCGTCCGATGTCGGCGAGCAAGCCGCACGTGAACGCTTCCGCCGGAACGACGGTGCGCTGGAGTTCCGCGAGCACCTGCGCCGCGACCGCCGTCGCGAGCGAGCGCGACCAATAGTCGTCGTAGTCGAACGACGCGCACGCGCCCGCGCGATTGCCGGTGACCAAGCTGAAGCCGAGCGCGACGCTGCGCACCGTGCGCACCCCGACGCGCATCGCGGCTTCGTTGACCGTCTTCGCCGGCTGCGCGCCGATCTTCGCCGAGGAGTTCGCGAGCCGCAGGATGCGACCGGTCAACGCCGGATCGGTCTGCAGCGTGCGCGCGAGATCGCCGAGCGAGTAGTCCTCGCGGCTGGTCAGCTCGAGGATCGCGAGGCCGACGCCCGTAGGTGACGGGAGGTTCCCCGTCATCTTCAGTTCGTCGAGTCGCTTGCCGAGCATTTTTGCGATCTCCATTTGGCGAGTGAGCCAGTCCAAGCCTCGTCTCAGCCCCTCACGGCGGTGAGCGCCGCGCTGACTTCCTCGAAGTGTCGCCGTGCTTCTTCGACCAAGCTCTGCGCGCCGTCGCAAGTACCGGCGCGTCCGAGCTTCTCGATCTCGAAGCACAGCTTGGAAAGGTGCAGCGCACCGACGTTCGCCGAACTCGACTTCATCGTGTGCGCGACGCGGTGCAACGCCGGCGCATCGCGCGCATCGAGCGCAGCGACGAGCTTCTCGACGTTCTTCTGCGTGTCGGTGAGGAAGAGTTCGACCACCTCCGCGAAGAGATTCGGATCGTCGTCGCCGCCGAGGTCGCGCAGCGCCTGGACGACGTTCATGTCGAGAACGTTGGAATCGGGGACGTGAGTCATCGGGGCCTGGTCCGGAGGAGGAGCGAACGCTCGCGAACGGCCGTCGCCGCCTCGGAGAGCGCTTGCGCTTCGAGACCGCCTATCGGTCTCCGTCGTTCGACGACTTGTGGACGCCGACCACGAAAGGTTTTCCGGGACGCCTGTCACAGGCGCCAACGCGAATCGCGACCGTGCCGGCGTGAACGATTCAGCGCGGCGGCGTGAAGCCGAAGACCGAAGCGAAGTAGCGCACCGCCGACTCCTCGAGCAATCCCGCGGACGGCGGGAGCTCGACGTGATCCGCGACGCGCGTCATCACGTCGGCCGAGAGGCCGCACGGATGGAAGCCGCGGAACGCGTCGAGCTCGGTGGTGACGTTGAGCGCGAACCCGTGCCACGCGACCCACCGCCTGACCGCGACGCCGATCGACGCGACCTTGCGCTCGCCGAGCCACACGCCGGTCAAGCCGTCCTTGCGGCCGGCGGCGAGGCCGAGTTCCGCGAGCATGCGGATCACGACCTCTTCCAGGTCGCGCAAGTAGCGGTGCAGGTCGCGACGCTCCGCTTCGAGCAACAGGATCGGATACACGACGAGTTGCCCGGGCCCGTGGTACGTCGCTTCGCCGCCGCGCTCGACGTCGACGGTCGGGATCGAGCCGCCGATCGTCGCATCGCGCGGCGTCTTGCGGCCGAGCGTGATCACCGGATCGTGTTCGGTCAGCACCAACGTGTCGCCGATCGCGCCGGCGAGGCGTTGCTCGACGAGCTCGCGTTGTCGCGCGTGAGCGTCGAGGTACTCGGTGCGCCCCCACCGCACGATGGAGAGAGGTCGAGGCGCTCGTGCGACGGGTTCCATCGGGCCGAGCAGTCTAGTTCGGCGCCGAGCGCCTCGGAATCCGCGCGAACGCTGAACCGCTTTCGCCGCGTGCGACCATGCAAGCCCATGGACGCCGACACGGGATTGCCCGCCGACCTCGCACGCGAGACCGAAGCGCTGCGCCGCGTTGCACGCGCGATCGTGTTCGAGCCCGCGCTCGCCGAGGACGTCGTGCAGGAGGCCTGGCTCGCGGCGCTCGGCGCGCGCGGAGTCGCATCGGTCGGCGGAGGCTGGCTGACCGAAGCGGTGCGCCGCATCGCGCGCAACTTCGTCCGCGACGCGAACCGTCGCTCGGCGCGCGAGCACGCGTCGGCGCGCCCCGAAGCGCTGCCTTCCACCGCGGAAACCGCGAGCCGCCTCGAGATCCTGCGCTCGCTGGTTACCGCGCTCGAGGAACTCGAGGAGCCCTACCGTACCGCCGTGCGCTTGCGCGTGATCGACGAGCTGCCCCCGCGCGCGATCGCGCGCCAACTCGGCGTGCCGGTCGAAACGGTGCGCACGCGTGTCAAGCGCGGGATCGAGCGACTGCGCGAGGGCCTCGACGCGCGCCACGCCGACCGACGCGCGGAATTCCTCGCGGCGCTCGCGCCGCTCGCCGGTCTCGATCCGTTGCGTGTCGCGCTCGGCGCACACGCGACGACCAACCTCGGAGGTGTTCTCGTGGGCACGAAGGTCAAGGTCGCGGTCGCATTGGCGATCGTCGTGGTGGCGGGCACGTGGTGGAGCGTCGCGAGCGACGGACGCCGGCCGCTCGCGGTCGACGAACCGGGCGTTAGCGCGGGCGAACTCGCCCGGCACGACGAACCGACGCCGAAGGCAACGACCGAGTCCGCGGCGCTCGCCGTCGACCCGCCGAGCCTCGCGCGCGACGAACCCGTCTCGGTGCGCATCGCGACGCCGACCTCCGACTGGATCGTCCGCGGCCGCGTCGTCGACGAGCGCCGCCAACCGATCGCCGGTGCGAGCGTGCGCGCGCAGGTCGTCTCCGGGTACGACGGCGAGGGCGAGACGCTGCTCGGTCAAGTGCTGACGACCGACGCCGCCGGTGAGTTCGCGCGCGCGCTCGAACGAGTCGACGGAGCGGCGCGCGTGCGGCTCACGCCGTCGGCGCCGGGATTTCTCGGCAGCTTCACCGAGGAGCTCGTCAAGCGCGGCGCGACGCCGCCGAACTTCACGCTGCGCCTCTACCGCACCGACGTCCATGCGAAGGGTCGGGTCGTCGACCCGGACGGCACGCCGATCCCGCACGCGACGCTCGTCGCGCGGATGTGGCGCGGCGCGACCGATGCGCAGGGACGCTTCGAGCTCGCGGCGCCGAGCGAGCTCCGGCCGCTGACCATCGAAGCCTGGGCGCCGGGATTCGTCGCGGGCGCGCTCGCAGTCGATGTCGCGGGTCCGGCGGAACTCGACGGGCTCGAGCTGAGGCTCGCGCGCGGCGTCCTGCTCGCCGGACGCGTCGTCGACGAGGACGGGGGCGCGGTCGCGCGCGCGTCGGTCGAATCGTGGGCGATCCGCGGCGATCCAGCGCTCACCGACGCCGAGGGCCGCTTCGCGTTCGATCGCGCACCGGCGACGCTCGACTGGCTGGATCTGATGGTCCACGCCGACGGCTTCGCGGCGCTGAAATTCACGCAGCGCGGTTGGCGGGCGCCCGGCGCGGAGATCGAGCTCGTGCTCGAACGCGGCATCGTGGTGCGCGGCCGCGTCGTCGACGCGACGGGCTCGCCGCTCGAGGGCGCGAACGTGCACAGCGGCGACGAACGCTGGAGCAGCGATGCCTCGACCGCGACGAGCGACGAACTCGGTCGCTTCGTCCTGCAGCGCGTGCGCCGCGCGGAGACGCACGTCGGTGCCGAGCTCGAGGGCTACTTGCCGGAGCGCGTCGAGCTCGCGAGCAGCGACGTCGAGCTCGTGCTCCAGCGCGGCGTCGAGGCGCGCGGCGTCGTCGTCGACGAGCTCGGCACCCCGGTCCCCGGAGCGCCGGTGATCGCACGCGTGGGTTGGGACTACACGGACACCGTCACGCAATGCGACGCCGAGGGACGCTTCGTGCTGACCGCCGTGCCCGACGTCGAGGGCGTGCTGCTCGAGACCTACCCCGCCGGTTGGATGCGCGCGGTGGCGCGGTTTCCGCGCGACGGTTCGGAAGTGCGCCTCGTGCTCGCGCGCGGCGGCGGTTTCGCGGGTCGCGTCGTCGACGCCGCGACCGGGAAGCCCGTCACGCACTTCCGCGTGCGCTTCGTCACTCCGCAACTCGAGCCGGGCGAGGAGCGTATCGGCGGCTACAGCGCGGAGTGGCAGGAGCCCGGGCTCGGCTTCGACGACCCCCGAGGCATCTGGACCACGAAGAACGAGTTGTTCGCGATCGGCGCCGTCGCCGGCATCGAGATCGCAGCCCACGGCTACGGCTCGCACGTCGTGGCCCGCGTCGCCGCGACTTCGAACCCGGATCCGGAGGCACTCGTGATCGAGCTCGGCCCCGCGCTCGGCGCGCGCGGACGCGTCGTCGATGCGGCGACCGGCGCGCCGATCGCCGACGCACGTGTCCGCGCCCACTCCGATCGCGAGCCGGTCGCTTTCTGGAGCACGCAACCCTCGCCGCGCGACGTGCGCGCCGACGCGCGGGGCGAGTTCATCCTCGACGACCTGCCGGACGAGCCGCTGTCGCTCTTCGTCGAGGCCGCGGGTTTCGCCGCAAAGTATGACGGCCCGTTCGAACCGACGCCGCGCGGCGGTGCGCGCACGATCGAGCTCGTGCACGGCGCCTCGATCGTTGGGCGCGTCGCTGACGTCGGCGGTCATGCGCTCGCCGACGAGTCGATGCGCCTCGCCGCGATCGGGGTCCCGGGCGAGTCGGAACGTCGCTGGTCGACGACGACCGACGCCGAAGGCCACTTCGAGTTCGCCGACCTCTCGCCGGGCCGGTATCAGGTGATGCGCGAACTCGTCCACGAATCCGGCTCGGTCTACGACGGCGGTCTAACCGTCGAAGTCGCGGGCACCGCGCGCGTCGAGGTCGAGCTCCGCCCGAAGGGGTCGCTCCGGATCGAGGGCACCGTGCGAGTCGCCAACGCACTGAGCGCGGCCGTCGAGCTGCCGCACACGGTCGGCGTCACCGCGCGCCGCGCGACCGACCTGGGCTGGCGCGCCGCGCTCGCGACCGACGGTCGCTTCGAGCTCGACGGACTGGAGCCCGGCGCGTGGGAGCTCGACGCTTGGGTCTACCGCGGCGGAATCGGCGAACACCTGCACGGCACGGCGCACGTCGAATTGCTCGCGGGCTCGAACGCGAGCGTCGAGATCGAGCTCGCGAAGTAGCGCGCGCTACTTCTTCGCCTGGAAGACGTGCACCGCCATTTGGTGCACGCTCTCGGCGGCTTCCATCAGCGCTTCCGGCAACGTCGGGTGAGCGTGGATCGTGCGCGCCATGTCTTCGGCCGTCGCGCCCATCTCGATCGCGAGCGTGGCTTCGGCGATCAGCTCGGTCACCTCCGGCCCGACCATGTGCACACCGAGGATCTCGTCGGTCTCCGCGTCGGCGACGATCTTGACGAAGCCGTCGGTCTCCATCAGCGACATCGCGCGGCCCGACGCGGCGAACGGGAACGTGCCGACTCTTACCTTCTTCCCTTGTGCGGTCGCTTGCTCCTCGAGCAATCCGACCGACGCCATCTCCGGCGCGGTGAAGATCACGGCGGGCACGCAGCGCGCGTCGTACTCGTCGTTCTGACCGGCGATCACCGCGGCGGCGATCAAGCCTTCCTTCGAACCCTTGTGCGCGAGCATCGGTTGCCCCGCGAGGTCGCCGATCGCGTAGATGTTCGGGACCGACGTGCGCATCTGCTTGTCGACGGTGAGGAAACCCTTCGCGTCGAGCTTCAGTCCCGCCTTCTCGAGACCGAGGCCGGCGCTGAACGGCTTGCGGCCGACGCACGACGCGATCTGATCGCAGACGACGGTCTGCTCGCCCTTCGCGGTCTTGATGCGGACGTGGAGCTCGTCGCCCTTGCGCTCGTAGCCTTGCGCGAACGTCTCGGTCATCAACGTCATCCCGAGCTTCTTGATCGAACGCTCGATCACCTTCACGCAATCGCGATCCTGACCGGGCAACGCGCCGGCGGTCGCTTCGAGGACGGTGACCTTCGAGCCGAGCTTGCTGTACATCATGCCGAGCTCGAGGCCGATGTAGCCGCCGCCGATCACGACGAGGTGTTTCGGGATGCGCTTCGGCGCGAGCGCGCCGGTCGAGGACCAGACGCTCTCCTCGTCGAAATCGAAACCGGGGATCGCGATCGGGATCGATCCGGTCGCGAGGACGATCACGTCGCCGACGAGCTTCTTCTCGCCTTCCTTCGTCTTGACCGCGACGGTGTTCTTGTCGAGCAGGCTCGCCGAGCCCATCACCACTTCGATCTTGTGGTTGCGCAGCAGGACGCCGATGCCGCCGGTGAGCTTCGCGACGATGCCCGCCTTCCACGCGACGAGCTTCTCGATCTCGACCTTCACGCCTTCGACGGTGATGCCCATCGCGCTCGCGTGGCCGATGCGGTCGACGAGCGAACCCGCCGCGATCATCGCCTTCGACGGAATGCAGCCGACGTTCAAGCACGTGCCGCCGAGGTACTCCTTCTCGACCACCGTCACTTGTTGACCGAGTTGCGCGAGTCGAATCGCGCAGACGTAACCCGCGGGACCGGCGCCGATGACGATGACCTTCTTCGGGGTGCTCATGGCGATGATTCTCTCGGAGGTTGCCGCACGTTCCGGCGGCTCGAAAGGGCGAGCATCCTAGACCGAGCGCGCATCGAGCGCGAGCGCCTCACTGCACGCGGACGGACATGTTCCCGTGCAGGACTTCGACGATCGACGCCGCAACGGACGGGCAGACGTTCGCATTCGTGAAGTGCGGTACGGGTGCGACGATCGGAAGATCGTATTCGGCCGCGATCGAATACTCGCCGGGCTCGGAGAGGTCGAACCACGACGGGAGGAACGCTTCGTCCTCCAGCGCCGCACCGGGAGCGAGTTCCGCCTCGACCGAAATGCCGCCGGCGCTGTCGGACGAGCCGATGTCGCGGAGCTCGAGCGTGTCCCGGGTCGCGTGGAAGCGGAAGCGTCCGTGTCGTGTCGCGAATCGGGTCCAGCCGCCGCAGATCCAACGCACGGGTTCTGCACCTTCGTTCGTCACGACGAGACGTACGCGGACGTCCTGGCCCGGCCCAATGTCCGCAGGGGTCGTCCCAAACTGCGCCACGAGCTTCACGGGTCGGTCGACATACTTCGCCGGCGCAAGCCCAGTGGCCCGCGACACACGCTCGACCGCGGTCGCGCCGAGACACGCGCAGTGATGCCAGACACCGTCAGCGATTCGATGGCCTCCGGTCGACTCCGGCCTCCAATCGCCGAACGCCGGCGCGAGCTGACGTTCGGAGCCACCGCCGTCCAGGGGCTCGAAACAGATCACGAAGGTCTGGTTCTGCGGGTCCGCCGCCGTCAGCGAGCGCCAACGAACCGCAACCTCTCTCCCACCCTCGATGACGAACAAGTGCGGCGCGGGCTCGGCGAGCGGGTCGGCGTCGACGACTTGGACCCGCGAAACCAACTCTCCCGTCGACATGGAACCGCCTCGCTCGGCGGAGCCGCACGACGCGGTTGCCGCGACTCCCAGCACGAACACGGTCCACGACCCACTCATGGCGAGCGAAGGATACCTCCCGCCATCCACGCTCCGAAGCCGCTCAGCGATCGTACTCGGCGATCACCGTCACCGCCCGCACCGCCGGCGTGAAGAAGCGCTCGCGGATCGCGCGGTACTCCGGATCCGCGAAGAACGCTTCCTTCGCCGCGCGGTCGCGGAAGTAGATCGCGAACACGCGGTTGATCGGATGCTTCGCCTCGGCGCGCAACGTGCGCGCGATCTCGAAGTCGTAGCGGAATCCGCCGCCCGCGGCCTCGAGCAACGGGCGCATCGCGTCGCGGTACTTCTGGTAGGAGCTCGGATCGGCGACGTCGAGCGCGACGAGGTTCTCGTGGGTCATCCGACGATCGTAGACGGCGGCGAGCGCGCGGACGAGCGCTCGCTCGCGCTCCGACTCGCAACCTCTATGCGTCGCTGGTGACGCCGCGTCGACGGGGATAGGCTCGCGCGTTCCACGGCGAACATGCGCGACGCGACGTTCGAGAACTCGAAGAAGAGAGACGGCGACGGCGAGTTGCCGCACGCGCGGCACGGGCACTTGCGATTGATCGTGTTCTTCGCAGCGCTCGCGGCGGCGGGAGCGACCTGCGGCGTGCTCGCGATGCGCACGGCTGCGACCGAACGCGAGCGCGAACTGATCGTGATCGCGACGACGCTCGGCATCGCGACGCTCGGCTTTGCCGGCGTGCTCTTCCATCGCATCAAGATCAACCGTTGGCGTTGGCGCGAGACGCAGGAGTACCTCGCGCGCATCCGCCGCGAGTCGGCGAAGTACCGCACGGTGCTCGAAGGCGCGGCCGATGCGTTGTTGCTCGTCGATCCGGTCGACGCGTCGGTGCACGAGCTCAACGCGGCGGCGCGCGCGTTGCTCGGACTCGACGCGTCGGCGGTCGGCGCGAGCCTGACGGCCTCGATCGTCGAGGACGATCGCGAGCGCGTGCTCGCCGCGTTGAAGCGCGCCCTCGAGGTCGGCGGCGAACCCGTCGCGCTCGGCGAGCTCGGACTGCGTGCGAAGGACGGCCGGCGCCTCACGGTCGACGCGCGCGCGGCGGGCATCGAACTCGGCGACGGACGCGCGGTGTTGATCGCGTTGCGCGATCTGTCGGTGCAGAAGCAGATGGAGCGCAAACTCCAGATCCACGAACGGCTGTCGTCGCTCGGCTTGCTCACCGCCGGCGTCGCGCACGAGATCAACAACCCGCTCGAAGGCATCGGCAACTACCTGACGTTGCTCGAGCGCGATGCCCTCGAGCCCGAGCAACGCGCGCGCTACCTCGCGAACGTGCGTCACGGTTTCGGCCGCATCCGCGACATCGCGCGCGACCTGCTGCGTTTCGCGCGGCCCAGCGATTCCAGCGAACGCGTCGATCTCGTGGCGGCGGTCGAGCGCGCGCTCGAGCTCGTCAAGCTCTCCGATCGCCTGCGCGGCGTCGAAGTCGCGCTCGACGCGCGCGAACGTCCGCTGCGCGTGGTCGGCGACGCGGGGCGCCTCGAGCAAGTCGTCGTCAACTTGTTGATCAACGCGGCGACCGCGAGCGGTCCGAACGGCCACGCGTGGATCACGGTCCGTCGCTCCGAAGACTCGCGCGTCGAACTCTGCGTCGAGGACGACGGCCCGGGCATTCCGACGGAAGAGCTCGCGCGCATCTTCGATCCGTTCGTGTCGTCGACCGGCGGAACGGGACTCGGCCTCGCGGTCTCGTACGGCATCGTGTCGGCGCACGGCGGCGAACTCGTCGCGAGCAACCGCGCGGAACGCGGCGCGTGCTTCACCCTGCGGCTACCTTGGAGCCCCGACGAATCCGTCGAGCCCTCCAGAACGAAACGATGAAGCGAACGATCCACGTCCTGGTCGTCGACGACGAAGCCTTCGTGCGCGAATCCGTGCGCGAGATCCTGATGGCCGAAGGCTTGCGCGCGACCGCGGTCGGCGGAGTGAGCGAGGCGCTCGCCGTCGCGTCGAGCGCGCCAGTGCATGTGATCGTCACCGATCTCTCGATGCCGCAGGGCGGCGGGCTCGCACTCTTGCGCGAAGTGCGTTCGAACGGCGTCGAAGTGCCGGTGATCGTCATCAGCGGCGTCGGCACCGTCGCCGACGCGGTCGCGGCGATGAAGGCGGGCGCGTTCGACTTCCTCCAGAAGCCGGTCGATCCCGAGCAACTCTTGATCGTCATCCGCCGCGCCGCCGAGCATCAAGGCTTGCGCGCCGAAGTCGCGAGCTTGCGTTCGACGGTCGAGACGCTGCGGCCCGCGCAAACGTTGATCGGTGCGTCGAACGAATTGCAGCGCGTGCGCACGGCGATCGCGCAGGTCGCGCCGACCGATGCGGTCGTCCTGATCCACGGCGAGGCGGGCACGGGGAAAGAACTCGTCGCGCACGAGCTCCAACGGCGCAGCGCGCGAGCCGCGCGGCCGATGCTGCGCGTGCAGTGCACGTCGTTCACCGAGGTCGCGGCGCTCGAGAGCGAACTCTTCGGCGTCGCGCGCGGCTCCAAGGCTGAGCGCGCCGGACGTTTGGCCGAGGCCGACGGCGGAACGCTGGTGCTCGACGAGATCGGCGCGCTGCCGATCGCGACGCAGCCGAAGCTCCTGCGCTTCCTCGAGACCGGCGAGTACGAGCGCGTCGGCGACGCAACGCGCTGCAGCAGCGACGTGCGCGTGCTCGCGCTCACCAACGAGGACTTGAAGGAGAAGGTCGACGCGGGGAAGTTCCGCGACGATCTGCTCTCGCGACTTTCGGTGTTCCCGATCGCCGTGCCGCCGCTGCGTCAACACCGCGGCGACATCGCGGAGCTCGCGCAGCACTTCCTCTCGCGCCCCCACGGCCCGCGTCCGCGCACCGAACGCGCGCAGCCGTTCGCGTTGAGCGCCGAAGCCGTCGACGTCCTCACCTCCTATGAGTGGCCGGGCAATGTGCGCGAGCTGCGCAACGTGCTCGAACGCGCCGTGATCGTGTCGAGCACTTCCGAGCTCGGCGCCGACCTCTTCCGCGGCATCCTCGAGTCGTCGCTCTCCACGACGAAGTCGACCGGCCCGTACGAGTTCCACTTGCGAGCGAACCTCGACGCGCTCGAACGCAAGATCCTCCTGCGCGCGCTCGCCCACACGAAGAACCACCGCAAGGAAGCGGCCGTTCTGCTGGGCATCGACCCGCGCAACCTCAGCTACTACCTGAAGAAGCACCGCGTCAGCGACGCGGAGATCGACGAACACGCGAAGGGTTGAGGCGCTCGTTCGACGGCTGTCGTATCAGAAGCTCCACGCCATCCGCAGGTAGAACGCGGTGCGCACTTCGCTCGTCGGGTTGAAAAGGCTCGGCCCGAACTCGGACTCGCCGTCGTGGAAGATGTTCTGGACGCCGACGCCGAAGCTGCGTTCCGCGCCGGCGCGATACTGGAGTCCGCAGTCGAGTCGCCAGTACGCGGGGATGGCGTCGGTCGCGAGTTGATCGACGCGCCACAACGTCGCCTCGCCGCGCAGTTTCGCGTCGAAGTCGTGCTGCAAGCGTAGACGCCACTGGCTCTCGGGCGCGCGGCCTTCGGCCTCGCCGGGATTCGGCGTCGTCGAGTCGCTCGTATCGACTTGGAGTTTCTCGAGCGACCACGCGAGCGAAAGATGCGTGTCGTCGATCGGCACCCAATCGGCGACGAGCTCCGCGCCGTACGCATCGGCCGACGCGGCGTTCCTCGCGCGCAAGGGCACGATGATCTGCGTGCCGTCGAAGAACGGCGTGCCGAGGCCGAACTCGATCATGTCGCGGTAGTGGTTCAGGAAGAGCGTCGCGTCGAGCGTCACGCGCTCGCTCGGACGCGCGCGGTAGCCGAGCTCGAGCGCATCGACCGTCTCCGGATCGACGTCGCGATCGCCGAAGAACACGACCGACTGATCGGGAGCTCCGGGCGTGATCGACGAGACGAGTTCGACGTCCTGCTCGGACTGCGACGGCGTGCGCACCGCGTGCGACACGGCGCACCACCAACTCTGGCGCTCCGACGGCGTGTAGAGCAAACGCAGGTTGGGTTGGACGTTGAAGCCGCTCTGATCGGCTTGTTCGACCTTGGTGCCGGCGGTCAGGATCCAACGGTCCGGAACGAGCGTCACCTCGTCCTGCACGAACGCGCCGAACAACGCGTCGGTGCGATCGTTGTCGCGGTACGCGAGCACGAACGTGTCTTCGATCGCGCTGTGAGACACGCGCAGCGCGGCGCCCCACGTCAAGTCCTGTCGTTCGGAGAGCGGCACGCGCCGTTGGAAGTCGACGCCGAGCGTCGCGCGGCGTTCGACGAAGAGCGACTGATTCCGGTCCTCGACGTCGACGTACGCCTGGAGCGAGAGTTCGTCGCGCTCGCCGAGCGTTCGCGTCCAACGCGACTGCACGTTTGCGCCCCACACGTCGATGCGATCGGTCGCGCTCGTCGTGTACTGAGGCGGTGGCGCAGCAGCGGTGAGCGGACTGTCGATCTCGCCCGCGTAGCCGTCGCCTTCGAGCGTCCACGCGTCGCGCGCGCCGACTTCGAAGTCGCTGCGAAAACCGAAGCGCGCGTGATGCCAAGCATCGTCGTGATCGCCGCCCGCCGGATCGCCGGTCGGACCGCGATCGGCCCAACGCGTCCACACACGCCAGTGACCGTGCTCGCTCGCTGCGCCTTGACGCGCGTAGCCGAGGAAGCGGTCCTGATCGCCGGCGGTCGCGGACACGAAAGCTCCGGTCGTCTGCGACGCGCTCTTCGTGATGATGTTGATGATCCCGTTGACCGCGTTCGCACCCCACAACGCGGCGCCCGGACCGCGGATCACCTCGATGCGCTCGATCTCCTCGAGCGGCATGTCGAGCATGTCCCAGAACACGCCCGAGAAGAGCGGCGTGTAGACGCTGCGTCCGTCGACCAACACCAAGAGCTTGGTCGCGAACTGCTCGTTGAAGCCGCGGATGCTGACCGCCCAACGACTCGAGTCGAGGCGCGCGACGTCGACGCCCGGCGCGAGACGCAACACCTCGGGCAACTCCGTCAGACCCGAGCGTTGGATGTCCTCCGCGCTGATCACGAAGATCGCCGCGGGCGTGTTCATCAGACTCTGCTCGTGCCGCGACGCGGAGGTCACGACGACCTCGACGTTCAGCAGTTCTTCGAGCGAGAGCTCGCTCAGATCCGTCGGTTGCGCGCTCGCGACGACATCCTGCGCGTGCGCGACGCCGAACGACGCGAACGCGACGACCACGGCCGAAGCCAATCGTTGCGGGAACATGGGGACGTGTATCGAAGGCCAGGGAAAGCCTTGCCGACACAGGGAGTCGCCCGTCGATCGACCGCCGGGCGGTCCGCACTTGCGCGGCGGCGCCGAAATCGCGTGGCCGCGAGCGATCCGGCGCCGCCCGGCGGGAACCGGCCGTCGTTCGCGGCGGATGGATTCCGAGTGCCGGAGCGCTCGACAAGAACCTCATGCCGAGCGTTTCGCGATCGCGGCCGCCGCCCCATCCGCGCGAAGGCGATCCGGTGTTCCGTCGGTTGCCGGAGGAAGTGAAGCGCGAAGTGCGCGCCGGTTGGCGCGCGGACGCGGAGCAGGACGCGCGGCTCGTCGAACTCGTGAAGGCGCATCGACGGCAGGCGTGGATCGAAGGCGTGGTGTTGATCGGCGGAACGGAATGCGTGGTCGCAGGCTTCTCGGCCGGACCGCTCTTGCTCGCGACGGCGGTCGGCTTCGGCGTCGGGCAAGCCTGGTGGCGCACGGATGCCGGGCAGGTGCTCACGCCCTTGATCGCGTCGGTCGCCTACGCCGCGATGCAAGTCGTGTGGCTGACGGCTGGAGCGAGTCGAGTCGGCGCGTTGCTCTTGGGCTCGGCGTTCGTCGCGTGCGCGAGCGCCTACCTCGGCCTGCGTCGCGAGCAACGCGTCGTCGAATGACGCGCCGTCAACCGACGCCGAGCTTGGTCAACGTGAACGTCCGCATCGCGTCGCGGCCCTTCAGCACGTTGCCGTCCTGCTCGGTGACGTGGATCGTCAGCGTGTCTCCCGATTGGATGCCGAACGTGTTCTGCATCAGTTGCAGCACGAGCACCTCGTTCGGAATGTCGTAGCCCCACGTTCCCGCGATCTGCGAGTTGACGCCCCACACCGTCGAGCCGCCTTGGATCGCGCCGTTCGGGAAGCAATCGAGCGTGTACTTCGCGCCTTGGATGCCGAGCGCCTTGAGCTCGATCTGCCAACGGCCCGGCGTGAACTTTGGTTGCAGGACGTGCGGAGGCGCGACGAATTGCGGCGAGAGCGGAGTGCTCGGGCTCGGAACCGGCTTCGACTCGACGATCCGCGCGCGCACGGCGAGTTTCACTTCGCCGACATTCGAACGCACGGTGATCGAACCTTCCTTCTGACCGGGCTCGGCGTCGACGAGGGTCACCACCACGCCTTCATCGTTGCGATCGACCTCGAAGAAATCGCCTTCGGTCTCGACGCTCCAATGGAAACGGCCGGGGCCGTCGCTCCAGACCTTCAGTTGTTCCTGCGGTGTCTGTCCGCGCACGCGGCGGCCGAAGTCGATGCGCTCGACGGGCCACGTCGAGAGTTTCGACGGCAGCGCGGCGGGCGGAGCTTCGACGACGACCGGCGGCGGCGCTTCGACGACGCGCGGAGTTTCCGGCGCGGCGACGAGCTTCATCCACGCCATCACGAACGCGGTCGGCTTCGCGCCGGCGACGGCGAACTCCTCGAGCAACTTCACTTGCAGCCGCTGCTTGTCGCCGCGCTCCTTCGGCGCGACGTTCAAGAGCTCGAGCGCGTCGGCGACGACTTCGTCGGGTAGATCCTGGTTCTCGGCGAGCGCGAGGATCTTCGCGCGGATCTTCTTGCGCGATTCCTCCCACGCGTCGCGGCCGGTGCGCGCGATCAGGAGCTCGCCCTCGGCTTGGAACGACCACTTCTGCGGGCGTTGATGGCCCTCGGCGCTGACGCGCGCGTGGACGTAGTCGTAGAGCTCGTCGAACGTCACCAACCCGTCGCCGTCGACGTCGGCCGCGCCGGTGCGAATGCCTTCGATCACGTTGCGCGTGAACACGCCGAGTCCGGATTCCGGCGTCTCCATCGCCGTCTGCACGGAGTTGGACGCGCTCATGATGCAGATGCCCGCGCCCTCGGCCGCGATCTGCAATTGATCGTCGACCGCGCCGCGCGTGAACGACTTGCCGACCGCGCCGCTGTAGCAGCAGTCGAGGAAGAGCATCACGTTCTTGCAGCGCGAGACGTCGAGGAAATCCTTGAGCTCGCCGATCCGCAGCGCGCTCGACTCCAGCGCGTCGAGCACCGTGTCGGTCATCGTCAAGCAGAGACGGCCGGTCGGATCGAGTTTGCCGTGGCCCGAGAAGTAGATCAGCACCTGATCGTCCTTCGCCGCGGCGCGCAGCGAGCGATTGAGCTGCACGCGCACCTTCTGGCTCGGCTCGTTCTTGAGCACCAACACGTCGTCGAACACGCCGCCTTGATCGCCGGCGAGCACCGCACGCAGTTCGTCGACGTCGCGTTCGGGTGCGTCGAGCGTCGTCAATCCCGGCTCGTCGGGGAACCGGCTCGAGGCGATCAGGATGGCGACACGGCGAGCCATCGACGTCAGCGCTTCTTCGCGACCGACTTCTCGAGGATCTTCAACGCGCGCTCGGTGTTCTTGTCGTTCAGGCGCTTCGCGTCGAGCTCGACTTCCTCGCCGTCCGCGCCCTTGAACTTCAACTTCAACGCGGGCTCGCGCGCGAAGTAGGTCTTGAGCACGCCGATCGCCGCGACCGCCGCGCCGCTGGTGATGAACGTCATCACGATGTTGCCGAGCGAGATCACGTCGCCGCGCGCGCCCTTCGCCGCCGCTACCTGCACCGGCGCGGCTTCGGCGCCCTGGAGTTGATTGAGGTCCGCGAGGAGCTCGTCGACGAGCCCTTGCAGATCCTCTTCCGTGCGCTCGCCGCACGCGACCGTCACTTGAACACCCATGAAGTCTCCTCTCGACCGCGATCCACGGCCGGCGCGGATCGTAGCACTCCCCATGGTCAGGGACGACGCGCGAGAGAACGAAGCTCTGTCGCGCGTTTCATTCGAGCACGAGCGTTGCGATGGTGAATGCGAGCCCCCGCCCGAAGTCGGTCCGGTGATACGCCATCCATCGCGCGGCGCTACGCGAACCTCTGCGGCCGATCGATCCACTCCAATGACTTCCAAGTTGGTTCATGTCGTGGCGGCGCGTTCTCTCGGCGCGCATCGCGTGTGGTTGCGCTTCGATGACGGCGTCGACGGCGAGGTCGACTTGGGGGCCGAACTCGACGGCGAAGTCTTCCAGCCCCTGCACGATCCCGACTACTTCGCGCGGTTCGCGGTCGACGACACGCTGACCTGGCCGAACGGCGCCGACTTCGCGCCGGAGTTCCTGCACGAGCTCGTGCTCGCCGGGCGCTAGGCGGCGGAGGCCCGCGACAGCCGACGCAATACGCAGAGCGAGCCCGGCCCGCTGCGCCGATCGGCGTATCGGCGTGCGGCGGCCGTGGGTCGACCATGGGCGAAGCGCTCGCGCTCCGTCGCGCGCGGACGCGCAAGGCCGGCACCTCGATGAAAACCCTCTCGCCGCTCGCTCGTCTGCGTCAATGTTGGGCGCTCGTCGGCGACACACCGATGGTCGCGATCCGAGTCCGGGTCGAGGGTCGCGAGTTCGCGATCCATGCCAAACTCGAGTCCGAGAACTTCACCGGCAGCATCAAGGATCGCATGGCGCTGCACATGCTCGAACGCGCGTACGCGACGGGCATGATCGATCCCGGCGACGTGATCGTCGAAGTCTCGAGCGGCAACACCGGCATCTCGTTCGCGGCGCTCGGACGCGCGCTCGGCCACCCGGTGCGCATCTACATGCCGACGTGGATGAGCTCGGAGCGACGCGCGCTGATCGCGAGCTTCGGCGCCGAGATCGTCGACGTCAGCGAGGCCGAAGGTGGTTTCGTCGGCGCGATCGCGTTGGCCGACGCGTTCGCGAAGGAGCACGGCGACGCGTTCCGTCCGCAGCAGTTCACCAATCGCTGGAACGTCGAGGCTCATCGCATGACGACCGGCCGCGAGATCGTCGCGCAGCTCGGCGCGCACTCGCTCGTCGCCGATGCGTTCGTCGCCGGCGTCGGCACCGGCGGCACGGTGATGGGCGTCGGCGCGACACTGCGCGACAGGAACGAGCGGTGCGCGATCCATCCGCTCGAGCCCGCGAACTCGCCGACGTTGCGCACCGGCTCGAAGAACGGTCGCCATCGCATCCAAGGCATCAGCGACGAGTTCATCCCGCCGATCGTCGACCTCGCGCGGCTCGACGCGATCGTCGACGTGTGGGACGGCGACGCGATCTTGATGGCGCAGCAGCTCGCGCGTCGGCTCGGCCTCGCCGTCGGCATCAGTTCGGGAGCGAACTTCCTCGGCGCGCTGCAAGTCGCGCTCGCCGGCCGCGCCGAGGCCGTCGTCGTCACGGTCTTCGCCGACTCGAACAAGAAGTACCTCTCGACCGACTTGCTCGGGGAGGAGCCCGTCCGCGCCGAGTACCTCACTCCCCGCGTCGAACTCCTCGACTTCCAAGCGCTTCCACGCGCCGGGTGTTCGCACACAGAGCTCTGCACCGTCTGCCGCGGCTAGTCCCGCGCCGTTACGGGCATCGGGGCCTGGATTGCGCCTCACGCGACGAGTCCGCATTTGCGGCGCCGGGTAGAATTCCGAGCCCCAAGTGTTCGCCTCGCTCGTCCCCATTCTGCTCGCCGTCAGCGGCGGGAATCAGCTCGTCGGCGTCACGCCGCCGCCGCGGCGTTGTCCTTTGCCGCCGAGCGGCGCGCAGCTCTGGTCGGAACCCTCGAGTTGGCCCGGCGGAGTCGTGCCGAGCGCCGGACAGTGCGTGACGATTCCGGCGGGCCAGAAGATCTGGCTCGATGTCTCGCCGCCGCCGCTCGGCGGATTGCAGATCGACGGCGAGCTCGTCTTCGAGTGCAAGAACCTCGCGCTCTCCTGCGATTGGATCACGGTCACCGGCACGCTCGAGATCGGCTCGTCGCTGCACGCGTTCCATCGACATGCGACGGTGACGCTGACCGACGACTTCGCGTGCTCCCCCACCGCGGAGCCGCAGTCGTTGATCGTCGAGAACGGCGGCGTGTTGCGCTTGATCGGCGCGCGGCGGCCGTTGAGTTGGGTCCACCTCGGCGCGAGCGCCGCGGCGGGAGCGAATCAGATCGTGCTCGACCGCACGTGCGGTTGGAAAGCCGGTGATCGAATCGCGATCGCGTCGAGCGACTTCGATGCGAACCAAGCCGAGGAGCGCACACTCGTCGCGGTCGCGGGGCCGACGCTGACGCTCGATCAACCGTTGACGTGGTCGCACCACGGCGTGAAGGTCGGGACGGCGTTCGACGGAGTCGGCGTCGACGAGCGCGCGGAGATCGGCTTGCTCACGCGCAACATCGTCGTGCGCGGCACGCCGAGTCTCGACGCGCAAGGTCACATCGCCGCGGGCCACGTCAGCGCGCGCGGCTTGCCCTCTCCCGCTCAATCGGTCGAGATCTCGTGGGTCGAGTTCCGCGACCTCGGCAACGAAGGGCGGCTCGACGAATACCCGCTGCACTTCGACGGCCTCGGCGACGCACCGAGTTCGTTCGTGCGCGGCGCGAGCTTCGACCACACGTACAACCGCGCGCTCGCCGTCACCGCCACGGAGAGTTTGACGATCGAGGACTGCGTCGACTTCGACACGATCGGTCACGCGTTCTTCATCGAGGACCACGCCGTGCGCTCGACGACGTGGCGCCGCAACCTCGGCCTCTCGACGCGCGCGGCGCGGCCGGGCTTCGAGACGCTCGCGAGCGACGCCGCGCCCGCCACCTTCTATTTCCGCCATCCCGACAACATCCAGGAGAACAACGTCGCCGCGGGCTCCGACGCGTACGGCTTCCAGCTCGAAGTTCAGGACGGCGAAGCCACGCCGCAGAAGTGGTTCAAGGGCAACGTCGCGCACTCGTGCGGCGAGATCGGCTTCTTCCAGGATCGCCGTCCGCATCCGTCGAGCCCGTCGAGCTGGGACGATCTCGTCGCGTACAAGAACCGCCGCTACGGAGTGTGGTGGCGCAGCTACGGCGGCGTCGTGCTCTCCGACTTGCGCGCGGCCGACAACCGTTGCGCGGTGTACCTCGCATCGGAAGGCATCCAGAACGACTTCGTCCAGCAGAGCGGCATCGCGGACTTGCGCATGCTCGGCGGCTTGGTCATCGGCGAGAGCACCAACCTCGGCACGCCGACCACCGCGCTCGAATTTGCGGCGGGACGCAGCCTCGCGCAGCTCACGCCGAACGCGCCGGCGCTGCACTTGCCGGCGTGGGACGTGTTGGTCGGCGTCGAGGTGTACGACAGTTTGCTCCATGTCGACGACGTGACGTTCGCGAACTTCACGAACCTCGCGATCCCCGCGTTGATCGATCGCAAGGCGGGCGCGTTCAGCCAAGTGCAGCACAACTCGCCGTGGGCGATCGATCCGCGCAACCACGCGTCGAACCTCGCGTTCGTCAACGCGCGGCCGGTGTGGTTCCGTTCGCCGCTCGGCGCGTACGCGACCAATCCGGTGCTCGGCGACGACGGCATCGCGAACGCGATGATCGTCGACGACGACGGTTCGTTGACCGGGCTCGCGGGCAGTCGCGTGTCGGCGGTGCAGCCGCTGCTCACGCCGCCGTCGGGATCGAGCTTCGATCCCGATTGGAATGCGATCGTCACCGCGGGCGCTCCGGCGGCGCCGGTCGCGCAGCTCGAGCTCGCGAACTGGATGCCGCTCGTCAACGGCTTGACCGGCGCGCCGAAGCTCGTGCTCCGTCGTCCGTCGAACGGCGCGGTCATCGACCTCGTGCAGCCGATCTACGGCACCGCGCAGACGCACACCGATCGCTACACCGCGAACGTCGTCACCGGCGAGAGCTACGCGTTCGACTACGACGCGTCGTTCCCGTCGACGCAGTGGAGCAGCGTGTTCTCGGTCTCACTTCAATTCACCGCGCCGGGCCGCAGCGTGCTCGTGTCGGTGCCGCTGCCGACGATCCAGAACGGCTCGGTGCAGATCGACGGGCAGAACGGCTATGCGGCGACGTCGCTGCTCGATCTGCAAGCGGCGACGAGCGGCTGGTTCTTCGACGCGTCGACCGGCCTGATCCATTTCAAGCTGACGACGACGGGCACGGGCTCGACGCTCTTCGACGGCTTGCGCACGACGGCGACGTTGGTCGCGTTCTGAGTCAGCTCGTCCACGCCGCGTTCTGCAACACGACGCGATAGCCGTCGAGATCCTCGAACGTCCGACCGCGCGCGTCCCAGTACGGATTGAACGACGCGACCGCGCGAAATCCGGCGGCGAGCATCCGTGCGCAGCCTTCGCGCCACTCGCGTTCGTCGGGCGCGTACCACACGAGCAGATGATCTTGCGTCGGCGCCTTGCCGACGCGATGGCCGCGACGAGTCGTGAACTCGAGATGATGCGGCTCGCCCGCAACCCCTAGGATCACGCCGTCGAAACCGTCGTGGTCCTCGAAGCGACCGAGCACCTCGAGCCCGAGTCCCTCCGCATACATCCGCGCGATCCGCTCGAGATCGTCGGTCGGTCGCGCGACGCGCAGCGTGAGGCCGGGCTTCACGGGCTCGTCAGAGCTTGCGCACCCAGACGTTGCGGTAGCGCACCGGATTGCCGTGATCCTGCAACACGATCGGGCCGGTCGCCGGATGCGCGGCGTACGTCGCGAGCGCGCGGTGCTGCGTCGCGCCGAGGAAGGGCTCGGCGTTTTGCACGACGACGCCGTTGTGGACGACGGTGACGACGCCGGGAGTCGCGAGCTTCTCCCCGTCGAAGCGCGGCGCCTTGAAGAAGATGTCGTACGTCTGCCACTCGCCCGGCTTGCGGCACGCGTTGACGAGCGGCGGCTTCTGTCCGTAGAGCGACGCCGCGGAACCGTCCGAGTACGTGCGGTTCTCGAACGAGTCGAGCACTTGGATCTCGTACCGCCCCATCAGGAACACGCCCGAGTTTCCGCGGCCTTGCGATTCCGCCTCGACCTTCGCGGGCGAAGCCCATTCGAGGTGGAGCTGTAGATCGCCGAAGCTCTCGCGGGTTTCGAGCGAGCCGGTGCCGTTCACTTCCATCGCGCCGTCGACCAACGTCCACGCCGCGTCCTTGTCGCCGGACTTCCACGCGGCGAGCGACTTGCCGTCGAAGAGCACGACCGCATCGCTCGGCGGCGCGGTGCCGTCGCCCGGCGTGATCACCGGCGGCGCCGGCCGATCGATGTCGTGCACGCGCCACTTCCCGTCGGGCAGGAACGGCGTGTCCTTGTACCCGACCGGATGATCCTGCGCGGCCCAAGCGACCACGGGCACGGCGAGCACGACGACGAACAGAGCGGACGCGATTCTCACGACGAGTTCTCCTGACGTTCGAGTTTCGAGCGCGAGGATTGTAGCGGCGTGGTCAGAGCTTCTTGCGCTCGAGCTGGACGACGTGCTCGGTGAACTCACCGGCGCGCACTTCGATGCGTTGCAACGGAGGCTGCACGTAGCCGTCGAGCTTCGGCGGCTGGATCGTGTACGTGCCCGGAGCGGTGACCATCGCGCGCAGTCCACCTCGATCGCGCATCATCATCGAACCCTTGCCGATGGTCCCCGACTCAGGCTCGGGATGTTCCCACCACGAATCAGGCAACGTCACCTGTGTGTCGCCATCGCGCAAGGAGAGTCGGATTCCGCACGCGGGTTGGAGCCGGAGAGTCACCTCGCGGTCCTTGCTCGCATCGATCCGCTCGACGACGGGCAGATAGCTCCAATCCAACACCCGCACGACGATCGGCCCGCCGGGAGCGCGAATCTCGTAGGCGTGAGACTCGGCGTCGTAGGTCGCGTCTTGGGCTCCCCCGCCGTGATCGCCCTCGGGGCGCTCCGGACTCCAAATGACTTTGACTCCGAGAGCCTCTTCGCCGCTCAGCGCGTCGACGACGCGCACGACGACCTCGGTGGGCGGCGGCACTCTCAATTCGATGCCCTCGTTCGCGCCGGGAACAGCTTCGATCACGATCGAGACCTGCGAGGTGTAGAACGCGAGCTCGTGTCGGCCGGGCTGCACGCTCGCGAAGTTCCAGTCGAAGACGTCGAAGCCCTCCGCCGTCGTCGTCGAAGGCGTCGCGACCGTCATTTGGTACGCCTCAGCGGTCCCCAAGTGGGTGTCGAGAAGCGTCAGCGTGATCATCGGCCACTCGGCGGTCCACGCCTTCGGAACGAGCAAGCGCCCACTCACGCTCGCGAGGTCGAGCTTCGGCGCATGATCGAGTTCGAGCGAGACGCGCGCCGTTTCGCCCGCGACGATCTCGGCCGATGCTTCGGCGAGCACCACCGGGCCGAGGAACAGATTGCCAACCTCCGCGCGCAGTTGGAACGGTCGCGCCGGAAGGCCGCGCAACACGACGGTGCCGTCCGACGTGAGCGGCACATACGCATGGGGCAACGCCTGCGCGCTCTCGCGCAAGCGCAGTTCCGACGGTCGCGAGGGATCGACGCCGCTCACGCGGACTTCGAGGTTGCCGCCGCGCTGCAGCGCGACCAGCTGCGCGCCGCCGCGGCCGAAGTCGACGGTCACGCTCTCCCACGCGTAGCCTTCGGCGCCGACCAGGAGTTGACGGACCCCAGGTGGAAAATCCGCGCCGAGCGGGTCGGTCAAGGCGATCGGCGAGTGCGCATCCGAGACGACGATGCGTTCGGTGAACGCGATCCCGGGGTGCTGCGCGTTCGTGCGAGGGTAGTCGTCGTCGCGAACCACGCTGACGCCGTCGAGGTCGAAGCTCGTGGACGCGTCGATCACGCGGAGCACGCTCGCGTCCGGTCGACGCGCGCGGATGTCGATTCCGCCGTCGCGCGGCACGGGGATCTTGCCGATCGGTGCGTCGAGCGCGAGTCGTACATCCCCCATCGTCAACGTGCCGACGGTCACGTCGGTCACGCTCGCGCGACTCTCGAATGACCGACTCCACTCGCCCGCTGTCACCGCGACGTCGAAGTTCGTGGCGTTCTGTCCACCCGAAGTGAGCAGGTGCAACGTCCCGTCCATCGGCGGGAGCAGCTTGTCGTG
>JAIOPM010000015.1 GCA_021413885.1 Planctomycetota bacterium
GCTCGACACGACGCGCGCCGACGCGCTCGCCGCGGATCGCACGCCGTACTTCGATGCGCTCAGGCACCAGTCGCTCGACTTCACCAACGCGTGGTGCTCGTGCAACGCGACGTCGCCGTCGCACGCGTCGATCCTGACCGGGCTCGCGGTGCAGGATCACGGCGTCGCCGACAACCGTTCGTTGCTCGGGCCGGAGAATCTGACGCTCGCCGAACGCTTGCGCGCCGCCGGCTACTTCACCGCCGCCGCGGTCAGCGTCGAGCACCTGCAGACCGGCAAGTCGGGCCTCGGCCAAGGCTTCGACCAGTTCCTGCTGACGGCGAGCGACGCCTCGCGCGACGGCGCAATCACCGTTCGCGCGGCGAAGGAGTGGTTGCAGCGCTGGCGCGAACTCGGGGACCGCCCGTTCTTCCTGTGGCTCCACCTCTTCGACGCGCACACGCCGTACGGTCCGCCGCAAGTGTTCCTCGACGAGTACTGCAAGCGTTGGAACCTGACGCCGCCGCCGAAGACGATCGTGCCGGCGACGATGGCGGCGAATCACTACTCCGAGGAAGGCGAGTTCCTCGCGCACGTCGACAACAAGGCGTACGCGGAGTTCCTCTATCACGCCTCGGTCGCGTACCAGGACGCGCTGATCGAAAACTTGATGGCGGAGATTGCGAGCGAAGGTCTGTCGGAGCACACGGTGCTCGCGCTGACCGCGGATCACGGCGAGTCGCTCGGCGAGCACGATCACTGGTACGACCACGTCGGGCTGTACGGCGAGGTGTTGCAGGTTCCGTTGATCCTGCATGTGCCGAACGTCGAGCCCGCGAAGGTGACGACGCTCGCGAGCACGCTCGACCTCGCCCCCACTCTCCTCCGCCTCGGCGGTGCGCCGCTCGACGGCTTGCTGCGCGGAACGGATCTCGTCGAGCTCGCGAAGAGCCGACGCGAACGGACGCTCTTCTTCGAGCACTCCGACCGAATCCAACTCGGCGCGCGCGACGCCGAGCACCACGTCATCGTCACGCTGACTGACTTCACGCCGTGGGACGGCGCGGTGCGACGAGCGAAGGACGAGATCGAGGTCTACGACCACCGCACGGATCCCGGGCTGACGGACGACCTCGCACCGTCGCAACCGGAAACAGCCGGCCGCTACCGCGAAGCCCTCGAGACGTGGCGGAAGAGCGCCCTGGACCGCGAAGGCCGCCGCGGCGTGCTGACCCCCGCCGAGGAAGAGCAGCTGAACCGACTCGGCTACGTCAACGGACGGTGACCGACGAGCGACATCTCGTGTGGCTTCAACTCGGGGACAGGCTCAAACCTCCGGACGCGTATTGTCCTACGCATTCGATCGTGTTGAACCCGGTGTAAAGTCACCTGTCTCGGTACTCCTCAGGCTCGACCTCGACACCTAGGTGTCAAAGCCGAGCCTGGTACCGTATTCCCCGCAGCCTACTGCCCGATATTGGAATCGATCGCTCGCTGAATGATCGCGTCGGCATCCGCTGCCAGCAGATAACCCCAAGCCTTCAACCCCAACGCATGGAACGCAACCTTGCTGACGTATTGGGCGTGGTTGGTGAAGCTGCCCGTGAGATCGACATGTCCACCTGCGATCACGCGGAAGCTGCCAAGCACCGAGCCGTCGTCGTAGGACAAGTCGAGCGGGATGTATTGATTCTGGCCGACGGCTACTTCCGGCAGCCGGAATGCGTGCGTGTTCACCGGGCACCCGCCGACAAAGCGAACGCGCGCATTCCCCTTCGCGTCGCGGACGATCGTCGGATCCTTCGGAGCCCCCAGCCAGAGGCTCGGCGGTGGTGCGATCCCGTCGCACCACCTGTCACCGGCGACGAACAGCGCCCGAAAGAACGGGGTCCATTCGGCCGAATTGGCTTTCTCTGGCTCTGGGCAACCAAACTCTGCGGCATCGATGTCCCGAATGTGCGCGGCTCCCGCAAACTGGTAGACGCGGTAGTTCGGCTCCTCGTGCCTGGTCTTGTGAGCATCAGAGATGAGCATGTCGGTCTCCGATTGAAAGTCGATTTCTAGCCCCGCCCCGGCACGCGGCTGTTTTTCCACGTTGGAAAATTTGATTTCATTCCCTGACGGATGCTCGAATCCCTTGCCGGTTCCCCCAACGAGCGAGAAGTCGAACAGGCCTTCGCCCATCGGGATTCGCAAGAGTCCTCGGAGATGCCAGCCCGAAGCTGAGTAGGCGAACGCCGCTGTTCGGTGGATCTCGCCGAGAATTTGGAGAGCGACGGGGTCCGTCCGCAGCGCCTTCACATAATCGGCAACGATGTCGAATTCGTCGGGGGCCGAGAGGATGAATTCCGAGGAGGTGTCCAACAGACCATCCGACCACGGTCTGTTTGGGTTACTGACCGGAGACCTTGTCCCAAGGCCCTCCGGGTTGCAGCGAACGGTCGCGTAGGAGATGCCTTTGCCGAAGAGGAAGTTGTCCGTGAGGGTGTAGCGCGCATCCGCCTGCTCCTGCCCAACCGCAGTGTAGATCGTGCTCGGGACGAGCCAATCGAACAGGAGCAGACCGCTCCCGGCTTGGGGGTGCAGCGGGGCGATGATCTGACAGGGCACTCGGTAGGGTCGCCCATTGGACGTGACGCCATCGAACATGGCCTCGTAGCGTGTGTACGGGACTCCACCGAAGGTCCCTTGCGGGATCGAGACCAGCGTGCTGGCGTCGATGTGGTCTCCGGCTCTGGACGGTGACGCGGCTGCGATGGCCATCACTGCGACGGCTGCGGGGGGGAATAGCTTTCGGAAAGACAGACTCATGGAAGGCCTCGGGGATCCTGGAAAGGGGCAGATGCGCTGGTGGCGCCATGCACAGCGCACAGCTCTCACCCTTCGTCTGTCCCGCGAGGGCAGGCTTCTTTCACGGCTTTCTGGAATTCGGCCCGATACCCGAGCCGTCCGCTGAAAACGGCGCGTAGCGCGGCCGCCGCCGGAGATTTCCCGGCGCGCTGCTCGCCTACCTCTTCTCGGGAAGCGCGCCCTCTTTCGCGGCCGGGGTGTCATTCGCGCTCTCATCGCCGGCGAGCTGCTCGAGCTCGTTGGCCAGATCCTCGATGCTCTTCACCGAGGACGCATTGAGCTGCTTCGCGGTCTTTGCGGCGACTTGAATCTCTCCCATCAATTCGCGTGCTTCGTCAAAGCGCTTCTGTGCCATGAGGCACTTCACGAGGCGGAACCGTGCTTGAATCGTGTTGGGATGCGGCTTGCCGTTGCTGAGGTCCATGACACGCACCGCCTCTCTGAGCGCAGTCTCGGCGCTGCTCGTGTCTAGTCGTTTCATCGCGATTTCAGCGGAAACAACCAGAATATCGGCGACGAAGGCACTGTCGTTTCCAAAAGCCAGCTGGCGGACTTTGAGTGCGTGATACACGAGCGGCTCGGCCTCGTCGAAATCGCCGTTCGAAATCAGGACACGGGCTCGATTGAATTCGTAATAGGCGACTTGCCTGCTGTCCAAGCCGTAGCGCTTGATCTGTTGTGCGCATGCCTTTTCCATGAGATCGAGTGCGGTAGGCAGGTCGCCGGTTTCCATGGCCATGGCGCCCAGTGCATTGTAGGAGGCCGCGAGTGCGTCATCGTCGGGAGCGAGAAGCAAAAGCCGCATGTCGAGTGCCGCCTGAAATTGCACGCGCGCTGATTCGTGCTGACCAACGTGCGACAGGGAAATTCCGAGAGTGTGAATCAGCTTCGCAAGGCCTACGCTCGGCCCCTCGGGTTCGTGCTCGGCGATCGCGGCGACGAGCATCGTTTGCGCCGCTTCGATCTCGCGCATGTCGCAGAGCGCCTGCCCGAGGATCCCTTGCATTTCAATTCGCTTGTCGCGCAACTCCTCGGACGATTCGATCCTCGCGAGCGCCTCGCGCATGATGTCCGCAGCCAGCCGCGGATTGCCCGTGTCGCGCAAATCCTGCGCGTAGTTGATACGCGCTGTGATCGCATTCCTGCTCTCCGCTCCTTGCTTGACCGCATAAATGGCGTTGGCTTCCTTCAACAATTCGCTGGCCTCGGGCCCACGGCCCTGCTCGCGGCGCAGCGCTCCCAGGCTCGCGAGCAGCGATGCCAACACCGGAAGACCGCGCTGATCGCGTCGCGCGATCTCGACGCCTTCTTCGAGGAGTTTCGAGGCTTCGTCGAGGAGGCCGGCCTGCATGGCGGCCGTTCCGACGTACGACAACATCATCATTCGCGCGCCCTGATTCTTTTCTTTGCGCTCGTTCAGGCGCTCGATCGCCCGCCTCAGAAGATCGGCGGCAGCAAGCGTGCTCGAACTGCGGCCAGTTTGGCCCACTTCACGGAAAAGATCGACCATGAAGCCCAGGTTCGTCTCGCGCGCCTCGACGGCGAAGTCCATGAGCACGAGCCGTTCCTCGGCAAGCGACGTCTGATGCTGGGCTTCCTCGGTCGCTCTCTCGGCGCGCACGCGCTCAGTTTGCTCTGCGATCAGCGCCGCCTGGCGTTCCTCCGACAAGTTGCGCTGCGCGACGAGCAGCTCGGACTCGCGCCTGTAGAGAACCGAAGTCCAGATCGCCGTGCCGAGCGCGCCCACGACGACGAGCGCGGCGAGTGCGAAGGGCAATTTGTGCCGCGCGACGAGCTGCTTCAGTTCGTACGCCGAACTCGGCGGCCGTGCGAGGATCACCTCGCTTGCCAGGAAACGGCGCAGGTCTTCGGCCAAGGCCACGACGCCGGCGTAACGACGCTGCGGGTCCTTCTCCAGCGCTTTCAACACGATCGTTTCGAGGTCGCCGCGCAACGCCGGCACGATCGCTGACGGTCGACGCGGCGCTTCTTCCACGACGCGGCGCGCGGCTTCGTGGATTGCGACACCCGTCGTGTCGATCGGCAGTGCGTTGCACAGAAGTTCGTACAAGATGACGCCGAGCGAGTAGACGTCGCTCTGCAGTCCGATCGCGGACGGATCACCACGTGCCTGCTCGGGGCTCATGTAGGCGAGCGTGCCGCGGATCTGACCCGCCTCGGTCGCATGCGAGACATCGACGTCGGTGATCTTCGCCAGACCGAAATCGAGCACTTGCACGCGGCCTGCGTCCGTGACGAGCACGTTCGACGGCTTCAAGTCACGGTGCACGACGCCCTGACGATGCGCGTGATCGATCGCGTCGCACAGTTGGATGAAGCACTCGAGTTTTGCTGAAACATCGAGCTTCTGGGCGTGCTGCGTGAGCGGCTTGCCATTGACGAGCTCCATCGCGAACCACTGCTCACCTTTGGTCTCGCCCGCGCCGTAGAGCGACGCGATGCCGGGGTGCTCAAGGCGCGCGAGGATGCCTATTTCTCGCTGGAACAGCCGCAAGGTGTGCGCATCGACGAACTGAACCCCGCGCACGACCTTGAGCGCGACACGGCGCTGTGGCGCGATCTGTTCCGCCTCGTACACGACACCCATCCCGCCGCGGCCGATCTCGCGCAAGACGCGGTAGCCTTCGATCGTCGGGAGCTTCTCGTCGTTCACGCCGCCGAGCGAGCGCCGCAGGCGCTCTCCGAGCTCGCGGTCGGCGCGCAATTCGTCCACCTGCCGCGAACAGGTGATGCACGTCGTCAGGTGTGTACGAATTCGCGACGACCTCGCCGCCTCCAGCCGATCCAGGACGAGCTGCTCGATCTCTTCGAGCGGCGGGCAGGCTTCGATCGACGTCAAGGACGCACCTCGTCGCACTGCTCTATCAGCTCACGCAGACGCTTCGACACGCGGTGTTTCGCGATCGTGAGCGCGTTGCGCGACGTTGCCAGTTCGCTCTCGGCATCCTCGATGGACCGATCCTCGAGCACGAGCATTTCGAACGCGCGCATCGTCTTCGGCTCGAATTCGACGCGAATCTGGCGCAAGCAATCCTCGAGCATCGTGCGCTCCCAGACTTCTTCCCATTCCGGGCTGACTGCGCGGGGCGCCTCGAAGTTCATCCATTCAACCGTATCGACGGGACGCACGGGCCCTCCATCGCCGATACGATCCGGCTTGCGCCGCACGTGATCGATGCGCCGCCACACGATGCCGAAAAGCCAATGCGACAAACGGCCACGCGCGCGATCGTAGTCGCCTCGCCGAAAGGCCTGAGCAAACGCCATGAGCGATTCTTGTGCAACGTCTTCGCACTCGTCGGGCCTCAAGCCGCGTTGCCGTGCATAGGCTTGGATCGGGCGCAAGAAACGTTGACTCAACTTCTCCCACGCGCCACGGTCGTCGAAATCCGACAAGCGCTGGAGCATGGTCGATGTCGTGACCCATTCGTGAGCGTCGTGCAGGGACATGCGAGGAATCTCAGTGTTCCCGTTCGATGCCATTCTGAGTAAGTTCAGAAGGGCCCATCAGCTCAGGTCGACCGATGATCGTAATCACTCGCGGTCTTTTTGAGCAAGCGGGGCTGACGCGCAAGGCCGAATCCGAGGTCGAAGCCTCGCGGCGCTGTACTGCGTCACTTCACCGCTTGCACCGCGCGCTCGAACACCGCCGCGCCGCCGACGATCGGGAGCGCGATGCTGGTCGCGCCGAGGTCGACCCACAGCTTCGTACCCTTCGGCGGCCCGAGGGTGCGGATAGGAATTTGAAGCGCATGACCACAGCGCCAGGGTAGCACCGACGCGGTTGGCGTCTCGGACGGCCTGGAGCCGGTGTCGGTTTCGGCGTCCTCGGGTCGAGCGGCGCGGGGCCTGGAAGTTGGCGGTGAGCGTTTTTCGACGCGGCGCTCGCAGCGCGTGGGCGGCGCGGCGGCGGGTCGGCAGGCGAGGTGTGAATCACGCCTCGAAGGCGAACTCGACCTGCGGCGGCGCTCGTGCTGGCGCGAGTTGAGGCGGCTCGGTGGGCAGGCCGAGGTGCGCGAGGATCTTGCGCACGACGACACCGTCGTTGATCAGCGCGACCAGCTTGCGCTTGGGAGCTGGGAACGGCGGGCACGATGAGATCACGGTCTGGTGCCGGGATGCCCTGGCACGAAACGCACCCTGTGAATGAGCGCCTGAAGTTCGTCGCGGCCGCGCTGACCGGCCGTGCTTCGATGACGGAGCTTTGCTTGAAGTTCGGGATCAGCCGCAAGACCGGATACCAGCTCGTCGATCGCTACGAGCGCGACGGGCCCGACGCGCTGCGTGAGCGCTCGCGTGCTCCGCGCGTGCATCCGAATCAGACGACGCCGGAGATGGAAGCCGCGATCCTGCGCGTGCGCAAGGCGCACCCGACGTGGGGCTCGAAGAAGATCCTCGTGATCCTCGAGCGCGACCTTTCGCTCGACGACTTGCCCGCGCGCAGTACCGTCGACGCCGTGCTCAAGCGCGCGGGCCTCGTCAGGCCACGTCACCGTCGCGCTCGTCATCACCCAAGCGGACCGCCGGTCGTCGAAGCGCACGCGCCCAACGACGTCTGGTCGATCGACTACAAGGGCCACTTCCGCGTTGGCGACGGCACGCGCTGCAATCCGTTGACCGTCAACGACGTCTGCAGCCGCGCGTCGCTCGAGTGCCGCGCGATGGTCGCGCCGAAGCTCGAGGACGTGCAGCACCGACTCGAAACGGTCTTCTGGCAGCGCGGATTGCCGCGTTGCGTGCTCAGCGACAATGGCCCACCCTTTGGCTCCGTCGGGCTCGGCGGGCTTTCGCGCCTTGGTGTGTGGCTGTTGCGCTTGGGCGTGAAGCCGCTCTTCATCGAGCCCGGTCACCCAGAGCAAAACGGACGGCACGAGCGCTTCCACGAGACGCTCAAGGCAGAAACGGCGTCGCCGCCGCGCGCGTCGATCCGCGCGCAGCAGTCGGCCTTCACCGGATTCCAGCGCTCGTACAACGAACATCGACCGCACGAAGCGCTCGACATGCGCGTGCCCGCCGACGTGTACACGCCGTCGACGCGCTCGATGCCGTTCACGGTGCGCGAGCACGAGTACGCGAGTGACTTCGAGGTCCGTCGTGTCCGACGCGAGGTGTCGATGAAGTGGGCCGGCAGATTCGTGTTCGTCGGCTCGGCGATCGCGCACGAGTTCGTCGGGCTCGAAGCCGTCGACGGAGGCTCTTGGCACGTGCATCTGGGGCCGATGCGACTGGGCGTCCTACACGAGCGCTCGCGCACCGTCTTGCCGCTCTCTGAGGACGACTGACGAGCTGTCACCCATGTGCCCGGACACCGCGTTCGATCGCTGCTCCCGTGCCATGCCTCGCGAGCGCATTTCGGTCACCCCTGGGCCGCGATCGCGCCGCGGTCACTCGTCGCTTCGCTCCTCGATCCCGCGGCGCGGGACCGCTCAACGATCCTCGCCGAGACCCGCGGGAACGCCGCTCGAGTGTTACCCATGTGCCCGGTTGCACACGCGTCGCAGGCTATCCACTGGAAAGTCGCTTGGTGCGGTACTCGATCGCGTGGCGCTCGAATCGGAGTCGCGTGCATGGCGCGACTGGGCGAGTGGTAGAGCGATCGCTCTCGCGTCGAGGTTCCCGCGCAGATGAGCTGACCGGAACGACCGCTCACGGCGGAATCCGGCGAAGGCGACTCCGTGGCGGGAGGTCTCGACCACCGCACCGAGCGCTTTGACAGCCGGACCTTCGCTCGTTCTTCTGCGTCGATGCAAACCGAGCGTCGGCCCGTCGGGTGCCTCGAGTTCGTCGCGGTCATCGTCTTGATCGCGGCGGCCTTCGTGCCGCGCTTGCGTGATGTCGACGGGCCGTTCGATCGCGAGTTCGAAGGCGCGCAGGGCGCGTTCTTCACGATCGCGGCGATCAACTACGAGCGGCTCGGCTTCGGCGCGGTCGGCGGGTATCCGGTGCTCAACATCGACCTCGATCGCACGCGGCCGGAGACGTGGTACGCGTACGCGAACCATCCGCCGACGGTGCCGCTGTTGACGTGGGCGGCGCTGAAGTCGCTCGCGCCGTCGATGTGGGACGAGCGCTTCGGCGAGCGCGGCGCCGAGTGGGCCGTGCGGCTGCCGTTCCTCGCGATCCACTTCATGTTCCTGCTCGCGTTCTGGTGGATGCTGCGCGAAGCGAGCGACGGTGTCAGCGCCTTGCTCGGGCTCCTGGTCGCCGCGGCGTTGCCGGTGTTGGTGCTCTACGCGCCGCTCGCGAACTACGAGAACCCGGCGCTGCTCGCGATCGCACTCGCGTACGGCTTCTACGCGCGGGTCGTGCGTTGGGGGAAGAGCGCGGATCTCGTCGCCATGCTGGTGTGCTTCGCGCTCGGCGGAGCGGTGACGTGGGCGCCGCTCTTCTTCGTTCCGCCGTTGGTGCTCCACGCGTGGCGCGGCTCCGGCTGGCGCACCGCGGCGACGTTCGGCGTCGCGGCGAGCGCGGCAACGCTGCTCCCGCTCGCGTTGCACGGCGCGCTCTCGCGCAGCGCGCTCGCGGCGCTCGGGCTTCCGCCGACTTCGCTCGCGACGCGGGCGAAGGAGATGCTCGCGCCGCTCTTCTCCGGCGAACATCCGGCGAGCGAGTGGCTCGCGCTCCAAGGCGAGCGCCTGTGGACGTGGTGTTCACCGCTCGCGGTCGTGCTCGCGATCGTCGGCCTTGGACTCGCGGTCCTCGAGATGCGCCGCTCGCGCGAACGGCGCGACACGCCGGTCGGCGTCCTGTGGTTGCTCGGCGGAGCGCTCTACCTCTTCGCGTTCTACCGCCACACGCTCGATCCGCAGCACACGTTCCTGATGCTGGTCGCGCCGGCGATCGCGGTGCTCGCGGGGCGCACGTTGGCGCGACCGATCGCGACGTGGGTTCGAGGCAGCGTCGGAGCGATCGTCGCGTCGGTCGCGACCTCTGCGGTGATCGTGCTCGCGCTGCAAGGAGCGGGCGATCTCCACTACCGCTTCCGTTCCAACGCGACCGCCGAGCCGCGCGAAGGCGTGTCGCCGCCGGACTTGCCGCCGAGCGACGTGCTCGGCTTCGAATTGCGCGCGTTGACTCCGGCGGGTTCGTTCGTCGTCGTGCCGGAAGCGCTCGGGATCAACTACGCCGCGTACTACTACGCGTGGCGGACGCTGTGGCCGATTCGCTCGCCCGACGACACGTTGCCGTTCGCGGTCGCGCACCAGTTCCTGCCGAACGGACCGCGCTTGCTCGTGTTGCCGAAGATCGCGCCGGCGAGCGCGGGTCCCCAAGTCGAAGCCTTGCGCGCGCGCTTCTGCACGGGAGAGCCCGTGCGCGAGAGCGCCAACTTCACCGCGTGGCCGCTGCCTTGATCAACCGCCCTTGAAGAGCGGCAGCAGCGTCGGCGCGAGCTTCTTGTAGAGCTCGGCCGTCGCGCGCACGTCGCGCAAGCAGTACTCGCCGATGTCCTCGATCCGACCGTCGCGGTACGCGCGGCCGACTTGGCTGCCGTCGATCGAACCCTTCGGGCTCTCGATGTCGAAGCGGCGACACCAGTAGTCGAGCTTGTAGTGATCGCGCGACGCGCCGTGGAACGTCAGCACGTCCGCGACGTCGCAGTGATCGCCGACCGCGTAGCGATTCGGCACCAACTGGCGCGACGGTGCGACGCCGAGCTGCGCCGAGCGAATCATCAACACCGGCCCGTCGTAGCCGCGGCCGTTGAACGTGACCAACGTCGAACGCTTGCCCTTGATCGGCGAGACGATCTGCCAGAAGCGTTGAAGGAGCTCCTTCTCGCTGCCGCGGTAGATCTTCGACGACGGGACTTTCTCCCAATCGTGCTCGGGATTCTCCGGCGAGTGCTTGCCCTCGAGCAGCAACAGGCCGCGATCGTCCTCGACGAGCCAGAACCCGATCGCGATCACCTTGCCGAGGCCGAGCACCAACGCCGTGCGCTCCGGCACCGCATCGCGATCCTCGGGCGTGCGCGCGCGAGAGAGCAAGTAGCCGCGCGTGATCTCGTCGACTTCCTCCCACGGAAGTCCCGCGACCTCGATGTCGAACACGATCGTCGTCATGGCGCGCGGAGTGTACGCGCCCGGGGCGAGGCGCCGCTAGCTCGTGCGCAGCTTGCGCGAACGCAGGCCGTGCAACGCGAGCGCCGCGAACGCGAAGACGAGCGGCGCGAGGTTCTCGCTCGCGCGGCGCGGATCGAACGGCGTCGAGATGGAACTCGTCGAGCAGCCTCCGCCGACGCTCGGCGACGAAGCCTGGTACGTGTAGCCCGCGGCGAGCGCGACCGCTTGACCGGTGCTCGCGTCGCGGATCACCAGATCGACATCGCCCTCGGCGTGCGCGGGCGTCAACACCGAGAGCGTGTTCGCTTCGAGCACGACGACGCTCGCCGCGATCCCGCCTTGGCCGGTCGTCGCGTCGGCGCCGAACCAGACCTCGGTGTCGACGTCGAAGTTCGAGCCGCTGACCAGCACGCTGCTGCCGCCCGACGTCGAACCCGCCGCCGGCGTCAGGCCGACGACCGCCGGATCGGGAGTCGTCGAATACGTGAAGACGCTGGTCGCGATCTCGCCGCTCGGGTTCTCGACCTCGAGCAAGTACGGACCGCCCGCGGTGCCGGCGTCGGTGATGACGTGCAAGCGCGTCGAGCTCTCGACGACGAGGTTGGTCTGCGCGACGCCGTCGATGCGCACCGCGCAGCCCGCGACGAAGCTCGCGCCGCGGATCAGGACGTCGGTGCCACCGAGTTCGGAACCGGCGAGCGGGAAGACGCTCGCGATCTGCGGGATCGAGCTGAACTCGAACGCGTCGTCCAGGCGACCTTCCTCGCCGGTCGCGTCGAGCACCACGACGTCGTAGAGACCGGGAGTCGAGGCCTGCGTCGTCAGCGTGATCGTCGCGGCATCGACGACCGTCGCGTCGACGCCGTCGACGTACGGATGGTCGCCGATCACGACGCGCGCGCCGGCGCGGAAGTTCGAGCCGCCGATCGTCAACGTCGTTCCGCCGAGGTCGGAGCCCTGCGGCGCGGAGACGCTGGTGACCGTCGGGCTCGGCGGTGTGATCTCGAGCGCGGCCGGCAAGATCGCGACGTCGCCGCCGAGGTTGGTGACGACGAGGTCCGCGTGGCCCGGCGCGGCTCCGCCGGGAACCGTGACGTCGAACGCGACGAGCGCGTTCATCCACGACACGCCGCTGATCGTGATCGACGGATCGCTCGACTCCAAAGTCGACGTCGCAACGAGTCCGGCGCCGCGCAGGAAGAACGCCGTCGTCGTGCCCGAGATCACGCGCAACGGCAAGCGATCGTTGTTGCGGCCGAGCGAGAGCGTCGCGTTCGAACCGACGAAGAGATCGCCGGCGTCGACCGAACCGCTCGGCGCGGTCGTCACCGTCGGACCGAGCGTCGACTGGAAGTCGGTCTGGACCGTCTGACCGCTCGAGAGGTTGCCCGCCGAAACCGGATAGTCGAGCGGCGTCGCGTAGAGCGTCCAATCCCCCGCCGTCAGGCCGCGCAACGTGAAATCGCCGTTGCTGGTCGCGAGCGCCGAAGCGAGCGTCCGTCCGTCGACGGCGCGCGCGACGACGTGCGCGCCGGCGACGCGGGTCGAATCGCTCGCGCGCCGCACGGTGCCGGTGATCGAAGCGAAACCGCCGACCGGATAGACGTGGTGCAGCGCGTGGATCTCGTCCTCGGAGAGCGAACGATGCTCGACGACGACCGGCGAGACGTACGGGTACATCGTCGCGCCCGCCCAACCGCTGTGGTCGAAGCCGATCAGGTGACCGAGCTCGTGCGTCGCGACGTCTTGCACGTCGAACGCTCCGCCTTGGCCGTCGGTCGTGAAGCTGAAGCCGTTGCCGTTGAAGAGCACATCGGCATCGATGATCGTGCCGTCGGATTGGAACCACACCGGCGTGATCGCAACGGTGCCGGAGCCGAGCGGGAAGTAGCCCGAGTCGTCGTTCTCGTCGAAGAGGATCAGGTGGAGGTCGTTCGCTTGCCAGTCGGTGCGCGAGCGTTCGACGGAGTCCGTGTCCTCGACGAGATGGATCTTCGAGTTCGCGACGTCGTTCCACGCCGCGATCGCGTTGCGCAACGCGGAGGTGTGGCTGCCGTCCGAAAGATCGTCGGAGCCGACCGCTTGGATGACGATCGAGACGTGCGTCGGCGACGACCACTTCAGGCCGCTGCCGGTCGAGGTGCTGATCAGACGGACGTGCGCCGCCGCCGCGCCGAGCAGCGCGACGAAGACGAGAGCGAACGCGAGGGCGAAGCGACGTCCCATGTCACTTCTTCGCCGCGGCTTCGCGGTCGCGGCGCAACTTCGCGAGGCGTTCGAGTTCCAACGCCGTCGCATCGAAACCGAGCGACGCGAGCGTGGACAGCTTCTTCGGCTCCTTGGTCACCGGATCGAGGACCTCGAGATCGCTCTCGCCGCGCAACAACGTCGCCGCGCCGTGGGCATCGCGCACGACCTGGAACTTGCCTTGCGCGAGGCCGACCGGAAGGCGCAAGCCGGCGCGCGATTCGTGCGTCAGGAACAGCAGCACTTCTTCACCGACCGCGAGCGACGGCAGGCCGGGGATGACGAGCTCGCGCCCGTCGGCGAACGCGCCGCCCGGCGTGCGGAAGACGAGCACGTTCGCGGCTCCGCCCCAGAACGTGCGCGTCAACGCGAGTTCGTACTCGGTCTCCGGACGTCCGTGCACGTCGACGAGCACGCTCTTCTTCGCGACGCGTCCGTGCACGACGTGCTCGGAGCGATCGAAGAGACCGGCGAGGTCGAGTTGCTCGACCGTACTCGCGCGCACCACGAACGTGGACGCGAGCGAGCCGACGAAGCCGAGCAGAACCGCGCCGAGGAGCGCGGCGCAAAGCGAGATGCGCATGGGGACGGAGGGGTGACCGACGAACGCGGCGGAAAGGCGCGGGGGACGATCGCTCCGCTTCCACCTGGCGCCCGCTCATCGGTGCCGCGCGCGCGTCGCCTTGAGCGATCCGACGGCCGTCGAACGAGCCGCGCGCGAGCGAGTCCGCTCGTCGTCTGGAAATCTCTTCGTCGCGCGTCGAGCAGGTCGACGCGCAGCACCGCGCGCGCGGCGAGCGGCGAGCGCGTGCCGCAGCGAAAACGCTCGACCACGAACGCGCGAAAAACCGCGTTCGTCGGCCTCGGCCGACCGGTTCCGAGGCGTCGGGATAGTCTTCCTCGGAAGAGCCCCCATGAGCCCGAACCGCATCCTCGCGCGGCTGTGCCGACGCCACGACGTCCCCTTCGAGGACGCGAAGCAACTGTTGCCGTTGGTGACTCGCGCGAGCGAGACCTACGAAACGCAGGTGCGGGATAGCTTGATGCGCGTCGTCGAGAACTCGCTCACGCGGTTGTCCGAGGAGCGGCGTCATCGCAAGAACCTCGAGACGCACCTCGATCGTCAATACCTGATCGCGCTCGCGGCGGTCCTGCATCCGTGGGAGCCGCGGGAGCTGCCTCCCGCTGCTCCCGAGTAGACGCTCAGCGTCCTTGACGACGGTCGGCGAGTTCTTGGCGCAGTTCGCCGAGCTCGCGACGCAGTTCACCGAGTTCGGCGCGCAGATCGCGGATCGCCGAGGTCAGGTCGTTCGGCCCGACAGGAACGGCAGCCGGTTGCGGCGGCGCCATCGGAGCCGGCGGCACCGGAACGGCGTCGGCCGAGTGCGAGCGACGGCGCGGCGCCTTCGGCGGAGTCGGCGCGCGCGGAGCCATCGGCGCCGGCGTCGCGAAGAGGCTCTGGCCGGGAGCGTCGGCGAGCTTCGCGTGCAGCTCGCGCGCGATCGTCAACTTGACCGTGCGGCCCGCGCCGAGCTCGGCCACTCGCGCGCGCAACGTCTCGGCGTCCTGCGTCGGCTCGCCTTCGAGCGAGAGCACGCGATCGCCCGCGCGCACTTCGGCGCGTTCGGCGGGACCGCCGTCCTCGACACTCGCGACGCGCAACTCGTTCGAACTCGAATCGAGCAACACGCCGAGCCGCGGCCGCGCTTCACCGCCGTCGGTCGCCAGGTTCAGGACGTCGATCGACAGATCGCGTTCGACGATCAGCGCGAGCTCGTTGCCCGCGCCGCGCGCGCGCACCGCTTCGACCACGGCATTCGACGCGGTCACCTGACGACCGTCGACGACCACGATGCGATCGCCGGCGCGCAAGCCCGCTTCACCGGCCGGAGAATCGGGCTCGACCGATGCGATGCCGACGCCGTGCGCGGCGGAACCGAGCGTCACGCCGAGGCGACCGGGACGGTGCGCCCACTGCCGGCCGGCGGCCTGCGTCTCGGCGCGCTCTTGCGGCGCGAGGAATCGCGGCGCGGCGGCGGGAGCTTGCGGGAACTGGAACGAAGCGACGCTGAGCAGAGCGCAGAGCAACATGAATGGACCTCCGTAGATGAAGACGACTACGGCCGGTGTCCAAGGCCGTGGGTGAAGAACGAACTCGCTCGGTCTACGGCCCTTCGGTGTCGAGCGCGAGCGCGACGCCGCCGAATCCGTGCGCGAACGAGGCCGAGGCTAACGCCGCGCCTTACCGTCCTTCTTCGGTTGACTCATCTTGAACTCGAGCGGCTCGACCTTGCCCTCGGCGTCGACCTTGATCGTCACCTGGCCCTTGCCGAGTTGCTCTTGCCACAGCGTCGCCTTGTGTTCGCCCGGCGGCAGGCCGGGGATCGAGAACGCGCCGTCCGCGTCGGTGACCGCGACGAACGGCGAGTCGCTGACGATCATCCACGACATCATCCACGGGTGCAGGTCGCACTTGATCTGGACCTTGTCGGGCTTGTCGAACTTCGCGGTGTGCTTCGCGCCGACGGCGACGGTCTGGTTGAAGCCCTCGTTGCGCAGCGCGATGACGTGCACGTTGTGCGCGGTCTGGTCGGAGTTCAGGAACTCGACGGTCGCGCCGGTCGGGATCACGACGACGTGGGGCTCGAAGCGACAGCGCTTCTGGTCGAGCACGATCGGCTTCTCGGGCACCTTCGCCTTCGCGTCGGCGACCTCGACGGTGATCACGACGTTCGCGATGCCGTTGTCCTTGCCGATCAACAGGCCCTCGTTGCGCGTGTCGATCGCTTCGCCTTCGTGGTCGCAGCCTTTCGCGCGTTCGGGCTCGACCGCGAGCGGTTTGATCTCCGGCAGCTCGCCCTCGAACTTGATGCGGCCCTTGGCTTCGCCGGTGATCGCGGGCCGAGCCGCGGCGTTCTCGACGAAGACCTTGGCGGGTTCGTTCTGCACGTCGAAGGCGATGACGGCGAGAGCGGCGAGGACGAAGAGCTTCATGATCGGATCCTGCTGGCGAGCGAGGAAGGAACGAGCGAAGGCCGCAGACGTTAGCTCGATCCGAGTTTCTTCGCGACCGCGAAGTCGGAGAGGCGTCGCAGCGTCGGCAGCTTGCCCAACAGCGGCAGGCCGTAGTCGAAGAAGCTCGGCGCGATGCCGTTCGAGCCCGCGATGTACGCGTCGTCGAGCGGACGCGTCTCCTTGGCGACGTTCTTGAGCTCGGTGACTTCGTAGCGCACCGCGTAGTCCTTGCCCGCGCCGACGCGCTTGATCGCGATCGATCCGTGCGCGCGTTCGCCGCCGAGCGCTTCGCGCATCGCGACTCGACCGACTTCGCGCGCTTCCGCCGCGTCGACTTCGCTGAACACGCCGGCGAAGCAGCGTTGCAGGTAGCCGTATGTGTCGGCGCGCACGCGCAGCTTCTCGCCGAGGCGCGCCTTCAGGACGTTCGCGAGGTGATCGCCGAGCGCGCCCGAGCCCGAGAGCTGCGCGTTGCCGTGCGAATCGACTTCCTTCGAGTCGAGCAGCGGCTTGCCGTCCGCGGTGTGCACGCCTTCGGAAACCGAGACGACGCAGCGGCCGAGCGCCTTGTAGACGCGGTCGACGTCGGCGACGAACGCGTCGAGGCTGAACGCTCGCTCGGGCACGTAGACGAGGTGCGGGCCGTCGTCTTCGTACTTTTTCGCGAGCACGCTCGCCGCCGTCAACCAACCGGCGTTGCGGCCCATGATGATGTTGACCTTGATCCCGGGCAGGCTGCGGTTGTCGAGGTTGTCGCCCGCGGTCGCGCACGCGACGAAACGCGCCGCGGAGCCGTAGCCCGGACAGTGATCGGTGACGCGCAGATCGTTGTCGATCGTCTTCGGGACGTGGAAGAGGCGCAGGTCGTACTTCTTCGCGACGGCGAGCTCGTTGAGCAAGTGCGCAGTCTCTGCCGAGTCGTTGCCGCCGATGTAGAAGAAGAAGCGAATGTCGTGGGCCTGGAAGACCGCGAGCGCCTTCTCGCACTCCTCGCGCGTCGGCTTCTTGCGCACCGAACGCAACGCGGCGGCCGGCGTGAGAGCGACGGCCTCGAGGGTCTCCGCCGACTCGCGGCCGAGGTCGATCAAGCGCTCTTCGAGCACGCCCTTGATGCCGTGTACCGCGCCGTAGACGTTGCGGACTTCCGCGCGCCCGCGCGCCGCCTCGACGATGCCGACCAGGCTCTGGTTGATGACGCACGTCGGGCCGCCGGACTGACCGATCAATGCGTTGCCGACGGGGCTCGCCATGGTGATTGCTCCGGGTCTCGAAGGGTCCGCGAAGCCGCGTTCTGACGGCTTTGCGACGAAGGTGCGGACCGTAACGAGCGTCCGTCGGAGTGTCCAACGCGCCGCGGGCTTGAAGGTCGTTGGTCGGTTGCTAGACTTCGCGCCCCTTGGGTCGAAAGACCCGAGGGACAGTCAGCCGTTCAGGTGCCCTCGTGGCGGAATTGGCAGACGCGCCAGAATGAGGTTCTGGTGGGGAAACCCGTGCTGGTTCGATTCCAGTCGAGGGCACCACTCCCCTAGAAGCGTCGACGGCGGCTGAAGCGCAACAGCGCTGCGTTCCAGCATGGGCGAGCCCGTGCTCCTCGCGGGCCAGGCCTCGCGAGGGGATCCTCATCGTGAGGGCTCGTGCCCCTCGCGATCACTCGCCGAGCGGGACGTACGCGCGCAGCGAGAGGTCGAGCTTCTTCGGGTCGAGCGCGAGCATCGCGACCGCGGCCGAGAGCGTGCTCAGGTACGTCCACGTGCGTTCGTACTGGCTCTTCAGGCCGGGAGCTTGTTCCGTCTGGAGCTTGGTCTCGATCTCCGCGAGTCGGCCTTCGATCAGTTCGTCGAAGCGCGCCTTGTCGTCGCCCTCGAGCGTCGAACGCATGCGGCCCGGGAACGTGTCCTTCATCACCTGGTTCTCGACGCGGGCGCGTTCGCTCTTCCAGTCGATGCGCGCGGCGATCTCGTCCTTCACGGCGCGATCGGTGAAGCGCGACGCGATCGCCGCGAGCGCCTTGGGCTCGGCCCACACCATCAAGTTCGCTTGCGCGAGCGAATCGTTCGCGAGCCGCATGAAGTCGGGGCGATCGACCAGGCGCGGGAACGTCGGATCGTTGCGGCTGTTGTCGCGCGTGTTGAGCGCCTCGCAGACCATGCGGTAGTGATTGGAGACCAGGAACACGTCGCCGTTGACCGCGGTCGCGATGTGGCCGGTGCCGGGCACGAAACGGGACCAGAACTCCCAGATCTCGTAGTTGCCGGGCTGGCAGTTGTTGGTGAACACGCCGCGCTCGCCCGCGTCGCGCCCGGAGATGCCGAAGCTCCGGTAGTGGACGCTGACCATCTCGGAGAGTTCCTTGATCCGCAGACGCGCTTTCTCGCTGCCGTCGGTCCAGAGCGCGATCGTCCACGCCGGCGCGGGCTCCTCGTCGTGCGGCGCGTCGTTGGCGTTCAACGGATAGTCGTTGGCGCGCACGATCAACGCGATGCGGTCGCGGAAGAGCGAGTCGAGCTCGGCGATCAACGCCTCGGTGTGCGTCTGTGCATCGCCGGTCGGTTTGAACTGGCCGAGTTCGCGCAGCAAGTCCTCGAGGTTCGCACGCAACGCTTCCTCGGACGACGCGAGCAACTCGCGCAGCAAATCGCCGAGCGGCAACTCGACGACGACGAACAGCGCCGCGTCGTTGCGCACCATGCGCGCCGCATCGCGCGCGAAGACCGCGCGGTCGGCGCCGCGCTTGCGGTAGAGCTTCTGCTGCACCGGCGTCATCAGCTCCGACGAAAGATCGGCGTGCAGGTTCGCTTGCACGCCTTCGTCGAACCCGATCACGCCCGCGAGACGATTGATCGAACCGAGCTGGAAGAGCCGACCGACGAACGCGGTCCACAGGTTGTCCGATTGCGCGTCGGGCCAGCGTTCGGGCACGGCCAACGCCTTCGACAATTCGCGCCAGCCGACCGCGAGCTCGATCTCGTCGCGCTCGGCATTGCGCGGTGCGTTCTGGATGGAGTCGAAGTACTGCGCGCCTTGGCCGAACGAACCTTGACCTCCGTTGCCGTCGAGCTCGCGCGCCTTCTTGATCAGGTCGACGGAGTTGCTCGCGACGATCACGTCGTGGATGCGCGTGACGTGAACGGGTTCGGGAATGCCGGCGCCGCTGAACTCGAAGAGTTCGCCGTCGACCTTGGCCTCGATGCCTTGTTCGGGCAAACCGATCACGCCGGGATAGCGACACAACGAGAGCGCGAGCTTGCCCTTCCAATTCGCGCGGCCATACACGACCCACTTCGCGCTCGCGAGTCCGCCGCTCGCGCCGAAGTTGCCGGCGAGCGCGACGTCACGTCCGCCGAACACGTCGATCAAGTTCGTGCCGTAGGTCTGACCCTTGATCTCGTCGATGCGTTGCACGAGCGCGTCGAGCCCGAGCTCCTTCTTCAACGCCGTCCACTGCCCCGAACCCTCGAACTTCCCCCACGCTCGCGTGCCTTGGATCGCGTCGCTCTTCTTCAGGTGCGGGAAGTCGTCGAAGTCCCCCGCGAGGTCGGCCTTCGCGACGAAGAAGTCGATGCTCTCGGGCGCGAGCGTCGAGAGGTCGGCCTCGTAGTCGCCCTCGGTCGGACTGAACAGGAACGTCGAGAACGCGAAGTAACCCGCGAAGAGGAGGACCAGGAGGACGACGAGCAGGATCCGGACGAGACGCTTTCTGGCCATGTGTTGGGTGCGGGAGGGCCAAGAGGGTGCCGCGTCGATCCGCCGCAAGGAAGGCGGCGGGGCGTGAATCCGCGTTCCGAGCCGCCGACCCGGCGCGCGTGGACGTCCGGCCTCCGCGTTCCTTCCCGACGGCGCCGCGACCCATGGGCTTGACGCGAGCGCGGGGATGCTCGACCCTTTTCCGCCTTCCTTCGTCGCTGCCACGGTCGCCGGCCGGTCCGGGTCCCACGGGAGCGATCTCCTCCCCGACCGCCTTCGGTCCGCTGCGGCGGCCGCCCGAAGAGCTCCCCTCACCGATGCGCATCGCCCGACGGGCCACCGACGTTTCGCTCTCCGTGACCTTGGCACTCGACGCCCGCGCCAAGGCGCTGATGGCCGAGGGCCGCGACGTGATCAACATGTCGGTCGGCGAGCCCGACTTCCCGGCGCCGGCCGTCGTGCAAGACGCGGCGTGCGCGCTGATCCGTTCGGGCAACGTGCGCTACACGGCGGCGGCGGGCACGCTGCAACTGCGCGGAGCGATCGCCAAGTACCTGACCGACACGCGCGGCGCGCCGTACGAAACGAAGCACGTCACCGTCTGCCACAGCACGAAGCACGCGCTCTCCGGCGCGGTGCTCGCGACCGTGCAAGAGGGCGACGAAGTGTTGCTCTTCCTCCCCGCGTGGGTGAGCTACGTCGAGATGGTCAAGCTCGCCGGCGGCGTGCCGGTCAGCGTCCCGTCGCGCGCCGACCTCGGCCCCGACTTCGACGCGATCCGTCGCGCGATCGGCCCGAAGACGCGCGTGATGTTGCTCAACAGCCCGTCGAATCCGACCGGCTACACGTGGACGCGCAAGGAAGTCGAGGAGCTCGCGGCGATCGCGGTGAAGCACGACCTCGTAATCCTCTCGGACGAGATCTATCGCCGTTTGATCTACGAAGGCGAGCCCGACTTCAGCCCCGCGAGCGTCTCCGCCGAAGCGCGCGCGCGCACGGTGATCCTCGACGGTGCGTCGAAGAGCTACGCGATGACCGGTTACCGCATCGGCTTCGTCGCCGGGCCGCCGGAGATCGCGTCGGCGGTCGAGCGTCTGCACAGTCATTTGACCGGCGCACCGAACAGCGTTTCGCAAGCCGGCTACCTCGCGGCGCTCCAGACCGAGCCGCCCGAAGTCGCCAAGATGAAGGCCGAGTTCGATGCGCGTCGACACGTGTTGATCCCCGAGCTCCTGCGCATGGGCCTCGCGACGCCGTTCCCGCGCGGCGCGTTCTACGCGTTCGCCGACGTGTCGCCGTACCTCGACGCGCGCGGCTCGGCCGGCTTCTGCGAGGACTTGCTCGAGAAGGGGAACCTCGCGCTCGTCCCCGGCTCGGCGTTCGGCGTCGACTCGCACGTGCGTCTGTCGTACGCGCTCGGCGTTGACCGCATCCGCGCGGCGTGCACGCGACTCGGCGCGTTCGTCGCGGCGCATCCGCGCGCGCCGGCATCGACGCGCACTTGAGAGCGACGCGTCACTTGCTCGCCGGAGCGGCGAGCGTTTCGTGCAGCGTCGACAGCGCGTACGCGGTCGCGAGCAACGGATTGCCCTCGTACCAACGTTGGCTGCTCTTGTTGACCCACGAGCCGTCGATCTTGGACTGCATCGCGATCAAACGTCCGGCGAGTTCGGCGCGCCACGCGTGCGGTTTGCCCGCCGCGTCGACGATCTGGTCGACGCCGTACGCGTCGAGCGCTCGCGCCATCGTGTAGAAGTAGTAGAAGAGCCCTTGGTACGCCGCGGTCGGATCGACCGAGTACTGGAAGCCCGGGTTGACGTCGAGCGTGTAGTTCGCCTGGCACCACTTCCACGCCGCTTGCATCCGCGGATCGTCCTTCGGCACGCCGGCGAACACGAAGCACTTGAGCAGCGCGTACGTCATCGACCCGTACGAACGCGGCACCTTGCGACCGTCGGAGAGTGCGACGAAGCCCGCCTTCGAATCGGCGGGCCGATACGCGGAACCGCCGTCGTCGCCGCTGACGATCACGACCTTGCCGTCGGCGACGTGAATGTCGTTGGTCTCCGAACGATTCTGGCAACGCGCGAGGAACTTCACCGCCTTCGCGTAGGTCTCGGCGTCCGCGCCGGAGCCCGTCGCGGTCAACGCTTCGAGCGCCATCTGCAAATTGGAGAGGTCCGGCCGATCGCCCGCGCCGTAGCCGATGCCGCCGTAGTACGGATCGCTCTCCGAATAGCCTTCGCCGCCGTCGAGCTGCACGCGCACGAGGAACTCGCGCGCCTTCGCGATCCGCGGCTTGTACTCGTCCTTGCGCGCGCGTTCGAGCGCGAGCACCGTCGCCGACGTCACGTAGCACGGCAACATGCCTTGGTGGAACGCGCCGTCGTCGTGCTGCAAAGTCAGCAACCACGCGAGCCCTTTGTCGATCGCGCTCTGCACGGTCGGCGAACGCGGCGCGGGCACGAGCTGGAGCGCGCCGACGACCATCGCCGTGATGCCGGCGTCCGGCACGCCCGGACCGCCCCACGTTCCGTCGGGCGCCGCACTCGCGGCGAGGAACTCGGCTCCGCGCTTCATCGCGGCCGCCGCCGCGTCGCGATCGGCGGGCGAGAACGGCGGCAGCACCGGAGCCTTCGCCGCGGTCGGCGCATTCGTGCGTTGCAGACGTTGCTCGATGAACGAGAGCTCGATCACGGCGCGCGCGGTCGCCTCGAGTTCGCCTTGCTCTCCACTCCAACGCCCGGGCTGCGTCTGACGAGCGAGCAATGCCGCCGCGCGCGCGTTCGTCTGCGCGGCCGTCTCGTCGGCCGGCGTTTCGTCCTCGATCTCGACTTCGAGGGAGCCGAGGTAGCGCAACGCGCGCGCCAGCCGCGCGGCGTACGCCTGCCCGCCGAGTTCGAAGATCGCTTGCGCGGCGAGCTCGGTCTGCTCGCGAGCCGCAGCATCGGACGCACCGGCGTCGCAGATCGCGCCGTCTTCGCGCTGACGCGTCGCGAGGAACTCGAGCGCCTTTGTGACGAACGGACCGTCCGACGTCAGGTAGTGCGTCGGGCATTCGTTGAACGCTCGGAGCGCGAGAGCGGTGTCCTCGACGCCCGAGCCGTAGCGACCGGTCGTCGCATCCTGACTCGCGCGCATCCACGCGACGGCCGCTTGGATCGCTTCCTGGTTGGGCGACGGGCGCTGCGCCGAAGCGACAGGCGCGGCGCAAACGACGACGAGGAAGAGGGCGAAGGACCGAATTCGAGCGTGGAGGAACGTCATGGTCATGTGCGGCTGGTCGAGTGTGACGGACCCGCGCGGCGGGTCCTGAGTCGCCGAGGATACGGCGCGATCCAAGTTGAATCGAACGCACGGCGAAGACGGCGGTTCGAAGTCCCCCAAGCAATCCCCGAAAGGCCGGGCGGCTCGACGGAGGCACTCGGGCCTCGGCGCCGACGAAGCTCACACGCGCGCCGGCGCGGTCGACCCGCTCGTCAGCTCGTGCTTCGAACGGGTCGAGCACCGCGGCTCGATACCACGGCGAACGCGACCGGTCACGCGCAGGCGCGGAGCAAGACCGCGGCGTTCGCCGCGCTCCGCGATGAAAGACCCCGAAGAGCATCGACGCGGACTTCGGCCGGTTGCGAACGCTTCGCGCAGCGTCTCCGAAGAGACGCTGGCTTGCGGTACGAGCCTCGACACTTCCACAACTTCCGAATGAGTCGCGTCGTCGTGCTCTCGAGCTCGACGCGTTCTCGCTCGGCGTCGACCGCGGCGCGGATTCGTTCATGGGCTCCCGACGAGTGCGTGCAACGGCGCGCGTCATGGCCTGCGACGAAGAGTGTTCGCGAGTCCGACGCTACGGAGCCACGACAGCACGTCACTCGCGAAGCACGAGCAAGTGACGACGAAGGCGTGCAACGCGCTCTCGACGACGGAGCGACGTTTGCGCTGCGCGTCGACGCGGAAGGTTCCGCTCGAGGTCGCCATGCAACGCACACTTGCCGCTCTGCTACTGCTCCCCGCTTCGCTCTCGTTCGCCGTCGATTCGCCCGGACCCGGAGGTCCGCTCGTGATGGTGCAGAGCTCGACGAACGCGCCGCTCGTGCGCGCGTCGCGCATGCGTGCGAAGGTGACGATCGTCGACGGCGTCGCCTCGACGCGTTTGACGCTGACGATCGTCAACGCCGGAGCGACGCCCGCCGAAGCGACGTGGCTCCTACCGCTGCCGGCGGGTTCGGTCGCCGACGACTTCCGCATGCAGATCGGCGGCAGGTTGGTCCGCGGCGAAGTGCTCGATTCCGGTCGAGCGCGCGGAGTCTACGAAGGCATCGTGCGCGCGCGGCGCGATCCCGGATTGCTCGAGTACGTCGGTCGCGGTTGTCTGAAAGCGCGCCTGTTCCCGATCCCCGCCAACGGCTCGATCGACGTCGAAGTCGGCTACCGCGAAGTGCTCCCGCGTCTCGGCGGGATGACGCGTTGGTCGTTCCCGATCGCGTCGGCGGGCCTCGACGGCGCAGCGCCGGAGCAAGTCGTGCTCGACCTCGAACTCGAGTCGAAACGCACGCTGCACAACTGCTTCTCGCCGACGCCCGGCATGCACGTCGTCACGGAGAACGATCACCGCGCGCGGGCTTCCTACGAAGGTCGCGGCGCCGGCGTCGCGGGCGGCGAGTTCGGCGTGATGTACACGCTCGACGACGGCGACTTCGGGCTCGACCTCTTGAGCACGCGCGGCCGCGAGGAGGCCGACGGGTCCTTCCTGATGCTGATCTCGCCGAAGCGCGAGGCGACCGAGAGCGCAGCGACCAAGCGCGAGATCGTGTTCGCGGTCGACACGTCGGGCTCGATGGCCGGCGCGAAGATCGAGCAAGCTCGCGGGGCCCTGCGCTTCTTCCTGCAGTCGCTGTCGCCGCAGGATCGCTTCGACGTCGTCCCCTTCTCGACCGAGGCGACGCCGTTCTTCGGCGCGCCCGTCGCCGCGGACAGAACGCACATCGACCAGGCGCTCGCGCGCGCGAAGGACTTGAAGGCCGCGGGCGGAACGAACATCGCGGACGCACTGCACGCGAGCCTCGCGCTGCGTTCGCGTTCCAACGAGTACGTGCCGATCGTCGTGTTCCTGACCGACGGACTGCCCTCGGTCGACCTCACCGATGTCGCTGCGATCCTCGCGCGCACGCGCGAGTGGAACGTCGCGACGGCGCGGATCTTCGCGTTCGGCGTCGGAGACGACGTCAACACCGCGTTGCTCGACACGCTCGCGGAGGACAGCGGCGGCACGCGCTGCTATGTGCGGCCGAGCGAGAGCATCGAGCTCGCGACCGGCGAACTGTTCGCGGCGCTCTCCCACCCGGCGCTCACCGACCTCGCGCTCGAGTTCGAGGGCGCGACCGTCGAACGCGTCGTACCGAAACGGATCCCCGATCTCTTCCACGGCGGCCGCGTCGTCGTCGCCGGTCGCTATCGCGGCGCGGGACCGTGCAAGGTCAAGCTCTCCGGCAACCTCGCGGGCGAGCGACGCACGTTCGAGTACACGGCGGAGCTCGCGAGCGGTCCGGTCGCCGGACTCGATTTCGTGCCGAGCCTGTGGGCCGAACGCCGAGTCGCGATGTTGCTCGATCAGATTCGTCTGCACGGCGCCGACCCGGAGCTCATCGCGGAAGTCCGCACGCTCGGTGTCGAGCACCGCATCGTCACGCCGTACACATCGCACCTGATCGTCGAAGAAGGCCTGGCGCTCGCGCCGAGAACTCCGGGATCGCCGGGCGGCGGTGGTGGCGGCGGTCCTGCGACACCGGGACCCGGCGGGCCGTCGACGCCGGGACCGTCGTCACCCGGATCGCCCGGCCCCGGTTCGTACACGCCGCGCGGGGCCGATCTCGCCGCGATCGCGCGTCAACTCGTCGACGCAGGCGTGTTGCCGAAGAGCGCGCCGCCGGAAGAAGCGAAGCGCCTCGCGCTCGAGATCGTCAAGGAGTTGCGCGCGTCCGATCAGGCGCTCGCAGGTCTCGGCGGACGCACCGGCGGTTCCGGCGCGATCGACGACAGCGTGTACCTCGCGAAACTGGTCGGCGCGCGAGGCGCGATGACCGGCAGCGACGACTTCTTCGCCGGCAACGGGCGCCCCGAGCCGCGCGACGACTTGCTCTCGCTCTTCACGCGCAAGGTGAAGGACAAGGTGTTCGTCCTGCGTGAAGGCGTGTGGACCGATCGCACGCCGGTCGACGCGAACGCGCCGCGCACGAGTGTGGAAGCCTTCTCCGATGCGTGGTTCGAGCTCCTGAGGGCCCAGCCCGCGCTCGCCCCCTACTTCGCCTTCAGCACGCGCCTCCTGGTCGTGCTCGACGGCCGTGTCTACGAGGTGCATGCGCCGCACTGAGTTCGCCGTCGTTCACGCGCCCGACGGTCGGTAGAGGTTGGTCGCGCCCGGGAATTCCTTGGCGGCGATCTCGCCGATCTTCAGCAGCAGCTTCGGATCGTCGGTGTCGGCGAAGACGTAGAACTTCCAGAGCTGGCGGTAGGAACGCTCGAGGTCCGCGAGGCGCGGCACCTTCGCCGCGAACTCCGCGAGCGGCCGCACCGCCGACTCGCCCGGCCAACGCACGTGCGTCAACGCTTCCTTGAGCTGCATGCGCTTCGCCGGACACGTCACGATGATCTCGACGGTCTTGCCGGTCGCGAAACGGACGAGGTCGGTGATGCGCTCCTCGACCGCTTGTCGATTCGGTTGGCCTTCGCGCGCGAAGTAGCGCGTGACCAATTCCTCCTGCACCGCCTCGTTCTCGTAGCGCGTGAAGACGCACGCGCGCTTCGGCAACTTGCGCGTGCGGAAGCGTTCGACGGCGGAGCGAATGCGCTGCGCGAGCGCGGGCGGACACTTGCGCGCCTTCTCGCCTTCGCGCGACGTGCGCTCGAGGAGATCGAGCACCGACGCATCGGTCTGGTCGTAGAAGTCCTCTTCCTTGACGAGGCCGGCGGTCAACGCGAGTTCGACTGCGCGCGCGACCAAAGCGCCGGCCGCGACCTTCGCGTGGTGGTAGTACACGCGCTCGCTGAAGAAGTAGCGCGACTCGAGCAAGCGCACCATCTCCGACAGAATGTCCTCGCGCAGCAGGTTGTGCTTGGCGAGATCGATGTAGAGGTTGCCGCTCGCGCGATCGACGCGGAAGTACGAGAGCAAACGCGGATCGATCGCGAGCTCGAGCCCGGTGAAGTACGCGTCGCGCGTCAGGTAGTCGAGGATGTCGGAGCAGATCGTGTCCGAGTTGATCTGGCTCCAGTACGGCGGGATCGCGTCGGCCCCCGCATTCTTCTCGCCGGTCTCCGCGCGCAAGATCGCGAGCACGTCCTTCGCGAGCCCGAGCTCGCGCAACGCGCGCCCGACGCCGGTTTGCGGCCCGAGCATGCGCTCGAAGCGATACGGCGTGTCGTGGCGGTGCATCAAGCCCGCTTGATCCTCGACGTTGTGACCGAACGGGATGTGCGTGATGTCGTGCACGAGCCCGGCCATGCGGATGACGCGCGCTTCGGCTTCGGAGACGCCGAGGCACTCGCGCGAGTTGTCGGCGAACGAGCGATTGATCGCATCGATCATCTTCTGCGCGAGATGCAGAGTGCCGATCGAGTGCTCGAAGCGCGTGTGCACCGCGCCCGGATAAACGAAGTTCGCCGAGCCGAGTTGCTTGACGCCGCGCAGGCGTTGCATCTCCGGCGTGTCGAGCACGGAGATCTCCTCGTGGGTCAGGTACACGTCGCCGTGCACCGGGTCGCGGATGACGCTGAAACGCTTCTTGCCGACC
>JAIOPM010000041.1 GCA_021413885.1 Planctomycetota bacterium
CGTCCGCGCGCGGCGACGCGCTCGACCCACTTGCCGTTCTGGAAGCGCGCGTCGTCCGCCGTGCGCACCATCGTCGCGAGGCCGTAGATCGACGCCCACAGCGTGTCGTTGTCCCAATCGCTCGGGCGCTTCGGGAAACGCGCGGTCACCAACCATTCGAGCGCGCGGTCGAGCGTCGCGCGGCGCTCCGGAGTCTCGGGCGCGACCAGGAACGCGTACGCGGCGAGCGAGACGCCCGCGTATTGCCACGCGTAGTAGCTCTCGAGCGCGTAGTGCGAATCGAGTTGCCCCTCGATCGTGCCGGTGCCGAAGCTGCCGTCCTTGTTCTGCGTGCGGATCAAGAACGACAGCGCCTTGTCGAGCGCGACGCGCGCTTGCGCGACGGTCAGCGTCTCCGGGACTTCCGAGGCCGCGGGAACGGGCGCGGCGGTCGCCGGAACCTGTGCGCGCACAGGCCCGACGAAGAGCGCGAGCCCGAGGATCGCCGCGCGGAACATCACTTCTTCTCGACGTCCTTGGCCGCGTCCTTCGCCGATTCCTTCGCGGCGTCCTTCTCGAGCTTCGTGATCTTGTGCTCGGCCTCGAAGAGGTTCTTCTTGATCTCGAGCTCGGCCTTGCGCAGATCAGCCTCGGCCTTCTTCAGACCTTCGTCGGCCTTGCGCAGTTCCTCTTCCTTCTCGAAGAGGTCCTTCGGCACGTCGAAGTTGACGACCTCGGCGTACTTGGTCTCCGCCATCGCGAGCTCGCGCTCCATGAACTCGAGGTCCTTGGTCTCGCGCTTGACGACGATCTCGCTGGTCGACTTCGCGAAGTCGTCGACCTTGTACATCGCGAGGATCTCCTGGAGCTCGAGGCGCTTCAGCTCGACACCGAACTTCTGGCGCTCGACATCGAGCGCGCCGTCCTTGAGACGCAGCGGCGTCTCGAGGTTCTTGAAGTGATCGAGCGCCTTCTGCGCTTCGCCGAATTCACGTTGCGCGCGCGCGACGGCGTTCGCCGCTTCGGTGCGATCGGTCTCGGACGACAGGCGCGCGATCTCGAGCTCCATGCGCGCGACGGCGAGTTCGTCCGCCTTGTCCGCGGCCTCGTCTTCCTTCCCGCCCTTGCCGTCGGCTTCGGCCTTGCCCTTGCCGTCTTCTTCGCCCTGGGTCTCGTCGTCGAACGCGATGTGGACGCCGCCGTCGTCGCTGGTCCAAGAACCGTCTTCGCCGCGATGACCGTCGGCGACGAAGATGCACGAGGAGAGCGACGGAACGAGGAGCGCGGTGACGAACGCCGAACGGCGCGCGAAGGTTGCGAACATGTGCGGAGTCTTTCTTGGGGGTCGAGTCGCGCGGACCCGTTCCGCGCGCGGACATGATGCGCGAGTCGGGGCGACGACGGAAGAGCCGACGCGTCAAGGCTCTGTGCCGCTTCGCGCATCGACAGGTTCGAGCGCGTGCGCTAACCTGCGCGATTCCCAAGCGGGCTCTCCGGAGGCTTAGAACCATGACGCACGGCGCCTTCCACGTTCCGACTCCGATCAACGAACCGGTCAAGGCGTACGCGCCGGGCTCTCCGGAGAAGAAGAGTCTGAAGGCCGAGCTCGCGCGCATGGCGAGCGAGCAGCTCGACATCCCGCTGATCATCGGCGGCGAGGAGATCCGCACCGGCGACACCGACGTCGTCGCGTGCCCCCACGATCACTCGAAGAAACTCGGGATCGTGCACCGCGGCAAGAAGGAACACGTCGTCCGCGCGATCGAGGCGGCGGACAAGGCGAAGCTCGAGTGGTCGCGTCTGCCGTGGTCGGAGCGCGCCGCGATCTTCCTGCGCGTCGGCGAACTGCTCGCAACGACGTGGCGTGACAAGCTCAACGCCTCGACGATGCTCGGCCAATCGAAGACCGTGCACCAAGCCGAGATCGACGCCGCGTGCGAGGCGATCGACTTCATGCGCTTCAACGTGCACTACGCCGAGCGCTTGTACGGCGAGCAGCCGCAATCCTCGCCGGGCATGTGGAACCGCATGGAGCACCGGCCGCTCGACGGTTTCGTGCTCGCGATCTCTCCGTTCAATTTCACGTCGATCGCCGCGAACCTCGCGACCGCGCCGGCGATGGTCGGCAACACCGTCGTGTGGAAACCGGCGTCGACGTCGATCCTCTCGAACTACTGGTTGATGAAGCTCTACCAGGCCGCGGGCTTGCCGGCCGGCGTCATCAACTTCATCCCCGCGAGCGGCGCGACCGTCGGCGACACCGCGTTCGCCGATCGGCGCATGGCGGGCGTCCACTTCACGGGCTCGACCGGCGTCTTCAACGGCATCTGGTCGACGATCGGCCAGAACGTCGCGCGCTACGGACAGTACCCGCGCTTGGTCGGCGAGACCGGCGGCAAGGACTTCGTCTTCGTCCACGCTTCCGCCGAACCGCGAGCCGTCGCCGTCGCGCTCGCGCGCGGTTCGTTCGAGTACCAGGGCCAGAAGTGTTCGGCCGCGAGCCGCGCGTACGTGCCGAAATCGCTGTGGCCGCAAGTGCGCGACGAGCTCGGCGCGATCCTCGCGCAGATGAAGGTCGGCGATCCGCAGGACTTCACCAACTTCATGGGCGCGGTGATCGACAAGAAGTCGTTCACGGGCCTGAAGGGCTTCATCGACGGCGCGCGGAACACGAAGGACGCGCGCGTCGTGTTGGGCGGCGAGTGCGACGACTCGAAGGGCTGGTTCATCCAACCGACGGTGATCGAAGCGCTCGATCCGCGCTACACGACGATGTGCACTGAACTCTTCGGACCGGTGCTGACGCTGCACGTCTACGACGACGCGCGTTATGCCGAGACGCTGGAGCTCTGCGCGACGACGTCCGACTATGCGCTGACCGGCGCGATCTTCGCGAACGATCGCTTCGCGGTGACGCGCGCGTTCGAGGCGCTGCGCTTCGCCGCCGGCAACTTCTACGTCAACGACAAGCCGACCGGCGCCGTCGTCGGCCAGCAACCCTTCGGCGGCTCGCGCGCGTCGGGCACCAACGACAAGGCGGGCTCGATCCTCAATCTCCTGCGCTGGATCAGCCCGCGCTCGATCAAGGAGACGTTCGTCCCGCCGACCGACTGGCGCTATCCGTTCCTGGCGGAGAGTTGACCGATCCGCGGGAGTCGCGGACTGGGTGGCCGAGCCCTAACCGGCAGTTTCATCACTCGCGGCATCGCTCACGAGAGCGCGGAGCTGCGCGACTCGCTCGCACGCGTCGAGCATGTGCCGGAGGCGGACTCGGTCGTTACCCCGCGACATACTGGTCGACCGCTCCGCGCAACACGTCGTTTCGGAAGTAGTCGCTCAGCGAGCCCGGCGTTTCCAAGTCGACGCGGCGGCCGAACATCCGGGAGAGCTCGTCCTCGATGTCCACGTACCGAAAACCGGGCGTGCAGTCCGGCTCGAATTCCACGAGGACGTCGACATCGCTCTCCGGGCCGAAGTGGTCGCGCAGCACCGACCCGAACAACGCGAGGCGACGGATGCGGTTGCGTCGACAGAACTCGACCAAGCGCTCACGATCGACGTGGATTCGAACCATCGCGATAGAAGCTTGCCGCTCACCGGAGAGCTGTCAAGGTCGGCGGACGGCGGACAATCGCGGCCGAGCGTGACCGCCGAGCGCGTGACGCGAACCGCTCATCGACGACGAATCTCCGGGCGAGCCGCCGACTCCGTTCTCGGCCGACGACCTTTCGGTGGTTGGCGCCGGCGTCATCGGTTCCTCGGCGAGAGTCGAGGCTGAGCCAGCGCACCGACAGCGGCTCCTCCCCCCGCCCTTTTCTTCCGCCCGGCGCTCCGGCGCAGGTCGGGACATCGACGCTCGCCGGCGAAGTTGCGCCGCGACGGAGTTTTCTCCCTTGGCGGGTTGCCCATCCCCGGCCGCCGGGAGACTCTTGGGGACTACACGGCCCGAACACGGCAACGCACCATGGCCCCCAAGACTCTGGTGAGCTTGCCCCCGGGCGTCGAGATCCGCGGCGCGCTCGACGGGCGCGCGAGCGAGATCCTGACGTCGGAGGCGCTCGACTTCTTCGTTCGACTCGCGCGCGAGTTCGAGCCGACGCGTCAACGTCTGCTCACTCGGCGCGTCGAGGTCCAACGAGCGCTCGATCGCGGTGAACGCCCGGACTTCCTCACGGAGACCGCCGCGTTGCGTGCGTCGGATTGGCGCGCGCCGCCGCCGCCGCAGGACTTGCTCGATCGCCGCGTCGAGATCACCGGTCCCGTCGAGCGCAAGATGATCATCAACGCGCTGAACAGCGGCGCGAACGTGTTCATGGCGGACTTCGAGGACTCGAACGCGCCGACCTGGAAGAACCAGCTCGACGGTCAAGTCAACTTGAAGGACGCGGTGCGCCGCACGATCACGTTCGAGAGCCCGCAGAAGACGTATCGGCTCAACGAGAAGACGGCGACGTTGTTCGTGCGGCCGCGCGGTTGGCATCTCCCCGAGAAACACGTGTGGATCGACGGCCGTCCGGTCTCGGGCGCGCTCTTCGACTTCGCGCTGTTCTTCTTCCACAACGCTCGCGAGCTCGTCGCACGCGGCACCGGCCCCTACTTCTATCTGCCGAAGATGGAGAGCCACCGCGAAGCGCGCCTGTGGAACGACGTCTTCGTCTTCGCCGAGAGCGAATTCGGTCTGCCGCGCGGCACGCTTCGCGCAACCGTCTTGATCGAGACGATCCTCGCCGCGTTCGAGATGGACGAGATCCTCTTCGAGCTGCGCGACCACTCGGTCGGACTCAACTGCGGCCGTTGGGACTACATCTTCTCGTTCATCAAGAAGTTCCGCGCTCGCGCGGACTGCGTGCTGCCCGACCGCGATCGCGTCGGCATGACGCAACACTTCCTGCGCAGCTACAGCCAACTCCTGATCCAAACTTGCCACCGCCGCGGCGTCCACGCGATGGGCGGCATGGCCGCGCAGATCCCGATCAAGGACGACGCCGCGAAGAACGAACGCGCGCTCGAGAAAGTGCGCGCCGACAAGACGCGCGAGGCGAGCGACGGCCACGACGGCACATGGGTCGCGCACCCGGCGCTCGTCGGCCTCGCGAAGCAGATCTTCGACGCACACGTGAAGGGCCCGAACCAACTCGAGCGGATGCGCGAGGACGTGAAGGTCGACGCGAGCGATCTCCTGCGCGTCCCCGAAGGCGCGATCACGAGCGAAGGCCTCGCGCATGACGTGCGCGTCGGCGTGCAGTACCTCGCGGCGTGGCTGTCGGGCAACGGCTGCGTGCCGCTCTACGATTTGATGGAAGACGCGGCGACCGCCGAGATCTCGCGCGCGCAGGTCTGGCAATGGATTCGCCACGGCGCGCGTCAGGACGACGGCCGCACGATCGAGCGCGCGCTCTTCGCGAGCGTGCTCGACGCCGAAATGGCGAAACTGAAGGCCGACGGCGCCGAGTCGCGGTTCGCGCCCGGCAAACTCGCGCTCGCCGCCCAATTGTTCAGCGAACTCTCGATCGCCGACGAGTTCGCGGAGTTCCTGACCCTCTCCGCCTACGACCAACTGATCGCGAACACCTAGATCCATGCACCCGAAGAACGGCAAGAAGAACGGTCATCAACCCGCCGCTCGAGTCCCTGAACGCTTCGCGGGGATCGTGCGCGATTACTCGCAAGCAGACGTCGAGCGACTGCGCGGCTCGGTGCACATCGAGTACACGCTCGCGCGCCTCGGCGCCGAACGCCTCTGGAATCTGCTGCACACCGAGGATTACGTGCACGCGCTCGGTTCGCTGACCGGCAACCAAGCGATGCAGATGGTCAAAGCCGGATTGAAGGCGATCTACCTCTCGGGTTGGCAAGTCGCCGCCGACGCGAACTTGTCGGGGCACATGTATCCCGATCAGTCGCTCTACCCGGCGAACTCGGTGCCGCAGGTGGTCAAGCGCATCAACCAGACGCTGCAGCGCGCGGACCAGATCCAACACATGGAACAGTCCGGCGACACGTATTGGTTCGCGCCGATCGTCGCCGACGCGGAGGCGGGCTTCGGCGGACCGCTCAACGCGTTCGAGCTGATGAAGGGCATGATCGAAGCCGGCGCCGCGGGCGTGCACTTCGAGGACCAACTCGCGAGCGAGAAGAAGTGCGGCCACTTGGGCGGCAAGGTGCTCGTCCCGACGCAGTCCTTCATCCGCACGTTGAACGCCGCGCGCCTCGCGGCCGACGTGTGCGGCGTGCCGACGCTGCTGGTCGCGCGCACCGACGCCGATGCCGCGACGTTGATCACCTCCGACGTCGACGAACGCGATCGTCCGTTCCTCACCGGCGAGCGCACGGGTGAAGGCTTCTTCCGCATCCGGCCGGGCCTCGAGACCGCTCTCGCGCGCGGCATCGCGTACGCGCCGTACGCCGATCTCGTGTGGTGCGAGACCAGCCACCCCGATCTCGCCGAAGCGCGCGAGTTCGCCGAGGGCGTGCACAAGCACTACCCGGGCAAGTTGCTCGCGTACAACTGCTCGCCGTCGTTCAACTGGAAGAAGAAGCTCGACGACACGACGATCGCCAAGTACCAACGCGAGCTCGGCGCGATGGGCTACAAGTTCCAGTTCGTGACGCTCGCGGGTTTCCACGCGCTCAACCACTCGATCTTCGAACTCGCGCGCGGCTACCGCGATCACGGCATGGCCGCGTACGTCGAGCTGCAACAAGCCGAGTTCGCCGCCGAGGCTTTCGGCTACACCGCGACCAAACACCAACGCGAAGTCGGCACCGGCTACTTCGACGCGGTGACCCAAGCGGTGTCGAAGGGCCAGAGCTCGACGACGGCGCTCGAAGGCTCGACCGAGAAGGCGCAGTTCTAGGAGCGCGTCGAGAAAGTCGCGTCGCGAGGCGAAGCGCGAGCTCGCGCTGCTAGGAGAGCGACGGGCGGGCGGCGCAGGCGACCTATCAGGTCGCCGAGCACGACCGACCAAGCGCGACGACGCGGCGCGAGCTCGCGCGAAGCCGCAGTAGCGACTTTTTCGACGCGCTCCTAGCGAGCTGCGGGCGCGAAGAGCAGATCGAGCGTGCGCTCGCCGACGACCTGGGTCGAGGCGAGTTGCCGCCGTCCATCGTGGTCGAGCGCGATCTCGTAGCGACCCGGCGCAAGGTCGACGCGATAGCGGCCGTCGGCATCGGTCGTCGTCTTCGCCCACGGCTCGCGATCGTCGAGGCGCAGGAAAGTCAGACCGACGCCGCCGAGCTCGCGATCCGCGCCGTCGATCACGACGCCGCCGACCGGATGCGTGCGCGGCGCGCGCGCGACGTCGAGCACGAAGAGCCCGCCGTCGGTGCGCCCCGACGCGGACACGGTGAACTCGACCGCTCCACCGCGTCCGACCAGGCGCACGAAACGCGGTCCCGCGGCGACGATGTCGGCGGCGCCGCGAGTCGCGAGTTCGAAGCCCGGGTACACGCACGACCCGAACATCGCGTCGCGCCCGCCCGGCGTGTTCGACGTGCGGCGTTCCACACGCGCGTCCTCCTCGAAGTTGGTCAACGCGACCGTGGCTTCCTCGCCCGCGCCGAGCTCGAGCGAATAGCGCGCGCGATCGCCGTCGTCGAGCAGACAGCCGATGACGCGCTCGCGAAGCCCGAGCGCGTCGACCGCGCCGAAGCCGCGATGCCAACGCCCCACTCGGAACGTCAAGCGGTAGCGGAACACGTTGCTCGCCGCGCCGAGTTCGTAGACGTGACGTCCGTCGCGCGCCGCGACGAAGTTGGTGATCACGTGGTACAGCGTGGGACCTGAGCGCTCGCACGCCGCGACCTCGCGGCCGTCGGGATCGAGCACGCGCACGCGCGCCGTCGAACGCCAACCGCGCGCGTTGCCGAAACTCGCGAGGTCGAGCGAGCACGTCTCGCCGGCGCGCGCGTCGAACGCGTAGCGCGCCGTCTGGCCTTCGGCGCCGAAGAGCCCGACGATGCCGCCGTTGCGCGCGAGCTCGCCGTCGCGCGGCGGTTCGACCAGGCCGAGCGGCGGCGGCGGGACTTCGAGCAAGACGGGCTCGGTGACGAGCTCGGACGAGGACTCGACCGGAAGCGCCGACCGACACGCGGTCAACGCGAACAACACGAACGCCCACGTCTTCATGCGCGCCTCCTCAGGATCGACAAGGGAACTCGCGCTTCGCCGAGCACCGCGCCCGGCTCGACGCCCGCGCTGGTCACCCACGTCGCGCAGTAGTCGCGGAAGTCGACGGTCGCGCGCAGGTTGCCGTCGGCGTCGAGGTCGCCGAGATCGCTCGCTTCGCCCGCGAAGCCGCCCTGCACGCCGCCGCCGAGCGCGAACGCGATCGACGCGTTGCCGTGGTCCGTTCCGGCGTCCGCGCCGACGCCGCTCTCGGCGACGCGTCGTCCGAATTCGCTGACGGTCAGGATCGTCGTCGTCTCGAGCAGGCCTGCGCGCGAGAGATCGTCGCGCAACGCGGCGATCGACGCGTCGAGGCGGCCGAGCAGGATCTCGTGCTCGCGGCGTTGGCGCGTGTGCGTGTCGAACGTCGGCGTGGTGATCCAGATCACGCGCGTCGCGAGCCCCGCGATGCGCACCCGCGCCGCCATGCGCGCGTGGTCGCCGAGCCCCGTCGGCGGGTACGCGCCGAACACGCGCGTGCCGGCCGCGCGCGCGAACTCCGCGGCGGCGCCGCGTGCGGATTCCTCGGCTTCGCGCAGGCGCTCGGTGCGCGACGGATCGAGCCCGAGAGCGCCGGCGCGCGCGAGCGGCGTGCGCGCGAACGCGGCGAAGTCGTGGCAGGCCGGCGCGACGAAATGCTCGGTCGCGAACGCGGGCGGCGGCAGGTCGCGGCCGACCGCGAGCAACGCGAGCGGCGAACGCGCCCACAGCCCGCGCTCGACGGCGACGTCGTGCAAGCGACCGAGCCAACCGCTCGGCGGCGGCACGTCGGCGACGCTCGCGGCCGCCCACGCGTCCTGGCTCTTGAAGTGCGAGAGATCGGGCTTCGGCGAACCGAGGCCGCGCACGATCGCGAGTTCCCCGCGTTCGAAACTCGCGCGCAGGCCCGTGAGCGCCGGGTGCAAGCCCGAGTGCTCGTCGAGCGCGAGCACGCTGCGCTTCTCGAGCGCGAGCGTCGGTCGCGCGCGGTGATATCGGTCGTCCTCGAACGGGATCAACGTGTCGAGCCCGTCGTTGCCGCCGGTGAGTTCGAACACGATCCACGCTCGCTCCGCGCGTTCCGCGCGCCCACGCGCGGCGACGAGGCCGACCAACGGCGCGATCACGCCCGCCTGCAACAACGCTCTGCGATCCAACATCGAGTTCTCCCTCAGGCCAATGCGAAGTCCGCGCAGCCGACCCACCGCTCGATCGCGGCACGAACGACGTCGTTCGGCGCGGCGTTGGGTGCGAGACCGGCGACGAAGTCGTCGAGCGCCGCGGAGCTCGGCTCGACGCCGAAGATCCGGACGCCGAGTTCGGAGGCGATGCGACGCGGCTCGCGCGCTCCCGCGGCGAGCGCCTCGACGTCGAGCGCGGCATGTCCCGCGACGCGGCGCGTCGTGTGCGGAAGCTGCGCGAGGTCGCGTGCGAACTCCGCGCGCTGCGCCGCGGCCGACGCGCAGATCCAACGCGCTCCGAGCCCCCACCCCGCGACGTTCGGCGGTCGCAAGAGCTGCATCCCCATCCGCGCGCTGATGGTTTCGAGTCCGAGCAAGTGGACGTTCTGCACTTCGAGCGAACGCGCCGCCGCGACGACGAGATCGACGGGCGTGCGCACCAGAGCGAAGCGCTGCGCCGGCGCGAAGAAGAGCCGCGAAGCGAAGAGCCTCCGCAGCGTCTCGCGCAGCGAGAACTCTCGACCCGCGAGCTCGGCCGCCAAGCACTCGATGATCTCGGCCGACGGTTCGTCGCACACGAACCAACGCGCGAGTTTGTCCGCGAGCCGCCGCGCGGTGCTCGGCGCGCGAGCCAGACGCCGCAGGACTTCATCGCCTTCCTCGACGCCGCTCGCTCCCGCGCGTCCGCGGATCTTCGTGCCGAGCACGAGCTTGTCGCCCTCGTCGTGATGCGCGGCGGAGAACGCGAAACGCGGCTCCTCGCCGGACGACGCGCGCCAACCGGTGAAGACGCGCGCCAACTCGACGACGTCGTGTTGCTCGTAGTTGCCGCGGCCGAGCGTGAAGAGCTCGAGCAGCTCGCGCGCCCAGTTCTCGTTCGGACGCGTCTTCTCGTTCGAGCGGTTGTCGAGGAACACGAGCATCGCCGGATCGCGCGCGACGGCGAGCAGCAGCTCGTCGAAACGCGCGGGCCCGAGACGACGCAACATGCGATTCTGCGCGAGCAACAGCGGCGTCGGCAGCAGTTCGTTCTCGCGGCAAGCGAAGTGCGCGTGCCAGAAGAGCGTGAGCTTCTCGTGCAACGGCCGGCGACCGTTGACCATCCGGTAGAGCCACCAGACGCGCGCGTTCTCTCCGAGGCGTTCGCCGATGCGATTGCGGTTGTCGAGTTCGCCGAGACAACCGCCCTCGAGCGCGATCTGTGCCTCGAGCTCGGCGTCGATGTCGGGGAAATCGACCAGGCTCGCGACCGCCGCGGCGGGCTCGAGCCGCAACAACGCCAGGACCTCGCGCGGGCGCGCGCCGAACCCGGCGCGGCGCAACAGGTGAGCGGCCTTGGCGCGGTCCCACGGGTCGTCCGGGGACGGCACGAACGGTTCGAGGGCGGTCGAGCGGTGCGGGTTCACGCCTCTGCTTGGCGCGAACTTCCCGAACGCAACGCGGATTTCGGGAGAATCAGCGTGTGCCGAGCTCGAGGCGAGACGTCTCGCCGGCGCGCAGCGTGAGCTTCTCGCGCCGCGGCGCGCCGATCGCGGGGCTGAGCGCGATCTCCCACTCGCCCGGCGGAAGCCTGTACGTGAACGACGTCGTCGAGAGATCGCGGTTGACCGAGCGGTTGAACACCAGCATGTCGAAGACGGCGCCGAACGCGCGGCCCTGCGCGTCGTACGGCTCGATCCACGCGGGCTCGCGGCCGGCGATGTCGACGACGAGCTTGGCGGCGGGTGCGAGGACGAGCTCGATCGGCTCCGCCGCGCCTTCCTGCGGGACGACGAACTCGACGGGCGCGCTCCAGCTCTCGCCGCACGCCGCGACCGCCGCGTACTCGCCCGGAGCGAGCGCGCAGAGCTCGAACGCGCCGCCCTTGGCGAGGACGCCGCCGAGCGGATTGAGCGGCCGGCCCTCGGCGTCGAACACGAAGACGTAGCCGCGCGGCGTGATCGAGCCGTCGCTCGTGACGCGTCCGCGCACCGCTCGAGCCGGCACGACGTAGAGCGCGACGTCTTCGTTCGCGACGCCGACCGCGACGACGATGCCGTCGCGCCGCGCGGCGCCGGCGTCGAGCTCGCCGTCGAGCTTCCCGCCGTGCGTCGTCAACGCGTACGTTGCGGGCGCGACGGCGACGAACTCGAACGCGCCCTCCTCGTCGGTCGGAATCTCGAAGCCGACGTTCGCGGCGGGCGCGTGCGGACTGTGACCGCCGGTCGGCACGAGGTCGACTTTCGCGCCGACGACCGGACGTCCTTCCGCCGTCGTGACGACGCCGCGCAAGACGCCGGTCGGGAGCTCGAAGTCGCGATCGAACTCTCGAGCGCGCGGAACGTCGACGACGAACTCGGAACGCGCGAAGCCGACGACGACCATCACGAGGTAGCGACCGGGCGTGTCGAGCACGAGCTCGTACCCGCCGTCCGCGCGGTACGCCGCGAGCTGCTGGCGATCCATCGAATCGCGGCCGTCGGGCAACCACGTCATGTAGCCCTCGGCGCCCTTGCCGTTCGCCGAAACGCGTCCGTGGACGCGCACGCCGTCGGTCGGCTTCGCGCCGAGCACGACTTCGGCTTCCGCGCCGGCGGTGAGGTCGAGCGTGCGTTGCCTCATGTAGACCATGCCGCCGAGCGTCGGTTCGTCGGCGAGGCCGAGGGTCGCGAGCTCCTTCTCGTCGGGCCACGACGCGAGCGACCACACGCCGGGCGCGAGCTCGCGCCGATCGAAACGGCCTTCGGCATCGCACGTCTCGAAGAGCTCGGGCCCGCCCATCCGCATCAACCGCACGCGCCGTTCGTTCGCCGCTTCGCCGTCGGGACGGAAGACGCGGCCGAAGATGCGGCCGCCGGTCGGCGCGGGCGGGACGATCGGCGCGGGAGCGGTCTCGACGGCCGGCGCGCTCACCGGGACCGAGCTCGAGCTCTCGACCGCCGCGCGCGGTGCGGGAGCGGACGTCGACGCGAGCGTCGAACTCGCCGTCGCCGCGGCGGAAGTCGCGAGGACGCGATCGCCCATCGCGCCGACGTCGACGACTTCCGCCGTCGGTGCGGCGCGCGACGTCCACCACCACACCGCGAGGCCGACGACGGCGACCGCGACGATCCCTTTCAATGTGGAACCCATGACGAAGATCTCCGTTGGAACCGGCGCGGAGGAAGCGCGTTCGAACAGCGGCGCGAGCGCCGCGAGCCAATCCGCGTCGCCGCGTTCGCGAGCCAAGCGCTCGCGCAACTTCGCGTGCGCGCGCGTGATCCGACTGGTCACCGTCGCGAGCGGCGTCGCTGAACGCCGCGCGATCTCCTCGGGCGACAGCTCCTCGAAGTAGCGCAGGAGCAGCGTGCCGCGGTGCGGCTCGTCGAGCGCGAGCACCGCGGCGACGACTCGCCGTTGGCACTCCGCGCGCTCGACCAACTCGTCGGTCGCGGGCAACGCCTCGGTGCGCGCGCCGCGCCGCTCGGCCTCGACGCGCAACGCGGCGCGACGAACGCGCTCGCGCACGCGATTGCGCAACACGCGCGCAAGCCACGCGCGTCCGTCGCCGCGCACATCGACGCGTCGATCGAGCGCCGCGAGCACCGTCGACTGCGCGAGATCCCGCGCCGCCTCCGGATCGCGCACCAAGGAACGCGCGAGGGTCTCGACCCAACGCGTCTGCGCCAGGAGCTCGCTCGCCGCCGGAGGGAGTGCGTTCGCCATCGACGCCTTCCAAGATGGACGAATGTCGGCGCACCACGCACCGAAACGCGCAAGGCCTGCGTATCGAGCGCGCGGCTACGGTCCGAGGCGATCGAGCTCGAGCTCCAGCGCGCTCGGCCCGTCGACCTGGAAGTACTCGAGCTCGAACACGTGCCCGCCCGGCGCGAGCACGAACTCCGCGCGGTCGACGGTCGCGCCGTGCCACGTCCAATTCTCGAGCACCGTCACGCCGTCGACGCGCAACGCGACGCCGTCGTCAGACGTCGCGTTCACGCGGTAGCGACCGCCCTCGACCGAGAGCGTCGTGCGCGCGACCAGGCCGAGCTTGTCGCTCGGCAACTCCGCGGAGCGTTCGCCTTCGCCGAACGGCGTCAGCCAGGCGCCTACCGTGCGACGCGCGAGCGGCGCGAGGCTGAGCTCGCGCCACTGCGCGCGCGCCTCCGACACGCCGCGCGGATCGGGGCCGTCGGCCCACGAGAACCACGCGGCGTCCCAGTTCGCGGTGCCGAACAAACCGCCCTTCGGACGCGGCAGCGGACGCGCGCGCTGTCCGCGCGGATCCCAAGGTCCAAAGCGATCGAACACCAGCGGCTGCTCGGGCTCGACGCTCTTGCGCACCGCGTTCTTGCCCTCGAAGCGTTTGTCGAGCGCCCCGACCGCGGCCTCGAGCGCGCCGAGGCGTTCGACGTCGAGGTCGACGACTTCGCAGCCTTGCAGGCGACCGCTCGGCATCGCGCCGCCGATGCCGCGCACGCGCGCGCGCTCGTGTTCGGCGACCTGAGCTTCGGTGTCCGCGACGTGCAGCGAGTTCTCGGGATCGAAGACGTTGTCGACGGTCATCAATCCGGCGCAGCGATCGAGCGCCCAGTCGAGTCCGTTGTCGCCGAAGCCGTCGGCGGCGAGCAACACGCCGCGCGCGTCGACGGCCGAGAGTCCGACGGTCGAGCCCGCGATCCAATTGCGCACGAGCGACGTTTCGCTCGCGCCCTCGAGCGACACCGCGGAACCGCGCGCGCCCTCGAGCATGCACTCGACGATCCGCGCCTTCGAGCCGCCTTCTAGGCGCAACGCGTTCGCGCCCGCGCCGCGCGCGAAGAGTTCGATCAAGTTCGCGTCGTCGATGCCGACGAGCTCGACGCCGTGTTCGATCGGCCACGAGACGTCGGTGCGCACCAGCGTGAGCCCCGCGCTCGCGCCGAGCGCGACGACGCCGGTGCCGCAACGCGTGATCGCGCACTCGCCGACGCGCGCGCCGGGCGAGTCGACGACCAGCAGACCCGCCGAGCCTTGGCCGCCGCGCCAGAACTCGCCGGCGGAGCCGCGCGCGCAAGCTTCGACGCGTGTGTGCGCGACGGTCGCTTCCGGCGAGCGCCAGAGCGCGATGCCGAACGCGGATTGATGGGCGATGTCGCCGTCGACGATCGAGATCGCGGGCGCATCGACGACGGCGATGCCGATCGTGCCGCGGCGCGCGCGACAATTGCGGAGCTTCACGCCGCTCGAGCGCAGCACCGCGAACGCGGCACCGGTTTGTTCGAAGGCGCGCGGATCGCGGCGCTCGAGTTGGTCGGCCGGGCTCGCGAGCGCGTCGCTCGACGCGAGCGGCGCGGCGAAAAGATCGTGGACGTCGAGCGCCTCGAGCGTCACGCCGACGCTGTCCTCGACGCGCACCGCGGTGCGGTAACCGGAGAGCTCGCCCGCGCGCACGACGATGTCGCGGGAGTTGCGCACCAGGATGCCGATGCCGCGCGCGCGCGTCGGATCGTCGGAGGTCGCGGCGCCCTGGAAGTGCGCGGAGCCGAGGTCGAGCACCACGCCGCGCGCGCCGTCGATCACGATCGCGGCGTCGTCGGTCGCGAGCGTCCATTGACCGCGCGCGACGACGACGGAACGCTCGATCTTCCACGGCGCGGCGCTCGGCGGTTTGGTGCCGCGATCACCGGTCGCATTCGGCGTCCCCGCGGCGACCGCGGAGACGAGCACGACGACGGAACAGAGGACGCGGAGACTGGAGAAGTTCGACATGCGAGCCAGACTGGGGCCGAGGGCTTTTCGGCCGAGATCCGGTCGCAGGTCGAGCGGACCGCGCAAATCCTTCGGGCCTCGCGTCGAGCTTCGAGCGCATGCCTCGCGTGCTATGCTCGTCCGAAGTCGCTTCGCACCAGGAAACACGAGTGTCCCCCACCGCGCTCCAGAGCTCCGGGATCGTCCTCCAGCCCGAGATCCCGATCTGCCAGACCGATCTGCCGCTCGATTGGTACCAGGCCGAGTTCAAGCCGTACGCGGAGGAGTACCTCGCGCTGCCCGACCGCAAGCCGAGCTCGGTGTTGCCATGGCTCGACCGGTACGTGAAGCCGGCGCAGGCGCACTTCGGCGACACGTTGCTCTTGGTCGCGCACTTCTACATGGGCGGCGAGATCGTCAAGCTCGTCGAGCGCTACGGCGGTTCGGTCGCCGACAGTTATCAGCTCGCGCTCCAAGCCGCGCGTCACCCCGAGAAGAAAGTGATCGTCGAATCGGCGGTCCACTTCATGGCGGAAGCGATCGCGATCCTCGCGCACGACGATCAGTCGGTGTGGATCACCAATCCGAAAGCGGGCTGCACGATGGAAATGCTCGCGAAGGACTACATGGTCCTGCCGGTCGCCGAGCAACTGATCGAGCGCTACGGCGACGAGCTCGTCGTCGTCGCCTACATGAACACCGGCGGGCGGCTGAAGTCGCTCGCGGGTCGCACCGGCGGCGCGGTGTGCACCAGCTCGAACGCGCACAAGGTCGTGCGTTGGGCGCTCGCGCAGGACAAGAAGGTGTTCTTCGTCCCCGATCAACACCTCGGGCGCAACACGGCGAAGAAGCTCGGCCTCGACCTCGCGCGCGTCGTCGCGTTGCCCGATCCGCAGATCGGTCGCGGCGCGTTCAAGATCGACGACAAGGTCGTGCCCGGCGGACTCGGCGCCCTCGATCGCGCGCAGATGATCCTGTGGGGCGCGTTCTGCGGCGTGCACACCGTCTTCAAGCCCGAGCACGTCCGCTATTGGCAGGAGCACGGGTACCGCGTGCTCGTCCACCCCGAATCGAAACTCGAGGTCGTGCAAGCAGCCGACGGCGAAGGTTCGACGAACTTCCTGTGGGACGCGGTGATGAAGGCGCCGCGCGGCTCGAAGATCGCGATCGGCACCGAGGGCCACTTCGTCCGCAACGCGCGCGAGCAAGGCAAGCTGCGCGGCGTCGAGATCGTGCACCTCGCCGACATCCCTGATCCCGCGTTCCAATCGATCGGTTGCGGTTGCGCGACGATGAGCCGCAACGATCCGCCGCATCTCGCGGGGATGCTCGATCTCTTGCGCAAGGGCACGCCGCCGGACGCGAACCGCGTGCTCGCCGGCGACATGGTCGACGAAGCGACCGGCTTGCGCGATCGGTTGAGCGAGAGCGAGAGAGCCTCGATGATCGCCGACGCGCGGCGTTCGCTCGAACGCATGATCGAGATCACGGAGGCGAAGTGACGCTGGCCGCGGTGCTCGAGCGCGCGAAGGAACTCGGCGCGAACGAGCGCCAGCGGAGCCGCTTGGCGCGCGCGTGGCTCTCCGGCGGCGAGCTCGCCACGGTCGCGGCGACGATGCGCGAGAAGTTGTCGCGGCGCGTGCTCGCGGCCCTGCCCGAATTCGAACTCGACCTCGCGCGCGCGGCCCGGGTCGCGTCGATCCATCCCGGCGCCGACGACGCGACGCGCTTGCTGATCGAGCTCGCCGACGGAGCGACCGTCGAGACCGTGCTGCTGCCCCGGAACGCGCTCTGCGTCTCGTCGCAGATCGGCTGCGCGGTCGGTTGTCGCTTCTGCAAGACCGGCGAGGGCGGGCTCGCGCGCAACCTCGAGGTCGACGAGATCCTGGTACAGGTCGTGCTCGCGCGCCGCGTGAGAGCGGTCGATCGCGTCGTGTTCATGGGCATGGGCGAACCGGCCCACAATCTCGGGAACGTCCTCGCGACGATCGAACGGCTCGGCCAGGACGGCGAGTTCGCCCACAAGCGCTTGGTCTTCTCGACCGTCGGCGACGGCCGAGTCTTCGAACGCTTGAACGAGGCTCGCGTGCGACCGGCGCTCGCGCTCTCGCTCCATTCCGCCGACGACGCGAAGCGCGCCGAGCTGCTCCCTCGCGCGCCGCGCGTGCCGGTGCGCGAACTCGTCGAACTCGCCGACGCGTACGCGCGCGCGGTGACGTGGCCGGTGCTCTACCAATGGACGTTGCTCGACGGCGTCAACGATTCCGACGCGGACCTCGAGGGCGCGATCGAGCTGCTCTCCGGTCGCCGCGGGATCCTCAACGTGATCGGCTGGAACGCGGTCGAGGGCTTTCCGTTCCGCCGGACGCCGCGCGAACGCGCGATCGCGTGGGTGCGCGCCCTCAAACGCGCTGGCGTGCTCGCGACCTTGCGCGACAGCGCCGGCCAGGACGTCGACGGCGGTTGCGGGCAGCTACGTTCTCGGCGCCTCGCCGAAACCGCGGGCTGAGCGCGCCAACGTTCGGCGTCCGCGCTGCGTACGCGCCGCGCGAAACGCGGCGCGCGAGACGAAAGTTCGTCGCGATCGGCGAACCGCTATCCTGCTCCACACTCGGACGCGATGCCTCGCGCCCGCGACCCCCTCCTGAAGTTTCGCGCCACGCGGCCCTCGACGCCGCACGATCCCACGAGCCCATGATCCGTCGCCTCCTCCTCCCGCTGGTCCCGACCGTCCTCCTCGCGACGTGCACTCGCGCGCAAGAACCGATCGCGTCCGTGCGTTCGCAAGCGCCGGCCGTGCCCGCGCAACAGGCGCCGACCGCGTCCACGCGCGCCCAAGATCCGATCAAGGTCACCGTCCGCACGGATCCGCCGATCGTCGCTCCCGGCGGTTGGGTCGACGTGGTCGCCGCGTACGAAGTCGAGAAGGGCAAGGTCTTCACCTCGCCGCATTCGCCGAACGGGCCGCGCACGCGCTTCGACATCACCGGTCCGAAGGAATGGCGACGCAACAGCACGCTGTGGACGCTGCGCGGTCAGAAACGCAAGGACCCGGTGCACGGCGACGTCGTCGACCTCGGCGGCCGCGGCGGCATGCGCCTGCGCTTTCACGTCCCCGAGGCGGCCGCGGTCGGCAAGTACGACTTCACCACCGCGCTGACGCTCGCGCTCGGCGACGGCAAGACCTACGCGCCGGAGACCAAGATCGAGGGCGCGACGTCGGTCCAAGTCGCGGCGACGGGCGCGCGCGGACCGGAGCTTCGCAACCTCGACAACCAAGCGGCGATCACCGACGAGGAGAAGGCGCTGCTCGCGAAGAACGGCTTCATGGTCCGCGGCAACGCCGAGTTCGCCGTCGCGCAGAGCAACGACATCGTGTGCGTGACGCTCGACATCCTGGTCGACGCGGGCGTGCGCGAGGATGCGCTCAGCATCAGCTGCGATCCCGAGGAGATGCGGTACACCGCCGTCGACGGCTGGCGCGCGTTCCGCGCCGAGGTCGGCTTGCCGGGCGAGAAGCACGCGACGTCGATCCGCGAGGTCCTGCCGATCGCGTTCGCCGACCACGGCGTCGCGGGCAAGTTCGAGATCCCGGTGCAGGTCACGCTGCGCACCACGCGCGTCGGCGACCAAGCGACGAGTCAGATGGCGACCCAGTCCGTGACCGTGAACATCGAGTACACGCCCTGAGGTCGGAACGCGCTGCGTCGCGGCTGTCGACGAGCGCCTGAAAACACGACGGGCTCGGGTCCAGGACCCGAGCCCGTCGTCGTTCGCGCCGCGGCGCGCTCAGGAATGCGGCGTGCTCTTGCGCAGCAGTTCGTCGGCGAGCTCGTTCGCCGAGTAGACCTTGCGGAAGACTTCGAGCATCGCGCGCGCGTCGACCGACACCGCGCGGCCTTGGACGTCGTCGTACGCGATGTCCCACACCAAGCTCTGGATGTTGCCGTCGAAGATCAGGCCGACGACCGCGCCATTGCGATCGACGGTCGGCGAGCCCGAGTTGCCGCCGATGATGTCGACGGTCGAGACGAAGTCGAACGGCACGGTGAGGTCGAGCTTCGACTTCGCGCGCTTCCAGCTCGCCGGGACGCCGAACGGATACGCCTCGTCGCGCTCCTTCGCGCGCTCGAACATCCCGCCGAGCTGCGTGAACGCGTCGACGTGGTGTCCGCCTTCGTCGTAGCCCGCGACCTTGCCGTACGACAAGCGCAGCGTGAACGTCGCGTCGGGGTAGACGCTGTCGCCGTAGACCGCGAAGTTTGCCGCGGCGATCTTCGCGTACGCGGCGCGTTCGACCGATTGGACTTCGTCCTCGTAGCGCTTGCGCAGTTGACGCGACTCGGCGTCGAGCGCCTTGACGAGCCCGATCAACGGATCGTTCGACGCGTCGAGCGCGGCCTTGCCGCCGGCGTGGAGACGCTTGCGTTCCGCGACGTCGGCGAGCTTGGTGCCGCGCACCAGTTCCTCGGCGCGCGCGCGCGGCGACTTGCCGGCGAGCGCGGCGACGACCGCGGGGTCGGACGCGCCGAGCACTTCCGCCATCGACGACAGACGCATCGCCAGCTTGTGCATCTCGAGGTCCGGGTAGACCGGCGCCGGCGAGAACATCTGGAACTCCAGGCTCTCGAGGCTCGAGTCCGAGTACTCACGCAGACGTTCGCCGTTCGGCTTGACCTTCTCGTCCGCCGCGCGCACCAGATTCTTCGCGACGCCGGCGAGGTCGGAGCCGAGGTTGAGCGTCGTGCCGCCGAGCGCCGCGAAGCGGTGGTAGAACGCGCGGTAGTTCGTCTCCGCCGCCGCGATCTCGTCCCACGCCGAGCCCCATTGCTTCTGCCACTCGGGGTTCGCCGCGACCGCCGCGCGCAACTTCGCTTCGGCGTCCGCCTTGGACTTCATCAGCACCGGATCCTGGAGGCCGGCGAGACGACCGGTCAGCGCCTTGCGGCTGTTCTGGATGCCGAAGAGCTCGTCCTCGGCGATGCGACGCCACTCCTCGCTGCGGTCGCTGAAGGTCTTGAGCCAGACCTCGCTGCGAAAGATGCCGGCGAGACCGAACGGCAGCCGCACGTCGCGCAGGAACTCGAGGTGCGCCATCGTGAACGCGCGCTCGGTCGAACCCGGATGGCCGGCGACGAAGACGAGATCGTTCTCCTTCACGCCCGCTTCGCTCCACTTGAGCCAGTGGCGCGGTTGCAGCGGCTTGCCGTCCTCGTAGACACGGAAGAACGTGCAATCGAGATTGAAGCGCGGGAACTCGAAGTTGTCCGGATCGCCGCCGAAGAACGCGGCCTGCTTCTCCGGCGCGAAGACCAGGCGCACGTCCTTGTAGTTCTTGTAGAGGTAGAGGTGGTACTGACCGCCTTGGAAGAGCGTGACGACCTCGGGCTTGAGGCCGGTCTTCTCCTTCGCTTCCTTCTCGATCGCGTTGATCTGCGCACGACGCGTCGCTTGCGCGTCGGACGCGTTCATCTCCGCCGTCACGGCGCCGTTGACCTTCGCGGTGACGTCCTCGATCGAGTAGAGGCAATCGAGTTCGAGGTCCGGGCAGGCGAGCTCCTGCCCCAAGTGATGCGCGACATAACCGGTCTCGAGCAGGTCCTTCACCGGCGTCGAGAGCTTCGCGAGCATGTCCGCGCCGACGTGGTGGTTGGTCATCACCAGGCCCGAGCCGCTGACGAACGAACCGGAACCGCCGGTCGAGAAGCGCACGCACGAGAGCTGGAGGTGCTCGAGGAACTCCGGCGTGACGGTGAAGCCGTAGCGCTCTTGGAGCTCCTTCGCGGGCGGCTTGTTGAACAGCCACATGCCTTCGTCGAGGGCGACGGCGGAGCTCGCGGACGTGACGAGCGCGGCGAGCGCCGCGCAGAGGAACACGATCGATTTCATGGGATCTCCTTCTCGGGGTGCGGGCTCCGCGGACGGCGCCGCGGAGGGTCGAGGGGCGAAGAGGATACGCGCGGACCGCGAGCAGAGCCATCGTTCCGGACTTCGAGGGGCGACTCGGCCGAGCGAGGCGACTAGAGAGCGGGAATCGACTCGCGCGGACGGCGTCGTCCGCGTAGACAGGCCTCGAAGGAGCTCCCCCATGCCGCAATCGTTCCGACCGTTCGTCCACGCGCTCGCCGTTGCCGTCTTCGTCCCGGCGCTCTTCGCCCAACGCCCGGGCGACTCGCCGCCGCCGCGCGAAGGCGGAACGAGCAAGCCGGTCGACGCGCGGCCTTCGACGCAGAAGCTCGCGCCGATCGCGGTCGGCGCGCAGGTCGATCCGGCGCTCGGCTGGGTCGACGCGACGGGCAAGGCGGAGACGCTGGGCGAGTTGAAGGGCAAGACCGTCGTCGTGTTCTTCGTCGGGCATGCGTCGAAGGCGACCGCGGCGTGGGCCGCGCGGTGGAAGCGGCTGCCCGAGCTCTACAAGGACGCGGGCGTCGTCTTCGTCGCGCTCGACGCGAACGCCGACGATTGCGCCGACGCGACCAAGGAAGCGCGCGGACGTCTCGCGAAGTGGGCGGAGGAACAAGGGCTCGGCAAGTTGCGCTTCGACGCGGAACGCAACGTCGCCGATCGCCTGTCGGTCGCGGCCAACGCGCACGCGGTCGTGATCGACGCGCAGGGCAGGTTCGCGTACTCCGGTGTGCTCGACGACGACTACAAGGGCGAGCACGAGGCGCGAGCCCTCGTGCATGTGCGCGCGGCGTTGGACGCGGTGCTCGCGGGAAAAGCGCCCGAACGTGCAACCACGGCGGCGCTCGGCGATCCGATCGTGCGTGAGTTCAAACGTCCGTCTCCGCCGCCCGAGCCCAAACGTACCGGCGAGCCGAAGAAGCCCGCGTAGGTCCGACCCCGCCGGCCGAGAGCGCCGGGTCGACGACGACGAACCGTGTACGGATTCCGAGCCTCCGTCGTATCCGGGCGAAGTGTTCGCACGCCCGCAGTTTTGTCCGTCCGACGCTCGGAAACGGCGCCCGGCGTACGTAGACGCCGCTCGGTGCGGAAGGTCGTTCCGTTGACGCCGCCGTCATCTGCGCGCCGACCTCGTCGCTCGCTCCGGACGATCCCCACGTCTCGCCGCTTCGGATTATGCTCTCTGTGCCTCGTAGCCGGTCCCCGATGAAACCTCCGCACGCTCTCCTCGCCTTGCTCGCCGCCTGTTGGCTGACCACGTCGGGCGCCTTCGCGCTCCAACAACCGGGCGGTCAATCGGGCGGACAGAAGCGCGCCAAGCCGACGCAACCCGCGAACAACGGAACGCCCGCGCGCACGCCGAAGGACTCCAAGCCGAAACGCGCGAAGGCCGGCGCGCCCGAGGACCAAGAACCGCCGCTGCCGACGACGATCGCGATCGGCGCCGAGGTCGATCCGGGGCTCGCGTTGCTCGACGCCGAGGGGCGGACCGAGCTCCTGCGCAAACAACGCGGCAAGGTCGTGGTGATCCACTTCATCGGCATGCAGTCGCCGACGTCGACGGTGTTGGTCAAGCGCCTCGCCATGCTCGACGAGCTCTACGCGCCGAAGGGCGTCGAGGTGATCGGCGTCGACGCCAACTTCGGCGAGTTCGATCCGCGGGTCGTCGCGACGCTCGAGCGCGTGCGCAATTGGGCGAGGCAGAGCGACTTCTCGCGCGTCCTGTTCGATGCGAACCACGTCCTCGCCGATCGATTGCACGCGACCGTGATCGGCCACACGTTCGTGATCGACGCCGAGGGCAAGCTGCGCTACGCGGGCCTACTCGACGACGATCCGAAGTGCGAGGACTCGAGCCATGCGAACAACCTGATCGGTCCGGTCCTCGACGCGCTGCTCGCAGGCAAGGCGCCGCCGCAAGCGACCCACACGCCGTTCGGTGATCCGCTAGTGCGAGCGCCCAAGATCGTCGCCGAGGCGCCGGTCAAGAAGAAGGCGCCGCCGAAAGCCGCGCCTCCGCCGAAGCCCGCGCCTCAGGCACCTCCGAAGCCGAAGGGCCCGAAGGCCGGCAAGAAGAAGCCGCGCGGTCGCTGATCCGACGACGTCGAAGCTCGACGTCGTCACGCGCTCAACCGCGTTCGACTTCCCACACGTCGGCGCCGAAGTGATCCCAGCGCAGACGCCCTTCGTCGCAGTCTTCGCCGACCGAGAACTGCACGTCGACGAAGTAGACGATCACGGAAGGCGACGCCGGACGCAGGTTCTTGCAACCGTGCGCGACGCCCGGCGGGATGCGGACGAGCCGCGAGTTCCCGTCGCCGAGCACGATGCGCATGATCTGACCCTCGGTCGGCGAACCGGTGCGCACGTCGGCGAGGACGAGCAGCAGCTTGTCCGACGGCGGCACGTACCACACGTCGGTCTGGCGCGTGTGCAGGTGGAAGGCCTTGATCGCGAGGGGCTCGACCACGCTGTAGTTGATCTGCTTCACGTCGAAGCCGGGCAACTGCTTGTGGAGGCCGCCGTCGAGGCGACCGAGCTCGGTCATCGCGCCGCCGTCGTCGTTGAAGCGCTTGAGCTCCACGATCTCGAGGCCTTCGATGCGCCGCTTGGGCGCGTAGTCCTGCTTCTTGTATTCGGCCCGAGCCGAGGCGTTGAATTGAGTCATGTGGGGGTTCGCGCCGCGAGCGCGCGCCAAGGATCGCCGCGGCGGGCGTCGAGCGCAACAGGTCAGCGGCTCTTCGAACGCTCGTGCTCCGGACCCGAGCCCGGCAACGCCGCGCGCGGTCGCGGTTGGGTGCGCAAGCAGCCGTCGGGCAGTTCGCCCGCGTAGCCGTAGCGGCCGGCGAGGTCCTCGAGCTCGGCGCCCCAATCACCGCGCGGCAAATTGGACCAGCGCACCGAACCGTCTTGGTGCTTCGCGCCCGACGTGTTGGTGTCGCGCGGCACGCGCGCGAGAGCGGCGTCGACCTCGGCGCGGGCGAGCGGGAGTCCGAGGTCGGCGGCGAGCTCCATCAACGACTCCGCATCGACGTCCTCGAGCCGCCGGCGCCGGTAGGCGACGTGGCTGACCATCGACGCCGTTTGGCAGAGCCGGTTCCAATGCAGCCAGTACTTCACGCAGCGCTCGAACGGCGTACCGACGGCGAGCGCGGGCGCATGCGCTTCGGCGAAGCGCTTCCACACGTTCTTGCCCTCGAACAGGCGGATGCGCAGGAACGAGCGCACGACCGCGACCGGCTCGCGCACTTGGTGCAGCACCAACGTGTCGGCGGGCAACGTCGCGAGGTACGGCGCCGCGAGCCACGACGCTTCGCACGTCACGTCGTCGGGCCAGGTCGGCGCGCACGCGTCGGCGTGCACCTGCGGGCCGAACAGCGCTTCGTGGCCGCACGGGATCCCGAGCTCGCCGAGCAGCGTCGCGAGGTAACCGGTGCCCGAACGACCGCAACCGGTGATGAGGAGGCGACGCGCCATCCTCGTTGACGTCGACGCGCCGCGCGCGTCGGTTGAGGATCGCGGCGCGCGCGCGTCCCAGATTCAGCGCGACAGACCGAGCTTCTTCAGCACGCGCCCGACGATTCCGGTCCCGTCGAACGCGAAGTGCGCGAGACCGTTCCACACCGCGGCGACTTCGGCGGCGTCGAGCGCGAGCTCACCAGCCTTCGCGTTGTCGCGGACCTGCGCGGCGTTGCGCGCGCCGACCAGGGCGCACGTGAGGCCGGGCTGCGCGACGGTCGCCGCGATCACGACCTGAGCGATCGTCGCGCCGCGCGCCTTCGCGATCGGCCCGACGACGGCTTCGAGCCGCGCGTTGAGCCGCGCACGGTTCTCGGCGGAGAACTTGGCTTTCGCGAGGCGTTGGTCGGTGTCGGCGAGCTTGCGTTCGGGCACGAGTTTGCCCGTGAGCAGTCCTTGTTCGATCGGCGAGTACGCGAGCGTTCCGACGTGGTGCTCGCGCGCCCACGGCAACACGTCGCGCTCGATGCCGCGCGACAACGCGCTGTAGCGCTCCTGCGTGCAGGCGAGCGGCACGGAACCGAGGATCCGTTGCGCCTCGTCGAGCAACGCCGGCGTGAAGTTCGAGACGCCGATCTCGCGGAGGCGGCCCGCCTTGCGCAGCTCGATCAACGCGCCGAGCGTCTCCGCGAGCGGCGTCTCCGGATCCGGCCAGTGGATCTGCACGAGGTCGAGCACGTCGACGCCCATGCGCTTCGCACTCTGCTCGACCTCGAAGCGCACCGAGTCCGGGCGCAGGTTGCGGCGCACCGTCACCGGCCGGTTGTGGTTGTCGAGGCTCTCGAAGAACACCGGCCCGCGCGGATCGTCCCAGCGCAGGCCGACCTTGGTCATCAACACGACGCGTTCGCGCGATCCGCGCAGCGCGTCGCCGATCACGCGCTCGGAATGACCGAAGCCGTAGACCGGCGCGGTGTCGAAGGCGTTCATGCCGGCGTCGAGCGCGGCGCGCAGCGCATCGACCGCGGCGCGATCGTCGCTGCCGCCCCAGTACCAACCGCCGATCGCCCAGGCGCCGAAGCACACCACGGGAACTTCGAGATTCGTGCGGCCGAGCTTGCGGCGTTGCATGGCGGCGCGAGCGTAGCACGCGACGTGTGGAGCGCGTTCGTCGACGCGCGTAGACTCTCCGCCCCATGTCGCCGACTCGTCAGGATCAACGTGCCCATTGCCCGGGCGGACCGCTCTCGAAGGACGGCGCGAAACGCGAGCTCGTCTCGCGCTCGGTCGTCGAGACGGAGACGCTCGATCAAGTCTTCGAGGAGAGTCTGCCTTCGTTCGGCGGCGCGTATTTGCGGCGCATCTGGACGTTGCTCGACGAAGCGGTCGGCGAAGGCTTGCCGATGACGCTCGCGATCTCGGGGCCGGTGACGGTCTCGGGGCAACACTACACGTGGCTCGGGCCGCTGCTCGATACCGGTTGGTTCTGCCTGCTCTCGACCACCGACGCGGTCTGCTACCACGACGGCCACCGCGCGCTGAACTCCGCGAAGCAGCACCCGTTCCACGAGGTCGCGATCTTCGGCGACGACGGCGAGCTGCGCGACGAACGCACGATCCGCGTCACCGACGTCGGATTCGACGAGGACGTGTTGCTCGATCAAGACCGCTTCATCCGCGCGGTGCTCAGGGAGCCCGAGTTCCAACGCAAGATGACCGGGCCGGAGTTCCGGTACTTGCTCGGCGCTCGCTACGCGGCGCAGGAAAAAGCGAACGGCGTGCGCGAAGGCCTGCTCGCGCTCTGCACGCGCAAGGCGATCCCGATCTTCGTCGGTGCGCCGGGCGACGGCTCGGTGTTCCTGAACTCGGTCGCGCTGTGGGCGTTGCGCGAAGCGTGCGGCGATGCGTACGCGTTCGAGCTCGACATCCACGGCGAGGTCTTCGAGAGCTGCGCCTACCACCGTTGGGGCTTGCTCGAGTCGCCGACCAAGACGCTCGGCACGTTGATCCTCGGCGGCGGCGTGCCGAAGAACTTCAACCTGCAACCGGAGCCGGCGCTCGGCCAAGTCTTCGGCTTCAAGGACATCCGCGGTTACCTGTACGACATCCAGCTCACCACCGCGCCGATCACCGACGGTTCGCTGTCGTCGTGCCCGCCCGCGGAAGCGGTGACGTGGGGCAAGGTCGACAAGGACAGCTACAAGCGCACGACCGAGAGCATGCAGGTCGACTACTCGATCGTGATGCCGTTCCTGGTCAAGGCGCTGCTCGAGAAACGCGCGCGCTTCGAGCGTTGGCGCGAACGCATGGGCGAGAAAGCGCTCTTCGCCAAGCACCCGAAGGCGCGCGGCTACCTGCGGCCGACCGAGGGCTATCGCCTTTACGACGCGCGCGCCGAGCTGGTGACCAAGTTGACGGCCGACGTCAAGCGCGAGGCGAAGCGCCTGCGCTCCGAAGCAAAGTACCCGTTGGCGAAGCCGGCGGCGACGAAGCGCAAGCGCTGACCGAACGCGTTCCGTCGACCGCAGACGCCGAGGCGCGATCGAGAGTTCGCCGCCGCGAAATGGCATGCTTCGTGCACCGAAAGGCGCGCTCTCCGTGATTTCGATCGGCCAGCCGCTTTTCCGGGCCGATCCGGCACAGACGCGCCGAAGCGACCGGAGTCCTCCCCGATGCTCGAGATCCGCAACCTCCGCAAGACGTACCCCGGCGGCGTGCAAGCGCTGCGCGGCGTCAGCCTGAAGATCCAAACGGGCATGTTCGGTTTGCTCGGGCCGAACGGAGCGGGCAAGTCGACGTTGATGAAGTGCGTCGCGACGTTGCTCGAACCCGACGACGGTTCGATCACGCTGAACGAACTCGACGTGCGCCGACAGAAGGACGACGTGCGGCGCGTGCTCGGTTACCTGCCGCAGGACTTCGGGCTCTACCCGAGTCTGACCGCCGAGCAGATGCTCGATTACCTCGCGTGCATGAAGGGCTTGATCGAGCGTTCGGAGCGCAAGCGCGTCGTCGCCGCCCTGCTCGAACGCGTCAACCTCGCGAGCGTCAAGAAGCGGCGGCTCGGCAGTTACTCCGGCGGCATGCGCCAACGCTTCGGCATCGCGCAGGCGTTGCTCGGTTCGCCGAAGCTCCTGGTGGTCGACGAGCCGACCGCCGGACTCGATCCCGAGGAACGCAATCGCTTCCAGAATCTGCTCGCCGAATTGTCGGGCGAGATCGTCGTGCTGCTGTCTACGCACATCGTCAGCGACGTCACCGCGCTCTGCCGCGACATGGCGATCATCCGCGACGGCTCGATCGTGCACCACGGCACCCCGCGCGACGCGGTCGCGGCGATGCGCGGCAAGGTGTGGGAGAAAGTCGTGCCGCGCGCGTTGGTCGACAAGTACCGCTCGCGGCTGCCGGTGATCTCCGCCAACCCTTCGATCGACGGCATTCGTCTGCGCGTGCTGTCGGACGGCGATCCGGCGACCAGCTTCTCCGCGGGCGACGGCTTCGTCGCGGTCGAAGCGAATCTCGAGGACGTCTACTTCAGCTTCGTCAACGCGCCCGAGGCCCAAGGCTCGCTCGCGGGTTCGGGCTCGAGCTACAGCGCCTGAGATGCACTTCGAGCAGCTCGTCCAGCTCGCGCGCGCGTCCCTGATCGCCAACCTGCGGCGACTGACGTTCTGGATCTTCGCGGCGGTGTTCGTCGCGATCGCCGCGATGCTCTATCTCGGTACGTTGTCGTTCGAGGGCATGAGCGCGACGGGCGCGAAGCTCGGCACGAACTCCGACTTCGCGATCGCGGCGCTGCTCGGCGCGTTCAGTTTCTTCCTGATGCACTTCACGGCGACGATGTGCGGCGATCCGATCGCGCTCGATCACCGTCTACGGCTCGCGCCGATCCTGCGCGGCACGCCGCTGAAACCGAGCACCTACGTCCTCGGCCGCTTCCTCGGCGGGTATCTCTCGCTGCTCGCGATCTACGCCGTCTTCGTGCTCGCGCTGATCGCCGGTCAGTGGATTCCGGCGGCTCACGACAAGCTCACGCTGCCGTGGCGTCTGTGGCCGTACTTGAAGCACAGCGTGTGGTTCCTGCTGGTCCCCACGTTCTTCGTCGGCGCCGTCTCCTTCGCGATCGGGTCGCTGACCCGCAGCACGCGGATGGTGTACGTCTTCGCGAGCGGCTTGCTCGTGAGCTGGTTCCTGATCCTCCAGGCGATGGGCGACGCGGCGTCGCGCAAGCTCGCGTACTGGGAACCCTCGGGCATGATCTGGCTCGACGAGGCGATCGCGAAGGACCGCGGCAACGCGTGGCTGAACGAGCACCCGATCGACGTCGACCTGGGCTTCGTGCTCAACCGTCTCGCCCTCGTCCTGATCGGCGTCGGCGCTCTCGTGCTGACGATTCGACGCTACCCGAAGCTCGACACCGAGTCCGAGCCGCCGCCCACGACCCGCGCGCTCTTCACGCGCATCTGGGCTTGGTTGCGCGGCGCGCAGACGACCGTCGCCGATCGGTACGAGGTCTGGGTCGGCCAGGCGCGCGTGCCGCAGGTCGAGCCCGCGGAGCGCGGACTGCGCCTCTGGTTCGCGACGTTGAAGAGCTCGTTCATCACGGAGCTCCGCCTGCTCGCCGCCGAGCGCAGCCTCTGGATCATGGTGCCGTTGGTGATGCTCTTCGCCGGCGCGACGGTCGGCAGGCTCTACGGCCCGTTCAGCCTGCCGCTCTACCCGGTCTCGTCCGAGTACGCGGCGAGGATGGTCAACGCGCTGTTCCTGCTGCTCGCGGGCACGACGATCTTCTACACCGGCGAGGTCTTCCACCGCGACGACGCGAACGGCGTGCGTCCGATCCTCTACGCGACGCCGGCATCGAACGGCGCGTTCCTGCTGTCGAAGTACGCGGCGATGGTCGCGGTCGCCCTCGCGATGTCCGGCCTCGCGGCGGCGACGGCGATGATGAACCAGGCGGTGCGTTGGTGGATGAGCGGTGCGTCGGCCCGCGTCGAACTGCGCCCCTACCTCGAGATCGGCGCGCACGTCCTGCTGCCTTCGATCCTGGTGATGTGCGCGTTGGCCTTGGTCGTCAACGTGCTCGTACGTTCGCGCTACCTCGCGTACTTCGCGTTGCTCGCGATCGGCGGCGCGTACGTGTGGTGGGTGGTGATCCGCGGCGAGCGTTCGCTGCTGTGGAATCCTCTGCTCGTCGGCCATTGGCGCTACTCCGACCTCACGCACCTCGAGTCGGCGGAGCCCGCGCTCGGTTGGCACCACGCGTACTGGGGCGCGTTGCTGGTCGCGGCGCTCGCGCTCGCGAATCTGTTGCTCGAACGCACGGCGGGAGCGGTCCGTCGCGCGGTGACGCTCGACGCGCTCGTGCGCCGTCCGGTGCCGGCATCGATCTGCGTCGCGGCGACTCTCGCGGCGCTCTACATCGGCCGCGGGATCTTCGTCGCGCAGAGCGTGCGCGGCACGAAGAGCGAGATGGAGACCCACGCGCTCGCGCTCGAGGACGAGTACTTCGCCGAGCTCGAGCAACCGCGCCTCTGCTACGACGACGTCGACCTCGACATCACGTTGCGCCCCGACGCGCGGAGCCTCGACGTGCGCGGCACGTTGGTGTTGACCAACGCGTGGCCCGAGTCGGTGCGCACCGCGTACTTCACGATCGATCCGCTGTACGAGATCCGCCGCTTCGAGCTCGAAGGCGCCGGGCCGATGCAACGCGACGGCGAGATCGTCAAGTTCGAGCTCGCGCACCCGCTCTCGCGCGGCGAGCGCACGACCCTGCACCTTGATTGGAGCGGCACGCCTTCGCCCGGCCTGCGTCGCGACGGCGGACCGCTCTCGAGCTTTCTCCTGCCGTCGGCGACGTTCTTGACGTCGCTCTCGCCGGAAGTCATCCCGTTGCCGGGGATCTCCGGCGATCTCTTCCTCGGCGACGAGGACCGCCGCAAAGAACACGGCCGCGGGAAGCTCGCGTTGCTGCGCGATCGCTCCCACGAGGAGTTCGTGCCGAGCGGCTGGGGCATCGACTCCGCGTTCCAATTCCACGCGCGCATCGAAGCGCCCAAACCGCTGGTCGTGCTCTCCGGCGGCGTGCAGAGTTCCGTCGAGGACCTAGGCGATCGCCGGCGCTTCACCTGGAACAGCGACGGCCGCGTGCCGACGTTCGCGGTCCTCGCGTACGACTACGAAGCGCAACGCCGCGGCGAAGATCAGGTCTGGTACCACCGCGATCACGCGTACAACGTCGGCACGGTGCTCGACGCGCTCGAGGATGCGCGGCGCACGTTCAGCGCGAGCTTCCTCCCCTATCCCTACGCGCAACTGAAGATCGCCGAGTTCCCGCGCCTCGCCGATTTCGCGCAGAGCTTCCCGACGTTGATGCCGTACTCGGAGTCGATCGGCTTCCTGACCAAGTTCGATCCCAAGGATCGCTTCGTCGACGCGACGTACTTCGTCACCGCGCACGAAGTCGCGCACCAGTGGTGGGCGTACTTGCTGCATCCGGGCGCGAGCCTCGGCTCGCAGGTGCTCTCCGAGAGCCTCGCGGAATACTCCGCGATGGTGTTGATCGACGCGAAACGCGGCGAGCGCGCGCGTTTGATCTTCCTGCGCAACGAGGAGGACACGTACTTGCGCGGTCGCAAGGCGGACAAGGAAGTGCCGCTCGCGCAACTCGAGAACGAAGGCCCGGTGTACTGGTACAACAAGGGCTCGCTCGTCTTCTACATGCTCGAACGCCGCATCGGGCGTGCGCGCGTGCTCGAAGGGCTCGCCCACTTCGTCGAGCGTTGGAACCGCCGTTCGAATTCGGCGCAGCCTTCGTTCGCGACGATCCGCGATCTGCTCGCCGAACTGCAACGCACGCACAAGGAGCGCGATCTCGGGTGGTTCTACGACCAATGGTTCGATCAGGTCGTGATCCCCGACCTCGTCGTGCGTTCCGCGACCGTGCGCAAGAACGCGACGACGTGGACGGTCGACTTCACGGTCGAGAACGTCGGCACCGGCCGCGCCGCGGTTTCCGCGGAGGCGATCAAGGGCGAGTGGGACCTCGAGAAGCTCGAAGGCGACGCCGATTTCCGCGTCAGCTCGCCGCTCGCGCTCACGATCGATCCGGGCAAGACAATCAACGCCTCGCTGAGCTCCGAGTTCGAGCCGACCAAGCTGATCGTCGATCGGCTCTACGAGTGCATCGACTTCGACCGCACCAACAACTCGTTCGCGCTCCCCGCGACGACGTCGGCGACCTTCAAGCCGATGGCGAATCCGCCGGCGACCGACGGCTGAGCTACTCGCGCCGCCCTTCGACGCCTTCGACGCGCACGCCGTTGCGAGCGAGCAGTTCGGCGGTGACGCCGGGGCCTGCGACCAGCTTGCCGCCCGCATGCGTGTTGCAGACGCCGCACGACGGCGAGCGTTCTTTCAGGAACGCGCGACGAATGCCGTGGAGCTTGCAGGCTTCGAGCGCGCCGTTCGCGCCGTCGACGAACTGCTTGGTGACGTCGGCGCCGGCGTCGGTCAACACGCGCTCACGCCCGTCGAGCACCGCCGCCGCGCCGCTCGTCTCGATCCACGCCGCCGGTCTCGGCGTTCCGAGCCCGCCGTGCTCCTCGGGACAGAACGGAATCGCCGTCATGCCGCGCGCCGCGAGGTCACGCTCGAGCGCCGAATCCCGATTGTGCCGCCCGTCATAACGACACTCGCGCCCGAGCAGACAGGCGCTGACGAGCACGGGTTCCGCCTTCGCATCCATCACCCCATCGTAGAGCAGCGGCGCGCGAACGCTCAACGCCTCGCGTGCACCTGCAACAACGCGCTGCGCCTGTCGAGTTCACGTAGCACGACACCATCTCTCCCCGAGCGAATCTGAACGTAGCCCGGAAACCCGACGTCCCCGTCGGGCACGACGCCGAGGGCGATCTCGCGGCATCCGTCGCCGTCGAGGTCCTCGACCGATGCGCTCGCGCTGATCGAGCCCCACGCCTCGCTCGTGTGGCCGTCGTGCGCGTCGATCTCCCACCGGATCGCGTCGCTTCCGAGCGCACGGCGTTGCGCGCTCACCCACATGAACGTCGAGCACAACAGCAGCGCATTGGGCGGTTGCCCGCTGGCGAGGCCACCGATCAGGCGCGGCTCCCATCCATCCTTCGGGCCGGTGGCGAGTTCGAAGACCGAACCTGCCGCATTCGACGAAGTTCCGATGCCGAGCACGCGCCAACTCTCGAGCTCGATCGAACACGCCGCGAGATCCTGCCGACCGTCACCGTCGAGATCGCTCGCGAAAGCGGACTGCACGCGGAGCCTCTCCGGCGCGTCGAAGTCCGGTGCTTGGCGATACGAGCCGTCCGCCTGCGGCACGAACTTGGTGCCGGGAACTCCGATCGGCGGCGTGCGGAACAGCTCGACGCCCGTTGCCGACGAGACGACGACGATGTGCGTCGCGCTCGTGTCGACGACGACGAACGCGAACTCGCTGCAACCATCGCCGTCGAGGTCGGGCACGATGCTCATCGCGGTCGAGTCGCGCGCAAGCTCGCCGATCGAGTCGAGGCGACGGAGCAGACGACCGTCGCAACCGGACCACAGCGCCGCGCCCGCGACGACGTCCGACGCGCCGTCCGTGTCGACATCGCCGGGGGACCCGACGGTGGTCTCGAACATGTGCTCCCAGCGCGGAGCCGAGAGCGCGAGCAGCAGCCCGTGAGCAACACTCCAAACCTCGGCTCGATCCGCGCCGACCGAGAACACCACGTCGTCCGCACCATCGAGGTCGACATCGCCGGCGTTCGCAAGCGACCGACCGACGAACGACTCGAACGTCTCGCCGACCTGCGCGATCACGGCGCCCGAACGTCCCGAGAAGATCCAGACCCTCGATCCACCGAGCTCGCCGTACACGGCAGGACAACTGACTGCGAGATCGCGCACACCATCGCGATCCTGATCGCCGATCTCGACGAGCGCCGAGCCGAATCGGTCTCCGTTCGCGTAGTCGTAGTCCGACTCCTGCGCAATCGCGCGGGGTGCGAAGGATGCGACGAGCAAGGGAACGAGCGCTCGTTTCATCACTTCGCTGTCAACTGCGCGAGCGCCGCGGCCATGTCGTACCGCCGGATGGTCGCTCCCGTCGCGCCCGAGATCAGGACGACACAGCCGGCTCGCTGCAACTCGCTCGAACAGTTCACGCCGACCAGCACGTCGTCGCTGCCGTCTCGATCGACGTCGCCCGCGCTTTCCAAACTCTCCGAGCTGCACTCCATGACGAGGTCCGGGTCCCACGGGAGCTGCGCAATCGCGCGGCGTCGGTCCAGCGCACGTCCCGTCGCGAATCCGAGTTCTCGCGTCCAACCCGACGGCCACTCGAACGCGACGTCCGAGCATCCGTCGCCGTCGACGTCACCGACTCCGCCGGCAGCGCAGCGAAGCTCCGACCCCTGCTCGAAGACTCCGATCGGCGATGCATCGCGACCGGAGATCACCCACGCGCGACGCTCCGCCGTCCGTCGACGGCCTCCACCGACGAGCACGTCGTCGATTCCGTCGCGATCGATGTCGCCCGCGCTCGTCAACCAGTCGCCGAAGATCTCTTCGCGAAACGTCATCGCCTCCTGCCGAATCGGACCGTCGCCGACCTGAACGCGCGCCATCACGACCCACGACCAACCGCGCACGACGCGCAGACATTCGCTGGTTCGAGTCGAAGCGAACGACAGCCACCCGCCTTGCAAGTCCGGGGAAGCGAAGCCGACATCGTCGAGTCCGTCCGCATCGAGGTCGCCGACATTGGCGATGGAAACGTGCAGCTCGAGCGACGGGCGCGGTCCCGCGAGAACGCGCAGCGGCGTGATCGTCGCTCCGGAGTAGACGACGTTGCCGATCACGAAGTCGGCGCGTGCATCGCCGTCGACGTCGCCGAGACTCGCGAAGGGCGGCTCGATCGCGGCGAATGCGCGAGGACAAGACACGGCGCCGAGCAACGAGCCGTCGACGCCCGAGTGGAGTTCGACGCGCTCGTCGTTCGTCGACACGAGCAGATCGCTCGCGCCATCTCCGTTCACGTCTCCGGCGGATCGAAGGCACGCGGCGAAGCGCTCGTCGTTCCGCTCCGCGTCGACCGTCCACACCGGCCGCCCCGATGCGCCCGAGAAGCACGAGACGCTCGCCGAGCGACTTGCATCGCCGTCCCACGGACAACCGATCGCGCAGTCGGGCACTCCGTCACCATCGACATCGCCGAGATTGGCGACGGATCGCCCGAAGGCATCCCATGGCGGACTCGCGAGCGTTCGCGGACCCGCTTCGTCGCCGAACGAGCGTTCGATCGTGCTCGCGCCGCTCGTCGCGAGCAGCAGGAGCGTCGACAGCCGCGCGCCGAGGCTCACCGCCGACTTCCGATCTTCGCCAACGACGATGCCGTGTCGTAGATGCGGAGGGTATGGCCGTCGCGGCCAGAGAGGAGCACGACGTAACCGGGCAGTCCGGGCGAGGCGTATTGGAGCACTCCTGCGAGGAGGTCCGGGACGCCGTCACGATCGATGTCGCCGGCAGACTCGACCGTGACGACGAGGCCCCATGTCCCCCAGTCGTTGTAGACACCGAGATCGGACTCGAACCGCTGCGCGGCGGATGAGTCCTTCAGCGCCATGACATCCGCGGTCCACATCACGCTCGTCATCACGAGGTCGGGGCGCCCATCCCCGTCGAGATCCGCAGGCGCGAACGGCTGGTGCGCAGGGCCGTGGTCGGAATGGACGGTCGAGAGCACTGCACCGGTAGTGCCCGAGTGCAGGTAGCACCAGGGTGAAGTCGGTCGCTCGTCGAGTGAACCCACGAACAAGTCGCGCTGCCCGTCGTCGTTCAAGTCGCCGACGTCGCCGAACGCCTGACCGAAGCCGAGTTCGAACGTCGGGTCTCCTTGCGAATGCGCAGCCGCGGCCGCGACCTCGGGATCGTCGCGATCCCGCCAACTGCGTCCGGCGATCCAGAGCACGCGCTTTCCCGTGCGGCTCGAACAGACCTGCACGTGGCCGGGCTCGTCCTCCGGGAATCCGATCGCGACGTCGTCGAGACAATCGCCGTCGAAGTCGCCGACGCGCTCGAGCGGGTGAGGACAGAACGTCTTCGACGCGTCGGTGTCGAGCGTGACGAGCACACGTCCATCGCGGGCCGAGACGATGGAGCTCCCCACCGCAAGGTCGGCGAAGCCGTCACCATCGACGTCCTCCATCCCGGCGATCGGACGGCGGTGGAGATCCTGGGTACTCCAACGCGGACAGGCGATGGTCGCGAACGTGTGCAGGTCACGCCCCGAACGCACCTCGACGCGTCCGCAGCCGGCGTAGAGCGCGAGTTCGCCGACGCCGTCTCCGTCCTGGTCGCCGACGGGAACGATCCAAGCGCCGAGTCCGTTCGCCACCTTCGTGAACCAGAACTCGAAACCGCTCGGAGCGCCGGTCACTTCGAACAACACGCGACCGTCGGCCCCTGAGTAGATCCAGACACGCTCGGCCGAGTCGTCGTAGAAGCACAACGGATTCCCGATCGCGTGATCCGGCACTCCGTCGCCGTCGAGATCGCCGAGGTTCGCGATCGAGTAGCCGAACCAGTCGCCGCG
>JAIOPM010000047.1 GCA_021413885.1 Planctomycetota bacterium
AACAGCCCGGCGGAGCAGTGGCCGAAGTTGGAGGCTCATCTCACCGTCGCGCACCAACCCGAAGGTTGGACGATCGCCGCGATGCCGATGTTCGGCGACGCCGACGTGTGGAAGCTCCAACCTCCGGATTCGAGCGACGAGGTCTTCGTGTGGTGCTACCCGAAGTCGATCGCCGCGGGTTTTCGCAAGTCGCTCTTCGAAGAAGTCGAGCTGAGCGCCAACGCACCGCTCGTCGGCCCAGTGGGTCGCTTCGATCCGCTGCGCGGTAAGGTCACGGTGCAAGGGCGCGAGCTCGATTGCCTACGCTACTTCACGACACCCGACTCGCCCGAGAAGACCGACGGCATCGTCGGCGCGGTCCAGAGCGCGGCCGCGACGTCCAATCTGTTGGTCGACGTCTCGACCGATCCCGACGGCGATCTGATCACCGTCGAGATCCGACGCAGCCGCACGCGTCAACGCATCCCCGACGAAGACCTCGTCGAAATCCTCGAACCGTTTCGCATCGGAGCCCCGTGAACGACTCTTCGACTCCTCCGGAACGCGAGCGCGTCGGGCCGATCCTCGGCATCGCACTCGCGTTGTTCTTCCTCATCGGTTTGGTCGGCGCGTTGATCTGGCAGCGTTCGCGCACGGTCGATGCGCGCGAGACGCTCGGCGCGTGGTTCGACACGTCGGCGTTGCCGTTCGGCCTCGCGCCGGTCGAGTCGGCCGAGCTCGCGAACGGCGACCTCATCCTGCGCTTGGTGCCCGAAGGCGGCGCGCCCGAGCCCGAACGCAGGACGCCTCCGCCCGCGAAACCGGACGGAGACAAAGGAACGCCGTTCGATTGGACCGCGATCGAAGTGAAGCCTCCGGGCGATGGACCGTGCGAGGTCTTCGTCGTGCGCTATCCGTTCGAGGCGGCGGCGCCGCGGCTGAAGCAGCTCTTCGAGAGCTTCGGTCCGTCGAGCCCCGAGATGATCCCGTCGAGCGGCGGCCGCGCCGTCCTCGACAGCGGCGACTTGCCGTGGCGCGAATGGAGCGCGCCGTACGTCCTCGAACGCGAATACGAACCGGGCGGCACCGTGCGCGACACGATCCGCGTCAATCTGACGCGCGAGAAGACGGCGCAGGTGTGCTTCGTCCGCTTCCCGCGCGGCTCGAGCGCGTCGCCGAAGAAGGTGGAGGAGTTGCTCGCGGCTCTCGTGCCGAAGTGATGCTTCGCACCAAGCGGTCGTCGCCGAACGACGTGGACGAACTGGCGAGTCCTCGCGCCGAAGCGCCCGTGATTCCCGGCGTGTGTTAGAACGGTCGGGATCTTCGCGCAGCCGTTCGCCGTGCGATCACGTCACTCGATCGGAGAGAGCATGCACCTGGTTTCGCTTCGTCGTTCGCTGGTTCGTCCCGTCGGTTCGCTCGTCCTCGCGCTGATCGCGTTCGCTCCGGATGCGCGCGCCCAAACCCAAGACGACTTACGGACCGCGACGGTCGACGACGGGCTCCGAACGAGCGACTGGTCGAGCATTCGCGAGGCCTATGACGCCGCTCGACACGCGGCGGTCGTCACGGCTGCCGGCTTCGTGGCGCGCAATCCTGAGCAAGCTTGGGTGACTCACTTCGACGCTCGCGGTTTCGCGGCGCGGCCGGACGACGGCGGTTGGACCTTCGGGCTCGAGCTCGAGAGCTACGGCTTCGCCGGCGGCGAGATCGCGACGTGCGATCCGCGCCGCGTCGACGCCCGGGGAACGCGCGTCACGTACGAATGGGACGACGTGCTCGAGGAGTGGTGGGTCAACGACACGCGCGGGCTCGAACACGGCTTCACGGTTCGGAGTCGGCCGAGCGCGGGCGACGGGCCGCTCGTCCTCGGCCTCGTGGTGCGCGGCGAACTCGCGCCGCGTGTTGCGGCCGATGGACGGAGCGTCGCCTTCGTCGACGAACTCGGCGCGACGATCGTGACCTACTCGGGACTGTTCGCGCACGACGCGGCGGGGCGCGAGCTCGCATGCAGTCTGAGCCTCGGATCGCGCGGTTTGGTGCTCGCGGTGGCCGAGCGCGGCGCGGCGTACCCGCTGACGATCGACCCGCTCGTGCAGCAGACCCAGCTCGGCGCTTCCAATAGCGGGGCGAACGACTTTTTCGGCGGCGCCGTCGCGATCTACGGCGACACCGTGGTCGTCGGTGCGACGGGTGAGGACAGCAACGCGACGGGCGTGAACGGCGATCAGTCGAACAACTCCGCCTCCAATGCCGGCGCGGCGTACGTGTTCGTGCGCAACGGGACGAGCTGGAGCCAGCAGGCGTACCTGAAGGCCTCGAACACGAATGCGAACGACGGCTTCGGCCGCGCCATGGCGATCTTGGGCGACACGCTCGTCGTCAGCGCGGCCGGCGAAGGCAGCAACGCAACCGGCGTGAATGGAGACCAGTCGAACAACGCGATTCCCGGCGCCGGCGCGACGTACGTATTCGTGCGCAACGGCACGACGTGGACACAACAGGCCTACCTGAAGGCGTCCAACACGGAGCTCGTGATGGGCTCGGGCGACGGCTTTGGGAGTTCCGTCGCGCTCTCCGGTGACACGCTCGTCGTCGGAGCCGCGGGGGAAGACAGCAACGCGACCGGAGTGAACGGCAATGAGTCGGACAACAGCGCGGATTCGTCGGGCGCGGCGTACGTCTTCGTGCGCAATGGAACGACGTGGAGCCAAGAGGCCTATCTGAAAGCCTCGAACACCGAGGCGAACGACGTATTCGGTTCTTCGGCCTCGATCTCCGGCGACACGGTGGTCGTCGGCGCGTTCTGGGAGGACAGCAACGCGAAGGTCGTCAACGGCAACCAGGCGAGCAACACGGCCACCGACGCCGGCGCGGCGTACGTGTTCGTCCGCAACGGAACCGTGTGGAGCCAAGAGGCTTACTTGAAGGCGGCGAACAGCGGCTCCGGCGACCGATTCGGCGGGTCCATCGCGATGTCGGGTGACACCATCGTCGTCGGCGCGCCCGAGGAGTCGGGCAGCTCGACGGGAGTGAATGGCGTGTCCAACAACAGCGCTCCGGCTGCGGGCGCCGCGTACGTGTTCGTCCGCAGCGGGACGACCTGGAGCCAACAGGCATACGTCAAGGCCTCGAACACAGGGAGCGACGACACGTTTGGAGTGTCCGTATGGGTTTCCGGCGACCGCTTGTTCGTGGGTGCAGGCGGCGAAGACAGCAACGCTACGGGCGTCGACGGCGACCAAGCGAACAACGGCGCGGCGGACTCCGGTGCCGTGTATGTGTTCGGCCGAACGGGATCGACGTGGAGCCAGACGAACTACCTCAAGTCATTGAACACGCACTCGACCTGGAGGTTCGGTGCCTCGGTGGCCGCGGACCAAGACACGGTCGTGGTCGGCGCGCTATTCGAGGGCCTCGCGCCGGGCGGACTCTACTCGGGCGCCGCCTACGTGCTCGATTTGCCGCCGCGACCGGAGCTCTACTGCGTCGCGAAGACGGACAGCTTGGGCTGCGTGCCGCAGATCGGCTGGACCGGGTACCTCGCCGCGACGAGCAGCGACTTCCACGCGACCGCGACGAGCATCCTCGGCCAGACCACCGGGCTCCTGGCGTGGGGACGCGCGTCGAACGCTCCGCTGCAGACCGCGGCGCTCAAGTCGTTCCCGACCGGCATCCTCGGCGCCGTGCCGTGCGTCTTCCGTCCGGCGAGGACCGCAGTGCAAGCCTCGGGCGGAACGCTCGGTGCGTGCGACGGCACGTTCGACGTGACGCTGGATTCCGCGTGGCTCGCGACGAACGGGTTCGTGGCGGGCGAGACCGTGTACTGCACGTTCGTTTACGCGGATCCGAACGCTCCCGACGGATCGGGCTGGGGCCACACGGCCGCGTTGTCGGTCGAAGTCCTGCCCTGAGTTCGGCGTGCTCGCGCGTCTTCCGTCTCGTAGCAACGCTTCGTAGGGTGCGCGTGCGAGACGCGCGAGCGCTAGGCTTTGCCGCACGATGAGCGGCTCGAACGACCCTCGCTCGCACGCGTCGAAGGCGGTCTCTGCGCGCGACGAGACGGTGATCCGGGCGATCACGGACGACGCCGGGCGCGTGATCGAGCCCGATTGGCTTGCGAAGTCCGAGGCCGTGCACCGCCAACTCCGTCCGCACCTCGGCGCGGACTATCCGCTCGCCATGCAGCCCGTCTTCGCCGACGGCGCGCGGATGTGCATCGCGACGCGCGGTGACCGTGTCGTCGGCGTCGCCGTGCATCGCATCTACGTCAACACGTTCGACGGACGGCACATGTACGTCGACGATCTGGTCACCGACGAGCGCGAGCGTTCGAGCGGCGTCGGGCGCGAGCTGCTCGATCACCTACAGCAGCTCGCGAAGCGCTCGGGCTGCGCGTGGTTCACGCTCGACTCCGGCACGCAACGCCATCAGGCGCACAAGTTCTACCTGCGCGAGGGCATGTCGATCGTCGCCTTCCACTTCCGCAAGCCGCTCGCCTAGACGCAGCTCACTTCGCGCGCGACGCTTCGGCGAGTAGCTCGGCAAGGTGCACGACGCGCACGTTGCGGCCGGCGCGCTCGATGCCGCTCTGCCACTGCATCTGGCAGCCCGGGTTCGCGGTCACCAGCGTGTCGGCGCGTGATTCGTCGAGGGCGGCGAGCTTCGGCTCGAAGACCGCGTTGCTGTCGGCGGGTCGAAGCATCGAGTAGATGCCGGCGGAACCGCAGCACTGCTCGGCGTTCGCGAGCTCGACGCACTCGAGGCCGGCGACGCGCGCGAGCAGCTCGCGCGGCTGCTTGCGGATCTGTTGGCCGTGACAGAGGTGGCACGGATCGTCGTACGCGACGCGGCCGAATGCGCGCGCACCGTCGCTTGCATCGACGCTCGGCTTCCAATCCGGCGGCGCGTGGGCGGCGACGAACTCGGAGAAGTCGTGAACGCGCGCGGAGAACGCGGACGCACGCTCGCGCCAAGCCGGATCGTCGGCGAGCAGGCGTCCGTACTCCTTCATGTGCGCGCCGCAGCCTGCGCTGTTGACGATGATCGGCAGCGGCTCGCCGCCCTGGTCCGCGACGCCGTCGAACGCGGCGATCGTCGTCTTCGCGAGCGAACGCGCGCCTTCGAGTTCGCCGTTGTGCGCGTGGAGCGCTCCGCAGCACGCGTGGGTTCCGCACGCGCGCGTCGTGAAGCCGATCGCGCCGAGCGTCTCGACCGTCGCGCGGTTGACGCGGCCGAAGAGCTCCGGCATCACGCAGCCTTCGAGGACGGTCACTTCGCCGCGCTCGAGCACGCGCGCGGGGCTGCGAAGGCCGAGCGGTTCGCGCTCCGACGTCGGCGGCACGGCGGGGAGCGCGAGCAACGCATCCTTGCGCGCGCCGAAGAGCGGCGCGACGCGCGCGAGCACGCCGCTGCGCTGCGCGAAGCCGAGCAAGCTCATCGCGAGGCGCATCAATGCGCGGTTGGGGAGCACGACGTCGAAGCCGATGCGACGCGCGAGCGTCTCGAGCAACGGCCGTTTCGCCGTGTGCGCCGAGCGATCGCGCGCGATCTCCATCATCTCGCCGAAGCGTACGCCCGCCGGACACACGCTCTCGCAGTGGCGGCAGACGAGACAGAACTCGAGCTCTTCGTGGTAGACGGGATCGTCGCCCGCGACCTCACCCTCGGCGACGCCGCGCATCAAGTAGATGCGGCCGCGCGGGCTCGACGCTTCGTTGCCGGTCAACTGGAACGTCGGGCACGTGCGCAAGCAGAGACCGCAATGGATGCAGTCGAGCGTCGCCGCGTACTCGACCAACGATTTCGGATCCGCGAGGTTCATCAGAGGCCTCCGACGAAACGGCCGCGCGCGAAAGTGCCGTCGGGATCGAGCTTGTCCTTCAAGCGACGCATCAACGCGAGCTCCGGACCGACCGCGTCGAACGGCTCGACGTCGGAGTCGGGCGCGACGAGGTGGAGGCTCGCGCCGAGCGCATGCAACGCCGGGCGCCGCGCGGCGACCGTGCGCGCGTCATTGGAGAGTTCGACGGCAAACGTCGCGATCGTCGGCTCGACTGTCACCGCATTCTCGCCGCGTTCGAGTTCGAGAGTGCGCGCGACGTCGGCGATGCGCGACGGACGGCACGCGATGCGCGCGAAACGCGGCTTGGTCGTCGCATCGGCGTCGCGGTGCGCGTCGGCGAGCTCGGCGGCGCGCGCGTCGCGACCGAGCGGCTCGCCGAGCAGCGCGCGCGCGACGCCGACTTCGTGCGCGACGACGGCGGTCTTGCCCGCGAGCCGCGCGCGCACGCGCCAACGATTCTCGGTGCGCGCGAGCGAGAGCGAGAGCCAACGCATCGGGAGCTCGCTCGCGGCGAGCGCGGTCGCCAGCGCAGCGTCGAACCTCGAGTGCTCGCGCTCGAACCACGCCTCGCTCTCTGGGAACGGGAAGAGACGCAACGCCGCTTCGACGATCACCGCGAGCGTGCCGTGCGAACCGGTGTAGAGCCGGTGCAGGTCGTAGCCGGTTACGTTCTTGACGAGGCGCCCGCCGCTCTTCGCGATCGCGCCGTCGGCGAGCACCACCTTCATGCCGAGCACGTGATTGCGCACCGGACCGAGCCGCGTGCGATCGGCGCCGGAGAGACCGAGGCTCAACGTTCCTCCGAGCGTCGCGCGCGACGGATTCGGCACGTCGGGCGTGCACCAATGTCCGCCGGCGCGCGCCTTCGCGCGCAAGTCGGCGATCGTCGTGCCCGCGCGCACGGAGATCGTGCCGTCGTCGGGTTCGTGCGCGACGATGCCGGTGAGTTCGCGCACGGAGAGCAGGAGGTCGGCGCTCGCCGGCGCGCGCGTCCACGCGAGCTTCGAACCCGAGCCGAGCGGCACGAGGCTCAGTCGATCGCGGTGGGCGGCGCGCACGGCTTCGACGAGCTCTTCGAGCGTGCGCGGCACGACCAACGGCAACTCCGCGCCGCGTGGGTGGACGCGCAACGCGCCGACGACGCGTGACGCGAGCTCGACGGCCAAGTGTTCCTTCGTCGCGCTCACGTCAAGTGCTCCGGCCGAGCGAGCGCTTGCTTCGTCTCCAAACACGCGCGCATCGGAATCAACTTGCCGGGATTCATGCGCCGGTCGGGATCCCACGCTTCGCGCACGCGGCACATCGTCGCGAGATCCTCGCGCGTGAAGAGCCACTCCATCGCCGGCAACTTCTCGAGACCGACGCCGTGCTCGCCGGTCAGCGAACCGCCGGCCGCGATGCAGAGGTGCATGATCTCGTCGCCGGCTTCGAGCACGCGCCGCACTTCGTCGGCGTCGCGGCGGTCGTACGCGATGTTCGGGTGCAGGTTGCCGTCGCCGGCGTGGAAGACGGTCGCGAGCTTCAGATTCTTCTCCCTCGCGATGCGCGTCGTGTGCGCGACGACTTCGCGCAGCTTGGTGCGCGGCACGCAGACGTCGGCGACGTAGAGATCGGGCGCGATGCGGCCCATCGCGCCGAACGCGCCCTTGCGGCCGGCCCACAGTTGCTTGCGCTCGTAGTCGGACTTCGCGACGCGTACCTCGATCGCGCCGCGGGCGCGGATCAACGGCTCGATCGCGCGCACGCTGTTCTCGACCTCGACCTCGCTGCCTTCGACGTCGACGAGCAGCACGGCCTCGGCGGTCTTCGGGTAACCGGCGGCGTAGACGCTCGCTTCGACGGCTTCGATCGTCAGACGATCGAGGATCTCGATCGCCGACGGCTCGTGGCGCGCGCGGATCAGATCGGACACGGCGTCGCACGCGGCGTCGAGGCTCTCGAAGATCGCGAGCAGCGTCTCGACCGTCGCCGGCTTCTTGGTGAGCTTGAGCGTCAGCTCGGTCGCGACGCCGAACATCCCTTCGCTGCCGACGAAGAGGCCGACGAGATCGAGCCCGAGCGGATCGACGCGCGGCTCCGACAGATCGAGCACCGTTCCGTCCTCGAGCACGAGCACGAGGCCGAGCACGTGCTGCGTCGTCGCGCCGTGGCGGAAGCAGTGCGGCCCGCCGGAGTTCTCGGCGACGTTGCCGCCGAGCGTGCACGCTTGCTGGCTCGACGGATCGGGCGCGTAGAAGAGACCGTGCTTCGCGGCGGCGAGCGACAGGTCGATGTTGACGAGGCCCGCTTGCACGCGCGCGATGCGATCGACGGGATCGAGTTCGAGCACGTCGCGCATGCGCGCGAGCGAGAGCACGACTCCGCCCGCGACCGGCGTCGCGCCGCCGGAGAGACCGGTGCCCGCGCCGCGCGCGACGATCGGGATGCGCTCGCGGTGCAGGATCGCCAACGCGCGCGAGACTTCGTCGGTCGTGCGCGGCAGCAGGACGAGATCGGGGCGTTGGCGCAGCAGTACGATGCCGTCGGCCTCGTACGCGAAGAGCCGCGTCGCATCGTCGACGATCCCGCGCTCGCCGACGACCGCGCGCAGCTCGGCGATCCAGGCCGCTTCCATCAGAAGTCGATGCGCTTCAGCTTGAACTGCGCGAGTACCAGCACGACGACGATGAACGCGAGCGTCGAACCGATCGAGAAGAAGTAGTTGTACTTGAGCGGCGCGGTCCAGCCGTAGCGCTTCTCGAGGCCGAGGGCGAGGCCGATGTTCGAGCTCCCCGCGTTGAAGTTGAGCGCGTTGCCGCCCGACGCCTCGCTGAACGTCATCTCCCAGCGGAAGGCCTGGGCGCGCTTGCGATTTTCGTCGACGGTGAACCACGTCGAGTCGGCGTCGATCTCGAGCACGTAGAGCCACTTACCGCTCTCGAAGTACCAACGCGTCATCCGCCGTGTCGCGGCGCCGTCGAGCGTCTTCGTCCAACGCACCGCGTACGCGGGGTGTTCGTCGAGGCTCTCCGACACGCGCTCGGCGTCGGACACCGTCGCGTCCTTCTTCAGCTCGTTCAGCCACTTCTTCGACGAGCCGAACCGGGTGCCCGCGGTCTCGATCGGCGCGCGCGACAGCGAGATCTGCGCGGCATCGGGCGCGGCCGTGTCGCGCCACACGAGTCCGCCGGCGTCGATCGTCGCCGCGGGGTCGCGCGTGAATTCCTTGGGCGGCTGATCGACGAGGAAGTCGGTGCTCTCGTCGAAGAACTCGTAGCCGCGGCGGTCGATGCGATGGCGGACCGAGCGCGCGATGAAGTCCGCGTCGCCGGTCTTCGGCAGGATGAAGTGCGCGACGTCGAGCGCGGTCATCATCGTGCTGAGGAACAAGCCGCGGTCCACCTTCGCGTCCTCGTCCTGCTCCGGGTCCAGCGTCATGCCCCCTTGCGTCGCCTCGAGCGCGTACCAACCTTGGTGCACGCAGCCGTTGAACGAATAGAAGATCAGCGTTACGAGCATCGCGGCGACGCTCGAGCGCGTGAACACGCCGACCAACACCGACACCGCGTGCACGACCGCGAAGACGTAGATCAAGATCGGGATCGACCAGAGGAACCCGGGATCGCTCCAACCCGAGACCAAAAGGAAACCGACCTGCATCCCGCCGATCATCACGATCGCGAGCACGGCGGCGAACAAGAGCCCCGCGATGTAGCGCGTCATCAACAACGCGAAGCGCGACACCGGCTTCGAGAACACGACGTCCGCCGCGCCCTTCTCCAACATGCGCGGCATGAAGAACGCGGTCGCAGCGATCGCGAACAGGATCCCGAACGTGCCGGCGAGCCCGTCGGTCAGCGCCTTCTGCGCGGCCTGGATCAGCACGCGGTTCGGGTGCTCGGTCGCGGCGAGGTTGCCGCCGAACAGGCCGTAGACCTCCTCGTACGAGTAGTCCCACGTGAACAGGATCGAGAGGTGATCCTCGCGCGCGCCGATCACGAACGTCGGCAGCACGAGCACGCACAGGATCACGAAGAGGATCCGGAAGACGCGGTTGTCGACGACTTGGGAGAGCGCGTCGCGGAAGAGCGCGCGCGTGATGTTCGCGTTCACGCGCGCTCCTTGGTCACGGTCTCGATGAACGCTTGTTCGAGGTTCATGCGCCGCGCTTCGAGGCCGCGGATCGAGACGCCGGCGGCGCGCAGGCGATCGACCGCTTGGTCGATCTCGGATTCGTTCGCGAGGAGCTCGAAGCCGCGTTCGTGACGTTCGAAGCCGGAGCCGAGGCCGGCGACGATGCGCTCGAAGTCGGCGGTCGTCGGCTCGAGGTCGAAACGCACGCGGCCCGTGCGCGGCGTCAGCTCGGCGATCGTCCCCTGCTTGACGATCTTGCCCTTGTCCATGATCACGACGCGGTCGCAGATGAGCTCGACCTCCATCAACAAGTGCGAGTTGATGAAGATCGTCTTGCCGGCGCGTTTGAGATCGAGCACGACCTCGCGGATCGCCGCGCGACCGACCGGATCGACGCCGTCGGTCGGTTCGTCGAGGATCACGAGGTCGGGATCGTGGATCAGCGCCTGCGCGAGGCCGATGCGTTGCTGCATGCCCTTCGAGTACTCGCGCACCTTGCGATCGGCGGCTTCGCGCATGTCGACGAGCTCGAGAAGTTTCGGCACGCGCGCGCGAACGTAATCGCGATCGCGGCCGCACATCTGGCCGAAGAGTTCGAGCACTTGGCGGCCCGACAGATAGAGCGGCAGACGATGCGCTTCCGGCAAGTAACCGACGCGCGCGCGCGACGACACGTGGCCGACCGCTTCGCCGAAGAGCTGTGCGTCGCCCGAACTCTTGTGCGCGAGCCCGAGCAGGATCTTGACCAACGTCGTCTTCCCCGCGCCGTTCGGTCCGAGCAGACCGAAGACGCTGCCGGGCCCGACCGTGATCGAGATCCCGTCGAGAGCGCGGAAACCCTTCTTGAAGAGCCCGCCTCCGTACGTCTTCGTGAGGTCGCGGACTTCGATCATCGTCGCGCCGGTCATGGGGCGCGCATGCTAGCGCAACCCGCCGCGTTCCTTCACGCGAACGCGAGCTTGGCCGCGCCGATCCAGCCCGCCTTCGGGCCGAGCGTCGCGAGCACGAGACGCACCGCGTGTTGACGTTCGCCGTAGCTGCGTTCGTCGATGCCGACGCGGATGCCGGGCTCGAGCACGTCGAGCGCGCCCGAGAAGCCGCCGCCGAAGACGAAGCAGCGGATGTCGAGCAAGCACAACACCGGACCGATCCCGCGGCCGAGGTCGCGGCCGATCGCGAAGCACAGATCGCGCTCGGGGCCGGCGTTCTCTCTCGCGCGGGCGGCGAGGAGTTCGAGGTCGCCGGGAGCTTCGCGCGGGAGCTTGGCCTCCAACGCCCGTCGACGCGCGGCGGTCGCCGACGCGTACTGCTCGACGCAACCGCGGCGACCGCAGCCGCACGGTTGACCGTCCGGCGTGATCACGACGTGGCCGACTTCGCCCGCCATGCCTTCGCCGGCGAAGAGCTCGCCGTTCAGGATCAACCCGCCGCCGATACCGGTGCCGAGCGTCAAGAGCAACGCGTCGCGTTCGCCGTGCGCGCCGCCGAGCCAGAGCTCGCCGACCGCCGCCGCGTTGGCGTCGTTCTCGACGCGGATGTTCGCAGGTTGGAAGTCCAAGCGCCGCGCGAGTTCGCCGCGCACGTCGAGGTCGCGGAAGCCGGGCAGGTTCGGACTCTCGACCACGAAGCCTCGGGCGCGTTCCAGCAAACCCGGGACGCCGATGCCGAGCGCTTCACGCGCGCCGAGCGACCGCGCGAGCTCCGCGATGCCGTCGAGCACATGCGCCGGGCCGCGTTCGAAGTGCGGCGTCTTCCACGTCTGCTCGGCGCGGATCTGTCCGTCGCGCGCGATGCGTCCCGCCTTGATCGCCGAACCGCCGACGTCGATGCCGACGCGCTCTTCCGCGTTCATCGCGTGCCGGACTTGGTCGGCTTGGTGCGACGCGTGACGCGACGGTACGCCTTGAGGTATTCCTCGGCGGTCGCTTGCCACGAGAAGTCCTGCTTCATGCAACGTAGGACGGTCGTGCGCCAGAGTTCGGGATCCTTGTAGAGCGCTCGCGTGCGATCGACGCCTTCGAGCAGTCCGGCGCCCGTGAAGCTCTGGAAGTGGAAGCCCGTGCCCGCTCGCGCGTTGGTGCCGAGATCGACGACGTAGTCCTCGAGCCCGCTCGCGCCGTAGATCACCGGCACCACTCCGTAGCGCATCGCGATCGCCGCGAGCGCGTTGCCCGGGTGGTAGTGCGACGGCAAGAGCAACGCGTCCGCGCCGCCCATCACCACGTGCGCCATCGGCACGTTGTAGCCCTCGATCACGCGGATGCGGCCTTGGAACGTCGTCTCGAGCGTGCGCAGCCGTTCGTGGATGTCGGGGTGGCCGCCGCCCATCAACACGACTTCGACGTTGCGTTCGAGCACCGCGGTCAGGATCTCGGAGATCAACTCGAAGCCGCTGTCGGCGTCGAAGCGTCCGATCATCGCGACGACTTCGGTGCGCGCGCCCTTGTCGAGGTTGAGCTGCGTCTGCAGCGCGAGTTTGCACTTCTTCTTGCCCGCGAGGACCTTGTCCTTCAGCGAGTAGCCTTCGGCGAGGTGCGGATCGTTCGACGGATCCCACGCTTGGTAGTCGATGCCGCTCGGGATGCCGACGAGCTCCTTCGAGCGCCGACGGAACGTTTCCTCGAGCCCATAACCGCGATCCTGCTCCTGGATGCGCTGCGCGTGCGCGGCGGAGTGCGTGCCGAGGATCGTCGCGAACTCGCAGCCGGCCTTGAGGAAGCTGACCTTGCCGTGCAGCTCGAAGCCGCCGTGGAAGTGGAACAAGCGATGGGGGAGACCGACGTGCGTCAGGATCTGACGCTCGAACAGCCCTTGCATCGCGAGGTTGTGGATCTGGAAGAACGTCCCGCATTGCGAGGCGGGATGCTCGGGCTTCGCCTCGGCGTATTCGAGGTCGCGCAGGATCGGCAAGAGCCCGGTCGTCCAGTCGATGCAGTGGATGATGTCGGGCTCGAAGTCGAGCAGCACCAGACTCTCGAGCACCGCGCGCGAGAACGCCGCGTAGCGCCGCCAGTTGTCGGTGTACGGTCCCTCGTCGTTGCCGTACGCGTTGCGGCGCGCGAAGTACGTCGGATGCGTGAACATCACGACCGGGATGCCGTCGAGAGTCGCCGCTTCGACGCCGAACGTCGTGCGCGTCTCGCCGTCGCGAACGGTGACGCTGCCGACGGAGCGCAGCTCGTTCAGCGCGTCGAGCTTCAGGTTCTGCGTGCGCGGCACGAAGATCCGCGCGTCGGCGTGGACACTGGCGAGCGCGCGCGGCAGAGCACGCGAGAACTCCGCGAGCTGGGTGCGCGGCACCAGCGGGTCGAGCTCGGGCGTGACGAAAGCGACCTTCATCGGTGGGTCGTTCCCGCGCATCCGGAGCGCATGGTCCACGGGTTCGCCGACCGTCCGGTCGGTGCGCCGACGCGCCTCCTCGCACGCGGTTGGGGGGTGCCTTTCAGCGACCTTCCCCGCGGCTGGAGCGCGGTGGGTTCCTCTGCACTCTCGACTTTCAACGTCCGGACGCCTCGGAAGAAGTTCCGCAAGCCAGTGGACGAGTGAGAAGCTAGAAAAGACGGGGGGGCGTCCCTAGCGTCGCGTTCGGACGTTGTTCTAAGTCGTTACCAGGCAGTCGATTGCGCCGTCAAGGCTTCGGCGCCCAGCTCTTCTTCCCGGCGTAGATCGCGCGCGCCTTCTTCAGGTGCTTCTTCAGGTCCTCGATCCGCGTCGCGTCCGAAGGGTGGGTCGAGAGCCACTCGGGCGGCGCCCCGCCGGAGTTGGCGGCCATGCGCTGCCAGAACTCGATCGCCTTGTCCGGGTCGTAACCGGCGCGGGCCATGTAGATGAGGCCGATCTCGTCCGCCTCGGATTCGTGCGAGCGACTGTTCGGGAGCGAGATCGCGAGGTTGCCGACCATGCCCCATTGGTCCGCGTGCTGACCGCCGAGCAACGACACGACGAACTCGAGCCCGGTCTGCTGGATGATCGACTCGGTTCCGTGGCGCGCGACCGCGTGTCCGATCTCGTGGCCCATCACGACCGCGAGTCCGGTCTCGTCCTGCGTCACCGGCAGGATGCCGGTGTACACCGCCATCTTCCCGCCGGGCATGCACCACGCGTTGACGGTCTTCGGGTCGTCGATCAAGTGGACTTCCCACTCGAACCCGCCCGGATCGTCGGCGACGGCGGTGAGACGATCGACGCAGCGCTTGACCATCGCGAACTCCGGACGCGAGTCGGCGAGCTTCGACGTCTTCAACACCTCGGCGTAGCCCTGCGCTCCGATCGTCTTGTCGTCGCTGATCGGGAACGGATTGAACGCCTTGCGTCCGGTGACGGGCGTCGTGACGCACGCTCCGAGGATCGCGAGCATCGCCGCGAGCCCGAGTCGATAGAATCCCCGCCCTGTTCGGGCCCGCATCGTTTCCACGCAACCGTTCATCGCGAATGTCTCCTGATCCCAAACTGGTCGATCTGTCGCTCACGGCTTTCGCCGAGAAGCTCGCCGCGCGCACGCCGACGCCCGGAGGCGGAAGTCAGGCCGCGTTCCTGGTCGGCAGCGGCACGGCGTTGGTCAGTATGGCCTTCCGCTTCACGTCCGGCGAGAAGTTCGCGGCAGTCGAAGGCGCGATGGTCGAGCGCGTGCGCGAGCTCGACGCCCTGCGGCCGAAGGGCCTCGCCCTGGTCGACGCCGATTCGAAGGCCTACGACGCGGTGACCGCGGCGTTCGGCCTGCCGAAGACCAACGATGCCGAGAAGTCGGTACGCACCGCGGCGATCCAAGCGGCGCTGCGGGGCGCGTTGGAGGTCCCGTTCGAGACGATGCGGCTCGCGCAGGCCGGTCTCGAACTCGCCGCCGCCGGCGCCGCCGACATCAACAAGAACCTCGCAAGCGACTGCGCCGTCGGCGCGAGTTGCCTCGCCGCCGCGCTCGAAGGCGCGTTCTTGAACGTCAAGGTCAACGCGCTCTCGATCAAGGACGAGCACTACGTCGCGCAGAAGCTCGCGGCGTGTGCGTCGATGCGCGCGCGCGCGAACGAACTCGCCGCGGTCGTCCAAGCGGCGGTCCAACGTCATCTCTCCTGAGCCAGCGTCATGAAACAACTCGTGCTCCTTCGTCACGGCGAAAGCGATTGGAACAAGGAGAATCGTTTCACCGGTTGGGTGGACGTGCCGCTCTCCGAGAAAGGCGTGAAGGAAGCCGTCGAGGCCGGCCGACGTTTGAAGAAGGCGGGCTACAGCTTCGACCTCGCGCACACGTCGCTGTTGAAGCGCGCGATCAAGACGTTGTGGCTCGCGCTCGAGGAAATGGATCTGATGTGGATCCCGGTGCAACGCGCGTGGCAGTTGAATGAACGCCACTACGGTTCGCTGTCCGGCTTGAACAAGGCCGAGACCGCCGCGCGTCACGGCGATGAGCAGGTGCACATCTGGCGTCGCAGCTACGACATCCGTCCGCCGGCCTACGCCGCGGGCGACGCGCAGAATCCGTCGAACGATCGGCGCTACGACTCGCTCGGCGCGAGCGAACGCCCGCTCGCCGAGTCGTTGAAGGACACGGTCGCGCGCGTGGTGCCGTATTGGGAGAAGTCGATCGTGCCTCAGTTGCGCGATGGTCGACGCGTGCTGGTCGCCGCGCACGGCAACAGCCTGCGCGCGCTGGTGAAGCACCTCGATCGCATCGCCGACGACAAGATCGTCGCGGTCAACATCCCGACCGGCGTGCCGCTGGTGTACGAGCTCGACGACGACTTGAAGCCGAAGCGGAACTTCTACCTCGCCGACGAGCAGGAGCTCGCCGCGCTGCAGAAGGCCGTCGCCGAACAGGGCAAGGCGAAGAAGTAGTCAGGCGCGAGTCGCGCGCGCGGCTTGCCGTCGTTCGAAGAACGCGCCGCGGCGTTCGCGCATGGCCGAGCGCGAGTACAGCCGATCGGTGAGGCCGTAGAAGCCCGCGCGCAGTTCGTCGGGCGTCATCCGCGCCGGTTGGTAGATCACGTCGAACAGCGTGCAGAGGTCCCAACGATCGGGCGCGAGCAAGCGCTTCTCGCGCTCGAGCCGTGCGTGCAGCGGCGTGCCGGGAAACGGCGTCAAGTACGTGATCTGCACTTCGTACAGCGCGGTGCGCCGCGCGAACTCGAAGACCTGATCGAAGATCTCCGGCCCGTGTCGATCGAGGCCGAGGATGAAACAACCGTCGACGGTGACGCCGTGCGATTGCAGCGCGTCGATCGCGTGCTCGTAGTCGCGCGCGCGGCGCGCCTTGAAGTTCGTGCGGCGTTCGAGGCCGCCGAGCGCGGACGCGTCGGGGCTTTCGAGGCCGATCAGGAGTTGGCGACAGCCGCTCACAGCGAGCAGGTCGACGAGCTCGGGATCGTCCGCGACGCTGACGTCGGTCTCGGTGAACCACTTGATCCCGAGCGGTTCGATCGCGCGGCACAGCTCCTTGCCCCAGCTCTTGTCGACGAACGTGTTGTCGTCGGCGAACTCGATGAATGCGTCGGGCCGCAGCGCGAGGATCGCGCGCAGGTCGCGCACGACGTGCTCGACCGGACGGCGGCGATAGCGCTCGGTCAACATCACGCTCGACGCACAGAACTCGCAACGCCACGGACAACCGCGCGACGTCTGCACGGTGAAGCGGTTGTACGGCCGCGCGCCGAGCAGGTCGTAACGCGGCACCGGCAAGTTCGCGACGTCGACGGGCTCGAAGTCGCTCGCGCGCCAGATGCGGCCGGGCTCGCGACGTTCGACCGCGCGCACGACCGCGGGCCACACGTTCTCGCCCTCGCCGACGACGACGTGATCGGCGTGGGCGAGCGCTTCCTCGGGCCGCACCGTCGCGTGCAAACCGCCGATCGCGACCTTGACGCCTGCGTTGCGCAGACGTTCGGCGATCGCGTACGCCTCGAAGATCTGCGCGGAGAACGTGCTGATCGCGACGAGGTCGCAGTCGAGCAACTCATCGGGCTCGTTACCCGCGCGCGGCGCTTCGAAATACGCGAGCTCGTGTCCCGGCGGCGTCACCGCCGCGAGGTAGAGCAAGCCGAGGCTCGGCAGCGCCGCGACCTGCTTCGACCGTTCGACGAAGCCCGGCAACGTCAGCCCGAGCTCCAACAGTTTCGGATCGTGCGCGCGCACGCCGCTCATCGCCAGGAAACCGATCTTCACGACAAGACTCCTTTCAACGCCGCGCTCGCTGCGATCACGAGCGCGAGCACGGGCATCGAGAACACGGGATAGAACCGCCGACTCCACGCGACCAGCACGCACGCGATCGGCATCGCGAGCGCCCCGAACGCGAAGCCGAAGGACGCGACGACGCTCGTCGCCGCCGTCGAACGCGCGAACTCGAGGTTGAGGACCCCGAGCGCGATGCACGCGATGTGCGCGAGCCGCAGCAAGCGCCGCCGCGGCGACGCGTACCCGCCGAGGAAGTCCTCGCGCAGGAAGCCGCCGCCGAGACACGCTCCGCTGACGAAGCCGACGAGGATCAGGCCGAAGCCGAGCGCCTCGTGGACGAAGGGTTGGAGAGCTGCGTACATCGCGCTTCCGTTCTACGGCCATGCGCGGACGCTGGGGAAACCACGAGTTCCGATCGGCGGGCTCCGTCGTGCGAATCGAGAGCTCGATCGGCGCGGCTTAGCGCGTCACCTCGGATTCGAAAGTTGCCGCGCGCGCGCGGAACGCGACGATGGGCGCCGTCGCGATCGCTCGGATCGCAGTCGGAGAACTTCCATGAATCGTCAAGTCGTCGCTCGTCTCGTTCTTTCGCTCGCCCTCGTCGTCGGTCTCGCCGCATTCGCGAGCGCCGGCGAGCGCTTCCTCCGTGTGCCCTTCGAGAGCCTCGAGTTCGACGGCGAACGACCCTCGGTGCCGACCGAACTGCCCTGGCGGCTCGCATGGAAGGAGGAAGCGTTCCGACCGTACGTAGTCCTCGACGGCGCCGGTGAGGCGTACTTCGAGTTCACGGGCGAGGCGTGGCGGACGTCGATCGACGGGACGCAGCCGTTGAGCACGCTGATGCTGCGCGTCGAATCCGACGCCGCCCCGTCGGGCAACGTGCACATGCCGCTGCCCGATTTCTCCGCGATACGCACCTATCACTTCCGCGCGCCGAAGGACGATGGTGCGCTCGATGCGCGTCAACGGTTCTACGCGGCGAAGGAGCGTTGCTACGCGTGGTTGGAGCAGCGCTCGGGATCGGGCAAGGCGTGGTTCCGCCATCAAGTGCGCGAAGCTCGTCGTGCCCAGGGCGTCGAAGCGACGGACCTCACATCGACCGACCGCGTCGCGAGTCAGCTCGACGACACGCTCGACCTCTTCACCGGCGCGCGCGCGATCGCGGAGAACCTCGATCTCGATCGCGTGGTGCGCGCGACGGCCGATGAGCCCGCGACGATCGCGATCTCGACGCTCGAAGGCGTGACGACGCGCGCGATGGATTGGAAGGCATTGGTTGCAGGCAAGGCGCCGGAGCTCGATCCGCTCGCGAAGCTGATCCCCGGCGACCAACACGCGATCTTCTTCCCGTCGTTCACTGCGTTGACCGACGTGCTCGACACGCTCGATCGGAACGGCACGCCGTTGCTCGAGTTCTTCGCGACCGACGTCGAGGACGCGCGCACGAAGGAGCGCTATCAAGAACAACTCTGCATGCCGCTCTCCGCGGTCGCGCGCTTGCTCGGACCGTCGGTGGTTTCCGGTGTCGCGTTGACGGGCTTCGATCCGTTCGTGCGCGCGGGCACCGACGTCGTGATGCTCTTCGACTGCAAGCAACCGGCGGTGCTCGAGGGCTACCTCGCCGGCCGCCAAGCCGAGGCCGAGAAACGCGGCGCCAAGAAAGTCGAAGGTTCGCTCGGCGCGACGAAGTACCGCGGCGTGAAGACCGACGATCGCCGCATCTCGTCGTACACGGCGCGCTTCGGCGACGTGCTCGCGGTCTCGAATTCCCTCGCCGCCCTCGGTCGCGTCGCAGACACCGCGGCAGCGAGGGGCCCAAGCCTCGCCGCCGCCGACGAGTACGTCTGGTTCCGCGATCGCTACGAGCGCGGCGAACCGGGCGAGAGCGCGTTGATCGTCCTCTCCGACGCGACGATTCGTCGCTGGGCCGGTCCGCGTTCGCGCATCGCCGACTCGCGGCGTGTGCGCGCGGCGGCGGTGATGGGCGAGATCCAAGCGCGGCATCTCGACGAGCTCGTCGCCGGCAAACTCGCCGACGGCGCGCCCGCCGCGGACCTCGACTTCGCGCTGAGCTCCGACTTCGTGTGGACCAGGGACGGCGTGCGTTCGCCGAAGTGGGGGAGCCTCCCGTTCCTCACACCGCTCGGCGAGATCGAAGTCGAGACGGTGAGCGCGAGCGAGAAGCAGGCGTACGACAACTTCCGCACGAGCTTCCAGAATCGCTGGAACAACGTGTTCGACCCGATCGCCGTGCGCCTCTCGTTCGAAGGCGGTCGCCTCGCCGCCGACGCGACGATCATGCCGTTGACCGCGAACACGGACTACAACGAGTTCCAGCGCTTCTGCGGCGACGCGAAGCTCGCGCCGCACGCCGGCGATCCGCACGCCGACGCGCTGTTCCAGTTCGCGTTCGCGCTGGACGCGAAGTCCCAGGTCGCCGGATTTCTCTCCGGCGCGTTCGGCGATCAGCTCGGCGCCAATCCGCTCGCGTGGCTCGGCGACGGCATCTCGATCTACGCGGACCGCGACGAGTTCTGGAAGGAGCTCGGGAACAAGGAGTCGATCGACGAAGCGTTCGGCGAGAACTTCTACCGCATGCCGGTCGCGCTCCAGTGCGAGGTGAAGGATCCGCTGAAGCTCGCCGTGTTCATGACCGGCCTACACGGCCTCGCGAACCAATCGGCGCCCGGCATCACGGTATGGGAGAACCGCACGTTCGCGGGCCACACCTACGTGCGCGTCGGCGTCGACGACGGCGTCGACATGTTCGGTGACGCGGGCGCGCAAACCGCGATCTACTACGCGACGCTGCCGACCGCGCTGATCCTCTCGTTGCGCGAGGACGTGTTGCAACGCGCGCTGAAGCGCTACGACGCGCGCAAAGCCGGCGCGGCGGACGAACAACCGACGTGGCTCGGCCGGAGCGTCGGCCTGCGCGTCGAACGCGACGCGCTCGACCTCGTCACCGGCCTCGACGGTCCGGGGCTCTCGCACCAACTCCAACTCGCCGCATGGATGCCGCTGCCGATCCTGAGCGAATGGAAGCGCCGCTTCCCCGATCAAGATCCGGTCGCGTTGCACGAGCGCTTCTGGGGCGTGCATCTCGCTTCGCCCGGCGGCGGGGCGTTCGCGTGGGACGCAGCGGCGCAAGCGATGACGTCGAGCGACTACGGTTCGCCCGCCACGCCGAAGGACGGCCCGAAGTTTCCGCGCGCGCTCGATGGCTTCACCGGCGCCGAGTTCGGCCTGACGTTCGAAGGCCAAGGCCTGCGTGCCGCGGTCGAGATCGCGCGCAAGCGTTGAATCACGCGCTCAGGCCGACGCGCCGTCGCCCGCGGGCTTCGGCCGCAAGCCGTGGCGATCGATCTGGTTGTAGAGCGTCTTGAGCGACACGCCGAGAGCGCGCGCTGCCTCGCGTTTGTCGCCCTTGAACGCCGTCAACGCTTCGATCACCGCGAGGCGTTCGAGCACGTGCAGGTCGAGCGTCGGCAACGGGCCCGACGGTTCGAGCGAACGTTGCAGGTGCTGCTCGACGGTCCGCGCGTCGATGCGCCCGCCCTCGGCGAGCAGGCAAAAACGTTCGAGCGTGTTCTCGAGCTCGCGCACGTTGCCCGGCCAATCGTGGCGCGCGAGCGCGTCGAACGCGTCTTCGTCGATCGCCGTCGCGTGTCCGGCGCGCGCGAGGTAGTGCAACGCGAGCGCGCGGAGGTCGTCGCGCCGCGCGCGCAACGGCGGCACGGTGACCTCGAGCGCCGCGATGCGGTAGTACAAGTCCTCGCGGAATTCGCCCACACGGACGAGCTCGCGCAGATCGCGATGCGTGGCCGCGATGACACGCACGTCGACGCGGCGCACGCTCTCGGCGCCGACGGGCCGCACATCGCCGAACTGCAGCGCGCGCAACAGAGCCGGTTGAACGGTGCGCGGCAGCTCGGCGACCTCGTCGAGGAACAACGTGCCTCCGTCCGCGGCTTCGAAGAGTCCCATGCGGCGTTGCTCGGCGCCGGTGAACGCGCCGCGTTCGTGGCCGAAGAGCTCGCTCTCGAACAGCGTCGCCGGGATCGCGCCGCAGCTGACGACCACGAAGGGCGCCGCGCCGCGCGCGCTCTTCGCGTGCACGGTGCGCGCGACGACTTCCTTGCCGGTGCCGCTCTCGCCTTGGACGATCAGGCTGAAGTCGCTGGTCGACACGCGCTCGATCACGCGCCGCAGTTCGTGCATCGGCGTCGAGGTGCCGATCAACTCCGGCAACGCGCCTTGCCCGTCGAGCACGCGGCGCAGGCGACGGTTCTCGAGCGCGAGCGAACGCTTCTCCGCCGCGCGCCGCAGCACCTGCTCGAGCACGTCGAGTCGCGCCGGCTTGGTCAGGAAGTCGTGCGCGCCGAGTCGCATTGCCTCGACCGCTTCCGGGACCGCGCCGTGGCCCGTCAACATCACGACTTGAGTCTGCGGATCGAACGCGAGCAGCTCGCGCAGCAACTCGAGTCCGTTCTTGCCGGGCAAGCGCAGGTCGACGAGCCACGCGTCCGGCGCCGCGCCGCGCGCCGCGACGAGCGCGGCGTCCGCGGCGGCGAAGGCCGTCACGACGAATCCCAACGAATCGAGTTCGCGCGCGAGCACGCCGCGCAACGTCGCGTCGTCCTCGACCAAGTGGATGCGCGGCGACTTCACGTCGTCCTCGGTCTCGCCGCCGGCACGCGCACGCGGAACAGCGCGCCGTGTCCGGTGTTCTCGACTTCGATCGTTCCGCCGTGGTCCTCGATCACGCGCTCGACGATCGCGAGGCCGAGCCCCGTGCCCTTGCCGACTTCCTTGGTCGTGAAGAACGGATCGAAGATGCGCTCGAGGCTCTCGGGCGGAATGCCGGGGCCGCGATCCTCGACTTCGAGCGTCACCCAACCGTCGCGGCCGCGGCACTCGACGCGAATCGGTCGACCGGGCGGGCTCGCGTCGATCGCGTTCTGGATCAGGTTCAGCACGACTTGCTTGCACTCCGACGGATTGCCGTTGACGTGCGGCAGTTCCGCGTCGCAGCGGAAATCGAGCGCGAGCGTCCGTCCGGCGAACTGAGCGCGCAGCAACACCTCGACCTCGTGCATCAACTCGTCGAGGCGGAAGTCGACTTTCTCGCCCGGCGCTTGGCGGCCGAACTCGAGCAGGCGCGACGTGATCTCGTGAGCGCGATGAGCCTCGGTCGCGATGATGCGCAGGTACTCCGCTTGTTCGTCGCGCGTGCTCGTGCCGTCGCGGATCCGGCGCTCGAGACCTTCCGCGCACGATGCGATCGAAGCGAGCGGCGTGTTGATCTCGTGGGCGACGCCGGCGGCGAGCGTGCCGACGGTCGCGAGCCGCGCGGCGCGCACGAACTCCTCGGTGCGCCGGGCGACTTCGTCCTCGAGCCCGGCGCGCATCGAGCCGAGCTCGCCGGCCATGTGATTGAACTCCGCCGCGAGCGCGCCGATCTCGTCGTCGCCGCCGATGCGGATGCGATGCTCGAGCTCGCCGGCACCGACGCGCGCCGCGCCGTCACGCAGGGCTCGCAGCGGCCGCACGATCGCGCGCCGCACGATCCACGACAGACCGACCAACACCACGAACGCGGCGCAGACAAGCCCCGCGACTTCGCGGCGCATGCGCTCGCCGTGGGCGTGAAGTGCGTCGAGGGAACGCGTCGCTTCGTCGCGCATCTCTTCGTGCACGGCTTCGGCGACGCGCACCAACTCCGCGGCGACGGCATCGACCTCGGCCTCGCCGGTGGTCGCGCCGACCGCGGCGTCGAGGCGATCGAGCAACGCGGCGACGGTGTCGAACAGCCGCGCCTCGGCCTCGGCGTGGTCGGCCTGCGACGGATCCTGGCCGCCGGGGCCGCGCGCTAGGATCGCGAGCGACGCGTGCGCGTCGCGCAGCAACTCCTCGACGATCCGAGTGCGTTCGGGATCGCCGTCCAGACCGACGACGTCGTGGAGCGCGACGTGATTGCGAATCGAGCGCGCGATGCGCAGCAGCTCGCGCGTGTACGAACTCTCGCGTTGCTCCTCGACGACCTGCTGCGAGTTGAGCAGGATCGACGCGACCTGGTACGTCACGATCGCTCCGATCGCGGCGAGCATCAGCGCGAGTACCAGGAACACGACGCCGAGCTTGCGTCCGAGCGTCCACCGTCCGACCGCGGTCGGCGCGCGTTGCTTGATCGAGGTCTCGCCCACGTTTCAGTCGCGCCGCGTCAGCACGAGGTCGAAAGCCAACACGGCCTGCGGCGGAGTTCGAAAGATCGTCGTCCACGCACCGCGAGGCAAGTCGAAAGCGGCGCAAGGAACCGCGCATTCGCCCTGCACCGCCGTCGAGCCGTCGGGCAGCGCCGACCAACGCACGTCGAGCTCGGTGTCGCATGCGCGCGTGCCGCGGGTGAAGCGTGCGTTCGCGGCGGCGGCGCGCAACGCTTCGACCGGCGTCGCGCGGACGCTGCACGCGAGCGTGCGCAGGACGACGGCGGACACGCCGCTCTCGCGAGATGCGAGCTCGAGCGACAACTCCGTCAGCTCGCCTTCCGCGTCGAAGACGAGCTTGCCGGCGACCGAGAACATCTCGCTCGTCGCGTCGTCGCTCGACAGACGCGCCGTGCTGCGCGCGGTGTCGACCGCGAGCTCGACGTCGGCAGGCAAGCGCTTCGCGAGCAACGCGATCAACGCTTCCGGCACCAACGGCGTGCCGTGCCCGGGCGTCGGATTCGTCGGGAGCTCGCGCAACGCCTCGCGCACGCCGAGCGCGACGGCGGCGATCGCGAGCGGCGTCAGGACGAAGCGCAGTGTCGCGGCCTTCACGCGCGCGGCTCCGTCGAGCGACGGCGTGCGAACGCGCGGCGCCACACGCCTGGGCGCAGCAAGTCCGAGAGCGGAAGCTGATCGCCCGCGACCGCGACCGCGAGATCGGCGAGCCCCGGCCGCGCGTCGAGCACCGCGAGGGCCGAGCGGCTCACGCGCGGATGCGCGAGCGCGCGTTGCAGCAACTTCGCCGCGACCGTGCGCGGCGCGAGCTCGCGCTTGCGACCCGCGACGTAACCGTCGAGCGCGGCGCGGTCGATCCGTCCGGCACTCAACGCTTCGTCGAGCGCGACGGCAAGCAAACGCGCGCCGCGGAGCGCGAGGAAGACGCCGTCGCCGGTCACCGGATCGATGTACCCGCACGCATCGCCGACCAACGCGGCGCCGTCGAACGTCTGCGCGGTGGTGCGGAACGCGAGCGGGCCGAGGCCGGTGACGCGCGCGAACCCGAGCGGACCGCGCACGCGCTCGCGGAGTTTCGGCGCGCGTTCGAGCAGGCGCTCGAAGTACTCGTGCGGCGCGAGCGCGGCGGCGCGGTACGCGGCGCGATCGACGACCAGGTTGACGCACACGCGGCCGCCGTCGACCGGCGCGCACGCGAAGTAGCCGCGGTCGAAGAAGTGGACTTCGGCGACGTCGTTCCATGCGACATCGACGACGTGGGCGGAGAGCGCGAGCTTGTCGAGCCACGCGAGCGGCTCGCGCACGCCGAGTTCCTCCGCGACGCGCGAACGCACGCCGTCGGCGCCGACGGTGAAACGCGCGCGCAGTTCGCACGTCGCTCCGTCGCGACCGCGCGCGACGAGTCCGCGCACCGCGCCGTTCTCGCGGATCAGGCCGAGCACGGCAGTCTCCGCGAAGAACTCGACGCCGCCGGTCGACAGCGCGCGCTCGAGCAGCAGCTCGTCGAGCACCTCGCGCCGCAACGCGAGCCCGTGCGGCTCTTCCGACGTCGCGCGACCGAGCGGCCCGTAACGACCGAGCGCCGAGTGCTCCCACCCGTGGAGCTCGAGCCCGCGCACGCGCCGCGCGCCATGCGCGACGATCGCGTCGAGCACGCCGAGCTCGGCGAACAGCGGCCGGCACTCGGGACTGAGGAATTCGCCGCACACCTTGGCGCGCGGGAAGCGCCGCTTCTCGACCAACGCGACGCGCCGGCCGGCGAGCGCGAGACGCTGCGCGAGCGTCGAACCCGCGGGCCCCGCGCCGGCGATCACGACGTCGACGTCGCGCTCAACCACGGCTCGCCTCCGCGGCCTCGAGCTCGCGCACGTCGACCAACAGCGCCGGCAACACGATCAAGTCGGCGAGCAACGCCATCACGATCGTCACCGCGGCGACCGCGCCGAACTCGAACGAAGTCTCGAGCTCGCCGAGCGCCGTCGCCGCGAAGCCGCCGGTCAGCACGATCGACGTGACGACGATCGCGCGTCCGTTGCGACGGAAGACCGCTTCGATCGCCTCGAGCGAACTCGCGCCGCGCACGCGCGTCTCGCGAATGCCGTGCATCAGGTGCGCGGTGTCGTCGACGATCAGGCCGAGCAACACCGAGCTGATCATCGCGGTCGCGACGGACACCGGCCGTCCGAGCCATGCGATCCCCGCGAACACCGCGACGCACGGCAAGACGTTGGGGACGAGCGCGATCACCGCGGCGCGCGCGCTCTTCAAGCCGACCCAGAAAAGCAGGAAGAGGACGCTCAGGCCGCTCAACGAGCCCCACACTTGTCCGCGCACCAACGCGCCGGAATCGCGCGCGATCTGGACCGCGGTGCCGGTCGCGCGGACGCCGTCGGCGCCGTGCGCGCGGGCGAGCGCTTCGACACGCGCGAACAGCGGCTCGCGGTCGCGACTGCCCGACGGAGCGAGCAGGAAACGCAGCAGTCGATCGCCGTTCTTCGCCGCGAGCGGCACGCCGGCGAAGCCCGCGACCAACGGCAACGCGTCGACGCCGGCTGCGAACAGCGCGAGCCGCGCGGGATCGGCGAGCTCCGAGCCCGCGGGCACGAGCACGTCGAAGGCTTCGATGGCGCCGAGTTTCGCGGCGATGTGCTCGGTCTCGACGCGGAACGGATCGGCGACCGAGAGGATGCGCAGGGGCTCGTTGTCGAACGTGAGCCGCGCCCACGATCCGAAAGCGAACAACGCGAAAAGCGCCGTGCCCCAACGCACGACGCGCGCGCGCCGCGCGAACCAGCCGGCCGCGCGCTCGCCGACGCGACCGGTCCAGGTTCCGCGGCGTTCGGATCCGTGCGGCGGCCGACGCGGTCCGAGCACGGCGAGCAACGCCGGCAATCCGAGCGCGTACGCGGCGAACGCCAGCGCGACACCGAGCGCGGAGAACACGCCGAAGTCGACGATCGCGGGGATCGGGCTCGTCGCGAGCGAGAGGAAACCGATCACGATCGTCAGCGCGGCGAGCATCGCGGGCTCGACGAGATCGTCGACCGCCGCGCGCGCGGCGTCGAAACGCGCGCCGCCGACCGCGAGGCGATCGAGGAACGCTTCGACGTAATGCACGCCGGCCGCGACGCCGACCGTCAACAACACCGCGGGCAACATCACCGAGACGGGATCGAGCTCGCGCCCGCACACCTCGTACGCCGCTTGCGTCCACACGATCGCCATCCCCGCGGGTACGAGGACCGCGAGCGCGATACCCGGATGTCGGTAGAGCCACGTCAGCAACACGAAGAGTCCGACCGCGATCCACGGCACGACGCGCGCTTGGTCCGAGCGCACGGCGCGCGCGATCGCGATTTCGCCCGCGGGTTGGCCGGTGAGCGAGACCGCGAGCGTCGAAGGACTCGCGCGGCCGAGCGCGCGCACGGCTTCGACGGCGGAGGCGATGCGTTCGGTGGAACCGACGAGCTCGACGGCGAGAACCGCGACGTTCGGCGCGGCGTTCGGGACGCGTTCGACGTCGGCGACGCCGTCCAAAGCCCGGAATCCGCGTTCGAGACCTCTGACCGTTTCGAGCTCGGCGTCGGTCAACGCGCGGTTCGCGCCGGCCGCGGGTTCGACCAGGCAGAGGAGCACCGCGCCCGCGCCGAAACCCTCGGTTCGGCGGTCCAGCGCGCGCGCCTCGTCGGTGCCGACCGACCTCATCGCGCCGTTCTCGACGTCGACGACCAAGCGCGACTGGCGCCACGCCGCCCAAGCGGTGAGCGCGGCGAGCGCGATCAGCGCGACCGCGATCCGTGTGGTCGGGCCGCTCGTTCGCTGGAAGTTCATCCGCCGCGGCGTGCGCACGTCGCGTGCCAGAGGATGCGCCTTGCGCGAGCGCGAGTCCACGTTCGTGCCGCGCGGTTCGCCCGTGCGCGCCGCGCGACGCGGATGTAACTCTTGCCATCGCCTGTGGAGCGGGCGCACGATGGCGTCTTGCTCCGCGTGCGCGAGCGCAACGCGCGTCTCGAGCGTTGGTGGCCTGCGTCTTGCACCCTGGTCCTGGAACATGAACGGCAAACTCTTGCGGTGGATCGGTCTCGCGGCGTTGGTCGGCATCGCAGGTCTCGCCGCGGCGGCGTTGGTGCTCGTGCCGCCGCGCGTGCAAGTGGTGGTGAATTCCGGCGAGCCCGAGCGCGGCCCGGATCGTCTGGCGACGGTCGAAGCGGACGTCGCGGCGTTGCGCGAAGATTTGCGCGCGCTTGCGGGCGGACTTGATCGAGGGCTCGGCGGGTTGGGCGATTCGCTGGATGAGCTCGCGACGCAGTCCGAGGCACGAGCGAAGGATGCGCACGACGGGACGGCGCGAGTCGAGGCGTTGCAACACGAGCTCGCCGCGTTGCGCGGCGAAGTGCGTGATGCGCTCGCGGCCGGCGCCGAGCGCGCGGCGACGTCCGAAGCTCCGCAAGAAGTTGTCGTCGCCGTCGAGCCCGCGGTCGAGCCGATCGTCGCTCCGCCGTCCGAGCCCGCGTTGCAGACCGAACCACCGCGCGCGACGAAGACGCGCGGCTTCCTCTCGTTCAAGTTGCCGTCCGACGGTTTCGCGTTCGACCAGCGCACGCGCTTCGCCGTCGTTCCGAGCCTTTCGCGCGTCGGCTTTGACGCGAAAAGCACGCTGCACGACTTCAGCGGCGTCACGTCGCGCGTCGACGGCGAGCTCGTCGTGCGCCTCGCGCGTCCCGCCGAGGGCGCGAGCGGTCGCATCAAGGTCGAGAGCGCGTCGCTCGACACCGGGATCGCGGAACGCGATGCGAACTTGCGGACGAGCCTCGACGCGCCGCGCTTCCCCGAGCTCGCGTTCGAGTGGACGGCATTCGAACCCAAGACCGTCGACGCCGCCGCGCAGAAAGTCGTCGGCACCGCGCGCGGCAAGTTGACCTTGCACGGCGTGACCAAGGAGTTCGCGATGGAAGTCACCGCGACGGTCGACGCGAGCAAGCGCCTCGCGCTCCAGGGGCAAGCGCCGCTCGCGCTCTCCGATTTCGCGATCGAGGCGCCGACCAAACTCGGCGTGATCGCGGTCGACGATCATCTCACGATCTGGATCGCGCTCGTCGCGCGTCCGCTCGGCCTCGTCGAGGACGCGGAGGTGTCGGGTGCGCGTTGAACGAGCCGCGCTCGCGCTCTCCGTCGGACTCTGCGCATCCGCGTGCATCGCACCGAGCGTCGTCGCGAGCTCCGGCCGCGCGGTTGCCGTCGAGGAAGTCGCGCTCGAGTGGCGCGCCGCTTCCGTCGCGGACGTGAACGGCTTCTTCGAGTCCGAGCACATCGACGGCGACGTCGCCGCTTCGCTCCTGCGCGTGAACTACTACTTCGCCGCCGACGGCTACTACTCCGGCGCCGCGTTGACGGTCGGCGCCGCGCATCCCGAGTACCAGACGTTGAGCGGCACGTGGAAGCTCGACGCGAACGGTCTCGTGCTCGACGAGGGCGAGCCGGTCGAGTGCGCGGCCGCCGGCGAGCGTCTGCGTTTGGCCACGCCCGAGGGGACGTTGGTCTTGAAACGCGGTGCGCTCGAGTGAGCGGCGTCGGCGCCAACGATCTCGAGCTCTACGAGCGCGCGGCCCACGCGTGGTGGGATCCGCGAGCGCGCGAGTTCCGTTCGTTGCGCGCGGTCCAGGCCGCGCGTTTTCCGGTCCTCGCGTCGAAGTGGGGCGCGCGTCTCGACGGCGCGCGGGTCGTCGATCTCGGCTGCGGCGGAGGCTTGCTCTCCGCGCCGCTGGTCGCCGTCGGTGCGCGAGTGATCGGCGTCGATGTCAGCGGCGCGAGCTTGCGCGCCGCGCGCGCCCGCATCGACGCGAACTTCGTGCGCGCCGACATGCGCAACGTGCCGCTCGCGAACGCGTGCGCGGACTTCGTGGTGGTCGCCGACGTGCTCGAGCACGTCGAGGATCCCGAGCACGTCGTCGCCGAGGCCGCGCGGCTCTTGCGGCCCGGCGGCGAGCTCTTCGTCAGCACGCTCAACGCGACGTGGCGCGCGCGGGTGCTCGCGGTGTGGCTCGCCGAAGGCGTCGGGCTGGTGCCGCGCGGGACGCACGCTGCTCGGCTCTTCGTCGCGCCGAGTCGGCTCGTCGCGCTCGCGGCGGAGCACGGACTCGCGTCCGTCGAGCTGTGGGGTGAGTCGCTGCGCCTCGGTCGCACGCTCGCGAGTTGGACGATCGAGCTCGCGCCGAGCCGCGATTTGTCGGTCGTCTACTGCGCGCGCTTCGTGAAAGGCGGCGCGGCGTGAAGCGCACGTTCCACGTCTCGACCGCGATCCTGTGGGGCGTGGCGTGTCACGGAACGTTCGCGTTGGCGATCGCCACGATGTTCGTCGGGATCCACGGCGGCATGTTGCACGGCTTCGGCGGCTTCGATGGACGCCTCGCCGTCGTCGCCGACGCCGTGTTGGTGTTGCAGTTCCCGCTCGTGCATTCCTTCTTGCTCGGAGAGCGCGGGCGCCGCGTGTTGGCGCGTCTCGCGCCGGAGGCGATCGCACGCGAACTCGCGCCGACGATCTTCGCGACCGTCGCGGGCCTGCAGATCCTGCTGACGTTCCTCGCTTGGTCGCCGTCCGGGATCGTGCTCGCGCGTCCGAGCGGCGGAGCTGCGTGGCTCGGCGAGACGCTCTACGTCGGCGCGTGGCTCTTGCTCGTGCGCTCGATCCGCGACGCGGGCTTCGCGAATCAGACCGGCTTCGTCGGTTGGAGCGCGGTCGTCCGCGGACGTTCGCTCGACTTCGGACCGTTCCCGACGCACGGCGTGTTCCGACTCTGTCGTCAGCCCGTGTACTTCGCCTACGCGGCGGTGTTGTGGACGGCTCCGGTGCGCACGCCGGACGGCGTTCTGCTCGCCGCGGCGTGGAGCACGTATTGTGTGCTCGGACCGTTGCTCAAGGAACGGCGCTATCTGCGCTGGTTCGGCGCGAACTATGAATCGTATCGCCGTCGAACTCCGTACTTCGTTCCGAGGCTTCGCCCATGAGAATCGCTTCCGTCGCCAGCGCCTTGCCGGTTCACCGCTACGAGCAGAGCGTGCTCGCCGCGTTCGCTCGTGAGCATGTGTGGAACGACCAGCCCGAGGTCGCGCGTCGGATCGAGTCGTTCTTCACCAACACGCGCGTCGAGACGCGGCACCTCGCGTTGCCGCTCGAGCGTTACGCGAGCATGCGGACATTCGGCGAGTTCAACGACGCGTGGATCGGCGCCGCGACCGATCTCGGCGAGCAGGCGGTGCGGACCGCGCTCGACCGAGCCGGGCTGGCGCCGCGCGACGTCGATGCGCTCGTGTTCTCGACCGTCACCGGTGTCGCGAGCCCGTCGATCGACGCGCGGCTCGTCAATCGACTCGGGCTGCGACCGGACGTGAAGCGGATGCCGATGTTCGGGCTCGGCTGCGTCGCCGGAGCTTCGGCGTTGTCGCGCGCGGCCGATCTCGTCGCGGGACCGCGCGTCGAGAACGTCGTCGTGCTCACGATCGAGCTCTGTTCGTTGACCGTGCAGCGCGAGGATCGTTCCGTTGCGAATCTCATCGCTTCCGGTCTCTTCGGCGACGGCGCCGCGGCGGCGGTGGTCGTCGGTGAGCGTTCGCGCGCTAGGCCAGGGCCGCGCATCGTCGCGACGCGCTCGGTCTTCTATCCCGACACCGAACACGTGATGGGTTGGCACATCGGCGAGCGCGGTTTCGGGATCGTGCTCAGCCCCGCGGTGCCGACCGTCGCGCGCGAACACATCGGCGAAGACGTCGACGCGTTCCTCGACGCGCAAGGACTCGCGCGGCGCGACATCGCGGCGTGGATCTGTCATCCGGGCGGGCCGAAGGTGCTCGAGGCGGTGCGCGATGCGCTCGCGCTCGACGACCGCGATGTCGAGCTCTCGTGGCGCAGTCTTGCCCGCGTCGGGAATCTGTCGAGCGCGTCGGTGCTCTTCGTGCTCGAGGCGACGCTCGCTGAGCGACCGCCGGCGAAGGGGAGCCGCGGCGTGTTGCTCGCGATGGGGCCGGGCTTCTGCTCGGAACTCGTCTTGCTCGAGTTCTAGTCGCGCTCGTCGAGCCAGGTCATCTGGATCGCTTCGAGGATCTTCTCGTTCGACTGTTGCGGGTCGCCGGCGAAGCCCTCGAGCTCGACGACCCAACGGTGGAGGTCCGTGAAGCGCACCGCGAGCGGATCGACGTCGGGCTTCGACTCGACGAGACGAATCGCGATCTCGCGCACGTCGGTCCAATCGAGACGCGCGGGGCTCACATCTCTCCGATGATCTTGCCGGTCAACGCCTTCTTCGCGAAGTTGTCCATCAACACGGCGGCCAGCGGCATCGTCGCCTTCTCGAACGCGTCGCGCGCGCGTTGCAACACTTGCGCGTCGCGCGTCGAGCACGCTTCGCGAGCGCTCTTCATTGCATCCTCGATGTCGAGGATCGTCTCGCGGTCGAGTTGACTCCGCGCGTCGACGAGACCTTTCTCGGTCGCGCGCAGCATCGTGCCGAGCTCGGTCTCGAGCTCGGCCACGCGCCGCGCCGCGAAATCGTCCTTCGCGTTCGCGTACGCGGCCGCGAGCATGCGTTGCACGTCGGCCTCGCTGAGGCCGTTCTGCGGTTGGACTTCGATGTGCGCGGAGGCGCCGGTCGATTGCTCCTTCGCGGTGACCGTCAGCAAGCCGTTCGCGTCGATGTGGAAGCGCACCGCGATGCGCGCGAGACCCGCGGGCATCGGCGGGATGCCGCTGAGGCGGAAGCGACCGAGCGAACGCGTGTCGGACGCGAGCTCGCGCTCGCCCTGCAACACGTTGAAGTCGATCGCGGTCTGGTTGTCGACGTACGTCGTGAAGCCTTCGGTCGCCTGACACGGGATCGTCGCGTTGCGCAGGATGATCTTCGCCATCGCGCCGCCGACCGTTTCGAGACCGAGCGAGAGCGGCGTGACGTCCATCAACAGGACTTCGCGCGTTCCGCCCGACAGCACGTGCGCTTGGACCGCGGCGCCGAGCGCGACGACCTCGTCGGGATTGAGCTGCGTGTGGGGGACGCGTCCGAAGAACTGCTCGACCGCCGCGCGCACCGCCGGCATGCGTGTCACGCCGCCGACGAGCACGACTTCGTCGATCTGCGATGCGTCGAGCTTCGAGTCCGACAACGCGCGCCGGCACGAGTCGAGCGTGCGCTCGATCAACGGACGCGAGAGCGCCTCGAACTCCTCGCGCGTGAAGCGCCGGCGCCACTGTGCGTTGGAGTCGGGGATCTGGATGTGCATCTCGGCCTCGGGGTAGGACGAGAGCTCGATCTTGCACTTCTCCGCGGCGAGGCGGAGGCCTTGGAGGAACGCGGGTTCGTCGAGCTTGCGTGGATCGACGCTGTGGGAGAGTTCGGTCGACGCGACCGCTACCAGCATGCGATCGAAATCGTCGCCGCCGAGGTGCGTGTCGCCGTTGGTCGCGAGCACGCGGAAGACGCCGTCTTCGATCGCGAGGATCGACACGTCGAACGTGCCGCCGCCGAGGTCGTAGACCGCGACGTTGCCCTGTTTCTTCTGATCGAGGCCGTACGCGAGGCTCGCGGCCGTCGGTTCGTTGACGATGCGCAGCACTTCGATGCCCGCGAGTCGCGCGGCGTCGCGCGTCGCCTGACGCTGCGCGTCGTCGAAGTACGCGGGCACGGTGATCACGGCTTTGGCGAGCGCGCGACCGCCGCTCGCTCGCGCCGCGACTTCGCCGCACTTCTCGAGCACCAACGCGGAGATCTCCTGCGGCGTCAACTTGCGGCCGCGCACGTCGAACTCGATCACGCCGTTGCGGCCGGAGCTCGCGGGGAACGGCATGCTCTTCAAGTCGGCGGCGACGTCGGCGAGTCCGCGGCCCATGAAGCGCTTGATGCTGAAGATCGTGCGCTCGGGTTCGAAGACGGCGCGTTCGCGCGCTTCCTTGCCGACGATCGGCGGACCGTCGGTCGGGAAGAAGACGCACGACGGTACGTAACCGTTGTCACCTTCGGGCCGCACCACGTTCGGGCGGCCGTTCTCCCAGATCGCGACCAAGGAGTTGGTCGTGCCGAGGTCGATGCCGACCGCGGGCAGGGGCTCGGGTTGGTTGAGGACGTTGAGCTGGAGGAATCCCATGTGTGCTGTGCGTCAGGTGCGTGCGGCGGGTCGACCGACCTCGAGAGCGCGAATCTCCTCGAGCGTTCGATCGACGTAGCGCAGAGCGTTCAGTTGACGGCGCGCTTCGACGAGGCGCGGTGAGTTGCGCTCCGGCGTCGGCTCGAGTTCCGCGCGCAAGCGTGCGAGCGCCTCGTCGCGGCGCGTTCCGAGTTCACGGGCCAAGTTCGCGAGGGCGGCTCGGGCGCTCGAACCGACGTCGGCCGCGCGTGCTTCTTCGAGCGCCTCGTTCCACTCGAGCACCTCGATCAGGAACGCCTCGGGCATCTTGCGCTCTTGGTTCTCGTCGGGACCGCCGAGCGACTTCACCAACCAATCGGCGCGCGCCGGTTCGTCGGCGAGGACTTCGTACGCGAGGTTGAGCTCGGCGGTGTTGCGTTCGGCGAGCTCGCGCGTCGCCGCGTCGGCGGTCGCGAAGTAGTCGGGGTGCATGCGGCGCGAGAGCTCGAGCAGGCGGCGCTTCAACGCCGCGGCGTCGAGTTCGAGCGCGGGTACCAGTCCGAACACTTCGAACGGCGTCGGCGCGCGATCGCCGGACAGCAACCCGCCGCACGCGGTGCACACCAGCGGATTCGTCGCTTCCGCCCGACAGGTCGGGCACGGGGTCATCGCCGCGTCCTCAGACGGTGAACGACTCGCCGCAACCGCAGGTCTTGGCCGCGTTCGGATTGCCGAACTTGAAGCCGCGACCCATCAGCGTGTCCTCGAAGTCGATCTGCGTACCGTTGAGGTAGAGGAAGCTCTTCGGGTCGCAGACGACGCGCACGCCGTCGACCTCGGAGATCTGATCGGTCTCGGAAACTTGGTCGTCGAAGCCGAGCGTGTAGCTGAACCCCGAACAACCGCCGCCCTTGACGCCGACGCGCAGCGCCGTCAACTCGGGCAGGCTCTGGTCCTTGATGATGCGCCGCAGCTCGTGCACGGCGCGTTCGGTCATGGCGATCATGAGTGAGACTCTCCCTGCTTCTTCTTGTAGTCGGCGATCGCGGACTTGATCGCGTCTTCCGCGAGGACGCTGCAGTGGATCTTGACCGGCGGGAGCGCGAGCTCCTCGACGATCTGCGTGTTCTTGATCTGCAGCGCCTCGTCGACGGTCTTGCCCTTCAGCCATTCGGTGGCGAGCGAAGAACTCGCGATCGCCGAGCCGCAGCCGAACGTCTTGAACTTCGCATCGACGATGCGGTCGCCTTCGACTTGGATCTGCAGCTTCATCACGTCGCCGCACTCCGGCGCGCCGACGATGCCGGTGCCGACGCTCGGCGACGCCTTGTCGAGGGACCCGACGTTGCGCGGGTTGTTGTAGTGATCCAGGACTTTGTTGCTGTAAGCCATCGCAAGTTCTCCGTGTTCTCTCGAGCGTCGTGTCAGTGGTTGGCGGCTTGCCAGTTCACGGTCTTCAAGTCGATGCCTTCTTGCGCCATCTCGTAGAGCGGCGACAGTTCGCGCAGACGCTTGACCGCGGTGATCAGTTGGTCGCCGGCGAAGTCGACCTCTTCCTCGGTGGTGAAGCGACCGATGCCGAAGCGGATCGAGCTGTGCGCCAAATCGTCGCCGACCGCCATCGCGCGCAGCACGTGGCTGGGTTCGAGGCTGGCCGACGTGCACGCCGAGCCGGACGACACCGCGAGTTTGCTGATGCCCATGATCAGCGACTCGCCTTCGACGTACGCGAACGACAGGTTCAGGCAGTTCGGGAGCCGATGCTCGCGATTGCCGTTCAAGTGGACGAAGTCGAGAGCGCTCGTGATCCGCGTCTCGAGACGATCGCGCAGGGTCGACGTGCGCTTCGCTTCCTCGACCATGTCCTCGCGCGCGACCTCGCACGCCTTGCCGAGGCCGACGATGCTCGGCACGTTGAGCGTGCCCGAGCGCATGCCGCGTTCGTGTCCGCCGCCGTCCATCTGTGCGACGAGGCGCACGCGCGGGTTCTTGCGGCGCACGTAGAGCGCGCCGACGCCCTTCGGGCCGTAGATCTTGTGCGCCGAGATGCAGAGGAGGTCGACGTGGTCCGCCTCGACGTCGACCGGCACCTTGCCGACCGCTTGCGTCGCGTCGGTGAAGAAGAGGACGCCCTTCGAGTGGCAGAGCTCGCCGATCTCGCGGATCGGGTTCAGCGTGCCGACCTCGTTGTTCGCCCACATCAGCGCGACGACGATCGTGTCGGGGCGCCACGCGGCGGCGACCGCTTCGGTCGAGACGCGTCCGGTCTTGTCGGGCGCGAGGTAGGTGACTTCGTAGCCTTGCTTCTCGAGGTGCTTGCACGTGTCGAGGACGGCCTTGTGCTCGGCCTGGCTCGTAATGACGTGCTTGCCCTTCTCGGCGTACATCTCGGCGACGCCCTTGAGCGCGAGGTTGATCGATTCCGTCGAGCCCGACGTGAAGACGATCTCCTTCGCGGACGCGCCGATCAGGCGGGCGATCTGCTCGCGCGACTTCTCGACCGCGGCTTCGGCTTCCCAACCGAACGGGTGGCTGCGGCTCGCGGCGTTGCCGAAGCTCTGCGTGAAGTACGGCAGCATCGCCTCGAGCACGCGCGGATCGACCGGCGTGGTCGCTTGGTAATCGAGGTAGATCGGGAGTTTCATGGCGTCCTGGCGAGCGGTGTTCACGTCGAAGCGGGGCGGTGAGCGTGGACCGGGAGGTCCATGGACACGTCGGGTTCGGGGCGAGCGAGCGAGAGCAGCGTCGTGTGCTGCATCAGGTCCCAGAAGTGCTTGCGCACGCGGTGGATCGGCGAACGGATCGGGCAGTTCGATTCGATCTCGCACTCGCCGGCGTGGGCGGCGCCGAAGGACTCGCAGCTGGTCAACGACGGCGTGCCTTCGATCGCGGCGATCACCTCGCCGAGCGTGATCGCTTCGGGCGAGCGCGTCAGCTGGTAACCGCCGAGCGCACCGCGTTGGGACTCGAGCAGGTTCGCTCGCTGCAGATCCTTCAACACCTCGGCGAGCAACCGACGCGGAACCGGGTAGCGGTCGCCGATCTCACGGACGCTGACGAACTCACCGGCCCGATCCACCATGTGGACGAGCGCGATCAGGCCGTACTCGGTTCGTTTGGTCAGCTGCAGCATCCAGGGCAATCCGCACCGAAATGGTGCTATTTGAGAGCCAGAAGAAGGCCGCAACGGCGTTCCGGCGGCCTTCGACGGCTCCAAGTGTAAGGCGTCGAGCTTCTATCGGCCAGCGGTGGGCCTGGAATTCTGACGTCCACGGGAGACTGGCGTTCGAGGCTCGGGTGAGGTCCGAGAGCTCGTCCTCGATCGGTTCCTCCCTGGAAAGCGGCGCGACCTCAAGCGCGACCGCCGCTCGGTCGACCAGTTCGCCATGGCCGTGCCCATCTGCATCCAATGCGGTCAGACGACCGCCGAACCGCAACGTCTCAACCGCTTGCCCGACGGGAAGATCTGCGCGGCCTGCCGCGACCGACTGATGGCGTCGATCCCGCCCGCGTTGCCCGCGTCGACGACCCGGGTCGGTCGAACCGGGAGTGCGCGTTCGCCGCGCGCCGCCCGCAAGACGACCAGTCGTTCGCGCCGCGGCTAGGACTTCGCGTCCTCGCCGTCGCCGAACAGGCTGCGCAACGACTCCGGCAGCATCGCCACCCGGCGTTCGGGCGAGCGCAGGTCGATGCACGCGAGCTCGGTCGAGCCGCTTGCCAGGACCTGTCCGCTCTCCGCCGCGACAATGTCGTAGAGGAACTCGACCGACGCCGCGCCGACGCGCCCGACTCGCGTGCGCACGATCAGTTCGTCGTCGTAGCGCGCGCTCTGGCGGAAGCGCATCTGCACTTTGCGGACGGGCAGCGCCCAGCCCTGCTTCTCCACCTCCGAGTACGGCGCCCCGAGGTCCGCCATCATTCGCGTCCTGCCCTCCTCGAAGTAGAGCAGGTAGTTCGCGTGGTGGACGACGCCCATCTGGTCGGTCTCGCCGTAGCGGACGCGCAACCGGTGTTCGTGGGGAGCTCGCGTCATCGGTGGCGGATCATCCCAGTTCGTCGGCGTCGCGGCCACTGGGCGCTCGGTGTCGTCCTGGCGCGCCCGTCGCGGGGCTGGTAGAACCGCGTGCTCTTGGTCCGGCCGTGGATTCCGACAACAAGCAACCCAGCGCGAATGTCGCGGCGGTCCTCACCTGGCTCGTGCCGGGAGCCGGGCACCTCTATCTCGGCCGTGTGGTGTGGGCGGTCCTCGGGTTCGCCCTGATCGAAGGGCTCTTCTACCTCGGCCTGATGCTGTCCGACGGGCGGGCATTCGAGTACCTCGATCCCGAGCTGCGCTCGAACTTCGCGCCCGCGTTGTCGCCGGAGGTCGGGAACCTCGGCGCCTTCCTCTATCAGTTGGACCACTACAAGTTCGGCCCGGGCGTCATGCGCGCCTGGCCGGAGTGGATGCGGGTCGGGAGCACCCTGTGCGCCGTCGCCGGCATCCTCAATGTCTTCTGGGCGGCGCTCGCGCACATGCACGCGCGTTCGGCGCGCCTGCAACCGCGAGCCGCCGTGGCTCCCGCGCGCGACCTCTTCCTGACGTGGCTCGTGCCGGGCGCCGGTCATTGGGCGCAGGGGCGCAAGCGACGCGGCGTGATCGTGTTCGTGCTGTTGGTCGGGCTGTTCGCGCTCGGTACGTGGCTCGCCGAGGGTTCGAACCTGTCGCGTGAACGCCATTTCTACTTCTGGGCGGGTCAGTTCCTGGTCGGCGCACCCGCGATCGCGGCCGAAGCCGTCTGGGGCGCGATGCGCGTGCGCCGCGACATCCCGTACGTCGACTGCGGTCTCGTGTTCGGCTGCGTCGCGGGGATGCTCAACGTGCTCGCGATGATCGACGCGTTCGGCTACGCCGAGGCGAAGGCGTTCGGTTGGCCGACGAAGAGCAGCGAGACGGCGGAATCCGACGAGGTCGCCGCGGTGGTGAAGACGTGAGCCTCGTCGTGCACCTCGTCCTGTTCCTCTGCATCACGGCGGCGATCGTGTTCCTGTCGGCGTTCTACGCCGACGCCGAGGACGGACCGGCATTGCGTTCGGTCCCGAAGCGAGCCTTCCAGTTCGTCTTCGGTTGCACGGTGCTCGCGGCGATCCTGATCGTCTGCGAGCACGTGTTCGGCAGCGTGCGCTGACCACAGGTCAGCCTCCGATCCGTCGATACAGACCTCCCGGGCCGCGCGCGACCCGTCCGGCGAGCTCGAGTTCCATCAGCGCGGGCAGGATCTCGAGCAACGGCAGCGTGACGCGGTTCGCGAGCTCTTCGGCGTCGAGCGTTTCGCCAATCAATGCCGCGAGCAGCGCGCGTTCGAGCGGATCGCTGCGCGCCGCCGGTTCGGGCGCGGGGCCCAGGCTCGCGAGTCCGAGCGAGAGCAACACGTCCGTGGGTCGCTCGACCAACTCGGCCCCTTCGCGGATCAAGCGATGGCACCCGGCCGCCATCGGATGGTCGACCCGGCCCGGCAGCGCGAACACGGAACGCCCTTGGTCGACCGCCCAGCGCGCGGTGATCAACGAGCCCGACGCGAACGCCGCCTCGATCACCACCACGCCTTGCGCGAGTCCCGAGATCACGCGGTTGCGCAGCGGGAAGTGATGTCGTCGCGGCGCCTCGCCCGGCGCGAACTCCGAGAGCAACAGGCCCTCGCTCAATACCCGATCGCAGAGTTCGCCCGATGGCCACGGTCGATCGACACCGCTGCCGAGCACCGCGATCGTCCCGCCGCCGACCTCGAGCGCACCGAGGTGCGCCTCTTCGTCGACACCGCGAGCGAGGCCGCTGACGACGACCGCGCCAGAGGCGGCGAGCTCACGACCGAAGCGTCGCGCCTGCTCGCGACCGTACGCGGTCGGCGCCCGCGTGCCGACGATCGCGATGCGCGGCCGGCGTGCGATCCACGACAGCTCGCCGCGGATCCAGAGTTCCTCCGGCGGTCCGTCGATCTCCTCGAGCTCGCTCGGCCAGTGCGCCGAGTGCCGATCGATGCGCAGCGCGCGTTTCTCCATCGACGGAGAAGACCGCGGTGTCCGCTCGCGGTTGCGAGCGACCCGTCTTTCTCAGTCGCGCCCCTTCGGCTCCTCGCCGTCGCGTCGCGCCTTGTGCTTCCCGCCCTTGCGAGGTTTGGGTCCGGCGGACTCGATGCCCCAGTACGAGTTCCAACGGAACGCGTCGATCTTCGGCAGCTCCGGCGCTTCGGCGGGGACCGTGAAGTCCTTCTTGTGGTCGTTCCACCAGTTGAACCAGAGCTCCGCCGCTCGCCCTTCGTCGTGGCCGGTCAGTTCGAACAACGAGACGGAAGTCGTCCATGTACGGCCCGACGCGCAGCGGTCCGACCAGGCGCATCATCCCGATCAACGCCTCGACGGAGTCCTTCGCGCGGACGTTGCCGAGCCCGAGGATCCGCGCCTGGATCGCGCCGTGGTTCGTGGTCTCGAACGGATCTTCGGCGAGCAACGCGATCGACTTCGGATTTCCGTGACGTGCGATCGCCTTCAACGTCTTGCCGCCGAGCTCGTCGTCCTTGCGCAGCTCGCGGTCGCGCGTCCAGACGTCGCTCAATGCGGCGAGCGCGTCGGGATGCTTCATCGCGCCGAGCGCCTCGACCGTCGCGGTGAACACCGGCGCGTCGTCGCGCTTCAGGCCTTTCGCGAGGCTCTTGATCACGTCGCCGTCGAGCACCGCGGTCGCGTCGCGGATCGCGGCGACCTGATCGGGCGCCTTGCCGGTCTTGAACGCGGCGTCGAGCTTCGCGACCGTCGCCTTGACGACCTCGGGGCTGGGCGGTTTCGCCTCAGGCGCTTGCGCGAACAGCGTGGCGGCGAGAGCGAGAGCGAAGAGCCATGACGACATGTCGAGCCTCCTTCGGCGAGTTGCGGTCTTCAACCACGTTAGACCTCGCGCGTTCCGACGCAAACGAGAGAGCGGGCCGCCGGGGAGTTCCCCGACGGCCCGCTCGTGTTGGCTCTTGGCGACGCCCTACGGCGTGCCTTCGGCGTTCGCCGAGACCGGCTGCGGCGGCGGTTCGACGGTGGTGAGCGTCAGGTCCTCGGCCTTCTCGACGTGCGTCACGCGGATCAAGGTGTTCGCCTTGTTGTCCGCGCGCAGCAGTTGCTCGGCGAGCGGATCCTCGATGAACCGTTCTATCGCGCGACGCAGAGGCCGCGCGCCGAAGTCGTCGTTGTGACCCTTGGTGATCAGGAACTCGATCGCTTCCGGCGTGAGTTCGAGCTTGATGCCGCGCTCGCCCAGACGCTTGCGCACTTCGGTGAGCTGGAGCTCGACGATGCGCTTCAGGTCTTCCTTCGAGAGTTGGTTGAACACGACCAACTCGTCGACCCGGTTCAGGAACTCGGGGCGGAAGTGACGTTCGACCTCGATCATCACGTCCGACTTGATGCGCTTGGCGCGATCCTCTTGGACGTTGACCGTGTCGCCCTTGCCGAAGCCGACCGCGGCGCCGCCCTTGATCTGATGGGACCCGAGGTTCGAGGTCATGATCAGGATCACGTTGCGGAAGTCGACGTGACGTCCGAACGAGTCGGTAAGACGACCTTCCTCCATGATCTGGAGGAGCATGTTGAACACGTCCGGGTGCGCCTTCTCGATCTCGTCGAGCAGCACCACCGAGTACGGCCGACGACGCACCTTCTCGGTGAGTTGTCCGCCCTCTTCGTAGCCGACGTAGCCCGGGGGCGCGCCGACCAGACGAGAAGCGTTGTGCTTCTCCATGTACTCGCTCATGTCGATGGCGGTGACCGCCTCTTCGCTGCCGAACATGAACTTCGCGAGTTGCTTGCAGAGGTACGTCTTGCCGACGCCCGACGGCCCGAGGAAGACGAACGAGCCCATCGGCCGGCGCGGATCCTTCAAACCGGAGCGTGAGCGCCGGATCGAACGCGCGATCGCCTTGATCGCGTCGTCTTGGTGGATGACCGTGCGGCCGAGCTCCTCTTCCATCTGCAGGAGGCGGTCGGCTTCCGCGCGCTCGAGGCGCGTCAACGGAATGCCGGTCATCTTCGACACGGTCTCCGCGATCACTTCCGTGTCGACCTTGCCGACGTCTTCCTTGCCCTGCTGGGAAGTGCGCCACTCCTTCTGCATCTCCTCCTTCTTCTTGCGAAGTTGGTAGGCCTGGTCGCGCAGTTGCGCGGCCTTCTCGAAGTCCTGGCTGGTGACCGCTTCGTCCTTGGCGCGATCGAGACGTTCGATCTCGGTCGTGATCTCCTTCAAGTTCGGCGGCGGCACCATCGACTTGATGCGCACGCGCGCGCCGGCCTCGTCCATCACGTCGATGGCCTTGTCCGGGAGGAAACGGTTGTTGATGTAGCGGGTCGCGAGTTCGACGGCGAGCGCGAGCGCTTCGTCCGTGTACTTCACGCGGTGGTGAGCCTCGTAGCGATCGCGCAGACCCTTGAGGATCTCGACGGCTTCGGTCGGGCTCGGCGGTTCGACGACGACGGCTTGGAAGCGCCGTTCGAGCGCGCCGTCCTTCTCGATGTGCTTGCGGTACTCGTCGAGCGTCGTCGCGCCGATGCACTGGATCTCGCCGCGCGACAGCGCCGGCTTGAGCACGTTGGACGCGTCGATCGCGCCCTCCGCGCCGCCAGCGCCGACCAAGGTGTGCAGCTCGTCGATGAAGAGGACGACGTCGCGCACGCGACGCACTTCGGTCATCACCGCCTTGATGCGTTCTTCGAACTGGCCGCGGTACTTGGTGCCGGCGACCATCAGCGCGAGGTCGAGCACGACGATGCGCTTGTTGCGCAGGATCTCGGGCACCTCGTTGTCGATGATGCGTTGGCCGAGGCCTTCGACGATCGCCGTCTTGCCGACGCCCGGCTCGCCGAGCAGAACGGGATTGTTCTTCGTGCGGCGAGAGAGGATCTGGATCACGCGCTCGATCTCGTTCGCGCGGCCGATCACCACGTCGAGCTTGCCTTGGCGCGCGAGCTCGGTGAGATCGCGCCCGAACGCATCGAGCGCCGGCGTCTTGCTCTTCGTGTTGCCCGAGCCGCCGGCGCTGCCGCCGCCGCCCGAACCGCCTTGGGCTCCGCCTTGACCTTGGCCCGCGCCGGCATCGCCGATCGACGATTCCTCTTCCTCTTCTTCTTGCGTGTCGGCGCCGAGGAACTCGAGCACCTCTTCGCGCACGTCCTCGAGCTTGACGCCGAGGTTCATCAGCACCTGCGCCGCGATGCCCTCGTTCTCCTTGATCAGGCCGAGGAGCAGGTGCTCGGTGCCGATGTAGTTGTGGCCGAGGTTCGAGGCCTCTTCCATCGAGAGCTCGAGCACCTTCTTCGCGCGCGGCGTGAAGGGCAGTTGGCCCATCGTGACCATCGAAGGTCCGGTCTTGACGATCTTCTCGACCTCCGCGCGGATCTTGGAGAGATCGATGTTCATGTTCTTGAGTACGTTCGCGGCGACGCCGGAACCTTCCTGGACCAGGCCGAGGAGGATGTGCTCGGTGCCCAGGTACTCGTGGTTGAAGCGCTGCGCCTCCTGGCGAGCCAGGTTCATGACCTTCTTGGCGCGATCGGTGAAGCGGTCGAACATGGGGTGGCAGTCTCCGTGCGCGTCGGGTTCGAGAGCGTGAAGCGCCGTGTCCGAGAAAGGCTCGGAAGCGGGGGGCTCCTGCTAGATCTTCGTTTTCGTCCTTCAAGAGCTCCGGGGTTTACAGCCGAGCGCGAAAGACCGACGGACATGATGCCCGGAGGAGCGATCTACCTCCAGCCCCGCAACGATCCGCCTCGACTCTTCCGTAGGCGTCGATCCGTCCGACGACCTGTCCGATGCCCCACGGCCGATGCATCGGCCGGTAGATCGGAGCGGCCGCGCCGAGCCGCGTCAGTTTCCCCGGATCGTCTTCAGCTCGTCACGGATGCGCGCGGCGTTCTCGTATGCCTCGGCGCGGATCGCGTTCTCGAGAGCGGCCTGGAGTTCGTTGACTCGCCGCAAACGCGCGAGCGCCGCATCGTCGACCCCGGGCTTGCGACCGACGTGTTGCGCCGCGCCGTGGACGCGCTCGACCAACTCGGCGAGGTGCGTACCGAACAGGTCGTAGTCCTTCGGGCAACCGAGTCGGCCGCGCTGACGGAACTCGGCCAACGTCATGCCGCAGTCGGGGCAGGTGACGCTCGGCTCGCGCCGAACTTTTTGCGCGGACATCTGGAGGAGCTTGAAGATCTCCTGGACGCTCTTGTTCTTCTTCGGGCCGTGCGGGACGTCGGCCGCTTTCGCGCACGCCTCGCACAGGTGCTGCTCGCACAGCGAACTCTCCGTCGTGCCGCTCGCGTCGACCTTGTGGTCGATGTCGGTGACGTGGATCGTCGCTTCGTTCTGCTGGCAGTTCTGACAGAGCATGAAAGTGTGCGTGTGCGTCGATGCTATAGCCCACGCACGGGACTTCGTCGATCGGCGCGTGCGAGAGGTTCGATCATTCCGGTTTCGTCGTCGCGGTCAGCGGATCGGCGCTCCGGAGGCGCGAGCGAAAGCTCTCACAGGAAAAGAGCCCAGTCCGCGAACTTTCGCGGGCGTCGCGAAGAACCGGAAGTCGCCGTCCGGCAGCGCCGCGAGGCCGGTCAGGTGCTCGACGATCGGGATTCCGGCGGCGAGCAGGATCGAGTGCACCGGTCGCTCCAGGTCCGCGGTGTCGTCGATGTTGAGCGAGTCGATGCCGACCAACGCGACCCGGCCTTCGACCAGCCGCCGCGCGGCTCCCGCGGTGAGGAAAGGATGGCCGGTGAAGTACGCGTCGGTGCGCCAGTGCCGCGACCAACCGGTGTCGAAGAGCACGGCGCGGCCCGCGAGCTCGCGACCGTCGAGCACGTCGCGATCGAGCGAACGTCGGTCGCGTGCTCGGACCACGCAACCCGCGAGATCGGCGAGCCGTTCGAGCGGCAAGCCCGCGACGTCCGCTCCGTCCGCGTAGCGGTGGAACGGCGCGTCGATGTACGTGCCGGTGTTGCCGACCATCTCGATCTTGCCGATGTGGAACTCGACGCCCGGCGCGTACTTGCCGCGCGTCGACTCGCGCGACCAGAAGTCGCAGATCGACGGGACCGGGAGTCCGCGGTACGTCTCGAGGCCGTGCTCGATCGTGTGGGAGAGCTCGATCCAGCCGCCGCTCACGCGCTCACCTCCTCGCGAAGCGGCAGCGCGGCGCGGAACGCGCGTGCGCGGTCCTTGAAGTTGCGGTAGGCGTCGAAACTGGCGCACGCCGGCGAGAAGAGGATCTCGTCGCCGTCGCGTGCGAGCTTCCACGCTTCGCGCACGGCGTCCTCGACCGTCGTTGCGACCGCGAACTCGACGCCGCCGCGTTCGAACGCGGGCGCGAGCTCGTTCCGCGAGCCGCCGAACAGCACCGCGCGACCACCGCGCGCGCGCAGTTCTTCGACGAGTTCCTCGAGCGGCAGCTCCTTCTTCTGTCCGCCGATCAAGACCACCAACGGCCGCGCGAGCGACCGCAGCACCGCAACCGTCGAATCCGGCGTCGTCGACACGCCGTTGTCCCACACGCGCTTGCCGCCGAAGACGCCGAGGTCTTCCTCGCGGTGTTCGAGGCCGACGAGCTCCGGAATCGCGGCCGCCAGCCGTTCGGGACTCGCGCCGAGCGCACGCGCGAGGCCGAGCGCCGCGAGCGTGTTCTCGCGCTGGTACGTGCCCGGCAAGCGCAGCTCTGCCACGCGTCCGAGCACTTCGTCGCCGCGTCGGAAGAGGCCGGCCTCGATCCGCAGCTCGTGCGCGCCGCCGCGGGTCGCGAAGTAGCGCCACGTCGCGCCGCGCGGAACGCTCCAACCGCCGACGCGCGGATCCTCGCCGTTCAACACCGACACGGTGCGTTCGTCGGCGAGCTCGAGGATGCGCCGCTTCGCCGCTTCGTACGCGTCGAGCGTTCCATGTCGTTCGAGGTGATCGGCGAGCACGTTGGTGCAGCACAACGCCGCGACGTTCGGCGCCGAGCCCATGCGCTCGGGCAAGGCCTCGAGTTGGTACGACGAGATCTCGACGACCGCCACCGCTTCTTCGTCGAGCTCGTCGAGCGTCGCGAGCAACGACCGCCCGATGTTGCCGCCGAGTTCGACGGTGAAGCTGCACGCGCCGAGCAGTTTCGCCGTCGAATTCGAAGTCGAGCTCTTCCCCTGCGTCCCGGTCACCAACACGACCCGCGCGCGCGTCGCTTCGAGGAACAACACGAGCTCCGACGACACCGGCACGCCGGCGCGCCGCGCGGCGACGACGAACTCGTTCGACGGCGGGACCGCCGGGTTGGCGATCACGAGATCGGCGTCGACGAAGTCGCGCACGCGGTGTTCGCCGAGCACGAGCTCGACGTCGAGATCCGCAAGCCGCGCGAGCGATTCCGCGAGCTTCTCCCTCGGCCGCAGATCGGTGACCGTCACGCGCGCGCCGCGCCCGACGAGGTGACGCGTCACTTCGAGCCCTCCGCCGAACAGCCCGAGGCCCATCACCGTCGCGCGCTTGCCCGCGAGCTCGCGGCGCGTTCCGCCCCGCGCGTTCATCGACGTAGCGGCGGCTTGAGCTCGGCGGGCTTCGGCTCCGCGCGCTTCGGACCTTCCGGCCCGGCGCGGCGCAGCACCTCGGCGCGCGACAGGACGTCCGCGAGGTCGGGCGACGCGATCGAGCCCGCGCCCGGCACCAACGTCGCTTCGTAGTGCTGCACGTCGTGCCAACCGATCGGGATCAACACCTCGGTGAGGAAGTCGAGCGGGAAGGTCGCGTACCAAGGCGGGTCGAGCTCGAAGAGCTCCGAATGCGTGACGAACCCGGGCTTGTAGAGCGTGATCCGTCGCGTCCCGTAGTCCTTGAACGGCACGTGCACCGGCGTCGTGCCGACGACCACGTCGTCGAGGCGCACTTCGGCGCCCGCAGGATTCGATTGGATGTCGAGCTCGCGCGTCGCGCGGCAAGCGGCGAGGCCGCCGATGCAGACGAGGCTCGCGAGCAGGTTCCCGTGCCGACGCCGGCATTGCGGGGCGCGACCGCGTTTCGACGTCGAGACTGCTGCCATGGTCGCTCTGGAACTCGTTCGAATCCTACGCACGCTCGGGGTCGATTCCAAGGTCGCGCGGGACGCGGGGTTGGCGTCGCTCGTTCGCAGGAGCACAATGCGACGCCGGACGCGCGGCTCGCGCCGTCCAGCCGCGCTTGTCGTCGGAGAGTCCCCGTCCGTTGTCGTCCTCGAGTCCGGGCCCGCGCGCTTCCGCGGTGCTCCTGGTATGGCTCTGCAACGTCGGCATCGGGACCGTGATCGGCGCCGCGTACTTGCGGCACTTGCCGGCGAACGAGTCGGTGCGCCTCTGGATCTTCGCGCACTTCGGGTTGGTGTCGACGATCGTGACTCTTACCGCGATCGGCGCGGCGATTTGCCTCGTGCTCGCGCGGACGATCCGCGGCGAGCGCGCGTTCCTCGCCGCGCAGTCGGCGGTGTGGATGTTCTTCCACATCGCGCTCTACACCGACACGTGCATCTACAAGCTCTTCCACTACCACTTCAACGGCTCGGCGTGGAACCTCTTGACCGCGCGCGGCTCGACCGATTCGTACCGTTTGGGCCCGAGCGTCTGGATCGTCGCGTTCAGCCTCGCGGGGTTGCTGTTCGCGGGTGAGTGGGCGCTCGGTCGCTTCGCCGATCGTCGCGTGCGCCACGCGCGCGAGAACGGTCGTCCGGTCGCGTGGAAGCCGGCGAGCGTCTGGTTCCTCCTGTTCGCGGTGCCGATCTTCGTCGAGAAGTCGATCTACGCGAGCGCCGGCCTGACGCTCGATCGCGAAGTGCAGCAGACCAGCGGCATCTTCCCCGCGTACCCGCGCATCAGCGTCGAGCTCTTCCTGCCGAACGAATGGCGTTCGAAATTGCCGCAGGGCGCCGAGTACACGCTGCGCGATGAAGCGTCGATGCTCGACTATCCGCACGCGCGGCCGCAGTTCGCCGCCGACGGACCGCGGCCGAACATCCTGCTCGTCGTGATCGATTCGTGGCGGCAAGACATGCTCGCCGAAGACGTCACGCCGGGACTGTGGAAGTTCGCGCGCGAGACGCGGCGCTTCGACGATCACGTGAGCGGCGGCAACGCGACGCGCTTCGGCTTGTTCTCCTTGTTCTACGGCCTGCACGGTTCGTATTGGTGGCCGGTGCTCGCCGCCGCGCGTCCGCCGGTGCTCTTCGACGAACTCGAAGGGCTCGGCTACGACCTGCGCGTCTTCTCCAGCGCGACGATGGACTACCCCGAGTTCCGCCAGTCGGCGTTCTCGCGCATGGGCGAGCGCGTGATCGACGAGTTCGGGACGCAAGCTCCGCACGAGCGCGACACGCGGCTCGCAGAGAAGTTGATCGCGTGGTGGAACGAACGCCGCGACGCGCACGACGAACGTCCTTTCTTCGCGTTCGCGTTGCTCGACTCGCCGCACCAGATCTACGACTTCCCCGACGATGCGACGCCGTTCGAGCCGTTCGCACCGGAGCTCGACTACGTCGAGATGGCGGGGTCGACGGATCCGGAGCTCGTGCTGCGCGTCAAGAACCGCTACCGCAACGCCGTCCACCACGCGGACCACGTCGCGACGACGATCCTCGACGCGTTGCGCGCCGGCGACGATTGGAAGAACACCGTCGTGATCGTCACCGGCGACCACGGCGAGGAGTTCGCCGAGCACGGTCACTGGGGCCACACGTCGAACTTCGCGCCCGAGCAGACGCGCGTGCCTTTCCTGATGCGCGGGCCGGGCATCGCCGCGGGCGTCGAAGCGCGGCCGACTTCGCACTTGGACGTCGCGCCGACGTTGCTCGAGCTGCTCGGCGCGGATCCGCGCGCGCGCGAGCTGGTGCCTCGGCGTCAACCTGCTCACGCCGCCGAGCAAGCGCGTGCGCACGGTCGCGGCGTGGGAGGATCTCGGCGTGTGGACCGACAGCGCGATCTTCCGTCTGCCGATGTCGCCCGACCTCGCGTTCCGCACCGCGGCGTACGGCTACGACTGGCGCTTGCTCGACGATCAATCCGCCGCGTTCCGCACCGAAGCCGCCGCGCTCTCCGCGGTCAGCGCCGAGTGCGTGCGTTTCCTCGCGCCGGTCCCGACGATCGCCCATGTCGAGCGTTGACCCGCGGACCCGTTCGCGCGCGGCGACGCTCGCACTGTGGTTGGTCAACCTCGCGGTCGCGAGCGTGATCTCGCGCGCCTACCTCGACCACGCGCCCGAACGCACGGGCTTCGTCGTCAGCGCCTTCGTCGCGGCGGCGTTGGTCTCGACGCTCGTGCTGTTGACCGCGCCGCTCGCGTTGACGTTCCTCGCGTGCGCCGGGCTCTTCGCCGAATCGCGCGCGTTCGCGTGGATCCAAGCGACCGCGTGGTCGACGGTGCTCTTCCTCGTCTACGCCGACACGCGCATCTACGCGATCTTCCGCTACCACTTCAACGGCATGGTGTGGAACCTCATGACCACGCCGGGCGGCGAGGACGCGTTCGAGCTGACTCCCGCCGAACTCGTGTGGCCGCTCGCGGCGTGGGCGACGTGGCTCGTGGTCCAAGTCGCGTTGCTCGCGCTCTTCCGCGGCAATGAGCGGCGCGTCGGCGCGCGCCGCGTGCGGCCGGGCTGGATCGCGGCCGCGGTGCTCGTGCCGCTCGTGCTCGTCGACAAGACGATGTACGCGCGCGCCGATCTCGTGCGCGATCGCGACATCACCGTCTTCGCGCGCGTGTTCCCGTTCTACGCGCCGATCACCGTCAAGAAGATCGCGCGCAAGTGGTTCGGCCTGAAGCTCGAGGACCTGCCGAAGGTCGAACTCGGCGCCGCAAGTCGCCTGCTGCGCTATCCGCTGGTCGCGCCGACGCTCGATCCCGCGGGCGCGCGGCCGAACATCCTCGTCGTGATGATCGACTCGTTGCGCTCCGACGCGCTCGACCCGAAGCGCATGCCGAACCTCGTGCATTTCGCCGAGGGCGGGCGCGTGTTCGCCGAGCACGCGAGCGGCGGCAACGCGACGCGCTTCGGCGTCTTCTCGTTGGTCTACGGCATTCCCGGTTCGTACTGGGATCCAGTCTACGAGGAGAACTGTCCGCCGGTGTTGGTCACCGAGCTCGGGCGAGCCGGTTACGACCTGCGCGTGATCTCGTCGGTGTCGATGGAGTATCCCGAGTTCCGTTCGACCGCGTGGGTCTCGATGGAGGATCGCGTCGAAGACCAATTCAAGGCGAAGGAGTCGTGGCAGTGCGACGCGGCCGTCGCGAAACGCATCGATGCGTGGCTCGGCGAGCGCGCGACCTCGCCCTCGCCGTTCTTCGCCTTCGTGCTCTTGAACACGCCGCACCAGCGCTACTCGTTCGATCCCGCCGACGCGCCGTTCCAACCGTACGCGATCGACCTCGACTACCTCGCGGTCGCCGGCGACACCGACCTGAACGCGCGCGAGCTCGTCCGCAACCGCTACTGGAACGCGGTGCACTACTCGGACCGGATGTTGGGCGAGCTCTTCGCGACGCTCGAGCGCCGCGGCCTCGCGAGCAACACGGTCGTCGTCGTCACCGGCGACCACGGCGAGGAGTTCTGGGAGAACGGCTACTTCGGGCACACGTCGAACTTCTCGCCCGCGCAGGCCCACGTCACGTTCGTGATGCGCGGTCCGGGGATTCCGATCGGCGTCGAGCACCGACCGACCTCGCACTTGGACCTCGCGCCGACGCTGCTCGAGATGCTCGGCGCGCGCGTCGAGGACCGCGCGAACTACTCGAGCGGCGTCAATTTGCTCGATCCGCCGACGTCGCGCTCGCGCGTGATCGCCGGCTGGAAGGAAGTCGCGATCTGGGTCGACGGCGGCGCGATCTACGTCCCGCTCGAGGGCTACCGCGGCGCGGCCGAGGCGTACGGCTACGACTGGAAGCCGCTCCGGGACGGCGACGCGTTCCTGGCCGCCCACGCGGACGCGACCTCGGCGTTGGCGCGCGAGTGTCGGCGGTTCCTGCGCTGATCCGGTCTCAGGCCTGAACCGAGCGCGTCAAGGGAACTCCTTTCCCGGTCGATGAACGCGGTCCGGGTTCCTCGCCGTGGGGCGGGGCCCGTCCGTCTTCGGCGTCCGCTTGGAGCTCCCCATGTCCGTCGATCCGTCCGTCGAGAAGCCGCGGTTGTCGGTGGTGGTGCCGACGTTCGGGCGGCCCGAGCGGATCGAAGCGTTGCTCGCGTGCCTCGATCGTCAGACGCTCGCGCCGGAACGCTTCGAGGTGATCCTGGTCGACGACGGCACGCCCGAACCGATCGTCGTCGACGCGTCGGCGCATCGCTTCCGACTCGAAGTCCTCCGTCAAGCGAACGCCGGTCCGGGCGCCGCGCGCAACCGCGGCGTCGAGCATGCGCGCGCCGAGCTCGTGATCTTCCTGAACGACGACGCGGTGCCCGCGCCGGACGCTGCGCACCGCGAGGCCGGGACGAAAGACGTCGCCGTGCTCGGCACGTTCACGTTCACGCGCGAGTCGCTCGTCGAACCGTTCACGCAGTTGTGCGCGGACTCCACGCTGCTCTTCGACTTCGTCAACCTGCGCGACCGCAAGCTCCATCCGTGGCAGTTCTTCTGGACGTGCAACATCAGCTTGAGGAAGAGCACGTTCGACGCGGTCGGCGGCTTCGATCCGGGCTTCCGCGAAGCGATCGTCGAGGACGTCGAGCTCGGCTATCGACTGGCGAAGCGCGGTCTCCAAGTCCTCTTCCGCGCCGACGCGCGCTGCGATCACGCGCACGCGATCACGATCGAAGGCTACTTCAAACGCGCGGTGCGCCTCGGCGTCAACCTCGCGCGCATGGCGAAGAAACACGCCGATCCGACGATCCTTTGGTTGCCGAGCGGCGTGCAGTTGAATCGCTCGTACCTGCTCTCCGCGCAGATGACGGTCGAGGCCTACCACGACGCCGCGGAGAAGTTCGTCGAGACCACGCGCCGTTGGGCCGAGTCGCGTCGCGGACAGACGGTGACCAAGGACGAGCGCGAGCGCATCGCGAAGTTGACGCGTCAGCTCTCCCAGATCCCGTTCCTGCGCGGCGTGTTGCTCGAGCTCACCGGCACCGATCCTGGCCTCGCGCTGCGCGGGACGGCGCGCGCGAAGGAGCTCGTCTCGATCGTCGCGTGTTCGTACGACGCGCTCGCGAAGACCAAGAACTGCGTCGAGTCGTTGCGCCGCACGCTCGA
>JAIOPM010000035.1 GCA_021413885.1 Planctomycetota bacterium
CGCCGCAGAGAACCAAGGCGTCAGCGCGCGCGACATCCGCGGCACGGTGCAGAACGACATCCTCAAGGAGTTCCAGGCGCAGCACGCGTGGCTCGTTCCGCCGGAGCCCGCGCTGCGCATGATCACCGACGTGATGGGCTACTGCGCGAAGCACACGCCGCAGTTCAACACGATCTCGATCAGCGGTTATCACATCCGCGAGGCGGGCTCGACGGCGGCGCAGGAGCTCGCGTTCACGCTCGCGAACGGCATGGAGTACGTGCGCCGCGGCGTCGCGGCCGGACTCGACGTCGACGACTTCGCGCCGCGTTTGAGCTTCTTCTTCGACAGCCATCTCGACTTCTTCGAGGAGATCGCGAAGTTCCGCGCGGCGCGTCGCATCTGGGCGCGCAAGATGCGCGACGTGTTCGGTGCGAAGAACCCGCGCTCGTGGATGTTGCGCTTCCACACGCAGACGGCGGGCGTGTCGTTGACCGCGCAACAGCCCGAGAACAACATCGTGCGCACGGCGTTCGAGGCGCTCGCCGCGGTGCTCGGCGGCACGCAGTCGCTGCACACGAACTCGATGGACGAGACGCTCTCGCTGCCGACCGAGAAGGCGGTCAAGATCGCGCTGCGCACGCAGCAGATCATCGCGGAGGAGACCGAGGTCGCGCACGTGATCGATCCGCTCGCGGGCTCGTACTTCGTCGAGGCCGAGACCAACCGGCTCGAAGCCGACGCCGAGAAATACTTCGCAGAGATCGAACGCCGCGGCGGCGTCGTGCCGTGCATCGAGGCCGGTTACATGCAGAAGGAGATCCACCGTTCGGCGGTGCTCTACCAACGTGCGATCGAACAGGCCGAGAAGAAAGTCGTCGGCGTCAACTGCTACGTCGAGGACGGCGAGGGCGGACCGGAGATCGAGCTCCACCGCATCGACGCGTCGGTCGAGCGCGAGCAACGCGATCGTCTCGCCGCCTTGCGCAAGCGCCGCGACAACGCGCGCTGCAAGAGCGAACTCGAAGCGATCCGCGCCGCCTGCAAGAACGGCGACAACCTGCTCGAGCGTTTCGTCAGCGCCGCTCATGCGTATTGCACGCTGGGCGAGATCGCCGATGTGCTGCGCGCGGAGTTCGGCGTGTACAAGGAGCCGAAGATCCTGTGAAGCTCGTCATCGGAGTGATCGCGGCGGCTTGGGTTCTCGGTCTGCTCGGCGGGGCGATCATGTGGAACTTGTCGGCGTCGGACAGTGATTCGATGGTCTCCACCGCCGCGGCCACGATGGCAATCGCCAACATCGTGTTGTTCGTCGGCATCATCCCGCTCGTCTTCGGGGCGAGGCGCAGGCGACGCGTCGAGACGGTTGGGGAGAGTCTCCGTTCGGCGTTCCGGCGCCGGCCGGCGCGCATCGGCGTCTGCGTCGTGATGCTCATCGTCGCCTTGCTCGCGTTGATCGGCGTCTTCGGTGCGTCGCACGCGTTCAACTCGCTGCTCATCAGCGTGACGGTGCACGTGATCGGGATCTGCAACCTCGTCGACCAAGTCGAACGCTTCCAACAACGGGACCTCGTCCATGTCTGACCGAAAGATCCGCGTCCTCGTCGCCAAGCCCGGCCTCGACGGTCACGACCGCGGCGCGAAGACCGTCGCGAGCGCGTTGCGCGATTACGGCATGGAGGTCGTCTACACCGGTCTCCATCAAACGCCCGATGCGATCGCGGAGATCGCGATGCAGGAGGACGTCGACGTCGTCGGACTTTCGATCCTGTCGGGCGCTCACATGACGCTCTTCCCGCGCGTGCGCGAAGAGCTCGAGAAGCGCGGCATGGGTCACATCGTGTTGACCGGCGGCGGCATCATCCCGAGCGACGACATGCTCGAGCTCGAGAAGAAGGGCTACGCGAAGCTCTTCGGTCCCGGCACGCACACCGAGGAGATCGCGAAATGGATCAAGGGCGAAATGGAACGGCGCTGGGCTCTGGAGCCGAAGCGTTGAGCTCGAACGCGAAGATAGGGGAGACAGACATGGTCGAAGCCAATAAGGAAGTCCTGACGATCGAAGAGGCGGCCGAGCTGCTCGGCGTCTCGATCAAGACGTTCAACAAGGTGCTGCACGCGGAGAATCTCCCCGCGCGCAAGATCGGTCGCGAGTGGAAGTTCTCGCGCCAAGCCCTGATCGACTGGGTCGCGTCGGGGCGCAGCGCCGAGTTCTATCGCGAGACCACTTCCACCAAGAACGGCTCCGCGCGCGGCGAGAAATCGCGGCGCACCGCGGGTTGGCGCCTCGAATTCGATTGAGCGCTCGAGCCGCCCACGCACACCACGAAAGCACTCCATGATCACCCTGCCCGAGATCAAGCACGGACTCGACCTGACCGAGAGCCAAGAGATGATTCGCGACATGGTGCGCGACTTCGCGCGCACCGAGGTTGCTCCCAAGGCGCACGACATCGACGAGAGCCACTCGTTCCCGATGGCGACGTGGAAGCGCATCGTCGAGCTCGGGCTCCCCGGCATTCCGTTCCCCGAGGACGTCGGCGGTTCGGGCGGCGACACGCTCTCGTACATCCTCGCCGTCGAGGAGATCGCGAAAGTCTGCGGCTCGACCGGTTTGACGCTCGCCGCGCACGTCTCGCTCGGCACGTATCCGATCTATGCGTGGGGTGCGCACCTCAAAGACCTGTACGTGCCCGACCTCGTCGCCGGCAAATTCATGGGCGCGTACGGTTTGACCGAACCGGGCGCGGGCTCCGATGCGGGCTCCACGCGCACGACGGCGGTCGAGTCGGGTTCGTCGTGGGTGCTCAACGGCCGCAAGTGTTTTTGCACCAACGCGAATTACGCCGGCACCTACATCGTCACCGCGGTGACCGACAAGACGCTCGGCGCGAAAGGCATCAGCGCTTTCGTCGTGCCGCGCTCGACGCCGGGTTTGGTGATCGAGAAGGGCGAGCACAAGCTCGGCATGCGCGGTTCCGATTGGGCGAGCCTCGTCTTCGAGGACGCGCGCATTCCGAAAGATCATTTGCTCGGGCCGTCGGGTCAGGGCTTCAAGACTTTCATGATGACGCTCGATGGCGGGCGCATTTCGATCGGCGCGTTGTCGCTCGGGATTGCCGCGGGAGCCTTCGAGTGCGCGCTGCAATACGCGAAGGAGCGCGAGGCGTTCGGCGGCACGCTCGCCGATCTGCAAGCGGTGCAGTTCAAACTCTCCGACATGGCGCTCTCGATCGAAGCGTCGCGCCATCTCGTCTATCACGCCGCGCGTCTGAAGGATGCGGGCTTGCCGTACTCGAAGGAGGCGGCGATGGCGAAGCTCCACGCCTCCGAGACCGCGATGAAGGTCACGTACGACGCGATCCAGATCTACGGCGGCTACGGCTACAGCCGCGAGTATCCGGTCGAGCGGATGTGGCGCGACGCCAAGCTCTGCGTGATCGGCGAAGGCACGAGCGAAGTGCAGCGGATCGTGATCGCGCGGAACATCCTGCGCGGGTCGTGAGTTCGGCTTCCGAGAGCATCGACGTCGGCGGTTGGCGGATCACCGCACTCGTCGACGGTTCGATGCGGCTCGACGGTGGGGCGATGTGGGGCGTCGTGCCGAAGCCGATGTGGGAGAAGCTGACGCCGCCCGACGCCGACAACGCGATCGCGATCGCGATCCGGCCGTTCCTCGCCGAGCGCGGCGACGTGAAGGTGCTCGTCGAGTGCGGCCTCGGCGATCGCTGGGACGAGAAGTGGAAGCGCATCTATCGGATCGAGACCAAGCCGTCGCTCGTCGATTCGTTGGCGAGCGTCGGCGTCGCGCCCGAAGCGATTACGCACGTCGTCGCCACGCATTGTCACTGGGATCATTTCGGCGCCGCGGTCGCGCGGCGCGGTGACGAACTCGTCCCGCGCTTCCCGCGAGCCCGCTACTTCGCGCCGCGCATCGAGATCGAGAACGCGCGCCGCCCCGATCACGTTCGTCGCGCGAGTTATCGGCCCGAGGACGTCGAGCCGCTGCTCGCCGCCGGCGTCCTCGAAGCCTACGACGGCGACGTCGAGCTCCTTCCCGGCCTGCACGCTCACGTTCTCGGCGGCCACTCCGACGGCGTCGCGGTGATCACGCTGGGCGACGAAGCGACGAGCGACTGCGCGGTCTTCTGGTCCGACGTCGTGCCGACGACGCACCACGCGCAACCCGCGTACATCATGGCGTTCGACATCGACGTGGCGCGTTCGTTCCGCGTGCGCTCCGAGTGGCTCGCGCGCGCCGCCGAGCGCGGTTGGCTCGGCCTCTTCTATCACGACACCGAGCGCGCTTTCGCGAAGCTCGTGCGCGACGGCAAGCGCTACACTGCTTCGGCGTGAGTCGCGATCGTAGTGCGATCGGAAAGGAGCCTGCCGTGAACAGACGTGGATGGCATGAGGTGCGAGCAATTGTCTTCGTCACGCTCCTGGGACTGCTCGCGCGACCGTCGCTAGCGTCATCGCGCGGTGGCGAGGAAAGAGTGACGGTTCGCGTGCGCGTCGCGAACGTCCAGTGCGCCTATCCGGAACTCAGCAAGGTCAGGCTCCGGACTGCGAGCGGCGAAGCGCTGTTGCCCGAAATCGTGCCGGACCGGGCGACGATGATTCAGTTCCGTGTCTCCGGGGGAACAGACCATACGCTCGTAGTTGATGATCCGAACTTCGAGCCAGTCGAGCGAACTGGTATTCGCGCCGCACTCACTCCAATCGAACTCGAACTCGTAGGGAGCAGTACGCTGGCCGTGCGCTTCGTCGGCCCGGATGGAAACAGCGTTGCGTCTCCGGTCAGCGTGACCGCGCTTGTCCACAACGAGACGTTTCCGATCGAGAGCGACCCCTGGCTCGGCGCGACGATTCGCGCGCGGCCCGACGTTCTCGGCATGGTCCGTGCCTTCAGTTTCGAGTTGAGTGCGGAGCCCTCGTCAGATGGCGAGAGACGATTTCGTGTTCCGCCTGGGTCGTATCGTCTCGTCGCCGATACTCCGGGCTCCGGTCGCCTCGTCACGGACGTCGATGCAGTCCAACGAGGCGAGACAAGACAGCTCACGCTCGCTTTTTCCCGAGGCGGCGTCATCGCGGGTCGTGTCGACACGTCGAAGAGCGCGCGTTCATGTGATGCTGCGCTCAGCCTTCGCGTGTTCCGCGCCGGCGACGAACTTCGTCCCGCCATGGGGCATTGGTTCCCCGGCGGTGTCTGCCCGTCGAGCGCGCTGGGAATCGGCCACGAGATTCAGAGCATTGAAGTTCCGCCCAGCGGAAAGTTCGCGACCGTTCGCGTCGATCCCGGCAAGTATCGACTGCAGCTGCGTTGCGGGGGAAACCCTTGGTTCCTTAGCGACGTTGTCGAGGTGAAGGAGGGTGCGAGCCTAGCCCTCGATCTGACGCCTCTCGATTGATGCTCTGACCCTCGCTGTCGAAGCTTCGCGACGGGCGGTTGAGGCCACCTTCTGTCTTCGCCGAGTTCGCGAGTGACGGCGAGCGTCGCGAGCTAGCTTTCGCTCCCGCCACCGACGTGTTTGCTGTGATCGTCGCGCGTGGCACTCTGGTGCGCATGCAAGCGAGTCGGTTGCTGTCGATCCTGTTGAGGCTGCAGCTCGAAGGTCGGGTTTCGGCGCAAGCGCTCGCGAGCACGTTCGAAGTGTCCGTGCGCACGATCTATCGCGACATCGATGCGCTCAGCGCTGCGGGAGTTCCCGTCTACGCCGAACGCGGTCGTCGCGGCGGCTTCGCGTTGCGCGACGGCTATCGCACGCGGCTCACCGGGCTCGATCGGCCGGAAGCCGAGAGTCTTTTCTTCGCGGGCCTGCCGTTCGCCGCCGAGCAACTCGGCCTCGGCCCCGCGCTCGAGACGACGCGCATGAAGCTGCTCGCCGCGTTGCCGGAAGCGACGGCTCGCGACGCGCAACGCGTCGCTTCGCGTTTCCACGTCGATCCCGTTGCGTGGTTCCAGGGCGCAGACGAGCAAGTGCTGTTGCGCGAGCTCGCCGCCGCCGTCTGGCTCAGCCGCATGATCCGGATGCGCTACGACAGTTGGAAAGGCGTCGTCGAACGGCGCGTCTCGCCGCTCGGGCTCGTGCTCAAGGCGGGCGTCTGGTATTTGGTCGCGGCGAGTGGCGCGCAACCTCGCACGTACCGCGTCGGCTCGATCCAGGAACTGCACGTCGAGGACGAGCCCGCACACGCGCCGCCGCGCTTCGATCTGCGCAACTACTGGAAGCGTTTCGCCGCGGACTACGAGGCGCGCATGCAGTCGGGCAAGGCGAAGGTGCGCGCCCGGCCCGAACTGCTGCGCTCGCTCGCGCGTCTGAGTTCCGCGACGGCGCGCGCCGTCGCCGCCGCCGGGCCGCGTGATCGCGAAGGTTGGCACGAGTTCACGATCCCGATCGAGTCGATCGAAGTCGCGGTCGGCGATCTGCTGCGCCTCGGGCCCGGCGTGCAGGCACTCGCGCCGGCCGAGCTCGTCACCGCGCTGCGCCGCGCGATCGACCAACTCCAGGTCGCGTACGGCGCGAAGAAAACGCGCTCGCGGAAAAGCTGACGCTCGGCGTCAGTGTTGAGCTCGCAAGCTCGGCCTTTCAGGTCATTCGCTCGTTCCTCGAGCGTCCACTCACGAAAGGCAGATGCGATGAGCCATCACGAAATCGAACGCCGCACCATCTTGCAGATCGCCGCGGGACTCGCGGCCGGCACCGTCGTCGCGGGACGCGCGCGCGCCGACGCGGCGAAACCGAAGCCGACAGGGAAGGCCGGCGACTTCGACTTCCTCACAGGCGAGTGGAAGATCCGCAACCGGATGATCGATGAAGGCGAGTGGATTGAATTCGACGGCGAGGCGACCGTCTTCGCGATCCTGAATGGCACGGTCAGCGTCGAAGAGCTCCGCATCCCCGCGCGCAAGTTCAGCGGGATGGGCCTGCGGATGCTCGATCCCGCGCAGAAGCTCTGGGCCGACTACTGGGTGAACTCGGCCTCCGGCGTGCTGACTCCGCCGCCGGGGTGGGGGAGTTTCGTCGACGGCGCGGGCTACTGGGACGGCGACGACGTCGAGAACGAGAAGCCGATCATCGTGCGCGGAGCGTGGGATCAGATCACGTCGAAGTCGTGCCGTTGGTACCAAGCGGTGTCGCGCGACGACGGCAAGACGTGGGATCAGAGTTGGATCATGCAGTGGACGCGTGCGTGAGGCCGATCAGTCGCGCACGAGCGGCGGTTCGGGCGTAGGCGTCGGCTCCGGCACCGACACTTCGCCCAAGCGCTCGGGCGGCGGCTGCGGCGCGGGCGTCGCGACGTCGCCGAGCAATTCCGGCGGAGCGACCTTGCCCATCTTGTTGGACGCTTCGCCGCCGGTGTTCGGATCGTTCGGTTGCTCTTGCTCGGACGAGCGCCCGCTGCACGCCGCGAGCAAGCCGACCGCGGCCGACAACGCCCAACTCGCGAATCGCGACGCTGGCCGACGCGCGGTTGGAGCGATCGTCGAGTCGCGAAAGATCGGCGTACCGCTCGGGTCGTATTGGACGCGCATGCAGATGCGCGATTCGGATCGAGAGACAAGCTCGCGCGCTTCGTCACGCGTGAGCTGCGCCGCCGCGTGGACGTGGAGTCGGCACTCGGAGCAGTAGCGCTGCTTCTCGTCGCCCTGCAATTCGCCCCAGGTCTTGCTGCAAGGCGCTTGGATCCGGAGCGGAAGATCGGACGGCTGCGTGCGGTCGTTCATGGTGCGGCTCTCGTGTCGGCGAATCGATTTCGCCCGAGAGACGGATCAGGCCGCAGCTTTCTTGGTCGATTCGCGCGTCCGAGTCCGATGTGATCGCGCGCTCTCCCACCCGGAAATTTCGTCGGCTGTGGCGTGTGCACCGTGTCACGTGAGAGTGTCGGGGCATCGGTGTCGACTCCGTGCGGTCGTCCGGCACCCGAGCACGGGCCGTTGGACAACCCGCCCACGGACCGCGCAGTCAGCGAACGACCGCTTGCGTAGACTACCTGGGTAGTTCACAGTCTGCGCATGAGAAACCTCCCCGGCGCACGTCTCGTACTCATTGCCTCGCTTGTCGCAACGCCTGCGTTCGCGCAGGAAACCGCGGGACCGAAACCTTCGAACTTGTTCGAGCGTGTGGCCGCGGTCGCCCGCGGAGAGTGGAGCAAGTGCTCGATCGGGGCCGTGTCGATCGTGTTGGTCGTCGACAACCACGCGGAAACGTTGCACCTCGGTCACGCCGACGGAAAGCAGGGACCGGCTCCGACCGGTGCAACGATCTATCGCCTCGGTTCGGTGACCAAGAACTTCACGGCGCTCACGTTCCTGCTGCTCGAGTCGCGCGATCTGTGCAACCTGTCGGACAGCGTCGAGAAGTACGTGCCCGAGTTTGCGTCCATTCCATCCCCGCCACCGTCGGGCGCCAAGGTCACGCTGATCCAACTCGCGACCCACACCGGCGGCTTGGCGCGCGATCCGAAGAATGCCGACGACCTGCAGCGAGGACCGCTTGCCGCTTGGCGCGAAGTGCTGTCGCGCGCCGTGCCCAAGAGCAGCTATGTGGCCGACCCCGGCAGCGTGTTCGCGTACTCCAACCTCGGCTATGCGTTCCTCGGCGCGGCGCTGGAGAAGGTTGCCGGCGTACCGTTCCACGCGTGCGTGACCGAGCACGTGTTGAAGCCACTCGGCATGGGCGACACCGTTTTCGAGCTGACGGCGGAGCAACGCACACGCTTGGCGCCGGGCTTCACGATCGCTTCGACCGGCACCGACACGTCAGAATCGACGGCGGAGGTCGACGGGCGCGGCTATCGAGTCCCGGCCGGCGGGCTGTTCACGACACTCGACGACATGCAGCGTTGGCTCCGCTACCAGATGGGTGGTCCGGCGCCCGAAGGCTCCGATCTCGCCGAGTTGCCCGCGCGGCAACGACGGATCACGGTGTCGGGACCCGATCTCGACTGGAGCTACGGAATCGGTGTGCAGTCTCGGCGGTTCGGCGAAGTCGTCGTGTTCGGCCACTCCGGGGGAGTTCCGGGCTACCAAGCGGAGATGTACTTCGATCCCGAGCGGAAGGTCGGGATCGTGATCCTGCGCAGCGCGGTCTTCGGCGACTTCCAGGTCGACAAAATCGTTGCTGCCGCCTTCGTCGGCGCGCGCTGAATTGCGAGTAGAGGGATCCGCGGTGCCGGTGCGCTTCTTCCCTGCTAGAGCGCGGGCAGCGGCGGGAGCTCGGCGGGCTTCGCGCCCAGCGCGCTCAGTACCTCGAGCGCGATCGTCAAATGGTGGCGCGTGTGCACCACCGCGAAGCGCAGCCATTGCGGCGCATCGAGCGGACCGAGGACTTGGTGGGGGATCGTCAGCTCGCTCGACGTGATCAGGTGCGCGTTGCGGGCGAGTTCGGTGAGCGCTTCGACGTTGTCCTTGTGCCACGAGCGCACCATGTCGAGCTCGACGTCGACCGGCGGAACCACCATGCGCGGGGATTTCGCCTGACCGCGCGGGAGAACTCCGCGCGCGAGCAGGGCGAGCGTCTGCTCGTTCGGTTGCGTGTCGCGTTGCAACAACAGGCCTTCGCGGCGCGCGAAACTCTGCAGGTTGCGCAGGCAGAGTTCGTTCGCGAGCTCGAGGTGCGCGACATGCGCGAGCGCCGGCCAACCCGACACCTGAGGCGCGGCGTGGGCGAGCGACGACTCGCGCAGCTCGAACAACGCTTCGATCGCGCGGTTCGTCTGGCGCCAACGTTCGAACTCGGCGGCGGGCGGGAAGAGGATCGGCTGCATGGGGCGCGCAGACTAGCGCGCGTCGCTCGGACCGCGAGCGCGACTCCCGATTCGCGCTCGACCACGAAGAAGCTCTCAAGCCTCGGCGCAGCGAGCGGTACATTGAACGCGCCGCGACGCCTCCCCACTCGGCAATGCCGGATCTCGACCAACCCAGCTCGGAGCCGAACGCGAAGCGTGCAAGCGTGGACGTCGAGCGCACGCTCGCCGGCGCGCGGCCGGCGGTCTTCGCGCTGCTCGCGCTGACGCTGGTGCTCCAACTCGTCAGTTGGAGTCTGCAGACCGGCTACCCGCTCGCCGACGCGGTCGAGTACCTCGATCGCGCGAGCCTCTGGGTCGACGGCTCGGCGCTCGGCGGCGACGCGACGATCCGCTCGTTCGCGTTCTCGGCGTTGTTCGTGCCGCTCTTCGCGGGAGCGAAGGCGCTCGGCGTCGAGGACCCGCGCGGATTGATGACGATCGCGCGCGTGATGCAGCTGGTGTTCGGACTCGCGTTCGTCTGGTCGTGCGCGCGGCTCGGCGCGCGCGTCGGCGGGAAACGCGCGGGGCTCGCGGCCGGTGCGATCGCCGCGTGCAATCCGATCTTCCTGATCCACGCGGTGTGGCCGGTCGCCGACATCGCGGCGGCGACGATGGTCGCGCTCGCGCTCGAAGTGTTCGTCGAGCGCAGCAGCGGACGTCGCGCGTTCCAGGGCGGCGTGTGGCTCGGGCTCGCGTTCCTGTTCGCGTACAAGGTGCTGCTGCTGATCCTGCTGGTGCTCGGCTGGATCCTCGTGCGCGATCGCTTGCGGCGCGACGGCGCATTGCGCGGAGCGGTCGCCGGAGTCGCGCTCGCGCTCGCTTTCCAAGTCGTCCTCGATCGTTGGGTGTACGGCGAGTGGGGGAGCAGTCTGTGGCGCTACATCGTCGACAACACCGCGTCGCCGCTCGCGACGTTGTGCGCGACGCTGCACCTGCGCGACGCGGGGCGTTGGATCTACGAGCTCCAGACCAAACTGCGCGGCTTCGGTCTCGAGGCGATCTCCGCCGACACGCGCACGACGCAGCTCTTCCCGCGCAGCTTCTACGCCACGCACGTCCTCGAGTTCCTGCCTTGGCCGGTGCTGGCGTTGACGGTGCTCGGTGTATGGCGGGTGTTCGTCGTGCGGATCACCGCAGGCGGATTCTTGATCGCGTTGCTCGTCGTCACCGGCGTGTACTTGAGCCTGAAGGGCGACAAGTCGTTCCGACTCTGGTTGCCGCTGTTGCCGGCGACGGCGGTGCTCGGAGGACTCGGTTGCGCGTGGCTGATGGACGCGAGTTCGAAACGCTCGAGCCGCGGACTTGCGCTCATGCTCGTCGGCGCCGCGCTCGTGCTCGGTCCGTTCGAGATCACGCATCAGCGACCGCACCGCTACGCCGCGTATTGGGAAGCGATGGAGATCGCGAACCACGAGGCCAAAGCGCACGCGAAGCCGGGCAGCCGCAAACGCCGCATCGCCAGCGCCTTCTACTGGACCGTCTTCCTGCGCAACTCGCCGACGATCGAGTTGCTGCACGTGTGGCCGCAGCTCAACTACTACACCAAGCTTCCGGCCGGCGCGAAGAAGCGCTTCAACTCGTACCTCGACGGACTCGACGGCTTGTTGATGCACTTGCCGGCGATCGAGGATCAGCCCGAGCTCCTCGACGTCTTCAACTCGCGCTTCTCGGTGCTCGCTGCGTGCTACGAACCGCGCGACGAGAGCGGCGTCGGCCCGGTCTACGTCCTGCGCGGCGATCGCGGCACCGTCGGAGCTCGCCGCTTCTTCGAGATCGAGACCATCGACGATCCCGAGCCCGATCGCGTCGCGCATCGCTTCGGAGCCGCGACGCGCTTCTCCGCCGTCGTCGGCGATCACACCGAGACGTTGAGTTTGCTCGGCGTCGAGAGCGAGACGCTCGCGGGCTCCGGTTTCCAGTGGTTGACGTATCACTGGTTCGCGGAGACCGATCTCTCGCTCGATTGCCGCGTCGTCGCGCAACTGCGGCCGCGCGGCGTCGCGCCCGGTTGGGTCGACGAGCACGCGCCCGCGCGCGACGTGTTGCCGACGTCGCAGTGGAAGCGCGGGACGCTGGTGCGCGAAGGCAGACTGCTCGCCGCCGGTCCCGACGCGGCGGTGCGCGAGCTCGAAGGCCTGCGCCTCGGCGCCGACGCGCAGGCGAGCGCGACGATTCCGGTCGAGCTGTGGATCAGAGTCCGTTCGATCGACGGTCCCGCTCTGACGCCGGATGCGAACTCGACCGCGCCCGACGCGGACGGTTTCACGCGCGTCGCCGAACTCGCGGTTCCGATCCGCGACTGAGCGGGTTCGCCGGTTGCCGTCGCGCGTCGGCGACCCCATCATGCGCGGATGCGTCTGGTCTCCCTCTGTCCGAGTTTGACGGAGCTCGTCTTTGCGCTCGAGCGCGGCGAGGAGCTCGTCGGCGTCACCGAATGGTGCGTGCATCCCGCCGATCGTGTCGCGGGGATCGAGAAGGTCGGCGGCACGAAAGATCCGGAGGTCGCGCGCATCGTCGAACTCCGCCCCGATCTCGTCCTGATGAACGACGAGGAGAATCGGCTCGAGGACGCGGACGCGCTGCGCGCCGCCGGCGTGCGCATCGCGAGCTCGATGCCGCGCACGCTCGACGAGACCGCTGCGATGGTGCGTTCGATCGGCGCCGAACTCGACGCGCGCGATGGCGCGGAGCGAATCGCCGTCGACATCGAGACGCGGGCGGCGCGCGTGCGGCGTCACGCTCGTGGAGCGCCGACCGTGCGCTTCGCCTACCTGATCTGGCGCAAGCCGTGGATGAGCGTGTCGAGCGACACGTTCGCGAGTCGGCTGCTCGAACTCGCCGGCGGCCTGAACGTCTTCGGCGCGAGCGCGACGCGCTATCCCGAGATCACACCGACGGAGCTCGGCGCGGCGCAACCGGACGCAGTGTGGCTCTGCACCGAACCGTTCCCGTTCCAAGAGCGCCATGCCGACGAACTCGCGCGCGAGTCCGGAATCGAGCGCTCGCGCTTCTCGATCGCCGACGGCGAGTATTTGTCGTGGCACGGCTCGCGCACGCCGGCCGGGATCGACTACGCCGAGAGCTTGGTGCGAAAGGCTCGGTCGTGAACCAAGCCGCCGTCGACGCGAAGAACCGGCGCACGTTCCTCGTGTTCGGCGGCATCACGTTCGTGCTCGTGATCGGTTGCGTCGTGCTCGGCATGGGACTCTTCCAACGGCTCGACCACGAAGCGCGCGAGCGCACCGCCGTGCAGAGCGCGCAATACGACGATCGCAAGAAGCTCGTGCGCCTCTTCGCCGCCGTCACTGCTTTCCGCGAGAAGCACGGCGCGCTGCCGAAGTCGCTCGGTGAGTTGCGCGGTGCGAACGCGCGCGACTATTTCGGGACCGAGCCCTTCGACGCGCTCTTCGTCGACGCATGGGGCCGCGATTTCTTGATCGCGCCGGACGCGAGCGGCTTCCGCGTCTACACGCTGGGCCGCGACGGCGCGCCGGGCGGCGAAGACGCGGACCGCGATCTCTCGCGACCGTGATCGCGGCCGTCGACGATGCTCACGAGGGGCGCGACCCATCGCGGCCGCTCCGCCACGATGGGTCGTTGCCTGGATTCGACGGTCAGCGCGCGGACTTCGGAGCCAGCTTCGCGACGGTGCTCTCGAGGCGCTCGAGCCGTTCCTGGAGTTCGGTGATCTGCCGCTCCTTCTCCGCGGTCAGCGTGCGGAGCGTCTCGTCCTGCCGCGCGACGATCCCGTGCAGCTCCTTGACCGCCGCGATCGCGTGGATCAGCGCCGGATACGTGTCGACTTGCAGGATGCCGTTCTCGCCCGAGTCCTTCACATAGTCGGGGAACACCTCCGCGAACTCCTGGGCGATCACGTTGTAGTACTCCTTGTTCTCGATCGTCGGGTGATGCTCGACGTACTCGTCGGTGTAGTGGAACGCGACCGGACGGAGGCGATCGAGCGTCGCGAGCGCGCCCTCGATCGAACGGACGTCGGTCTTGATGCGTCGATCGGAATTCGCGAGCCAGAGTCCGGCCGTGCTCTTCGATGCTTCGCCCTCGACTTCGAGTCGATTGCTCGACGGGAATCTCCCGATCCCGACGTCACCGACCTGCGTGACGGTCATCCGCACGCTGGTGCCCGTGAAGAAGTCGAGGCCGTACTGATTCCCACCCGCATCGCGCTTCGAGAGGATGCCTTCGCCCGAACCCCCTCCGCCGAAGCGAAGGCTGCCCGTGATCCCGCCGGTGTTCGAGTCCGCGGAGTCGATGTTCACCCCGCCGGCGACGTCGAGCGTGTTCACGGGCGACGACGTGCCGATCCCCACGTTGCCGAGGAACCACGCGTCGCCGCTGTCGCCCCGGATCGAGCAGCGCGGCGCGCCGTCGAAGCCGCGCACGTCGAGATAGCCGGCTCTCGCCTGAGTGTCGTCGGGCCAGATCTCGAGCGAGTTGCGCAAGCGCAGGATTCCGACGTTGCCGCCGGTGCCGGTCAGGTTGATTCCAGGCACGAGGTTTCCGTCGCGGCGGATCTGCAGGCTCTTGTCGCCGAGACTGATGTCGAGCGGCTCGATCGGGAACGCCGTGTTGATGCCGACGTTCGATCCGCTGATGCTGAACGTGCTCGACAGCGGATAGAGCATGCCGAGCGTCGGATCCGTCGAGACGCCGATGCAGCTGCCCGTCGTGATGTCCCGGATCCGCGTCATGCAGTTGCCGCTCCCGGCCGGTGTCGGGGCGTACGTCGAACCGTCGTCTCCGTCGTCGGGCTTCGCGACGCCGTGCAACGCCGTGATCGGGTCGGAACTCGCGTTGCTCGTCACGTACGGGAGGAGGTTCGAATTCGAATGGGACACGTAGAGCGAAGCGGTGATCCAGAGTGTGCAGAGCATGATTTTCCTCGGTTGGAAGCGATTGAGGATCGGGGCATCGTGATCGACGCCCATCGATCGCCGCGATCGTAGGCGAGGCGCGCGAATTCGGATACGGGCCCTTCGCGCCGTGGCGCCGGCTCGCGGGATAGAATCGGTCGAGCGCGATGGACCACGATTCGGAGCAGCTCGTCTACGCCGCAACCACCGGCGACTCGGGCGCGATCGAGGCGCTGCTCGAGCGCTACTTGCCCGACATCCGCGCGTACGTCGCGCGCAACGCAGGCGAGATGGTGCGCGCGAAGGAATCGGCGGCGGATCTCGCGCAGTCGGTGTGCCGTGAAGTGCTCGAGAGTTTGAAAGCGGGTCGGCTCGCGTACCGCGGCGAAGCGGAGTTCAAGCAGTGGCTCTACCGCGCCGCGGTGATGAAGATGATGAATCGTCGGCGCTTCTACACCGCCGATCGGCGGGACGTGCGCGCTGAGGAAGCGGCGCTCGACGCGTCTGCGTTTCCGAACGAGCCCGCGGTGAGCGCGACTCCGAGCCGCGCGGCGGCGTGGCAGGAGGAACTTGTGCTGTTCGAGGAAGCGTTCGCGAAGCTCCCGGAGAACTACCGCGACATCCTCGCGCTGCACCACGTCGAGCAGCTCTCCCACGCCGAGATCGCGACGCGCCTCGGGATCAGCGAAGCGAACTCGCGCATGTTGCTCTCGCGCGCGTTGGCGCGCCTCGCGCGTTTCGTGAAGCCGAGCAACTCGTAAGGGATGCGCGAGGCGGCTCCGGCGAGCGCTCGCGTCGATATCCTTCCGCCGTGACGAACGAGATCCCGAGCCTCGACACCGAACGCTTGACCTTGCGCGGCCATCGCGTCGCCGATTTCGCGGACTCGTTCGCGATGTGGGCGAATCCGGAGGTGACGCGCTTCATCGGCGGCAAGCCGTTCTCCGAGGCCGACTGTTGGGCGCGCGTCCTGCGCCACGTCGGGCATTGGTCGTTGCTCGGCTTCGGTTGTTGGGTCGCGCGCGACAAGGCGTCGGGACGTTTCGTCGGCGAGGTCGGCTTCATGAATTTGAAGCGCGAGATCGAGCCCGCGTTCCACGGCACGCCCGAGATCGGTTGGGCGCTCGATCCGTGGGCGCACGGTCGTGGGCTCGCGACCGAAGCGGTGCGCGCCGTACTTGCGTGGGGCGACGCTCGTTTCGGCGACGCGCGCACGGTGTGCTTGGTCGATCCGGGCAACGAGCCGTCGCTGCGCGTCGCCGCGAAGTGCGGTTACGCCGAGTTCGGTCGCACGACGTACAAGGGCGATCCGGTGGTCCTCTTCGAGCGTCGCGGCGCGACGAGCGCGCGCGAAGTTGCGGGCCGGAGCGGGCGAGCGTAGTTTGCGTGCGGCGGACAACTCATAACGACCCGCGCGCCGTCCCCCGCGTCGGATCGCTCCCGCCCAGAGGAGTCTCCATGTTCGCAGTCCTTCGGATCGCAGCGGCACTCGCTTTCGCTTCGAGCGCGAGCGCGCAAACCGTTCTCACGTTCGACGATCTGCCCGCGGGTGCGGTGATTGCGCACGCCTACTCCCAAGCCTCGTTCTCGTCGTCGTTCGGCAACTCGAACTTCGTCCTGAACATCGGTGCGGGCGATCACATCCTGATCACCGGCTCTTCGCTCCTCGATCTCGACGGCGAGGCCGACACGTACGTCGACTTCATGACGCCCGTCGACGGCTTGAGCTTCCGCGCGATCCAACCGAACGGCACCGGCGTCGTCGCGCGCTTTCGGATCTTCGAGAACGGCGTCCACACCGCGACCGAGGATCTGATCGGTCTCGGCGGCGCGGGCGGCGAAGTCGCGGTCGATCTCGGCGCGTACTCGCACGTCACGCGGCTCGAGATCGTCGACATCCTCGTTTCGCCGCAGGAGAACGGCATCGGTTGGGACGACTTCGCGTTCACGCCGTCGGCGACCAGCTCCTTCTATTGCACCGCGAAGACCAACAGTCAGGGCTGCACGCCGATCCTCGGCTTCACCGGCAATCTGCAAGCGTCGGGCGGCAACGCGTGCAACGTCGTCGCGAGTTCGGTGCTCAGCCACAAACCCGGCCTGCTCTTCTACGGCAAGAACGGTCCGGCGGCGTTGCCGTTCCAAGGCGGGCTCTTGTGCATCGCGGCGCCGCGTCATCGCACCGGCGCGGTGCAGGATTCGGGCGGAGCTCATCCGCTCGACTGCAGCGGCACGTATTCGTTCGACTTCAACGCGTGGATCGCGAGTGGCGCGGATCCGGCGTTGGTCGCCGGCCAACACGTTTGGCTCCAGTACTTCAGCCGCGATCCCGGCTTCGCGGCGCCGGGCAACTCCGGATTCACCGGCGGGCTCGAGCTCGTCATCGCTCCCTGACCACGGCGACTTGCACGGGCGCCGCCCCGACTCGGCGTTCGTTTTTCGGTGCGTGGTTCGGTTGCGCGCGACGTTCGGGCCGCGGCGCGCTCGCTATGCTCTGCGAGCTCGCTCCGTCCCCATCGCACGCAGGATCGAACCATGACGAACGCATCCGAGTCCGAAGGCCCGCTCTCGTCGTCCACGCGCCGTGGTTTCCTCGGCGCGGCCGCCGCGTTGACCGGCGTCGCCGCGATCACGAGTTGCAAGACGACGCGCGTGCACTCGCTCGGTCCGATTCCGCGCGGTCGACCGCGCGTGCCGCTCGCCGCCGACGAACCGATTCGCATGGGGATCATCGGGCCGGGCGGCATGGGCACCGGCCACCTCGAAGGCATCGTCGCGGCGGACAAGTCGCAACGCGAGCGCGTCAAGGTCGTAGCGGTGGCCGAAGTGTGCAAACCGCGGCTCGACCGCGCGACGAAGCGACTGACGCTGGCCCAAGGCTTCGAGGTGGACGGCTATCGCGACTACCGCGAGCTCCTCGCGCGCAACGACCTCCACTGCGTGCTGATCGCGACGCCCGAGCATTGGCACGTGCCGATGGCGATCGACGCAATCGCCGCGGGCAAGGACGTGTACGTCGAGAAGCCGCTGTGCATGCACGTCGAGGATGCGCTCCACTTGAAGCGCGTCGTCGAAGCCAACGACTCGATCCTCCAAGTCGGCACGCAGTACATGACGTTCCAGCGCTACCGCGAAGCGCGCAAGTTGATCGCGGACGGCGTGATCGGACATCCGACGCTGTCGCAGACGAGCTATTGCCGCAATTCGACGGACGGAGAGTGGCTCTACGAAATCGAAAAGGGCGTCGAGCCCGGTCCGATGCTCGATTGGAAAGCGTGGTGCGGACCCGAAGGCGAACAGCCGTGGGACACCAACGTCTATCACCGTTGGCGTCGTTTCCGGAAATGGTCGACGGGCATCGTCGGCGATCTGCTGCCGCACTGGATGACGCCGATGATCTGGGCGGTCGACGCGGGTTGGCCGGTGCGCGTCACGGGAACCGGCGGTCACTACGTCTTCAAGGACATGGAGAACCACGACCAAGTGTTCCTCACTGCGCAGTTCGAGAAGGAGCACACGCTGGTCGTCGCGGGCTCGGTGTGCAACGACACCGGACTCGAGGTGTTGATCCGCGGGCACAAGGCGAATCTGCTGCTCGGCGGCAACAACTGCGTCGTGCAGCCGCAGCAAGAGTTCGTCAACGACGTCGACGCGCGCGAAGTGCAATGCCTCGAAGGCGGCGACAGCCAAGACAACTTGCGTCTCGACTTCTTCCGCTCGGTGCGCACGCGCCAACCGAACGCGAGCCCGATCGAGTGGGCGTGCAAGGCGATGGTGGTGATCGATCTCGCGACGCGCTCCCTGTGGGACGGCGCGGCGTGGGAGTTCGATCCGAAGACCGGCACCGCGCACAAGGCGTGATGCAGGTACTCGCGACCGAAGCGATGGCGACGCGCTTCGAGCTCGTCCTCGCCGCCAACGATGAAGCGGGGGGGGACGAAACTCGTTTGCGCGCGGCCGGCGAAGCGGCGTTGGCGATCGTCGAGGAGTGCGAGCGCGAGTGGTCGGCGTTCCGCGCCGACAGTTTTCTCGCCCACGTCAATCGCGAGGCGGCACGGCGCGCTGTTCCGTTGTCGGAGGATCAATTCGAGCTCTTCGCCGCGTGCGACGACGTCTGGCGCGCGAGCGACGGAGCGTTCGATCCGAGCGTCGCGCCGTTGCTCGGTGCGTTCGATCGGCGCGGCGGCGAACTCGACGTCGCTCGAGCGCGCGAACGCGTCGGCTGGAAGTCGGTCGAACTCGATCGCGAGCGCCGCACGCTCCGCTTCACCCGCGAAGGCGTCGCCCTCGACCTCGGGGCGATCGCGAAGGGGCATGCGCTCGAACTCGCGGCGATCGAGTTGCGCGCGGCCGGCGTCGCGAACGCGTTGCTGCACGGGGGGACGAGTTCGGTGCTCGCGCTCGGCGGGCCGCCGGACACCGACGCATGGCGCGTCGCGCTCGAAGGCGGCGACGGAGCCCCGGTCGTCGAGCTACGCGACGCGGCGCTCTCGGTGTCCGCGCAACACGGCCGCACGCTCGCCGACGGCTCGGGTCATGTGCTCGATCCTCGCGCGAAGATTTCGACGCCGAACAAAGCGTTGGTCGCCGTCGTCCACCGCTCCGCGCGCCTCGCCGAAGCGTGGTCGACCGCCATCCTCGTCCAACGCGAACCGTCGGGCGCCGCTCGCGAGCTCGACGTCGCGATCGGTTCCGGGCCGCGTTTCGCGCGCGCGTGGCGTTTCACTCGCCCGCGCTCCAATTCCTCCTTCGCTCGCCCCTCAACGGTTCCCGCATGACTCCCGTCGACCGCAGAAATCTCCTCGTCCACGGCGCGAGCACCGCGGCGGCGTTCGCGCTCGCTCCGGAAATCCTGCGCGCGGCTTCGCTCGAACGCACGAACGCACCGATCGACGTCGCGGTGATCGGTTGCGGTCGTCAAGGCCGCGCGATCCTCGGCGAGCTCGCGAAGATCGAAGGCGTGCGCGTCGCGGGCGTCGTCGACGTGCTCGACTCGCGCTTGAAGTCCGGTCAACGGCGCGTCCAAGGCGCGGAAGGTTTTGCGAGCGCCAAGGAGCTGCTCGACAAACTGAAGAACGTCTCCGCCGTCTTCGTCGCGACGCCGTCGCACACGCACAAGGACGTCGCGCTCGAATGCCTCGACGCCGGCAAGGCCGTCTACTGCGAAGCGCCGCTCGCGACGACGCTCGACGATGCACGAGTGCTCGCGCGCGCCGCGCGCAAGTCGGGCAAGCCGTTCGCGACCGGCATGTACGGACGTTCGAATCCGATCTACGGCCTCGCGCGTTCGTTCTTTCGCTCGGGCTCGATCCGCGATGTCGCGACGTTGCGCGCGCAGTACCACAAGAAGAATTCGTGGCGCACGCCGGGCTCGAATCCCGACGAGGAAGCGGCGTTGAACTGGGCGCTCGATCCGAAGCTCTCGCTCGGTCTCGTCGGCGAATTCGGCGCGCAGCAATTCGACGTCTTCCACTGGTTCCTCGGCGCGTACCCGACCGCGGTGCGCGGCTTCGGTTCTGTCCAGTTGCACAAGGACGGTCGCGTGGTGCCCGACACGGTCGTGTGCGAGCTCACGTTCCCCGACGATCGACGCCTGCTGTGGGAAGCGACGCTCGCGAACTCGTTCGAGTCGCAGTACGAACTCTTCTGCGGTTCGATGGGAGCGATCAAGCTCGCGTGGACCGCCGGTTGGTTGTTCAAGGAAGCCGACGCGCCGACGCAGGGCTGGGAGGTCTACGCGAACCGCCAACAGTTCCACGACGAGCAAGGCATCACGCTGATCGCCGACGCGACCAAGCTCGCCGCGCAGAACAAGTTGAAGGAAGGCATCGGCTTGCCGAATCCGCCGCTCTACTACGCGCTCGCCGATTTCCTGAAAGCCGTCACGGAGAACGGAACCGTCGCGTGCAGCGCGGACGAAGGCATGCGCGCGGCCGCGGTCGCGATCCTCGCGAACCAAGCGATCCAACTCGGCGCGTCGGTCGCGATCGATCCCGCGGTGTTCAAGAGCGAATGAACGCCGCCCTGCGCTTGCGCGATCTGCCGCTCGGTTTCCGCGTCGGCTTGACCGGCGTGCTCGGCGCGATCGTGCTCGGCCTCTGGGCTTCGCTCAGTCATCTCGAGGAGCACCATCGCAATCGCGACGGGCAACCGGGGGTGTCGGTCGACGATCTCGTCGGCGCGTACCACGGGCTCGACAATCCGGCGCCGTTGGTGGTCGCGCTCGAGCGCGGGCATCCCGAGACGCAGCCGGCGGCGAATCGCCGACTGCTGCTCTCGTGGTTGAGGAGCGACAAGGTCGGCGAGAACTTCGACAACCCGGACCTCGGCGACTCGGCGCCGGCCGAGGTGCTCGCGCGTGATTGCCTCGCGTGCCATGCGCGCAAAGCGACCAGCGGTGAAGGGATCGGGCAGAAGCTCCCGCTCGAGTACTGGGACGACGTCGAGAAGGTCGCGTTCTCGCGCAAGCTCGACGCGACGCCCGAAGCGATCCTGATCACGTCGACGCACACGCATGCGCTCTCGATGGCGGTGCTGTCCTGCGTCTTGATGTTCCTCGCGTGGTCGACGCGTTTCGCGCCGCGGTTGAAGAGCGGTCTCGCGCTGCTGCTCGGTCTCGGACTCGCGTGCGACTTCGCGGGTTGGTGGCTCGCGCGCGAGAGCGCCTCGTTCATCTGGCTGGTGATCGTCGGAGGAGGAGCCTGGGCGGTTGGAGCGCTGCTAGCCTGTCTCCTCGCCCTGGCGGAACTCTGGCTCCCGCGCCGAGGCTAGAGATTCTCGAACCGGATCGCACGAGCACGGCGTGATGGTGCAAGCTCGTTCCCACCCCCGAACGACGGAGACCCCATGCTCGTCAGCCTGCTCCTAGCCGTTGTCGTCGACACCACTCTGTACGTCGACGCGACCGCCGTGCCTCCGGGCAACGGCAGCGCGGCTCAGCCGTTCACCGCGTTGCAGAGCGCGTTCGACGTGCTCGTCGGTCCGTTCGCGTCGAAGACGATCTGGGTCGCGCCGGGAAATTACGCGGGGCCGTTCGACTTGCACCAGGAGACGACCAGCCTGAAGAGCACTGCGGGTCCGGCGACCACGCGTCTCGACGGCAGTCTCGGAAACGCCGATCTGCTCTACGACTTCGAAGGTTTCTACCTGCACGGGACGTTCGCGACGTTCGTCAGTCCGGTCATCGTCCGTCGTTGCGTGTTCGACGGGACCGGGATCGGCGGCACCGGCTTCTTCTTCGACTCCGCGGCGCAGGTTTCGAACTGCAGCTTCTTCGGTTGGGACACGGCGATCCAAGAGTTCGTCCTGAGCAGCGGCGGAGGAACGATCGAGAACGTCGTCGTCGGGCCGGGCGCGAGCCCCAGCTCGCAAGGGTTCGCGTTGCAGGGCGCGACGACCGTGCGCTACTGCTGCGCGAGTTCGTCCATCACCGGATTTCCTTTCGGCGCGATCGGGTGTTTCGTCGTCGGCGACGTCGGGTTCTGGAGTCCGAGCGCCGGTGATTTCCATCTCGCGCCGCTCTCGCCTTGCATCGAGAAGGGCGATCCGGCGCAGCTCGATCTCGACGGCTCACGCATCGACATCGGCGCGTTCGCGTACGACCCGACGTACGCCGCGACGCCGACGATCTACTGCACGCCGAAGACGAACTCGAAGGGTTGCGCGCCGAGCGTGAGCTCCACCGGAACCGCGAGCCTCTCCGGCCCCGACGATTTCGTGTTGACGACGACCTCGCTACTCAACAAGAAAAACGGCAGCTACATCTGGAGCTACGCGCCGAAGGCGACGCCGTTCGCGGGCGGAACGTTGTGCATCAAGTTGCCGCTCGTGCGCGGAACACAACTGAACACCGGCGGCAATCCAACGGGTCTCGATTGCAGCGGCTCACTCGTCTGGCCGTTCACTCAGAGCTACATGGCGCAGAAGCACGTCGTCGCCGGCTCGATCGTCTACGCGCAAGCGTGGGCCCGCGACAACGGCTTCGCCGCGCCGAACAATTCGCAGCTCTCGAACGCGATCGTCTTCCAAGTCGCGCCGTAGCGGTGGCCGCGCGCCGGAACGCGCGCGCGAGCACGGCGACGCCTTGCTCGCGTGCGCGAAATTCGTTCGCCTTGCGCCTCCGTGGGGACGTGGGACAATTCCCCATGCGGAAGCGCGATTCCACGGCCCGCGAGCACGTGACCTCCTTTCCAACCGTCGGCGGCGCGGAGTCCGGCGGAGGCGACAAGTCGACGCTCGGCGCACGTTGCGAAGCTCTCGCGCCCGCGCTCTACGGTTGGGCCGTCCTGCGCATCCCGAGTTCGTTGCGCGCGCGGCTCGAGCCCGAGGACGTCGTCCAAGAAGTCTTCTGTCGCATCCTCGCGCGCGGCGACGAATTCGATCCCGCGCGCGGCGACTTCCGCGCGTGGGCGTTCGGCTTCGCGCGCCACGTCCTGCACGAAGGGCTGCGCAACTGCGCGCGCGACGAGCCGGGGCACGAACGTCTCGGCTTCACCGAGCTGTCGTTGGTGCCCGAGCACGCGACGACGCTGACGCGCCGCGTCGCGCGCGCGGAGATCCTCCGCAACTTCGCCGAGCGCGTCGGCGGACTCGAGAGCGAAGAGCGCAAGCTGCTCTTGCTGCGCGGACTCGAAGGGCTCGAACACGAAGCGGTCGCGCGCGAGTTGCGCATCAGCTCCGAAGCGTGCGCCAAGCGTTGGCAACGTCTGCGCGAACGCCTCGGCGGCGAGTTCGACGTGTTGCTCTCCGCGTGAGCACGCGGCGTCGTTCTCAGTTGCCGCCGGTTCGCAGCGCGCGCGCCGCCCGCGCGCCGACGTAGGAGATCGGCACGTCGATGTCGTTCCCGTCGCGGGCGCTGCTGCGCGCGCGCACCGCGTCGTTGGTGAAGTCGCCGCCGCGGAACGGGCGCATGCGTTCTTGGCCGAGCGCGCGTCCGTCGCCCTTGCGCGGCGGCACCGTCGCCCAATCCTCGAAGCCGTCGGAGCACCACTCCGCGACGTTGCCGATCGTGTCGTGGAGTCCGAAGGCGTTCGGCGCGAGGCTGCCGACCGGCGCGTGGATCGTGAAGCCGTCGTCGACGGCGTCCTCGTACGGCCAATTGCGTCCGCCGTCGTGCGTGCGCGCGAAACGATCGGCGATGTTCGCGGCGCCTTGCAACGACGCGACGTCGAGGCCGGTCGGCCACGGCGTCACTCTGCCGGCGCGCGACGCGTGTTCCCAACACGCTTCGGACGGGAGCTCGAGATCGAGCGCGTGCAGCAGACGCACGCATTGCGACCAACTCACTTGCTCGACCGGGTAGCGGCCTTCGTCCTCGGCGCTGATCCCGTGGCTTCCGCCTCGATAGACGCTCGGATTCACGCTTGTCTGTCGCCGCCACTGCCCCTGCGTGAGTTCGTACTTGCCGATGAAGAAGGGCTCGAGCTCGACATCGATCACCGGCCCGTCCCAACGCCACGCGAGCGGATCGACGTGCGACGAGCCGGCGGGATGCGCGTCGTCCGGCGGACGCACGCCGACCTGCGTCGCGCCGCCGGGGACGAGCACGAGCACGACGCCGGTGTCGGGCCCGAGCTCGAGTCGTCCGGTCGCGGGATCGCGCCGAGGCGCGACGCCGCTCGCGAGGTGCGCGAACTCCTGCAGACGACTCCGCGGATCGGCGCCGAGCGGCACGAGGCCGATCTGCGGTTCGAGCGCGAGTCCGGCGAAGCGCGGATCCGCGGCGACTTCGCGCGCGGCGTTCGACCAGAGCTCGCGCGCGTCGTCGATCGAACGCCGCCGCACGTCGCGCGCGAAGGCGAGGCCGGCTTCGACGCGCGGACGCAACGCGACGATCGCGGCGTGCTTCGCGAGCAAATCCTCGAGTCCTTCCGCGAGCCACGCGTCGGTCGGACGCGCGGTGCCGGCGTCGAGTCGCGCGCGCGCGGCGGCGAGGACTTCGCCGTAGTCCGCTTGGCGCGCGTCCAAACGCTCGGCGCTGGCGAGCCACGCCTCGAACTCCGTCCGACGCGTGTCGAGCGCGGGCCAGAGCTCGTCGAAGCCGTCGATCAAACGGCGCACCTCGAGGCTGTCGGCCAATTGGCTGACATCGATGAACAACGCTTGCGATTCGCGCAACGCGCCGCGCGTGCGCAACCACATCGAGAGACTGACGCAGATCCCGATCACCAGCGCTAGCCAAAGCGCTCCGAGGCTGGTCGCGAGCTCCGGACGACGCTGGCACCAACGCCACAGCCGCAACGCGGCGCTCGGCGGGCGCGCGAGCAAAGGCTCGTGCTCCCTCGCGCGCCGCAAGTCCTCGGCGAAGTCGAGCGCGGTCGCGTAGCGATCCTCGGGCCGTTTCGCCAACGCCGTCGCGAGCACGAGTGCGACGTCGCTCGACGCTTCGCGGCGCAGTTCGCTCGCGTCGGGCGCCGCGCGTTCGAGCACCGCGCGCGTCTCGGCTGCGCGCGTCGGTCCGTGGAACGGACGCGCGAGCGTCAGCGCTTCGAACAACGTGACGCCGAGGCTCCACACGTCGCTGCGTGCGTCGGCGCGTCCGCGCTCCTCCAACGCTTCGGGCGACATGTACGCCAACGTGCCGAGCGCTTGACCGGTCAGCGTCAGCTGCACGCCGGGCTCGTCCTCGAGCGCGATGCCGAAGTCGAGCAGCACCGGCGTGCCGTCCTGCGCGAGCATCACGTTGCCCGGCTTGACGTCGCGGTGCACCACGCCGGCTTCGTGCGCGACGTGCAGCGCGCGCGCGAGCGCTTCGCCTTCCGACAGGATGCGAGCGACTTCGGTGCGCGGCCGCGAACCGTCGCGTTCCGCCGCGATGCGCGCGGCCAACGTCTCGCCTTCGACGTAGCGCAACGCGATCCACGCGAGCGCTCCCTCGACACCCGCGTCGTAGACCGTGCAAAGGCTCGGGTGATCGAGCCGCGACGCGGTGCGCGCTTCGCGACGCAGACGCGGCGCGAGGTCGTCGGAGAGCGGCGAACGCGGGACGAGTTTGAGCGCGACGTTGCGTCCGAGGCGCTCGTCTTCGGCGAGCCAGACGCGCGCTTGGCCGCCGCGGCCGAGCTCGCGGACCAAGCGAAAACCGGCGACGTGAGTCGGCTGTTCGTCGGCGGGCGGCCGAGGCGCGTGGGCGCGGTGCCATTCGGCCGCGAGCTCCGCCTCCGCGCCCGGAAAGAGCGCCTGGTACGCCGCCAAGTCGCGCTCGCGACCGGTCCGACGCTCGTCGAGCCACAGGGCGAGGAACTCGAGGACCGCGTCGGAGGGGAGGGAACTCACGGCGTGCGCCGAATTGTGCCCGATTTCCGGTCAAGGCGCGGCGGGGAGCGCCAAGCCCCTCTGCCGCGACGCGCCGAGCGCCGCGCCCTCCTCCAACTCCACCCCGCAACCTCGAGCCCTCCCATGAATCTCCGACTCCTCTGCTTCGCGAGCGCGCTGCTCTCCGGCGCCGCGTCCGCGCAAGTTTCCCTCTCAGGTCCGTTGTCCGACACGAGCACCGGGCCGTTGCTCGCCGGAACCGTCTACCACGCGAGCAGCATCAGCGTGCCGTTCGGTTCCACGTTGACCGTCCAGCCCGGCGCGATCGTCAAGTTCGCTTCGTTCGCGACGTTCACGCTCGACGGGACGTTGGTGTGCAACGGCACGCTCGCGAGCCCGGTGATCTTCACCGACGTGAAGGACGATTCGGCCGGCGGCGACACCAACGGCGACGGTCCGTCGAACGGCGTCGCCGGCGGGTGGACGTACGTGCGCTTCTACGCCGGGGCGAGCGCGAGCGTGCTCGACCATACCGAGGTCCGCTACAGCGGCGCGTTCGGGTGGGGCGGGCTGACGCTCTCGAGCAGCACGCCGACGTTCCGCGACTGCACGATCCGCGACAGCTTCGGCCCCGGCCTCGACCTCCAGGTCAGCAGCGCGCCGGTCGTCGAGCGTTGTCACTTCGCGAACAACGGCGGCGCCGCGGTCGCGAACGTGTTCTTCGACGAGCTCGCCGGCTTCTCGCAGTGCACCGCGAGCGGCAACGCCGGCGGCGACTACCAAGCGATCGTCGGACACGGCGTCACCGGCGACGTCGTCGTGCAGGCCGACGACTTGATCGGCGGCGTCGGCGTGTTGCTCGGCACGCCGGCGATCCTCGCGGGCACCACGCTCACGTTCGGACCGGGCGTCGTGCTCAAGATGAAGCCCGTCGGTGTCACGTGGGAGATCAGCGGCACGCTGAATTGCCAAGGCACGAGCGCGGCGCCCGTGATCCTCACCGACCTCGCGGACGACTCCGCGGGCGGCGACACCAACGACGACGGACCGTCGTCCGGCACGCCGGGGCATTGGACGTACTTGCGCTTCTACGCGACGGCGAGCGCGAGCACGCTCGACCACACCGAAGTGCGCTACGCGGGCTACGTCGGTTGGTCAGGCATCACGCTCACCGGGAGCACGCCGACGCTGCGCGACTGCACGATCCGCGACTGCGCGTACGCGGCCCTGAGTCTCGAAGCGAGCAGCACGCCGATCGTCGAGCGCTGTGCGTTCGTCGACAACGGCGGCACGGCGGTGATCAACGCGCGCTTCGCCGACATCACGGGTTTCTCGCAATGCACCGCGAGCGGCAACGTCGGCGGGAACTACCAAGCGATCGCCGGGCACGCCGTGATCGGCGACGTCGTCGTGCAGGCCGACAATCTGCTCGGCAACGTCGCGGTGCTCACCAACGGCTTGACCGTCGGCGCGGGCAATTCGCTGACGCTCGGAGCGGGCGTGATCCTCAAGACCGCGATCAACTTCGTGTGGGACTTCGTCGGCGGCTTCGCGGCGCAAGGCACGACGGCGCAGCCGGTGGTGCTCACGACGTACGCCGACGACGCGTGGGGCGGCGACACCAACCTGGATGGACCTTCGTCCGGCGTCGCGGGCGGTTGGATCGGTGTGTGGTTGCGCGGCTCCGGCAGCGCGACGCAGATCGAGCACCTGCTCGTCCGCTACGGCGGCGCGAACGGTTATCCGTCGGTGACGTACTACGCCGGCGCCGGGTACGTGTTGTCCGACGTGCGCGTCGAGCACAGCGCGACCTCCGGTTTCGAACTGCGCGATCACGCCGGCACCGCACGCGGCTTGACGGCGTGGAAGTGCGCGGGCACCGGCATCACGCTCCTTGGCGGAGCCTTCGATCTGCGCCAAGCGACCGTCGTCGCGTGCGGCACCGGCATCGTGCGCAACGCGGCGTGGACGGGACGCGTCGAGGACTCGATCGCGCGCCAGAGCACGACCGCGAACGCGTCGGGCTTCGTCGTCGGCAAGTGGCGCTACTCGAACGGCGACCTCGGGCTCGCGGGCGTCGACGGCAACGTCAACGTCGATCCGTTGTTCGTCGACGAGGTCGGAGGCGACTTCCACTTGAACGCGGCGTCGCCGTGCATCGACACCGGTGATCCGCTCTCGCCGCTCGACCCCGATCTTTCGCGCGCGGACATGGGCGCGTATCCGTTCGATCACTGGCTCCCCGTCGTGTACTGCACGGCGAAGCCGAACTCGTGCGGTTTGTCGTCGTCGATCTCGTGGACCGGCTCGATGCACGCGAACGCGAACTCCGGTTTCGTCGTCAGCGCGAACCACGCGCCCGGCACGCGCCAAGGTCTCTTGCTCTACGGCAACAGCGGCCCGGCGAACGCTCCGTTCTCCGGCGGCATCCTCTGCGTGCAGGCGCCGTTGAAGCGCTCGCTGCTGGTCACCGACACCGTCGGCACGTTGGGTCAGTGCGACGGTGTGTTGACGATCGACGTCGCGACCTTCGCGTCGGGCGCGGTCGGCGGTCACCCCGCGACGTTCCTGCAGAACGCGGGCAGCGGCGTGTGGTGCCAGTTCTGGGGGCGCGATCCCGGTCAGAGCGATCCCGCGCTCTCCAACGCGTTGGCCTTCGTGGTTCAACCGTAGAGCGCACGGGTCGAGTTGGAAGCGCCCCTCACCGTGTCTTCGAGACGCGGCGAGGGGCGTGTTCGCTTTGCGGAGGTAGATTCGAGTGCGGCGGCAACCAAGAGCACATGGAAGCCACGCACGACTCGGAGAGTTTGCTCGCTCACGTCGGTTGGGTTCGCGGCCTCGCGCGCGCGCTCGTGCGCGACGTCCACGACGCCGACGATCTCGCGCAGGAAACGCTCGCGGTCGCGTGGGCGAGCGGGCCGCGCGATCCGTCGGCGTGGCGCGGTTGGTTGCGTGGTGTCCTGCACAATCGTTTCGCGGAGCGTTTGCGCGCGAACGACCGGCGTGCCGTATCGCACGACGGTGTTGTTGCGCTACTTCGACGGCCTGCCGCCGCGCGTGATCGCGCGACGACTCGGGGTGCCGGTCAAGACGGTGCACTCGCGAATCTTCCGCGCGTTGGGCGTGATGCGCGAGCGCTTGGAGTCCGAGCACGACGGCGATCGGCGCGCGATGTGGGTTGCGCTCGTCGGGCTCGCGGGTTGGCGTGACGCGGCGCTCGGCGGAGCGCGCGTGCGGTGGTTCGCCGCGGCGGTGCTCGGCGTCGTGGTGTGCGTCTTCGTCGCGTGGCGTTCGCAAACGCCGGCGGTCGGCGGAGCGTCGGCTGCCGCGAACGGGGGACGTGGTTCGGGCGAAGCCGCGCTCGCGTCGTCGCCGATCGTCGACGGGTCGCGCGTTCCGATCGAGTCGCGCGCCGTTGCCGAGACGCTCGGCGGTCGCGTGCTGACTGCGACGCGCGAGCCGATCGCCGGCGCGAAGGTCGAAGTTCACGAGCACGCGTTGCACGGTCTCGAGCTCGGGCCGCTCGACGAGGACGATCGAGTCGTCGCGCGCGCCGTCAGCGGCGTCGACGGAAGTTGGCGCGTCGAAGCGCGGCCTGGGCACGCGCTCGAAGTCGTGGTTCGCGCCGCGGGCTTCGCGCGCCGCGAAGTCTCCGACGTGCTCGCAGGCGAAGAAATTGAAGTCGAGCTCGAACCCGCCGCGCGTCTCGAGCTCCGCGTGCGCGACGAACACGGAGCGGCACTCGCCGGCGCGCGCGTCGAACTCCGGCCTCTCGGCGACTTGCGGCCGTTCGTCGTCGGCGCCGCCGATGAAGAGGCGACGTGGCGCGACGGAGAGCTCGCGCCCGGGATGTGGTCGGTGCGCGTGCGTTCGGTCGAAGGCGTGAGCGATGCGAGCTTCGACGTCGCGTTGCGCGGCGGCGCAGCGGTCGCGCGCGACGTGACGCTCGCCGCCGCGTCGCCGTTCGCCGGCACGGTGCTCGCCGCCGATTCGCACACGCCGATCGCCGGCGCCGAAGTCTCCGACGCGCCGGACGGCGCGGTCACGACGCGCACGGATCGGTCGGGACGCTTCGTCGTTCGCGGTCCGTCGGCGAATCGCGGGACGGCGGCGCTCCATGTTCGCGCGCCGGGGTTCGCGAGCGCCGAGCGCCTCGTCGCGATCGACGATTCGGATGCGGTGATCGAGTTGGTGCGCGGTCGTCGCCTGATCGGCGCGGTGGTCGACGCGTCGGGCCAGACGCTCGCGGGCGCGCGCGTCGTCGCACGAGCGAAGTCGGCGAACGGTCCGGGCTTCGCGTTCGATCTGCGCGCGACGCGGACCGGCGCGGACGGAGCATTCGAGCTCCCGAACCTGCGCGCCGATCTCGAGTATGCGTTGCTCGTGCGCGCGCCTGGGTTCGCGACGGAAGTTCAGCGTCTCGGCACGGGCGTCGACGGCGCGACGCAACACGTCGAGCTGATCGTCGTGCGTCCGGGCTCGTCGATCTCCGGTCGCGTGCGACGTGCCGACGGCGGCGCGCTCGGGCGTGCGCGAGTGCTCGTGCGACGTCTCGGCGACTCGAACTCCGACGCGCCGCCGCCGGACGACGACTCGACGACGGTGACGATCGGCGTCGGTCGCTCAGGCCCCGCGCGTCGCGGCGGAGTCGATCTCGAGACGCCGGCGACGTACGTCACGCGATCACGCGGCGACGGTTCGTTCCGAGCGCTCGAACTCGCGCCCGGCCGCTATCGCGTCTGGGCGATCACGCCGGCGACTCAGGTGGTCGCGAGCCGCGAAGTCGATCTCGCGCTCGGACAATGCCTCGCGGACGTCGATCTCGTGCTCGCCGCGAGCGGTGTGATCGCGGGACGCGTCGTCGTCGCCTCCGATGGCGACCCAGTGCCCGGCGCGTGGTTGCTGCTCATTCCGGAAGGCGGGGGTCTCGAGTCGCGCTCGATTCCGGCCGATGCCGAAGGTCGTTTTCGTTTCGAGGGTCTCGTCGACGGCCGCTTCTCGATCATCGCGAGCTTCGTCGCGTCGACGTCGAACGGGCGTTTCGTGCGGCCGTTCGCGCGCACGGAGCTTCAAGACATCGAGGTCGGATCGACCAACGTCGAAGTGCCCATGGCGCGCAACGTCGTCGTCGCGGGCCGCGTCGTCGATCGCGACGGACGAGCGCTCGTCGGCGCGCTCGTCGAAGCGAGCAGCAGTGTCGCGGGCGACTACCAGGCGCGCAGCGACGTCGACGGTCGTTTCGAACTCGACGTGCGCGAGGGGAGCGTGTTGCACTTCGCAGGGTCGTGGACGACGCGCGATGCGAACCCGCGCCGGCTCACCGGCGTCGTGGAAAACGTGAGCGCGTCGGGCGACGACGTGCTGCTGACGCTCGAGTGATCAGAGCTTGCGCACGAACAGATTGCGGAACGCGATGAACACGGGCTGGCCGTCCTTCGCCGAGCCGTGGCGCTGCAAGCCGATGAACCCGGTCGACGCGCGTTCGGCGAACGGCTTGGTGTCGGGTTGGACCGGCACCGTCGTCGTGTCGACGTCGTAGAGCAACTTGCCGTTGAGCTCGGTGCGCAGCTCCGCGCCCTTGAACGTGATGTGGTACGTGTTCCAGTCGGGCGCGAGCTTCAACGCGCCTTGCACTTGCGGCGCGACCGAGCCGTAGAGACTCCCGCTGAACTGCCACGGCTTCAACTTGCCGGCCGTCGCCTCCCAGTTGTAGTCGTCGAGGATCTGCACCTCGCAACCGGAGAACGCCGGGTTCGCATCGGAGCGTTCGGCGCGCAGGAAGACGCCGGAGTTGCAGAGTTTGGAGAGTTGGAAGTCGGCGAGCAGTTCGAAGTCGCGCCAGTCGCTCTTCGACCGCAGCTCGCCGTCGCCCGCCGTGATGCGGATCGCGCCGTTCGCGACCTCGACGCCATCCGCTGGACCGCGCACTTCCCAACCGTCGAGCGTCTTGCCGTCGAACAGCGGCCGCCAGCCTTCGATCAACGCGCGCTGCGAGAGGATCTTCACGCCGCGCGCGTCGGCGATCACCGTCGGCTCGTCGGCGACCGGGAGCTCGCGAACGCGCATGTTCTTGAACTGCACCTTGGTCTCGAGCGGCACGTTCTCGCCGCCGTGGACTTGCAGCCCGATGCGACCGGTCGGCGCGAAACGGCCTGAGTGATCGGGGCTGCGGTACGAGCAGAGGATGCGACCGTTCAGCCACGTGTCGATCGCCCAATCGCGTCCGGTGCACACCACCTTGAAGTGGTTCCACGCGTCCTTGACGAAGAGCTGTCCGCCGTCGTCGTTGTGCTGCAGGAAACCGTCGGAGTAGATCGCGCCGATCTCGCCGTTCGGTCGGTAGTCGATCGTGACTTGCGCGCCCGGCTCGTCGGGCACCATGCGCAGGAAGATGCCGGAGTCGAACGGGTAGTCGCACTTGACGTCGACCTCGAACTCGAAGTTGGCGTAGAGCTGCTCGGTGTAGATCAGCCCGCCTTCGCGGTCGAGCCCCTGTCGCCCGGTCAACGCGCCGTCCTCGATCGTCCACCGCGCGGTGCCGTCGTAGTGACCGCCCCAAGTGATCCAGCCCTTCGTCGACTCGCCGTCGAAGAGCGTCTTCCATTCGCTCTCGGCGGGCGCCGAGGTCTTGCAGGCGAAGAGCAACGCGGCGGCTGTGAACGCGGTGACGACGATGCGCATGGTGAGGTCTCCTTCGCGAGCGGCGCGATTGTGCGGCCTCCGACGTTCGAGAGCAATTCGAAGTTGCGCGCGCGCGTTTGCGCTCTTGCAACGCGCGCGCGCGGCGGCGACGTCGAAGCGCTGGCTCGTCGGCGGGACGCCTGGCTGTCCCTTGCTGCCGCCCGCTGACGCGAGCCCCGCGCGTCGGACTATCCTAGGGCCGCCATCCGAACGATCGGTCGCAGCACGCGGGAGCACCGAACTCGATGACCAAGCGAAGTCGAACGTGGTTGATGGTCGCGATCCTCTGCGTGAGCGGGCTCTCGGCGTTGTGGGCGATTCGTTCGGGTTCGGCCGAGCTTCCTGTCGCGGAGCGAACACCGGCGCGCGCTGCGAGTCCGGAGCTGTCGTCACCCGTGCCGAAGTCGGAGGCTCCTCGAATCGGTCTCGCCGATGCGGAGCGCGCGGCGAGCGAGCCCGTAGCCGAACCGACGACTTCCGCGAGCGTCGACGGCGCGAGCGAGCTCCCGGACCTCACGACGATGTTGTCCGACGACGACACGCGCTTGCCCGGCGCGAATTCGGCGCTGCACGAAGCGAGTCTCAATCCGGAACGCAAGACGCTGAGCGAACTCGACGCAGCGGAACTCGAACGCGCGCTGCGAGCGATGCAGGCGACGATCGACGAAGCTCGCAACCGCGCGCTCGCCGCTCGCGACGAACACGCCGATCTCTTGTTCGCCTCGGGCCTCGCGGACGACGTTCCGGCCGGCTCGAAGTATCCGGGCGAGTCCGTGGATGGTCGGCGTTCACCCGGTCACACCACGGTGCTGCGCGGCGGCGCGAACGGCACGAGCGGCGTGCAGTTCGAAGCGCTCGACGTGCCCGAGGTGCGGACGGCGCTCGTCGAGGCGCGGACTCGATACGTCGCCGCGCTCGAGACCGCCAAGGCGTTCATCGCCGAACGCGGTCGCTGAACGAAGTGCTCTAGCGCAATTCAGCCGGCAGCGAGAAGACCACGTTCTCCGGCTCGCCCTCGAGCTCGGTCACCGTCGCCACGCCGAGTTCGCGTAGGCGCGCGATCACCTTCTGCACCAGGGATTCCGGCGCGCTCGCTCCGGCGGTGACGCCGATGCGCGAGCTCTGGCCGAACCACGCCGGGTCGATGTCGCGAGGATCGTCGACGAGGTAGGCGGGCTTGCCCTTGCGGCTGCCGAGTTCGCGTAGGCGATTGGAGTTCGAGCTGTTCGGCGAACCGACGACGAGCAACACGTCGATCGACTCGCTCATCTCGCGCACCGCATTCTGGCGGTTCTGCGTCGCGTAGCAGATGTCCTTGAGGTCCGGTCCCTTGATCTTCGGGAAGCGGCGGACGAGCGCGTCGATCACCTCGCGCGTGTCGTCGACCGAAAGCGTCGTCTGCGTCACGTACGCGAGCTTGGTCGGATCGTCGACCGCCAAACGCTCGACCTCCTCGACGGTCGAGAGCACGTACACCTTGCCGTCGATGCGTCCGCGCGTGCCTTCGACTTCCGGGTGACCGGGGTGACCGATCAACACGATCTCGCGGCCGTCGCGGCGGTACGCCTGCGCCTGCATGTGCACCTTGGTGACCAACGGACACGTCGCGTCGATCACGAAGAGCTTGCGCTCCTCCGCCGTGCGCACGACCGACTCGGCGACGCCGTGCGCGGAGAAGATCGTCACCGCGCCTTCGGGCACTTCGTCGAGGGCTGCGACGAAACGCGCGCCGCGCGCGGAGAGTTCCTCGAGGACATGCCGGTTGTGGACGATCTCGTGGAGCACGTACACCGGCGAGCCGTACGTCTCGAGGGCGCGCTTGACGATCTCGATCGCCCGATCGACGCCGGCGCAGAAGCCGCGCGGCTGAGCGAGAAGGACTTCCATGTCGAATTGGGCCATGTGGGATCGTTCGCGCTCGATCGATCCACTTGGGCTCGCAGGGGAGCGTAGTGAACGCGATCCGTCGACTCCAGGAGCTCTTGCCCGTAGCGGCGACGGCAGCGGGTCGAACTCCCGCGGCGCAGTCAGACTAACCGATCGACGCGCTCGGCGGGCGCGGCGCTATTCGAGCATGTGCTCGTCGCGTTCGTCCGACGGCGGCTGCAGGTCTTGACGACGGTTGAGGTGCCGGGCGCACGTGTTCCAGCGCAGGATCGCTTCGTCGTTGCCGCGGGGACGGAGTTCGCTCGCGCGTTCGAAGCTCGCCATCGCGGCGCGGAAATCGTCGTGGGCGGCGGAGCTCGAGCCGAGGTTCGCGCGGCGCATCCGCGCCTTGGCGCTGCGCTCGAAGAGGATGCCGCGGTAGTACGCGCGGCTGTAGTCGTCGCCGAGCGTTTCGACGAGATCGAGGGCGCGCGCCCGCGTCACGCCGAAGTCCTCCTCGAGTTGATCGGTCAACGCGAGGAAGAGCGTGATCCGCGCGTCGCGGTGATCGGGCTCGACCGCGAGGATGTCGAGGCAGATGCTCTCGGCCTCCATCGATTCGTTGAGCGAGCGATAGAGCCGCGCCTTCTCGAGCGCGGCCGGCACGGCTTCCTTCGAGAGAGGCTTGGGGTCGAACATCGTCGTGGTCCGGACTCAGCGCTTGAAGAGACGCACCAACGCGTGCACCGGATCGTAGAAGCGATCGACGACGCGCTCCTTCAACGGAATGATCGCGTTGTCGGTGATCGTGATGTTCTCGGGGCAGACCTTCGTGCAGCACTTGGTGATGTTGCAGTAGCCGATGCCCATGTCGTCCTTGAGATCGCCGAGGCGATCGGCGACGTCGAGCGGGTGCATCTCGAGCGCCGCGGCGTAGACGAGGAAGCGCGGGCCGATGAACTCGTCGTGCTTCGAGTGTTCGCGCAGGACGTGGCACACGTCCTGGCAGAGGAAGCACTCGATGCACTTGCGGAATTCCTGCACGCGATCGACGTCGACCTGCGCCATGCGCCACGTTCCGTCGGCGGCGTCGGGCGGGCGCGGCGTGAACTTCTTGATGCGCTTCTTCACCGCGAAGTTCCACGACACGTCGCTGACGAGGTCGCGGATCGACGGGAACGCCTTCATCGGTTGGATGGTGACGGGCTCGTCGAGCGGGAGCTCCTCGAGCCGCGTCATGCACATCAAGCGCGGCGCGCCGTTGATCTCGGCCGAGCACGAGCCGCACTTGCCGGCCTTGCAGTTCCAACGCGCGGCGAGGTCGGGCGCGGACTCGGCTTGGATCTGGTGCACGGCGTCGAGGACGACCATGCCCTCGGTGACGTCGGTGACGTAGTCGCGGGCTTCTCCGCCCTTCGCATCGCCGCGCCAGATCCGGAAGGTGGCGTTCGTCATCACTTCATCTCCGCGATGATCTGCTTGTGTTCGTCGGATTGGGGCGGGAGCGGTTCGCGCGCGAGCTGCATCGAGCCGTCGGATCCGCGCCGCACGACGTGGTTGAACTTGGAGAAGGCGTCGCTCTTCGCTTGGAAGTCCTCGCGGAAGTGCGCGCCGCGACTTTCCTTGCGCTCGATCGCCGACATCGCGATCGCGCGCGAGACCGTCAACAGGTTCTCGAGGTCGAGCGCCGTGTGCCAACCCGGATTGAACTCGCGATTGCCGTCGACGTGGACGCGCCGCGCGCGATCTTCGAGTTTCGCGAGGCCTTCGAGCGCCTTCCGCATCTCTTCCTCAGTGCGCACGATGCCGACCAGGTCCTGCATCATCTCTTGGAGATCGTGTTGGACCGCGTACGGGTTCTCGCCGCCGGACGTCGGACGTTCGAACGGTTCGAGCGCGCGCTTCACCGACGTTTCGACGTGCGCTTCGTCGATCGAGCCGCCCTTCTGCTGCTTCGCGAACTTCGCCGCGTGCTCGCCCGCGCGTTTGCCGAAGACCAGCAAGTCCGAGAGCGAATTGCCGCCGAGCCGATTCGCGCCGTGCAAGCCCGCCGCGCATTCGCCGGCCGCGAAGAGTCCCGGCACGCGCGACATCTGCGTGTCCGCTTCGACGCGGATGCCGCCCATCATGTAGTGGGTGGTCGGGCCGACCTCCATCGGCGTCGTCGTGATGTCGAGGCCCGCCAGTTGGTGGAACTGGTGGTACATGCTCGGGAGCTTCTTCTTGATGTGCTCGACGGAGTTCGGGAGCTTCTCCTTGATCCAAGCGATGTCGAGGAACACGCCGCCGTGCGGACTGCCGCGACCGGCCTTCACCTCCCGATTGATGCAGCGCGCGACGTGATCGCGCGTCAACAACTCGGGCGGACGGCGCGCTTCCTTGTCGCCTTGCGTGTAGCGCCAACCTTCTTCTTCGTTGTCCGCCGTCTGATTCTTGTAGTTGTCCGGGATGTCGTCGAACATGAAGCGACGACCTTCCTTGTTCTTGAGCACGCCGCCTTCGCCGCGCACGCCTTCGGTCACGAGGATCCCGCGCACGCTCGGCGGCCAGACCATTCCGGTCGGGTGGAACTGGACGAACTCCATGTCCATCAGGTCGGCGCCGGCGCGGTACGCGAGCCCTTGCCCGTCGCCGGTGTACTCCCACGAGTTGCTCGTGATCTTATACGCGCGGCCGATGCCGCCGGTCGCGAGCACGATCGCGCGCGCGCGGTGCACGCGGAAGCGTCCGTGTTCGCGGTCGTACGCGAGGACGCCGGTGACGCGCTCGCCGTCCTTCAGGAGCTCGAGCACCGTGCACTCCATGTGCACGTCGATGCCGGCGTGGATGCCGTGGTCCTGGAGCGTGCGGATCATCTCGAGCCCGGTGCGATCGCCGACGTGCGCGAGGCGCGGATAACGGTGCCCGCCGAAGTTGCGCTGCAGGATGCGGCCGTCGTGCGTGCGATCGAAGAGCGCGCCCCAGGCCTCGAGCTCGCGCACGCGAGCCGGCGCTTCCTGCGCGTGGAGTTCGGCCATGCGCGGGTTGTTGAGGTACTGACCTCCGCGCATCGTGTCGGAGAAGTGCACCCGCCAGTTGTCGCGATCGTCGACGTTCGCGAGCGACGCCGCGACGCCGCCCTCGGCCATCACGGTGTGCGCCTTGCCGAGCAACGACTTGCACAGGAGCCCGACGCGCACGCCGGTCGACGCCGCTTCGATCGCCGCGCGCAAACCCGCGCCGCCGGCGCCGATCACCAGGACGTCGTGTTCGAAAGTCTGGAGGTCGAGACTCACAGGATTCTCCAGTCGGTCCAGATGCCCATCGAGCACAGCCGCACGTACAGGTCGGAGAAGCCGACCGAGCAGAGGCTCAACCACGCGAAGAGCATGTGGCGTCGGTTCAGGCAGCTGACGCACTTCCACGCTTGGAAGCGCGCGACCGAATCGGACAACGTGTCCTTCGAGCCGCCGACGAGGTGGCGCAACGAGTGGCAGCCGAGCAGGTAGCTCGACAACAGCACCACGTTGGTGATCAACACCAGCGAGCCGACGCCGATGCCGAACGCCTTCACGCCGCTCGCCGCGTCGGTGAACCAGAGTCCCTTCCACGCGTCGTACACGAGCATCGCGAGCATGAACATCGCGAGGAACATGAAGAACCGGTGCGCGTTCTGGAGGATCAACGGGAACGTGTGTTCACCGAGGTACTTCTTGCGCGGCTCGCCGACCGTGCAGCCCGGGGGATCGCCCCAAAACGCCTTGTAGTAGGCGCCGCGGTAGTAATAGCAGGTGAAGCGGAACGCGCCCGGCGCCCACAAGATCAAGTGCGCGGGCGAGTACCTGACCAAACCCGACGGCCACCAATTCGGCGGCGGCCCGAACCATGCGTGCGGCGAGTTGCCCCACAACTCGGGCGAATAGAACGGCGAGAGGTAGGGCCCAAAGGTGTAGTGCTCGCCTTGGAACGCGGCCCACGTCGAGTAGACGAGGAACGTCGAGAACGCGAGGAAGACGACGAGCGACTGCAGCCACCACGCGTCGCGCCGCGCCGTCGCGCCGAAGGCGCTGGGCGTGGCGTGAGTGAGCGACTGTCGAGCGGTACCCATTGACACTCCGGGGGAAATCCTGGGGGACGTCTGGGAGACAGGATCGGGGCGCGCAGAGAATAGCGTCCGCTCCGGAACTGCAACAGGCGCGCTCGATCGACGGGCGCGCGTCGCTCGTCAGTGGTGGCCTTCGCTCACCATGTTGCGATTCCACTCCGGCACTTCGACGACGACGTCGCGGGAGCCGTCGGGAATCGCCTGACACGCGAGACGCGACTTCGGCGTCAGGCCGCGCGCGTTGTCGAGTTGATCGAGCTCGTCGTCGGTCGCTTCCTGACAACTCTCGACGCCTTCCTTCACGATGACGTGACACGTCGAGCACGCGCACACGCCGCCGCACGCGTGATCGATGCCGATGCCGTGACCGAGGGCGATCTCGAGGATCGAGCCCTTCTGTCCGTCGCGCGAGTAGGGGAGCTTCGAAGGCTCAACCTCGATCGTCTTGCCCGACGGCAGGAACGTGATCCGGTACGGCTTCTCGGGAAGCCGCGCTTGGACGCTTTGGATGAAAGGGTTGGATCCGCCCATGGGGTTCGTGCCGTCGCGCGAGGAACGCAGAGGATACCCGATCGGAGCTCGACCGCGAGCGCGCGTTCAGTCGCGAGTTCGAAGCGGAGCGCCGCAGTCGGAGCAAACGCCCGCGGGTTCCGCGGATTCGAGGCCGCAGCGCAAGCACGTCGCGCGCGCCGCTCGATCGTCGGTCGGCGGCGGCTCGAGGAGTTTGCGCGCGTCGAGGCCGAGGCGTTTCGTCGCGCGTTCGAGCGCGACCTGGAGTCGCGAGCGGAACCAGCGCTCGCAGTCGACGGCGAAAGGCTCCGCCGCGACCGGCGCGGGCAACGGATGGAAGACGTCGACCAGGATCGAACGCACCAGACGTTCGCGCGCTTCGCCTTCGAGCAGGATCGCGACGGCCAGCGGATCGAAGCCCGCGAGCAACGGCCGAGCGAGCGCGTCGACCGCGCGCACCGCCTGCGGCGGCGAGGCCGCGAGCAGGATCAATTCGCGACGCCGCGCCGAACGCTCGTCGGGGAAGAGCTCCGCGTGCGCGCTCCGGAAGACCCACGCCGTCGACGCGAGCCCGAGCACCAGCCCGGCGGCGAGCCACGGCCAAGTCAAGAGCAGTCCCCAACGCCACAGCACCAGCGGCACGACGACCGCGAGGAAGACGAACAATGCGTTGGTCGCTACGCGCACGCCGAGCGTCGCGCTCGCGAAGCGGTCGGCGAGTTCGCGCACGCGTTCGACGTCGAGCCGCGCGGCGAGCGCTGCGTCGATCAGCGCCTCGCGTTCCTTCGGAGGCGCGACGCGCAACCGCTCGGCGAAACGCGCGAGCTCGTTCGCCGTCTTCGTCGTGTCGGCGCGCGCGAACAGGCGTCCGTCGACCCAGAGCTCCTTCTCGGCCGCGCGGATCTCGCGCGTCTCGCTCCAACGCGCCGCGTTCCACCGCGGCACGCGCGGCGCCTTCGAATCGAGCTCGAGCCCGGGCACGCTCGCGAGACCCTCGGGCGAAAACGCGATCGGCCAACTCTCCGCGACGAAGAGCACTCCGAGCGGCGGCAGCGGATTCGCCCACACCAACCCCGCGCGCGCGTTGCCGGTGAACGGCGACGGCGTCGTCGCATGGAAACTCGCGAACCCGAGCGCACGGAACGCGACCGCGCCGCGCCGCACCCACGCGACGCAATCGCCGAGGTAGATGAGCGCGAGCAGCAGAACGAGCGCGTCGGTCTCGCTCATCGCGCGGACGTCACGACGTCGCCGAGTCGGACTTGCTCTTGCCGCCGAAGAGCTTCTTCACGCCCGCGCCGACCGCGACCACGGCGGCGACGATCAGCTTCCAGAACTTCGCGAGCAGACCGGTCTTCGCCGCGAGCACACCGGCGCCGCCCGCGACCAACGCGGTCAGGCCGTACGCCGCGAGCTTGTCGCCCGACGTGTACTCGCTGTACTTCTCGCCGGAAACGTACGCGAACGAGTCCATGTGCCTGCGGTATTCGGGCAGCAGCGTTTCGAGCTGCTCCGGCGAGCACACCAACACCACTTCCATCACGCCTTTGCGGCCAAGGATCTTGGTGCGGTGGTTGACGCTCGTACCGCTCTTCGCGCGGATGCGCGTCGCCCATTCGAGGTTGTGGGTGGTCTCGTTGTACTTCGGCGGCACCGCCCAGCCCTCGAGCTCGAATTCCTCGAGCCCGCGCGCGCGCCGCGCTTCGTTGCCGCGCGCCGTGCTCTCGCGCAACGTCGCGAGGATGTCGTCGGCGTCGAGGTCGTCCTTCTCGTCGTCCTTGACGTAGCCCTCTTCGCTGTAGTCGAAGACGACGAACCAATCGAAGGCCTCAGGCGCGAACAGACCGAGCTCGCTGCCGTTCGGGATGTTCTCGAACGCTTCGAGGATCTTGCGCGTGACGTCGCCGTCCGCGAAGACGAAGCCTTCCGGCACGTCGATCGTGGCGCGCGTGCCGAGTTGCCCTTCGCCGCCGCGTTGGAACTTCAGACCGAGGCCGCGCTCGAAGACGTCGAGCTGGGACGTGAACTGCGGCTCGGCGGGTTACTCGCCCTCGACGGGCGCGTCCTGTTCGCCCTGGGTCGGATCTTGGGGCTCGTTCTGGTCTTGGAGCGAGCGCGAGAACGTCGTCGGCGTGAGGAGCGAACCGACGAGCAACAGCGGCAGCACGAATCTCATGTGCGTCGTTGGGGGCAAGGAACGCGGCGCGGAGCGAGCGGCACGAACGCGCGCGCCGCGGCGCGTTCGAGTCGCGGGCCACCCTACGTGGGCGACCCGCGGGCATCAATCCGCGGTTGCTTCGCGCGCGCCGTCGCCGTCGGGCCGACGACGACCGCGGCCGCCGCGACGACGACGCCGACGCGGCGCGTCGGGATCGAGCGGTGCTTCCGGACGCGCGTCGCGGTCCGCGGGAGCCTCGCGACGGGCGGGAGCTTCGCGCTCTGCCGGAGCGGCGCGCCCCGACGGAGCCTCACGCCTGGCGGGAGCTTCTCGCCCCGCGGGAGCGTCACGATGTGCTCGAGGCTCCGCCGCATGTGCGCGCGCCGGAGCCGGTCCGCGCGGAGCCTCCGACGCGGCGCGTTCGACACGCTGAGCGTGGCTGCGCGGCGCGTCCGTGCGTTCACGCTCGGGGCGATCGCGATCGCGTTCAGGCGCGCGTCGCTCGGGCGCTGCGCGTTCCGCCGGAGCGCGGTCGAGCGGACGCCGTTCGGCGCGCGGCGCGCTCGCGGCGGGCTCGCGTTCGCTCGGACGACGCGGACGCTCGTCGCGCTCACGTTGCGGCTCGGGCGCGCGGCGAGTTTCCGGCGCGCGGCGCGTGTCTTCCGCCGCGCGCGTCGGCCGCGGCGCGGGCGACGGCTCGCGCCGTTCGTGGTGATCGTGAGCTTCACGTCCGAGGCGCGTCGAGCGCTCCGGGCGATCGTCGCCGCGACCGCGGTCGCCGGACGAACGCGACGGTCCGCGTCCGCGTCCCGGCGGCCCGAGCTCCTCGATCTTCCAAGGCGCGGCCTTCTCGATCGCGGCCCAACGGCCGGCGGCTTCCGGTGTCACCAACGTGATCGCGGTGCCCGTTCGTCCGGCGCGGCCCGTGCGACCGATGCGGTGCGTGTAGTCGGAGATGTCCTGCGGCACGCCGAAGTTGATCACGTGCGTGACGTGCGCGACGTCGAGGCCGCGCGACGCGACGTCGGTCGCGACCAAGGCCTTGACCTCGCCGGTGCGGAACGCGGTCATCACGCGGAAGCGCGCGGCTTGGTCGTAGCCGCCGTGCAGCGCCTTGACCGAGAACGGCATGCGCTCGAGGCGCCGCATCAGCGCGTCGACGTAGATGCGTTTGTCGCAGAACACCAGGAAGACGTCGTCGGGGCCGCTGTTCTCGATCAAGCGGATCAGAGCGAGCGATTGCTCGTCGCGCGAGACGTGGATGTAGCTCTGCTCGATCGTCGTCACCGTCGCGAGTCCTTGCGCGGTCGCGACCTCGACAGGCTCGCGCGTCGAATCGCGCGCGAGCTGCAACACCACGTCGGGGAACGTCGCGGAGAAGAGCATCGTCTGACGCTCGTCCGGCGTGTACGAGAGGATCTTGCGCACGTCGTCGATGAAGCCGATCTCGAGCATCTGGTCGGCTTCGTCGAGCACGACGAACTCGGTCCACGGGAACGACAAGAAGCGTTGGCCGTAGAGGTCGATCACGCGACCCGGCGTGCCGACGACGACTTGCGCGCCGCGGCGGAGCGCTTCGATCTGCGGATGGATCGGCTCGCCGCCGACGAGCAGCGCGACCTTGATCTTGCGCGGCTCGCCGAGCTTCTCGAGGACGCCCGCGACTTGCTGCGCGAGTTCGCGCGTCGGGCAGAGGACGAGACCGAGCACGCTCGCCCGCGACGGATCGATGCGCGACATCATCGGCGCGCCGAACGCCAGCGTCTTGCCGGTGCCGGTCTCCGCCTTCGCGATCAAGTCCTTGCCTTCGAGCGCCGGACCGATCGCGAGGCACTGGATCGGCGTCGGCTTGGTGATGCCCATCGCCGCGATCGCGGCCTGGATGTCGGCCTCGAGCGGGAACTCGGTGAACGAAGCGATGACGGGCGGCTCGAGGGTCGGGCGCAACGGCTGCGCGCGCGGACCGCTCGGGCGCGGTCGCTCGGGGCGACCTTCGGAACGGCTAGGGGGGCGTCGATTCAATGGACTTCCTCTGGTTTTGGGGCGGACAGCATAGAGGTCGCGCGAGGTCGGCGCCCGTGCGCCGCGGCGAAACGCGGCGAGCGCTCCTCCACGACGTCGCGCACGGCGGACGAAGTCGCGCGAGCGCGCGCGAGGCCGCTCACGGACACTAGGATGAGCGCGAGTCCGTGCGATGCGCGTCCCGCTCTCGATCTCCGCCCTACTGTCGTGCGTGCTGGTCCTCGGCTTGGCCTGCGACGAGGACGCCGTCGCGCCGAATGCGTCGACGACGTCGGACGCAGGCGTCGAGCCGGTGGCGAAGGAGCGGCTCACCTCGCTCGTGCCGCGCGAGGTCGACGCGTGGAAGTTGCAGAGCGTGGTCGGCGACGTGCACGCGCTCGGTCGCGGAACGATCAGCAGCGCGACCGCCGTCTACACGCGCGGCTCCGGCGACACGGCGAGAAAGGCCTCGCTCGCGATCGTCGACGGCGCGCACCGCGCCGCGGCGTACGCGAACTTCGAGACGGCGTGGGCGACGAAGCTCGAGAACGCGTCGCTCGTCTACTCGCACGTTTCGATCGGCGCGGATCGCGCCGTGCAGATCGTGACGCGTCATCCGGTGACGGTGCAGCTCCACGTGTTGCTCGCGAACCGCATCGTGTTGCAGGTGGACGCGGAGAAGCTCGCGCCCGACGAATTGCTCGCGTTCGTGAATGCTCTGCCGTTGGACGCCTTGCGTGCGTTGAAGTGAGACCATGAAGATCGCCACTTGGAACGTGAACTCGGTGCGCGCGCGTCTGCCGCGACTCCTGCCTTGGCTCGAGACGGCGCAGCCCGACGTCGTGTGCTTGCAAGAGATCAAGTGCCTCGACGAACAGTTCCCGCGCGAGGCGCTCGAGGAAGCGGGCTACCGCGTCGCGACGTACGGCCAGAAGACCTACAACGGCGTCGCGATCCTCGCGAAGTCGCGCATCGACGACGTCGTGCGCGGGATTCCGGGCGAGAGCGCCGACGCGCAGCGCCGCGTGATCGGCGCGACGATCGGCGACACGCTGGTGTTCAGCGTCTACGTCGTCAACGGCGAGGCGGTCGGCAGCGAGAAGTTCGCGTACAAGCTCGACTGGATGCGCCGTTTCGCCGACTACGTGCGGACGCTCGCGTTCTCGGAGAAGCTCGTGATCTGCGGCGACTTCAACGTCACGTTCGACGATCGCGACGTCTACGACCCCGCGGCGTGGCGCGAGAAGGTCCTGTGCTCGACGCCGGAGCGCGACGCGTTGAAGCGCGTGATGGAGCCCGGCCTCGTCGACGCGTTCCGACGCTTCAACGAGGAACCGGGCCACTACACGTGGTGGGATTTCCGCACGCGCGGTTTCCAACGCAAGCAGGGCTTGCGCATCGATCACTTCTTGATGAGCGAGCCCGCGCTCGCCGCGACGAGCGCGGTCGAGATCGACCTCGTCGCACGCGACGGCGAGACGCCCAGCGACCACGCGCCGGTGATCGCGACGCTCGGATGAGTGCAGCGCTCGCGACGTTCCTCTTCGATCTCGACGGCACGTTGATCGACTCGGTCGAGTTGATCCGGCTCTCGTTCGACCATGCGATCCGCGTTCATCGCGGAGTCGAGCCCGAGCACGACGAGTGGTTGGCGGGACTCGGGACGCCGCTCGCGGTGCAGTTCCGGCGCTACAGCGACGACGAGCGCGAGCTCGACGCCATGATCACGACGTACCGCGAGTTCAACGCGCTCCACCACGATCGGCTCGTGCGCGAGTATCCCGGCGTGCACGACGCGATCGAAGCGCTCGCTCGTCGCGGCGTCGCGCTCGCGATCGTCACGTCGAAGCAACGGGCTCGCGCGCGGCTCGGCCTCGAGCGTTGCGGGCTCTCGCATTTCTTCGACGTCGTGATCGGCGTCGACGACGTGCAACGTCACAAGCCGCACCCCGAACCCGTGCTCGCGGCGTTGCACGAACTCGGCGCGCCGGCGGAGACCGCGATCTACGTCGGCGATTCGCCGCACGACCTCGCGTCGGGCCGCGCGGCCGGTACGCGCACCGGCGCGGCGTTGTGGGGGCCGTTCCCGCGCGCGTGGCTCGAGCCCGAGCGGCCCGATCATTGGCTCTCGAGTCCGCGCGAGCTTGTGAGCTTGTAGACGCTCTCGACTCGTGTTCTGACTCGGAAGTTCGTCGAAGAACTTCCGAGTCAGGACACGGCCAGGCCGAAGGGCCGGGCTCGGCGCGCTCGCGCGCCGCGGCGCCGCAGGCACCGTCGCGCGGTCTCCCGCGCGACTTCATCGGCGCTCCTGCGCCGCGCGGACACGGGGACTTCTGCTGCGATCTTCTGATCCAGGACACTAGAGTTCGCCGCCATGGCCTCGGCGACGACGACTGTTTCGCGCGCGCTCTGCTTCGGCGCGTTCCTCGCGCCCGCGGCGCTCGCGGTGTTCCGCGCGGCGAGCGCGTGGCTGTCGCACACGGACGTCGCGGCGCCGACGGTGCTCGCCGCGGTCGCGGGGCTCCCGTGGACGGTCTACGTGTTCGCGCCGAGCGGGCGGGCTCTCGTGCTCGCGCTCTCGAGCGCGTTGCTCGCGCACGTCGGTTTCGTGACGCTCGGTCTCGCCGCGTTCGGCGCGTGCGTGCTCTCGCTCGCGGAAATCGGCGGCGCGGGATGGGGCGCGGCGAGCGCGTCGCTCGCGTGCTTCGCGCTCGCGGCGTTCGTGCACGCGCTCGCGACGAATCGCGCCGCCACGTTGCGGCGCGCGGCGCTCGTCGCGCTCAACGTCGGCGTGTTGATCGCGCTCGACGTCGCGGTGCGCGTCTTCGTCCTTCCGTCGAAGTCCCACAACAACCTCTTCATCGTCCACGAGCCGAACCTCGGTTGGAAGTTGCGGCCCGGCGCATCGCTGACGCACACCAACGAGGTCTTCACCGCGCACGAGACGATCAACTCGCTCGGCTTTCGCACCGCGGAGCGCCCGTTCGAGAAACCGGCCGGCGTGAAGCGCATCGTCGTCGTCGGCGATTCGCATTCGGAGGCGTACACCGTCGACGACGACCAGACGTGGCTCGTGCTGCTCGAACGCGAACTCGCGCGCGACTTCCCGGTCGAAGTGATTTCTCTCGGCGTCGGCGGTTTCTCCACCGATCAGGAGCTGCTCGCCTACTTGCACTACGGCCGCCGTTTCGCGCCCGACCTCGTGATCCTGCAGACGTGCGCGAACGATCCCGAGTTCAACGTCCTCGACCACTATTGGCGCGGCAAGAAGCCGGTCTTCGAGCGCCACGGCGAGCTCCTGTTCCTCACCGGCGTGCCGGTTCCCGACCTGCATTCGAGCGGGCTCGTGTCGCGCGACCTGATGGAACTTTCCGGGATCGCGATGCTCGCCGAGACGATCGCGCGCCAAGCCGCGATTCGCCGCGACGTCGAGGTCGAAGCCGATCGCGACGAAGCGTGGCGCGTCACCGAGCTCCTCGTCCGTGACCTCGCCGCGTTGGTCCGCGCCGACGGCGCCGCGTTCGCCGGTTTCGACGTCAGCACCAAGAACGTCGACGAGCACCGTCGCTTCCGCGAGATCTTCGCGCGCCACGCCGTGCCGTCGCTCGACGTCGATGCGATCTACGTCGACGAGTGGAAGAGCTACTTCGCCGAGGGCCATTGGAACGCGAAGGGCCAGGCGGCCGCGGCGCTCGCCCTCGCGCCGCAGGTGCGCGAGCTCCTTCGCGCCGACCGCGGACGCCCGATCGAGGCGACGGTTCGCGACGGGCGCTGAATTCTCGCGAGTTCCGAAACTCTCCGAGCGACGGCCGACACCAACGGTCCGCCCGCGGAAACTCGATCGTGGGCCGGGCGTTCTGCGCTCGGGAGCCCCGCGCGGTTTTCACTGACCCTGACGGTCGCGCGGGGCTTCGCACCCCGTGCACTCGCGTCGTCCGATCATCAGGAAGGCGCGAGCGTGGCTCGATGCTGAGAGCGAGGAGGTCCGGGTTCGCGCCCGGCCCTCCTCCTTGACACGGTGGCTCAACACGCAGGCGGTTGCGGCGGCCGCAGCGGGCGGCGCGCGTGTTCGGCGAGCGCTCGCCGCGCGCGATCGGTCGTCGAGAGGCGGGCGAAGGCTTCCTGCATCGCGCTCTGCGGCATCTCGAGGCGCATCAAGAGGAAGTCGGCCATGTGGCCGAGCGGCATGTCGAGCGGCAGGTCGCGCAGTTTCGGAGTACGCGCCAGGATCGCCTCGCGGAGCTTGACGCGCAGCTCGCAGTCCTCCTCGCGCGTCGCCGGCGTTTCTTCGAGCACCGCCGCTTCGACGCGCCGGTAGAGACGCGAACTCGGCAGCTCGCGGATGTGCACGCGACAACAACCGATCAGGTTGATGAAGAAGCGTCCGTCGGGCAGGCGCTCGTGATGACGGATCTCGCCGAGGCCGGCGTACTCGAACACCGGCGGCGCGCCGGCCAGTTGGTCGTGATGACTCTCGAGCACCGCGGCCATCACGATGCGGCCCGGACCGTCGAGCGAGTCCTCGATCATCTGCTTGTAGCGCGGCTCGAAGATGTGCAGCGGCATCAACGCGCCGGGGAACAGGAACGCGTTCGGCAACGCGAAGAGCGGCGCGATCACGCGTGGCGCCGCCGCCGGTGAAGTCGGCCAACTCGAGGGGACCTCGACCACGCTAGACCCGCCGCAGCTTCAGGCCCGAGCGTTCGAGCGCGTCGAGCACGAGTTCGAGCATGCGCGCTTCCTGGTGCAGACCGCGACGCGTGTAAGCCGTCTTCAGGTTCTGCACGTGGCGCGCGAACATCGCGCGGTCGTCGGCGTCGCGGAACCACGTCGGTTGGAACGCGAGGCCGTGTTCGGCGAGGAACTTCAGGAGCTCGCGCTCGCTGCGCACCTTGCCTTCGTGGAACGGGTCGACGATCACGTGCTTGTCGCCGCCGTAGAGCCGCAACATCACGTGCCCGGGCAACGGGACGATTCCGGCGCGGACTCCGGCGCGGCGCGCGACGAGGACGTAGAGGGCGCACAGCGTCAGCGGCAAGCCGCGTTTCTCGACGATCGCGCGGTGCAGCAGCGCGTTGTCGGTCGCGTGGTAGTCCTCCTGTTCGCCGCGGTAGCCGAGCTCGGGCCCGAGGTACTTCGCGAGTTCGAGCACGCGCTCGTGCGTCGCCGGCAACGCCTCGATCCGGCGCAACACCTCGGCCGCCATCGCATCGAGGGCCAACATGAACGGCCGCACGTCGAGGGTCGGATCGTCGAAGCGCGAGAGGAGCCAGAACGCGCGCTCGAGATCGATGTCCTTGCGCGTCGCGTACTTCGCGAGGCGTCGGGCCTGAGCCAGACGCGCGAGCAGGAGCCGCATTCGCCGCGCGCGCGGCCGCAGACGCGCGGCGCCCGAGCGCGAGGCTCGCTCGACCGCGACGCGGCCGAGGCGCCCCAGACGATCGAGTTCGCGCAAGACTTCGCGGCCGACCGTCGGCGAGTCGTCGTCGAGCAGCTCGATCAGCGCCGAGAGGCGTGTCCGGCTGGGTCGCAACGAGGTGGGCACGGCAGACTTCTTGTTCGGGGGCGCGGCGCGGCCCGACTTCATCTTGGCTCGCGACCGCTCGCCCGAGAAGGGCAAGACTCGCGACCTTGCGGGGACCACGGGTCGTAACTATCCTGCTTCGCCCGATCGAGCGGCCAACCCCTCCCGAAACGTCCAGTGACGACGTCCGGAACGGCTGGTCCGAGCGGGCCGCCCGAACAACTTGGACGTCGCGCCCCGGCGCAGTCCTTCACCTCTCACCACGCGCTCACCCCGCGAACCTCACGCGACCCATAAGGAGGGTCGATGGCTCCGACCCCGCGACCTGCCGGCCGTCCGGTGGTCGTCACCCACGCGCTCCGCACCCCGATCGGGAAGTTCCTCGGCTCGCTCTCCGACTTGTCGGCGGCGGACCTGGGAGCGAGCGTCGTCGGCGACTTGCTCGCGCGTTCGAAGCTCGATCCGCGGTTGGTCGCGGAGCTGATCTTCGGCAACGGTCGCCAAGCGGGCGGCGGTCCGAATCCTGCGCGTCAGGTCGCGGTGCGCGCCGGTCTGCCGGTCGAAGTGCCGGCGTGGACGGTCAACATGGCGTGCGGGTCGGGCTTGAAGGCGTTGAACCTCGCGGTCGACGGCATTCGCTCCGGCCGCAACGACATCGCGATCGCCGGCGGCACGGAGAGCATGAGTCGCTTGCCGTTCATGCTGCCCGAGATGCGCAAGGGCTATCGCCTAGGCCACGCGCCGGTGGTCGACGGGATGTACCGCGACGGCTTCCTCTGTCCGCTCTCGAACATGTTGATGGGCGAGACGGCGGAGAAGCTCGCGAAGGAGATGGGAATCTCCCGCGACGAGCAGGATCAGTTCGCGCTCGAGAGCCAGCAGAAGTCGCAACGCGCTCGCGCCGCGAAGCGCTTCGACGACGAGCTCTCGGCCGTGAAGTTGAAGACTCGGGGCGGCGAAGTGCTCTTCGCGACCGACGAGCACGCGCGCGACGACGCGACGCTCGCGGACATGCAGAAGCTCAAACCGGTCTTCGATCCGAAGAACGGTACGGTGACCGCGGGCAACGCGAGCGGGATCACCGACGGCGCGGCGGCGTTGCTCGTGATGGACGCGGACACGGCGGCGAAGCTCGGCTTCGAACCGCTCGCGTTCGTCGGCCGCGCGACCGAAGCCGGCGTCGAGCCGAGCGTGATGGGCATCGGCCCGGTGCCCGCGGTGAAGAAGCTCGTCGACCAGAGCGGCGTCGCGGTGCGCGACTACGACTTGATCGAGCTCAACGAAGCCTTCGCCGCGCAAATCATCGCGTGCGAGCGCGAGCTCGAGCTCCCGCGCGAACGACTCAACGTCAACGGCGGCGCGATCTCGCTCGGCCACCCGATCGGGTGCACCGGCGCGCGCATCGTCGTGACGCTCCTGCACGAACTGAAGAAGCGCAAGGCGCGTCGCGGTCTCGCGACGCTGTGCATCTCCGGCGGTTTGGGCCTCGCGACGGCTTTCGACCGCGACGGACTCTAGAGAACGAAAAGGAAGCTCCATGCAGATCAAGAAGGTCGGTGTCATCGGTTGCGGCCTGATGGGCCACGGCATCGTGCAGGTCGCCGCGCAAGGCGGAGTCCAAGTCGTCGCGCTCGAGATGGAGCAGCGCTTCCTCGACTCCGGTCTCGCGCGCATCGACAAGAGCCTCGCGAAGCTCGCCGAGAAGCAGGTCAAGGACGGCAAGGCGACGCAGGAACAAGCGACCGCGTTCGTCGCCGCGACCAAGTCGCGGATCACCGGCACGCTCGACAAGAAGGCGCTCGCCGACTGCGATCTCGTCGTCGAAGCGATCATCGAGAACCTCGATCTCAAGAAGACGTTGTTCGCCGAGCTGAACAAGCTCTGCAAGCCCGCGACGATCTTCGCGTCGAACACCAGCTCCTTCCCGATCGCCGAGATGGGCAAGGCGAGCGGTCGTCCCGCGAACATGGTCGGCCTGCACTTCTTCAACCCGGTGCAGTTGATGAAGCTCGTCGAGGTCGTGCGTACGCCCGACACCAGCGACGAAGTCTTCTCCGCCGCGCGCGCGTTCGGCGAGACGTGTGGCAAGGTGCCGGTTTCGTGCAAGGACACGCCGGGCTTCGTCGTCAATCGTCTGCTCGTGCCGTACATGGCCGAGGCGATGAAGATGCTCGAGCGCGGCGACGCGAGCGCGCAGGACATCGACACCGCGATGAAGCTCGGTTGCGGTTATCCGATGGGCCCGATCGAGCTCACCGATTACGTCGGACTCGACACGACGCTCTCGATCGTCGAAGGCTGGGTGAAGCGCTACCCGAACGATCCGGCGTTCCACGTGCCGAAGCTGCTGCGCGAGAAGGTCAGCCAAGGCAAGCTCGGTCGCAAGAGCGGCGAAGGCTTCTACAAGTGGGAAGGAGACAAGAAGGCATGATCCTCGCGAACCTCGTTCTTCCTCTGATCCTCTCGAACCTCGGCGGCGCGCCGACGGTGTCGATCAAGGCGCCGCCGATGTTCGTCGCCGGTGTCGAGTACTCGGTCGAGATCGAAGTCGTCGCTCCCGCGTCGGGCGCGAGCGTCGCCGAATGGATGCTCTCGCCCGCGGTGTTGACCGTCGACGGCGCGCCGTTCCCGGTCGCGCGTTCCGGTCAAGCGATCGAAGTGCCCGGCGGCTTCAAGTTGAGCGGCAAAGTCGATCTCTCGAAGGTCGAGGGCTTCCGACCGACGCGCGACTTCACGCTCGGCGTCGCGAGCGAGCTCTCGAGCGCCGCCGCGACCAAAGTCGGCTTCGTCGAACCCGCGCCCGCCGGTCTCGACTTCATGCACATGCCGGTCGAGGAGCTGAAGAACTGGAACGTGCTCCTGATCACGACTTCCGGACCGATGCGTTTCGAACTCTGGCCCGACGTCGCGCCCGAGCACGTGCGCAACTGGTTCGATCTCGCGTACACGCGCTTCTACGAAGGCGTGAAGTTCCACCGCTGCATGAAGGGCTTCATGATCCAAGGCGGCGATCCCAACACGAAGGACAAGGATCCTTCGACGTGGGGACAGGGCAACGGTCCGCGCACGCTGAAGTCGGAGTTCAGCAAGACGGTCAAGCACGTGCGCGGTGTGCTCTCGATGGCGCGCCAAGGTCATCCGAACTACGCGCGCGATCCGGACCACGATCCGATGAAGGACACCGCGTCGTGCCAGTTCTTCGTGTGCCACGCCGAGGCTCAATCGCTCGACGGCGGCTACACCGCGTTCGGCAAGTTGCTCGAGGGCTACGACGCGCTCGACAGGATCGCCAACGCTCCGGGAACCCCGAACGGCGCGGGCGGAGGCATTCGCCCCAATCCGCCCCAAGTCATCGAACGTTCGTTGGTCATCAAGGCCGCGCCCAAAGCACAGGAAGGGAAGTAACCATGCTCGGATTCGGAAAGAAGAAGGACGCCGGCGAGCTCGCCGGCATCACCGCCGTGATCGAGACGTCGCTCGGTTCGATGACGCTCTCGTTCTTCCCCGACAAGGCGCCCGGCCACGTCGACAACTTCGTGACGCTCGCGGAGAAGGGCTTCTACGACGGCACCGTGTTTCACCGCACGATTCCGGGCTTCATGATCCAAGGCGGTTGCCCCGAAGGCACCGGCACCGGCGGACCGGGCTACAAGGTCAAGGCGGAGTTCAACGACACGCCCCACGTGCGCGGCATCTTGTCGGCGGCGCGCTCGCAGGATCCGGATTCGGCGGGCTCGCAGTTCTTCATCTGCCACGGCGACGCGCGCTTCCTCGACAAGCAGTACACCGCGTTCGGCAAGTTGACCGCGGGCGACGACGTGCTCGAGAAGATCGCGACGGCGCCGGCGGTCTCCGCGCGCGGCGAGAAGTCGAAGCCGGTCAACCCGGTCAAGATCACCAAGGTCCGCGTCGTGCGCCCCGCGGCGACGGACAAGAAGGCCTGAGATGACGTACGAGAACTTGCTCGTCGAGAGGGACGGCGCGATCGCTTTCGTGACGGTCAATCGTCCGAAGGTGTTGAACGCGCTCAACCATCAGACGCTCTCCGAGCTCGCCCACGCGTTCGACGCGTTGAAAGTCGACGATGCCGTGCGCCTGGTGATCGTCACCGGTTCCGGCGAGAAGGCTTTCGTCGCGGGCGCGGACATCAACGAGCTCGCGAAGATGCAGGCAATGGAAGCGAAGGACAAGGCGTTCTTCGGCCAGCAAGTGTTCGCCCGCGTCGAGAAGTTGGGCAAGCCCTCGATCGCGATGATCAACGGCTTCGCGCTCGGCGGTGGTTGCGAGCTCGCGCTCGCCTGCACGCTGCGCACCGCGTCGACAACCGCGAAGATCGGTCTGCCCGAGGTTTCGCTCGGCATCATCCCGGGCTACGGCGGAACGCAACGCCTCGCTCGCATCGCCGGTCCGGCGGTCGCGCGCGAGTGGGTTCTCACCGCCGACCTCTTTGGCGCGGAGGAAGCCCATCGCGTCGGCGTGGTCAATCGCGTGTTCCCGCCCGAGACGTTGCGTGAAGGCACGCTCAAGCTCGCGCAGACGATCCTCTCGCGCGGCCCCGTCGCCGTGCGATTGGCGATGGAGACGATCAATCGCGGGCTCAACATGAGCCAACAAGAAGGCGAGATCATCGAGAGCGACATGTTCG
>JAIOPM010000038.1 GCA_021413885.1 Planctomycetota bacterium
GCGCGCCCTCGTACATCATCACCGTCGCGCCGTTGGCGAGCGGACCGTAGACGACGTAGCTGTGCCCCGTCACCCAACCGATGTCGGCGGTGCACCAATACACGTCGTCCTCGCGCAGATCGAAGACGTACTGCGCGGTCATGTACGTGCCGACCATGTAGCCGCCGGTCGTGTGCATGATGCCCTTCGGCTTGCCCGTCGAGCCGGAGGTGTAGAGCAGGTAGAGCAAGTCCTCGGAGTCCATCGGCTCCGGCGCGCAGTCGGCGCTCGCTTCGGCGACGAGCTCGTGGAACCAGAAGTCGCGACCCTTGGTCCAGTTCACGCGGTTCTCCGCGCGACGCACGACGACCACCGTCTTCACGTCGGGGCATTCCTTCAGCGCGTCGTCGACGTTGACCTTGAGGTCGAGGACCGACCCGCGCCGCCAACTCCCGTCCGCCGTGATCACCGCCGTGCAACGCCCGTCGAGCACGCGATCGCGCACCGCGTTCGCCGCGAAACCCGCGAAGATCACCGAGTGCGCCGCGCCGATGCGCGCGCACGCGAGCATCGCGATCATCGCCTCGGGGATCATCGGCAGGTAGATCGCGACGCGGTCGCCCTTCTTCAGGCCGCGCGCCTTGAGCGCGTTGGCGAAGCGACAGACTTCGACGTGGAGCTCGGTGTAGGTCAGCGTGCGCACGTCGCCGGGCTCGCCCTCCCAAACCAGCGCGCGTCGACCGCCGCGCAGCGACTCGATGTGTTGATCGAGGCACACCGCCGACGCGTTGAGCTTGCCGCCGACGAACCATTTCGCGAACGGAGCGTTCGACCAGTCGAGCACCTTCGACCACGGCGCGATCCACGGGATCTCGCGCGCGACGCGGCCCCAGAACGCCTCGGGATCGCGCAGCGACTCCGCGTACATGCGCTGGTAGACCGCTTCGTCGTTCAGACGACTCTCGCGCCGGAACTCCGGCGACGGCGGGAACTTGCGGTTCTCCTGCAGCACGTTCTCGATCTGGCTCATGGGCGCGTGTCTCCGTGGGACGGAGTCAGAGCGTAGCGTCGCGCGATCGAGCGCGGTACCGCGTCCGAGATCGGCGCGAACTCAGGCGCGCTTCGCGAAGAGCGTGAAGTAGCGCACGACCTTGCCCGCGAGCCGGCCCGGGTGGCGCATCTCGCGCGCGAGGCGCCGCGGCCGCGTGTAGAAGCGGCGATAGCCCTCGCGGATCTTCTTCTCGATCTGCGCGGCGCTCATGTGCTCGTTGCCTTCGAGTGCCTGGAAGCCGGTCATCGTGGCGAAGTCGAAGCTGCGTTCGCCGCGCAGCATCTTGTAGAGCGGCGTGCCGGGATACGCGGTGACCGCGCAGAACTGGACTTGGTCGGGATCGCAGTGCTCGACCAACGCGAACGTCTCGTCGACCATCGCCGGAGTTTCCTCGGGGAAGCCGACCATGCAGAACGCGCGCGTCTCGATGCCGAGCTCGCGGCACGCGTCGAACACTTCGCGGCAGCGCTCGAAGTCGATCGCCTTGTTGCCGTCGAGCAGCTTGGCGCCGCAGTGCTTCTTCTGGATCTCGACGTTGCCCGACTCGACGCCGAGCGAGATGTGCTTGCAACCGGCCTGCGCCATCTTCTCGAGCAGCGGACGATCGAGCGTCTTGACGGCGGTCTCGCACTGCCAAACGAGGTCGAGCTTCTCGCGCAGGATGCCGTCGCAGATCGCGTGGATGCGATCCTTGCGCGTCGTGAAGATCGGGTCGCGGAAGATGACGTGGTGCACGCCCCACTTGCGCACGATCTCGACGAGCTCGGCGACGACGTGCTCGGGCGAACGAAAGCGGAAGCGCAGACCTTGCGCGAGCGTGTAACCGCAGAACGAACAGTCGAGCGGACAACCGCGCGACGACTTGACGGTCGTGATCGGTCCGTCGACGCCGGGGAAGTGGTAGAGCTCGTTGCGCAAGAGGTGACGCGCGGGAAGCGGGAGCTCGTCGAGCTTCGCGATCTTCTCGCGCTCCTTCTCGTGCACCGGCTTGCCGTCGGAGCCGAGCCACGAAACGCCTTCGACGCCGGCGAAGCCTCCGCCGTCGCGCACGCGCTCCGCCAGTTCGCGCACGGTGTACTCGGGCTCGCCGCGCACGACCGCGTCGACGCCGCCGCCCGCGAAGATCTCGTCGGGCGCGTAGGTGACCTGCGAGCCGAGCATCGCGATCGGTTTCTCGAGCCGCTTGCGCAACGCGCGCGCGAGCGCGAGGTCGCGGTCGAGCGACGTGCTCGAGCTGTCGAGCAACACGAAGTCCGGCCCGAACTCGGCGATGCGCGCTTCGGCCGCCGCGGCGTCGAGACCTTGGGCGTCGCTGTCGACGATCGCGACCTCGAAGCCCTGTTGCTCGAGCAAGCCCGCGACGTGCGCGAGCTCGATCGGCGGGTAGAGCAACCCCGGATTGACCGCCATGCCGAAGCCCCCCATCAAGCCGCGGCTGACGCGGAACTCGGGCGGACTGGGCGGATTGACGAGGACGATCTTCACGGTGCGCGCTTCAGGAGGAGCGCTCCAAAGGATACTCGACGCAACTCGCGGGGACAGGCGGAAGCGCTTTCGCTATGAGCGCGTCCCCGCGCGCTTCACGCCTTGCGCAGTTCGCCGCCGAGAGTCGTCGCCTCGCGCTCGACGCGCTGCAGGAACTTCTGGGAGTCCTGGTCGGTCAGCGTGCGCTCGTCGGACTCGAGGTAGACGTGGTACGCGAGCGACTTGCGGCCCGGACCGGCGTTCGGACCGGTGTAGACGTCGAAGAGCTCGATGTCGCGCGCGAGTCCCTTGCCGGCGCGTTCGAGCGCGACGCGGACGTCTTCGGCGGCGACGCCCGTCGGCAACGCGAGCGCCACGTCGATCTTGACGCCTGGGAAGCGCGGCAGCGAACGATAGATCTTCTCGCGCGTCGGCGTCGCGACCAGGGCGTCGAGCGAGAGCGTCGCGAGCGCGACGTCGCTCTTCAACTCGCCGGCGAGGCCGAGTTCGCGTTCGACGCGCGGGTCGAGCGCGGCGAGCCAGCCGATCTCGCGCTCGCCGATCCTCACCGCGAGCGTCTTGCCCGGGTGCAGGTACGGCGCGCCGTCGACGCGCGCGAGTTTCGTGTACGTCGGCGCTTCGAGGCGCAGCGCGAAGCACACGTCGTCGACCGCGCCGCGCAGGAACGCGAATGCGTTGTCGTCGAACTTCGCGTTCGCGGCGCTCGGTTCGCGTGCGATCACGAGCGCGAGCTCGTGGACCTCGCGCGGCTCGTTCGCGCCGTCGGGCGAATACCCCTTGCCGATCTCGAAGAGCCGCACGTCCTTCGAGTGACGACGGTTCGGCTCGAGCGGCGCGAGCAAACTCGGCGCGACGCCGCGGCGGATCCGCGTCAGGCCTTCGGCGACCGGATTGATCACCGACGAGTGCGGGAGTTCCGAAAGGCCGAGCTTCGCGAGCGACGCGTCCGCGACGAACGAGTACGAGAGTGTCTGGCGGAAACGTCCGACGCCGGCGAGCCGGTCTTCGAGCTTGCGCACGAGCACACGCTTCGCATCCGGCGGAGGCGGCGCGAGCGAGCCTTCGAGCCGCGCTTCGGGCACGTTGCCGTAGCGAAAGATGCGGCCGACTTCCTCGACGAGGTCCTGTTCGATCGTCAAGTCCTTGGTCGCGCGGATCGACGGGATGTCGACCGTCAGCACGCCGTCGCGACCTTCGCAACGCAGTTCGAGGCGCTGGAGGATCTCGACGATCTTCGCGTCGCTCAACTGCTCGACGTTCACGCCGAGTCGCCGGCGCACGACGTCGGTGCGCAACGAAATCTTGCGCGCGGGATCCTTCCACTTCCCCGCGTCGGTCAACGGCGCGGGCAACTTGATTTCGGGTTGCAGCTCGCGCAGCAAGTTCACGAGATGCCCCGTCGCTTCGAGCGCGAGCGTCGGCGACAGGTTCTTCTCGAAGCGCGCCGACGCGTCGGTGCGCAGACCGAGGCGCGACGACGTGCGGCGCACGCACGCCGGATCGAAGCTCGCGACTTCGAGCAGCAGCTCGCGCGTCTCCGCTCCGACCTTGCTCTGTTCGCCGCCCATCACACCGGCGAGCGCGACCGGATTCTCACCGGCGCAGATCAGAAGATCGGTGGTCACCAGGTTGCGCTCGACACCGTCGAGCGTCTGCATGCGCTCCGCCGCGCGCGCTTGGCGCACGACGATCGGTTCGCCGCGAAGGCGCGCGCGATCGAACAGGTGATTCGGTTGCCCGAGGTCGAGCATCACGAAGTTCGAGAGGTCGACGAGCAACTCGATCGGCCGTTGACCGACCGCGAGCAGCAAGTGCCGCATCCATTCCGGACTGCGCCCCGTCTTCACGCCGTCGATCGGGAGCGCGAGGTAGCGCGAGCACTTCTCGCTCTCGACGCGCACCGCGTACGGCTTCGCGTTGCCTTGCGCCGGCAGCGCGCTCGCGAGCGGCTCGAGCGTCTTGCCGTAGATCGCCGCGAGCTCGCGCGCGATCCCGCGATGGCCCCACAGATCCGGCCGATGCGTCAGCGACTTGTTGTCGATCTCGAGCACCCAATCGACGAGGTCGAGCGCTTCGGCGACGCGCTTGCCGACTTGCGCGTCGCTCGGGAGGACCCAGATGCCGTTGTGTTCGTCGCCGAGGCCGAGCTCGCGCTCGGAGCAGATCATCCCCTGCGACTCGACCCCGCGGATCTTGGACTTCTTGATCTTGAAGTCGCCCGGCAACGTCGTGCCGATCGTCGCGACCGCGACCTTCTGACCTTGCGCGACGTTCGGCGCGCCGCACACGATCTGCAGCAGCTCGCCCGAGCCGACGTCGACCTTTGTGAGCGAGAGGTGATCGGAATCCGGATGCGGCGCGCGCTCGGCGACGAAGCCGATCGTCACGTCGGAGAGCGCGGGCGCGAAACGCTGCACGCCTTCGACCTCGCACGTCGAGAGCGAGAGTTCGCGCGCGAGCTCGGCCGCGTCGATGTTCTGGAGGAACGCGCAGTGACGCGCGAGCCAACGTCTGGAAACGTGCATCAGAATTGCTCCAGGAAGCGCAGGTCGCCCGACAAGAGCAGGCGCACGTCGTCGATGCCGTAGCGCAGCATCACCAGGCGTGAGAGGCCGAGGCCGAACGCGAAGCCGCTCCACACTTCCGGGTCGACGCCGCAGTTGCGCAGGACGTTCGGGTGCACGAGGCCGCACGGAAGGAGCTCGATCCACGTGCTGCGCTTGCAGACGCTGCAACCTTCCTTGCAGAACGGACAACGCGCGTCGAGCTCGAAGCCCGGCTCGACGAACGGGAAATAGCCCGGCCGCAAGCGCACTTCGATCTCGCGCCCGAACACGCCGCGCAGCAGCGTCTTCATCGCGCCGATCAAGTGACCGACCGAGATGTCCTTGCCGACGACGAGACCTTCCATCTGGTGGAACGTGTGCTCGTGGGAGGCGTCGGTCGTCTCCTGACGAAACACCTTGCCCGGCACGATCGCGCGGAACGGCGGAGCGAACGTCCCAGCGCGGATCGCGGGGACGACGCGCTCCTTCAACGCGCGGACTTGGCCCGGCGACGTGTGCGTCCGCAGCACGAACTTGCCGTCGGCGTCGCAACGGAATGTGTCCTGCGCATCGCGCGCCGGATGGTCGGGCGGAATGTTGAGCAGTTGGAAGTTGTTCTCGTCGCTCTCGATCTCCGGCCCGTCGAGCACGACGTAGCCCATCGAGGTGAAGAGGTCTTCGAGCTCGCGCGTGACGGCGACCAGAGGATGCAGTCCGCCGCGCGTTGGACGAGCACCGGGCAACGTAGCGTCGAAGCCTTCGCCCAAGCGCTCGCGTTCGACCGCGCGAAGCGCGAGACGCTCCTTCGCTTCGGCGAGGCCGGCCTGGATCGCGCCCTTCAGTTCGTTCGCGCGCTTGCCGGTGAGCGGACGTTCGGTCGGCGGCAGGGTCGGAATGCCGGCGAGCAACGCGGCGACCGCGCCGCCCTTGTCGAGCGTCTCGCGCTCGATTCGACGCAGGTCGTCGTCGCTCTCCGCTGCGGCGATGCGCAGGCGGATCGGCTCGAACAGGGACTCGAGAGTCTCGGTCATCGTGAACTCCGTGGCGCTCTAGTGCGCGTCGCGCGAGGCCGCGCCGAAAACACGAACGGCCCGGGAGGCCCGGGCCGTTCGACGATCAATGCGGGATCGAAGCGTGCGCGCTCCGGGTCACGCGCGCGCGGCCTTGGCCTCCTCGCAGATGCGATCGAACGCCGGGGCGTCGTGGATCGCGATCTCCGCGAGTTGCTTGCGGTTGAGGCCGATGTTGGCCTTGTTGCAGCCGTCGATGAACGCGGAGTACGAGAGCCCGCGCATGCGAGCCGCCGCGTTCACGCGGATGATCCAGAGGGCGCGGAACTCGCGCTTCTTGCGGCGCCGGTCGCGGGTCGAGTAGGCCCATGCACGCAGCAGGGTCTCGGTCGCGGTGCGCCAGAGTTTCGACCGTCCACCCCAGAAGCCCTTGGCGAGCTTGAGGCGGCGATTCTTCTTTTGTCGTAGGGCGGGGCCGTTGCTTACGCGAACCATGGTGTCTGTGCTCCTACAGCATCTTGCTGATCAACTCGGACCAGGTCTTGTTCAACACCAGGCGACGACGCAACCGGCGGCCGGTCTTGCCCTTGAAGACCGCGTGACCGTGGCCGCGACCGGAGCGCGAGCACATGGCCTTGCCGTTCTTCGACATGCGGAAGCGTTTCTTGACCGCTCCCTTCGACTTCATCTTCGGCATCGGGAAACCCTTGCGAAGGACCACACGGCTCCGGACTCGCACCCGACGACGCCGTCGAGCCTGCGAGCCCGGCATTGGGGCCGGGCAGCGTGGATAAGGGCGGAGACGATAACGTCCGCGGCGCCCAAATGCCACCGGCGCCACCGTTCGCCCATCGAACCGAAACGCGCCGCCTACCGGTGCGCGATCAGCATCGTCATGCGCTTGCCGAGCAGCTTGGGCGGCGATTCGATCTTGCCCAGCTCGCCCATGCCCGCGACGACGGCGTCCATCACCCGGTGGCCCATCTCGGGGTGCTCCATCTGGCGACCGCGGAAGACGCAGACCACCTGGACCTTGTGGCCTTCCTCGAGGAAGCGCCGACCCTGATCGATGCGGTACTGCAAGTCGTGCAAGTGCATCGCCGGGCGCACGCGGAGCTCCTTCAGTTGGCCGCCGTGGTGGTGGCCCTTCGCGCTCTCGCGTTCCTTCTTCTTCTGCTGATAGCGGAACTTGCCGTAGTCGAGGATGCGGCAGACCGGAGGCACCGCCGTCGGGGACACCTCGACCAAGTCGAGGCCTGCTTCCTCCGCGCGGCGACGAGCGTCGTCCGTGGAGACGACGCCGACTTGTTCGCCGTTGTGGTCGATCAGTCGGACCTGCGGGACGCGGATGCCGCGATTGACTCGGAAGTTGCGCTCTGACACGAAGCTCCTATTGCAGAGAAATGGATGACGGTGGGTTGGACGCGGTCGATCTGGAACTGGAGACCGCGGCAAGAATAGATCGGTTGCGAGAAAAGCGCCAGTTGCGCGCGAACGTCACGCCTTCGGTTCCGGGGCGACCTGCGCTTCGACCGCGGTGCGCACGTGCACTTCGGCGAGCTGCTCGGGTGCGACCTGCGACGGCGCGCCGCACATCAGGTCCGCGGCCGAAGCCGTCTTCGGGAACGCGATCACGTCGCGGATGTTGTCGAGGCCGAGGGTCAGCGCCGACGTGCGATCCAATCCAAGAGCGAAACCCGCGTGCGGCGGCGCGCCGAAGGACAGAGCTTCGAGCAGGAAGCCGAACTTGCGCTGACGTTCCTCGGGGCCGATGCCCAGGATCTCGAAGATCCGCTGTTGGACGTCGGCGCGGTGGATCCGGACGGAACCGGAACCGAGCTCCCAGCCGTTGAGGACCAGGTCGTACGCACGGCTCGAGAGCTTGGCGAAGTCGGCATTCGCGCCGCCGAGATCCCAGTCGACGGGCGCGGTGAACGGATGGTGCGCGGAGAACCAGCGCTTGGAGTCCTCGTCCCACTCGAACAGCGGGAAGCTGGTAACCCACGTGAACTTCCACGTGCCGCTCTGCGCGAGGCTGAACTTGCGGCCGAGCTGGTTGCGCAGGTCGCCGAGCACCTTGCGCACGACAGCCTCGCGGTCGGCGACGAAGAGAATCGTGTCGCCGTCCGACGCCGACATCAGCGCCATCAAGCGTTCGGCGGATCCCGGCGCGACGCAGAACTTCGCGAGCGGTCCGGCGCCGCCCGCCTTCTCCGCCTTCCACCACGCGAGGCCCTTCGCGCCGAGCGCCTTGGCGCCGTCCTCGAGCGTCGTGATGTCCTTGCGCGAAAGCGCGAGCGCCGCCGGCACCGTGATGCCCATCACACGTCCGCCCGCGGCGAGCGCGTTGCGGAAGACCTGGAACTCGCAGTCGGCGGCCCAGCTCTTCGCGTCGCGGAGCTCGAGACCGAAGCGCAGGTCGGGCTTGTCGACGCCGAAGCGCTCCATCGACTCGTCCCACGTCATGCGCGGGAACGGCGACTCGAGTTCGACGCCGCACGCTTCGCGCATCGTCGCTTGGAGCACGCGCTCCCACGTCCCGAAGATGTCCTCTTCGTCGACGAACGACATCTCCATGTCGAGCTGCGTGAACTCGGGCTGACGATCGGCGCGTAGGTCCTCGTCGCGGAAACAGCGCGCGACTTGGAAGTACTTGTCGAGGCCGGAGACCATCAAGAGCTGCTTGAAGATCTGCGGCGACTGCGGCAACGCGTAGAACTCGCCCGGATGCACGCGACTCGGAACGAGGTAGTCGCGCGCGCCTTCGGGCGTCGCCTTCGTGAGGATCGGCGTCTCGATGTCGAGGAAGCCTTCGCGTTCGAACGCGCGGCGCATCGCTTGGATGAACTTCGAGCGATGGATCAGATTGCGCTGCAAGCTGCCGCGGCGCAGGTCGAGGTAGCGGTAGCGCAAGCGCAGGTCGAGCGCGGTGTCGATCTCGTCCTCGATCGGGAACGGCGGCACCGGCGAGCTCGAGAGCACCTCGACGTGTTCGACCGCGATCTCGATCTCGCCGGTCGGACGCTCGCGGTTGATGTTCGCGCCGTCGCGCAACGTCACCTTGCCGCGCACCGAGAGCACGTACTCGGGGCCGAGCTTGACGTCGCCCGCCACCTTCTGCGGCAACACGATCTGCGTGATGCCGTAGCGATCGCGCAGGTCGAGGAAGTAGATCCCGCCGTGGTCGCGCCGCTTGTTGACCCAACCGTTCAGGACGACGGTCGCGCCTGCGTGAGCTGCTCGGAGCTCGCCGCAGTCGTGCGTCCGTTTCCAGGAGGCGCCCATGGCCGCCTCAAGTACGGACGCGTTCGCGCGAACCGTATTCGAAGACCTTCAAGCGCATCAACGCGCGACGCAGCGCGGCTTCGGCGCGCAGAGCGTCGATCGCCTGCTCGCCGGTCATCCCCTTGCCTCGTTGAGCCAAGCGTTCGCGAGCGCGAGCCTCGGCCGCCCGCGCGCGCTTCTCGTCGATGTCGGTCGAAGGCTCGCACGCCTCGGTGACGACGCGCATGACGTTGTCGCGCACGTCGGCGAAGCCTTCCGACACGAACAGGACCTTCTCGACGCCGTTCGACTTGTAGTGCAACAGCCCGGCGCCGAGCGCCGCGACCATCGGCGCGTGACGCGGCAACACGCCGAGCGATCCGTCGAGCACGGGAATGCGCACGGACTCCACCGGCTCGTCGAGGACGATCCGGGTCGGCGTGATGACGCGCAGCGTGAGGGTTCCGGCCATGGACGACTACTTGTTCTGGATCTGCTTGGCGCGCGCGACGGCCGAGTCGATGTTGCCGCACATGTAGAACGCTTGCTCGGGCAGGGAGTCGTGCTTGCCTTCGACGATCTCCTTGAAGCCGCGCACCGTGTCCTCGCGCGACACGAACACGCCGGGCGTGCCTGTGAATTGTTCCGCGACGAAGAACGGTTGCGAGAGGAAGCGTTGGATGCGGCGCGCGCGCGCGACGACCAGCTTGTCCTCGTCCGACAACTCTTCGACGCCGAGGATCGCGATGATGTCCTTCAAGTCGTTGTAGCGCTGCAGGATCTGCTGCACGGCGCGCGCGACCTTGTAGTGCTCTTCGCCGACGACCTGCGGGTCGAGCATGCGCGACGTCGACTTCAACGGATCGACCGCGGGGAAGATGCCGAGCTCGGCGATCTTGCGCTCGAGGAGGATCGTCGAATCGAGGTGCGCGAACGTTGCGACCGGCGCGGGGTCGGTGATGTCGTCGGCGGGGATGTACACCGCCTGCATCGACGTGACCGAACCGTCCTTGGTCGAGGTGATGCGCTCTTGCAGCGCGCCCATCTCGCTCGCCATCGTCGGTTGGTAACCGACCGCCGAGGGCATGCGCCCGAGCAACGCCGAGACTTCCGAGCCCGCTTGCACGAAGCGGAAGATGTTGTCGACGAAGAGCAACACGTCCGACTTCTTCACTTCGCGGAAGTACTCGGCCATCGTCAGGCCGGACAGCGCGACGCGCAGGCGCGAACCCGGCGGCTCGTTCATCTGGCCGAACACGAGCACCGCGTTGTCGATCACGCTCTGGGTCTTGCCGTCGGGCGTCTTGTAAGTCGCCTCGGTCATCTCGAGCCAGAGGTCGTTGCCCTCGCGCGTGCGCTCGCCGACGCCGCAGAAGACCGAGAAGCCGCCCTTCTCGACCGCGGTGATGCGGATGAGCTCCTGGATCAACACCGTCTTGCCGACGCCCGCACCGCCGAACAGACCGATCTTGCCGCCCTTCGCGAACGGGCACAGCAAGTCGACGACCTTCAGGCCGGTCTCGAAGACCTCGGAGACCGCTTCTTGGTTCTCGAAGCTCGGCGCCGGGCGGTGGATCGGCCAGGTCTCGGTCGCCTTGAACTCGCCGCGCGTCACGCCGTCGAGCGCTTCACCCAGCACGTTGAAGATGCGGCCCTTGGTGTTCTCGCCGACCGGCACCGAGATCGCGGCGCCGGTGTCGACGACCTCCATGCCGCGGCGGCAACCGTCGGTGGTCGACATCGCCACGCAACGCGCGACGTCGTTGCCGAGGTGCTGCGCGACTTCGAGCGTCAGCTTGATGCCGCGCGCCGGGTCGCCGACCTTGAGGGCGTTGAAGATCGCCGGCAGCTTGCCGGCGGGAAACCGCACGTCGACGACGGGGCCGAAGATCTGGGCGATGGTTCCGGTGGTCTTGCTCATGGTGGGAACGAGTTCCTACTTCGACTTCGTGCTCTAACGCAACGCCTCGACGCCGCCGACGATGTCGAGCAGCTCCTTGGTGATGTTCTCTTGGCGCTTGCGGTTGTATTGCTTCTTCAACATGCCCTGCATGTCGGTGGCCGCGTCGGTCGCGTTCTTCATCGACATGCGGCGGCTCGCGTACTCGGAGGTGAGGGCTTCGAGCAACGCGTTGTAGATCCGCGTCTCGAGGTAGCGCGGGACGAGCTTCTCGAGCAACGTCTCGACGTCCGGCTCGAGGATCACGTCGCCCGCTTGCTTCTTGTCGGTCTTCGCGGCGTCACCGCCGACCGGCAACAGCACGACTTGCTTCGGCACGTAGCGCGTCATCGATTCGAACGCGGTGAAGAAGACGCGCACTTCGTCGAAGCGGCCCGACAGGAACGCTTCGCGCAGCGCGCGCGCGACGAACTTCGCGCCGCGGTAGTCGAGCTTCTCGAGCGGCGGCTCGACGAACAGCCGTTCGACCTCGAGCCCGCGCTTCTGCAGGTACTGGTAGCCCTTCTTGCCGTAGACGAAGAAGACGGGCTTCTTCGCCGGGTTCGCGGCGAGCCACGTCTCGAGCACGCGGAACATGTTCGAGTTGTACGCGCCGCACAACCCGCGCTCCGACGTGACGACCAGCACCGCCGTCTGCTTGCCGCGACCGGGTTGGAAGAGCGGTCGTTCGCTCAACCGATCCCCCATCACCGCGGCCATGCGGCCGAGCAACTGCGCGATCTCCTCCGCGTACGGACGCGAGGCGATCGCGCGATCCTGGAAGCGACGCAACTTCGTCGTCGCGACCATTTCCATGGCGCGCGTGATCTGTCGGATCGAGCCGACAGAGCGAATGCGTACGCGTAGATCCCGGATCGAGGCCAAGGGTCAGCTCACGAACTGTTTCTTGACGGCCGCGATCGCCTTGTCGAGGGTCGCCTTGCCGGCATCGGAGAGGTTCTTCGTGTCCAGGATCTCCTTCAGGATCTCCGGGTGCGTGTCCGCGACGTACGAGAGATAGCTCTTCTCGAATTCACCGAGCTTCTTGGTCGGGAAGTCGTCGAGCGAACCCGAGGTGCCCGCGTAGATCAGCACGATCTGCTTCTCGACGGGGACCGGGACGTATTGGCCTTGCTTGAGGAGCTCGACGAGCTTCTCGCCGCGCGTCAGCGCCGCTTGCGTGCCCTTGTCGAGGTCCGAGCCGAACTGCGCGAAGGCTTGGAGCTCGCGGTACTGCGCGAGGTTGATGCGCAAGCCGCCCGCGATCTTCTTCATCGCCGGGAGCTGCGCCGAGCCGCCGACGCGCGACACCGAGATGCCGACGTTCACCGCGGGACGGATGCCTGAGTTGAACAAGCTCGACTCGAGGAAGATCTGACCGTCGGTGATCGAGATCACGTTGGTCGGGATGTACGCCGATACGTCGCCTTCTTGCGTCTCGACGACCGGGAGCGCCGTGAGTGATCCACCGCCGGCCTTGTAGCGCGGGTTCTGCTTGTGCGCGTCGCGCGAAAGCTTCGCCGCGCGCTCGAGCAAGCGGCTGTGCAGGTTGAACACGTCGCCGGGGAACGCTTCGCGTCCCGGCGGACGGCGCAAGAGCAACATGACTTGGCGATACGCGAGCGCCTGCTTGTACAAGTCGTCGTACATGATGACGACGTGACGGCCTTCGTCGCGGAAGCGCTCGCCCATCGTGCAGCCGCCGTACGCAGCGAGGTACTGCATCGAGGCTTCGTCGAACGCGCTCGCCGAGACGACGATCGTGTACGGCATCGCGCCTGCGGCCTCGAGGCGGCGCACGACGTCGACCACCGTCGACTGCTTCTGCGCCATCGCGACGTAGATGCAGATCACCTGCTCGGGGTTGTTCGGATCGCCGCCGCCGGTGGTCTTCTGGTTGATGATCGTGTCGATCAACAACGCGGTCTTGCCCGTTTGGCGGTCGCCGATCACGAGCTCGCGTTGACCGCGGCCGATCGGAATCATCGCGTCGATCGCCTTGATGCCGGTTTGCAGCGGCTGCTTGACCGGTTCGCGCTCGACGACGTTGGGCGCCGGCTGATCGATCGGCAGGTAGTCCGCGGCGGTGACCGACAACGGGCCCTTGCCGTCGATCGGATCGCCGAGCGCGTTGACGACGCGACCGAGCAGCGACGGACCGGTCGGCACCGAGATGATGCGACCGGTGCTCTTCACGCGATCGCCTTCCTTGACCTTGGAGGCGTCGCCGAGGAGCACGCAGCCGACGTTGTCCTCCTCGAGGTTCAACGCGACGCCGCGCACGCCGCCGGTGAACTCCAAGAGCTCGTTCATCATGCAGTCGTCGAGGCCGTAGACGCGCGCCACGCCGTCGCCGACGGTGAGCACCGTGCCGACGCCTTGGATCTTGGTGTCGCCTCGGTAGTTCTCGATCTCGCGCTTGAGGATCGAGGTCACTTCGGCCGGTCGGAGGTCCATGGATGTTCCCTGACGATTCGAGAGAGGGGTCGTGGAAGAGAGATCAGTTGGAAGAGAGGCGCGCCGCCATCAGCTTCGCGCGCAGAGCTTCGAGGCGTCCTTGAGCCGACGCGTCGATCATGCGGTTCTCGACCACGACGCGGGCGCCGGCGATCAACGCCGGCTCGACACGGTTGGTCAGAACGACTTGCTTCTTGAGGTGCGGTCCGAGCGCGGCCGCGAGGTCCGCGAGATCGGACGGAGAAAGCGCACGCGCCGACTCGACCACGCCTTCGACCGCGCCGCGCTCACGCAGCACGTTGCGGCGGTAGGCCTCGGCGAGTTCGGGCAGGATCGAAAGACGTTGCTTGTCCGCGATCAGGTGCAGGAAGTTGCGCGTCAGCGGATGGCACACGGCGCCGAGCGAGTCGAGGCGCTTGCGTTTCTCCGCCGGCGCGACGCGCGCGTCGGCGAAGTACTCGCACACGCTCGCATCCGCGAACTCGACGCCGATGCGTTCGACGTCGCGATCGATCTCGGCGGCGACGTTCTTCTCGCGCGCGAGCTCGAAGAGCGCGATCGCGAAACGAACGGTGACGGGGCTGACGTTCAACTCTCTGGGCTCCTGAGTTTCCGGACCGTCGCTACTTCTTGTGTCCGACCATCTCGCGCACCAAGCGGCGATCGTCGTCGCTGCCGACGTTGCGACCGAGCACGCGACCCGCGGCCTGGAGCGAGAGGTCGACGACCTCTTCGCGGATCGCGGCAATCGCCTTCTCACGTTCGGTCTGGATCGCCCGACGCGCGGACTCCTCCAGTTCCTTCGCCTTGGTCTCCGCGGCGCCGATGAGCTCGCGCTCGCGGTTTTCGGCGCGCGCGCGCGCGTCCGCGACCAGCTTCAGCGCTTCGGCCCGAGCTTCCTCGAGCTTCTTCGCGACTTCGGCTTGGGCCCGTTGCGCCTCGCTCGACGCCTTCTCGGCGGCGACGATCGCCGCTTGCGCGCGGTCGTCGCGGGCCTCGAGCGCCTGCGTGATCGGACCCATCACCATCTTCCAGATCGGCACGAGCGCGACGACGAAGATGACGATGGTCCAGAACAGGCCGCCACCCGTCGACAGGTCGAGCGGGTTGAAGCCGCCGCCCTCGGACAGGGCAGCGATCGTGGAGAGGTTCATGACGGACTCCTGGGATCGACCGGCCGGAAGAGCAGCGCTCTCCCGGCGTGGACGACCGAACGCGGATGGGGTGCTACTTGATGAACAGCATCAGCAGACCGATCAGCACGGCGAAGAAGCCGATGCCTTCGATCAGCGCGGCCATGATGATCGAGAAGCCGCGGATCTCGCCCGCCGCTTCCGGTTGACGCGCGATCGCTTCGGCCGCCGAGCCGCCGATGCGGCCGATGCCGAGACCGGCTCCGATGACGGCGAGTCCAGCGCCGATGCCGGCGCCCATGCGGGCCAGTTCTGTTCCTTCTGCAATCATGGGATTCGATTCTCCTTACGAGGTGTTGGTGAGTTGGGTCGGGGCTCGAGCCCGCGACTGGACTTAGTGAATGAAGTCGGGCTCGCTCAGTGGTCCGGATGGAACGAGGCCTGGATGAACATGATCGAGAGCATCGTGAACACGTACGCCTGCAAGAGCGCGACGAAGCTCTCGATGATCATGATGAAGACGGCGAAGCCGACGATCAGCGGCGACGTCGCGTAGGTCGCGAGCGCCGAGGTTCCGTGGGCCATGAAGAACAGGAGGCCCATGAACGACAGGACCACCATGTGGCCGCCGGTCATGTTCGCGAAGAGACGCACGGTCAACGCGAACGGCTTGACGATCAGGCCGAGCAGCTCGAGCGGGATCATCAGCGGCAACAGCGCGAGCGGCACCGGCGGAACGAGGTGCTTCCAGAAGCCGACGGGGCCCTGAACGATCATCCCGCCGACGACCATCATCACCAGCGTCGTGATCGCGAGACCGGCGGTGACGAAGATGCTCGCGGTCGCGGTCGCCGCGCCCGGCACGAGGCCGAGCACGTTCATGAACGTGATGAAGAAGAACAGTGTGAGGAAATACGGCAGCAGCTTCTTGCCGGACGCCTTCCCCATCGTCGGGTACACCATCTCGTCGCGCACCCAGAGCGCGAAGCCCGCGAAAAGCTTCGAGAGGTAGTCGCCGCGGCCGGTGCGCAGGTGATTCGGCACCCCGGAGAAGCAGACGAAGATCAAGAGCACCGCGCACAGCTGGAAGAGCTGGAGGTTGGTGAAGACGAACTGCGTGCCGGCTTCGTCGGGGTTCGCGTCGAAGACCGCGGGCGCCCAGTTGGCCGGAACCTGGAACAGGTAGTGCGGAGCGGCGTGCTCACCCTCGATCGCAGCCTCGGCCCCATGGGCTTCGGACGCTTCGTGCGCCTCGGGCTTGACGAGCGGCGCGGGCACCAAGTGCGAGTACAGCGCGATGAACGGATCGTCGACCGGATGGTGCGGCGTGAAGTGCGCGCTGAGGAAGCAGGTGCCGACGATCAACGCGACGGCAAGGAGGGGCCGCAACAGGCTCACGAAAGCGTTCCTCGTTGGAAGGCGACCTGATTCGCGCGGTTCGTCAGGGCCCTGGCCTGGACGAGACGCATGAGCTCGAATGTCGTGCACGGCAACAGCACGAGCACCGCCGCCGCGAACGCGACCGTGAACGCGCGCCATTCGACCGCGTCGGCGAGCGGCGCGATGAAGCGCACGGCCGCGGCCGCCGCGAGCAACGCGCAGATCTTCGCGAGGAAGCCGCCCGCGACGACGTGCACCACGTAGATCGGCTTGGCGACGACGATGCGCTTCTGGATCCCGCCGAGCCCGAGCGCGACCCCCGCTCCCGCCGCGAAGCCCGCGACGATGCCGACGCCCACGGGACCGCCCACGAAGAGACCCAACGCGACGGCGGCGACGCAGCCGACGAGGGTGACTTGGGTGGACAGCGACATGGATGCGGACGGTTTCACTCGCTTGCGCGAGGGGGCTTCGAACTGGGCACGGCCCGGACGAGGTTGACGAACCCCGCGACGGACCCGAGGACGGCGCCGACCACCAAGCACCAAGGCGTCGTCCCCCATTTCACGTCGAGCCACCAACCGATGCCGGTCAGCAGTGCGACGGTCAACGCGTACTGGATCCCCAACCCGGCGTAGCGTCCGAAGTTGACCGTGGTTCCGCGACCGGCCGGCTCTCGAGGATCACTCGACTGCATGGCGCGATGGGAACGGGCGGCTGTCGGTCGCGTCGGCCTGGGGGAGGCTCCGTGGATCGAGGGTCGATCGCACGGAACGCTTGGGGGGCAGCGAAGCGGGGAACGAAGCGTTGGAACGAGTTGTTCGGATGAGGCGAACCCGTGCTCACGCGTCTCGCGCGCGAGTCCGGCTTCACTTCAAGGGCGGCCAATGTAGGGACGAGTTCTCGGCCGTCAACCTCGAGCGCTCGAAAACGGCGGCGGCGCGAGGGCTCCCCGCGCGCGATTGCCCGATCTCGCGGAGAGCGTTACGCTGCCTGTCTTTTGCCGACCGCGTCCGTTTCGCGCGGCCCCTCCTTCTTCTTCGCACTCCTCACCCGAATACACGCCGTGGAACGCACCCTCGTCCTGCTCAAGCCCGACGCCCTCCAACGCGGACTCGTCGGCCGCATCCTCGCCCGCTTCGAGGAGAAGGGGCTCAAGCTCGTCGGCCTGAAGCTGCGCCAGTTTCCGCGCGCGACGCTCGAAGCCCACTACGTCGTTCACAAGGAGCGGCCGTTCTATCCGAAGCTCGTGCAGTACATGACCTCGGGTCCGGTCGTCGCGTTGGTGATCGAAGGCAAGGAGTCGATCGACGTCGTGCGCAAGCTCGTCGGGAAGACCAACTCGCGCCAAGCCGAACCCGGCACGATCCGCGGCGACTTCGGCATGTCGTTCTCGAACAATCTCGTGCACGCGTCGGATTCCGCGGAGTCGGCGAAGCACGAACTCGCGCTCTTCTTCCCCGACGCGAACGAAGTCGTCGAGTGGACGCCGTCGACGCTCGGCTGGCTCTACAACGTCGAGGAAGAACTGCGCTGAGCCTCTCGGCGCGACACGTCGCGGAACTCGCCGCCGAACTCGCGCCGCTGCTCGAAGGCGCGGAGCTTGCGGACGTCCATCCGCTCCCGCCCCACGACTTCCTGTTGGTGTTCGCTCCGCGCGGCGTCGACTTCGTGCGCCGCGTGCGCGCGAGTCTGCATCCCGACGCGTCGCGTCTGCACTTGCAGCACGAGCGCGTCGAGCTGCACGAAGGTTCGGTCGGGCCGTTCTTCCGCGGACTCGTCGACGAGTTGCGCGGCGCGAAGCTCGCGCGGCTCGGTCAAGTGCGCGGCGACCGCGTGCTGCGCTTCGATTTCGTCGACACGCCGTCGGGCCGCGCGCGAGCGCTGGTCCTCGAGCTCTTCGGCCGACGTTCGAACGCGTACGTCGTCGACGGCGACGACAAGATCCTCGCGCTCGCGGTGCCGCCGCCCGCCGACAAGAAGGATCCGCGCAGCGCCGTCGGCCTGACGTGGTCGCCGCCGACTTCGCGCGCGGGCGCCGAGCCCGGGCCCGAACTCGCCGCGAGCTTGCCCGAACCGCCTGCGCCGCCGCGCGGCACGACCGAAGCGCCGCTCTCGTGGCGCGTCGAACATGCGCTCGCGTCGACCGCCGATTCCGCGGATCACGAACGCTTCGCGCGCGAGCTCACGGGACGCGTGCAACGCAAACTCGAACGCGCGCGAGCGCTCGAACACGGTCTCGTCGAACGCGCGCGCGCCGGCGACGAAGCCGAGCGCGTGCGCCAGGACGGCGAGCTCGTGAAGGCCAATCTGTCGCTCGTCACACGCGGCGCGACGCGCATCGAGGTCGACGACCTCTTCGATCCCGCGGGCGCGAAGCGCGTGCTCGCGCTCGATCCGAAGAAGCGACCGATGGAGAACGCGGAGGCGTACTTCGAGCGCTCTCGCAAACTCGTGCGCGCGAGAGAGACGGTCGGTGAGGAACTCGAGCGAACGCGCGAGAAGATTCGTGCGCTCGAAGAACTGCTCGCGCGCGCCGCCGACGCCGCCGCCGATCCGCGCGAGACCGAGGCTCGCGCGATCGAGGCCGGCTTGCTCGACGCGCGCCAAGAACCCGACGCGCGCCGCCGCGAGAAGCACAAGCCCGAACCGCGCAAGCCGTATCGCTCGTACCGCGGCTGCAAGGGCAGCGAGATCCGCGTCGGTCGCAACGCCGCCGACAACGACGACCTGACGTTCCATTACGCGCGCGGCAACGACGTGTGGCTCCACACCGCGGACACTCCGGGGAGTCACGTCGTGCTCGTGCTCGCCGGCCGACCGGAGCCCGATCCGGAGGAGCTCGTCGACGCCGCGCACCTCGCCGCGCACTTCTCGCCGCTCGAACAAGCCGCGCGCGTCCGCGTCCACGTCGCGCGCCGCAAGGAAGTCCACAAACCGCGCGGCACCAAGCCCGGTCTCGTGCACCTCTCCGGCGGGAAGATCCTCGATCTGCGCGTGCAACAAGAACGGACCAAGCGGTTACTGGAGACCGCCCGCACGCCCCCGCCCGCGACGTAGCTCCGTGCTATCGTCTGCGCTCCGTCGAAGCCCCTTTCGAACGTCGACCATGCCGCGACTCTCCTCCGCACTGTTCGTCCTCGCTCTCGCGTTCCCGGTCGCGTGCTCGTCCGACGGGCCGAAGAAAGTCGACCCGGTGAAGCAGCTCGACCTGCACCGGGAGCTCGCGTTGCGCTTCTACGATCTCGACGATCTCAACCGCGCCGAAGACCAGGCGGTGAAGGGCCTCGAGCTCGAACCCCAGGACGTGCAACTGCGTCTGTTGCTCGGCTGGATCTGCCAACGTCGCGGGTCGTCGAAGGACGTCTTCGCCGCGGAGAAGATCTTCCGCGAGCTCGAGTCCGCCGGCGACTACCGCGCGATGCTCGGCCTCGGCGTGTCGCTCGAACGCAAGGGCATGCTGTACGACGAAGCCGCCGACGGCGTCGGTTCCGGCGCGCGCGTCACCAACGCTGACGATCCAAAGGCGCGCGTCGTCGAGCTGCGGAAGCTCGCGCAGGACGCGTGGACCGAAGCCGAACAGTGCTACCGCAAAGTCCTCGAGAAGAAGGACGGCGAAGCCCAGGCGATCAACGGCCTCTCGCGCGTCGCTTCGTTGCAGCGACGTTGGGAGGACAGCTTGCAGTGGAATCGCAAACTGCTCGCGCAGTGCGAGAGCGAACTGAAGGTGTGGACTCTGCAACTCGCGCGGCCCGATCTGTCGGCGCAAGAAGAACGACGGCTGCGCGATCTGCGCGCGGGGACGGAAAAATTGGTGCTCGCGGCGTCGCAGGACGCGGCGGCGCTCTTCCAGAAACTCGAGCGGCGCGAGGAAGCGCTCGCGGCTCTCGATCAAGCGTTGATCTACGCGCCCGATCTGCCGGAGGTGCACAGCCGCCGCGGGCAGTTGCTCGTCGAACTCGGCCGCTACGACGAAGCGATCCCGAGCCTCGAGAAGTTCCTCAAGCTCTCGCCGCTCGAGTTCGAGCACAAGGACGTGCAACGCGCGTACGAACTGCTCGCGGTGTGCAAGCGCGGCGCGGCCGCCGCGACGCCGACGAAGCCGTAGCTCTCCGGCAAGAACACCCGCGCGGCGCGCTCCACCACTTCTTGGGGCGCGCCGCGCGGTTTCGTTCCGGTCGCTTCTGTCAGATCTTGCGGAGTTCGGGCTTCTTCGCCTCGTCCTTCGACGGGGCCGCTTGCCCGGCATCCTTGGGCTCGGGCGTCCAAGTGCGCGTGCGGTTCTGTCCCCAACGATCGATCAGCTTGACGCGGATCTCTCCGTCCGCGGCGCGCGCGCACAGTTGGTCGGTGATGTCTTGGGCCGCGTGCAGTTCGTGTTCGTTCATCTCGACGAGCACGTGCCCGCGCTGGATCCCGAGCGCTTCGGCGACGCTGCGCGGTTCGACGCGCTCGACCACGAGGCCGACGCCCTCGGCGAGGCCGTGCATCTTCGCTTCGCCTTTCGGCAACGCGCGCACGGTGACGCCCAACACGTCGGTGCGCGGCGCCGGAGTTCCGAGGGCGCGCGCGTGATCCGGATCGCCGAAGAAGAACTGCAGCGCGTGATCACCCTTCGTCGTCGCGCGCATGCCCGGCGTGAGCCACAACGCTTGACCACCGAGCCGGTCGGCGAGTTCGGGATGCTCCTCGAGCAACTTGTCCATCGACTCCGCCGTGTACTCCTTCTTGTCGGTGTTGCCGTTCTCGTCCTCGAGGATGGTGACGTGCACGCCGTCGGGGCCCGAGCGCATCTCGAAGCTCTGGGACTTCGAGTTCGCGCCGCCCTGGGAACTCGGCGGAACGCGCGGCGCGTTCGGCGCGAGGAAGAAGTCGTCGGGGACGTTCGGGTCGAAGTCCTGCAACCACGCATCGAGCCCCGACCCGCCGCCAAGGCCTAGATCGGGGATCTGGAATAGCTGGCCCCGCGGTCCGGCGAACGCGCCGCCGAGTCCCACTTGCCCGCGGCCTTCGGATTCGCGCAGCAGGAGCCGCGCGGTCCACGCGAGTTCGCTGTCGCCTTCGCGCGCCCACTTCTCGACCTCGGCGCGCGCTTCGGGATCACGGCGCAGGCGTTGGGCCATCGCCGCGAAGTCCTGTTCGCGCTGATCGAGATCGACCGCGGCGAGCTTCGTGCGCCAAGCCTCGGCGTCGAACGGAGTCTGTTGACTCGCGAACGGTTGGATGCGCACCAAGCCCGGCGAAGTCTGTTGCGCCTGTTGGGCTTGGGGTTGCGTGGCGAGTCCGAGCGTCGGAGCGAGGAACAACAAGGTGTGGATGGTTTTCATGGTTTGGCTACCTCCTCCGGCCTCGCTCAGCGGATCTCTTCGTCGCCCGCGAGGTTCAAGGCCGGATCGGTCAGTGCGCCGTGACGTCCACGGTTGAAGGGGTCGACCGGTTCGGCGGTGAAGATCAGCGCTTCTTCGCCGACGCCGGCTTTGTGCAACGGCGAGCCCGCGAACTGCGCGCCGTGGATCGGTTGCGCATCCTCGACCGGCGTCACGTCCGCGATCGGCGGTTCCTGATGCGGCGCCGTCGTCGGCGCGGCGTCGCGATCGAGCCAAGTGAACACGCCGAACGCGATCAGCGCCGCGGCCGCCGCCGCGGCCCCCATGATCGGGGCCCAACGCAACACGCGCGGCGTCGCCGTCGGTCGCGCCTTCGCGACATCGCTCCCCGTTCGCGCGATGCGTCCTTCGCGCAGAAGTTCGGCTCGCACTTCGCCCCAAACGCTCGGGCCGGAGAACGTCGTCGTCTCGCGCAGCGACGCGAGCCTCGAACGATTCTCCACCCAGCGCGCCTGCTCCGCGCGGCACGGGCCGCACTCGGTCAGGTGTCGAGCGACGCGCGCGCTCTCCGCGGCGTCGAGGTCTTCGCCGACGAAGAGCACGAGCAGCGCTCGGATCTCGTTGCAGCTCGGGCCGTCGGTGTTCAGGAAGTCTTTCATGAGGTCGGTTCTTCGCGCTCGAGCGGATCTACGTCCGCTTCATCCGAATCGTTGGGATCTTCCGCGGGAGGAGTGCGCGTCAGGTTCCAAGCGTCCTGATCGCCGCGTTCGGACAGGCGCTCGCGCCGCTCCCATTCCTCTTGGAAGAGTTTTCGGCCGCGGTGCAGACGCCAACGGACGGTGACGTGCGTCGCGCCGACGATGCCGGCGATCTCCGGGCAGCCCATGTCTTCGATCTCGCGCAGCGCGAGCACCGAACGGAAGTGCGGCGCGAGGCTGGCGAGGCAGACGCGCACGCGTGCCGCGGTCTCGAGCGCTTCGGCGCGGTGCGACGGCGACGGCGCGTCCGGATCGGCGAAATCGAGCTCGTTCTCGCCGTCCTCGTCGCCGGCGGTCGTGCTGGTCACCGGCCGGCGCTTGCGCAGTTGGTCGATCGCCAGGTTGGTGACGATGCGGTAGAGCCAGGTCGAGAACTCGTGCTGGAAGTCGAAGCGGTCGAGGCTGCGAAAGACGCGCAGGAACGCGTCCTGGACCAGATCGCGCGCGTCGTCGTCGCTCGGCAGCATGTTGCGCGCGACGCGCCACGCCCGTTCCTCGTAGCGGCGGACCAACAGCTCGAAGCCGCGCTCGTCGCCCGCTTGGGCGAGGCGGATCAGCTCGTGGTCGCCGATCTCGTCCGAGCTCGCGGTCGTCGCGGGCGCCGGAGCGCTGGTCGGCTTGCCGTGCGACTTCTGCGCCTTGCGCGGATCGCGTGCTTGGGGATCGCCGACGGGTTGGCGCTTCATGAGCCTCTGGGGGAGCATCGTGGTCGCGGCCTAGACCGAGGGCAAGCGTCTACGCGCCGGCGATTTCGGTGTTGGCAGCGGGAGCCCGATCCACGGGGTCCGGACTCCCGCCCCGCTCTTCGACGTCAGCCGAGCGCCGACTGAACGGTCGGGAAGCGCTCAGGGATGGCGGCGAGGTGGCGGTAACGGTCGCGGCGACGGCGCAACAGGTCCTCGGTCGGGATCCGGTCGAGGCCGTCGAGCTCGCGCAGGATCGTCTTGCGGACCTCGTCCATCGTCACCGTCGGAGCGCGGTGCGCGCCGCCGAGGGGCTCCGGGATCACACTGTCGATGACGCCGAGCTTCAGCAGGTCGCTGGAGGTCAGCTTCAAGGCTTCGGCCGCTTCGGGGATGCGCTCGGGATCCTTCCACAGGATCGCCGCACAGCCTTCCGGCGAAATGACCGAGTAGTACGCGTACTGGAGCATCAGCACGCGGTCGCCGATGCCGATGCCGAGCGCTCCGCCGGAACCGCCCTCGCCGATCACGATCACCAGGATCGGCACGCGCAGGTAGAACATCGCGAGGATGTTCTCCGCGATCGCCGCGGCCTGACCGCGCTCCTCGGCGCCGATGCCCGGGTAGGCGCCGGGCGTGTTGATCATCGCGACGATCGGGAGCTTCAGGCGCTCGGCGAGCTTCATCTTGCGCAGGGCCTTGCGGTAGCCCTCGGGGTGCGCGCAACCGAAGTTGCACGCGAGGCGCTCCTTGGTCGTGCGGCCCTTGCGGTGCGCAACCAGCATGAAACGCCGGTTCTGGATCGTCGCGAGGCCGCTGACGATCGCCGGATCCTCGCCGAAGACCTTGTCGCCGTGGAGCTCGATGAAGTCGTCGAGGATGTTGGCGATGTAGTCGACCGCACCGGGACGATCGGCGTGGCGAGCGACGCTGACGGTCTCCCACGCGTTGAGGTTCTTGTAGATGGTCTCGGTCCGCGAACGGACGCTCTTCTTGAGCGCCTCGATCTCGGCGGAGATGTCGAGACCGGTCCGCAGCGACAGCGACTCGAGCTCCGACAGGCGAGTCTCGAGCTCCTGGATCGGGCGCTCGAAGGACATCCCCATCGGGTTGCCTTCGGTCGGCTTCTGGGGCTTGTCGCTCACGGCTCCTCGGGCTCCTCTGGAACGGACGGACGAACGCGGCGCATCCTGCGCGATCGACCGGGGGCACGCAACTCACAACCTAGCGCGGCGCGATCGGTCGCCCGGGTGCTGAAGTCGGGCCTCGATCCCGCTACGATTCCGCCCTTCCGCCGCGGAAAGAGAAATCGCAACGACCCCAAGATTTGGTGGAAGTCCGCACCTGGAGCCACAAAATGTGCCCACGCGGACCCTGAGCGCCGCCTATGTCGACCGTGACCGCCCAACCCGTTCAACGAGCCCGCGAACGCCTGCCCGAAGCGTGGCGCGTCGAGGTCTTCCGCCGCCCCGACTTAGACGATCCGGACGGCGTGCGCGCGCTGCGCGAATTCGCCGAACTCGGCGCGCGTTCGATCACGAGCGCACGTCTCGGTCGCGGCTTCTTGTTGTCGCCGAAACTCGAGCGCACGAGCGTCGAAGCGCTCGTCCAAGAACTCTTCGCCGATCCGGTGCTCGATGTCGCGCGCGTGACCGCGCCGGGCCAAGCGCCGACGATCGATCGCGCGGTGCGACATCGAGTGCTCGTGATGCGCAAGCCCGGAGTGATGGACTCGGTCGCGCAGACGATCGAGCGCACGATCGCGCGTTCGACGTTGGCGAAGTCGAGCGACGGTGCGCCGATTCGCGCGCTGACCTACCAAGCGTGGGAGCTCGTCGGCGAAGTCGATCCGCGCGAACTCGAGCGCGTCGCGAAGCGCGTGTTCGCGAACGAAGTGATCGAGGATCTGTGGATCGATCGCGAGGACGTGCACTTCACGTTGCCCGACGATCACGCGGTGCGGCCGAGCGTCACCGTCGTGTTGCGCGATGCGAGCGACGACGAGCTCGTGCGCCTCTCGCGTCAAGGCTGCTTGAGCCTGACGTTGCTCGAGATGCAGGAAGTGCGCGCGCACTACCGCGGCCTCGAACGCGAGCCGTCGGACTGCGAGCTCGAGACGATCGCGCAGACGTGGAGCGAGCACTGCAAGCACAAGACGTTCGCCGGCAAGATCGATTTCGACGGCGAGCACATCGAGAACTTGTTCAAGGACACGATCCAACGCGCGACGCGTGAACTCGCGAAGCCGTGGTGCATCAGCGTCTTCAAGGACAACGCGGGCATCGTCGCGTTCGAGCGCGCGGGCGAAACGCAATGGGACGTGTGCTTCAAGGTCGAGACCCACAACCACCCGAGCGCGATCGATCCGTACGGCGGCGCGGGCACCGGCATCGGCGGCGTGATCCGCGACGTGCTCGGCGTCGGCCTCGGCGCGAAGCCGATCGCGAACACCGATTGTTTCTTCGTCGGGCCGCTCGATCTCGAGGACGCGCGCTTGCCGAAAGGCTGCATGCATCCGCGGCGCATCCTGCGCGGCGTGATCGCCGGCGTGCGTGATTACGGCAATCGCATGGGGATTCCGACGGTCAACGGCGGCGTGTGGGTCGATCCGCGCTACGTCGGCAATCCGTTGGTCTACGCGGGCACGGTCGGTTTGCTGCCGCGTTGGGCCGCGGAGAAATCGGTCGCGCCCGGCGACGTGATCCTCTGCGTCGGCGGTCGCACCGGACGCGACGGCATCCACGGCGCGACGTTCTCGTCGATCGAACTCGACGAGGATTCGTCGGTGGTCTCGTCCTCCGCCGTGCAGATCGGCGATCCGATCACCGAGAAGCGCGTGCGCGACGGACTCTTGCGCGCGCGCGATCTGCGGCTCTACCGCGGCATCACCGACTGCGGCGCCGGCGGTTTGTCGTCCGCGGTCGGCGAGATGAGCGCGGAGTGCGGCGCGCGCGTGCACCTCGAACGCGTGCCGTTGAAGTACCCGGGCCTCTCCCCCGCCGAGATCTGGATCAGCGAAGCGCAAGAGCGCATGGTCCTCGCCGTTCCGCCGGAACACCTCGACGCGATCCGCGCGATCTTCGCCGCGGAGGACGTCGACGCGACGCCGATCGGCGAGTTCACCGACACGAAGAAGCTCGAGCTCTTCTACGGCGCGCAACGCGTCGCCGAACTCGATCTCCACTTCCTGCACGAAGGCACGCCGCGTCCGCTGCGTATCGCGCGCTCGACGAAGCGCGTCGAGTCCGATCCCGGCGCGCCGCCGTGCGCGAATCCCGGAGCGGCGCTGCTCGCGCTGCTCGCGAGTCCGAACATCGCGAGCAAGGAATGGATCGTGCGCCAGTACGACCACGAGGTCCAAGGCACATCCGCGATCAAGGCGTTGGTCGGCGAGCGCGAGGACGGACCCGGCAACGGCGCGGTGCTGCAGCCGCTCGCGGATTCGCGCGCCGGCGTCGCGATCGGTTGCGGCGCGAACCCGCGCTACGGCGTGCTCGATCCGTGGGCGATGGCGTCGGCGGCGATCGACGAAGCGCTGCGCAACGTCGTCGCGGTCGGCGGCGATCCCGAGCGCACCGCGATCCTCGACAACTTCAGTTGGGGCAACTGCGCGAACCCGGAGCAACTCGGCTCGCTCGTCCTCGCCGCGCGCGCGTGCTACGCGACGTCGGTCGCGTTCGGCACGCCGTTCATCTCGGGCAAGGACAGTTTGAACAACGAGTTCCGCGTCGGCGACGAAGTGATCTCGATCCCGCCGACGTTGCTCGTCTCGGCTCTCGCGCACGTTCACGACGTCGCGCAGTGCGTGACCATGGACGCGAAGAGCGCGGGCAATCGTGTCGCGCAGGTCGGGATGACCCACGGCGAACTCGGCGGCTCGCACTACCTCGCGCACGTCGGTCAGGACGGCGGTCGCGTGCCGCGGCCCGATCTCGCGCTCGCGCCGAAACAACTCGTCGCGTTGCACCGCGCGATCCGCGCGGGGCTCGTGCGCAGCGTCCACGATCTCTCCGAAGGCGGCCTCGCGGTCGCGGCGGCCGAGATGGCGTTCGCGGGACGGCTCGGACTCGAGCTCGCGCTCTCGAAAGTGCCGACCGCCGAACTCGCGCCGACGTACGACGCCAACGCGACGCGGCTCTTCTCGGAGAGCTGCACGCGCTTCCTCGTCGAAGTCGAGGAGCGTCACGTCGCGGCTTTCGAAGCGGCGATGAAGGAGCGCGACTTCGCGTGGCTCGGCAGCGTGACGAACACCGGACGACTGATCGTCCGCGGCGTCAAAGGTCAAACGGTCGTCGATCTGCCGGTCGAAGAGCTCGCGCGCGCTCACCGCGGAGGGTTCGCCGGATGAGCACCGTCGCCACGCGCACCGTTCACGCTCTCGTCCTGCGCACCGCGGGCACCAACTGCGATCGCGAGACGTGCCTCGCGCTCGAACGCGCGGGCTCCAGGCCCGACTTGAAGCACGTGCAGGAACTCCTCGATCGCCCCGCGTTGCTCGACGCGCACTCGATCTTCGTCGTGCCCGGCGGTTTCTCGTACGGCGACGACCTCGGCGCGGGACGCGTGCTCGGCTTCCAGATCCGCAGCCGCTTGCGCGAGACGCTCGAGCGTTTCGTCGCGCGCGGTGGCTTGGTCCTCGGCGTGTGCAACGGCTTCCAAGTCCTCGTCGACACCGGCTTGCTCGAAGGGCCCGGCGTCATGCGTCGTGAACGCGGCCTCGCGCTCGACGTCAACGAGTCAGGACACTTCGAATGCCGTTGGGTGACGTTGAAGGCCGAAGCGAGCGCGTGCGCTTGGCTCGAACCCGGTGAATTGCTGCCGGTGCCGGTCGCTCACGGCGAAGGACGCTTCCGCGTGCGCGACGCGCGCGTGCTCGAGCGCTTGAAGCAGAACCACCAGATCGCTCTGCGCTATGTCCGCTCCGACGGATCGCGCGCCGAGTACCCCGACTGCCCCAACGGTTCGGTCGAGGAAATCGCCGGCATCTGCGACCCGAGCGGTCGCGTGCTGGGACTGATGCCTCATCCCGAACGCAACCTCACGCCCTGGAACCATCCGCGTTGGACTCGACTGGGTCCGCGTTCGGAAGGCGAGGGCTTGCGCTTCTATCGCCGGATGGTGGAGACCGCCTCCGCCCTGGCGAAGTGAATCCACACCTCACCCAAAAACCATTCCATGAAGAACTTCGTCCTGTTCGCTCTCCTCGCGGCCCCGCTCGGTGCGGGCTGCGTCGCCGCGGCCGCCGGTGCGGTCGGCGGCATCGTGATGACCACCGAATTCACCGACAACTCGACCTACGTCACGCACCTCAACATCGATGCGAAGAAGGTCTGGCCGGAAACCAAGAACGTGCTCAGCGACATGAGCCTCGAAGTGATGGAGGCCGACGACGCCGTGCGCGTGGCCAAGATCAAGATCGACGGCTCGACGGTCACCGTCTCGGTCGAGCCCTACGACCTCGACAAGTCGACGCTGCTGATCAAGGCGCGCAAGTGGGGCGGCACGCTCAGCGACGGCGAGACCGCTCGCCTGGTCCAAGAGAAGATCGTCCGCCGTCTCCAGCCCTGACGGTCACCCCGGTGATCCGGGGCTCCCTACTCGCCCGCGCTCGGCGCCTCTTCGGGTGTCGCGGCGCGGGCGGTTTCGTCGGCGGCCGGAGTTCCCATAGCTGAGCGCGTGCGACGGCACGCCTTGCAGTAACCGAGCAGCCGCAGGTCGTGGTCGACCAGCTCGAAGCCCTTGCGCACGCACGCGGCGAGTTGCAGTTCCTCGATCATCGGATCGACGAACTCCTCGATCTTGCCGCAGCTCAGGCAGACCATGTGGTCGTGGTGTTGGTGACCGGCCGTGTGCTCGTACACCAACTCGCCGCGGCCCGCGTCGAGCGAGTGCATGAACTCGCCTTCGACCAGGAGCCCGAGCGTGCGATAGACCGTCGCGCGCGAGACGCGCGTGCCGGGCTCGTCGACGAGCCAGCGGTACAAGCGCTCGGCGCTGAAGTGTTCGTGAGTCTCGAACGCGCGGTCGAAGATGCGACGACGTTGCGTGGTGAGCTTGAGCGCGCGGCGTTTCAAGAACGCTTCGAACGCATTGCGGATGGCGGTCTGCCTCAAGACGAGGGCTCCGAGTGCGAAGGGTACCAACGAGCCAAGAGCGCGGGATCCATGCCTGCGAGGAACGCGGCGAGCAGCATCCAGTTCCGCAGCGTCGCGCGCAAGACGCCCTCGCGTCGCCAACGACGCGCCGACACCGCGAGACGCGCTTCTCGCACGAGCCGAGCGCGCGCGATGCGTTTCGAGCGGCGCGAAAAATCCACGTCTTCGAACAGCGCGAGCTCGCGAAAACCGCCGACCGCGTCGTAGTGCGCGCGACGGACGACGAGACCGGAATCGCCGTAGATGAGACCCAATCTCCTTACACGTGCATTTGCCGCGCGCTCGACCAGTCGAAAGAAAAGGCCGTCGGCGTCGACGACTTGGTTCATCGCGGCGACGACGAGCGACGCGTCGGCGAACGCGACACGCAACGCGGCGAGCGCGCCGACCTCCGGCACGCAGTCGGCGTGCAGGAAGACGAGCACTTCGCTCTCGAGCTCGCGCGCCGCGTGCGCGAGTTGCGTTCCGCGTCCGCGCGGCGCGACGACGACGCGCGCGCCGAGACCGAGCGCGAGTTCGACTGTGCGATCGGAACTGCCTCCGTCGGCGACGACGATCTCGTCCGCGCGATCGGAACCTTCGCCGCTCGAGAGCCGTGCGAGCAGACGCGGCAAACACCGCTCTTCGTTCAGCGCGCAGATCGCGACGCCGAGCGACGGCCCGCGCGCTCCCACTGCGCTAACGCACGATCCGCGCCTTCGACGGGCGCTTCAGGCCGATGTCGCGGCGCGCGAACTTGCCGTTCCAACGCAACTTGTCGAACGCGGTGTACGCCTTCTCGCGCGCGACGTTCGCGTCGTCGCCGAGCGCGGTGACGCAGAGCACGCGTCCGCCGTCGGTCAACACGTGCCGCGCGCTCGCGCGCGTCCCCGCTTGGAACACGACGACGTCCTCGACCGCGCCGGCTTCGTCGAGACCCTCGATCGCATCGCCGCGACGGTACTCGCCGGGATAACCCTCGCTCGCGCCGACGACGCCGACGCAGACGCGTCGATCCCAATCGGGGCCGTCGAGCTCGGCGAGCTTGCCGCGCGCCGCCGCGACGAGGTACGGGACGAGGTCGCTCTTCATGCGCCGCAGCACCGCTTGCGTCTCCGGATCGCCGAAGCGGCAGTTGTACTCGAGCACCTTCGGACCGGAATCCGTCAGCATCAGGCCCGCGAAGATCACGCCACGGAACGGGATCTCCTCGCGCCGCAGACCGTGGAGCGTCGGCACGAGGACGTGTTGCTCGATCTGCCGCATCACGCGCGACGACAACGTCGGGTGCGGCGAGACGACGCCCATGCCGCCGGTGTTCGGTCCGGTGTCGCCGTCGCCGGCTTGCTTGTGATCCATCACCGGCTCGAGGATCAGGATCGCTTCGCCGTCGGTGATCGCGAGCACGCTGACTTCCTCGCCGACGACGAACTCCTCGATCACGATGCGCACGCCGGCGGAGCCGAGCCGCTTCTCCTCCATCAGTTGATCGACGATCACGCAGCCTTCGCGCGCGCTCGAGACGATGAACACGCCCTTGCCCGCGGCGAGCCCGTCGGCCTTGACGACTTGCGGCCACTGCTTCTGGCCTTCGAGGAACGCTTTCGCCGCGCCCGAGCGATCGAACTTCTTCGACATGCCGGTCGGGATGCGGTGCGCCTCGAGGAAGTCCTTCGCGAACGACTTCGAACCTTCGAGCTTCGCCCCCGCCGCGCCCGGACCGAACACGTCGATCTTCGTGGCGCGCAGTTCATCGGCGAGGCCGAGCACCAGCGGCTCCTCCGGCCCGACGACGACGAGGTCGACCTTCTCCGTCTTCGCGAGCTCGACGAGCCCCTTGACGTCCTTCGCCACGACGTCGACGTTGCGCGCGAGCTTCGCGGTGCCGGCGTTCCCCGGCGCGACCAGGACCTCGCGCACCAAGGGCGATTGGCTGATCTTCCACGCGAGCGCGTGCTCGCGTCCTCCGCCTCCGACGATCAAGACCTTCATCGCTCGCTCGCGTTCTTTCGGGCCCGATCGACGTCACGTGCTGCCAAGGAACCTCCGCGCGCCCCTCCGTCCGGGCCGACCGCGAAGGTCGCGCGAAGAGCGAGGAGATTACGCCGCGCCGCCCTCGGATGCCACGTCTTGGCGCGGGTCGCCGTGCTCGCCGCCGTTCGCTCGACGCGCTACGCTCTCGTTTCGCTTGCGGGGAGTACCTCAGCTGGTAGAGGCGCAGCTTTGGGTGCTGCGAGTCGTGGGTTCAAATCCCATCTCCCCGACCATCCTTCCAACCCTCGGCGCCCGTAGCTCAGCCGGATAGAGCATCGGATTTCTAATCCGACGGTCAGTGGTTCGAGTCCACTCGGGCGCGCCAACGCGGAGCGGCGAGGGCGGGCTGCGTCACTTGCTCAAGGCCCGTGCGTTGGTCAGTCGATCCACCAGCGTACGACGCCGCCCGGATTGAGCCAGAACAGCGCGCACAGCGCGAGGAACGATCCGGCGAACGTGAGATGCGCGCCCGTCGTCGGCACCGCGTTCCGTCGCGCGGACCAGGCGAGCGGGATGTCGGCGCACACCGAAAAGACGGCTGGGAGGAACAGCCACGCGCCGACGAGATACAACGCGCCGAAAGAATCGCTCTGCAGCGGCCAGGGCTTGCCGCCGAAGGCGTGCTCGGCAGTGACCGGCGCGAATCGAGGCCATTCTCCGGCGTTCACGCGCGCGGCGAGCAACAGCGCTCCGAAACACACGAGCCAAGCGCTCGGCAAAGCGGCAAGGAACCAGAGGACGCGGCGCACCGACCGTTCCGACGCTCGATGACGCTCCGTGTTCGCCGCGTCGCGGGCATCGAAGCAGCAGACGATCGAGAGGACGATGGCACTGCAACTCAGCAGCCCAACGATGGCGTCCCGCGACTCCGACATCGACTCCCATCGTCCGCCGAACCTGCGAGCCGTCAAGTCGTCACACCGCGAACCAGAGCGCCGTCGCGCGAATCGATCCTGTTCCACTCGGGGAATCATTGCTCCGAGGCAGACGGCAACTCGCGAGCGAGCGCCTGGCGATCGCTACTTCTTCCGCGCCTTCTCCAGGATCCGTTCGAGGCCCAGCGTCTGGAGAATCTCAGGCGCGGTCTCGTCGACGGCGGCGCTGAAGTGGCAGACCGCGCAGTTGTTCGTCAGCACCTTGCCGTCCGAGGTCGTGTGCTCGCCGTCGTGGCAACGGAAGCAGCCCGGGAAATCGGTGTGGCCGATGTTGTCGGGGTACGTGCCCCACGTCACCTCGAGCTCCGGATAGACGTTGCGGTTGTGGATCGTCGCGAGCTCCGCGCCGGCCGCGGCGATCTCGCTCGCGCGCGCGGCGAAGACCTCCGGTTGTTCGCGGCGGTACGTGTCGGTCAGCGCCTCCGGGATGCGGCGCGCGGCTTCGTCTTGCGACGCGTACTTCGGCGCGAGCAGCGCGAGGCCGAGCTTCTTCAAGTTCGGCAACGTCACCGGCAAACGCCCGTTCGAGAACGCGTGATCGAGCGCGCGAGCCGGCAACTCGAACGCGTGACCCGGACGGTTGTGGCAGTCGACGCATTGCATCGTGATCGGGCGCAGCGCCGCGATGCGCTCCGGCGACGCGTCGGACTTCGTGTACACGCGCTTCGCGCCGGTCGCCAGGTCGAGCGCCTCGACCGAGAGCACTTCTTGCCGCGCCGGATCGCCGCACACGAAACGGATCTCGAGGTTCGGGTCGTTGTGTCGGCCGTGGATGCCGCCGAGCACGCTGCCGCCGACGTGCATCGTCAAGACCGTTTGGCTGAGCGTGTTCGCTTCGTCCTCGGCAAACGAATCGATCACGCGGACGACCTCGCGGCCGGGCTTCCCGCGCCAATGGCATTCTTCGCACGTCTGCTTCGCCGGCACGAGTCGATTGGACGCCAGCGCCGACGGAATCGGCTTCTCGAACGAGCCCGACAGGTTGTCGACGAACTGGCGCGCGCCGGTCAGCTTGCTCGCGACCCAACCGGAGGGTCCGTCACCGACGTGGCACTCCGCGCACTCGACGCGCGCGTGCGGCGAAACGGCGTGAGTGCGCGCCTCGGGCGTCATCACGTGGCACGAGCCGCAGAACTGCGGCGTCTCCATGTGGCGCACCGCTCGGTACGTCAATTGAGTTCCGAGCGCGAGGTTCGCCAACGTCGCGACGCCGAAGATCCACGCGAAACGCGACCACGCCGCGCGCTTGTCGACGACCGCCGCGAGCTGCTTCCGCACGCGTCGCCGCGCGAGCCATGCACCGATCGGCACGAGCGCAAGCCCCGCGAACAACACGATCGGCACCAGCACGAACGCGAGCACGCCGAGGTACGGATTGTCGGCCTCGCCGCGCATCTGCAGCGGCAACAGGAACAACCACGTGCACAACGCCGTGACGATCAACGCAGCGCCGATCCAGCTGATCCAGTGGCTCGTCAACAGGACGAGGAACGGTTGCGCGTCAGACTTCGGCGTGCGCGACTCGGGTGAGTGTGGAGTGGTGTGCATGAGCGTGCTCGGCGGAAGTCGGTAGTCGCGAAGAGCGAGGCGACGATCGCACGCTAGATGTCGAGCGCTCGCGCGGCAAGGCGAGCTCCAGCGAACGTGAGCATGCTCGCACTCTGCGTAGCACCAACTACGCACTTGTCCGGACTCACGCGCACGCTCGACATGGGCACACTGCGTTCGACTCCCATGCAACGTCCCCGTCGTTCCGCCGAGCACTGCGCACGAGCGCGAGTTCCGTACGATGACGCACGCGCTTGCCTCGCCACGCTCGCGCTCGGGATGCTCGGCTGCCGCGGCCCCGCCGCGCGCGAGGAACCGGAGCCCGCGCTCGAAGGCGCGATCGCGCCGACTTCCGCGGAGCCCGCGAAGAACGTCGCCGTTCCGAAAGATGCAGCAGGCGAAACGGCGAGCGCGAGCTCGGCGGTGCACGGCAGCTTGTCGACGCAAGTGCGCTCGCGAAGCAGCGGCAAAGCACACGACCTCGACGCGTACACGTTGCTCGCCGCGGACCTCGGCGACGCGGAGCGCGACCGCTGGACCGCGCGACTCGTCGGGCGCATGAGCGCCGACCTCGACGGCCAATCGGGCGCATCGCAGCAAGTCTTCCCGAGCATCCAGGATTCGCACGACGGCGCGGCGCAGTTCGACCTGTACGAAGCGTTCGTCGAAGGCGCGCGTCCGTTCGGGTTGCCGCTCGACGCCCGCGTCGGTCGCCAGTACGAGTACGAGACGCCCGAGTTCGCGCAGTTCGACGGCGTGCGCGTCGAGTCGAACCCGATCGGCGCGAAGAAGCTCGAGCTCGGCGCGCTCGCCGGCGTTCCGGTCCGTCTGAACGAAGCAACGTCGATCGACGATCAGATCGGCGCCGCGTGGGCCGAGGCGAAGTTGTGGAAGACCGGCCGCGTCCGAGCGGATTGGATGCACGTCCACCAGTCGGAACCCGCGAACGACTTCCGCTCCGATCTCTACGGACTCGCGCTGTGGCAGACGCTCGGCAAGCACCTTTCGCTCGACGGTCGCTACACGCGCCTCGAGTCCGACGACCGCGATCTGCGTCTGCGCTCGACGTGGGATTCCGGCGACGGCGCGCTGACGGTGCAAGCGAGTTGGTACCGACTGCTCCAAACGCAACGCGCGTACGCCGACGAGTTCGATCCGTACTTCTCGACGCTCCAGGAGTTCGAGCCCTACGACCAGTGGCGTCTCTTGGTGTCGAAGTCGCTCGGCCCGCGCGTGAACGTCGACCTCGGCGGCGACCTGCGCACCCTCGCGAACGCCGACGACGAGAGCCGCCTCAACCACGACTACCAACGCGGCTACGCGACGTTGGTGATCGCCGACGTCGGCACGCCGGGTCTCGACTTGTCGTGCACCGCCGACGCGTGGAACAGCGACGCGCAAGACATCCAAACGTGGGGCGTCGACGCGACGTGGAAGGCGAACGAGCAGTGGCGCCTCTCCGCGGGCTCGTCGTACTCGCTGTTCGAATACGACGTCGTCAACGACGTCGAGCGCGACGACGTCCGCGTCTGGTACGGACGCGTGCGCCGCAAGCTCGGCACCGCGTGGACGCTCGAGCTCCAGTACGAGTACGAGGACGCCGACGGCGACGACTACCAACAAATCACCGCGAGGGCCGCATGGCGTTTCTGATCCGACGCTCGAACGGTCGCCTCGTCGCGCGGCTCGCTCTCGGAGCGACGCTCGTCGCGCTCGCGGGTTGCGTGTGGTTCGACGGCTTGCACTCGACGCGCCGCGAATACGCGTTCAGCCATCGCGCTCACGTCGAGCAAGAACTCGCGTGCACCGACTGCCACCTCGGCGCGGAGGAAACCGACGAACCCGGCATGCCCGGTCTCGCGCAATGCCGGCTCTGCCACGCGGACCTCGACGCCGAGAAGCCGGCCGAGCGCAAGGTCGATTCGCTCTACGACGGCAAGCTGTTCAAGAGGACCGCGCGCGGCGCGCTCTCCGACGAAATCGTCTTCTCGCACCAACGCCACGTCGGCGCCGGACTCGACTGCACCGCGTGCCACGGCGAATTGGCGACCAGCGAAGACGTGATCGAGCTCCCCGTCGCGAGCATGGCGTCGTGCGTCGCGTGCCACGCGAGCCGCGGACGCACCGACGACTGCGCGACGTGCCACAACACGATCCGCGCCGACGCGCAACCGCCGTCGCACGACGGCCTTTGGACGAAGCGCCACGGCTCGGTCGCGCGCGCGGAGTCGAGCGAGACCGCGAACCGTTGCGATCTGTGCCACCAGGTTTCGAGCTGCACGCAATGCCACCAGACCACGCCGCCGCAGAACCATACGAACCAATGGCGCGGCGTCGGACACGGGCTCGTCGCCGGCCTCGATCGCGAGAACTGCACCACGTGCCACCAACCCGCGACGTGCCGCAGTTGCCACGCCGAGTCGCTGCCGCGCAATCACACGGGCTCGTTCGGTTCGCCGCGCGACACGCACTGCCTCACGTGCCACGAGCCGCTGCAAGGCGAGGGCTGCGCGACGTGTCACGCCGCGGCGCCGAGCCATGCGCTCGCGCTGCCGAAACCGAGCGACCACACGCCGGCGATGAACTGCCGGCAATGCCACCTACCCGGCGGCGTCCTGCCGCCGATGCCCCATCCCGACGACGGCAGCAACTGCAATCGCTGCCACGCATGAACGACGCTTCCAACAGAAGGACTTCGCCATGACATCCCCGTTCCATGACTCTCGAACCTTCGGAAGGATTTCCGCGAGCCTCTTCGCGAGCTGCGCGCTCGCGCTGTTCGGCGTCGGCTGTTCGGGCGGCGGCGACGGCGCGCGCGGTCCGGCCGGAAGCGACGGCTCCGTGCCGACGACGACCGCCCTCGACCAAGGCGACGCGTTGCCCGGGATCCACCTCGCGATCGACGCGCTCTCCGGCGGCTCCGGCCCCGGCGGACGCTTCCTGCCCGGCGATCGCATCACGGTCGACTTCACGGTGACGAAGGACGACGGCAGCGACTGGGACATCGGCGAGTTCTCGTCCGGTCGAGCGCTGGTCTCCGGTCCGACGTTCAACTACCAACGCGTGATCGCGCAGGTCACCGATGTCGCGACCGCCGCCGTTCCGCGCGGCGGAGGCTCGTACCGCTACAAGTTCGCCACGCCGATCCCGGCGACGTACCTAGCGCCGTACAACGACACCGCGAGTTTCGACGACACCGACGGCGAGTTGACGGACGACGCGTTGCTCGACGGGACGTACACGCTCGGCATGTACTTCCGGTGGAGCTACACGCTCGACAATGCCTCGAAGAGCGACTCCGGCGACGCGGTGCACGACTTCGTGATCGGCACCGCGGGCTCGGTCGACTCGCGCGAAGTCGTCGCGCAGGCGAACTGCAATCGCTGCCACATCGATCTGCAAGCGCACGGCGGCTCGCGCCACTCGGTCGGGCTCTGCCTCCTTTGTCACACCGCGGGCGCCGAGGACAAGAACGTCGTCACCGCCGCCGGCGGGACACCGGGACGCTCGATCGACTTCAAGGTGATGATCCACAAGATCCACTCGGGCGAGCACCTACCGAGCGTGCTCGGCGTCGGCACGTTGTCCGACGGCTCGCGCGACTACGCGAAGACGCCGGAGCCTTACGAGCTGGTCGGCTTCAACAACTCGATCCTCGACTTCTCTGATGTCGCGTTCCCCGCGTGGCCCCAAGGCTTGGTGGCGATGCCCCGCGACGCCGGCTACACCGCGCTCAGCGCGCCGAACAAAGCGACCGAGGATCTGATTCGCACGGGTCCGTCGAATTGCGTCGTGTGTCACGGCGACCCCGACGGCGACAGCGGCCCGTTGACCGCGCCCGCGCAAGGCGGCGTCGCGTACGCGCAACCGCGGCGAGCGACGTGCGGCGCGTGCCACGACGACATCGACTGGGGTCATCCGTACACGGCCAACGGTCAGACGATGCCGGCGATCGCGAACGACACCAACTGCATCCTGTGTCACCCGGCGACCGGAACTCCGGCGCCCGGGCTCCTGCCGACCGATCTCGCGCACCTGCACCCGCTGCTCGATCCGGATTTCGACGCGGGAACAGCCATCGACATCAGCTCGATCGCCGAGGACGGAACCAACGACGGCGACGGCACGATCGACGCAGGCGAGAAGATCGAGATCACGTTCACGCTGAAGAACGACGCGGGCACCGACCTGCTGCCGTCCGCGGTCGCGAACCCGTCGATCGTGCTCTCCGGCCCGACGTCGAACTACAACGTGTTGCTCAGCACCTCGATCCCGACCGCGATGTTGACCGGCGCGCAGCCGTACACCGTCAACGTACCGATGCCCGCGCAGCTCGAGCGCGTCGGTGTCTCCACCGCGGCCGCGAACGAAGTCTTCACCACCGACTTCGCGCCGCACTGGAACGTCACCGGAGCGTTGACGGCGGTGCTCGTGCGCACCGCGACGACGACGGCGACCACGCTCGCCGTCGACAGCGCCGCGCCGCAGAACTACATCGACGTCGCCGACGCGACCGGCTTCGCGCGCAACGACTACCTCGTGGTCGACGACGGCCAAGTCGACGAGGAGTACGCGCAGATCCAGCTCGTCTCCGGCACCCGACTGTGGTTCGCCGCGTTGGGTTCGTCGACCTACAAGCCCGGGCTCGATCGAACCCACGCCTCGGGCGCGACCGTGAAGGAGGTCACGCTCGCGAGCAAGACCGCGACGACGGATTTCACCGTCGACACGGCCGCAGGAACGATCACCGAGGTGACCGAGTTCGGCAACGGCAACATCGTGCTCGTGACGTACACGACTGACTTCGTGATGCCGTCGACGTATCCGCTGACGCTGAACGGGTCGCCGGACCTCGACGACACCGTCGGCAAGTGGGTCGGCAAGTCGATCGTCGACGGGACGTACTCGCTGAGTATATGGACGTCGCAGACGCTGACGTTGAGCTTGTACGGCGAGACCAATTCGTACCGCTCGGCGTCCGACGCCAACCTCGTGAACTTCTTGGTCGGCAGCGCGGCGACCGTCGAGCCGTACGCGCTGATCTCGAGCGGGAGCAACTGCTACAACTGCCACCAGGACCTCGCGTTCCACGGTTTCGGCCGACGCAGCTTCGAAGCGTGCGTCGTCTGCCACGGCGCCGCGGGCGTCGAGGATCGTCCGCAGTACGTCGCCGCGAACGCGCCGGCGACGACGGCGACGACCATCAACTTCCGCACGATGCTCCACAAGATCCACATGGGTGAGGAGCTGGCGAACGCGTCGACGTACGACGTGGTCGGATTCGGGAGCTCCGCCTACCCGAACAACTACACCGCGCAGAGCTACGGCGAAGTCGTCTTCCCCGCGCTGCCCGGCGGCGTCAGCAACTGCACCGTTTGCCACGGCGCGAGCAACACCGCGTGGCACGAACCGTCCGATCGCACGCACCCCAGCGATCAGATTTCGCCGGTTCGACGTTGGACGGTCGTCTGCGGCGCGTGCCACGACGCGACCGACATGCAGGCGCACATCGACGTGCAGACCTCGGCCTCCGGCCAAGAATCCTGCGGCGTCTGCCACGGCGAGGACGGCGAGTGGAGCGTCGAGCGGATGCACAAGACGTATTGACGACGACCCGCACGCGAGCGCGTCCACGCGGCGCGCTCGCGGCGATTCCGCTTCCACGAACGGCATGCACACCCTCGCGATCCACGCACGACACCCGCGCTCGGCGTCGCGCCGCCGGCGGTGGTTCACGGCGTGGGTCTTCTTCGTCGCCGGGGTGAGCGGGTGGTTCGCGACGCACTTCGCGGAGCGCGCCGTCGATCCGTTCGTCGCAGGCCCCAACCTGGCGAGCGCTCCAGCCCATGGAGACGCAGCGCAGTTGAGCGACGAACCCTCGGCCGCCGCGCGCGAGTCGGTGCTCGCCTCCGCGTCGTCGCACGAGACCGCGACGATCGACGACGCCGAGGTCGCCGACGAGCGCGAACCGCGCAAGGAACGCGAATACCTGCTCGCGCTCCGCGAGCTCGACGCCCGTGATCCGCACGCCTTCGACCGACGCGTCGCGGACATCCTCGCCGAAGCGGGAACGAACGCCGAGACCCTCGCGGCGTTGCGCGCGGTCTACGAACGCCGCCCCGCGGAAGCACCGGCGATCGTCGCGCACGCGGTCGCGACCTTCTGCGAGAGCGCCGAGCGGGACGCCCAGGCGTTGCCGGACTCGGTGATCAGCTGGCTCGAATCGCGCGCGCGAGGCGAAGCCGTCGCTCGCGCGACCCTCGCCGCGGTCGTGTGGGGTGACGCGCCGCACTGCGGTCCGCGGCTTCGGCAGCGCGCGCTGCGTGCGTGGATCCTCGCCGCACCGGATTCAGAGCTCGGAGAGTTTGCGCGACGCCTCGCTTTCGAGTCCGATCCCGTCGTCGAACTCGCCGGACGCGAGGCGCTCGAAGAGCGTCGACGTCCGACGTCGTGCTCCACCCCCATCGAGGAATTCCAATGATCCATCCGAATCGCGGCGCGCGTCCGTCGGGCCGCATCCTCGCTTCCGCCGCGTTGCTCGTCGCTCTCGTCTTGCTCGGCTTGCTCTCCGCGATCTCCTCGGCCGAGCCCGCGCAGACGAAGAAGGCCAACCGCTACATCGGCGCGCAGAAGTGCAAGACGTGCCACTCCGCGAAGGACACCGGCAACCAGTTCGAGGCGCTCTCGCACATGAAGCACTCGCACGCGTTCGAGGTGCTCGCGACCGACGCCGCGAAGAAGACCGCGAAGGAGAAGGGCATCGACGATCCGCAGAAGGCCGACGCGTGCGTCAAGTGCCACGTCACCGCGTTCGGCGTCGCCGAAGCGGACCTCGCGAAGGGCTTCGACCGCACGATCGGCATCCAGTGCGAGACGTGCCACGGTCCGGGCGAAGCGCACATGAAGGCGCGCATGGCGGCCGCGGCGACCGAAGACCCCGATGCGCCGAAGGTCTACAAGGGCGTGCCCGAAGGCGAGGTCGTCACCCACCCCGCGATGGCGGTCTGCACCGGCTGCCACAACACCGACAGCCCGAACTACAAACCGTTCTGCCACTGCAAGTCGAAGCTCGAGATCCGCCACCTCAATCCGAAGCGCGAACGGACCGACGCGGAGAAGGCGCTCCTCACCGCCTGCGAGTGCAAGGCCGAGTGCGCGTGCAAGCAGGCCTGCTGCAAGGACGGTCCGTGCACGGAGCTCGCGAAGCCGGCGAAGTGAGCGCGTCCGACGGCGTGGTCCGCCGACGGATCAGTCGTTGATCCAGGAAGCGACGCGGTACAAGTCGAGCCGCAGCACGATTCCGACGGCGAACCACCCCGTGACGAGCACGGCCAACTCGACGCGCGTCGCCGCGCGCCTGAGGAATCCCTGTTCGAGGTTCGAAACCGTCCAAAGAACCGGCGCGAGGAGCACGACGAGCATGAGCACCTGAAGCGCGGGCCGCAGCATCTCAGCGTATTCCGCGTACGGCGGCGGCTCCGCGCCCAGAAGCACTTCTGCGATGTAGTCGCGTCGCACCGGCGGCCCGCCGACCTCTGCGACGTGGATCGCGATCGCCGTCGCGCCGAGCAGGATCCAGCAGCCCGGCAAGAGTGCGACCGCGGCGCGCGCGCGAGCAATCAGCCTTCGCCTGGAGTCGCCCGCGTTCAGAATGAGCCAGCGACGCGCCGGGAGCGCGACCACCAGAAACATCGCGTTGATCGCCGCTGCGTAGACGCACCCCGCGAGGAACGAGTTCACGGGGCCGAGTCTAACTCACGAGCTCAACGCCGGCGCGCGACGATCTCCATGCAGGCGCGGTAGCGTTCGCTGACCGCGAAGTGGCACGGTTCGAAGCCGCTCTCGGCGAGGAGCGCGTGCAGGCGCTCGCGGCCGAAGTTGTGGTGGTGTTCGAGCTCGGACCAGTACGGATTCTGGCCGCGCGAGTCGAGCCACTTCCACGCGAACGAGTCCATGTTCGGGCACGAGATCAGGACCAGGCCGTGCGGCGCGAGCAGCTGCTGCACTCGCGCGAGCGCTCGCTTCGGTTGCGGCACGTGCTCGAGCACGTCGCACAGCGAGATCACGTCGAAGCCGCGGACGTCGCGGAAGTCTTCGAGCGAGGACTTCGTCGCCGCGTAGCCGAACTCGACGAGGCGCTTCACGCTCTCCTCGCGCACGTCGATCCCGACCGTGTCGTATCCGAACTCGGCGGCCGTCGTCACCAACGAACCGTCGCCGCAGCCGACGTCGAGCCAACGACCTTGGAACGAAGCGCGCAGCGTCGACAGGCGCTCGACCAACCTCGCGCTCGCGCGCCGCGCGGGTTCGACATCGGTGCCCGGCGTCTGGTGCGCGTGTTGGACGGCGAGGATCGCGGCGAGCGCGCTGTCGCTCCAGTGGCTCTCGGTGAAGACGTGACCGCACGCGCGGCAACCTTGCCAACGCAACTTGTCCGGCAACTCGGCGCTCCACGCCGGATGGTTGCGACACGCGGACTCGCCGAGCGGAACGAATTCGGCGCCGTCGCAGAGAGGACACGCCGCGTAGACGACCTGGGCCGAGGTGTGGACGATCGTGCTCATGGCTCCCGCATCGGCCGACGGCGCGCGAGTCTTGATCCTTCCTTGCGCGCGCGCGATCCGTGATCGGGAAACTCTGGCGTGGAGTGCCTTTCCGACTCACGAACGCGCCGAGAGCGGTCGATCGGCGGGCCATGACGTCGATCGGGGCCTGCATGATCGTGCGCGACGAGGAGGCGAACCTGAGGGCGGCGCTCGCGTCGTTGCGCGAAGTCGTCGACGAGCTCGTCGTCGTCGACACCGGTTCGCGGGATCGCAGCGTCGCGATCGCGCGAGAAGCCGGAGCGCGCGTCGCGCACTTCGCGTGGTGCGACGATTTCGCCGCGGCGCGCAACGCGTCGATCGCCGAGTGCCGCGCGGCTTGGATCCTGGTGCTCGACGCCGACGAGGAGTTGATCGCGCCGGGCGCGCGGGAAGCGCTCGAGCGTTTCGCGAGCGGTCCGTCGCGCGTCGGCCAAGTCGAGATCGAGAACGTCGGCGCGAGTTCCGGCGAGAGCCGCGTGCTCGTCACCCGCTTCTTCGCGAACGACGGGCGGCATCGCTTCGTCGGGCGCGTGCACGAGCAGCTGCGCGTCGACGGCGCCGAGCCCGTACGCGCACCGGTCGGCGTGCGCGTGCTGCACCGCGGCTACGCGGCGGAAGCGCTCGCGGCGAAGGACAAGCTGTCGCGCAACCGCGCGCTGCTCGAGCGCACGCTCGCCGAGTCGCCGGACGACGCGTACGCGTGGCACCAACTCGGCAAGACCGAGGCGCTGGCCGCGCGGCACGAGCAGGCGCTCGTCGCGTTCGAGCAAGCGCTCGCGCGTTCGCACGACGCCGAACCGTGGGCGATCGACGCGCTCGAAACCGCGGCGTACTCCTTGCGCGCGCTCGGACGTTCGAAGCAAGCCCTCACGCTGGTCGCGCAGATCGAAACCCACTACGCGTCGCGTGCCGACACGTGCTTCCTCGCGGCGCTGTTGCGCATGGACACCGGCGACCTCGCCGGCGCCGAGCGCGGGTTCTTGCGCGCGCTCGAGCTCGGCGCGCAACCGACGTCGAACGGCGAGTCCGTCCTCTCCGCGGCGACGAGCGCACCCGCCTACAACCTCGGCGTGATGCGCGAGGTCCTCGGCGATCGCACGGCAGCGAGCAGTTGGTATCGTCGCGCGCTCGCGTTCGATCCGGAACACGTCCAAGCCCGCGCGGCGCTCGAGCGAGTCGGCGGTGCGTGAGCTCTTCGAGCCGCGACGCGGGTTTGCTAGGGTTCCCGCGATCGTGCCCACCGTTCCTCGCACCGCACCGTCGCGTCCCGACGAGCCGTCGGAGGCCGACTCGAGCACTCCGAGTCCCGCCGCGCGTCGGGGACGCCAAGCCTAGTTCGCCATGGTCTTCAGCTCGCTGACGTTCGTCGCCTTCTTCGCCATCGTGCTCGTGCTCGACCGCATGTTGCGTTCGTGGACGGCGCGCAAGTGGCACCTGCTGATCGCGAGCTACCTCTTCTACGCGGCCTGGAATCCGCCGTTGCTCGTCCTGCTGTGGGTGTCGACGTGCGTCGATTGGTTCGCGGCGAAAGGGATCTACTCCGCGCGCACACCGAGGGCACGGAAGGCTTGGCTCGCCGCGACTCTTGCCACCAACTTCGGGCTGCTCGGCTTCTTCAAGTACGCGGGGTTCTTCTTGGACAGCCTTGCAGCCGTGCTCGGCGCGTGCGGCGTCGCGTACCAGCCGCCGGCGCTCGACGTCGTGCTCCCGCCGGGCATCTCGTTCTACACGTTCATGACCCTGAGCTACACCATCGACGTCTACCGACGCGAGGAGAAGCCCTGGGACTCGCCGCTCGACCTCGCGTTGCTCGTCAGCTTCTTCCCCCACCTCGTCGCCGGACCGATCTTGCGCGCGAAGAGCTTCCACCCGCAGCTCGTCGAGCCCCGTCGCGCGACGTCCGATCAGCTCGGTTGGGGCTTCGCGTTGTTCACCTTCGGCTTGTTCCAAAAGGTCGTGCTCGCCGACGGCTTCTTCGCGCCGGTCGCTGACGAAGTCTTCGGCAAAGCGTTGCGCGCCGGCGGCGTCGATGCGTGGATGGGCACGCTCGCGTTCTCCGGCCAGATCTTCTGCGACTTCGCGGGCTACTCCACGTGCGCGATCGGCGTCGCGCTCTGCCTCGGCTTCCGCCTGCCCGAGAACTTCGACTCGCCGTACGGCGCGATCGGGTTCTCCGACTTCTGGCGGCGCTGGCACATCTCGCTCTCCTCTTGGCTGCGCGACTACCTGTACATTCCGCTCGGCGGCAACCGCCGCGGGCCGGTACGCACGTACGTCAACCTTTTCCTGACGATGTTGATCGGCGGGTTGTGGCACGGCGCGAGCTGGATGTTCGTGATCTGGGGCGGCTTGCACGGCGTCTACCTCGCGGTCGAGCGACGCCTGAAGGAGGCCTTCGGTGAAGCGCGCTGGGCGAGCACGTGGCCGGTCACGTTCGGCACGACGCTCTTGACCTATGCGCTCGTTTGCATCGCGTGGGTCTTCTTCCGCGCGCCGGACATGAAGACTGCGACGCACCTCACCAAGGTGATGCTGTCGGGCGGGAAGAGCTCGAGCCTGCTCGGCGTCGTCGACTACGTGGTCGTCGGCGGACTGACGATTGCGCTGCTCGTCGCGCACGGGCTGACGCGGCAGCGGTCGCTCGCCGAACTCTGGACGCGGACGCCGACTTGGGCGCGCATCGCGCTCCTCACCGTGCTGCTACTGACCGTCACCCTCAGCGGAGGCGACAATCGTGCCTTCATCTACTTCCAATTCTGAGCTCGACGTCCCGCGCGCCGCCTGGGGTCGCACCTGGGTGGTCGCGCTGCTGCTGCTCGCCGGCGCGCTCGCCGCTTGGGAAGGCTGGTGGCGCGTCCGCGGTTACCAGCCGTCGATCGAAGCCGACGACGACGCGTGGATCCTCCAGTTCGACCGCGTCGAACCCGATTCGACGATCGTCGTCGGCACCTCGCGCATCCAAGCGGCGCTCGATCCCGAAACGTGGGTCGCATCGATGCACAGCGAGCCGCCGATCATGCTGCAGCTGCCGGGCGGTTCGCCGCTGCCGCTGCTCGAGCGTCTGGCGGAGGAGGGCGAGTTCCACGGGCTCGTCCTGTTCGATTTCCTGCCGATGTTCGTGTTCGACGTGAGCGGGACCAGCGAGAAGCACCTGCTCGCGCTGCTCGACCTCTACGATGTCGCGCGCACCAGCCCCGCGCGCCGCACCGAAGCGCTGTTCGCCGTCCACGTCGGCGGCCGGTTGGTCTTCCGCAATTCGCAGTTGATGCTGACGCAGCTGTTGCGCGCAGCGTTGAAGCAGGACTTGCCGAATCCCGGAGTGTCGATCCGCCGCCCCGGCCGCTTCGGTCCGGTCAGCTTCAAGCGCATGGATCCGTTCCCGAAGTGGGATCCCGTCGAAGGCTTCGGCGGCAAGTACCTGGTCGCCGAGAGCACCGGGCGCGCCGCGAACGAGGCCGAGACCGTCGCGTTGCTCGCGCGGCTGGAGAGCTGCATCTCGAAGCTCCAAGCCAAGGGCGCGCGCGTGATCGCGATGAGCATCCCGTCCTGCGGCGAGCGTGCGCGGATCGAGGAACGACGTTTCCCGACCGCGCAGTACTGGGACCGCTTCGTCGCGACGACCAGCGCGACGACCGTCAAGCTCGACGCGGTGCCCGGTTGGCCGCGCTTCGACTGCTACGACGGCTCGCACATCGACTCGAGCGACTCGCCGCAGTTCACGCGCTTCCTCGCGGGAGTGTTGCAGGGCTTGCTCGCGAAGCAGCCCTAGCTCCGGCGACCGCTAGTCGTCGCCTCCGAAGCTGTACTCCCAGCCGAACGTCAGCTGCCACGTCCCGTCGTCCTTGTAGGTCACTCCGCTCTCCAGCACCCAGAAGTCGCTCGTGTGCCAGACGACGCCGAGCGTGTATTCGGTCGGGCTGCCGTTCCCGCCGACGCCTCCGCCGGCATCGATGGTCGGCACCACTTCGGCGGCGAGGTCGACCACGCGAGTCAGGGAGTACTGGAGTGCCATCGGCATCTCGATGATGTCGGGCTCCTCCGGATCGCCCGCGTGCGTGTAGATCACGTTCAGGTCGAGCTCGGTGAATCCGAACTCTTTGCTGACGATGAGTCCGAAGAACGACTCGGGGTCGGGTACCCCGATGTCCGGGTCGGTCGCCGTCGGCCACGTGACGCCGGCCAACATCCCGACGGCCGGGCGATAGCGACGTTCACGCAGGAACTCGTACTCGAACGAAGTCTCGAGATCGTCGAGGCCCGTCACGGAGGTCGAATTCGAGTTCTTGGCGTCGATGCGTGTCAGGCTCGACTCGAGAGTCGCCTGGAACGTCTCGGTGAAACTGTACTGAAGGAAGAGCGGTACGTCGTACTGGCGCTCGTCGCTGGTCGATTCGTATTCGAAGCCGCCGCCGATCACGAGCGGCAGCACCGTAGACGAGGCCGACTTCCGCGTCCTGAAGACGTTCGATTGGGCGGATGCGGACGCCGCAGTCGCCAGCCAGACGAGCACGAGCCAGCCCCAACTCCGAGTTCTCGCACGCAGGGTGGGTCGAAGTCGCGTTACCACCTTCGTAGCCGCGACCGCAAGAGTGCTTCGCTCGAACATGGCGCCCTCCTCTGTAGTCGCGCGCGTCACTCGCGTGTGATCGAGATCAACTTCACCACGGCGCCGTCCGAGCCCACTTCATCGACGAGGCCCACGCCCTTGGCGTACCACTTGTGCTCGTCGCCGGATTCGAGCAACGACCAGTCCTTCGTCTTCACGCAGTCTCGGAACGTCCCGGCCGGCACGGTCACTGACTCGTCGATCGCGACGACTTGCCCCATATCCTCCGCCACACCGAGTAGGTACTCCTGCCGGTACGGCTCACCGGCTTTGGGATGAGCCGGCATGAGGATACCGGGCTGGGCGCCATCGACACCGGCCTCCCACGAGCCCAACGTGCTGACCAACCCGCCGGGACTGATCTCCTTCGTGTCTTCGCCGAAGTACCAGACGGTTCCGTCTTCGTCCTGCGCCACCCAGTCGTACGTGTCCTCCGCGACGACGCCCTTGCGCGTCACGACGTCGTGCACGACGACGCACGTCACGCCCATCACCACCTTGGTCTCCTTCAGCGTCGTGATCTCGTTCTCCTTGACCTCGCCGCGGTCCTCCTCGACGTACTTGAGAGTCGTGCCGGGCACGAGCGGATAGAACGGATTGTCGACGACGGCTCGAAACTTCGAGGGGTCGATGCGCGGGTGATAGTCCGCGGGGCGAAGTCCGAGCGTCTCACAGCTCACGGCGATCGTCAGGCCGAGCGAGGTCAACGCGAGTGCGAACCATTTCATCGAGTTCATCGGGGGCGCCTTTCCGCAACGCAGTTGTGCGTGTGCTCGGGCAGCGTAGCGACGATGCGTGCGTCGACATTATCAGCGCATGACACGCGCACGAATGCAGACCAAAGAGCCGACGACTCGCGAGCTGCGCGACGCCGCGTCCGCGCTCAGCGTTCTTCGCCCCACGCCGCGCGCATCCGCGCCGTCAGCGACGGTTGGTTCAACAGGAAGTTCTCCGCCTGAGCCGGCCCGACGAACCACTTCCACAGGAACGCACCGCGCAGCCAATCGCGTTCGCGATCGACGACGCCGAGCGCGACGGCGAGGCAGCGGGCTTGGAGTTCGAGCGCTCGCTCGCGTTCCGCGCCGCGCGCTTCCTCGTACGACCACGGCTCGTGCGCGGCGTCGAGCGAGCACGGGTAGCCGAGCTCGGTGAACACGACGGGCTTGCCGGTGCGTTGCGCGAGCGCGCGCAAGTCGGGCAAGACCTTGTCCCACGCCGCGAGCAGGCACGCGTCGCTCGGCTCCGCTTCGTCGCTCAACGGGAAGTACGCCTGCACGCCGATCGCGTCGAGCGCATCCCAGAACGGCACGCGAGCGTAGTCGCTCCAGTTGGCGGCGTAGACGAGCTTCGCGCTCGTGCGCTCGCGGACCTCGGCGATCAGGCCGCGCCATTCGCTCTCGTCGACGAGCATCCGATCGGTCTCGTTGCCGATCGAGAACGCGTCCGCGTCGTGGACGACTTCGGCGAGCGCGCCGATCCACGCGCGGTACGTCCGCCAGAAACGAGCGCGGTCTTCGCTCGCCTCGAACTCGATCGCGTTCCGCGAACGGAAGCGACTGCCCCAGTACGCGAGGTGCGGCATCACCAGGATCGAGATGCCTCGAGCTCGCGCCTCGCGGATCGGCCGGACGAGGAACTCGGGCGGCTCGGTCTTCGAGTACTCGCGCCAACTCACCGTCCCGTCGTTCGCGATGCGCGCATAGGGATGGATCGCAACCCAATTGACGCCGAGCGCCTTCAGCCGATCGAGCTCCTCGGCGAACGCATCGGTCCCCCACTCACGCCCGTTGGTCTGACAGGAGACGGTGACGCCGTGCACGATCTTCGGATCGGTCCCGCGCGGCGCGAGACTCACGAGCAACGCGGCTACGACCCAGCGCGACATCGCGCTCCAGACTAGCGCGTCACGCTCGTCGTGCCCCGCCCCAACGGAAACGGTTGCACGTCATGGCGCACCCGGCGGGATTCGAACCCACAACCCTCGGTTTCGAAGACCGATGCTCTGTCCAGTTGCGCTACGGGTGCGCGCCGGACGCATCCTATCCGTTCGCCGGGCGCGCAGAAGTTGGTAGCTTCTTGGGCTCACCACCTCGCTCGAGACGATCCACGATGCCCCAACCCCTGTCCGCCCGCCGCGCGTTGTATGCGGCGGTGTTCGCCTCCGGTTCCGCGGCCCTGATCCACGAGGTCACGTGGGCGCGGTTGATCGCCAACTGGATCGGGAGCACGGCGGCCGCCCAAGCGGTGGTCCTCGCGGTCTTCATGTTCGGCCTCGCGGCGGGCGCGGTGCTCTTCGGGCGACGTTCGGACGGCGGACGGTCGCCGGTGTCGATCTACATCGCGCTCGAGATCGCGATCGCGCTCTACTGCATCGCCTTGCCGACGATCGGGCGAGCGATCGGCGGCATGTACGAAGCGAGCGTCGGCGCGAACTTCGACTCGACGTCGTGGCGCTTCCTCTTGCGGCTCGGGTTGTCGGCGGTGCTCGTGCTCGTCCCCGCGGTCTGCATGGGCGGCACGTTGCCGGTCCTGGTGCGAGCACTCTCGACGCGCGGCGCCGACGCGCGCACGTCGATCTCGGGGCTGTATGCGCTGAACAACCTCGGCGCGGTGTCGGGAGTGTTGCTCGCCGGGTTCGTGTTGTTGCCCGCGCTCGGGATCCAGAACTCGCTGATCTTCGGCGCGGCCCTGAACGGAGTCGCGGCCGTACTCGCGCGTTTCGCCGGACCGGAGCCGACCGCGGCGCCCGTCGTCGAGACCGCGGGCGACGAAACCGCCCCCGACATCGGCGCGTTCGCTTCGTTCGCGATGCTGTTCGCGCTCGGGCTCTCGGGCTTCGCCGCGATGGGTTACGAGGTCGTGTTCGTGCGCGTGATCGCGCTCGGGTACGGGAGCTCGACGTACTCGTTCTCGTTGATGCTGATCGGCTTCATCACGGGCCTCGGCGTCGGCAGCTTGTTGATCTCGAAGGTGAAGATCCGCAGGCCGTTGTGGTGGCTCGCCGCGAGCCAACTCGGCGCGGCCGCCGCGCTCGCGTTGGTGATCCCGCTCAGCGCCCGACTGCCCTACTGGTCCGCCGCGCTGCGCGCGGAGTTCGGCACGTCGCCGAACGGCTTCGTCGCGTACCTGTTCTCGCAGGGAGCGATCGTGCTCGCGATCCTGCTCGTGCCGACCGCGTTGATCGGCATCGGCTTCCCGTTGGTCGCGTACCTGCAGAGCGCGACGCGTTCGCGCGTCGGCACCACGGTCGGCTCGACGTACGCGTGGAACACGATCGGCAACGTGCTCGGGACGTTGATCACGACGCTCGTGCTGATCCCGGCGATCGGCATCGCGGGCGCGCTGCACGTCAGCCTCGCGCTGCAAGTCACCGCCGGCGTGATCCTGTTGCTCTTCGCGGTCGGCGCGCGCGCGGGCGAGCGTTGGATCGCCGCCGGAGGGACCGCCGCGATCCTGCTCGTCTACGCGTTCTTCGGTCGGGGTTGGGACACGACGCTCAACCACGCGGCGGATCACCTGCGTTTGCGCGAGGGTCCGGGCCCGGGCTCGACCGAAGCGCAACGCGAGATGCACCCGTTGAACAGTTTCGCGAATTGGAAAAAGCGCTACGTGATCGACACCACGGGCTGGCCGAACACGGTGCTGTTCGAGGACCCGGACGCGACCGTGCTCGCGATCGGTCGCGACCGGATGGGCTACCTGGTCGTCAACAACAAGGGCGACGCGTCGACCGAGCCCATGGACATGTTGAACCAGGAGCTCCTCGCGCACGTGCCGCTCTTCCTGCTGCCGCACGCGAAGAGCCTGTGCGTCGTCGGCTACGGTTCGGGAGTCAGCTGCGGCGCGGCGTTGCAGCACCCGATCGACTCGCTCGAAGTCGTCGAGATCTCCGCGGGCGTGTTGAAGGCCGACTCCGTGTTCCGCCGCTTCAACCACAACGCGATGTCCGACCCGCGGCTCGCGGTGTTCCGCGACGACGCACGCACGTTCCTGCGCACCACACCGAAGACGTACGACCTGATCCTCGTCCAACCGTCGAACCCGTGGATCGCCGGCATCGGCTCGCTGTTCACCACCGACTGCTACCGCGAAGCCGCCGCGCGTCTGAACCCGGGCGGAGCCGTGTGCGCGTGGTTCCACCACTACGAGCAGAGCGACGAAGCGATCGAGCTCGTGATGCGCACGTTGCACGACGTCTTCCCGCACGTGCAGATCTTCTTCTCGTACCACTCCGACGTGATCGCGGTCGCGTCGCTCGAACCGATCGAGCCCGACTTCCCAGCGATGGAAGCGCGCTTCGATCTCCCCGAGGTCCGCCGCGACCTCGCGCGTGTCACCTTCTTCGACCTCGCGTCGTTGCTCGCGTTCCACGCGGTCTCCGACTCGCGCTCGTCCCAGGTCTACGGTCCGGGTCCGCTCAACACCGACGACCACCAACGTCTCGAGTACTGGGGTCCGCGCAGTCTGTTCTACGGCACCGAAGCGTCGTCGCTGATCCAACAAGAAGGCTTCACGCGTCAGGCCGACGGCACGACCGATTCATGGCTCGATCGCTACGCGGTGTGGCGCGCCGCGCAGGGCGAGCCCCTCGCCCGCGAAGAGCTCGCGTTCAGCGTCCCCTTCCTCCCGCAGACTCTCGGCGTCGGCCACCGCCTCGCGGTGTCGGTCGCGGACCGCGTGCAAGCGATCGAAGCGCGGCCGTGGGCTCCGACTCGCGTCGCGCGCGGCGCACCGCCTCCGCCCGAAAGTCTCGACTTCGCCGAGGCCTACAACCGCTCGAAGTTCCGCCAGCTCCAAGGCGACGCCGCCGGCGCGAAGGCAATGCTCGAGCGCGCGTTGGTGATCGATCCCGGTCATCCGCAAGCGACGACCGACCTCGCGACGATGTTGCTCGAAGCGGGCTCGATCGATCAGGCGATCGCGCTCTTCGAAGGAGCGCTCACCATCCGACCCGACGACGAGGACCTACTGCTCGCCGCGACGCGCTTCTACTTCCAGAACGGTGATTCGAAGCGCGCCGCCGAGGTCTGCGAGCGCCTCGTCGCCGACCCGACGTGCACCAACGTCGAGGCGCTGTGCCTGATGGGCATCTTCGAGTCGAACGCCGAGCGCTACAACTCGGCGGTCTTCCTCTTCCGCCGCGTGCTCGAGCTCGACCCGACCGTCTGGCAGGCCACGGTCGGACTGGTCGAGATCCTCGGTTCGAATCCGCAGACGATGCTCGAAGCGTCGGCGCTGCTCGATCTTGCGCTCGAGCTCGCGCCCGACAATCCGCAGCTGCTCGATCTGCAGGCGCGCCTGCAACAACCGGCGGCGCCGCAGACGCCGTCGCTGCCGCCGGCGCCCGGGAACTGAGCCTCGTCAGACGAGTTCGAACATCAGCTGCAGCTTGAGGAAGTCGACGTCCTTGAGCCGCACGGCGATCGGATGTCCTTCGGTGAAGGACTTCACGTTGCGGCCGACGCGGATCGTGATCGTCGAGCCCTTGACCTCTGCGCGCTCGCCGATCGAACGCGCCGGGAGGAACCCGGTGACGTTGAACTCGAGGAGCGAGAGCTCGAGCCCCGCCGGCGAAACGCGCAACACCTTCGCCGCGATCTTCTCACCGATGTGCGGCTCCATGAACTGACAGACCTTGAGGTCGCCGACCGCGGTCTCCGCCATCTCGGCGAGTTCGGCTTGGCCCGAGCAGTGGAGCGCGACGTCGTTCAAGTCGTGCAGGAACTCCTCGGTGCGCAGCTCGACGGCCGCTTCGGCGCCGCGCGACTGCAACGCGTGCAGCCAACGATGCACGATCAGGTCGGGATAGCGCCGGATCGGCGACGTGAAGTGCAAGTACGCCTCGCGCGCGAGACCGAAGTGCTTCGCGACGTCCTGGTGATCGTGGACTTCGTACACCGCGCGCTCGATCAAGCCCATGATCCGTTGGATCAGCGCCTCGGCGTTCGATTTCCTGCGCGCCGCGCGGATCATGCGACCGATGTCGCGGCCGGTCAGGCGTTCCTTCTGCGGCACGAGGATGCCGTGCTCGGCGAGCATCTTGGCGACCGCCTCGATCTCCTCCGGATCCTTCTCGGGGTGCACGCGGTAGATCGTCGGCAGCCCGCGCGCGCGGAAGAAGTCGCCGACCGCTTGGTTCGCGGCGAGCGCGGTCTCCTCGATCAACAGATTCGAGAAGTGGCGCGGGTAGTCGACGACCTTCACGACGTTCCAGTTCGCGTCGAAGACGAACTTGCGCTCGCGCGACTCGAGCTTCAACGCGCCCTTCGCCTCGCGCAGTTTCTGTTGGACGTTCGTCCACTTGCGGAATTGCTCGAGCGGCTCCTTCAAGTGAGCGAGAGCCCGCGCCTCCGGCGTGTCCTTGCCGTCGAGGAGTTCCTGGACGCCGCGGTACGTGCAACGCTTGACGCTCTTGATCACGCTCTTCGCGATCGAATAGTCGCGGCGCTTGCCGTTCGCCTCGAAACGCATCGTCACCGAATACGCGAGGCGCGGACGAGCCTCGACCAGCGAACACAAGTGGTTCGAAATCGCCTCCGGCAACATCGGAACGACTTGATCGGCGACGTACACGCTGGTGCCGCGCGTCAACGCTTCGTCATCGAGCGCTGTGCCCGGCCGGACGTAGTGCGAGACGTCGGCGATGTGCACGCCGAGCTCCCACGCTCCCCCCTCGAGCGGACGGATCGAGATCGCATCGTCGAAGTCCTTGGCGTCGTCGCCGTCGATCGTGAAGATCGTTTCGCGCCGCAGATCGAGGCGTCCGGCGAAGTCCGCTTCGCGCGGATCCTGCGGCAGACTCCCGACCTCCTTCTTGACGTCGTCGGGGAACATCGTGCGCACGCGGTGGCTCGCGAAGAGCTGCATCTCCTCGGAACCGTCGTCCTTGTAGTGCGGCGGCCCGAACTCCATCGGTCCGAACGCGCGCGGTCGCCGAGCGATGCGCTCGCGCGCCGTCGCGCCTTCCGGCAACGGCGTCCCGTCGCGGTCGGCGGGATTTTCGTCGCCGTCGAAATGCCAACCGGGCTTCGGCGTCGCGGGCTCCTTCTTCGGAGTCGCGCCGGGCAGATCCTTGAAGCTCTTGAACCCGCGGTCCTTCTTCTTGTCGTTCATGTTCGTGCGTCGTCCTTCTTCGCGAGGCGCACGAGCAGCGCGGCGTCGAGCCACAGGACCAGGGGATCGATCGGGAAACGATAACGTTCGGAGACGTGGGTGAAGAAGTACGGCAGTCCGTAGAGCAGCAAGGCGACGCCGAAGAAGAGCCGCTCCGCGCGCGTCAGACGGGCGAGGAAGAGCGCGAGCAACGCTCCCGCGCCCGCGAGCCCGAACGCCGCGAACTTGACCCACGCTTTCCAATCCGCGCGCGCCTCGAGGTCGCCTTCGCGCCGCGCGTCGAACGTCGGCGGGTCGCCGACCCAGAAGAACTGGAGGCGGCGAAGGCTGAGCTCGGCGAACTTGGCCCTATGCGCGGCGATCCACGTCGTCGCGCGCGCCATGCAGTCGTCGCCATACGCTTTCTCGCCGAGCTTGCGGTAGAGGTCGAGCTCCTCCGCGACGTGCGAAGGATGGTAACGGAACGGAACCGGCCGTCCGGTCGACGTGTCGTTGTTGCCGAGGCGCATCTCGACGCCCATGTTCGCGCGCAAGTTCGGCGTGCCCAGCACGCGCGCGTTGCGGATCATCCACGGCAGGCAGACGAGCAACGCAGTGAAGCCGAACAACGCGAGGCCCCGCAACGCGCTCGCTCGGTCGCGCCACGTCGCGAGGACGTAGACGCCGAACGCGGCCGCGAGGCTCGCCGGCGCCGGGTTCGTGAAGACGAGCGCGCCGAACGCGAGGCCTGCGAGACCGAGCACGCCGACGCGTTCGCGTCGAGCCGCGCGCAGGAAGATCCAGACGACCAGAGCGACGCCGAACGCGATCGCCGTCGTGTCCCACACGGTGTCGACCGCGTGCCAGAGCGACGGCGGGTAGATCGCGAAGAGCCACCCCGCGACCCAACCGACGCGCGGCCGCGCGAACGCGAAACCGATCGCGACGAGCAACAGGCACGTCGCCGCCGAGAGCACCGATTGCGAAACGAAGAGCGCCGTCGCCGTCGCGCGCGAGACGCCGCCGAAGAGCTCCAGGTGCAACGCGACGAACGCCGGGTACGGCGGCGTCAGCCAGGTGCTCGGCCCCGTGCCCTTGTTCCACGGATCGCCGTAGAAGTCGCCGTGCACCAACGACTGCGCGAGGCACGCGGTCTCGTGGCCCCAGTTCCACGGATCGCCGCTCTCCGCGGCGCGCGGCGCGTCGAGCACGAAGAGCAACGCGAGCCGCAGTCCGAGCGCGACGAGGAAGAGGAGTCCGAGCGCTCGGACGCTCGGCCGCGCGTTCGAAGCCTCAGGTTGCGCGCTCATCCCGCGAGGAACCGCACGCGACGGAAACGCGCGGGCGCGGCGCCGTGGCTCATCTCGGCCTCTTGCATCGGATTGCCCTTGCCGCAGTTGGTGATGCCCCACCAGCGGAAGTGCAGAGGACCGCAGACCGCGTCGCACGAGCGCCAGAACTCGAGCGTGTCGCCGGTGAACGTCGGCGCGCGCACCAGACGACCGCGCTTGCCGCCGCGGATCTCGACGCCGAGCTCCGCGGTGAATTGGAAGTTGCGGCGCTGTTCGTCGATCGACCACATCTTGACGCCGTCGCACAGGATGCCGTCGCCGGTGTCGGCGACCAAGGCTTCGAGGTCCCAACTTCCGGGCTCGAGGCAGACGTTGGTGATCCGCACGATCGGCGGGTGGTACCAGCTCTGCGCGCGCGCGTTGCCGCGGCTCGAGCTCGCGCCCAGAGCGCTCGCCCACTCGCGGCTCGATTGGAAATCGACGAGGCGACCGGCGTGGATCAGGGGCCAACGTTGCGAGCGCACGCCTTCGTCGTCGATGCCGCGCGTGTCGAGGCCGCCGACGGCGGTCGAATCGGCGACCAGCTCGACCCACGGCGAGCCGAAGAGCAACGTACCGCGCCGATCGGGCGTCGCGAAGCTGTGGCCGGCGAGATCGGTCTCGCAACCGAGCGCGCGGTCGAGTTCGGTCGCGTGGCCGACGCTCTCGTGGATCACCAACATCAACAGGTTGCTCGCGAGCACGAGATCGTGGCGCCCGGGTTCGCACGTCGGCGCCGAGCAGAGCTCGATCGCCTCGTCGCGCACGCGCGGCGCGTGGGCGAGGAGCTCGAACTCCGCGACGCGCTCGAAACCGCCGGGCTGGTAGTCGCCGCCGAGCGACGCGGGCCAACTGCGCGTCACCACTTCGCCCGAGGCGGTCGCGGTCGCCGCGATGCCGGCGCCGGTGCGCAGCAACTCTTGGTGAAAGGCCGCGCCTTCGCTCGACGCGAACCACGAGATGCGCGAGCGCGCGCCGAACGTCGCTTCGCGGATCGAGACTTCGCTGCGTCCGCCGAGAGCGGCGACCGCCGCGCGCAAGGGTCCGAGCTTCTCCGCGTCGCGCAACGCGAACGGATCGATCGCGAACGGCGTCTTGAACTCGCCGACGGCGGGAGGTTCGGGGCTCAGCTCCACTTTCGACGTCCGCGCCGGCGCGAGTTTGCGGCCCAATGCCACCGCGCGTTCCGCGAGAGCGCGCGCGGTGCTCGCATCGCCCCGCGCCAGCGGCGCCGCCGCGAAGCCGAATGCGCCGTCGACCAACGCGCGCACGGCGAGACCGAACTCCTCGCGCGACGACGCTTCGCTCAAGCGCTCGTTGCGCACCACGAGCGTCTCGCTCGCGATCCGTTCGACGCGCGCGTCGACGTACGTCGCGCCGAGAGCGAGGCCGCGTTCGATCGCCTCCTTCGCCAGTCGTTCCACGCTCCTAGAGCCTACTCGATCACGCGCCGCGAGTGCTCGACGTGAAACGCAGCGAACCGAGATGGAGCGCCGGCGTCGCGACCTCGCCGTCGAACAATGCGCCGCAGCGGACGAGCTCGGAACCGACGCCGCGCAAGTCCTTCAGCACGCGCACGAGGCTGTCGGTGAAGCGCAAGCCGCTGACCGGCGCCGCGAGGCGGCCTTGCTCGATCCGCCACGCGCCGTGACGGATCACGCCGGTCAACACGAGCTCGCGCGGCTCGATCGAGTTGACGTAGTGGAGTTGCGTGATGAACAAGCCGCGCTCGACGCGCGCGATCAGCTCCTCGAGCGACGACACGCCCGCGCCGACGACCAAGTTCTGCGGCAGCGGGCCTGAGTTCGACGGTTGCGGCAGCGCGTGGCCGGTCGAACGGCCGTCGGTGAGATGCGCGTGCGCTCGATCACTGACGACGCCGAGAGCGCGGCCGCGTTCGAAGAGGATGCGTCGTTCGCGCGCCGTGCCTTCGCCGTCGAAGAGCCAACCGGGATTCTTCGGATGCCGCGCGTCGTCGACGAGATCGAACGCGTCGGCGGCGAGCGGTTCACCGACTCTGCCGGCGAGGAACGACGTTCGCTCTTCGAGCGCGCGCGCAGACAGCCCTTCGTACGCGAGGAAGAGCAGCAACGCGCTCGCCGCGTGGGGCCCGAGCACGACTTCATACTCGCCGGGCTCGATCGGAGACGGATCGCGCGAACGCGCGGCGTCCTCGAGCGCGCGCTCGATCGCACCGGCGACGTCGAGGTTCGCAACGTCGGCGTCGATCGTGTCGGCGAAGCCCGAGCTCGTCGGACCGCTGGCGACGATCGAGAAGCTCGCGCGGCTGTTTGCGCCGAACACTTCGCGGCCGCGCGAGTTGACCAGCGCCCGCGTCGCCGACCACGTCTCGAAGAGGCCGGCGGGTGCGAAGCCGGCTTCGCGCGAGCGCGCGAGAGCGCGCGCGACCGCATCGGCCTTCGCTTCGAAGGGATGCGCGAGGGACGCGGGAGCCGCGCAGCTCTCCTCCACCTCGACGGGACCGCCGAGAGGAATCAGTTGGAGCGGCGCGACCGCGGCTTCGGCGAGTTCGAGCGCGTGGCCGAGCGTGCGTTCGAGCGCCGAACGCTCCAACGTCGCCGCTTCGGCGCGCGCTTCGCCGACGCCGCCGTTCTTCTCGACGCGTACGCGGATCGCGACGTCGACGCGCTCGCGGTCGGCGCTCTGCGTCGGGCCGACGCCCGCATAGCGGACGAAACGGTCGACGGTCGACTCGACGGTGACTTCGGTCTCGGCGGCCGGGCTCTTGGCGACGAGCTCGCGCGCCAGAGCGAACGATTCGTCGCGCGAGAACAACGGCATTCAGCGCACGACGAAGTTGACGAGCTTCTGCGGCACGACGATCGTCTTCACCAGCGTCTTGCCCTCGAGCCACGTCGGCACCGCGGCCTTCGCGGCGGCGACGATCTCGGGCTCGGCCGCGCCTTTCGCGACGACGACCTTGCCGCGCAACTTGCCGAGCACCTGCACCGGGATCTCGATTGTGTCGTCCTCGAGGAAGCGCGGATCGACCTTCGGCCACGACTCGCGAACCAGGGACTGCTCGTGGCCGAAGCGTTGCCAGAGTTCCTCCGCGACGTGCGGCGCGAACGGCGAGAGCGCGAGCACGAAACGCTCCCCTTGAGCGCGCGTCAGCGCTTGGGGCCGCTTCGACGCTTCGTTGACGAACGTCATCAACGCCGCGATCGCGGTGTTGAAGTTGAAGTGCTCGAACGAAGAGTCGACCTTCGCCAACGCGCGGTGGAAGTGCTTCTCGAGCTCGAGCGACTCGCCCGTGAGTTCCGGTCTCGCCTGATCGATGCTCAGGTGCGGCCGCACGTGATCGTCGCGGTCGGGATCGACCAACATGCGCCACACGCGCTCGACGAAACGCCGCGAGCCGGCGATGTCGCGCGTGTTCCACGGCTTCGAGTCGGCGAGCGGGCCCATGAAGAGCTCGTAGAGGCGCAGGGTGTCCGCGCCGTACTCCTTCACGATGTCGTCGGGGTTGACGACGTTGCCGAGCGACTTCGCCATCTTGGTGACGATCTGCGTCACCGGCTCGTTCGTGCCGCGCTTGAAGAAGCGACCGTCGCGTTCCTCGAGCTCGGTGTTCGCGACGAGACGACCGGTCCCGTCCTCGTACGCGAAGGCGGTGAGCAAACCTTGGTTGAAGAGCTTCTGGAACGGCTCCTTCGTGTGCACCAAGCCGACGTCGAACAGCACCTTGTGCCAGAACCGCGAGTACAGGAGGTGCATCACCGCGTGCGCCGCGCCGCCGACGTAGAGGTCGACCGGCCCCCAATAGGATTCGGCGTCGCGAGCCCACGGCTCGCGCGCATTCGCCGGATCCATGAAGCGCAGCCAGTACCAACACGAGCCCGCCCAGCCCGGCATCGTGTCGGTGTTGCGGCGCGCGCTCGCGCCGGATTTCGGGTCGCGCGTTTCGACCCATTGCTTCGCACGAGCGAGCGGCGCGGAGCCGTCGCTCGACGGTTTGAAATCGTCGAGGCGCGGGAGCTCGATCGGCAGCGCATCGTCAGCGACCGCGATCGTCGTTCCGTCGGCGAGGTGGAGCAACGGGAAGGGCTCGCCCCAATAACGTTGGCGCGAGAAGAGCCAGTCGCGCAGCTTGTACGTGACGCGCGGTTTGCCGACGCCGCGCGCAGCGAGCAGCTCGATCGCCTTCTTCTTCGCCGCCGGCGTCGCGAGCCCGTCGAGCGGGCCGGAGTTGACCGCGACGCCGTCGTCGCAGAAGCACGCTCCGTCGGCGAAACCCTTCACGCCGTGCGGCGCGCGCACGACTTCGACGATCGGAAGCTCGAACTTCGTCGCGAACTCGTGGTCGCGTTCGTCGTGACCGGGCACCGACATGATCGCGCCGGTGCCGTAGCCCGCCATCACGTAGTCGGCGGTCCAGATCGGGATGCGGCCGCGAGCATCACCGCGCTCGAACGCGGGGTTGTGCGCGTAGAGGCCGGTGAAGACGCCGGACTTGTCCTTCGCGAGGTCGGTGCGCTCGAGTTCGGACTTCGCCGCGGCCTGCGCGACGTACGCGTCGACCGCGGCGCGATGCGACGCGGGGACTTTCTTCAGGAGCGCGTGCTCCGGCGCGACGACCATGAACGTCGCGCCCCACAACGTGTCGGGTCGCGTGGTGAAGACGACGAGCTTCCCTGCTCCACCCTCGACCTCGAACTCGATCTCCGCACCTTCCGACTTGCCGATCCACTCGCGTTGTTGCGCCTTGATCGACTCGGGCCAATCGAGGCCGTCGAGATCCTCGAGCAGTCGCTCCGCGTACTTCGTGATCGCGAGCATCCACTGCTTCAACGGACGCCGCACGCACGGAAAGTTGCCGCGCTCGCTGCGCCCGTTGATCACCTCTTCGTTGGCGAGGACGGTCTTCAGCTCCTCGCACCACCACACCGGAACTTCGGCTTGGTAGGCGAGCCCGCGTTCGAACAGGCGCTTGAAGATCCACTGCGTCCACTTGTAGTAGCGCGGGTCCGACGTATCGATCTCGCGCGACCAGTCGTACGAGAGGCCGATCAGCTTGAGCTGGCGACGGTAGTTCGCCGTGTTCGTCTTGTTGGTCTCGCTCGGATGCTTGCCGGTCGCGATCGCGTACTGCTCGGCCGGAAGCCCGAACGCATCCCAACCCATCGGGTGGAGGACGTTGCAGCCCTCCATGCGCTTCTTGCGCGCGACGACGTCGGTGCCGATGTAGCCGACCGCGTGGCCGACGTGCAGACCGCTGCCCGACGGGTACGGGAACATGTCGAGCACGTAGTACTTGCGCGCCTTCGGATCGAAGTCGAGGTCGCCGGGATTGCGGGCGCGGAAGAGCTGCTGCTTCTCCCAGTGCTGCTGCCACCGTCTCTCGATCGCTGCGTGGTCGTAGGCGTTGCTCAAGGTCGACTCCTCGCGCCGAAGGACCGGTCCATCGGACACGCGGGCCGCAAGGTTAGGGCTCGCGGCGAGCGAAGGCCATCCGAAGCCTGGCCTCGGGTGTTGACGAGGCGCGCGCGACCTTGCATCCTCTGCGCCCCAACTTGCCGCGAAAACGCAGGCGAGGGACGGAACGTCGGGGGATTAGCTCAGCTGGTAGAGCGCTACAATGGCATTGTAGAGGTCAGGGGTTCGACTCCCCTATCCTCCACCAGAACAAGGAGAAGTCGCGAGCGAGCGACGTCGGCTGGAAGGACGAGGGCGAGCGATGACGCGCCCTCGCGGCGTTTTCGGACTCGGCCCTAAGCTGTCGCCCAGTTGCCCGAAAGCAACGCGGCCTGTTCGAGCACCGTCTGGGTCGCCTGCTCCTGCTTGTCGGGCGGGTAGCCGTGCTTGCGAAGAATGCGCTTGACCAGGACGCGAAGCTGGGCCCGCACGTTCTCGCGCAGAGTCCAATCGATCGTCACGTTGTTGCGGACCATCGAAACCAGCTCGCGCGCGATGGTCTTCAGAATCGGTTCGCCGAGCACCTGCACCGCGCTGTCGTTGGTCTCCAACGCGTCGTAGAACGCGAGCTCGTCCTCCGACAGCCCGAGCGTCTCACCCCGCGCGCCGGCCTCGCGCATCTCCTTCGCGAGTTGGATCAGCTCCTCGATGACCTGCGCAGCTTCGATTGCGCGGTTTTGATAGCGTCGGATCGTCTGCTCCAGCATCTCCGCGAACGAGCGCGCCTGGACGACGTTCTTTCGGCTCCGCGTGCGCAGCTCGCCCTTCAAGAGCTTCTGCAGGAGCTCCACCGCTAGGTTGCGTTGCGGCATCCCGCGGACCTCCGCCAAGAACGCCTCGGACAAGATCGAGATATCGGGCTTCGTGAGTCCGGCCGCGGCAAAGATATCCATGACACCTTCCGGTGCCACCGCCCGCGAAATGATCTGACGCACTGCGTGGTCGAGGTCCTCTTCGGGCTGGGCTTCTCCCGGCGCGCGCTTCGCCAGCACGGCCTGAACAGCCTGGAAGAATGCCACGTCGTCGCGGATGCGCAGTGCCTCCCGATGCGGCACCGCCAGTGCAAAGGCCTGCGACAGATCTCGAACTGCACGCACGCAGCGGTCCTTGCCGTTTTCTTGGGCCAGGATGTGTTCCTGCGCCCGCGGCAGGAGGCCGAGCCGCTCCGGCGGCGAACCCGTCGTCCATGCCGACCAATCGACTCCGTGGAACAGGCCGCAGCACACCTCGTGCTTCTCCAACATCAGGGCGACGGCCTCTTCCTGATCGAGCGCCGTACGCCCGGTTCCACCGCTCTCGGTGTAGGTGGCGAGCGCGCGCTTCAGTTCCTGTGCGAGCCCGAGGTAGTCCACCACCAGCCCGCCTGGCTTGTCCTTGAACACCCGGTTCACACGCGCGATCGCCTGCATCAGTCCGTGCCCGCGCATCGGCTTGTCCACGTACATCGTGGCGAGACTCGGTGCGTCGAAGCCGGTCAGCCACATGTCGCGCACAATCACGAGCTTGAACGGGTCCTTCGGGTCGCGGAAACGGTTTGCGAGCGCCTCGCGCCGCGGCTTGTTGCGAATGTGCGGCTGCCAGTCGGAAAGGTCCGAGGCCGAGCCAGTCATCACAATCTTCATGTCGCCGGCGTCGTCGGCATCAGCGTGCCACGCCGAACGTAGCTTCGCGATCTCGCGGTACAGCTCGACACAGATGCGGCGGCTCATACAGACGACCATCGCCTTGCCGTCCATCGCCTCGAGCCGCTTCTCGAAGTGCTCGACGATGTCCCTTGCCACGAGATCGAGGCGCTTCTCGGCACCGACCACCGCTTCGAGCTGCGCCCACTTGCTCTTGAGCTTCTCCTTGCGTTCGACCTCTTCGCCCTCGGTAGCCTCCTCGAACTCGGGGTCGATTTTCGGTCGCTCGGCTTCGTCGATCGCGAGCTTGGCCAGCCGGCTCTCGTAGTAGATCGGCACCGTGGCGCCGTCCTGCACCGCGCGTTGGATGTCGTAGACGCTGATGTAGTCGCCGAAGACCGCGCGCGTGCTGGAGTCCTGCAGCTCGATCGGTGTGCCGGTGAAGCCAATGAACGATGCGCGCGGCAGTGCATCGCGCATGTGCCGCGCGTAGCCGTCGATGAAGTCGTACTGGCTGCGGTGAGCCTCGTCTGCGATCACGACGATGTTGCGACGGCCGGAGAGCATCGGATGCCGATCGCCCTTCTCCTCCGGGAAGAACTTTTGGATGGTCGTGAACACGACGCCGCCCGCCTCGACGGACAAGAGATCGCGCAGGTGAGCACGGCTCGCAGCCTGCACAGGCGGTTGTCGCAACAGATCCTGGCAGCGCGAGAACGTGCCGAAGAGCTGATCGTCGAGGTCATTGCGGTCCGTGAGCACGACGACGGTCGGGTTCTCCATCCCCGGCTCGCGGATGATCCGGCCCGCGTAGAACACCATCGTCAGACTCTTGCCGGAGCCCTGCGTATGCCAAACGACGCCGACGCGGCGGTCGCCGACCTTGCCACCTGGTCGACGACTTGCCTCGTAGCGCCCTTCGCTCTCGGCCACGCGGTCCGCGCGCACCAGCTCAGCCGCGCGCAAGGTCTCGCCCACCGCCACCTGCACAGCGTGGAACTGGTGGTAGCCGGCCATCTTCTTCACGAGGCGTCCGCCGCCGTCGTCCTCGAAGACGACGAAGTCCCGCAGCAGTTCGAGGAAGCGGCGTGGCGTGCAGAGACCCTCGATCAGCACCTGCAGCTCGGGGACATGAGCGTCGGCCAACTTCTCGCCGGCGATGGTCCGCCACGGTTTGAACCACTCGCGCCCGGCCGTGAGCGCACCAACACGTGCTTCGACGCCGTCGGACACGGCGAGCAGCGCGTTCGAGACGAAGAGCGACGGCACCTCCGCCTGATAGGTCTGGAGCTGCTGGTACGCACTCCAGATCGTGGCGTTCTCGTCTGCGGCGTTCTTGAGCTCAACAACCGCGAGCGGCAGTCCGTTCACGAACAGCACGACGTCGGGACGACGCGAGTGCTTGTTCTCGACGACGCTGAACTGGTTTACCGCCAGCCAGTGGTTGTTCGCCAGTTCTTCGAAGTCGATGACCCGAGCCTGCGCGCCGCGGATGTTGCCTTCGGCATCCCGGTACTCGATCGTCACTCCATCCACCAGTAGTCGGTGCAATGCCCGGTTGCGCACGACGAGTTCCGCGCCCTCGGGCCGCGTCAGCTTGCGGAAGGCGTCCTCCAACGCCTCGGCCGGCATCGCCGGGTTGAGACGCGCGAGCGCAACTCGCAGCCGCTCCCCGAGCACGACCTGGCCGAAATCACCGCGCTCGGCCGCGGGCTCGCCGGGGGCGATCGCGGCACCGTTCCTGACCTGCCAACCGACGCTCTCGAGCCACGCCAGCGCGGCCTGCTCGACGATCGACTCGTTGAAGCCGCTCACGGCCTCGGCTCCGCGAGCATGTTCATCACGAGGTGGATCATCACCTCTTTGTCCTTGGGCGCCGATTCCGCGACCAACAACGACAGCGCCGCCAAGCCGACGTCGTTGATCACTGGCTCGCCCGCTCGGAACAGGCGTCCGTTGCGATTCAGGAACTCGACGAACAGGAACGACCCGATGCGCTTGTTCCCGTCGGCGAACGGGTGGTTCTTGATGACGAAGTACAAGAGGTGCGCGGCCTTCGATTCGACCGTCGGGTACGCCGGCTTGCCGAAGACGCTCTGCGCCAGATTGCCGAGCAGCGAAGCAAGCCCCGCCTCGCGTTCGCGTCCGAATAGGTCGGTCGCCTCGCCGCGCGCGAGAAGGTCATCCTTGAGGCGCACGATCGCAGTGCGTGCGTCGGAGGTGCTCGGGAGCTTGCCACCCGCGGCGCCGCGCGGCGCAACCAGCAGTCCCTCGTCGTACTGCTGCAACAGCAGGAACGTCTGCGTGTAGCGGGCGATGATGTCAACCAACCCCCGTCCCTGGTCGGTGGTCAGGACTTCTGCGGCCGCAGTCCTACGCACGAGCGCCATCGCAGCGTCCAGCTCGCGGGCGTTGCGCGCGAAGCGTTCGCGATCGAGCGTGTAGCCCTGCACCAGATGCTCGCGCAGCGTGCGGGTGGCCCACTGACGGAAACGGGCGCCGTGCCGGGAGTTGACGCGGTAGCCGACCGAGATGATCGCGTCGAGGTTGAAGTGCTTCACCCGGCGTTGAACGCGCCGCTTGCCCTCGGTTTGAACTACTAAGAATTCCTTAGCTGTTGCCTCCTCCTCCAATTCGCCGTCCGCGAAGACGTTCTTGAGGTGCATCACCACGTTCTCGGATGTGGTGTCGAACAGCTCTGCCATCTGCCGCTGCGTCAGCCACACCGTCTCCTGCGCGAGGCGCACTTGGACACGGGCCTCGCCGTCCGGGGTCTCGTAGACGACGATCTCTCCGCCACGGACGATCTCTTCGCTACTCATTTGACAGGCTCGCTCCTCGTGTCCGTGGAGACTTCGACCTCTTCGGCGGGAGCCTCGGAATCGAACTCGGCCAGAAACACCCGATACGTCTCCGGCTCAACCTGGAACAGCACCTCGCTCGGCCGAAACTCGACGTCGTAGATGCGGATCATCCCGTGGGCCTCATCCACCGAATCGTTGAACTCCTGGTTGTCGTCGTACAGCGCCCGCAACGGAGGCGGCGGCGTGCGGTCCTGACGGTGAACGCGGTGAAGAAAGCCAACGATCGTGTCAGCGGCTTCCGCAGCCAGCAACGCCTGCACGGATTCCATCGAAGGGCGCGGAGCGCCAGAGCCGTGCGACGCAAACCCGCATTGATTGCGCAACTCGCAGATGCCCTGGATGGCGGTGCTCAAACCACCGAGCGTGCGCCTGAGACTGTCACGGACTGCGGCTTCCCCGCTCGCGGTCGGCGGCAGAAACGGCAGATGCAGGGAGGCCGTCTTGAAGAGCCTTGGTAGGTCGTCGTCGCCGCTGAACGCGATGCTACGCTCGTCGAGCACTGTCTTGCAGACGCTCTCGACCAGCGTCTTCGCGAGATCGAACGCCAGACCCGGATTCTCGACAACAGCTTGCTCAAGGCTCTTCACCTGCTGCTCGACATGCGTCAGCCCGCATGCGACCGCGTCGCGGGCGCCGTGCATCACGAAGGGCGTCACGAGCAACTCTCCCATCAGACGCATCTCCCAATCGCACTCGCGCTACCCATCGATCTTCCTTCGGCTCGCCGCCCGGAACCGCTCAGGCGACCCCTTCACCAGCTCGACTTCGTATCGCCGTCGATCCAGGACTTCGAGAAACCCCATGATGTGGCCGTCGTCCACCATGAGCTTCCCCTTGGACTCGCTCACCTCGACACCCGTGTCCTTGCAGAGCTTCTTGAGGGAGCTCTTGTCGATGTTCTTGGTCTCCTTCTGAGCTCGAATCGAAGCCAGGTACCGGGCAGCGCGTGGGTGCGAGCCTGCGTAGACTCCGACCGCCGTAAAGTCCACGAATGCTAGGTCTCCTTGGATTGCCGCAACATTCTCCGGCACGGCGGCCAAGATCGCCTCTTGCAGGTTGCCGGCGAACTCGAAGCCGCTGGGTCGAAGAATGTGGACATTCCTCGAATCGACCAGCAGGTCGAAGTCGCTGTCTAACTTGAACACGCGATCCGCGATGAGCCTCAACGAGTCCGACACGAACCGTAGGAGCCGGTTCTTCAGAACACCTTTGAACTGCGTCGCCCTTCGCAGAGCGGTCAGGCGTCGCTTCTTGTTGTCGGTCAGGCGTACGAAGTAGCAGAACACGTCGGACGGATCGCCCAACACGTTGGCATCGACGTCCAGGTTCACCGCGTTGTGCAGTTCTCGAACGGACGCGGCCATCACATCGCCCAGCGGCAGGTAGAGGTACTCCGTGCTGCCGTGCTTCTCCGACGGCTCGTACGTCGCCGGGCCGTCTGCATCCTTCTGCATTGCGTCCCAGGTCGCCTGCACCATCTCCCGTAGCGCCGCCTGCACATCCGCATCTACCGGCACCGCGACGAAGGTCTGCCCGTCGCCGTCGTCGCGTCCGACGCCGAACTCCGTGACCGTGACGTTCCCGAGGTCGAAGTCGAGTTTCATGCATCTGCCTCCAGATACACCGTGTCACTCAAACGGTAGGCGACGAGCCGCTCGCCGGAGCCCAGGCTAACCCGGCGAGTGATGACGGCGTGGCGGGTCTTGCCGGTGAGCGCGTTGCCATCGGCCGGCGGGTACACCGTGAAAACCCGGTACCCGAGCGCGGCAAAGAGCAGGTTCATGTAGTGCAGGTTCAGATGCCAGAACAGGAACACGATGAACGCCAGCGCGGCGACCGAGGCACCCAGGTAGCGCCAGCTCCCGAGGTCTTCCGAGTAGAACGGAAGCAGCATCGCGAACAGGTACACAAGGATGTGGTCGCGGTGGTCGTCTGCCATGCCGACGATGAGTTCGCGCTTGTCCGCATGCTTCTTGGCTGTGCTGATGCGCAGCCAAAGAAAGGCGTTCGGTACGACGGCCATCAAGGCGCAGAACGCGATGAAGTAGCCGTCACAAATAAGGCTGTTTCCGCGGATTGCCCACAGGATGAAAAGCGGCGAGATGCTACTGAGCACCATCAGCAGCCGGGCCGCCTTGAGACCCTCACTGTGTGTGCCGGAACCTGCCGGAGCCATCAGGTCGCCCTCCCTATGAACCGCTCCGCGTCCTTCACCCGCAGATCTCCGGAAATGAGCTTGGGCAGTAGCGCGTCGCGCAGGGCGGCGAGACTCTCGCACTCCACGACCGCCGCCTCCACTCGGTGATGCAACGGCAGTACGACCGCTTCGAATCTCGCGACAATGCTGGCGGGTGGCACGGCGATCCGCGGAAGTTCGAGTGCGTCCGTGGGCAGCATGTTGACGGTCGTACCGTTCCCGTAGCGGCTGACGAGATCGTGCATCCATGGATCATTAAGCAAATGGAGCACGAACACCGGGCGAAGTGGCGAACCACGTCGAACCCGAACGCGGTATAGGTGATGGCTGAAAGGTGTCCGCGGGCCGAACCGCCGCGGGATGAGTGCAGCGCTTCCTAGCAAGAGACGTTCATGACCTTGCTCGGTATTGGCGACGATGACGTCGTCGGGCTCAACGGCACGCCGATCGTCAAATTCGCATGAGAGACTCTTGATACCTTCGAACTTGTAGCCACCGCCTTCGAAGATTGAATTGAGGTTGTGGAACGGCACGCCTCCCTTAGCGATTGACGCTCCATCGTAGCTGAAACCACGGGACGACTCGACGTGATTTCCCATCTCCTCGAACTTCCATCCCTCCGCCTTTGCGCGGACGGGGTCGAAGTCCACGAACCACGACTTGAAGAGCGCGCGCGCCGTCGCCTCCAGCGTCTCGTTCATCCGCTGGTTCAGCTCAATCTTGTCGTCCAGCGCGCCGAGGATATGGGCGATGGCACGTTGCTCATCGGACGGCGGCACGTCGAGGTCGAGCACGTAGACGGCAGCCCGCGTGGTCGACGGAATCGGGGAGCCGTCGTCAACTTCGCCGAGCTTGTAGTGCTTGATGGCGTAGTAGAGCCACCGCATGTCGAGTGCGCTCTTCGGCACGACGTAGTACGCGGTGTCGATGACGAAGAATGGTTCAGGCGAATACTGCACGCCGCGGTAGGCGCCCTTGCGCCCGAGAATCACGCCGGGCCCTGGCGCGAGTGCATCGGGCGCCCATCCGATTGGTCCGTTGGACCCGAACACTCGGTATCTCCCTTCGGCTACGTCATGGCTGCGAAGCGCCTTCCCATACTCAAGGGAGATCTCTTCGCCCCACGTCGAAGCGCGCCACTCACCCGCCATACCCAAGCTCCTTCAGGTTGGCTGCGATGGCGGTATCGAGCTTCGCAGCTTCAGCCTGCTGCTCGCGCAGCGTCGCGGTGAGCCGCTGCATCTTCTCCTCGAACGGCTCGCCGTCGTCCTCCACCACCTCGGCGCCGACGTAGCGACCGGGCGTGAGCACGTGGCCATGCTCGCGGACTTCGTCCAGCGGCGCGCTCTTGCAGAAGCCGGCGACGTCGGCGTACGCGCCCGCGTCTTGCTCGCCGCGCCAGGCGTGATACGTCGTGGCGATGCGGGCGATGTCGGTGTCGGTCAGCTCCTTGTGCGTGCGATCCGCCATGCGGCCGAGTTTGCGCGCGTCGATGAAGAGCACCTGGCGGCGGCGATCGCGGAACTTGCCGTTCTTCCGGTCGCGCGCGACGAACCACAGGCAAACTGGAATCTGCGTCGAGTAGAAGAGCTGGCTCGGCATCGCGACCATGCAGTCCACGAGGTCCGCCTCGACCAGGTTCTTGCGAATTTCGCCCTCGCCCGACTGATTGGATGACATCGATCCGTTGGCGAGTACGAAGCCGGCAACGCCCGCCGGCGCGAGGTGATGCACGATGTGCTGTACCCAGGCGTAGTTGGCGTTCCCCGCTGGCGGTGCTCCGTACTGCCAGCGCTTGTCGCTCTGCAGCCGCTCCCCGCCCCAGTCAGAGATGTTGAACGGTGGGTTGGCGAGGATGAAGTCTGCTTTGAGGTCCGGGTGGCGATCGTTGTGAAACGTGTCGCCGTGCGCGATCTGGCCGTCGATGCCGCGGATAGCGAGGTTCATGCGCGCGAGCCGCCAGGTGGTGTAGTTCGACTCCTGACCATAGATCGAGATGTCGGGCCGAGCGCCCTTCGCCGCGTTCCCGCCGTTGGTGTTGCTCGAGGCGTGCGCGCGAATGAACTCGACCGACTGCACGAACATGCCCGAAGACCCGCAGCAGGGGTCGTACACCCGGCCGCGGTAGGGCTCGATCATCTCGACCAGGAGCTTGACCACGCAGCGCGGCGTGTAGAACTCGCCGCCCTTCTTGCCCTCCGCGCCAGCGAACTGTTTGAGGAAGTACTCATAGACGCGCCCGAGCGCGTCCTTGGCGCGACTCGCCTCGTCGCCGACCTTGATGTTGCTGATGAGGTCGATGAGCTGGCCGAGACGCGTCTTGTCGAGCGCGGGCCGGGCATAGTCCTTCGGTAGCACGGCCTTCAGCGAAGGATTGTCGCGCTCGATGCCGGCCATGGCGTCGTCGACCAGTTGGCCGACCGTCGGCTGTCGGGCCTGCGCTTTCAGATGTGGCCACCGAGCTTCCGGCGGAACCCAGAAGATCGAGAGCGCGCGGTACTCATCGGGATCTTCGGGGTCCGCGCCGCCTTTCCTGTCCTCGACGAGCTTCGCGTGCTGCTCCTCAAAGGCATCGGAGATGTACTTGAGGAACAGGAGGCCGAGACAAACGTGCTTGTACTCGGCGGCGTCCATCGAGCCGCGCAGCGCGTCGGCCATCTGCCAGAGCTGCGCCTCGTAGCCGACGTTGGCGCCCGAGGAAGATGCGCCTGCCGACTCGTTCTTGTTCGAAGCTCGAAGTGCCATGGGAGCGAAAGTGTGGTTCAGGGCGCATCGCCGCGGCCGGTGCTCAGGATCTTCGCGGCCCCAAAGCGGGCGTTGGAAGTCGAGGCAATGCGCCTAGCTCATCCAAGCGCGACGGTTCTGGCAACCGACAAGGCAATGAACTCGTTCAGTTCCGCCCGCCCCGTCCAGGGACACCGAGCGTGGAATCGTGGCGTCGGCCCGCTATCTTGGTCGCCCGCAATGACCGAGCTCGCCCATCCTGATCGACTGGCCAAGGCGCGTGCGATGCGTGCGCGCGGTGAGGATCCGTTTCCGCCGAGAGGCGTGAAGGCGGAGTCGATCGCGGAGTTGCTCGCCGGCGCGGGGACGCTCGAAGCGCCGGGACCGAGGTTCGGCACGAAGGCCACGATCGCCGGGCGGCTCCACGCGCAGCGCGACTTCGGGAAGTTGATCTTCGCGCCCGTTCAGGATCTGACGGGCAAGCTCCAGATCGGGCTCAAGCGCGACGCGCTCGAAGCCTGGTGGCCGAATCGCAAGGAGCTCGACGCCGGCGATCTCGTCGGCGTCACCGGCGAACTCGGGCGGACGCAGAAGGGCGAGGTCACGCTCTGGGTCAGCGAGATCCAGTTGCTCTCGAAGGCCTACGCGCCGCCGCCGGAGAAGTGGCACGGGCTCGTCGACGTCGAGGCTCGCTATCGCCGCCGCTACGTCGATCTCTGGGCGTCCGAGGGCGTGCTCGACGTCTTCAAGAAGCGTTCGAAGATCGTCTCGCTCGTCCGACGTTTCCTCGAAGCGCAAGGCTACCTCGAGGTCGAGACGCCTGTCCTCCATCCGATCGCGGGCGGCGCGACCGCGCGGCCGTTCATCACGCACCACAACGCGCTCGACTGCGACTTCTACCTGCGCATCGCGCCCGAGCTCTACCTCAAGCGCTGCATCGTCGGCGGGCTAGAGCGCGTCTTCGAGATCGCGCGCAACTTCCGCAACGAAGGCATCTCGACGCGCCACAACCCGGAGTTCTCGATGCTCGAGCTGTACGAAGCTCAAGCGGACTACCGGCGCATGATGGAGATCGGCGAGACGCTCCTGGAGCACCTCGCGCGCGAGATCAACGGCACGACCGTCGTGACGTTCCGCGGCAAGGAGTACGACCTGAAGGCGCCCTTCAAGCGCGAGCGCTACACCGAACTCTTCCGTCGCCACGCGGGTTGCGAATTCGACGACGAGCCCGCGGTCCGCAAGAAGGCGACCGAGCTCGGCCTCAAGGATCCCGGCAACTACTGGAAGTTGATGAACGACGTCTTCGAGGCGACGGTCGAGGATCACCTCACCGGTCCGCTCTTCGTCGTCGACTATCCGGTGCAGATCTCGCCGCTCGCGAAGCAGAGTCCGGAGGATCCGCGTTTGACCGAGCGTTTCGAGCTCTTCATCGCCGGCATGGAACTCGGCAACGCGTTCAGCGAGCTCAACGATCCCGAGGAACAGGAACGACGCTTCCGCGAACAAGTCGCGAGCAAGGATCCCGAAGCTCCCGGCGAAGTCGACATCGACTACGTGCAAGCGTTGGAATACGGCATGCCGCCGACCGCGGGCTTCGGCATCGGCATCGACCGACTCGTGATGGTGCTCACCAACCAGGATTCGATTCGCGACGTGCTGCTGTTCCCCGCGTTGCGTCCGCTCGCGAAGGAGCCCGAGGCGCCCAAGGCGCCTTGACGCCGTGTTCCGTTCCTTCCTGAGCTGGCGCTACCTGCTGCACCGGCGCACCAACTTGATCGGCATCTTCGGCGTGATGCTCGGCGTCGGAGCCTTGATCGCGATCCTGTCGATCATGACCGGCTTCCTGCAGCAGACGCGCGCGTCGGTGCGCGGCACGCTCGCCGATTTCTTCGTCCGCCCCGCGCCGTTGATGCACTCGGGCGACGACTCCGTCGAGTACGAGCCCGAGCGCGTGCTCGAGATCGTCCGCGCCGAGCCCGGCGTGCGCGCCGCGACGCCGCAGTATTCGTGGTACGGCATGCTCGTGCCCGGCGGCGTCGACACCGCGCGGACGGCCGAGCTCCAGTCGCGTCCGCTCGATGCTCAGGACAACGCGATGGAGGTCGTCGGCATCGACTTCGAGACCGAAGCGACCACGACCGCCCTCGACGAGGCGCTGCGTCGGCCGCCGTTCCGCGGCCACGCCGTCGCCGATCCCAAACAGCCCTTCGCGCGCCCGCCGCGCTACAAACCCGACGGTCTCGAGAAGCCGCGGATCGTGCTCGGCGACGCGTTGATGGGCCGACTCGAGGTGCGCCGCGGCGAGGAAATCACGCTGCTGACCGCGGTCTTCGATCCGGAGTCGCGGACGCTCGTCGGCTCGAACAAGGGCTTCATCGTCGCGGGCTCCTTCCGCACCAAGGACAACGAGATCGACAGCCGCCGTGCGTACGTCGAGCGCGAAGTCCTCGCCGACTTCCTCCGGACCGACGCTCGCTACACCTGCGTGCTGGTGATGCTGGACGACTACGAGCACGACGGCGAACGCATCCGCGAATCGCTCGCGAAGAAACTCGAGGCCGCGAAGCTGATCGAAGGCCAATCGGCCGAGATCCTCTCGTGGGAGCAGATGCGTCAGACGTTGCTCGGCGCGATCAAGAACGAGCGCGTGCTGATGGCGATCATGCTGTCGCTGATCCTCGTCGTCGCGTGCTTCTCGATCTTCGCGATCCTCTCGATGATGGTCACCGAGAAGCGCCGCGACATCGGCGTGTTGACCGCGCTCGGCGCGACGCCGCGCGGCGTGATGCACACGTTCCTGATGATCGCGTTCTGGGACGCGTTGGTCGGCGCGGTCGCCGGCGCCGTGCTCGGCACGTGGCTCGCCGTGAAGATCGATCCGTTCGAGAAGTGGTTGTCGTCGACGTTCCACGTGCAGATCTTCGATCGCTCGATCTACTACTTCGACGAGATCCCGAGCGTCGTCGAGCCGTTGTGGGTCGCGGTGATCGTGCTCGGAGCGCTGCTGTGCGCGCTGCTCTTCGCCGCGATTCCCGCATGGCGTGCGGCGCGCATGGATCCGCTCGAAGCGCTGCGGTACGAGTGACGCGATGAACGCCTCGACTACCACAACTCCCGTCCTCGCCCGACCCGCGGTCCTCGCGGCGCACGGCGTGCGCAAGTCGTTCCGCGTCGGCGACCGCGAGCTCGAAGTCCTGCACGGAGTCGACTTCACGCTCGCGCCGGGAGAGATCCTGGCGCTGACCGGGCCGTCGGGCGCGGGCAAGTCGACGTTGCTGCACATCCTCGGCCTGCTCGATCGGCCGACGTCGGGGACCGTCACGCTCGACGACGCGAGCGCGTGGGAACTGCCGAACGAGGAACGTGCGCGGCTGCGCAATCGCAAGCTCGGCTTCGTCTTCCAGTTCTATCACCTGATCTCCGAGCTGACGGCGCTCGAGAACGTGCTCTTGCCCGCGATGGTCGGCGAATCGACACGCGAGTACCGCTCGAACCGCACGCGTCACGAAGGCGCGGCGCGCGGGATGCTCGCGAGCTTCGGTCTCTCCGAGCGTCTCACCCACCGCCCCGCGCAACTCTCCGGCGGCGAACGCCAACGCGTCGCGCTCGCGCGCGCGTTGCTCTACGACCCGCCGATCGTGATCGCCGACGAACCGACCGGCAATCTCGATCGCGCGACGGGCGAGCGCGTGCTCGAGCTGCTCTTCCGCGAACAGGCGGCGCGCAAGTTCTCGTTGCTCTTCGTCACGCACGACGATCGTCTCGCCGCGCGCTGCGAACGCCACGTCGTGATGGACGACGGCGTGATCCAACCGCGCGCCGCAGACTGACCGCGCGTCACGCCGGATCGCCGACCCAGTGGCGGCGACGCAGCCAAGCCTCGAGCGCCGCCTTCGCCGCATCGCGCCGCGGATGGCGACCGAACGGCGCCACCGCGAACCCGAGCGACGCGAGGCGCCGGTTGAGCGCGTGACAGTGCTTCTCGCGGAACTCCGCCGGCGTGCGCAGGCTGACCGTGTACGAGACCGAGAGTTCGTCGCCGTTCTTCAGCCAATGGCCGGCGAGCGCGGGGATGTAGCTCGCGGTGCCCGGCGCGAGGTCGAACGTCTCGGCGTCGCGCTCGCACTCCGCGCGATAACTCGGCGAGCGACCGCGCAAGAGAAAGACGTCCGGCCGACTCCGGTCGTCGATCAAGCGCGGATCGAGCGGAGAGAAGACGCGCAACTCGCGCCGTCCCGCGACTTGGTGCACGACGTTGTGGCTGGGATCGGCGTGGAAGCGCGAGCACGCGCCCGGCGACGCGAGGTAGAGATCGATACGCACTTCGCAACGCTCGGCGTGCTCGCCCCCGACGACCTCGCGCAGCAACGCGCGCCACGCCGCGGGCCAATCCGCGAGCGGCGCAACCCACGGCAACAGCGGACCGACGCGCAACACGAACGGCACGTTCCCCTCCGGCGCGAGCAAACTCGAACGCGCATGCGGCGGAGCGAGCAACGGCATCTCGTCGTCCGGCCGCGCCGCAGCGTGCATCAGCTCGAACGACTCGTCGGGCGCCGCGTCGAGCCACTGCGCGAGCGCCGCGCGCTCGCCCCACAACTCGTGCGGAACCGGAGGCGCGCCGAACGCGAGCCCGCGCTTGCCCCACGCTTCGCGCCACCGCGCCGCCGCGGAGAACACCGACGCACCGTTCTCTCCGGAACTCATGGTGGAACGCGGTTCGGCCTCTTGCCCCTTCCACGTCCAAGCGTAGCGCCCGCGCCCATTCCCCACCGACTCGCCGGCCGGAACGGTTCCGGTTCACGTCGAGCCCCTCGGAGCCCGTCGAATTCAGCGCAGCTCGAGAGCCACGCCCTGCGGCGGTACCGCGATCTCGGCGAGCGCGCGGCCCCGGTCCTCCACGACGGTCCAACGTCCGGGCCGCACGAGGAAAGAAGCGGATCCCCTCTTTCCGACGCGCACCGGACAACGCGCCGCGACGAGGCGCACGAATTCATCGGATCCGGCGGGCACGACTTGGATGCGGCGTGGACTCTCGCTCCGAACCGTGAACGCGGTGCTTCCGAGCTCGACGATCGCGCGTTCGCCGGAGATCTCGGTCGAGCCGGTCCAGCCGCGATCGCAGACGAAGATATAGCGACCGAAACGCAACCGCTTCTCGAGCGTGAGCTCGCTCCTCGCGCCCGCGCTCCGCGAATCGACCTTCAGCTCGGCGAGGTTGGAGACGCGATCCCATCCGATCAACAGACCTTCGAGTTCGTCGACGACGCGCGGCTCGCCGTGCTCGGCGAACGCGAGCGTCGTCGTGCCGGGATTCCTCGCGAGCACGATGTCGAGCTCCTCGCCCGCCTCGAGCCGCACGACCGTGTCGAGCTCGCGCGCGACGAAGAGCCCGTGCGCTCCCGCATCCACGCCCTCGAATGCAAAGGCTCCGCGTTCGTCGGTCAGCGCTCCCACGTCGCCGCGCACGTCGTCGAGGTTCACCGACACGCCCGGCTGCGCCGCGCCCGACGCATCGACGAGACGACCGCGGATCGAGCCGAGCGGGCCGAGCACGATGCGACCGCACGCATCGCGCTCGACCGTCGTCTGCGAGTACGCGGCGTGCCACGCCGAGATCGTCGGCCCGCGCGCCTCGAGCTCGAACCAGCCGTCGGCCGCCGTGCGCGCGCCGTCGACGATGCGCTTCGCGTCGAACGGACGGAACGCTTCGTCACCGCGACCCGTCGTTCGATCGCCGAAGAACACGAGCGCGTCCTCGATCGCGTTGCCGTCCCGGTCGACGACCTGGCCGAACACGCGCTCGCCGTCGGGACGGACGAAGACCACCTCCGTGGTCTCGCCCACTCGCAAGACGATTTGTTGGTCGGGCGCGAGTTCGTCGCGGAGAGCGACGTGGAACGAACCCGCTTCGCCGGGACGCACGCGCACCGTGAGCCGCACGACTCCTGCCTCGGCGCGCGCGGAGTAGAAGCCGAGGTCGTAGCGATTCGGCCCTTCCGCCGAGTGCTCGCAGCCTGCGCCGCGATCGCCATGGACGCTGACGCCGAAGCGCTCGAGCGCACGTCGCGAGCGGCCGTCGATCACTCGGACGATCACGGTCGCCGTCGGGACGCGACGTACGACGAAATCGACTTCGGCGGCGGGCGCGATCACCGAGCGCTCGCGGCCCTGCGGCGAAGCGGGCTCGAACTCCGTGACGTGACCCAGCCGCACGAGCACGGGCTCGGTCCCGCAATCCTCGGCCGACCAGCTCCCGTCTGCGCCCGTCGTAAACGCTCGGCCGACGAGATCCTCCGAAGCGACCTTGGGCGCGGGATTCGTCTCCGCGAAAGGATCGACGCTCGCGAGCACATGGATCGGGAAGTTCGCGACGGCCGACCCGGCCTCGTCGACGACGCGACCTCGCAGTTCGTCGGCGCCGTCTGCCGACGCGGAAAATCGTTGCTCTGCGGCCATCGATGCGAGCAGCGGAGAGTCCGGCGCCGAATCGGCGTGCGCACGGACGAGTCGATCGGATGCGTCCGCGCGAACGAACCACACTCCCACCGAGACCAGAACGAGGCCGCAGAACGCGACCGACCATGCGAGCGTCGACTTCGCCGGCGCGAGCGACGCGCAAACGAAAAGCGCGGAGCGCCAGTCCGCGCCGTCACGCGAGAGTTCAACGCGCAGGAGGTCCGCAGCTCGCCGCTGCCGCGTGCGCACCGTCTCGACCGGCACGCCGAGCCGCCGCGCGATCTCCCGAGGCGGCAGGTCGTCGTAGAACCGGAGGATGAGCACGGCGCGATAGTGCTCGGGCGACGAGCCGACCGCCGCGACGACACGACGCATCGTCTCCTCGCGCTCGAGCGCGGCGTCGACGGCGCCGTGCGCTTCCTCGCGGGCGACGAACTCCTCGCGCGAACGTCTTCGCGCTTCGCCGCGCCGTGCACGGCGCGCGAAGTTGCGCGCAACCGTCGCGAGCCAAGCACGCAACGCGTCGCCGCGCGGCCGTGCTTCCAGCGCGGCGCGCACGGTGTCCTGCGCGACGTCGTCCGCGGTGTTCGGGTCCGCGAGCAACGAGCGCGCCAGCCTGCGCACGAACTCGGCGTGCGACGCGAGCTCCTCCGGGCGAAAGGCGGCATCGGTCATCGTTCGGTCCTCCATCGCAAGGAAGCCCGCGACGTCCGCTTTCGGTTCACGCTCTCGCGCGCGAACGCGAACTACAGCGGCCCGTGGCCGCTCTCGTCGGGAGCGCGTTCGCTGCGGCCGTCGTCGCGCGCGCGGTTGCCCAGCGAGCCGCTCCAACCGAGGCGTTCGCGCAGACGGCGATACGGATCGAGGCCGGGGAAACCGAGCAGCGGGTACGCGAGAGGATGGCGCGCGAGCTCGACCCTGTCGCCTTGCTCGAGCGGGTAGAAACCTTGGCCGTCGACCGCGACGCTGGTGATGCCGGAGCAACCTTCGACCGACAACGCGACCTTGCTGTCGGGATGAAGAACGATCGGGCGGTGCGACAACGCCTGCGGACAGATCGGCGTCACCACCAACGCCAACATCTCGGGCGCGAGCACCGGCCCGCCCGCGGAGAGCGAGTGCGCCGTCGAGCCCGAAGGCGTCGCGACGATCAGACCGTCCGCGCGGTAGTCGGTCACCCACGCGCCGTCGACGGACAACGCGAGCGTCAACAAACCTTGCGTCGCGCCGCGCTGCAACACGACGTCGTTCAACGCGAGCGAGGTCGCGGTCGTCCGTTCACGGCGACGCACGAGACGCGCTTCGACGCGCATGCGCGGTTCGAGCACGCCGCGGCCGTCGAGCACGCCGCCGACGACTTCCTCCGCGCGCGACGCCGGCGTCGACGCGAGGAAACCGACGCGACCGAAGTTGATGCCGAGCGTCGGATACGGCGTGCGGCCGAACGCGCGCACCGCGCCGAGGATCGCGCCGTCGCCGCCGAGCACGATCACGAGGTCGAACGTTGCGCGCGCCGCCGCGTCGGCGTCGAGCGCCTCGCGCCGGCGACAGAAGGCGCGCACATCGCCTTCGAGTTCGACCCGAGCGACGCGCTCTTCGAGCCACGGCTGGAAACGCGCGCGGAACTCGCGCACGCCCTGCTTCTCGAGATCGGCGAGCACCAGGACCGAACGCACCTCGCCCTTCTTCGGCGCGGGCACTTGGCCTGCGACGTCCCCGCGCGGGCGCTCGTCGACGGGCTTGGAGCGCGGCACTCGTTCGTCCCCTAGACGAGCTTCGGCGACAGCGCGAAACGCACCGCGCGTTCGATGCCGTCGGCGTCGAGGCCGACCTCGGCGAGTTGTTCCTCGCGCGTGGTGCGGTGTTCGATGAAGCGATCGGGAAGGCCGAGCACGCGCACCGAAGCGCGCACGTTGGGGAAACGCGACACGGCCTCGAGCACCGCGGAGCCGAAGCCGCCGCAACGTTGGTGCTCTTCGAGCGTGAACAGGTAGCGATAGCGTTGCACGTCGCGCGCGAGCATCTCTTCGTCGAGCGGCTTCGCGAAACGCGCGTCGACGACCGCGATCTCGACGCCGCGGCGCGCGCAACGCTCGGCGACCTCGAGCGCCGTCTGCACCAACGCGCCGTACGCCCACAGCACGACCTCGCCGCCCTCGGAGAGCGCCTCGGCCTTGCCCAACGCGATCTCGCGCCGCTCGCGCGGTTGGATGCGTTCGACGCCGGGGCAATTGTCGCGCGGATAACGCAGTCCCACCGGACCGTCGTGGCGCAGCGCGAACTCGAGCATGCGCTGCATGTCGGTTGCATCGCGCGGCGCGCACAGCGTCATGTTCGGCAACGTGCGCAGGTACGCGAGATCGAAGACGCCGTTGTGCGTCGGTCCGTCTTGGCCGACGAGCCCGCTGCGATCCATCGCGAACACGACGGGCAAGTTCTGGAGCGCGACCTCCTGGAACACCTGGTCGTACGCGCGCTGCAGGAACGTCGAGTAGATCGCGGCGACCGGACGCAGGCCGCTCTTCGCCATGCCGGCCGCTTGCGCGACCGCGTGTTGTTCGGTGATGCCGGTGTCGTGGAAACGCGCGGGGAAGCGTTCGGCGAACTCCTCGAGCCCGGTGCCCGAAGGCATCCCCGCGGTCAACGCGTGCACGCGCACGTCGCGCTCGGCGAGCTTGACCAACGCATCCGCGAACGCCTTGGTGTACGACGGTCCCGTGAGCGGTTTCGCGACCGCGACCTTGCCGACGACCTTCGCGGAATCGGCGCGCGCGATCTTCGCGGTGCCTTTCACGCCGTGGACGCGCTCGGGATGCGTTGGCGCTTGCGGATGGCCTTTGCCCTTGTCGGTCAACGCGTGGACGAGCACGACGCCGTCGAGTCTCCGCACGCGCTCGAACGTCTCGACCAACGCGCCGACGTCGTGGCCGTCGACCGGACCGACGTACGTCACGCCGAGTCCTTCGAAGACGTGGCCGGGGACGAGCGCATGCCGCATCACCTCGGTCGCATCCTCGAGCGCGCGATCGACGCGCGAGCCGATCACCGGGATCGACGTCAAGAGGTTGTGGATCTCTTGGTTCGCGCGCTGCACGGTGCGCGAGCTGCGGATCTTCGAGAGGTAGCGCGCGAGCGAACCGACCGACTTCGAGATCGACCACTCGTTGTCGTTGAGCACGACGAGCACGCGCTCGCCGCTCGCCGCCGCGTTGTTCAACGCCTCGAACGCGACGCCGGCGCCGAGGCTCGCGTCGCCGATCACCGCGATCGCGCACGGCGGATCGGGTTCGTGGCTCGTGCCCATCGCGAGGCCGAGCGCGAGACTGATGCTCGTGCCCGCGTGGCCGGTGTGGAACAAGTCGTATTCGGATTCCGCCGGGTGCGTGAAGCCGCACAAGCCGTCGGTCTGACGCATCGTCGCGAAGCGCGCCTTGCGACCGGTCAGGATCTTGTGCGGGTAGCACTGGTGGCTGACGTCCCACACGACGCGATCGCGCTTCAAGTCGAAGACGTAGTGCAGCGCCGTCGCGATCTCGACGACGCCGAGGTTCGAACCGAGATGCCCGCCGGTCTCCTGCACCGACTCGAGCAGGAACGCGCGCATCTGATCGCACAGATCGCGGAGCTCCGGCCGCGCCAAGCGCTTCAGGTCCGCGGGGCCGTCGATGCGCGAGAGGTAGTCGGGGCGCGCGCTGTCGAGGCTCGGGGAGGGAGTTTCGCTCATCGTGTCGGAGGGGTTCGCGGGAAGTCGGAACCCGCCATCAGGCTCTCGGAAGCAGGCGCGAGACGCAAGTATCGGTCTAGCGGGTGCGGGTCAAAAGGTGCTCGACCAGCAGAAGTCCCTCGTGGGAAGGCCCGAAGCCCAGGGCGCGAGCGGCCTCGGCGGCTTCGGCGGCGGTTCTTTCGGCGGCGCGGCGCGCGCCCTCGAGGCCCGACGTCCGCACCAGGGTGGCGCGCGCGAGCTTCTCGTCCTTGCCCGGCGTCTTGCCGATCTCCGCGCGATCACCGACGACGTCGAGGATGTCGTCGACGGCTTGGAAGAGCGCGCCGAGCGCCGCGCCGAACACGCGCACGCGCTCGCGCTCCGCCGCGCCGGCGCGCGCCGCGAGCGCGCCGAGTTCGCACGCCGCGCACAACAACGCGCCGGTCTTCAACGCGTGCATGTCGACGACTTGACGTTCGGTCGCCGTTGCTTCGAGCGAGAGATCGAGCACCTGCCCGCGCACCATGCCTTCGGCTCCCGCCGCGCGCGCGAGCACCGCGACGCTCGGCGCGACGATCTCGCTCGGTGCGCCGGCGAGCGCTTCGAACGCCGCCGTCAACAACGCGTCGCCCGCGAGCAACGCCAGCGCTTCGCCGAACACGACGTGGCACGTCGGCTGTCCGCGCCGCAGCGCGTCGTCGTCCATGCACGGCAAGTCGTCGTGCACGAGGCTGTACGTGTGCAGCATCTCGACCGCGGCCGCCGCGCAAACGGCATCTTCCTCGCGACCGCCCAGACCTTCGCACACGAGCAACACCAGGCTCGGACGCAGGCGTTTCCCGGGCGCGAAGAGCGCGTACCGCATCGCCTCGGCGAGCGGGCCGTCGCTCGGCGCGACCCGCGCGAACTCGCGCTCGACGGAACGTTGGGCGAAGGCGCGCGCGCGGGCGAGCCAGGCTTCGAGGGCGGCGTTCGGCACTTCAGCGCGCGTCGGGGTCGCCCGCGTAGGGCTTGAGCGCGTCCTCGGCGCCGGCGCTGAGCTCCTGGACCTGCTTCTTGTACGACTGCAGCACCCCGTGGCACTGGCGCAAGAGCTCGACGCCCTGTTGGTAGCGCTCCAAGGAAGCCTCGAGGCCGAGGTCGCCGCGCTCGAGCTCGGCGACGATTCCTTCGAGACGCGCCAAGCGAGCGTCGAAACCTTCTTCCTCCGCCGCAGTCTTCTTCATCTCTCGTTGTGCCACGCGGGCCAGTCTAGGGCCCACGCCTCGACGGGCCAACCGCGCGCGAGCTAGGGCTCGCGCGCCGCACCCCCGACGCAAGAACGCGGATGCGCGTTCCTTTCCGCCTTGCCCAGGTTCCAGCTCACGGTAGACTCCTGACGACCATCTCCTGCCCTCCGCGGGGTCCCGAGACGGTTCGATGCCCGTCCGGTCTAGGCCGGGCGGGGTATCCTTTTCGAACCCCCGACCGTCGGTCGGGGCCGCGCACCTCCGGATCGGCAGCCAGCCAAAGCACCTCCATGAAAGTCGCTCTGATCTACGCGAAGTCCCAGGCCATCCGCGAGAAGGCGGCCGCCATCTTCTCCGACGACAAGGCCGTGAAGGGCGAGCTCGCACGCGACGAGATCTATCCCCCGCTCGGGATCGCGATCCTCGCGGCGGAACTCGAAGCTCTCGGACACGACGTCAAGTTGTTCGACGACTCGATCGACGAGCTCTCCGACATCCGCAGCGCGATGGAATGGTCCGACATCGTCGGCATCTCGTCGCTGACGCCGAACGCGCGCCGCGCGCGCGAGCTCGGCAAGATCGCGAAGGACGAGATCGGTCGCTTCGTCATCCTCGGCGGCCCGCACCCGACGACCAACCCCGAGTTCTTCCTCAACGCCGGCGCGGCGGACATCTGCGTGCAAGGCGAAGGCGACGAGACGCTCCCCGAGATCCTCGCCGCGTACAAGAACCCGGAGAAGTGGGCCGACATCCTCGGCATCACGTACATGAAGGACGGCGTGATGACGGCGACGACGCGCCGCGCGCTGGTCAAGAAGATCGACCCGCTGCCGTACCCGGCGTACCACCTGTACGACATCCCGAAGTACATGCGACTGATGGTCAACCCGGGCGTGACGATGATCACCAGCCGCGGTTGCCCGTACGCCTGCACGTTCTGCGACGCCGAGATGACGCAGCGTCAGTACCGCGCCATGAGCCCCGAGAAGACGGTGGACCTCATGGAGTTCCTGATCAAGAAGTACAACCCGCCGCAGCTCGTGCTGTTCGATGACTTGTTCACGATCCAGCGCAAGCGCGTGATCGCGATCTGCCAGGAGATCGTCAAGCGCGGCCTCTACTTCGAATGGATCTGCGAGTCGCGTCTCGACACGATGGACTTCGAGATGCTGCGCTGGATGCGCAAGGCCGGCTGCGTGAAGGTCTACTACGGCCTCGAATCTGGATCGCCCGACGTGCTCGTGACGATGAAGAAGGGCCTGACGCCCGAGAAGATCGTCAACGGCGCGAAGCTGAACCGCGAAGTCGGGATGTACTTCAAGTACTTCATCCTCTACGGCTTCCCGAACGAGAAGCACAACGATCACCGGCTGACCGAGGACATCGTCCGCCAGTCGCGTCCGAACGCGATCTGCGTTTCGGTGCTCCAACCGATTCCCGGCACCGAAGTGTTCGAGCAGCTGAAGCCGCACCTCCTGATGGACGTGGCCGACATCGAATTCCACTACTGGCATTCGACCGAGACGTTCAAGCACCCGCACTTCTCGCATTCCGAGCTGCACGCCGAGCGCGACCAGTTGCTGAAGGTCCACGCGCGCGAGATGTCGAAGTTCTCGAACAAGCTCCACCGCAAGTGGGAACGTCTCGTCGCGATGATCAAGCACCCGGTGCTGATCGGCGACTGGCTCGAAGTGCGCAAGCGCCGCAAGTCGTTCATCAAGCGCGTCCACTCCAGCGACTGGGCTCACATCTGGTCCGGCCGCGAGTCGCGCGACGCCGTCGCGCTGCAAGTGCCGACCGTCAACACGAAGTAGTCGCTCCCACCGAGCGCAAATCGCACGAGCCGCGTCCGACGCGGCTCGTGTCGTTTCAAGGGAGGCTGTGCGCGGCGACCGCGGCGTCGTAACCCGCGAGGACGAGCGCCGCGACCCGCGGCTCCTCGTTCGCGACGAAGAGCGCTGCGCGCTCGCGGCTCGCCCAGAGCGGCGGCGGCATCGGCTTCCAGTACACGAGGTCGGCCACCTGTCCGTCGCCGAGCGCGCCGAAGAGCCGCCAACCGAAGCCGCGCCAGAACGCGTCGGAGAAGTTCGCGCCGCGCAGACCATCGAGCTCGGCGCGCAACACGTCCTCGCTCGCGACGAAGCCCGAACCGAAGCGCCCGGCAGCTTCCTCGAGCAACGCGCGGTCGGCGTCCGGCCGGGTCGCGAGCGCTTCCACGCGCGTGCGCAACGTGCCGCCGAGGCGCTTCTTCAATGGCCGCCCGAAACCGAGCAACAGCTCGCCGCTCGGATCGAGCGCACGCGCTTCCGCGATCGCGTCGTCGAGCGCAAGACTCGGCGCCGTCCACACCTGCTCGCCGACGTTCGCCGCGAGCCACGACCGCGCCGGTTCGCGGAACGCGAACGCGACGCGCACGCGCGCGCCGCGTTCGAGCTGGGTGCGCGGCAGCACGGTGCCGAGCCAGAAGCGATAGTCGTAGCCCTTGCGCTGGACGAGGATCTGCACGCGCTCGGCCGCGGTTCCTCCCGCGCCCGCGCGCGACTCGCCCTGCAGATCGCCGGCTCCGGCGACCAGCGCGAGCCAAGTCGCGAGGCCGAGCACGACGCGGCGGCCTCCGCGGTTCGCGAACCCCGCCGCCGCGACGACGACACACGCCATCCACGCCGGACAGAGTCGATTCAAACGGAAGTAGTGGTAGACCTGCCCCACCGTGAAACCGGACGCGAGGTAGCCGACGAGGAAGAGCGCGAACGCCGCGAGCACGAGGCCGCCCGCGTGACGTGCTTCGCGTGAACCGCGCCGCAAATTCCACGCACCGACGCACGCGGCGAACGGCAACGCGAAGACGCCGACCAGATCCCACGCGCTTCGACCGGCGACGACGCTCGTCCAGAACGCGGCGAGCAACTCGAGCTTCGACGTCCCGGGCGCCGCCGCTCCCGCGTCGACGAGCTCGCTCTTCGCCGCGCCCTCCGCGCCGCCGAGCACGTCGGTGCCGTGGATGTCGAAGACGGCCCAGCCGGTGTGCCACGCCATGTACGCCATCGGCGCGAGCCCGAGCATCGCGCCGAGCAACGCCCACGGCGCCGCCGAGACGAACCGCGCGCGCGCGCGCCACGCGAGCCACATGGCCGCCGGCAAGATCGTCAACGCGCACTGGTACGAGAAGTAGAGCCCGAACCCCGACACGAGCCCGAAGGCGAACCAGCGTCGCGCGCGAGGCTCGGGCTCGAAACCGATCGACAACGCGACGTGCAGGATCGCGAGCGAGAAGAGCAACGCTTGGTAGTGGATGCCTAGGTCGAGCAGCCCGAGCTTCTGCATGCTCGCCGGCGCGAACACGTAGAGCGCCGCGAACGCGTGCGCCGCCGTCGCGCCGAACCAGCGGCTCATGAACACGCCGCCCATCCACAAGATCGCGACGCCGAAGAACAACGCGACGAGCTTCAGCGCGAGCAAGTTCTCGCCGACCGCCGCGAACGCGAGCGCGTTCAAGTGACTGGTGACGAACCCGCCGCCTTCGTACGGATGGAAGGCGAGTTGCCAGTGCTCGAGCGGCACGCCGTCGCGCCAAGCCTTCGCCGCCGCGCCCTTGGCGAACTCCTCGCCGTACATGAAGACGTCGGCGAGCTGCACGACGAGCCAACCGCGCGCGGCGACGAAGACCGCCGTCCAGAGCGCGAGCGCCGTCGCACCGAATCGTCTAGGACCTGCCGCGTTCACCGCGGGCCGAAGGATCCCAAAGCGACCGGCGGTTGCAAGGGCGAGCGGGGCTCGGCCCGACATCCTCCGCAAGTCGCCGATCACGAAGGACCGCGCGCCCCCTAGAATGTCGACGAGCGACGAGGGATCGGTCACGCCGTCGAGACTCCGACGGCCTGCGCGGAGCCGTCCGCGAGAAGGAACCGCTGCATGTGCTCCAAACAATGGATCGCGGGTATTCGGTCGGTGGTGGTCTTCGGCGCGGTCGCGGTCTGCGCGGCGAAGACGAGCAGAGCGGCGCAGGAGCTCTTCCCCAACCCGCACCTGAAGGTGGTCGGCGCTCCCGCCGGTTCCGACGCCGCGGACTTCGACGGCGACGGACGCTTGGATCTCGCGACGGTCGACGGGCTCGGTCAACCGCGCAGTTTCCACGGTCTCGGCCAAGGTCGTTTCGCGGCCGCCGCCGCGTTCGGCGCGCCGGTGTTCAACCTGCGGCTCGTCGGCGCCGGCGACGTGAACGGCGACGGCAAAGCGGACGTCTGCGCGGCCCAGACGCCGGGGCTCTTCTTCACATACCTCGGCGACGGACTCGGCGCGTTTCCGCACGACGTGACCTCGCCGACGTCGCCGATCGGGAGCTTCGAGACGCTGGCCGATCTGAACGGCGACGGGCGCGCCGATCTCGTGTACGTGCTGTGGGGACAGGCGCAGACGCTCGCGGTCCGCACGGGCAACGCGGCCGGTCGCTTCGATGCGCCGGTGACGTCGACGTTGAGCGGCTCGGGCCTGAGTCTCGCGTTGCTGCGCATCGGCGACGCGGACGGCGACGCCCGGGTCGACGTGCTCGGTGCGTTCGGCGCGCAGGGCGTGTACACGCAGATCCAAGTGGGACTCGGCGACGGCGCAGGCGGGTTCTCCCAAGGCTTCGCATTCACGCCGCCGCAGGCGTTCGATGCTTTCGGTGTCGCGGACGTCGACGGCGACGACGAGCTCGATCTCGTCTACGCCGGCGCCTCGCAGCTGCGCGTCCTGCTCGCCGACGGCGCGGGAGGTTTCACCGCGGGTCCGATCTCGAACGCGCCGGGGCTCCTGAACGAGGTCGACGCGGGCGATCTCGACGCCGACGGCGACGTCGACTTGGTCGCGACCACGACGCACGGCGCGCTCGAGGGCGCATGGGTGTTCTTCAACGACGGGAACGGCAACTTCTCGCTCGCCGCGCACCATCAAGTCGCGAGCTCGACGGGCAATCCGCGACTGCGCGACGTCACGGGCGACGGCCGACTCGATCTGCTCGTCGACGCCGGATTCACGGGTTCCATCTCGCTCCTCGCAAACGAGGGCGCGGGCGGATTCCGAGCTTCGATCGCGTCCGTCACGCACGCGCCGGCGTCACCGAGCAACAACGGCGCGAGACTCGCCGCTGGCGATCTGGATCACGACGGCGTCGACGACCTCGTGCTCGCCGGCAACGGGATCACGGTGCTGCTCGGGAGTCCGAGCGGAGCTTTCACGGCGCTGCCCTCGACGGGCGTCCCGTTCTCGTGCACGTCGGCGGTCGTCGCCGATGTCGACGGCAACGGAGATCCGGACGTGGTCGCCACGTCGAACGCACCGACCGGTCCGTATCCCCAGTACGTCCTGCTGGGCGACGGCCACGGAGGGCTGACGCCGGCGGCGCCGTTCCACAGCTTCGGCCATCGCCTGATCGACGTCGAGCTCGGCGACCTCGACGGCAACGGCACGGTCGACGCCGCCGGCATCGCGGGCACCGCGTCCAACCTGATCGACGTCTTCAAGGGCAACGGCGCAGGCGGGTTCGGGCTCCCGACGTCCGTCTTCGCCGGGAACGCTCCCGTCGATCTCGCGTTCGCGGATCTGGAGCACGACGGCGATCTCGATCTGCTCGCCGCCAATTACCTCTCGAACGACTGCACGATCCTCCGCAACGACGCGTCGGGGAACTTCGCACCGTCGACACTCGGGCTCGGTCTGCGACCGCTCGCTCTCGCGATCGGCGACGTGAACGGCGATGGCAAATCGGATCTCGCCGTCGCAGGTCTCGGCGGCTCGGGGTCGGGCGCGGCTGCCGCGGTCGCGTTCGGCGACGGCTTCGGAGCCTTCGCCGCGCCGATCGCGCTGTCGGCGCCGCCCATCTCGGGTTTCGAGGACGTCGTGGTCGGCGATTTCGACGGGGACGGACGAACGGACGTCGGGGCGTCGGGCGCGAGCGCCCTGGTGGTCTGGCGAGCCGACGGCCTCGGAGGCTTCGAAACCGCGCGAGTCTTCGGCGCGGGCGGCGAGGGTGCATCGTCCTTGATCGGTTCGGATCTCGACGCCGACGGCAAGGTCGATCTCGTCGCTCGGCACGCGACGACCGACACGGTCTCGGCCCATCTCTCGACGGGCATGGTGCTCGCGCCGACCGTCTACTGCACCGCGAAGATCAACTCGCTGGGCTGCACGCCAGCGATCGGCTGGAGCGGCGTGCAGAGCGCGACCGCGAGCGGCGGTTTCGACGTGCGCGCGACGAACGTGCGCAACCGGAAATTCGGGTTGCTCGTGCACAGCGTGACCGGCCGCAGCGCGTCCCCTTTCACCGGCGGTTTCCTGTGCGTGCGCGCGCCCGTTCTGCGCTCGCCGCTGCTGCACTCCGGCGGGAGCTCGGGCGGGAGCGACTGCTCGGGCGTCTACTCGATCGACCTGAACGCGTTCGCGGCGGGCGCGCTCGGCGGGCATCCGGCGAGCGCGCTGCGCGCCCCCGGCACGGCGGTCACGTGCGAATTCTGGGGACGCGATCCGGGTTTCGCGCCGCCGAACGACACGACATTGTCGGACGCGCTCGAGTACACCGTCGCGCCGTGAGCTCCGCGATCAGCGCTTGACGCCGAACCACAGGCCGTCGCCGAGCGGCACGATCAACGCCTCGAACGCGCGGTCCGCGGCGAGTTCCTCGTTGAACGCGCGAACCGCGGCGACCTCGCCGTCGACCGCTCCGGCATCGAACAAGCGACCGAACGCGAACGCGTTGTCGACGCACAAGAGTCCGCCGGGCCGCAGGATGCGCTTCGCCTCGCGCAGGTAGAGCGTGTAACTCGCCTTGTCGGCGTCGAGAAACAGCGCGTCGGCGCTCTCGGCTGCGAGTTCGGCGAGACGCATCGTCCCCGCGCCGCGGCGAAGCTCGATGCGCGCGCCGACGTCGGAGCGCCGGATCCAGGCCTCCGCGAAATCGGCGTGGCGCGGATCGAGCTCGATCGTGATCACGCGCCCGTTCTCCGGCAGCGCGCGCGCCATCGCGATCGCCGAGTAGCCCGCGAGCGTGCCGACCTCGACCACCGCGCGAGCCCGCGCGGCGCGCAACGCGACTTGGAGGAAGCTCGCCTGTTCCGGCGCGATCCAGATCGCGGGCAAGCCCGCTTCACGCGCCGCGACTTTCAGCGAGCGCAGGAAGTCGTCCTCGCCGCGCGAACGGGCGCGCAGGTACTCGGCGTAACGCGGATCGGTGGCGGACGGCTGTTCGGACATGCTCAACGCTCGTCGGCCCAAGGTACGACGATCGGCCGACCGCTGGAGAAACGCCCGAAGAAAAGGTGCGGACCGTAGACCGGCTCGAGCACCTCGGGCGTCAACACGCGATCGACGGCGCCGTCGGTCACCGTGCGGCCGTTCTGCATCACGAGCACGCGCGTCGCGAACTGGCTCGCGAGGTTGAGATCGTGCGTGACCACCAGCGCCGCGCGTCCGCCGGCGACCAAGTCGGCGATCGAACGGAACACGGCGAGTTGGTGCTCGGGATCGAGCGAGTTCGTCGGCTCGTCGACGAGCAACAGGCCCGCCTCTTGCGCGATCGCGCGCGCGACCAGCACGCGTTGACGCTGCCCGCCGGAGAGTTCGCTCATCAAACGATCCGCGACGTCGAACGAATCGCACCGTTCGAGACTCGAGCGCACGACCGCGCGATCGTGCTGCGTCGCGCTGCGCCAACGGCCGAGGTGCGCGTAGCGCCCGCCGAGCACGAAGTCGGACACGCGCACGTCGAGCAACCGCGGCAGGAACTGCGGCACGACCGCGATGCGGCACGCGCGTTCGCGCGGCGGCAGCGCGACGACGCCTTCGCCGTCGACGGTCACCGAGCCCGAAGAGGGCACGAGCAGGCCGGCGAGGCAGCGCAGGAACGTGCTCTTCCCCGAGCCGTTCGGACCGATCACGGCGACCAGTTCGCCGCGCGCGATCTCGACCGACGCGCCGGCGAGCGCGCGAATGCCGCCGTGGTATTCGAAGCAGAGGTCCTTGGCGACGAGGTGGTTCACCATGCCGAGATCTCCCGGCGTTCGCGCACCAAGAGCACGAGGAAGAACGGCCCGCCGATCAACGACATCACCACGCCGGGCTGCAACGCCGCGTCGCCGAGCAACCAACGCTGCACGAACTCCGCGCCGAGCAGGAAGACCGCGCCGCCGAGAACGGAGAGCGGCAGCAACACGCGATGGGACGCGCCGATCGCGAGGCGCACGAGGTGCGGCACGACCAACCCGACGAATGCGATCTGGCCCGCGACCGCGACCGCCGCCGACGCGGAGACCGCCGCCGCGAAGATCGCCGTCCACTTCAAGCGCGCGACGTCGACGCCGACCGCGGCCGCGTCGGACTCGCCGCCCTTCAGGAGATCGAGCTCGACCGCGGTGAACGGGATGCACGCGAGCGCGAGCGCGAGCCCCGTGAACACGACGCCCGCGTGGTACCCGGTGCGATCGTCGAGCGTGCCGAACGTCCACGCGAGGATCGCGCGGCTGACCTCCCAGTTCGCGAGCGTCAACGACTGCAGCGCGGCGAAGAGTCCCGCGACGCACATGTTGACCGCGATGCCGGTCAAGAGCAACGCGGTGACCGACGTGCGTCCCCCGCCGCTCGCGAGGTACACGACGATCGCCGTCGTCGCGAACGCGCCGATGAAACCGAACAACGGGATCAAGTACGCGCCGGCGTCGATGTGCTCGAGTACCAAGCGCGGCGCGTAGCCGCCGACGATCAACACGGCGACCGCCGCGCCGAGCGACGCGCCGCCGGTGACGCCGATCAACGACGGCGACGCGAGGCCGTTCTGGAAGAGCCCTTGGATGAAGCCGCCGGAGAGCGCGAGCGATGCACCGACGCCGATCGTCACCAACGCGCGCCACACACGCAGCTCGAGGATCGTCTGGACGGTCGCGACGTCGAGCGGCTTCCCGAGCCCGAGCATCGCGAGGATCCCGCGCCACGCGTCGGCCGGCGCGAAGCGCACGGTCGGTCCGATGCACGTCGACGCGAAGAAGAGGACGACGAGCAGGACGACGAACGACGCCGCGAAGATCCGGCTGCGGCGCGGCGACGGGTTCACTGTTTCGCCGCTCCCGAGGTGCGCGCGAGCAGCGCGTCGACTTCGGTCGAGAGCAATTCGGCTCCGTGCACCATCTCGTGGGAGCCGGTCGCGAAGAACCACGCGGGCAACGGCAGGATGCGACGCTCGCGCACCGCGCGCAGTCCGGAGAGCGACGCTTCGTGCATCAGCAACTGCTCCGAAGCGCCGCCGCGGTCGCCGGCGCTGCTCGCGGGCGTCGACAGCGGCTCGCCGACGATGATGACGTCGGGGTCGAGCGTGATCAGCTCTTCGAACGAGATCGTCTGGTGCCCTTCGCGACCGGCGACCGCGACGACGTTGGTGACGCCCGCGAGCTCCATGATCTCGTCGATCGTCGTCTTCGAGCCCGCGGTCCAACCCTGCGAGCCGAAGTTCGAGTAGCACATCGCGCGCACCGCGTGCCGGCGCGAGGCGGTCTCGACGAGCGCGGCGACGCGTCGATCGAGATCGGCGACCAACGCTTCGGCCTTCGGCTTCAGGCCGATGCGCTCGCCGACCGCGAGCAACGCCGCGCGCGCGTCGCGCCAATTCGCGATCTCGCCGAGCTCGAACAACGCGACGCCGCCGTCCTTCAAGCGCTCGCTGGTGTCGCGCGATTGGTAGGGACACACGACGACGAGGTCGGGCGCGAGCGCGAGCAACGGCTCGGCCTGGTAGGCGTAGAAGCGCGGCGTCTTCGCCCAGCGTTGGTCGCTCGAGTGCAGGATCGAGTAATCGATCGCTTGTTCCGGCACGCCGGCGACGCGTTCGGGCCCGACCAACGCGCACACGAAGTCGACGGCGCTCGAACTCGCCGGAACGATCCGCGTCGGCGGCACGGACGCCGCAACCGAGGCCGGGATGCCGACCGGAGCGGGTTCGCGTCGACACGCGCCGACGAAGAGGCCGCAAACGAGGAGCGCGAACAGCGCGCGCGAGGAGGAGATCAATGGAGTTCCTTGCGTCCGAAGGCGAAGTCTCGCCGCGGCGTGGGCATTCCGACTAGGCCGGCGACGTGTGTCGCGCGGCTCACGGTTGCGGGCCAGTCCCGGGATCACACCGGGTTCCCCCACACCTCCGACTTCGGAGGTTCGCGGCCGAGTTGTCAGCGTGGAGGGATATCGGACCCGGCGCGGACTGTCAACGTCGCCGACGTTCGGCCGCGGTTCCGCCGCCTTTCGTTCGGGGAGGAGCTACTTCTGCTGGCCGAGCCAGGCGAGGAAACGCCACTCGAGGCTGTCGGTGCCCTCCTCGCTCGCGGAGTACGGCACGCCGTAGACCGACTGGATCGTCGCCTCGAAGGTCGCGCCCTCGGGCGAGGAGACCAGCGCGCCGAGCAACTGCGAGAAGAGCTTCTCCGACGCCTTCTTGCCGCCCTTCGGCGCGGCGTCGGTCGAGAGCCAGAACGCGAAGCAGGCCTTGTACGCGCGGTAGAACTCGCCGTAGTCCTGCAGGAATTCGGCGGGCGGGAGCTCCTTGCCCTTCGTCCCGCTCCCAAGGAACGGAGCGCGCACCCACGCGTGCTTCGACGTGTCGTCGCTGACGATGTCGAAGAACGCGATCTTGCTCCCGCCGCGCGAACCGTCGCGCGCGCCGGCCTTCTGCGACTCGCGCAACGCCTTGACGAAATGGTCGGCGCCGAGCAACGAGCGCCACGCGCTGTCCGCGTTCAGCTTCGGCAACGTGCCGCCTTGCGACGCTCCGCCCGGGACGAACATCTCGCGCGCTTGCGTCGTGTTGCCGCGCGTCGCCGAGCCGGTGCGCGTGTTGTTCTCGCCGTAGAGCGTGATCACGACCTCGAGCGCGAGCCCGGACTCGAACGCGAGGTCGAGACGATCGCCGTAGAAGAACCACAGGATCGAGTGCATCCCGCGCTGCGCGACGTACTCGACGAGACCGGTCTTCTCGCGATCGTTCATCGAGTAGCCGGCGGAGAGATCGTCCGCGGAAGCCTTCGGCGACGGATAGACCAGCGGCAACACCTGGCGATCGTTCCAGTAGAGATCCGCCCACGCGGGCATGCCTTCGACCCAGAACGACGCGCGATTCAGATCGTCGAGCCAACCGATGAACGCGCCGAGTTCGGCGAACTGCAAACGCGACGGAGCGAACAGCATCTGGATCGGTTCGGTGCGCGCGGGGTGCATGCCGAACGCTTCGCCGGAGCGCATCTCGGCGCCGATCTTGCGCGCGAGCTCGACCGAGTCCGCCTTCAGGCCGAGCACCAACGGCAACTCGTTCGGTGTCGTCGCGCCGGCCGCGCCCCAGGTCGGCGGGTGCGCGCCCGCGACCGCCTTGCGGAACGAAGCGAGGTCCTTGCGCAGCGCGGTCTCGGCCGGATTGCCTGCGCCCGCCCAGTCGAGCCAACGCAGGTGCAGGTCGATCAGCGCGAGCGAGAGGTCCTGCAGCTCCTTCACCCGCGTCTTGTCGGTGACGTCGGACTTCGGGTAGCGCGCGTCGATCACGCCGATCTCGGCGTGGACGTACTGGTCGTCGAGCAACCGCGTGAAGTCGACGTCACCTTGCGACTTGCCCGCGAGGCCGTGGGTGTTCTTGTACTGCTCCGCCAACGCCGCGAAATCGGTGTCGGTGTGCAGAGCGGAAACGGGGACGAGCAACGCGAGAAGGACGACGATCGACTTGAGCATGGCGAATCCGCGCGCCGGTCCGCTTCGGGTCGCTCGGGTAAGCGACGGACCACCCGAATGGCGCGCGACGACCTCTAACCCTCCAGACGCTCCGGGCGACCGGTCGCTTTCGCAAACTTCCGGAAACTCGCTCGGGCGAACGCGATCTTCACGCGAGCGCGGCGACGCCCCACTCGAAGCGCAGCGGGATCTCGACGCTCGGGGCGAGGCTCTGGTGGACCGGGCAGAGCAGCGCGGTCTTCTCGAGCGTGGCGCGGACCTGCGCGTCGAAGTCGCGAGGAACGCGGATGACGACGTCGAGCTTGCCGATGCGGCGCACCGGCTGCACGACCATCGATTTCTCGACGGTGACCTGCGTGCCGGCCAGGTCCCAGCCGTGGCGCTCGGCGACGATGCCCATCGTCGTCAACATGCACGCGCCGAGCGCGGTCGCGCACAGGTCGGTCGGCGAGAAGCTCTCCGCCTTGCCGTGGTTGTCGAGCGGCGCGTCGGTGACGAGCTCGACGCGCGAGGGACCGTGGACCGCGCGGCAGCGCAGTCCGCCTTCGTAGCGAATGTCGATGTGGACCATCGGGCAGAGCCTACTGCGCGGGTTGATGCGGCTCCAGCCGTCCGTACACGACCTCGCCGCCGACGACGGTCGCGAGGACATGCGTCGCGAGCAGAGCGCTCGGCTCGCACGCGAGCGGATCGACGTCGATCACGACGAAGTCGGCGAGGTATCCGGGCGCGAGACGACCGAGATCCTGCTCGCGATGCACCGCCCACGCCGCGCCGGTCGTGAACGCGGCGAGCGCTTCGCGCGCGGTGAGCTTCTGCTCCGGCAACCAACCACCGACCGGCGAGCCGTGGACGTCACAGCGCGTGATCGCCGCGGACAGACCCTCGAACGGGTTCGGCTTCTCGACCGGGAAGTCGCTCCCGAACGCGAGCGGCGTGCTCGGACCCGAGAGACGCTTCCAAGCGTAGGCGCCGGCGATGCGGGCGGAGCCGACGCGCGTTTCGGCCCACGGCATGTCGCTGGTCGCGTGCGTCGGCTGCATCGACGGGATCACGCCGAGCGCGACGAAACGCGGCCAGTCCTCGGGCGCGACGATCTGCGCGTGCTCGATGCGCGGACGGAGTTCGCGGAGCTCCGGCCTGTGCGCCTCGACTTTCTCGAGCGCGTCGAGCACCGCGCGATTGCCATAGTCGCCGATCGCGTGCGTCGCCGGTTGCAGACCTTGCATCGCGCAGCGCTCGACGAGTTCCGCGAGACGCGCTTCGACGATCAACAGGTGACCACGCTCGCCCGGCGCGTCGCTGTAGTCGGCGAGCAACGCGGCACCGCGCGAACCGAGCGCGCCGTCGATCATCAGCTTCACGCCGACGACTTCGTTCGCGCTCGTCGCCGACGTGGAACGCATCGGGCGCAACGCAGCGTCGATGCCTTCGTTCCCCGCGACGTACACGAACGCGCGCAGCGCGAGCGGTCTTTCGACGAAACGCTGCGCGAGCTCCGCGGGCACGCCCATATCGTGGACGGCGGTCAAGCCTTCGGCGACGAGCGCACGCGTCGCGCGCTCGATCCGCGCCCAACGCTCGTCGAGCGTCGGCGCGGGGATCACACGCTCGACCTGCCCCATCGCCGCGTCGATCAACACGCCGGTCGCGCGCCCCTCGCCGTCGAACAAAACTTCGCCGCCTTGCATGCGATCGCGACCGCGCACGTCGCCGTCGAGGCCCGCGAGCGCGAGCGCCTTCGCGTTCGCGAGCGCCGCGTGGCCGTCGATGCGCTCGAGGAACACCGGATGATTCGGCGTCGCGGCGCTGAGCGCTTGGTGATTCGGGAACGCCTTCGTCGGCCACAGGTTCTGGTCCCAGCCGCGCCCGCGCACCCACGTTCCGGCGGGGACGCGCGTCGCGCTGTCGGCGACGAGCGCGACGACTTCCTCGAACGTCGCGACGCCGCGCAGGTCGACGATGCCGAGCGCGTCGCCGTAGCCTTCGAGGTGTCCGTGCGCGTCGACGAGGCCGGGGATCAAGACGCGACCGGCGAGATCGAACTCGCGCACGTCGAGTTCGCTCGCGCGCCGCAGCGCTTCCGTGCGCTCGCCCGCGAAGACGACGCGGCCGTCGCGCACGAGCAACGCCTCGACGCGCCGCCACTCGGGCGCTCCGACGTAGACGGTGCCGTTCGAGTAGAGCTCGGCGCGAGCGCGTTCGGTCGGTGCGAACGCGGGCTTCGGCGCCGCGCAAGCGAACGCAACGACGGCGAGACAGACGGTGAGCAGCGTGTTCTTCATCGTGTTCGCGGCTCGTTTTCGCTCCGAGCGCGCGGCCCCTACACTACCGCGATGCAACGACTCCACGAACGCAGGATCTTGGTCACCGGCGCGACCGCCGGCATCGGCGAAGCGACGGCGCGAGCTTTGACGGCCGAGGGCGCGCGCGTCGTGCTCGCGGCGCGGCGCAAGGAACGTTTGGACGCGCTCACGAATGAACTCGCGAACTCGACCGCCGTCGAACTGGACGTCCGCGACGCCGCGGCGTGCGAGCGCGTGCTCGCGAAGCTCGACCTCGACGGCGCCGTGCTCAACGCCGGCCTCGGCCGCGGCATGGGCTCGATCCAGGACGGCAACGTCGACGAGTGGAACGAGATGCTCGACACCAACGTGAAGGGGCTCTTGCACACGCTACACGCCGTGCTGCCGCCGATGGTCGCGCGCGGACGCGGCGATCTCGTGTTGCTCGGCAGCGTCGCCGGTCGCCAGGTCTATCCCGGCGGCAACGTGTATTGCGCGACGAAACACGCGGTGCGCGCGATCTACGAGTCCCTGCGCCTCGACCTCGCGGGCAAACGCATCCGCGTGACCACCGTCGATCCGGGGATGGTGCTGACCGACTTCTCGGTCGTGCGTTTCCGCGGCGACCAGGAGCGCGCGGCGAAGGTCTACGAGAACATGACGCCGCTCGCGCCGTCCGACGTCGCCGACGCGATCGTGTTCGCGCTGACGCGTCCGCCGCACGTCAACGTCGGCGAGATCGTGCTCTGGCCGACCGATCAGGCGAGCACCACGATCGTGACGCGGCGCAAGTGACGCGCACGGAGCGACGAACGTCCGCTAAGGCGCGATCGTCGTGACGAGAGCGCCGGTCAGGCTCGTCCCGAACGCCCCCGGCGGATCGCGCGTCCACGCTTGGAGCCTGAGGCTCGCGCCCGCCACGAGCGTCGGATCCGTCGACGTCGACATGTAGGTGTTGAATTCGCGCGTCATCACGCCGGTGGTCGGATCCGTTCCGCACGCCGGACCGGACGAGCCGGTGTTCTGCACCGGCAAACGCTTGAGCGGCGACTTCATGCACAACCACGCGCCCTGGAACGGCGTGATCTGCGAACCGGCGGTGCTGTAGAAGAAGATCCCGAACTTGTTGGGGCGCAGACCGAGAGCTGCGAGCTGGAACCCCGCAGTCGCCGACGCCGACGGTCCGCCGGAACACGTGAGGATCGGCATGCAGCCGGCGCTCGTCGTCTTCGCCGTGCAGTAGGAACCGACCGCCGGAACGCACGGTCCGTTCTGCCAGGCCTCCAAGCGCGCGTAGAGTCCCGCGAACGGCGCACCGCCGAACGAGACGCAACCGGTCGTCGGCGGAACGCCCGGCGGAGTGAGCGCACACGGAGGCGCCGTCCCTCCGACCGGCACGCCGTCGACGTTCACCCACAGTTGGTCGTCGTTGCCGAGGCCGGTGATGCAGCTCGGATAACCGTTGCAGAACGTCCCCATCCCGACACCTTGTCCGCCGACGCCGGCGAGCATCGGCCCGCCAAGCAAATTGCCCGTCTGCGCCGGCGTGTTGTTGTTGCGCGTCGAGTAGTGGAAGCGCTCCCACGGCAATCCCGAGCTCAGACACGGCGACGACGTGCCCCACGTGAACGCGATCTGCCAGCAGCTCAGGACGCCGCTCGTGGTCGAGCCCGGCAACGGAAAGCCGAGCGCCGAACTGTCGAAGCGCCAGAGCGGCGTCTCGCCCGCGTACGCCATCGAGGTCTCGCACAGCGAGAGTTGCCCGGTGTCGAAGAGCGCGAAGTCGAGGTCGACGGCGCCACCGATCGCGGCCGTGCAGTAGCCGACTTCGTAGAGCACGGGCTGGTAGCTCGCGGCCGACGAGCAGGCTTCGCCCGGCCCGGGCAGGCGACCTTCGTCGAACACCTCGATGCAGGTTCCGAACGGAAGATACGACTGCGCCGTGCAGGTGTTGTTGTAAACGGTCGGCGCGGAGTTCGTCGTCGCCTTCGCCTGCATCGAGCGCCGACCGGTACGCGCGTCGTAGAAGCCGCCGAACTTCACGTCGCCGCGGATCGGCACCGTAGTCTGCGCCGCGGCGACACCGCACGAGATCAGAACGGCGAACACGGCGAGCGCGAATCGAATCGACATGGTTGCTCCGGAGGAAGTTGGGTGCAGACCGCGGGACGTCGATCAGGAGGGCGATTCTCAGTTCTACCGAAGCGGCCTCGAGTCGCTAGGTGTCCGAACACTATCTCGCTGGAGAACCGGTCGGCCGGTCGGTCTCGAGCAACGCGGCGTGGAGACGCCGGACGAGTTCGTGCTCGTCCTCGCGTCCGACCACCAGGCTGAGGTTGATCTCGTTCGCCCCCATCGAGATCAACTCGATGTGGACTTCGCCCGCGGCGGCGAGCACACGAGCCGCGGTGCCCGGCGTCAGCTTCAGGCGCTCGCCGACGACGGCGACGATCGCGCGATCGGGGACGACGTCGACGCGGGCGAAGGGCTCGAGCTCGGCGCGGATCGCGTCGAGCGGAGCATCGGGCTCGAGCGTCGACGAGACGCTGACTTCCGCGGTCGCGACGAGGTCGACCGACGCGCCGTGGCGCCCGAAGACTTCGAAGAGGCGCGCGAGGAAGCCCGCTTGGGCGAGCATCCGCGTCGACGTCACCGTCAACAACGTCACCGGCGAGCGACTGGCGAGGCCCGCGAGCGGCCGACCGCTCGCCGCCTCCGCGCGGATCGTGGTGAAGCGTCCGTTCGGCCGCGCGGTGTGGCGCACGGTCACGGGAATGCGCCGTTCGATCGCCGGTTGGATCGTCGCGGGATGGAGCACCTTCGCGCCGAACGCGGCGAGCTCCGCGGCTTCGGCGAACGACAACTCCGCGATCGGATGCGCCGCGGGCACGACGCGCGGATCGGCGGAGTACACGCCCTCGACGTCGGTCCAGATCTGCACTTCGCTCGCGCCGACGGCGGCGCCGAGCAACGCGGCCGACCAATCGCTGCCGCCGCGGCCGAGCGTCGTCGTCACGCCCGCCGCGGTCGAGCCGATGTAGCCCTGCGTCACGATCGCGCGTCCGGGACGAACGCGCGGCCCGAGTTCGCGTTCGCAGAGCTCGCGGATGCGCGCAACGTCGGGCTCCGCGGAGCCGAAGCGCGCGTCGGTGCGCAACACGCGCCGCGCGTCGAACCACTCGCAGTCGAGCTCCTCGCGCGCGAGCCACGCGGCGAAAAGGCGCGTCGAGAGCAGTTCTCCAGCGCTCACGATCGCGTCGAGCGACCGCGGCGAGAGTTCGCGCAACAACGCGACGCCGTCCAAGCGACGTTCGAGCGCCGTGCACTCGAGATCGAGCTCGGCCGCGAGCTCCGGCGGCATCGAGTCGCCGAAGAGTCCGCGCGCCAACTCCGCATGGTGCGTGCGCACTTCACTCGCGCGTTCGCGAGCGACCGCGACGTCACCGCGTTCCGCCGCGCGAGCGGCGGCGTGCAACGCGTCGGTCGTCTTGCCCGACGCCGACAACACGACGATCGGCGCGTCCGGCAACGCGGCGCGGACCAGCGCCGCGACTTGGCGCAAGAGTTCCGCGCTCGCGAGCGAGGAACCTCCGAACTTCAGGATCTTCGTCACGGTGAAAGAACGCCGACGGCGAGCGCGAGTTCCGCGTCGAGCACCGAAGCTCCGGCCGCGCCGCGCTCCGCGTTGTGACCGAGCGCCGTGAACTTGAAGTCGAGCACGCCGCACTCACGCACGCGTCCGACATGGACTTGCATGCCGCGCTCGCTCTCGACGTCGAGCCGCACTTGCGGACGATCCTCGACGTCGTGGAGCCGCAGCGGCACGGCCGGCGCGCTCGGCAGCCCGAGCTCGGCGATCGCGCTCGGAAAACTCGCGAACGCCGCGCGCACGTCGTCGAGCTTCGCCGCGTTCGCGAGCCGCACCGACACCGACAACGTATGGCCGTCGAGCACCGGCACGCGATAACACGCGGCGGACAACGCGAACTCCGCGGGCCGCAACGCGTCGCCCACGAGAACGCCGAGCAGCTTGCGCGGCTCTTCGACCAACTTCTCCTCTTCGTTGCGGATGTACGGCAACACGTTGCCGAGCACGTCGAGGCTCGCGACGCCGGGATAACCCGCGCCCGACACCGCTTGGAAACTGGTGACGATCACCTCGCGCAATCCAAAACGCCGCGCGAGCGGCGCGAGTGCCAACGTCAACACCGTCGCCGTGCAATTGGGATTGCAGACGATCGCGCCGCGCGTGCCGCGGCGCTTCTGCTGAACGCGCACGAGCTCGACGTGGTCCGCGTTGACCTCGGGGATCAAGAGCGGCACGTCGGCGTCCATGCGGAACGCGCTCGCGTTCGAGAACACCGACGCGCCGGCGGCGGCGAACGCGGGCTCGAGCTCGCGCGCGGGACCGGTGTCGAGCGCCGAGAACACCAACGCCGCTTCGAACGCGTCGGGCGACGCGCGCACCAGACGCTGCGAACCGAGCCCGCCCCACGCCGGCCCGTACGCGTCGCCGGCGAGGCGCCACGCGCACGCTTCGTCATAGCGTTTGCCGACGTTCCCCTCGCTCGCCGCGAGCGCGACGACGCGGAACCACGGATGGCGCGCGAGGCGCGCGACGAAACGCTGGCCGACGACGCCGGTGGCGCCGAGGACCGCGACCGGAAGCGGAGCGCGAGGCAAAAACATGGGCCTTCATCCCACCGGCGTTCGTCGGACCTGCAAGCGCGACGTCGCGAATCCGGACCGAGCTCGCCGTCCTGGCGCGAACGCGGCGCGTTCCTACAATGCTCCGCCCCGAACCCGCGCGAACCATGACGAACCCTGCCTCCAACGACCCGCTGCGCCAAGAGATCGACTCCGCCCTCGAGGGCATCAACCTCCAGGACCTCGACGAGCTCGGGCGCGCGCCCGCCAAGGGCGCGAAGGGAGCGAAAGCGGTCAAGGGTCCGACGCTCTGGAAAGGCGTCGTCGCCGGCGTCAGCGGCAAGGACGTGATCGTCGAGCTCGGGCCGCGCGCGCAAGGCGTGATCGCGCTCTCGGAGTTCGACGACGTGCCCAAGGTCGGCGACGTGTTCGAGTTCTCCGCGCACGGCCAAGAGGAGGGCCTGTGGAAACTCTCGCGCCGCGAAGCGAAGGCGCTCGCCGCGTGGAACGAAGTCGAAGTCGGCTCGCGCGTCAAGGCGCGCGTCAGCGGACAGAACACCGGCGGGCTCGAGCTCGCGATCGGGCCGCTGCGCGCGTTCATGCCGGCGTCGCACGTCGCGCTCGAGCGCATCGAGAACCTCGCGCAGTTCATCGGTCAGACGTTCGAGGTCGAGGTGCTGGAAGTCGACGTCGACAAGAAGCGCGTGCTCGTCTCCCGCCGCAGCGTGTTGTCGAAGGAGCGCGAGAGCCAACGCCAAGAAGCGGTCGGCGGTCTCGCCGTCGGACAAGTGATCCAAGGCAAGGTGACCCGCGTCGAAGCCTTTGGTTGCTTCGTCGACCTCGGCGGCTTCGAGGGGCTCGTGCACGTCTCCGCGCTCTCGCGCACGCGCGTCGAGAATCCGTCGGACGTCGTCCACGTCGGCCAACAGATCAAAGCCAAGATCATGAAGATCGAGGACGGCGGCCGGCGCATCGGGCTCTCGATGAAGGAGCTCGAAGCCGATCCGTGGGACGAAGTCGGCAACCGCATCACGCCCGGACTGCAGATCACCGGCCGCGTCGTGCGCTTGATGGAGTTCGGCGCGTTCGTCGAGGTCTTCCCCGGCATCGAAGGTTTGCTGCACGTCAGCCAACTCGGCACCACGGCCGGCGGCAAGGAGCGCGTGCGTCGGCCCCAGGACGTCGTCAAGCCCGGCGAAACGATCTCGGTGCGCGTGCTGACCGTCGATCCGCGCGGGAAACGCATCGCGTTGACGCGGTTCGACGAACGCGGCGCGTTGATCGGCTCCGAGGATTCCGTCGACGGCTCGGTGATCGACGAAGTGCTGCAGAAGACGTCGCAAGTCGAGGCGAAGACGAACCTCGGCGCGCTCTTCAAGAAGGCGATGGACAAGAAGCCGTAGAGCGCCGCGCGGTCGCGCTTCGCATGGACGCCTTCGAGCGCATCGCCGACCGGAAGATCGAGGCCGCGCTCGAACGCGGCGAGTTCGAACGTCTCAGCGGTACGGGACGACCGCTCGACCTCGACGATCTCTCGCGCGTGCCGGAGGACCTGCGCGTGGGCTACATCGTGTTGAAGAGCGCCGGAGTTCTGCCGGAGGAGCTCGAGCTCAGGAAGGAAGTGCTGCGCCTCGAAGACCTGATCGCCGCGTGCCACGACGAGGGCGCGAAACGGAAGCTGGTCTCCGAACGCACGACCGCCGCCTTGCGCTACGCGTTGCTGCTCGAGAAGCGCGGCTTCGGCCCCGCGCACCAGGAATACGGCGACCAACTCGCGGCGAAGCTCGGGCGCAACGCTAGCGACCCACGACGCGACTGAGCGTGCCGTAGAGTCCGCGCGCGAGAGCGGAGTCGATGCTCGTCAGCGAGTTCGCGCTCCACCGGCCGGTCTTCTCGAGCCAGTAGTCGACCAGCATGTCGTCGAGGCCGCTCGCGAGCGGATGCGCGCCGCGGCCGGCCGCGATCGACTCGAGCAGACGCAGGAAGCCCACGCGCTTCATCGCTTCCATGCGCGCGGTGACGCCGAGCGTCGGCGCGGGGCCGCTCATCAGCTCGATCTCGCGCGCGGCGAGGCGCAACGTGCGCTCGCCGACACGGAAGCCGACGCACGCGCCCGACTCGACGATCGGATCGAGCGAGAGCGAACCGCTCGCGCCGCTTCGCCCTTCGATGATCGCGCCGCGCGCGCACACGAGTTCGATCCAGCCCTTCGAGTAGTCGCGCGGCTCGGCGATCAGCGCGCTGCGCTCGGCGTCGATGCGCACGAGCCTTCGCGATCCGTTCCCGTCGCGCACGCGCCGCGCGCCCGCGATGCGCTCGACGCCGAAGAGCGCCTTCAACGTCGCGAACGCGTGGTACGCGTACGCCGCGTGCATCAAACGCGCTTCGCGCAAAGGCCCGAGCGCGCCGCCCGCGAACTCCGCGCGGACGACATCGAACCACGGCAGGAACGCGCAGTCCTCGGCGACCCATGCGTTGCGGAAGAGTCGAAAGCGCGCGGAGTGGCGGAAGTGCTTCAACAGAAGCACCGGCGTGTCGATCAGGAGATCGACGTTCCCGAGCTCGAACCTCGCGAGCGTCGCGAGCACTTCGGGCACCGACTGCTTGCCGACCGCGAGGTAGACGAGGTCCGCGCGCGAGAGATCGCTCGCGACCAGCGACGCGAGCGGCCGGATCTCGCGGCTCTTCCCCGCGAGCGTCTCGTTGCGCGCGCTGCGGCCGAAGATCCCGAGCACCTCGAACGCGTCCCCCGCCGCCGCGAGCGCCGGCAAAGCCGTCTCGCGCACGCGCTTGCCCGCTCCGACGATCCACACGCGACGCGGCGTCATGCTTTCGTCTCCGCGCGCGATGCGAGAACGCGCGTCTTCAGGTGTTCCGCGAGACGAATCGACAGCGCCGTGAGCGTGAACGTCGGGTTCGCGCAGCCGCTCGTAGGAAAGACCGACGCGCCGGCGAGGAAGACGTTCGGAGTCGCGTGCAGACGCAGGTCGCGATCGACGACCGAACGCCGCGGATCGCGGCCCATCCGCGTCGTGCCCATGTGGTGCGACGCGTCTTGATCGATCGGCCACGGTTCGGCGCGCGAGAGATTCGTTTCGAGCTCGCCGAGCCCGGTCGCCGCGAGCTCCTCGCGCAACGCCGCGTGCAGCTCGATCAGCGAACGGCGATCGCGTTCGGTCGGGCGGTGACGCACGACGGTCAGCGGCTGGCCGAGCTCGTCCTTCGAGTTCCCCAGCATCACGCGGTTCTCCGGATTCGGCTCCATCTCCATGAAGTTGCGCAGGCGCACCGCGCGCACTTTCGGCCGCGAGCGCGCGAGCACGCGGTTGTACGCGTAACGCGCAACGCGCGGCGCGTCGGCGATCACGTTCCAACCGAGCCCAATCCAACCGGCCGCGGTCTTGCGCTCGTTCTGGAGATCGGAATCGTCGCCGGTCTCCGAGTAATCGCGCAGCGCAACCGTCTTCGTTCCGCCGCCGCGCACGCGCTTCATCACCAGCTTGCTGCGCTTTGCGAGCGCGACCAACGACTCGACGCCGCGCGAATCCGACCACGGGAAGAGCGGTTCGAAGCGCACGTAGCTGTTGACGAGCTCGCGCTCGCGCTGAACTTTCTCGTTCAACCGCAGCCCCGCGTAACCGGCGAAGCCCTGGTGCAACGCGCCGAAGTAGTACGGGAGCTCGACGAGCGGCCGCGTGAGCTTGACGATGCCGTGGTAGTTCTTCGGATGGTTCATCAGCCAACGGCCGACTTGATCGTGCTCGTTGCCGAGGCCGCGATCGCACAGATCGCGCGACGCGAGCAGGAGCCGCGCGTTCTCGAGCCCGCCGGTCGCGACGACGAACGTTCCGGCGCGGAAGTCGAGTTCGCGTCCGGTCGACGTGCGCACGCGCGCGCGCTCGATGCGGCCGCTCGAACGCTCTCCGACGAGCGCGAGCGCCGTCGCGTCGAGAAAGAGCTCTACGCCTGCGTTCGCGAAGACCTCGCCGTGTTCCCGCGCGAAGTTCTGCGGCTCGGCGCACGCGAGGAAGACCTTCTCCTCGAGCACGTTCCACGTCGGCCGCCACTCGCCCTTCTCGCGCAAACCCGCGAGCTTGCCTCCGAACATCGCGAGCGACGGGAAGCGATAGCGCTCGGCGCTCGCGTAGTACGGCAAGAGCTCGTCGCGCTCGATCGGCCAACCCGACTCGCCGAGCCAACTGCGCGTCGCGAAGTCGATCGGATCGAGCGGACTCGAGAGCCCGGCCCACGTCGTCGACGCGCCCCCGAAGACGCGCTCGCGCGAATAGTCCTTGATGCGAATGCCGTCGCTCTCGACGCGCCGCAATCGATCGCCGAACGGCGTCGGCGCGCGACGGCCGCTCTCGAGCACCGCGATGCGCACGCCGGAGTCGGCGAGTTCGCGCACGAGCGTCATGGCGGCCGGGCCGGAGCCGACGATCACCAAGTCGTAGTCCGCCGCAGGCTCGACGCGCGCTTCGGCGAGGTCGTGGATCATCGCGCGGGAAACGCGAGCTCAGTAGCTCTCGGACTTGGACGGGAACTCTTTCGCCTTGACGTCGCGCACGTAGTGCTCGAAGGCCGCCTGCATCGCCTTGCCGAGCTCGGCGTAGCGCCGCACGAAGCGCGGATGGAAGCGCGTGTAGATCCCGAGCATGTCCTGCGTCACCAGGATCTGTCCGTCGCAACCCGCGCCCGCGCCGATGCCGATCACCGGCACCTTCACGGACTTCGAGACTTCGTCGGCGAGCTTCGCCGGAACTTTCTCGATCACGATCGCGAACACGCCGGCGGCTTCGAGCGCCTTCGCGTCGCGCCGCACTTCCTCGGCTTCGACCGCTTCGGTCGCGCGCACTTGGTACGTGCCGAACTTGTGGATCGATTGCGGCGTCAGGCCGAGGTGCCCCATCACCGGAATGCCGATGCCGACGATCTTCTCGATCGTCTTCGCGATGCCGGCGCCGCCTTCGAGCTTGACCGCTTCGGCGCCGGCTTCCTTGATCATGCGGCCCGCGTTGCGGACGGCTTCGTCGGCGTTGATCTGGAACGACATGAACGGCATGTCGGCGACGACGAGCGCTCGTTCGACGCCGCGCGAAACGACCTCGGTGTGGTAGAGCATCTGCTCGAGCGTCACGCGCACCGTCGTCTCGTGCCCCTGGATCACCATCCCCGCCGAATCGCCGACGAGGATCACGTCGATGCCCGACTGATCGACCAGCTGCGCCGAGAGGAAGTCGTAGGCCGTCAACGCCGCGATCTTCTCGCCGCGCTCCTTCATCTGCACGAGCGAGCGCGTCGTCACCTTCTTCGCGCGTCCGCCCGACTTGGGTTCGGTCGACATGGCCTTCCAACCTAGCGCGTCGCGCTCGGGCACGCGAGCGCGCGTAGGTGGACCAACGCCGCATTCGCGCCGTCGAGGGCCGCGCTCATGATTCCGCCGGCGTAGCCCGCGCCTTCGCCGAGGGGATAGAGGTTCGTGAAGCCGACGGCCGAGCGAGTCGCTCGATCCCGCGGAATGCGCACCGGGCCGGAGCTGCGCGACTCGAGGCCGACGAAGAGTCCGTCGGCGCTCGCGAAGCCGGGGATCTGACGGTCGAACCGTTCGAGCGAGCGCGCGAGCGCGTCGCGCGCGGACGGCGGTAAGAGTTCGTCGAGGCGCGCGCTCGTCGTGCCGAACGGATACGTCGAGTGGCGCGCCGCGCGGCTCGCGCGACCGCTCAGGAAATCCGCCGCGGTCTGCGCGGGCGCGGTGTAGTCGCCGCCGCCCGCGACGAAGAAGCGGCGTTCGAGTTCCCGTTGGAACGCGACGCCGTCGAACGCGCCCGCGCCGAACTCCGCCGGCCCGAACGTCGTGACGATCGCCGACGTCGCCCAACCGGACGAGTGCCGCGAGTTGCTCATGCCGTTGGTGCAGAGCAAGCCGGGCTCGCTGACGCTCGCGACGATGCGACCGCCGGGGCACATGCAGAACGAGTACGCCGCCGCCGCGCGCTCGTCGGCCTTCGAGATCAGGTTGTAGCTCGCGGCGCCGAGCTGCGCGGTCGCCGGACCGTAGCGCGCGCGATCGACGAGCTCCTGCGGATGCTCGATGCGCAGGCCGAGCTGGAAGGGCTTCGCCTCGAACGGCACGCCTTGCGCGTGGAGCGCGCGCCACGTGTCGCGCGCGGAGTGGCCGGTCGCGAGGAAGCACGCGTCGCACTCGACGATGCCCGCGGTCGTTTCGGCGGCGACGATCGAGCGCTCGCCGTCGCCGCGCAGCACCAGACGCTCTAGACGCGTGCGAAAGAGGAAGCGCACGCCGAGCTCGATCAACCGTCGCCGCAACTCGGGCAAGATCCGGTGGAGTTTGTCGGTGCCGATGTGCGCGAGCGAGTCGTACGCGATCGACGGCGGCGCGCCGCACGCGACGAGCTCCTCGAGCAACACGACCTCGAGCGGATCGTCGACGCGCGTGTAGATCTTGCCGTCGGAGTACGTGCCCGCGCCGCCTTCGCCGAAGAGCAAGTTGGCCTCGGGATCGACGACGCGCGAACGGTGGAACTGCACCAGCGGCCTCGAACGCTCCTCGAGCGCCGGCCCGCGCTCGAGCAACGTCACCGCGACGCCGTTCTTCGCGAGCACCCACGCCGCGAAGATCCCCGCGGGGCCGGAGCCGACGACCAACGCTCGCTTGGCGCGCGCCGCGTCGTCGAGGCCATCGACGCGCACCGTGCCGACCTCGGGCGCGGGCTTCAACTTGCCGCTCGCGAGCTCGCGCTTCGCCGCTACGCCGCGCAACGCGCCGCCGCGCACCGAGACGTCGACGTGGCAGACGAACTCGAGCCGTCGCGCGCCGTTGCGCCACCGCGCGTCGAGCGCCTTGCGTGCGATCCGCAAACCGGCGAGCTCTTCCGGCGCAAGGCCGAGGCGCACGCGAGCCTTCTCCGCCAAACGCGCTTCCGGTTCGCCGACGGCGAGCGACAGATCGAACAGCCGGTAGATTTCGAGCGCGTGATCGTCCGTCATCGGGGGAGCCTCCTAGTGGCCCAGGTCCAAACGGTCGCGCGAATCCTACACGGCGTCGATCGATGCGTCCTGCATCTGGCGCTGCGCGCGCGCGTCCCTATCCTTGTCGCACCCGATGGCCAAGGAACACTCGATCGAAGCGGCGTCCTTCGCACCGATATTGGCCGACCTCGGGATCGCGCCGGAGGCGATCGCCTTCCTCGACACCGCCGAGTTCGGCGCGATGAAGAGCGAGTCGAAGCACGGCGCCGGTGACGTCCTGCTCGGGCCGATCGGCGGCGGCCTCGATCCCACGGCGGCGACGGTGGTCCATCGTCGTCACGCCGATCCGCGACTCGGGCGCGAGAGCACGTTGTTGCTCTACTTCGCTCGGCCGCGCGACGATCGCGAGCTCGCGCGCTGGCGCAATCAGTTGTGGCCGTGGCTACACATCGTCGGCGTGTACCGCATCGACGGCGGAGCGGTGACCCGCGAGACGCTGCAAGGACGCGCGTCGGTGCCGGGGCAATGCGCGCTCGCCGGTTCGATCCTGGTCGCGAAGCGGCGCGAGCACGTGATGTCGCAGAAGCTGACGACCGTCAAGTTCGACGCGAACGCCGGCGGTTGGAATGGTGAGCCGGGGCGACCGGGCTACGCGCACTTCCGTTGGATGCGGCGCTACGTCGGACGTTTCGCGCCGGTGCGCGACGGCGCGCGCGTGCTCGACTTCGGGTGCGGCGCGGGCTGGGTCGGCATCGAGGCGGCGCTCCAGGCGAAGGACGTCGAGCTCTGCTCGTTCGACCCGAGCCCCGAGATGGTGCGCATCGCGGGCGACAACGCGCGCTCCGCGGGCGTGAAGAACTTCGCTGCGCGCGTCGGTTTCGGCGAGGAGCCGCCGTTCCCGGCCGCCGGCGAGAAGTGCTTCGACGTCGTCTTCTCGTCGGGCGTCGTCAGTTTCTCGCCCGACATCGAGCGTTGGACCGACGGCCTCGTCGCGACGCTCGCCGACGGCGCGACGTTGGTGATCGGTGACATCCAACGCGAGTCGCGCGGGATGCAGAAGCGGCGCGCGCGGCGCGTGCTGTTGCCGGCGCGCGAGATGAATGCGCAGATCGCGGAAGAGATGCGCGCGCGGCTCGAGAAGCGCGGGCTCGTCCACGAAGCGACCGCGGGCTACCAACTGAGCGATCCGATCCCGCAGCTCACGCACCACGCGGACAAGAAACTCGGCGGCATCCTCTCGCCGATCCTGCTCGGCCTGAATCGCCTCGCGGCGGGCAACGGCCTCGCGCCACGGCAGTTCGACAGCTGGGTGATGCGGCTGAAGAAGCGCTAACGCTTCTTGGGCTCGATCTTCGAGCCCTTCGCGTAGTCGAGCAGGCGCGCGAGCATCGACTTCATCTCGGAGCGTCGGACGATGCGATCGATCTGACCCTTCTCGAGCAGGAACTCCGCGCGCTGGAAACCCGCCGGGAGTTCTTGGCGGATCGTCGACGCGATCACGCGCGGTCCCGCGAAACCGATCAACGCGCCGGGCTCGGCCAACGTCACGTCGCACACCGACGCGAACGACGCGGTGACGCCGCCGGTCGTCGGGTGCGTCATCACGCACACGGAGAAGCCGCCGGCGTCGCCGAATTCGGCCAGCGCCGCGCACGTCTTCGCCATCTGCATCAACGACAACACGCCTTCGTGCATCCGCGCGCCGCCGGAGCTCGTGAAGATCACCAACGGGCGCTTCAACTTCGTCGCGAGTTCCGCGGCGAGCGCCAGCTTCTCGCCGACGACCTCGCCCATCGAGCCGCCCATGAACGAGAAGTCGAGCACCGCGAGCACGACCTCGCGCCCTTCGATCGCGCCGCTGCCGCAGATCAACGCCTCGGCCTGACCGGTGCGCTCTTCGGCGCGACGAACCTTGTCGAGGTACGGGATCTGGTCGTTGAACTCGAGGCGATCGAGCGCGCGGATGTCGGGGAAGTACTCCTTCCACGTGTCCTCGTCGATCAAGTGCGCGACGCGCTCCTTGCCGGGCAACGTGAAGTGGAACTCGCACGCGGGGCAGACTCGGGATTTCTCCTCGAGCTCCTTGCGATAGATCATCTGCCCGCAGTTCTCGCACTTCAGCCAGAGACCGCCGGGCATCTCGCGCTTCTTGCGCGTGCGCGAGAAGCGCGTCTCCGAGAGCCTCTCGCCGCCGTTCTCTCCGCCGTTGTCGCCGCGCGGGGCCTTCTTGTCGTCGTCGCTCACGCCGAAGCTCCTCGCAGTGAATCGTGTTTGGCGCGCTCGATGCGCGCGAGCTCGCGCATCCGCGCGATGGTCGCCGGCATGTCGCTCGCGCCGAAGATCGCCGAGCCCGCGACGAATGCGTTGGTGCCCGCCTCGGCGCAAAGCCCGATCGTCTTCTCGCTCACGCCGCCATCCATCTCGACGTGGCCATTGAATCCTCGCGTGCGCAACCAACGCACCTTCGACAACACCTCGGGCATGAACTTCTGGCCGCCGAAGCCGGGGAAGACGCTCATCACGAGCACCAGGTCGACGTCGCCGAGGATCGGGTCGAGTTCCTCGACCGCGCGGTCGGGATTCAACGACACGCCGACGACGGGCACGCCCTCGCCGCGGAACGTCTTGATCACTTCGCGCGATTCCGCCGCGCTCGGCGCGACCTCCCAGTGGAAGGTCAGCACATGAGCGCCGGCTTGCGCGAACGCGCGCGCGTAACGCTTGGGCTCCGAGATCATCAGGTGGACGTCGAGCGGCCGACGCGCGACCTGTTTGATCGCCGCGACCACCGGCGGGCCGATCGTCAAGTTCGGCACGAAGTGACCGTCCATGACGTCGACGTGCAGCCAGTCGGCGCCGGCGTCCTCGACTCGGCGCGTCTCGTCGGCGAGGCGCGCGAAATCCGCCGACAGCAACGACGGCGAGATCAAGTTCGCGGGCCAATCCATCGACGGGCGAGGATAGCCACTCGAACCCGAACGGTCGAGCGAACGCGCGCCTCCGTCTAACGGCGTGCGCCCCTTTCGAACGGCGTGCGCCTCAGGGGATCGACAGCGACACGATCCCCGGCAACGCCTTGCCCTCGAGCAATTCGAGCGACGCGCCGCCGCCGGTGGAGATGTGCTTGATCTTCGAGGCGAGGCCCAAGAGCTCGATCGCCGCGACGGAATCGCCGCCGCCGACCACGGTGTAGCCCTCGCAGTCCGCGACCGCCCTGCCGACCGACGCGGTGCCTTGACGGAAGCTCTCCATCTCGAACACGCCCATCGGACCGTTCCACATCACGGTCTTCGCGCCGGCGATCTTGTCGGTGAAGAGCTTGCGCGTCTTCGGTCCGATGTCGAGCGCCATCCAACCGCCGGGGATGTCGAGCGGACTGTTCTTCGAACGCGCGTCGTTCTTGAACTCGTCGGCGACGACGTGGTCGATCGGCAACAGGATCTCGACGCCGAGTTCCTTCGCCTTCGCGAGCGCCGCCTTGCACGTGTCGAGACGATCGTCCTCGCACAGCGACTTGCCGATCGCGTGGCCTTGCGCCTTGAGGAACGTGTACGCCATCCCGCCGCCGATGATCAACACGTCGACCTTGGCGAGCAGGTTGTCGATCACGAGCAACTTGTCGGAGACCTTCGCGCCGCCGAGGATCGCGAGGAACGGACGCTCGGGTTTCTCGAGCACGCGCGCGAACGCCGCGATCTCCTTCTCGAGCAGACGCCCCGCGACCGACGGCAACAAACGCGCGACACCGGACACCGACGACTCGTCGCGGTGACTGGTGCCGAACGCGTCGTTGACGAAGACGTCGCCGAGCTTCGCGTAACTCTTGGCGAGCTCGACGTCGCCCTTCGTCTCGCCCTTGTTGAAGCGCACGTTCTCGAGCATCACGACGCCGGTCGCCGCGGCCGCGGCCTTCTCGACTTCCGGGCCGGTGCTGTCCTGGAGCTTCGTCACCGGAGCCCCAAGCAACTCCGAGAGTCGCTTCGCGACCGGATCGAGCCGCAATTTCTCGTCGACGCCCTTCGGCCGGCCGAGGTGCGTCATCAGGATCGGCTTGCCGCCCTTCTTCAACACCTCTTGGATCGTCGGCAACGCCGCGCGGATGCGCGTGTCGTCGGTGATCGCGCCGTGCTCGTCCTGCGGCACGTTGAAGTCGACGCGCATCAGCACGCGCTTCTGCGCCAGGTCGAGGGCGTCGAGACCGGTCTTCGCGCTCATCGCCTATTGAGCCGCGCCGGCGGTCTTCGCGACCTTTGGCAACTTCATCTTGTTGGCGTGACGCATCAGCTCGACCACGCGGTTCGAGTAGCCCCACTCGTTGTCGTACCACGCGATGACCTTGACCATCCGCTTCTCCATCACCATGGTCGAGAGCGCGTCGAAGATCGCACTCGCCGGGTTGTGGACGATGTCAGCGGAGACGATCGGATCGGTCGTGTACTCGACGATGCCCTTGAGCGGCTTCTTCGCCGCCGCTTGGAACGCCGCGTTCACTTCTTCGATCGTCACGTCCTTCGAGACTTCGGCGACGAGGTCGATCACGGAGCCGACCGGAACCGGCACGCGCAGCGACGTGCCGTCGAGCTTGCCCTTCAGCGCCGGCAACACCTTGCCGACCGCGCGCGCGGCGCCGGTCGACGTCGGGATGATGCTGAGCGCGGCGGCACGAGCGCGACGCAGATCCTTGTGCGGCAGGTCGAGCACGTTCTGGTCGTTGGTGTACGCGTGCACCGTCGTCATCAGACCGTGGACGATGCCGAAGCTCTCGTGCAGGACCTTGGCGACCGGCGCGAGGCAATTCGTGGTGCACGAGGCGTTGGAGATGATCCGGTGCTCGGGCTTGAGCGAGTCGTGGTTCACCCCCATCACGATCATCGCGTCGACGTCGTCCTTGGGCGGAACCGTCAAGAGCACGCGCTTCGCGCCGGCGGTGAGGTGCTTCTGGCAGTCCTCGCGCTTGGTGAAGATGCCGGTCGACTCGACCACGAAGTCGACTTCGTTCTTCCCGTGCTGGAGCAGCGCCGGGTCCTTCACCGCGGTGATCTCGATCTTCTTGCCGTCGACGACGATCGATTCCTTTCCCGCCTTGACCGTGCCCGGGAACGGCCCGTAGATCGAGTCGTACTTCAGCAGGTGAGCCAACGTCTCCGGCGTCGTCAGGTCGTTGATCGAAACGACCTCGATGTCGGGATAGCTCTGGTGGATGACGCGGAAGACATTGCGACCGATTCGACCGAAGCCGTTGATGGCGACGCGCATGGCCATGGAGGGTTCTCGTGGGGCTCGCTCGTCGGGCCGCGCAGCGCGCGCCCGGCCGAAGGTTCTCGGGGGAGGACGGGGTGAAATGTGGAGAGTCGTGCGAGCTCTCGGAAGGGACACGCAACGCCGCCGAAGCTCGCAAGTCCAGTCCGCCGAAAGCCTCACGTCGACCACGAACGTCGCGTCGGAGGTTTCGGGCAAATTGGGGCGGAGAAGGTAGCGGGCGTTGCCGATTCGATCAACGGATTCGACGCGCTCGCGCGCCTCCGATTCGAACCCGTGAACCGCTCCAACTATCGTATTCCGGCGGGCCGCATCCCGGCCGGCCAACTCCCCGCGGACTTTTGCGGGCGCTACGCCCAGGTCGCCCGTGCGGTCGGCGTCGAGCCCACCGAGCCGGTGGTCGTCGCCTTCTCCGGCGGCGCGGACAGCGTCCTCCTGCTCCACCTGGTTGCGTTGGCGTCGTCGAAACCGCCTGTCGTCGCCGTCCACGTCGACCACGGCTTGCGCGGTGAGGAGAGCTTGCGCGACGCGCTTTTCTGCGAGCGAGAGGCCCGACGCCTCGGCGTCACGTTCGTCCTGCGCCGCATCCAGCTCGCGCGAGAAGGCGGTTCGCTCGAAGCGCGCGCCCGCGAAGCCCGCTACCGCGTCCTCGCCGAGGAGGCCGAGGCCCGCGGCATTCGCGTGCTCTTGACCGGCCACCACGCCGACGACGCCCTCGAGACCCTGTTGATGCGCTGGTCGCGCGGCACCGCCCTCGGCGGCTTGAGCGGTCCGCGGGCGACGACGACGCTCGTCGGGCCGTCCTTCGGAGCCGAGCTCCTGGTCGCGCGTCCGCTGCTCCACATGCGCCGCGAGGAAGTGCGGTGCCTGCTGACCGAGGCCGGCATCGCGTGGTGCGAGGACGGTTCCAACGACTCCGACGAGTTCACCCGCAACCGCGTGCGCAACACGCTCTTGCCGCGCATCTCGGAGCTCGCGGGAGCGCAAGGCATCGAACGCTTGCGCGATTTCGGTCGCGCGGTCGAGCGGCTGGAGCTCGACCTCGCGCGCGCGACCGCCCACCTCGCGTGGCGGCCGCTCGACGCCGCACGCGTCACGCGCCACGCCGACCGCGCGCACCTCGGCGGCAGCCTGCCGCGCGCCGACCTGATGTGCCTGCCGAGCGCCCTGCGCCGGCGCGCCGTGTGGCGGCTCTTGCAAGAAGGTTGCGGCGCGCCGCCGCGCAAGCGCTTGGTCTCGCTGGTGCTCCAGGATCTCGAACGAGCGCGCACCGGTCGCCACGCGCTGCCGCGCGGCTGGCAACTCGAGCTGCGCGCGAGCCGCATCGACCTCCTGCCGCCGCGCCGGCTGCTCGACCGCGAGCGGTCGAAGGCTTCCTCCGCGCGCGCGATCCAGGCCGAGTTGCCGTTCCCGGCGGATCCGGCGTGCGAGCCCGCGGTGTTCGGCGAACGCGCGCTGTCGATCCCCGGCTCGGTGCTGCTCGCCGACGGTCGCCGCCTCGACGCCGAGTGGGTCGAGCGTGCGCCCGGCGTCGAACCGCCGCGCGAAGCGACCGTGGTCGAACTCGACGCGGCCGCGGTCGGCGCGAGCCTGACCGTCCGCTTCCCGCGCCGCGGCGACCGCCTGAAGCCGCTCGGCGCGCCGGGCTCGCGTTCGCTCGCGCGCTTCCTTGCCGACTGCCACGTGCCGCGCCAGGAACGCGCGAACGTCCCGTTGGTGATCACCGACGAGCGGATCGCGTGGGTCGCCGGCCTGCGTCCGGCGCACGAGTTCCGCGTCCAGGCCGCGACGCGGCGACGCGTCCGCATCGCGCTGTATGGAGCTCCTGACCTCGCGTTCACGACGCCGCCGCGCGCCGCGGGCGAGGCGCGCGAGCTCTTCGAAGCCGACGACCGCGCGCGGTGACTTCGAGCGGAGGTCGAGGTAGGCTCTGCGGTCCTGCCACGACCGTTCCGGCCCCCGCAGACGACGGCGGGCCACGTTGCTCGCGTGCCCCGCCCCACCCCCTTGTCCAGCGCCGTGACCTCCGCCCTGACGGACCGTCTGGCCGCGCTCCGCGGCCGTATCGCGCGGGCCGCCGAACGCTCGGGGCGAGAGGCATCCGCCGTCGGGCTGATCGCGGTGACCAAGTCGGTCGACGTCGAGCAGGCGGGCCTGCTGCTCGCGCTCGGCCAACTCGATCTCGGCGAGAACCGGGTCCAGGAGCTCGAACGCAAGCACGCCGCGCTGCGTGAATCGAGTCCGGCACCGGTGTGGCACCTGATCGGCCACCTCCAGACCAACAAGGCGCGCCGGGCGGTCGAGCTCGCGACCGCGATCCACTCGGTCGATTCGCCGCGCCTGCTCGACACGCTCGAGCGTCTTGCCACCGAGCTCGGTCGCCGGCCGCGCGTCTACCTCGAGGTCAAGTCCGACGCGCGCTCCGAACGCTCGGGCGTCGAAGCGCAGGACCTCGCTGCGCTCGTCGAACACGCGCAGCGCGCGGCGCACCTCGAGCTCGTCGGACTGATGACGCTCGCGCCGGCGCCGGATCCGCTGCGCACGGCGAGCGAGAACTCCGAACGAGCCCGCGCCTCGTTCCGCGCGCTCGCGGACCTCGCGCGAGCGCTGCCGCGGGAAGCCTTCGTCGCCGAGCGCGTCGAACTCTCGATGGGCATGAGCCAGGACTTCGAGGAAGCGATCGCCGAGGGCGCCGACCGGGTGCGCATCGGCAGCGCGCTCTTCGCCGACGAAGAGAGCCGACCGTGACGTCGACCGACGCGAAGCGCTGGTTGATCGAGATCGTCGGGGCGAAGTCGTCGCCGGTCGAGCTCCCGCGCCAAGGCGTGTTGACGATCGGCAGCGACGGCGTGCGCGCCGACCTCGTCGTCGACGGCCAAGGCGTCGCGGACGTGCACTGCGCGATCGGCAAGTCGAAGGGCGGCGGTTGGGCGCTCAAGGATCTCGGGTCGCAGTACGGCACGTTGGTCAACGGCAAGACGGTGACCGCGACGCGGCTCGAGGCCGGCGACGTGATCGCGCTCGGCTCGCGACGCTTGCGCGTCTTCGATCCCGACGCGCCGGTCGCCGACCACGACACTGCGGCGCTCGACGTGCGCAAGTCGACGAACACGACTCCGGACGCGCCGCTGCGCGCGACGCAGGTGCGCGAAGCGCAGTTCGAACCGCCGGTGGTGCGCGGGTACCGCGTCGACAAGTTGCTCGGCAAGGGCGGCATGGGCGAGGTGTGGCTCGCGCTGCAAGAGCGCCTCGAACGCCCGATCGCGCTCAAGGTGTTGAAGCGCCAACTCTCCGCCGACAGCGACTTCGTCGGACGCTTCCTCGCCGAAGCGCGCGCCGCCGCCGCGCTCAACCATCCGAACGTCGTCGTGGTCTACGACGCGGGCGAGGACGACGGCCATCACTACCTCTCGATGGAGTACATGGACCGCGGCAACCTCGAGTCGCGCGTCGCGAAGTCGGGGCCGATGGCGTGGAAGGACGTGCTCGAAGTCCTGATCGAAGCCGCGAAAGGTCTGCAGTACGCCGAGTCGAAGGGCATCGTCCACCGCGACATCAAGCCCGCGAACTTGATGCAGAACTCCGCGGGCGTGACCAAGATCGCCGACCTCGGTCTCGCCGCGCACCTCGACGCCGAAGCGACGCAATCCGAGGGCCGCAAGATCTTCGGCACGCCGCATTTCGTCTCGCCCGAGCAGGCGAAGGGCGAGCGCGTCGACCATCGCTCCGATCTCTACTCGCTCGGCGCGACCGCGTATCGGTTGCTCTCCGGTCGCACGCCGTTCGAAGGCGCGACGACGCGCGACATCCTGCGCGGGCATTTCACCGAGCAACCGAAACCGCTCGCGACGCTCGCGCCCGCGACGCCGCCGGCGTTCGCGCGCGTCGTCCACAAGCTGCTCGAGAAGAAGCCGGAGGACCGTTACCCGAGCGCGAGCACGTTGCTCGTCGACCTGCAAGCGATCCTCGAACCCGCCGCGACGAACGCCGCCGCGCGACCGCAGTCCGCACCTCGCAAGAAAGGTCCCGGCGTGTTGCCGGCGCTCGCGTTGATCGCGATCGCGGGCGCGGGCTACTGGGTGTGGACCAAGAAGCAGGAGCAGGACGCCGAACGCGCCGCCAAGGTCGAGCGCGAGGCGAACGGCGCGCGCGGCGCTTCCACGCCGAACGTTCCCGACGCGCCGGACTCGATCGCTGATCCCGCGCACACGACGGCGACCGCGCCGAAACCGGCTGACGACGACACGCGCTTGAAGATGCGCGAGCTCCAGGCCGAGATCGCGTACCGCGACTTGCCGAAGGACATGGAAGACGGCGTGCGCCGCGACGCGTTGGTCAAGCTCGCCGGCGACTTCGCGGGCACGACGGTCGCGAACAAGGCGCTGCAGGAAGCGCAAGAGCTCGCCGACCGCGTCGCGAGCGCCACTCGCGTCGAAGGCGAACGCAGCCAGATCTCCTCGCAACTCTTCGCGCGCTTGCAGGCGATTGTCGACGCCGCTCCCCCAGAGCGCATCGGCAGCACGCTCGCCGGCATCGGCCTCGTGCCGGGCCAAGAGCAGCTCGAGAGCGATCCGGAGTTCGGTCCGAAACGCCGCACGCTCTTCGAACGGGTCCTGGTCAACGGAGACGCCGCGGTGCGCGCCGAGCTCGCGAAAGCACGCGACGCCGCGAACGCCGGCGACTTCACGCGCATCGAGAATTCGCTGGTCGAGCTCGAGCACGAACTCGCGCTGCCCGAACTCCCCGCGGACCTCACCCCCGCCGCGACGCTCGCGAAACTGGATCTCGTCGAGCTCGCGCGCACCACGCGCGCGTGGCACGACAAGTTGGTCGAGCTGCGCGAGCGCTATCAGTCCAAACTGCGCTCCGACGAATCGCGCGCGGTCGCCGCGGGCTTCGGCGGGCCGCGCGGGCTCGAGCGCGAGCTCGCGACCTTCGACTTCGCCGCGTCCCGCGCGCGCCTCGGCGCGTTGCGCGAGAAGACGACGACCACCGATCTCGCCGCCGACCTCGCGGCGTTGGTCGGCGACCTCGAACGCGGCCAACGGATCCTCGAACTCGTCGGCGCCGAGTTCGGCAAGGGCAGTTGGCGGCGCAAGACGATCGCCGATCCGCGCAAGGGCAAGGGCCAGAACCGCAACGCGGTCACCGCCGACGCGCGCGGCATCTCGGTCGACGGCGACGGCGGCGTCGAGACGATCCCGTGGTCGGCGTTCGGGCCGAGGCCGCGCGAGTTGCACCAGCTCTTCCACGAACGCCTGACGCGCGAATGGACGGCCGACGAACAACGCGCGATCGCCGGACTGATGCGCATCGCGTCGGTCTCCGCCGCGATCGACGGCGCGGGTGAGATGCTGCAGACCTCGCGGCGCGCGACGTTCTCCGAAGGCGAGTACAAGGAGCTCGTCGAAGGCTTCCAACTCGCGACCAACTGGGCGCATCAAGACGGCGAAGTGCGGCTGCTCGCCGAGGAGTCCGTCGCCGCGGACCTGCTCGGCCGGGCATTGCGTTTCATCGACGGCGGCCAATGGGCGAGCGCCGTCGCGAACCTCGAGCGCATCGAACGCGATCACGCGGGCACGTTGCTCTTCCGCCTCTTGACCGGCGGGCCCGGCGTGAGCGACGTCGCCGCTCGACCCGCGATCGACCTCGAGCTCCCCGTCGCGCCGACCGCGTTGCCGCCGAAGGACGCGGCGCCCCAGGACGCGCCGGTCGAATCCTCGACGCCGAAACACGAAGACGGCCGATGACCGCTTTCGAACTCCGCGCGCGCGGCGCGGAGAGCGAACTCCCGGTCCGCGTGCAACCCGGCGCCTCGCGCACGCGGATCGTCGGCCTGTGGAACGGCAAGCTGAAGATCGCCGTCGTCGCGCCGCCGTCGGAAGGCCGCGCGAACGACGAGGTGTGCGAGTTCCTCGCGAGCGTGCTCGGCGTGCGCAAGTCGGCGGTGCGCGTCGCGAGCGGCGCACGTTCGCGCGACAAACGCTTGTTGCTCGCGCTCGCGCCGGAAGTCGCGCGCGCCGCCTTGCTCGCGCACCTCGCCTGAGGTATCCACCACGCTTCGATGACGACTTCGCTCCTCGACGCCGCGGTCGACCAAGCGCGCAACGCGTTGTCCGGTCGTTCCGTCCCCGCGCCCGAAGCGCTCTTCTGGCCCGCGACCGGCACCGGCATCCTGCCGGGACGTTTGGTGCGCGGCGGCAAGCTCCCGCTCGACCGCGTCGACGGCGTGCCCCGCGCGTGGCGCGACGCGGTGCTCGCGTGGGGCGATTTCCACGGCCTCGCGGTGTGGATGCTCGAAGACGCGCCGCTCGAAGCGGAAGCGGGCGAGCCCGTGTGGATGCGTTCGTTCCCAGTGTGGCTCGCGGCGGCGTCCGGCGCTTCGGCGCTCGTTCACGCGTCGGCCGGCGTCGCGCTCGAACGCGACGGACGCGAGCTCGCCGTCGGTTCGCTCGCGTTCTTCACCGACCACATCAACTTGAGCGGCGCGTCGCCGCTCGGCGGCCTCGGCGAGAGCCGGCTCGGGCCGATGTTCCCCGATCAGACGCGCGTCCACGATCCGCACTTGCGGCGCGCGGCGCTCGCGGCGGCGGAACGCCTCGGCGTGTCCGCGGCGGAAGCGATCGTCGCGTGCACCGCGGGACCGACGCTCGACACGCCGGCCGAACGGCGTTTCTTCGCGCGCGCCGGAGCCGACGTCGCGGTGCAGGATCTCGCCGGACCGTTGCTCGCGGCGGCGCACGCCGGACTCGGCACGCTCGGCGTCGGCGTGATCGTCGCGCGCGAGCGGGACGACGTCGACGTCGCGCGCATCGCGTCGCTCTGCCAAGCGGTCGCGCCGGCGCTCGACGATCTCTTCTGGCAGCTCGCCGCGGACGTGCAGAAGGAGATCCGCGCGCGCCTCGACGAGGACCTCGCGTGACGCGCAGGATCGCGGTGCTCGTCTCGGGCGGCGGACGTTCGCTCGAGAACCTCGCGGAGCGCATTTCCGCGCACGAGCTCGACTGCGAGATCGGATTGGTCCTCTCGAACACCGCCGACGGCAAGGCACTCGAACGCGCGGAACGACTCGGCCTCCCGCGCGCCGTCGTCTCCCACCGCGAGTTCCCCGCCGCGCCCGAATTCTCGCGGCGCGTCTTCGCCGAGATCGAAGCGTCGCGCGCGGAGTTGGTGGTGCTCGCGGGCTTCCTCCGTTTGCTCGTGATCCCGCCGCGCTGGCTCGGTCGCGTGCTCAACATCCATCCGGCGTTGTTGCCCGCGTACGGCGGCAAGGGTTTCTACGGACACCGCGTGCACGAAGCGGTGCTCGCCGCGCGCGAGCCCGTCACCGGTTGCACCGTGCACTACGTCACCAACGAATACGACGCGGGTCCGATCCTGTTGCAGCGGCGCGTCGACGTGCGTGCCGACGACGACGCCGACACGCTCGCCGCGCGCGTGTTCGAGGCGGAGAAGCTCGCGCTGCCCGAAGCGATCGCACTCCACCTCTCGGGCGCGGTGCGACTCGAAGGCGCCCGCGTCGTCCGAACGCCGTGAGCAACGGCGAGCGCCTGGAGTTCCATGAGCGACGCGCTCGCAACGCGCGTCTCCTCGTCACGTCGCTCGTCCTGTGCGCGGGTGCCGCGTTGCTCGTCGCGCGCCCGAGGAACGACGGTGACACGGCGACCGGGATCGCCGGTCTCGCCCTCTTCGGCGTCGGCGCCGTGCTGTTCGCGCGCCGCCTGCTGCGACGCGGACCGCGCCTCGTGTTCGACCAAGAGGGGCTCGAGGACTGGACTCGGGCGTCGGTGCGCATCCGCTGGGAAGAGATCGAACGCAGCGACCTCCAAACCGCGGGTGGCATTCCCTTCCTCCGCTTGTGGCTGCGCAACCCCGAGAGATCCTCGACGCGTCCGACTCCGAAGCGTCGGTGGAACGTCTTCACGAGTTGGCGCGAGAGCTTTGGCCACGTGTCGATTCCGCTCAGCGGACTCGACCGCGACGCGGTTGACATCGCCGTGGAGGTCGCGCGACGGCTCGCGTTTCGCACTAGCTCGGAAGGCGGCTGAGCAAGGCTTCGGCGTCGCGCGCGACGCGAACCGATTCCGCGCCCACCAGCGTGCGCGGCGCGAGTTCGCGAGCGCGCTCGGCCGACACGCGCGCTTCGCTTGCGCGCGCGCGGCCGGCGAGCCGGGCGGCGGCGAGCGAGGCGCGAGCTCCGACCGCATCGCGGCTCAGGGCGAGTTCGGCGAAGAGCGCGAGTGCCTCCGCGTCGCGCGCGAGGCGGCGCAGCACCTGCGCGCGCAGGAAGCGAGCCTCGACGCCGACGTCGCCGGCTCGCTCGAGCCACGCCAACGCGTTGGTCCAGTCGCGCGCCTTCGCCGCTTGCCGCGCGAGCGCCGACGCGCGCGCTCCCGCCGGGCCGGCGAGCGGCGAACGATCGACGCGCACGCCCGCGCGCGTGCACGCGAGGTGCGCGGCGAGCGTCGCCAAGCTCAACACGTCGTCGAAGTTGTGGCGGAACACTTCCTCGAGCAGGTGCGGCCGCCCCGCGAGGAAATCGAACCACGCGGCCGGCGCGAACGAGCCCGGAAGGTCGCGCTCGCGGCGCACGCCGCAGAGTTCGCGCTCGAGCGTCCCGAGCCGGCCGTCGTCGAACGCGCGGCCGTAGAGACGCCGCAGCGGATGGTAGAGGTCGAGGTGCGGCCGCTCGGCGAACGGAGGCTCGACGCCGTGCACGCGCATCTTGTCCTGCAAGCGATGGCGATCGAACGACTTGCCGAAGAACGTCACCAGACCGGCGCACGCGCGCACGCGCTCGGCGACGTCGGCGAGCAACGCGGCTTCCTCGTCGGGTCCGCGCGCGAAACCTTGGCGCACTTCGAACGCGCCGTCGACGAAGCCCGCGAGGCCGACCAAGTAGACGTACGTTCCCGCGCCGCCCGAAAGGCCGGTCGTCTCGATGTCGAGGAACAGCACGCGCTCGAGCGACAACGTCGCGAGCGCCGGATCGCCCGCGAGCCACGCGAGTTCCTCGCCGCGCGCGTCGAGCGCTTCGTCGAGGCGCCAGTCGCCGTGACGGTGCTCGCGCGCGAGCCGCGCGACGCGTTCGGTGCACGAGCCGAAACGATTGGCGAGCGGCGTGAGCTCGCGCGGTTCGCCGACGGTCTTCGTGCGCTCGGGCGGCGCGAGCGCGTCGCCGTCCGCGCGCGCGAGACGGCGCTTGAACCAATCGGGCAGCGGTTGGGAGTTCGGGGCGATCGACGCTTTCGGCGCGTCGACGTGCTTGCGCAGTCGCTTCAGGCGCGCGAAGAGTTCGTCGGACATCGCGGCGTCTCGCTCACGCCTTGTTCACGTCGCGAGCGACGCCGCCGCGCGCGAGGTGTCCGAGCACCGTGCGCGCGCTCGCCTTGCCCAACGGCCCGGCCTCGGCGATCGGACCGACGCACGCGGGACAACCGCGTTCGCACTCGCAGCGCTCGACGACGTCGAGCGCTGCTTGGAAGAGCTCGCGATGGATCTCGAAGAGCACGTCGGCGAGCCCCACGCCGCCTTGCACGCGATCGTAGAGGAAGATCGTCGGCCGTCCGAAGTGCGGCGAACGCACTTGCGTCGACAGCCCGAGATCCTGCGGTTGGCAGCGCAGGAAGAGCGGCGCGACGTGGCGCAGCAGTTTGCCGACGCCGCTCCACGCGCTGCCTCGGTCGCCGCCTTCGAGGCCGAGCGCGTTCGCGCTCTCCAGCGACAACGCGAAGACGAACGCCTGCGTGTCGATCTCCTCCGCCGGCAAGTGGATCTTCTCGATGCCGACCGATTCGCGCGTGTAGTAGCGCACCTTCTTGTACGACGTCGCGATCGTCGTGACGTGGACTTCGCCCGACCAGACGGTGTAGTCGTCGGTCGAAGGAACGTTCGCGAGCGCGAGCTGCGGCGCATCGGCTCGCTTGCGCGCCGCTTCGCGATCGAGACCGAGCACGCGCACCTCGGTGTCGACCTCGGCCTCGGTGAAGTAGTCGGTCTCGACCTTCTTGACGTACGCGCGGCGGTTCTCGAAGTCGAAGCGCTCGACGATCCACGTCTCGCCCTCGACTTGGTAGATCGCGCCTTCGTGCACGGTCGTCAACGAACCCTCGCGATCGATCTCGCCGACCGCCTTCTTCGTTTCGGAGTCGAGGATCAAGACGTTGTCGGGCCCGCCGCCGGCGAGCGACACGTCTTCCGCCGGATACGCGTCCGCCATCCAGAACCAACGATCGCCGCGGCGGTGCAGGAGCTTCGATTCGTCGCTCAAGTAATCGAGGATGCCGCCGAGGTGCGGCGCGCGACCGAAGCCGCCGCGTGCGCGATCGGCTTCGAGTTCCGCGACGCTGAACGGCAACTCGAACGCGGCGCACTTCACCTGCTCGGACAGGATCACGAGGTTGTCGGGGTCGAGGCCGAGTCGCTCGCGCGGCGCATCGAAGAGCCAATCGGGATGGGTCGCGAGGTATTGATCGATGGGATCGGAGCGCGCGATCTGGATCACGAAGCTCGCGCGACCGCGGCGACCGACGCGGCCGGCGCGTTGCCAGAAGGACGCCTGCGAACCCGGGTAGCCGACGAGCACCGCGACGTCGAGGCTGCCGATGTCGATGCCGAGTTCGAGCGCGTTCGTCGTGACGACGACCTTGACCTTGCCGGCGCGCAGATCGCTCTCGATCTCGCGCCGCAGGTTCGGCAAGTAGCCGCCGCGGTAGCCGCGGATCTCGTCGCGTTCGAGGCCGAGCTCGTGCGCGGACGCCTTCAAGTAGCGCGTCAACACCTCGACCGACGTGCGTCGATTGCAGAAGAAGATCGTCTGGTGTTTCGGGCCGACGACGCGCAGCGCGAGCCGCCGCGCTTCCTCGAGCGCATTCGCGCGCAGGCCCGCGACCGCGTCGAGCATCGGCGGGTTGTAGACGGCGAACGTGCGCGGACCGGCGGGCGAACCGTCGCGTTCGACGAGCTCGACGTCGCGGCCGATCAACGTACGCGCGTGCTCGCGAGCGTTCGGGATCGTCGCCGACGAGAGCAGGAAGCGCGGCTTCGAGCCGTAGTGCGCGGCGATGCGCTGCAGACGCCGCAACACGTTCGCGACGCTCGAACCGAAGACGCCCGAGAGCGTGTGCACCTCGTCGATCACCACCGTCTCGAGGTCGCGGAAGAGCTCGGCCCACTTCGCGTGGTTCGGCAGGATCCCCGCGTGCAGCATCCACGGATTGGTGAGGACGATGTGACCTTGGTCGCGCAACGTGCGACGGACGCTCGGCGGCGTGTCGCCGTCGTACGTGAACGAATGCCACTCGCGCCCCAGCTCCGCGATCAGCGAATTGAGGTTGGTCGACTGATCCTGCGACAACGCCTTCGTCGGATAGAGGAAGAGCGCGCGCGACTTGCCCTCGGTCTCGAGCAGACGCTGGAGCACCGGCACGACGAAGCACAACGTCTTGCCCGACGCGGTCGGCGTCGTGACCAAGACATCGCGGCCGGCGAGCGCGTGCTCGATCGCTTCGCGTTGGTGCGACCACGGACGCGCGATGCCGCGCCGCGCGTAGAGTTCGAGCAACGCGGGATGCAGGTTCGCGGGGAAGTCCGCGACGTGCTCGTCGCGCGCCGCGACCGTGCGCCAGTGGACGCAGCGCGGACCGAACTCCGGATCGGCGCGCAGCCGCGCAGCGAGTTCGTCGACCGACAACGCCGCAGCGCCGCGGTGGCTGGTCGGCGCACGTTGCGCCAAGTCGGGATCCGGAGTGCGTTGGGCGGACATCGCGGCCGTTCGGTATCCGTTAGGGTACGAATCGGGCGCGCGAGCGCAAGGCACTCCCCACGAGCTACGGCGCGAGCAACCGCGCGACGTCGGCGTGCAACGCCGGATCGATCTCCGCGCGTCGGCCGAGGAAGTCGCACACCGCGCGCTCGCCGATGCGGCCGAGGCGGTACGCGGCGACGTTGCCGAAGCCGTCGGTGAAGTCGACCGCGAGCACGTCGGTCGGCGCGCTGCCTTCGTCCGGGCCGAGCCAACGTTCGGCCCGCACCGCAATCAAACGATCGACCAAGAGCGCGAACTCCTTCGCCTCCTGATCGACGCCGTCGGGCGACCACCGCCCCTTCGACGACCGCACGTACTTGCGCACGCTCCCGAGACCGGTGATCGAAGCGCGCACGAGGTCGAGCTCGCGCAGCCGCAAGACTTCGCGGCTCTCGAGGCTCGCCCGCGTCGTGCGCGCGAGCTCGATCCACGCCGGATCGGCGAGGAACACCAACGACTCGCCGTCGCGGCGGAAGAGGAAACCCTGACCGCCTTCCGGCGTGCGCGTCTCGCGACCGATCCGTCCGCCGAACGGAGCGCCTTGCGCGCGCAGCCAAATGCCAGCGGTCGGATCGTCGGCGCCGAACTCGAGGCCTTCGACGCGCTGCACGAAGTTCGTGTACGTCAGCTTGCCGACCAACGCCTCCGCCGCTTGGCCATCGGCCGGCGACGAATGCACGCGTTCCGACTCCGGCCCGTTCCACACGATCCAACGGCCTTGCGAACGCTCGAGCCACAGCTCGACGCCGCCGAACACGCAGTGCACCTGATCGACGTCGGACTTCGGCACGCGCACGAACTGGCGATCGACGAAGGCGCGCGTCGGGACCAGGAGCTCGGCGACCGCTTCACGGTCGACCTTCCACACGTACGGTACGTCGGAGCGCATCACGAACCACGCGCTCGACATGCGATCGCGCTGGAACGACAGCGTCGTGCGGCGATCGGCGTTCTCGACGACTTCGAACGAGAGCGCCGTCCGGTCGAGGCCGACGAGATCCGGCCGACCGGAGGCATCGTCGACGAAGGCCTTCGCGTGCAAACTCGCGAGCAACGCGAGCCAGTTGGCGACGATCGTCGGATCGAGCGTGCCCTCGAACGGGAGGACGGCGCTCCAGCCGGCGGGTCCGAGCAGACAAGCGAGTTCGAGGTCCTCGAGCTCGCTCCCGTCGCTCTTGCCGATCTTGCCGTGGCGGCGGAACTCGACGACCGCGCGCGGATCGAACGCGAAGATCTCTCGCGCGCGCCACAAATCCCGCGGACGATCGAGCACGCTGTCGAGGTTCGCGAGCGTGCGCACGATGCGCCCGTCGACGCGCACGAAGAGATGTTGGCCGTCGACGTCGGCTTGGCCCATCTCGAGCCGCCGAACGTGTTCGCGACCTTCGATTTCCTCGCGCACTTCGACGACCGCGCGCGGCGGTGCGAGACCGAGCCCCTTCGCATCCGGCGACGGCACCGCGGTCGCCTTGTTCTGCGTCAAGCAGTCGAGCAGCCAACCGACCACCGTCTCGTCCGCAGGGTAGTCGAGCGGATCGACCATGCGCCAGCGGCCCGAAGGCTCGAGCCGTAGCTCGAGCTGCAGGCTGTACGTGAACTGGTCGATGCGCACCGAACGAATGCGGCCGCGATCGAGGCCCGGGAGCAACGCTTGTTCGCCGACGACCGGCGCGGTCGCTTCGCGATGCGTCTGCCACCACGCGACGCCGCCGAGGCCCGCGAGCAAGAGCACCAACAGGATCAGGGTTCGGGGACTCATCAGCTCCGTCGACGCAGGAAGAGCACCAGGCCGAGCACCGCGCACACGAGCGGTAGACCGACGACCGCGATGCGATTGAACCACGGCAACGCGCTCGACTCGCGCACGTCGATCCGCAAACGCTCGTTCGCGCGCGGCGAGATCGAGAGACGCCAATCGCGCGCGGCGAGCCAATTGATCGCGTTGAGCGCGAAGTCGCCGTTCTGCGCGAAGAGTCCGTCGGTCAGGCACTCCGCCGAGCCGAGGACCACGACGCGGGTGACCGCGCGTTCGTCTTCGCCGTTCTGCACCGGGGCCGGCGCCGGACGCGACATCGCGACGCACGCGGTGATCGGACCGAACACCTCGGACTCCGGATCGGGCAGCCACGCATAGGTTGCGTTCGCGGTCGGCCGATCGATCCACGCGTCGCGCGAGGCGCGCAGGAGCTCGGCGAACGTCGCGTCGGTCGGGGCGAGCTTCGACTTCGAGAGCCCGCGCGCGAACGGCACGATCAAGCGGCGCTTCGAACGCCACAACGACTCGGTCACCGGATGGCGCGGGTCCATGCCGTCGGCGGAGATCGCGAGCGTCGCGCAGCGCGCGTCGCCGACGCGCTCGACGCCGCTCGGATCGCGGAACGGCACGGCGATGCGGCCGACGGCGACTTGGATCCCGCACTCGGCGAGCAGGCCGTCGAACGCGCTCGTGTTCGCGAGCGCCGCGTCGCTCGACGTCGGCACGACGAACAGACGTCCGCCGCGGTCCAAGTAGCGTCGCAGCGCGGCGAGCTCCTCCGCGGCGAAAGCCTGGCGCGGATCGGCGACGACCAGCACCGCGCAATCGGCGGGCACGTCGTCGGCGCGCGTCGAATCCCACGTTCCGACCGCGAAGCCGTCGCGCGCGAGCGAGCGCGTGAACTCGGCGAGGCTCGCTTCGCCCGGCGCGACGATCTCGCGCTCGCCATGGCCGGCGGTGAAGAGCACGCGCACCGCGGCGCCGGTCGACACGCGCTTCAGCGCGAGCGCCAGCGCTTCCTCGGGCCGGAAGTTCGCGAGCCGCGGCGCGGACGGCTGCCGCGGATCGGGATTGCCGGGCTCGATCTGCGCGATGTCGCGCCAGAGTCGCAACAGCGTCTTGTCGTTGCCCGACGAGACGACGATCACGTTGTCCTCGCGCAAGTCGAGCTCGGCGAGGCGCGCCTTCGCTCCGGCGAGGTCGTCGAGGTTCCAGTGCAGGACGTCGAGCTTGTCGCCGCGGCTCTTCGACAACACGAAGAGGAAGTCCTTCAACCGCGCGATCACGTCCGCCGAGAGTTCGGTGTACGGCGCGTCGAGCGGACGCAGGAACGTCTCGATCTTCGCGTGCTCGGGAATGCGCTCGACGATCTCGGCGAGTTCGGGCGGCAACGTGTTGCTGCGTCCCGCCGTCCAATCGAACTGGAACTGGAGCCCCGGCCGCGCCGAGAGCCACGTCACCAAGTACGCGCAACCGGCCGCGACGGCGATCATCGCTCCGACTTGGAGCGCGATGCCGAGCCGCACGAGCCGACCGGTGCCGCGCGAACTCGTCGGTTCCCCTACCGCCACCTGCGTGCCTCCAGGAAACGCGTCGCGAGGAACGCGAAGAACGCGGTCCATGCGAGGAAGAAGACGACGTGCGACGTGTCGAGCACGCCGCGCAGGAACGAGCCCTGGTAGTGCAGCACGACGTCGAACTGGCGCAGCGCGACGCGCAGCGCGCCGCCGGGAGGCGAGCCGCGGAAGTCGGCGACCCACGGCAACGTGAGCAACGCGAGGTTCGCGACGAACGCGAGGAACGCGGCGAGCAACGGCGTTTGCGTCGCGGCGCTGAACACGAGCCCGAGCGCACAGAAGAGTCCGGACGCGAGCACCGCGCCGACGAAGCCGAGCACCAACGCGCCCCAATCGGGCGAGACGCCGAACAGCGACAGCAACGCGCCGTGGAAGAGCACGCCCGACAACAGGAGCGCCATGAAGAACGTCGCCGCGAGCAACTTGCCGACGATCACCGCGAGATCGCCGACCGGCGCGGTCAACAGGAACTCGAGCACGCCGCTCTTCGCCTCCTCGCTGACCATGCGCATCGTGAGCAGCGGCGGCACGACGATCAACAACGCCCAGAACGGCCAACCGCCGCCGAGAGCAAGGCTCAACGACTGCATCACGTCGCCGTCGGTCGCCGCCAACCCGAGCACGAAGAAGTAGCCGCTCGAGAAGAAGCCGATGCAGAGGATCACCCACGCGAGCGGTCCGAGGAAGAGCCCGGCGAGCTCGCGCCGGAAGATCGTCCAGACTCCGCTCACGGGCGCTCGCAGCGCGACGGGTCCGTGCCGTCCGATTTCGGCGGCGCCGTCTGCGGCGCCGGTGCCGTCGGGGGCAGCGGAACGGGCGCGTCGTCGATCGCCTTCGGTCGCGAGAGGTCGCGGCTCGCGCCCTTGTCGAACGGATTCAGGTTGTAGACGACCTTCTTCTGAGCGACGGGCACGGCGGACTTCTCGGGCGAGCTCGCGGCGCGCGTCGCGGAGAGGCCGGAGAGCGGGAGCTCGATCAACGTGTGCGGTGTCGGCGCGACGAGCGCGGCCGGAGCTTCGATCCGCTGCGCGCGCTCCTTCTCGTCGAGATCGAGCGCGATGCGCGCGAAGAGCGTCTCCAACGTCGGCCGCGACCACGAGAGCTCGCGCACCGCCCAGCCCTTCTGCAACGCGAGCGCGCCGAGGTCCTCGCGCAGATCCTCGTCAGCTTGGACTTCGAAGACGTGATGGATGCCGAGCCGCCCGCGATCGGCGACGCCGCGCACGCCGCGCAAGCTCGCGATCGAACGCGTCGCGGCCGCGACGTCCTGACCAATGAACGCTTCGAAACGCACGAACGCGGCGCCGCCGAGACGCCGCACGAGATCCTCTTGTCGACCGTCGGCGGCGATGCGGCCTCGGCGCAACATGATCACGCGCGGGCAGACCGCTTCGACCTCGGAGAGGATGTGCGACGAGAGCAGCACCGTGCGTTCGCTCGAAAGCTCGGCGAGCAGCTTGCGCACCTCGAGTCGCTGCAACGGATCGAGGCCGCTGGTCGGTTCGTCGAGGATCAGCACCTTCGGATCGGGCAACAGCGCTACCGCGAGACCAACGCGTTGACGTTGACCGCGCGAGAGCGTGCCGACGATGCTGTCGATGCGCTCGGCGATGCCGACGCGTTCGAGCACCGCGGGGATCCGCGTGCGCCGGTCGGCGCGCGAAAGTCCGTGGAGGCGGCCTTGGAAGTCGAGCATCTCGCGGACGCGGTGCTCGCGGTAGAGCGGCACGGCTTCCGGCAAGTAGCCGATCGCACGGCGCACCGCGAGCGATTCGCGCAACACGTCGAGGCCGTCGACCTCGGCGACGCCGCTGGTCGCGGGCAGGTAGCCGGCGAGGATGCGCATCGTCGTCGTCTTGCCTGCGCCGTTCGGTCCGAGGAAACCGACGACCTCGCCGCGCTCGAGGTGGAAGCTCAGGTCCTCGACGGCGTACTTGGCGCCGTACTTCCGCGTCAGATTGCGAACGGTGATCACGCAGGGAGCCTATCCAGAGCGCTCGACGTGCTCAATCTCCGTGCCGCTCCGCCGCGCGCACGGGACGCGTGCTCGGCACCGAGCGACGAGCGAGGCCGCACGTCGCGGTGTGCGTCGCCGAAAAGACCGCGGGCCCGCCCCTCGTGAAGAGGCGAGCCCGCGCAAAAGAGGTTCGACGCGACTACTTCTTGACTTCGTACTCCGCGTCGACCGGTTCGTCGCCTTCCGGCTTGCGCGCGCCGCCGGATCCTTCGGGGGAACCCGACGCGTCGGCGCCGCCCGCTCCGGGCGCGGCTCCGGCCGCTTGTTGGGCGCGGTAGATCGTCTCGCCGATCTTCGTCACCTTCTGATTGAGTTGGTCGACCGCGGTCTGGATCGCCGCGCGGTCCTCGCCCGTGAGCGCGGTCTTCAGCGCTTCGCGCGCGCTCTCGATCGCGGCGACGTCCGCGGAGTCGAGCTTGTCCTTGTGCTCGCGCAACGACTTGTCGGACTCGTGGAGCAGTTGGTCGCCGTGGTTCTTGAGTTCGACGAGCTCGCGCTTCGCCTTGTCCTCGGCCGCGTGCGTCTCGGCGTCGCGGCGCATGCGCTCGACGTCTTCCTTCGAGAGACCCGACGACGACTCGATGCGGATCTTCTGCTCCTTGCCGGTGCCCTTGTCCTTCGCACGCACGTTCAGGATGCCGTTCGCGTCGATGTCGAAGGTCACTTCGATCTGCGGCATGCCGCGCGGCGCCGGCGCGATGCCGTCGAGCACGAACTTGCCGAGCGTGCGGTTGTCGCGCGCGAAGTCGCGTTCGCCTTGGAGCACGTGGATCTCGACCTGCGGCTGGCTGTCGCTCGCGGTCGAGAAGACCTGGCTCTTCGACGTCGGGATCGTCGTGTTGCGCTCGATGATCTTCGTGCACACGCCGCCGAGCGTCTCGATGCCGAACGACAACGGCGTCACGTCGAGCAACACGACGTCGGAAACCTCACCGGCGAGGATGCCGCCTTGGATCGCGGCGCCGATGCCGACCGCTTCGTCGGGGTTGACGCTCTTGTTCGGTTCGCGGCCGAAGACCTTCTTCGCCATCGCTTGCACGGCGGGACTGCGCGTCGAACCGCCGACCAGGATCACTTCCTCGATCTTGCTCGGGTCGAGGTTCGCGTCCTTGAGCGCTTGGAGGCACGGGCCCTTCGTGCGTTCGACGAGGTGCTCGACCAGTTGCTCGAACTTCGAACGCGAGAGCGTCGTCTGCAAGTGCTTCGGGCCCGACGCATCGGCCGTGATGTACGGCAGGTTGATCTCGGTCTGCGCGGTGCTCGACAGCTCGCACTTCGCCTTCTCGCACGCTTCCTTCAGACGCTGCAGCGACATCGGATCCTTGCGGACGTCGATGCCCGAGGTCTTCTTGAACTCGTCCGCGACCCAATCGATCAGGACTTGGTCGAAGTCGTCGCCGCCGAGGTGCGTGTCGCCGTTGGTGGCGAGCACTTCGAAGACGCCGTCGCCGATCTCGAGGATCGAGATGTCGAACGTCCCGCCGCCGAGGTCGTAGACCGCGACGCGACCGCTCTTCTTCTTGTCGAGGCCGTACGCGAACGCCGCGGCGGTCGGTTCGTTGAGGATTCGCTCGACCTGCAGGCCCGCGATCGTGCCCGCGTCCTTGGTCGCTTGGCGTTGCGCGTCGTTGAAGTACGCGGGGACGGTGACGACCGCGCGAGTGACCTTCTCGCCGAGGTACGCCTCGGCCGCTTCCTTCAAGTGCGCGAGCACCATCGCGCTGATCTCGGGGGGAGTGAAGCGCTTGGTGTCGATCTCGACCTTCACCGGCTCCTCGGAGCCGCCGACGATCTTGTACGCGACCAGCTTCTCCTCGTCGGCGACCTCGCGGTGGCGACGGCCCATGAAGCGCTTGATCGACGCGATCGTGCGCGTCGGATTCGTGACCGCTTGACGCTTCGCCGGCGCGCCGACCAGACGGTTGCCGTCGGTCGTGAACGCGACCACGGACGGCGTCGTACGCGCGCCTTCGAGGTTGGTGATCACCACCGGTTCGCCGCCTTCCATCACGGCGACCACCGAGTTGGTGGTTCCGAGGTCGATGCCGATGATCTTGCCTTGCTGCGCCATGGATGTTTGCCTTCCGGGTTTCAGAGTCGGCGTCGGCAGAACAAACTGCGTGCCAGCGAGCTTCCGAGCTAAACGGCTGTGCGGCCATGACTTCCGACGGATCGGCGAGTCGATGTCGCTGCCACATCGGCAGACGCTCCGGATCGAGCGTCGCGCGCCTGCCCGCTTGGCAGAGGCCGAAGTCGGCGCTTCGACGGAGCTCTAGCTGAGGCCGTACTGCTTGATCTTGCGGTAGAGCGTGCGCTCGCCCATGCCCAGGATCTTCGCCGTCTTCTCGCGGTTGCCGCCGGTCAGGTGCAGGTTGACCTCGATCAGCGCGCGCTCGACTTCCTCGAGCGATCGACCCGCGAGCTCGAAGCCGCCGGCGCGCGCTTGCGGCCGCGACTCGCCGCGCAGATGGTCCGGAACATCGACGACGTCGAGCGTCTCGCCGTGCGCGAGCAACACCATGTTCTCGACGGCGTTGCGCAGCTCGCGCACGTTGCCCGGCCACGAATAGCGCGACAACAACGTCCGCGCTTCCGGCGTGATGCCGCGCACGTTGCGACCGTGGTGCTCGGCGAGTTCGGCGATGAAGTGGTCGAGCAGCAACGGCAAGTCGCCGGTGCGCTCGCGCAACGGCGGAAGCTCGATCGTCACCACTTGCAGGCGGAAGAGCAGGTCCTCGCGGAACTTGTTCTCGCGGGACATCTCGCGCAGATCGCGGTGCGTCGCCGCGACCAGACGGATGTCGACCTTGCGCGGCGTGTTGCCGCCGACGGGGACGACCTCGCGGCTCTCGAGCACGCGCAGCAGTTTCGCCTGCGTCAAGAGCGGCATGTCGCCGACCTCGTCGAGGAACAGCGTGCCGCCGTCCGCGTAAACGATCTGGCCTTCCTTCTGCGCGACCGCGCCGGTGAACGCGCCCTTGACGTGGCCGAAGAGCTCGGACTCGATCAAGCCTTCCGACAACGCGGCGCAGTTGACGGCGACGAAGCGCGCGTCCTTGCGGTTCGAGTTCTCGTGCAGGGCGCGAGCCACTAGCTCCTTGCCCGTGCCGCTCTCGCCGAGGATCAAGACCGTCGCGTTCGTCGAACTGACTTGGCGCAGGATGTCGAAGATGCGCTGCATCTCGCGCGACGAGCCCAGGATGCCTTCGAAGCCGAAACGCTTGTCGAGTTGACGGCGGAGCTCGAGGTTCGCGCGCCGCAGGCGCGTGTTCTCGATCGCGCGCTCGAGCCGCGTGCGCAGCTCGGCGATGTTGACCGGCTTGAGCAAGTAGTCCGCGGCGCCGAGGCGCATCGCGTCGACCGCGTTCTCCACCGAGCCGTGTCCCGTGATCATGATCACGGCACTGTCGGGCTGGAGTCGTCGCGCTTCCCGCAACACGTCGAGCCCCGAACGATCGCGCATCACGAGGTCGGTCAGGATCGCGTCGAAGCTCTGCTCGGTCGCGCGCTCGATGCCCTTCTCGCCCGAGTGCTCGATCGTGCAGACGTAGCCGTCGACCTCGAGGCCGTCGGACAACGCCTCGGCGTGGCCTTGGTCGTCGTCGATGATCAGCACGCGACCGCGCGGCGTCGGCGAAGCCGTCACTGCACGTCCTCGGTGCGCGCATCTCCGCGTTGCGCACTGGTGAGTTCGACGATCAACGGCAGGAAGATGCTGAACGACGTTCCGCGCCCCTGCTCCGAGATCACCGAGATCGTGCCGCCGTGCAACTCGACGATGCGCTGCGAAGTCGACAGGCCGAGCCCCATTCCGCCCTTCTTCGACGAGTAGTACTCGTCGAAGCAATGCGCGAGCTGCTCCGCCGTCATCCCGATGCCGGTGTCGGTGATCGACAGCTCGGCCCAGTTGCCGTCGCGCCGCAGACGCACCAACAGCTCGCCGCCGCCGGGCATCGCTTGGCGCGCGTTGACGAGCAGGTTGATCACCGCCTGCTTGATCGCCGTCTCGTCGAGCATCGCGAGCGGCAACCCCGCCGCGAGATCGACGTGATGGCGAATGCCCTGCGCGGAATCCTCGGGCTCGACGAACTCCAGCAGCTCGCGGACGAGCTGACCCAAGTCGGTCGGCATGCGGTTGATCTCGCCGCCGCGCGCGTAGTGCAGGAACTGGTTGACGATGTTCTCGAGCCGCTGCACTTCGCGCTGCAAGGTCTTCACGCGGCGCAGAGCACGTTGCTCGCGCGGCGACGACTCGGCGGTGCCGCGGCTCCATTCCTCGTCGAGCAACGCGAGGTTGATCGCCATCGTCGAGAGCGGATTCTTGATCTCGTGCGCGAGTCCGCCGGCCAAGCGCGAGAGGAACAGCACCTGTTCCTCCTGCGTGCGCTGCCGCGGGCCGCGGGGCGTTTCCGGCGGCTTGATCTGAGTCTCGTCCGTCGACATGGGTCTCGCGGTGTAACGCTCTTCAGGTTCGCTGTCGAGCCGGATACGCTACCAGCGTGCATCGCCTCCACGAAGGGCGCCGATGAGCGCGACCGTCGAACTCGTCCCGTTCGGACCGACGATCCCGCCCTCGCGCGCGGTGCTCGAACGGGTTGCGAACGTCTTGCGCCGCGGCGAGCTCGTGGCGCTGCCGACCGAAACCGTCTACGGCCTGTTCGCGCGGGCGGACAGCGCCGAAGCGCTCGAACGGCTGCGTCACGCGAAGGGTCGGCCGCACGAACTCGCGTTCACGTGGCACGTCGGCGACGCCGCGTCGCTGCAACGCTTCCCGAAGCTCTGGCACGCCGCGGAACGTCTCGCGGCGAAGTACTGGCCCGGACCGTTGACGTTGGTGTTGCACGGCGTGCCGAAGGGACTCGAGCTCGCGTCGACCGGCGGTTGGACCGGCGTGCGACTGCCCTCGAACGCGGCGACCGCGACGTTGCTCGCGTCGCTCGACTTCCCGGTCGTCGGCACGAGCGCGAATCGCCACGGCTCCGCGCCGTTGAACGAGGCCGCGTCGATCGCCGAGGCGTTCGCGAGCGAGCTCGCGCTCGTGCTCGACGGCGGTCCGCCGGCGCTGAAGGAAGGCTCGGTCGTGTTGAAGGTCGGCCCCGGCGCGTTCGAGGTCCTGCGGAGCGGCATCATCGACGCGAACGCGCTGCGCCGCGTCGCCGGTCTGCGGATCGGTTTCGTCTGCACCGGCAACACGTGTCGAAGTCCGATGGCGGAAGCGCTGGCGCCGGACGTGCTCGCGCGCGCTCTCTCGGTGCGCCGTGAACGCACGACCGACTTCGGCTTCGAGTTCCGCTCGGCGGGAGTCTTCGCGCATCCCGGCGCACTCGCTTCGCCCGAAGCGATCGAGGTGATGGCGGAGATCGGACTCGATCTGTCGGAGCACCGCTCACGCGCGCTCGACCTCGAAGAGGTCGAGCAACTCGATCGCGTCTATGCGTTGACCGCGGGACATCTCGACGCGCTGCGCGAGGCCTTGACGCCGGCGCTCGCGAAACGTTGCGAACTGCTCGACCCGCACGGCCGCGACATCGCCGATCCGATCGGCGGCACGCGCGAGGACTACGTGCGTTGCGCCGCCGACATCCGTCGCGCGCTCGAGGCGCGCGTCGGCGAGTGGGTGTAGCGCGCGTTCAGAGCCAGCGCTCGCGCAACTCGTCCTCCCAGTAGATGCCTGACATGTGATTGTCGAGCGAGCCGTCGATGTGCCAGCACTTCCACGGGCCGACTTGCTTGCCTTCGCGCATCTCCCCGGCCGCGCGCGGCGGGCCGTGCTCGTACCAGAACTCCCACCAACCGAACGGTTCGCCGTCGACGAACGAACCTTCGGCGCGCTTCGCACCGTTCTCGTGCCAACCGTTCCACAGCCCGGTGCGCTTGCCCTGCAGGTAGAGCCCGCGCGTCGCGAGCGCGCCGTTCTTGTGGAACGTCTCCCACGGACCTTCGCGCTCGTCGCGCCGGAAGAGCCCGTGCGCCGCGAGCGCGCCGTTCGCGTGCCGGAAGCTCCATTCGCCGTCGCGCGTGGCGGCGACGTAGAACCCGCGCGACGCCTCGCGCCCGTTGCGATGGAACTCGGCCCACTCGCCTTCGCGCGCTCCGTCGGACCACGCGCCAACCGAAGCCTCCGCGCCGTTGTCGTGCCACGTCGTCCAGGCGCCGACGCGCTTGCCGGCTTCGAACGCGCCGCGTTCCAAGGTCCCGCCGGTCTCGTGGCGGAAGATCCATTCGCCGTGTTCGCGATCGTCCTGGAACTCGCCTTCGGCGAGCTTCACCCGACCGTCCGCGCTCCAGCGCGTGTGCCAGCCGTGTCGCAGACCACCGCGATACTCCTGTTCGACGCTCTTGCGACCGTGGTCGTTCCAGAAGGCCCATGCGCCTTCGCGCACGCCGGCCGCGAGCTCGCCTTCGGCGGCCTTCTTTCCGTTGGCGTGACGCTCGGTGTGGCGCATGGGAGAAGCGTTCGACCGCGGGTCACCGCGAGTGCGAAGCGCGCGCCGCGGGTCAGTCGCCGACGCGCTTGTCGTCCACGTAGTCGCCCGACCAATCCTTGTTGATCGAGCCGTCGGGATTCCAGTACGTCCAGCGTCCGTTGCGCTTGCCGTCCTTCATCTCGCCTTCCACTTGCTTCGCGCCCGTCTCGAACCACACGGTCGAGCGACCGTTCGGCACGCCGACCGTGTACGTGGTCTCGGACTTCTTCGCGCCCGACGGGAACCACTCGACGCGCAGGCCTTCGGACTTGCCGGCCTTGTAGTTCGCCTCGGTGAGCAGCACTCCGTCCTCAGCGTACTCGCGGCGCGGGCCGTCGAGTTGTCCGTCGCGGAAGCCTTCCTCCGCCATGGTCTTGCCCGACAAGTAGCGGTGGATCCAACGCCCTTGCTTCACGCCGTCCGCGTACACGCCTTCCGCGACGACGACGCCGTTGGCTTCGTACTCCTTCCAAGTGCCGACTTCCTTGCCGCCGGCGTAAGCGCCTTCGCGCTTCTTGTTGTCCGGGGCGCGGTACTCGATGAACACGCCGTCCAGCGCGCCGCTCTTGTAGTTGGAGATGAGTTTCGGCGACTCGTTCTTCCAGTAGTGGTTGCCCTTGCCGTTGCGCACGCCGCGTTGGTACTCGTTCTCTTCCTTCAAGTGCCCGTTGTCCCAGCGCAGGACGACGAGCCCATCCCAACGTCCGTCGAGCGTGTGACCGAGCTGGGAGATCTGGCCGTTCGGGTGCCACGTCTCGAATAGACCGTGGTTGACGATGCCGTCGCGATCGCGGCGCACTTCGCGGCGCAACTTGAGCGTGCCGTCGGCGTAGCGCTCCTCGATGACCTCGATCTTCCCGGTGTCCTGGACGACCGCCGCCCTGTGCGAAGGCGACGCCGTCGGGGCGAGCGCGAGCAGGATCAACACTTGGATCTCCATGGTCGACAGCATACTCCGAGCGAAGGGCGCTCGGCCGCGACACCTACGTCGGTCCGACGCACGGAGTTGGTGAACCAAGAGCTCGGTGCGCGCGAACGCGACGCCGACGACTCAGGGGCCGTCGCGCGACGAACGCACGAGTTCCGGAGCGGCGCCTGCTCTCCCGGAGTCGCTTCCCCTACCATGGTCATGCGCAGACCTTTCCGCCGCGTGCCCGGACGCCGACGCGCGAATTCGATGGCCCAAGTCACTTTCGACGATCCCGACGAACGTCCGGTCGACCGCCTCGCCGCGGAATACTTGGAGCGGGTCGCGCGCGAAGGTCGCATCGATCCCGAGGAGTACGCGCGGCAGCTCGCGACCGAAGGCGAACGCGCCGAGTTCCTCCAGCTCGTCGCCGACGCCGCGCGCGCCTCGCAGCTCCTGCCGCGCGCGCTGACCGTCGGCGCGATCCTCGCCGAGCGGTATCGACTCGACGGCGAACTCGGCACCGGCGGCATGGGCAAGGTCTTTTCCGCGTGGGACGCGAAGCTCGAGCGCGCGGTCGCCGTCAAGGTGATGCACGCGCTCGGCGCGGGGGAAGCGTCGCGCGCGGAGCTCTTCCAACGCGAATCACGCTTGCTCGCCGCGCTCCAACACCCGGGCATCGTCGCAGTGCACGAGATCGCCGACGACGCCGCGCACGGCGTGCACTACATCGTGATGGATCGGATCGACGGACTGCCGGTCGATCGGTTCCTCGAACGCGTGCGTGCGCGCCGCGCGGCCGGAACCGTGCTCGGCGCCGCGCTCTTCGAAGACGCGCTCGAGCGCCCGACGCCCGCCGGGCGACCAAGCTTGCTCCACGGCGGCTGGTGGGAATGCGTCGCGCGCGTCGGCGCCGAGATCGCGCGGACGCTCGAGGCCGCGCACGAACGCGGCGTCGTGCACCGCGACCTGAAGCCGAGCAACGTGTTGCTCTGCGGCGGCGGTCATCCGGTGCTGCTCGACTTCGGCTTGGCGGCGTTGCGCGGTGCGGGCCCGGCGTCCGAAGGAGCCACGTTCTGCGGCAGCCTGCCTTACCTCGCGCCCGAGCAAGCGCGGACCTTCGAGTCCGGCGACGATCCGCGGAGCGACGTCTTCCAAGTCGGCTTGGTGCTCTACGAGCTCGTGACGTTGCACCGCGCGTACGACGGGGCGGAGGTCGACGCGTTGCTCGAGCAAGTGCGCCGCGGCGCGGTCCGCCCCGCGCGCGAGCACGACTCCGCGCTTCCCGTCGAACTCGCCGCGATCGTGCACGGAGCCCTCGCCGAGGATTTGAAGCTGCGCTACGCGAGTGCGCGCGCGCTGCGCGAGGACCTCGAGCTCTACCTCGCGGGCCTGCCGCCGAAAGCGCTGACCCGTCACCGCTGGCGCCGCTTGTGGAAGCGCACGCTGCACGCGACGCGGCGTCGTCCGTTGGTCGCGGCCACGCTCGTCACGTTGTTGCTCGGGAGCGCCTCCTACGGAACGTGGTACGCGGTCCAAGCCGCGCGTTGGAAACCGCCGGCGCCGCAGTTCGTCCGTGTGCACGACTGGCGCTTCGAACCGCTCTCGAGCGGCGGTGGCGTGATGCCGGAGGACCTCATCGGCGCGCGCCTCGAATCGGACCGGCCGCTGGTCGTCTACGCACTCGAGAGTTGGACGATCGGCAAAGTCGAGTTCGTCAGGCCGACCCTCCCGTCGGCGGTCGACGCATCGGATTCGAAGCGGAGCGTGCGCGGCGACGAAGCGTCCGGCGCGTTGAGGCTTCCGCCGGGAGACCACGTCGTGCTGCTCCAGTCGATCGATCTCGAAAGCCCGCACGACGTCGGCTGCAGGATGCTCATCGCGCGGGCCGAGTTGCCGATGCTCGAAGTGTGGCTCGCCAACCTGCGCGGCGCGATCGCCGCCGGCGAGGACGGCGTGCCGTGGGATGACGCGCAGCGCACGCTCGCGAACTCGGTCGACTTCGTCGCCCGCGGCGGGCCCGAACGCGCGTTCGACGATCCTGTGATGCGGAAAAGCCTGGCGGCGGCGGTGACGACCTGGTCGGACTCCGAGCGCGCGACCGGCAGGAACCCGGACCTCGAGATGTACCGAGTCTCCGTCGTCGTTGGACGCTGAACTAGGCTCAGCTCGCGAGGTCGCGGTACAACGCCTCGCGCGTCGGCGGCTCGAGCAACGTCTCCGCGACGAGCCCCGGCAGATCGACGCCGATCGCGACCGGCACTCCGCCGCGCACGTCGAACTTGAAGTACTGCACCGACGACAGACGCGTGTCGCCGATCTGGCGTTCGTCGAAACTCGCGCGGACGCGGGAGCCGTCCTCCATGCGCAGGAAGACGTGGCGCGGGAGCGCGAGCCAACGCCCGAGCTTGTCCTTGCGCTCCTCCGGATCGTCGATCTCGATCAACAGTGTGCACCCGAGCTCACCGTCGCCGCCGAGCAACTCGTTGTACGTGTCGATCTCGTGGCGGATGTCCGCTTCCTTGACGATGCGCTCGGTGCGGATCATCTCCTGGATCTGGTAGCGCACCGTGTCCGGGTTCTCGAAGAGGAACGTGAACACGCCGGCGACGTGAACGCGGCGCAGACGCTTCTCCTCCAGGATGCGGGAGCGCGAGACCTCGCGCTGCTCTTCGTACGTGACGTAATCGAGGATTTGATCGCGGGTGACGGGCTTCATGCGGGAGTCCTCGCGCGCGAGGAGCGCGGAATCTAGCGTCCCGACTCGGAAGTTCGCAGCAGGAGTCGAAGCCGCCTGGGTCGCTTCCGTCGTCCGATCGCTCGCCCGTGAACGAAAGCCCGAGTTGCTTGACGGGCCCTTTTGATCTTCGAAGGTTCTCTCCAGCCTTTACCCGACGGAATGGGCCCGTCAAGCGAGCCCTGCGACGAACGCCGTCGCGGTCGGGTTCCCTCGGGTTCGCGAGGTCCGGGCCGACCTTCGTCCTCAACCGTAGGCGGGGAGGGTCGAGAGCCGCGGATCGTCGCGCCGGGCTCCGCACGCGAACTGGTAGAGGCACACCGGACCGCCCGTGAGCATTCCTAGCGCGCCGCTCGTCGGTTGATCGAAGAAGCAACCGATGCCGGTGCCCGCGAGGCCGAGCGCTTCCGCCTCGAGGTAGAGAAGGTGAACGACGAAGCCGGCTTCCCAGTGGAGCTCGCGGTACGCCCGCGGGCCGCGCGCGACGAGCTCGCCCTCGAGGTCGGCGAACGCGGCGACGGAGAAGCAACCGTCGGACGCGATCTCCTGGTGGCAGGCGATCGAGCGCGCGAGCGCACGGACGTCGCCGAGCCGCAGCTCGACGAGCGCCAAGTTCCACGGCGCGGTGTCGACGTCGCGTAGTTCTCCCGCGCGGCCGAGCGCGCGCGTCCACGCCTCGCGCCGCGCCGGATCGCGCAACAGCAAGTACGCGCCGCTCGCGAGACCCTCGACGCGATGGACGAACACGACGAGATCGACGCGCGGCGAACCGGGAATCGGGCCGGCGATCAGGCGATCGTCGCCCGCGAGCGTGCGAGCGAGCGTCTGCACGAAGCCCGCGCGCGCCAACGCACGGTTCGGATCGAACGCGGTCGCGCTGCGGCGCGCACGCACGACGGCGCGCAGACCGAGCGGCTCGGGCGCGTCGTCGCGCACGGTCGTGAGCACGAGCGGCGACGGCGTCGGATCGGCGACCGTGGCGGCCTTGCGCGTCGCCAGCGCGATCGCGTCGAGCGCGTCCCAGTCGACGTGCCCGCTCGAGAGCTCGTTCGGCGTGCCGAAACGTTGGAGCGCGCGAAAACGCGCCGCGAGATCGGCGGGCGGCGCGAACCGCGGCTCGGGCGCGTCCTGCGCCTCGAACGCGAGCAACACGTCGGGCTCCTCGCGCTCGTCGCCGACTTGATCGAAGACGCCGCACAACGCCGCGAGTTCGTCGCTCGACGGCCCGTCGAGACGCCGCACGCGCCAGCCGAGTCCCGCCGCGGCGAGCGACAACGCGCCGAGGGCGTGACCGAGATCCATCTGGCAATAGCGGAACGCGCGCTCGCCGTACTTCCACGCTTCACGCCACGCGATCGAAGTCAGGCCGACGAATACGACAGGGCCGGCGAAGCCGCGCGCGAGAGACGCGAAGAGTTCGTCGTCGACGAACGCTCGCCGTTCGAGCCCGTGCACGTCGCTCGCGTAGTGCGCGACGAACGGACGATCCGAGAGACCCGCGAGCGCCGGCGCGACGAGGTACGCCTCGGTCGGATGGAGGTTGCCGCTCGACGGATTGCAGCGCAGCGCCCAACGCGCTTCGCCGGATTGCTTCCACGCGGAGAGCGCGAGCGAATCGAAGAAGAGTTGGCCGAGCGCTTCCGCGTCGAACGGCCGCGGCGCGACGGAGCCGCGGTGGAACGCCGGTTCGTAGCGCGGTTCGACCGTCGGCTCCGGCCGCGCGAGCTGCAGGACTTCCGCGCCCGCGTAGCGTCGGAACGGATCGGGTTGCGTCTCCCAATCGAGCTCCAGCGGCCCGGTCGCGAAGCGCCCGAAGTCGTGGCAAGTCGCCGCGTGGTACGCGCGCACGACCGCGAGCGGATCGGGCGTCGTCGTTGCGCGCGAGCCGCGGCCGTCGTCGGCCGCGCGTCGGCGCGAGAAGAAACCCACGGGTTCCTAGTGCGCGGCGCGGCGGATGCGCGAGAGCGCGTCGGACGCGGCGAGGCACACCTCGCCGTTCTCGTCGGCGATCGCTTCTTCCAACGCGGGCATCGCCGGCGTCGCGCGCGTGCCGAGGTCGCCGAGCTTCTGGGCGGCCTTGAAGCGCGTCTCCCAGTTCGCGTCTTTCAAATCCTTGGCGAGCTTCTGCACCTCGGCGTCGCCGCCGCCGCCACCGAAGATCTTTCCTAAGAGTCCCATGGTTGTGTGGAGTTCCGCCGCGTGCCGAGGATCGTCGGCGCTTCGTCGGACTCGAAGCCTACCACGCAGCCGCGAGTCGTCCAACGCGGGTCAAGCGCGAGCGACGAGAGCGGTGAGCTCGCGCGCCGTCGCCGGGCCGTGACCGGCGAAGTGATCGCTCGCGAACGCGAAGACGTCGCGGCCCGCGGCGAGCGCTTCGCGACAGAGCCTTGCCCAACCGGGAAGACGCGAGGTCGCCGCGAGCGCCGAGGCTCCCGCCGCGGATTCGACGCCCCGGACCTCGCACCGCGCTCCCATCAAGCGCACGTACGCGAAATCGGTCGTCAGCGCCTCCACACCGAACCGTGTCGGCAACGGGACGCGCGGGAAGTCGACCCACGCCCACGCGACTCGATGCGCGCCGAGGAGAGCGAAGAGAGGCGGACCGATCCAAGCCCCGTTGCGCAACTCGACCGCGTAGCGGAATTCGCGCGGCAGCTCGCCGAGGAAGCGGTCGAGCCGCGCCAAGAACGCCTCGGGCTTCGCGAACACTCGGGGCGAGAACGGCGGGAACTGGAGCAGCAGCGGTCCGCACTTGCCGCCGAACGGCGACATGAAGCCGAGGAAGTCGTCGAGCTCCTTGCCGACGTGCTCGCGCAGCAGCAGGCGCTCCGCGTCGGGAGCGCGCGGATCGCCGCCGTGCACCACCGCGCCCGGGAACTTCGCCGCCATGCGGAACTCCGCCGGCATCTGCGCATTCCAACCAAACCATCGGTCCACGTGCGGCACGCCGTAGTACGTCGCGTCGGTTTCGACGGCGTCGAACTGCGTCGCGTAGAACGCGAGCCGCCGATCTTCGTCGAGGTCGGCCGGATAGAAGCGTCCCTTCCAGGCGACCTTCGACCAACGGATCGTGCCGCAGCGAAATCTGCCGCGCGCGGCGCTCATTCACCGATGCGCTTGCGGCGCACGAAGTTGGTCAGGAAACGGAACGCGAAGAGGTCGGGGATTTCCTTCGCCGCGCCGACGTTCGAGCCCCACCACTTCTCGTCGCGCGTCTGACGCCAACGCGCGTAGTCGAGGCCGAGGTGATCGAACGCGTACGCGATCCGATCGTCGGGCGTCTTCAAACCGGTCGCCATTTCGAAGCCTTGGAGATCGAAGTGATTGACCGAGTCGAGGATCAATCCGTGGCCGGCGTGGAACCAGACCGCGAGCTCGCCCGAGCCCCAACGCTCCGCGCAGATCGGACTGTCGACGAGCACCTCGCAACGCTCGGGATCGATCACTTGGATCAGGTGCGCGCCTTCGAGCTTGAAGATCGGCGTCGTGTGCGGCGGAAAGACGCCTTGGACGTACGGGCTGTCGGGCGCGACGCACGCACCCGGCACGTCGTCGAGCACCTCGCCCTTCGTCTCGTACTTGCGGACGACACCCGGGTAGACGCGCTCGACGGTTTCGTGCAACGCCCAACACGACGCGAAGAGGTAGCCACCGGTGCGCACGAACCACGCGAGGCGATCGACGTCCTTCGGCTCGATCTCGCCCGGACAGTTCGCGACGTAGACCGCGCCGGGATGGATCGCGTCGTCGACCAAGCGATTCGCCTCGGTCATCCGGTGCTTGATCTTCTGGCGTTCGAGCAGGTTCTGCATGTTGTCCCCGCCGGGTCGGCCGGCGAAGACGATCACGTCGAGGTCCTGATACACCGACGTGTAGTCGGGCGAGCCGTAGCCGTACTTCTCGAGCCGCTCGCGCAATTCGGCGGTCGGCCTGAACGTCACCTTCGCTTCGTTCTCCGCCCACCACTTGCGCCACACGGCGACGTCGGCGGGCATGCGCTCGCCCGCGGTGTGTTGGAGGAACTCGTGCGCGACGCGCGCGAGCGCCGTGTCCGGATCGCCGAGCGCTTCGATCATCAGCGGCACGCACGCAGGTCGCCCCCACCACGAGAACCCGACCAACGCCGCGCCGCGCTTGCGCCAATCCGGATCCTTCGCGAGGGTCGCGAGCGGCGCGAACGCCGTGTCCTCGCGCGTCTTGCCGAGCGACACCGCGGCGCACACGGCGACGGTCCACTCGCGATCGCCGAGGGCGCGCGTCAGCGGCTCGATCGCTTTCTTCACGCCCTCGACGCCGAGCGAGACCGCGGCTTCCTCGCGCACCAACGGATCGGCGTCGTCGCGCAGGCGTTCGAGCACGGCTTGGAGGAGTTCCGGATCCTTGACGCCGAAGCACTCGACCGCGACGCGCAGCGCGACGTGACGCACGCGCGCTTCCGGATCGCTCGCGATCAATGCGCGCACGCGCTTCGAGAGCGCGTCGTCCTTGGTCTCGCCCACCGCGTGGACCGCGGCGGCGCGGACCGCGACCGACTTGTGCGAGAGACCACGTTCGAGCGTCGCCTTCGCGGCGGCGCGGATGGGATCGGCGATTTCCTTGCGCGCGCAGATCGCGCTCGCGAGGCGCACTGCGCGCACGGCGACGCGGCTGTCCTCGCTGTTCGAGAGCGCCTCGAGCGACTGCTCCCACGTGAAGTTCCCCGAACCGCCGCGTGCCGCGCCACGACCGCCGCCTCCGCCGCCGCCGTTCGCACCCGGACCATCCGGCGCGACGACGGCGACCGCCGCGAGCGCGCCGATCACGCGACGTTCGAGCACCGCGTTCAACGGCCCGATCGCGAACAGCATCAGCAGCGGTCCCGCGTCCTCGCCGCTCGGCGCGTGCGCGACGCCTTCGAGCGCAGCGGCGCGCACCGCGAGGCTCTCGGACTCCAGCGCTTCGGTGAGCGACTCCCGTCGCATCTTTTCGTCGCCGGCGGGCAACGCGCGCGCGGCGAGTTGTCCTTCGCTGGGCTCCTTCGCCTTCTTCGCCTTCAGCCACGCCTTGGTCACCGCGTCGCGCGCGCGCGGATCGACCTTGTCCGCGGCGAGCACGGCGAGCGCTTCGAGGGCATACGACGCGCGCTTGCCGCCGAGCAGCTTCGAGAGCTCGGCCGACGCGCGCGGCGCGTCGATCTTCAGCAACGCTTCGGACGCGGCGGCGCGCAGACGCTCGATCGGCGCCGCCGACGCGAGGTCGACCAACTTCGGTAGTGCAGTCCTCGCGCCGTGTGCGCCGAGGGCGATCGCCGCGCGCTCGACCACCTCCCAGTCGCGATCGTCGAGGGCCGAGAGCAACAACCTGTCGGCCTTGTCCGGCGTGTCGGCCGCGAGGACTGCGACCGCGGCGAGACGCTCCTCGACGTTCTTCGACTTCAGGTCGCGCGCCGGATCGGCTTGCAGCAAGAACGACAACAAGAGCGGAGCGATCATCGCGTGTACCGATCGTTGAACCAGGGTTCGGCGCTGTTCGAATAGCCGCGGACCTCCCAGAAACCCGGACGATCCTCGGCGACGAACTCGATCTTGCGGATCCACTTCGCGCCTTTCCACGCATAGAGCTTCGGAGTGATCATCCGCACCGGCCCGCCGTGCTCGCGCGGCAGCGGAGCGCCTTCCCACGCATGGACGAGGAGCACGTCGTCCTCGAGGGCGCGCGCGAGCGGCAGATTGGTCGTGTACGGCTCGCCGGTGCCGGGCTCGCGGTCGTAACCCGTGGTGACGACGAAGCGCGCGCGCTCGGTCGGCACGACGAGCTCCGCGAGCGTCGCGAAGCGCACGCCCTTCCAGCGGTTGTCGAAACGGCTCCAACTGGTGACGCAGTGGAAATCGGAGACGTCCTCGACTTGCTCGAGCGCTTGGAACCCCGCCCAATCGAGCTCGACCGGATGCTCGACCTGCCCGCCGACTTCGAGGCGCCAATCCGCGGTCGCGACGTCCGGCAGATCGCCGAGGTCGAGCACCGGCCAGTTGCGCACCGCGTGTTGGCCGATCGGCAACACGGGCATGCCGTGGCGATTCGTCGGACCCGTTCCGCGCGGCGCGAGGCCGGCGAAATCGACGTCGACGGTCTCGGACTTCAGCTCGCGTTGGCGCGCGAGGAAGCGCAGGCGCTTCGCCACCAGATCGCCGGGAGTTTCGGAAGAACTCATGTCGTCACTGCTTCGCCTTGGGAGTCGTCGTCGCCGCGAACTTTTCTCCGAGCGGGCCGCCGCCCGGTGCGACCGCGCGCGCGCCGAACGCCGCGGCGCCGTAGAGATCCTCGACGATCACCAGCAGCGCGTGCTCGCCGGGAGCGAGCGCGAACGGAACGCGCACGCTCTCCGCGATCGGCGCCATCACGCGGCGCTCGAACGACAGTCGGCGTCCGTCGAGCCAGACGCTCCAGCCGTCCTCGACGGTCAACCAGAGTTCGACGTCGAACGGTTGGTCGCTCTTGTTGATCGCGTGGGTGCCGAGCAACCAGAGCGACTGCTCCGCGCTCCGTTGCGTCGCGACGTCGAGGTCGGTCCAACCGCTCGTCTTCAACGTCGGACGTTCGAACACGCGCGCGCCCACCTTCTGCTTCTCGCGCACGCGGACCTTCGCGGGCTCGAACGGCGGCGTCGACAAGTCGACGCCTTCGCCGGCGAACGGACCCGCGACGCACCAGTCGGCGAGGTAAGGCGTGTCGGGCTTCGGCCCCGGCGGCGGAACGACCGCCGCGCGCGCGACCGCCGGCGTCGTCGACGGAAGCGGCGCATCCGATTCCGTCAGCGTCGCCTTGCGCAGGAAGAGCAGCGCGAAGCACGTGTCGTCGGTCCACGCGCCCCAACCGCCGTCGGGCTTCTGTTGGTCGACCAACCACGCGGCGCCCTCGGAGTACCAGTCGTGCGACCCGATGCGCTCGCGGGCCGAGAGCCCCGCGCAACGCTCGACCGCCCACAAGTACGCGAACTGGAAGCCGGGCGTCCACGATGCGACGCCCACCGGATTGCCGTCGACGCGGAAACGTCGCGCGAGCCATTCTTCGGAAGCCTCGAGCGTCTTCGCGTGCTTGCGCAGCAGCGCGTGCACTTCGCTCGCGGGCTCGGCGATCTGGTCGAGCACCGCGAGGCCCGCGAGCGACGCCGCGGTCATGCCGCCGCTCGGCTCGCGCGCCGTCCAGTAGCGAAAGCCTCCGCCGTCCGCCCACCAGCGCCGGCCGTCGCCGTCGCGGTACCGCAACAAGCCGTCGGCGGCGCGCACCAGCGTGTCGTTCGGAACTTCGAGACCGAGGCGCCGCGCCGCGCGCAAGCCGAGCAACGCGAACTGCGTGTTGCTGAGGTCGACGCCGCCGTCGGGGTACGCCCAACCGCCGGTCGCGCGGTCCTGATGCTCGACCAGGAACGCGACCGCGGCTCGCGCGCTCGAACGCCACGCATTCGGATCGCGCAGCGCGTCGTAGAGCAGCAGTCGCACCGCTTGCGAGTACGTCGACTTGAACGTCGTGCGTTCGACGAACGCCGTGCCGCGCGCGACGGCCTCGTCCTTCGGGCGCACGCCGGACTTGACCAACGTGAAGCACGCGAGCGCCGTCATGCCGCCCGGATGCGCAGCCTCTTGGCCGGACCAATTGCCGTCGGCGAGTTGGCCGCGGCGCAGGTTTTCGACGCCGCGCGCGATCGCGCGGTTGACGGCGAGCGCGATCTCGGTGGGATCACCGGCCTGACGCGCGGGCGTCGACGCGCAGAGAACCGCGACGACGATTCCCGTTGCGAGCCCTGCCGTGCTCGACATGCTTCGAGCATAACGGATCGCGGCGAGCGACGACGCGTCGCCGTTCGCGCGCGACGGAACACGCGCTGGAGAACGCGACGCTTACTTGCCGTCGTCCTTGGCGGGTTCGGTCGGAGCCGGCGGCGTCGGCGCCGCGGGAGCGTTGGGGTCGTTGCGAACGCCGTGTTCGTACACGCCGCTCTGCGCCGCGTCGATCGAACCGTCGGGGTTCCAGAACGTCCACTCGCCTTGCTCTTCGTCGTCGACGCACTGGCCCTCGGCCTTCTTCGCGCCGTTCTCGTGCCAGAGCGTCCACGGGCCGGTGCGCTTGCCCTTCGACATCACGCCTTCCGCCGACTTGTGGCCGGTCGGGTGGAAGAAAGTCGTCACGCCCTCGGGCTCGTTCTCGACGAACGTCGACTTCCATTCCGGCTTGCCGTCGGCTGAGAAGAACTGGCACTCGCCGACACGTTGATCCCGCTCGAACGTGCCGCGCGCGCGCAAGGCGCCGTTGTCCCACCATTCTGTCCACGCGCCCGAGCGCATGCCGTCGACCATCACGCCCTGCTCGATCATCGTGCCGTTGGGCGCGTAGCCGACCCACGAGCCCGTCTTCTTCCCGCCCTCGTAGGTGCCCTCGTTCGCCTTCTCGCCGGTGGAGTGGTACTGGACCCAGACGCCGACGCGTTGGTCGTTGTCGTAGGCTCCTTCGCTACCGAGCTTCCCGTCCTCCTGCCAGATGCGCCACGTGCCGACCTTCAGGCCGTTCTTGAACTCACCCTCGGACTTCTTCCGGCCGCTCTCGTACCACGTCGTCCAGACGCCGGTCTGGACGTTGTTCTCGAACTTGCCCTCGGTCGACTTGCCACCGGTCTCGTAGAAGTCGGTCCACAGTCCGGTGCGCAAACCGTTGTCGTACTTCGAGACGTACGACGGCTTGCCGTTCGGGAACCAGCCTTGCCAGTCGCCGTCTTGCGCGTCGGCGCGGAACGAGCCCGCCTTCTCCTGCGCGCCGTCCTTGTAGAAGAAGGTCCACGGACCTTCACGCTTCATGTCGACGACCACGCCCTCTTCCTTCTTGAACTTCTTCTCCTTGTCGTGGAAGAGCACCACGCGTTGAGTGCGCGGCGCCGCGGGCGTGTCGCCGGCGGTCGGCGCGCCGGGCAGCGGCGTCGTCTTGACGTCGTCGTTGCAACCGGCGAGGGCGAGGAACGTGAGGCAGAACAGCAGTCGAATCGGATGCATGGTCTGCATCCTATCCTGCGACGGGCCCACAGTTCGAGCACGCCGCGCGTGACGCCGAGGTCCCGCCGCGCGGGAAGCCGGAAGAGGTTTCTAGGGACCGTCCGACGCAACCCCGGGACACGCGAGAGTCACGCGGCCGGCCTACGGAGCGCCGACCGCGTGAACCGCTCATCCCGCGAACGTCACGGGCACGTGGTGTTGCTCGCTCCGGGCGTGCCGTGGTCCGGGTTGGTCGCCGAGATCGGCACCGACGCGTCGCACCACACCGACCCATCGTCCGCGTGCGCGGCGTCGAAGATCGAAGCCTTCAGGTTGAGCGCGCGGCCCGCCGTGTCCGGCCAAAAGATCCCGTCGTCGTAACCGACCCAGTCCGACAGATCGCCGTTCGGGTCGTACAGCGCGATCAGGTCCGCGCTGTTGTTGAGGCTGAAGCTCGAGTACTTGTAGTGAACGGTCACGCCGCCGTTGGTCGCGGGATCGCTGTTGTTGCCGAGCACGAACGGCACACCGGGCAACAGGTTGATCGGCGTCGTCGCCGTCTTCCCGATCACGTGGTGATTCGACGCAAGGTCGTCGATCACCCACTTGCGCAAGTCGATCGTCTGGTTCGTCGTGTTGACGAGCTCGAACCACTCGCCCTTGCTGTCGGAGACCGCCGCGGGATCCTTCATGATCTCGCGCACGATGATCCGGCCGCTCTGCATCGGGCTCTTGTTCTCCTGGTGCAGCGTCGAGATCTTCACCTTGCTCGACACCACCATGCCGCTCGCCGCGAGCACCTTGAATTGCGCCGAGACCGAGCCCGGGAGCGGCGTCTCGCGCCACACGCGCGACCAACCGCCCGCCTCGTCCAGTTGGATCGGCAGACGCACCGCCTGCGCGACGCCCTGACCCTGAACCTCGACGATGCCGCGCGCGAAGGGCTCGCCGCCGTCGAGCAACAGCTTGAAGCCGATGCGATTCGGATCCTTGCCGTACTCGACGTGAGCGACCAGTCCCGGCGGCGTCACGTCGTCGACGCCCTCGGTCGTCTGCGCGAGCGCCGCGCCGCCCGCGGACAGCGACGTCAACCACACCACGCACGCGACCACACGCGAACTTCCCTCGTTCCACACACGCTTCTCGGACATGCTGAGCCTCCTTCGAATCCTGTCGATGCCTCTCGGTTCTTGCGCGCGCCGCGAACCCATCGCGGCCGGCAGAACGAAAGGACGACTCAGCTCCGAGCGGTTGCGGGCGAACCGCGAAACCAGCGTCGCTCGCTCCGTTCCCATCCGCGTGCTTGCGCGCGAGCGGTCCGCCGCGTGCAATCTCCCCCATGCGTCGTCTCCTGCGAATCGTCGTCGTGCTCACGATCCTCGTGGTCGTCGGCCTGGCCGTCCTCTTCCTGTTCATCGACCGCGCCGCGAAGTCCGCGATCGAGAAGGGCGGGACGTACGCCCTCGGCGTCGACACGACACTCGGTGGGGCCGACATCGGACTGGTTTCGGGGCGTTTCGCGCTCTCCGAGCTCGTCGTCGCCAACCCGCCGGGCTTCGCGGCTCCTCAATTCATGCGTCTCGGTCGCGGTGAGCTCGAGCTCTCGCTCTCGTCCTTGATGTCGGACAAGATCGAGGTGCCGTCGCTGGTGCTCGACGACCTCTCGATCTCCCTCGAGCGCAAGGACGGCAAGGCGAACTACGACGAGATTCTGAAGCATCTCGAGAAGCTCGGCGGGTCTGATGGAAAGAAGGCGCCGAGCGAGGACGGTTCGACGAAGAAGTTCGTGATCCGCGAGATCGTGCTCAACAACGTGCGCGCCGAGGTCCAGCTGCTGCCGATCGGCGGCGAGCTGACGAAGACCACGGTCACGATCCCGACGATCCGACTGAAGAACGTCGGCAACGACGGCCAGTCGATGAGCCAGGTCTTCGCCGCGATCCTCGACGCGGTGTTGCGCGCGGTGGTCGACTTCGGCGGCGACTTGGTGCCGAAGGAATTGTTGAAGGACCTCTCGAAGAAGTTGCCCGACCTCGGCAATCAGGCGCTCGAACTCACTCGCGAGCTCGGCGGTTCCCTCGGCGAACTCGGCAAGGGCGTCGGCGAGAAGGCGGGCGAGGTGCTCGACGACGCGAAGAAGTCGCTCGACGGGCTCTTGAAGAAGAAGTGACTCCTCAGCGTCCGGCGTAGCCGAGTTCCTTCAAGCGTCGCTCGGCCTCGTCGGTCTGGCTGCGATCGAACTTCGACGGCAACGGTTGCGAGCCCGCGCGCCATGCGCTCAACGCGCCGCTCAACGCTTTCTCCGCCGCGACGAAGCGCGGATCGGTCGAGTTGATGAGGTCGCGCAACTCGAACGGATCCACGGCGAGGTCGTAGAGCTCGCGTCGCCCGAGGTACGGCGTCTCGATCAACTTGAAGTCGCCGTCGCGCACGCACTGCGCTTTCGCGAAGTTGAGCCACGCGCCGCCCTGGCCCTCGACGCTCGGCGGTTGCGTCGCGGACGAGAACACGGGACCGCGAGCGAACGCGCGGCCTTCGAGCGCCGGCACGAGGCTGACGCCGTCGACGCGAGTGGTGGCGGCGAGATCGGCGAGCTCGACCACCGTCGGCAACACGTCGACGTTCGAGACGCCGGTCGCGACGCGGCAGCCGGCGCCGGAACCGTCGGGCAGACGCACGAGCAACGGCACGTGCACGGTGCTCTGATAGACCGCGAGCCCGTGATTGAAGACGTCGCAGTGGTCCAGCAACGTCTCGCCGTGATCCGCGACCAGGATCACCATCGCGTCCTTCAGGATCCCGCGCGCTGCGAGCCCGTCGAGCAACCGCCCGACTTCACGATCGACGTAGCTCACCTCGCCCGCATACCGCGCGACCAACGCGCGATCGAGCTCGCCGGCGACGGGCTCGCTGCCGAGCCAACGCGCGTCGAGCCCCTGCACGATCGTCGCGTCGAGCCCGCGCGGCGCGCCCATCGTCTGTTGATGCTCGGCAACGGCTGCACGCAGATCGTCGATCGAACCGGTGACCGCGCGGCCGGCGACGGAATCGATCGCGCGCTCCGGCGGATCGTACGCGGCGTGCGCGTCGAAGTAGTGGACGAAGAGGAAGCGGCGCGACGCGCTCGACGCATCGAGGTAGCCGAGCACCGCATCGGTGACCTTCGACGCACGGCGTTCGTTCTGCTCGTGCGCGCGGCCGTCGATCAAGAGATCGAGCTCCTGATCCCAGTGCGCGAAACCCTGCGCGATGCCGAAGCGTCGATCGAGCGCGAAACTGCCCGCGAAGCCCGCGGTGTCGAAGCCGCGCGCGGCGAGGCGCTCGGCGAGCGTCTCGATCTCCGGCCGCACCTCGAAGCCGTTGCGCGCGACGCCGTGCGCGTTCGGCCAGAGGCCGCTGAAGAGCGAAGTGTGGCTCGCGAGCGTCGTCGGCGCCGCGGTCGTCGCGTTCTCGAAGACGATTCCCTCGCGCGCGAGCCGATCGATCCGCGGCGTGCGCGCCGCGGCCGGCGGCGCGCCCCACTCGGCGAGACGATCGCGCTCGCCGGCGTACACGCCGAGAGCATCGGCGCGCAACGTGTCGCAGCTGATCAACACGACGTGGCGCACGCCGTGCGCACCGCTCGGCGGCGAGCACGCGGCGAGGGCGCAAAGAGAGACCGCGACGATCCGGCGCATCGCGCACCAGGCTAATTCGCGAGCCCCGAAGTGCGCCGCGGAAAGTCGCGTCGTCGCGCGGACCGAGCCAAGGCTTCGCGAGCGTAGACTGGAAGGATGCGCGTCGCGCTCGTCGCCTTGCTCCTGCTCGCCGTGTTCGGCGGCGTCGGCTATTGGGCCTTCGGCGGCGAAGCGCCGCCCGCACCGAGCACCGCGGCGCCGACGACGAACGCGACGGCCGCAGCCGCGGTCGAAGTCGCGGGCTCCGAGCGCAAGGCGCTCGAACTCCCCGCGGTCGTCGACGAATCCGCGACCGCGGCGCGAGCCCCGAGCGACGGCGGCGAAGACGGCGTGGTCCGCACCGCCGGCGACGAAGCCTTCGCGCGCAAGTACGCGCACCGCACGCGCGCGGAACTCGAAGCCGCGTTCGACGAGCTCGGCCAGGCGTGGCAGGAAGAACGCACCGCCGCGGTCGACGCCGCGCTCGCGGCCGGCAACTACAGCTCGAGCATCGTCGCGCCCAACGACCTCGACGCGACGGTGCGCGAGCTGACCGACGAAGCGCGCAAGAGCGGCGACCTGTTCACGAGCCGCACGGTGCCGTACGGCCAAGGCGTGATGCTCGAGGTCCAGTTCGTGCGCGTCGGCCGAGCGGGCTTCCCGCAGCTCTTCGCTCGCGCGGACGAGGTGCGGTGGCTCGAAGCCGAGCTCGAACGCACGCGCCGCAACGACGACGAGCGTTGATGCGCTCTTGAGCGCGGCCCGCGCCGTGGGCATCGTGTGCGGGTGCCCACCGAACTTGTCGCGCTCGCCCTCGACCTCGGCACCACGCGCATCAAGGCCGGGGCGATCGACGCGGACGGGAAGCTCTCGCACGTACACGCGATCGACAGCCCGCCGACGCTCGGCACCGGACGCGAACGCCTGAGCGATCCCGACGCGTGGCGGCGCGCGGCGCTCGGGCTCGTCGCCGAGCTCGACCGCGAGTTGGATGCGACGTTGCCGATCGGGCTGTCGAGCCAACGCTCGAGCTTCCTGTTCGTCGACGCGCGCCACCAACGGCCGCGTTCGCCGTTGATCTCGTGGCAGGATCGCAGCGCGGAGGCCTGGTGCACGGCGCATCGCGCGTTCGAGCCGCGCATGCGCGCGTTGTCGGGCCTCGTGCTCTCGCCGCACTACGTCGGGCCGAAGATCGCGGCGCGAGTCGAGAGCGATCGAGCGCTCGCCGAAGCACTCGGGAGCGGCGAAGTCCAAGTGCGCACGCTCGACGCGTGGATCGTCGCCGCCCTCGAACGCGACCTCGCGACGCGCACCGATCTGTCGTGCGCCGCGCGAACCGGTTTGGTCGATCTCGAGACGCGCGGGTACTCGGACGAGTTGCTCGGAGCGTTCGGCGTGCCGCGCGTCGCCCTCGCGCCGCTCGCGCCGAGCGTCGACCTCGGAGCGCCGCGCGTGCGCGCGCAGCTCGCCGACCAAGCGTCCGCGGCGCTCGCGGTGCTCGGCGAGGAAGCCGGCGGCGCGTTGGTCAACCTCGGCACCGGCGGTTTCGTGTTGGTCGCGACCGGCGCGCGCGCGGTGCGCGCCGACGGCTACTTGACCGCACCGATCCTTGCACGCGAACGCTCCGCCGCGTTCGTGCTCGAAGGCACGATCAACGCCGGCGGCGCGACGGCCGAGCGTTTCGCTTCGGGCCCGACCGCGTGGCCCGACGTCGATCCGACGCCGGACGAATTCTGCGTGCCCGACGAGAACGGTTGGGGCGCGCCGTTCTGGCGGGCGGACGGAACCCTGCGCTTCTCCGGCGGCACGCATGTCGGTTGCCACGCCGATCTCCGCCGCGTCGTGCTCGAAGGTCTGTGCTTCCGCGTCGCGTCGATCCTCGCCGACCTCGGTCGCGCGACGAAGGTCGAACGCGTCGCGCTCGCCGGCGGACTCGCGCACGATCCGTTCGTCGCGCGGGCGTTGGCCGCGGTGCTCGTTCGACCGATCGAGGTGGTCGGCGAATTCGAAGCGTCGCTCTCTGGCGTCGGCCGCCTCGCGGCGGGCCTCGATCCGCGCGAACGCGCACGACCTACGTCGGTCGAACCACGCGACGGCGACGCATGGCTGCGCGAGAAGTACGAACGTTGGCGCGCGTGGGTAGCGACGCTCGGCCCGACGTAGCGACGGTCACACTGTTGGACACAGCCCGAGTCGGATCGAGCCGCTGCAATGTGTGCGGGGAACCAGTGAGCGACGTCCTCGAGCTCAACGGCGTTCGGGTTGCCTCATGGCAGAAATCGAGCGACGGGTAGTCGGCACCCCCCCGGGCAGTCGCCGCTCATCAAACACCCATCAAGCAACGTGCGCGGCTCTAACTCGTGGATGCGAGACGTGTTGCGTCCTGCCGGCGGCGACGGTCGAGCGATCGGACGGCATCGCATCAAGCAACGCCGCCGTGGCTCGACGCGGGAACGGCCCAGAAGGGAAGGTAGCGCCTGAGCCTGTACCCGACCGTCGGATCCTGGATCGCGATGACGCCTGCATCGACGGCCTCATTCAGCAGGTTGGAAGCCGTGGCTGCGTTCTTCTCGTCGATTCCGAAGCGCTCGCGAAGCGAGGTGTTCGTCATCGGCTGCCGAGTCACGTAACGCAAGCAGGCGTGCAAGTAGCACGCGCGCACCCTGTCTGCCTTCTCCATGTCCCGCAAGGCGCGATGCCCGAACAACACGACGCGCATGGAGTCGCCGGAAGTCTCGAACAGCGGTGCGGGAAGTTGGAAGAACTCGATCTCGAACACGACTTTGTCGATGCCGCTACCGCGCTCCTCGCAAATGCCGAAGCGTCGCATCAGTGCAGCAAGCTTCTCGTTTCGCGACCGCGGCGGTTGATCGAGCAAGCGTTCCGTGGGAACCAGTGGCCGCCCCGGATTCGTGACTTCCATGCGATCGTCGAACACCTCGATCATCGGACCCGCACCGGTGACCGCGAAGTCCTGGTGGATGAGTGCATTCGCGACGACCTCGCGCACGACGAGCGGCGGGAACATCGGAACCGACTTTCGCAGGGCCTGCTCGATGACTTCGTTCGTCGGGAGCGCGGCGACGACCTGTTGGACGAGAGCCTCGAAGCCCGACGCGTAGCCGGACGACACCACCTGCTCCTTCGTCGTGAGGATCCTCCCCTTGCCTGCGTACTGGACGATGCGAACCGACTTCCGCCGAAGGGCATCGAACTGAGCGAGGTCCTTCGCCAGCAAGACTGCGCCGAGGTTCGTGATGTTCCACGCCCCGCTCTCGGAACGTTCGACTAGGCCTTCGGCCAGAAGCGCGCCGAGAATGCCGGCCTGATCCGGCGGCAGTGGAATACTCAACAGGTCGAAGTACGACGGGAATGCGAGCAACCGGAGTACGTCATCGCCGGTCAGGCGCTGGGCGGCGATGCCACCCTCGAACGCCGCGGATGTGAATCGTTGCCAAAGCGCGCGCTCCTTCTCGGGATGGTCCTTGAGCCTCTTCTTGTACGACCCGACGCGAATGTACTCCTCGCCCTTGAATCGGACGGGTTGGTGAAGAGCGCTCTCGATCTCCAGGACGACGACGTGCGCCCCGTCGACCTCGCAGGAATGGAAGCGAAAGGGAACCTGCGGCTCGAGCAAGCGGGTCAGCCAATTCTCCAGGTCTTCGTTGCCTTGCTTTGCAGCGGTTGGCTCGAACGCGGTGCCGACGACACGTCGTGTCCGGTCCTCGACGCCCCACACGACGTAGGCCCGCGGCTTCCACAGAAGCGCGGCAGAGTTTGCCAACGCCGAGATGTACTCACCGATTTCAGAGTGGTTGGCGTTGTCGACCTTGAACTAGACCGATTCGGCCTCGCGAGGGAGGCCACAGAGTTCCCGCGCAAGCGCCTCGATCTGAAGTGATGAACGGGGCTCGCTCATGCGCTGCTCTCCAACGAATGCTGTGTCATGACTGCACGGGCGACCCGGCTAGTCGATGTTGCACGAGCCGGGGCCGCGCGGATCGCCGCAGGTTCCGCACGAGCCCGGAGAGGGAGGCGCGCCGCGTTCCACGCTCGACTCGCCGCGCACGGCGAAGGTCGAGAGCTGGCGCTCGACGCCCTTCGAGCGGCACTGCGGACACAGCACTTCCTCGGAGCCGAAGACCAGTTCCTCGAACCGGTGTTCACAACGCGCGCAGACGTAGACGAAAAGCGGCATGGGTCGATTCGCGAGCGTTGAGTCGCATCGCGCTTCACAGTATAGACGACCGCGGACCCCACGATGGCCATCAAGAAGAACGAGCCCTCCTTCGCTGCGGTCGATCTCGGGTCGAACAGTTTCCACCTCTTGGTCGCGCAGCTCTCGCACGGACAGATGCTCGTGCTCGATCGGCTGCGCGAGCGCGTCGCCCTCGCCGAAGGCCTCGGGCCGGAACGCAAGATCCGCAAGGATCCCGAGGCGCGCGCGCTCGACGCGCTCGAACGCTACGGCCAACGTCTGCGCGAGTTCGCGCCGTCGCGGGTCCGCGCGGTCGGCACCAACACGCTGCGGGTCGCGCGCAACGCGAAGGAGTTCCTCGAACGCGCCGAGAAGGCGCTCGGCCATCCGATCGAAGTCGTGTCGGGGCGCGAAGAGGCGCGGCTGATCTTCCTCGGCGTCACGCACTCGCTCGCCGACGAGAATCGTCGTCGTCTCGTCGTCGACGTCGGCGGCGGCTCGACCGAGTGCATCCTCGGCGACGGGTTCGAGCCGCTCGCGATGGATTCGCTCGCGATGGGTTGCGTCGAGTACTCGTCGCAGTTCTTCGAGGACGGCGCGATCACGCGCGACGGCCTCAAGCGCGCGCAGATCGCCGCGAGCCTCGAACTCTCGCCGATCCGTCGCCGCTACAAGAGCCTCGGCTGGGAGGCGTGCGTCGGTTCGTCGGGCACGATCCTCGCGATCGAAGCGGTGCTGCGCGCGAACCAATGGTCCGACGGCGGCATAACGCGGCGCGGGCTGAAGCGCCTGAGGCGTGCGCTGCTCGAAGCGGGCCACGCGTCGAAGCTCGAGCTCGAAGGTCTGCAACCCGAACGCGCCGGCGTGATCGCCGCGGGCTTCGCGATCGTCAACGCGATCTTCAAGAGCTTTCGTCTCGTCCGCCTCGACGTCGCCGAAGGCGCGCTGCGCGAAGGCGTTCTCTACGACCTCGCCGGCCGGACGATGCACGACGACGCGCGCGAGCGCACGATCCGCGCGTGGCAACAGCGTTGGGGCGTCGACCTCGAACACGCGGCGCGCGTCGAACGCACCGCGCTCGCGTTGCTCGACCAAGTCGCCGACGACTGGAACCTGCCGCTCGAATCGTCGCGGCGTCTGCTCGCGTGGGGCACGCGCCTCTTCGAGATCGGGCTCTCGGTCGCGTACTCGGGCTACCACCGCCACGGCGCGTACCTCGTGCAGAACGGCGACATGCCGGGCTTCTCGCGCGGCGATCAAGCCGAGTTGGCGGCGCTGCTCGGCGCGCACCGCCGCAAACTCGAGAAGGAGGCGTTCGCCGCCTTCCCTCCGTCACGCGCGGCGCTTCTCCTTCGTCTCGCCGTCCTCTTCCGACTCGCCGTCCGACTCAATCGGAGTCGCAGCCCCAAGCCCCTTCCCGTCCTGCATCTCGCCGCGCGACGCGGCGCGTTGGAACTCGCCTTTCCCAAGCACTGGCTTGAGAACCACGCGCTCACCCGGACCGACTTGGAGGAGGAGATCCTGCTGCTGCGCACGGTCGGCATCGCGCTCGACGCTCGTTAGGCCGCAGAGTCGTTCGAGGAGGACTTCCTGCGCGGCGCGCGCCTTTTCCTTGCCCGGCTTCGCGCGCCGGTACTTGCCGTCGGGGCCGAGCAACCACGCCTGCACGTTGTCGACGAGGTACGGCTCGAGGCATTCCGCGACGAGACGATGGCGCAGACGCTGATCGTCGATCGGGAAGCACGTCTCGACGCGCCAGAAGAAATTGCGTTGCATCCAATCGGCGCTGGCGCAGTAGAGCTGCTCGTCGCCGTCGTTGCGGAAGTAGAAGAGGCGGCTGTGCTCGAGGAAACGTCCGACGATCGAGCGCACGCGGATCGACTCCGACACGCCGGGCACGCCGGGCCGCAAGCAGCAGATGCCGCGCACTACAAGATCGATCTGCACGCCGGATTGCGACGCCTTGTAGAGCGCTTGGATGATCCGCGGCTCGGTCAGCGAGTTCATCTTCGCGATGATGCGACCGGGCTTGCCCGCGAGCGCGAGCTTCGCCTCGCGTTCGACCATGCCGAGCAACGTGCGGTGCAACGTGAACGGCGATTGCAAGACGCGCTTCAGCCGACCGACCTTGCCGAGTCCGGTCAGTTGGTTGAAGAGCTTGTGCACGTCCTCGCCGATCGCGCGGTCGCACGTGAGGAAGCCGATGTCGGTGTACGCGCGCGACGTCTTCGAGTGGTAGTTGCCGGTGCCGAGGTGGATGTAGCGGCGGAGCTTCGCCTCCTCGCGCCGCACGACCATCAGCATCTTCGTGTGCGCCTTGTAGCCGACGATGCCGTACACGACGCTCGCGCCGGCGGCTTGCAGTCGCGTCGCGAGGTTGATGTTCGCGGCTTCGTCGAAGCGCGCGCGCAGCTCGACCACGACGGTCACTTCCTTGCCGGCGCGCGCGGCTTCGATCAGCGCGTCGACGATCGGCGAATCGGCGCCGGTGCGGTAGAGCGTCTGCTTGATCGCGAGCACATTCGGATCCGCCGCGGCTTGACGCACGAACTCGACCACCGGCGAGAACGAGTCGTACGGATGGTGCAGCAGCAGATCGCCCTTGCGCAGCGCCTCGAAGAGATCGGTGCGCTCCTCGACACGCCGCGGCACGCGCGCCATGAACGGCAGGTACTTCAAGTCCGGCCGCGGCACCATGTCGTAGATCGCGGCGACGCGGTGCAAGTTGACGATGCCGTCGACGCGGTAGAGATCCGCGGGCTCGAGATCGAACGTCGACAACAGATAGTGCGCCATCTCGTCGGGGCAGTTCTTCGCCACCTCGAGACGCACGGTTTCGCCGAAGTTGCGCGACGTGAGCTCGCCCTTCAACGTCCGCATCAAGTCGTCGGTCTCTTCCTCGTCGACCCACAGGTCGCTGTTGCGCGTGACGCGGAATTGCCAACAGCCGGTGACCTCGAGGCCGGGGAAGACCTCGCCGATGTGCGCGTGCACGATCGACGAGAGCAACACGAAGTCGTGGCCGATGCCGTCGCCGCCCTTCAACGGAATCAAGCGCGGCAACGAGCGCGGGACCTGCACGACGGCGATCCCGCTCGTCCGCCCGAACGCGTCCTGGCCTTGCAGCGAGACGATGAAGTTCAAGCTCTTGTTGAGCACGCGCGGGAACGGGTGCGCGGGATCGAGTCCGACCGGCGTCAACACCGGCAGCACCTCGGTCAGGAAGAAGCGCCGGATCCACTTCGCCTGACGCGGCGTCCAGAAGCCGCGGCGCCAGATCTTGATGCGTTGGCGTTCGAGCTCGGGCAGCAACACCTCGTTGAGCACGCGATACTGCTCGGCGACCAACTGGTGCGCCGCTTCGCCGATGCGCTCCATCGTCGCGACGGAAGTCAGACCGTCCGCGTCGGTCGACGTCGCGCCGTGCGCGATCTGTTGCTTCAAGCCCGACACGCGGATCTCGAAGAACTCGTCGAGGTTGGTCGACGAGATCGAGAGGAAGCGCAGGCGTTCGAGCAGCGGCACGCCCGCGTCCTTCGCCTGTTCGAGGACGCGCACGTTGAACTCGAGCGCCGAGAGCTCTCGATTGATGTAGAGACTCGGATCGCGGAGATCGAACGGCGCGGGCTGCGGCATGGGCACAGGATATCGGGACGGAGCTCGAACCCGAGCACGAGCGCCCCGCATCGACGCGCCGAGCGCGCTCCTTGATGAAACCTTCATCCTTCGCGCGCGCCCGAGCCTTGCGACGCGCGGCGCCGCGGAAGAAACTGCCGGGCCGTGGTTTCCCCGCAGAACTCCGACGACGAGATCGCGCCCGCGCGGTGGCTCGAGCACTTGACGAACCATCTCGGCGTCGCGCGCAACGGCGAGGATCACGAAGGTGTTCATCAGCTGCGCGTCGCGGCCGCGCGTTTGGAAGTGTTCCTCCGCCTCGCGGGTCGACGGTGCTTGCGCGACGACTTGCGTTGGTTGCGCGAGCGCGCGTCCGCGGTGCGCGACCTCGACGTGCTCGGTGCGTCGGGCGTTCCGGCGCCGCTCGCGGCTTGGCTCGCCGACGAGCGCACGGTCGCGCGCGCAGGTTTGGTCGAAGCGCTCGAGAGCTCGCGGCTGCGCGCGCTGCTCGAGGGTTGGCGTTGGGTGCCGGCGTTGCGGCGCGTCGACGCGGTGGAACGACGCGAGCAAATTGCGCGGCGCACCACGAAGCGCGCGCGGCGCACGTTCGACGCGAGCGCGTCGCTCGAGGCCTTCCACGACGTGCGGCGTTCGTTGCGGCGCCTGCGCTACGCCGACGAATGGCTCGGGCGCGACGTCGGCGAGTTGAAGGCGCTGCAGGAGACGCTCGGGCTCTTGAACGACGTCGCGGTCGCGTACCGACTCGCGAGCGAGTGTCCGCACTCCGCGGAACTTTCCGACTACCTCGGCGGTCTCACTCGTGAACTCGATCGGCGCGCCGCGCGCGCGCGTATCGAGTTGCGCCGGCGTTTCGAACGCGAGCCTTGAGGAGTGAACATGGAGCTCTACCTGATCCGCCACGCCGAGGCCGAGGAACGTTCGCGCACCGGCCGCGACGAAGCGCGCGCGCTGACGACCCGCGGCCGCGACGAATTCGCGCGCGCGGTGCGCGGGCTCGAAAGGCTCGGCATCGAGTTCGATCAGCTGCTGCACAGTCCGCTCTTGCGCGCGATGGAGACCGCCGATCTGCTCGCGGAGTGCGTCGTCGGCGAGACGCGGGTCGCGAACGAGCTCGCGCGCGATCCGTCGACGGAGCTCTTCGCGCTCTGCACCGGCCTGCGCGTCGCGTTGGTCGGCCACGAGCCGTGGATGAGCGAGCTCACCGCGTGGCTCGTCACCGGGGATCGTTCGCGCTCCGAGGTGTTCGCGTTCAAGAAGGGCGCGATCGCGAGCCTCGAAGGCGAACTCGCGCCCGGCGCGATGCGTTTGGTCGCGTTCTGGCCGCCGGCGACGTTGGCGGAGCTCGGGCGGAAGTGACCGCGCGATGCGCGCCGCATAGACTGGCGCGATGTTCTTTGCGCTCCTCGCCGCAGTCTCGACGCTCCAAGAGCCGCTGCTTCGCGTCGGCGCGTGGCAAGCCTTCCTGGACACTCCCGGCGGTCACCTCGAATTCGGCCTCGAGCTCGCAACGCAGCAAGGTCAGTGGTCGGCGACGATCGTCAACGCGGACGAGCGCATCTGCATCGACTCGGTGACATGGAGCAACGGCGAGCTCCACGTGGACTTCCCCCACTACGATTCGCGCATCGTCGCGCGGCTCGAACAGAAGAACTCGCTCGTCGGAAAGTGGACGAAGCGCTCCGACGCCGAACGGGTCGTCGAACTCGCGTTCCGCGCCAACGTAGGCGGCAACTGCACGGCGCCGGGACCGTCCGGTCCGCCGGGAACAGTGATCCGAACGCTCGAGCCAAGCCGTTGGGCCATGCGCTTCGCGTCCGAGCTGGATCCAGCCGTCCTCGCCATCACGCGAGAAGGACCTTCGTTGCGAGCGACGGTTCTCACCACCACCGGCGACTACAGATACCTCTCCGTGCGCGAGACCCATCGGGATGAGCCCATCTCGTTCTCGTGCTTCGACGGAGCGCATGCGTTCCTGTTTCGTGCGAAGTGGACGAATGACGACACGCTCGACGGCGAATTCTGGTCGGGCTCAACGTGGCACGACACGTGGACGGCGACGCTCGACCCGGACGCCAAGTTGCCCGATCCGTTCGGGCTCACGAGCGTGAACGCGAGCGCGAAGCTCGCCGAGCTCCGCTTCCCCGGGCTCGACGGCGTCGTGCGGTCGCTCGACGAAGGCGAGTTGAAGTGTGCGCCGCGGATCATCCAGCTCTTCGGCACATGGTGTCCGAACTGCAACGACGAGGCGCCGTTCCTCGTGAAGCTCGCGAGTCGCTATCGCGAACGGGGCTTGCGCGTCGCGGGCGTCGCGTTCGAGCTCACCGGTGATCTCGCGCGCGACACCGAGCAGGTGAAGCGCTTCCGCGAGCGCTACGGAATCGAGTACCCGCTCTTCGTCGGCGGACTCTCCGACAAGGCCGAGGCCTCGAAGGCCTTCCCGCTGCTCGATCGCGTGCGCGCGTACCCGACGACGCTGTTCGTGCGGCGCGACGGCACCGTGCTCGCGGTGCACCAGGGCTACTCCGGTCCGGCGACCGGCAAGGAACACGAGAAGTTGCGGATCGCTTTCGAGCGCCGCATCGAAGAACTCTTGCGCGAAGGAACGACGAAATGACCCTGGAAGAAAGCCGCGAGCGGGCCCGCCAACTCGCGAGCGAACACCGCGCCCGCGGCGACGCGTTCGGTTGGTTCGAGCGTCTCTACTCGGAAGCGCACGGCAATCAGGCGCAGGTGCCTTGGGCGGACGAAGAGACCAACCCGCTGCTCGCCGATTGGCTGAAACGCGAAGCGATCGACGGCCGCGGCAAGCGCGCGTTGGTCGTCGGCTCCGGCCTCGGCGACGATGCCGAAGGTCTTGCGCGCGCGGGCTTCCGCGTCACCGCGTTCGATCTCGCGCCGACCGCGATCGAGTGGTGCAAACGGCGCTTCCCGAAAACGGCGGTCGACTACCGCGTCGCCGATCTCTTCGCGACGCCTCCGGAGTGGCGCGGCGCGTTCGACCTCGTCTTCGAGTGCTACACGATCCAGGCGCTGCCGCTCGGCATCCGCGAGCGCGCGTTCGCGCCGATCGCGGACTTCCTCGCGCCCGGCGGCACGTTGGTGGTCGTCGCGCGCGGCACGGACCTGCACGGTGATCCGAACGAGCTGCCGTTGCCGCTGACGCCCGCCGAACTCGCGCGCTTCGACGCGCTCGGGTTGCGGCAAGTCGACTTCCTCGACGTCATGGAAGGCACGCCGGTTCCGCTGCGACGCTTCCGCGCGATCTACCGGCGCTGAGGCGCCCGCGTTCGCATCTCCGTTCGCATCCATCGGGCGGGACGTTTACGATCCGTCCCCCCTTCCCGATCGAGGAGTTTCCCATGAAGACCCTGTTGCGTTCCGCCGTCGCGCTCTCCGTTCTCTCGCTCGTCGCCCTCGCCGCGAACGACGATCAAGTCACGCTGCGTTGGAAGTTGAAGCAAGGCGACTCCCTGCGCTACCGCATGACGCAGGACCAGAGCACCGAGAGCGAGATGATGGGCGAGAAGGAGACGCACTCGGGCTTCGTCCTCCGCGAGAGCGTCACCGCGGTCGCAGCCGACGGCGTCGCGACGGTCGGAGTGAAGTACGAGGCTGCCAAGCTCGAGAGCACCGGCATGGGCGCGATGAGCTACGACTCGACGCGCACGGGCGACGCGGCGAAGAAGAACGATCCGAAGCTCGCGAAGATCTTCGAGCCGATGCTCCAGGCCCAGCTCTCGATGAAGCTCGAGCCGACCGGGCGCGTCGTCGAGATCAAAGGCATGCAGGAGATGTTCGAGAAGTCCTTCGGCGCCGCGGCCTCGGACAATCCGATGGACGTCGCGTCGATCATGAAGGACGCCTTCAACGAGGACGCGATCAAGCGGCTCGTCGAGATCAACGTGTTCCCCGCCGAACCGATCGCCCCGGGCAAGAAGTGGAACCGCGCCGCAACGCAGAAGCTGCCGATGATGGGCAATCTGCAGTTCGACTTCGAGAACACGTTCGTCGGCGTCGAAGAGCACGCGGGCGTGCGGTGCGCGAAGATCCAACTCGGCGGCAAGATGACGCTGGAGCCCGTCGCGGACAAGCGCATGCCGATGAACGTCTCGATGGATTCGACGTCGATCAGCGGCACGATGTTCTTCGACCTCGACAAGGGCCGCTTGGTCGAGCTCGAGACCAACACCGAGATGGACATGCACCTCTCCGCCGGCGGCGAAGCGTCCGCGGGCATGAAAATGGACATGACGATGAGCGGCACGACGCGCATGCTGCTGATCGGCGACGACGCGCCGATGTTCCCCTGAGTCATCGATCGGTGCGCCACTCGCCGGCGAGCGCGTCCGCGCGCCTCACCGGCTCCGGCAAGCGATAGCGCGTCACCGTCGCCGTCACGAGTTCGAGCGCGAGCTCGAGATCGACGCGGTGACCGATCGAGACGTAGAGCGGCGCGACCCTCGCCCGTGTGCGCAGCGCGACGCCGACGGTCTCGCCGCGATCGATCAACGGCACATGAGCGCCGCGCGCGAGGCGGAGCTTCGCGTGCTCGCCGACCAACAACGACTTTCCGCAACCGATCGACGGACGATCGAGGACGACTCCGACGTGGCTCGCGATCCCGATGCGCCGCGGGTGCGCGAGGCCGTGGCCGTCGACCAGCAACACGTCAGGCATCCGCTTCAGCTTCGCCCACGCGGCCTCGATCGCGGGCAGCTCGCGGAACGAGAGCAAGCCGGGCACGTACGGAAAGGTGGAGACTCGCTCCGCCGCGACTTCCTCGACGACGACGAGCCCGTCGAGCGCGACCACGACGATCGCCGCGCGTACCCGACCGTCACGCGCGCTGCAATCGACGCCGGCGACGAGCTCGATCCGACCGACGCGCCGCGAAGTTTCGACGCGGCCGCGCAAACGCTCCTGCACCGCGCGCGCGTCGGTCGGCGTCGGGCTCCAGCGTGACGGCGAAGGCGCGCCCATGGTCGGGACGCGAGCATAGACGCCCGGTCGTTGAAGGTGCGCGGACGTTCTCATAAGGTGAGCGCGCGATGACGCCGCACGAAGCCGCTCCGCACGCGGAGAAGAAGCTCCTCCTCTACGTCGCCGGCAACTCGAGCCGCGCGTTGACGGCGATGGACGAGTTGCGTCGCTTCGTCGACGAACGCCGCCGGGAAGCGTGGCACCTCGAGGTCGTCGACGTGCTGCACGAGAGCGCGCGCGACTCCGCCGCGGACGTGCTGATGACGCCGACGCTCGTCGCGACGGTCGGCGGCGTCGAACGGCGGATCATCGGACGCTTCGACGAACTCGGGAACACGCTCGACGGACTCGGCGAGGGCTCGGAAACGTGAGCGAACCGGTGCTCGAACAACGCTCGCCCTTCCTGCGCGCCGGCGATGCGCGCGCGACCGAAGGTCGTCTCGAGACGATCATCCATCGCGACGCGACCGCGGCGTTGGTGGTGTCGATGGACGGCGTGATCCGTCACGCCAATCCGTCGGCCGAGCGTTTGTTCGGTCGCCGCGGCGAAGACCTCATCGGCCGCGCGTGCGGCGTGCCGCTCCACGGCGCGAACACGCCCGAGATCGACATCCGTCGGCCGGACGGCGACGTCGCGGTCGCCGAGCTCTTCAGCCTCGAGACCGTGTGGTCGGGCGAGACCGTGTTCCTGATCTCGCTGCGCGACATCACGTCGCGCGCTCGCGCCGAGGAAGCGCTGCGCGAGAGCGAAGAGCGCTACGCCCTCGCCGCGCGCGCCGCGAACGACGGGCTCTTCGACTGGGACGTCTCCACCAGCCGCGTGTACTACTCGCCGCGTTGGAAGACGATGCTCGGCTACGACGAGAGCGACATCGGCGAGTCGCCGGAAGAATGGTTCTCGCGCGTCCATCCCGAGGACCTCGACCGCGTGCGCGGCGCGGTCACCGCGCACATCGACGGGCTGACGTCGCACTTCGAGAACGAATACCGCATCCGTCACAAGACGGGCTCGTGGCGTTGGGTCCTGTGCCGCGGACTCGCGGTGCGCGACCCGCTCGGACGCGCGACGCGAATGGCGGGCTCGCAGAGCGACGTCACGCACCGCAAGCTCGCCGAAGAGCAGCTCGCCCACCGCGCGTTCTACGATCCGCTGACCAACCTGCCGAACCGCGCGCTCTTCATCGATCGTCTGCGCCACGCGATGCGCCGCGCGCAACGCCGCAAGGACTACCAGTTCGCGGTGCTGTTCCTCGACATCGATCGCTTCAAGACGGTCAACGATTCGCTCGGGCACATGGCCGGCGATCGGTTGTTGGTGATGGTCGCGCGCAGACTCGAGCTCTCGCTGCGCCCCGGCGATTCGGTCGCGCGCCTCGGCGGCGACGAGTTCACGGTGCTGCTCGAGGACATCCGCGACCTCGACGACGCGACGCGCGTCGCCGATCGGATCCAACGCGAGCTCGTCGCACCGTTCGACATCAACGCGCACGAGATCTTCAGCTCGGCGTCGATCGGCATCGCGCAGAGTTCGACCGGCTACGAGAACCCCGAGGACATCCTGCGCGACGCCGACACCGCGATGTACCGCGCCAAGGCCGCGGGCCGCGCGCGCCATGCGCTGTTCGACACCTCGATGCACGAGCGCGCGGTCGCGTTGCTCAATCTCGAGGCCGACTTGCGCCGCGCGGTCGAGCGCAACGAGCTCGCCGTCTACTACCAGCCGATCGTCGCGCTCGACACCGGCCGCATCTCGGGCGTCGAAGCGCTGGTGCGCTGGAACCATCCGCAGCGCGGACTGATCTCGCCGAACGAGTTCATCCCGCTCGCGGAGGAGACCGGCCTGATCGTCCCGATCGGCAAGTTCGTGCTCGCCGAGTCGTGCCGCCACGTCCGCGGTTGGCGCGACGAGATCGGTTTCTCGAGCCCGTTCGCGTTGCACGTCAATCTTTCAGGCCGTCAGTTCTCGCAGGCCGACCTCGTCGGCCAGATCCGTGCGACGCTCGACGAGACCGGGCTCGAGCCCGGCGATCTGCGCCTCGAGATCACCGAGAGCGTCGTCATGGAGCGACCCGAGAACGCGCGCGCGATGCTCTTGCAGCTCTGCGACCTCGGCGTGCGGCTCTCGATCGACGACTTCGGCACCGGGTACTCGTCGCTCGCGTACTTGCAGCGCTTCCCGATCGACACGCTGAAGATCGATCGCTCGTTCGTCAGCGGCATCGGCGCGCAAGGCGAGAACTCGCAGATCGCGCGCACGATCATCGACATCGGCCACAACCTCGGGATGGTCGTCGTCGCCGAGGGCGTCGAGACGTTGGATCAGCTCGCGCAACTGCGCGCGCTGCGCTGCGAGTCCGCGCAGGGCTACCTCTTCTCGAAGCCGATCGACGTCGACACGACGCGCGCGCTGCTGCGCGCCGCGCCGAGCTGGTAGTAGTCGCGCTACGCGGCACCGCGTGCCGTCGAGCCTCGGCTCCAGAACGCGTACAGCACGACGCCGATCCCGAGGATCACCGCCGCGCGAACGACCGCGGTCGGCTGCGCGCTCGAGACGCCCCACACGAGCACCGCGACCGTCGCCACGAGGAAGATCCCGGGCAAGATCGGGTAGCCGAACGCGCGATACGGCCGCGGCAACTCAGGACGCGTGATGCGCAGCTTGAAGAACGTCAGCGCGCAAAGGATGAAGAAGAGGTAGTCGCAGACGGTCACCATCTCGAGCAGGTCGAGTTGCCGCCCGAACCAAACGTGCGCGCACGAAAAGAGACCTTGCACGAGGATCGCGACCCAGGGCGTTCCGAAACGCGCGTGCACCTTCCCGGCCGAGCGGAAGAACACGCCGTCGCGCGCCATCGCGTAGAAGATCCGCGGCGTCACGAGCAGGATCGCTTGGACGAACGCCAGCGTCGACAACGCGACCAGACCGGCGATCAACGGCTCTCCCCACGACACCACGCGACCCGCGGCGTCGGCAGCGGGCGTGTTCGTGCGGGCCGTCGCGTCGACGCCGAGGATCGAGAGCACCGCCCAGTTGACCGCCATGTAGAGCGCGATGACGACGAACGTGCCGATCAGCGTTCCGCGCGGCAGGTTCTTCTGCGGCTCCTTGATCTCGCTCGCGACCGCCGCGATGTTCTGCCAGCCGCCGACCGAGAAAAGGATCTGCAGAAGGGCGGCGCCGGTCGCGGCGAGGCTCGCGCCGAAGAACGCGCCGTGAACTCCGACCGCGTCGCTCGGCGGCAGCGGGGTGTTGCCGTTGCTCCCCGCGAACGCGGCGAGCGCGACGATCAGCAGGATGCCGCCGATCTTCGCGGCCATGCTCAGGTCCTGCACGATCGCGCCGAGCCTGACGCCGCGGATGTTGACCAACGTCATCACGCCGATCACGCCGATCGAGATCAGGCGCTTCTGCAGGTCGGACCACGGCTCGCCGCCGACGAAATGGAGCCGCAGACTTTCCGCGTGCGTGACGAACACGCCCGCGACCCACGCGGTCGCGCCCGACACGATCGCTGCGAGCAGGATCCAGCCGAACGCGAACGCCGCGAAGCGCCCGAAGCCTTCGCGGATGAACACGTACTGGCCGCCGGTGCGCGGGAACATGCCGCCGAGCTCGGCGAACACCAACGCACCGCACACCGCGATCACGCCGCCGACCGCCCAGAGCAGCAAGATGCCCTCGACCGACGGAATGCGCTGCGCGATCTCGCTCGGCGCGCGGAAGATCCCCGCGCCGATGATCGTGCCCATGCCGATCAACGTGACGTCGAGCAGGCCGAGCGTCGGAACGAGGCCGCGTTCCTTCGGCTCGCTCGTCACCGTGGGCGCGGCCATGCACCGCGAGACTAGCAGTCGCGCCGCAGCACGTCGCGGTCAGCGCGCTTGGTCGGTGCTCGTCGAGGTGCGCAAGAAGCCGCCGGGCTGCAAGCGCCAGCGTTGGTCGAACCAACCCGCCGCGAGCACGCCGCCGTCGCCGGAGCGCGAGACTTCGCTCGAGAAGACGGTGTAGTCGGGATAACCGACGCCCGACGTGAAGAGCCGCAGTTGGTAGCCGAGGCGGCTCCCCGCGATCCCGGTGTCCGCGATCACGCCGACCATCGGCCACGCGGGCACTTCCTCGCTCGCGGCGTCCTTGTCGCCGGCGCGGCGATACGGCGGACGATCGCGCCGGATGTCGGCGCGCGGCGCGACGAAGAGCGCGGCGAGATCGTTGCCGGTCCAGCGTTGCGCGCCGAGTTCGATCGAGCCCGGCTTCACGCGGATCGGCAGGTCCGCGGGCACGAGCTTCGACCACGCCGCATTCGTGTGCGAGTTGCCGTACAGGATCACGTTGGTGGTCGGCCCGTCGCCCTTCGCTTCCTCGGCCAAGTAGTCGACGTCCGAGAACAACGCCGGCGTTCCGTTCGCGCGGTACCACCACGTCTCTTGGTCGTAGCGCGCGCGGTCGAAGAGCGTCTTGCTCTCCTGCGGCGAACCGGCGGTGCCGTAGACGAGCACGAAGTTGTGGGCGAACGCGCGCTTGAACGGACCGCACGTCTTCGAGTTCTTCTCGCCGTCGAAGCGCGGCGACGGGTCGGCCGCGAACGCGCGCCACGTCGAAGCGAGCGCGACGTGCTCGCGCGTCGCATCTTGGGCCCACGTCTCGACCTCGCGCACGAACCACGTCGGATCGCCGACTTGCTCGCGGCGCAGATCGTTCCACACGTCGAAGACTTGGCCGTCGAGGTCGAAGAGCTTCACGCGCAACGCGACCGATTCGATCTTCGAGAAGTCGACGCGCAGACGACGCACGTTGGTCGTGCGGATCGAGAGGCGTCCGTCGTTCGCCGCCCAGTCGCCGACGACGCGCATCGGCACGCCGTACTCGAGCGGTTGGTCGAGGACGAGCGGTCCGTAGCTCGCGTTGACCGACGGATCGACGCTCGTGAAGTCGAAGTGCGGCGCGAGCACGCGGCGCGGCGTCGAACGGAAGAGGTCGAAGATGCCGGCCCAGTCGAGGCAGTCGACACCGGGCGTCGTCTCGTCGTCCCACCAGTGGCCGGCGCCCGTTTGGTAGTGCGTCTTCGGCGCGCCGCCCGCCTTCACCAACGCGGCCTCGAGGTCGTGGCTCTCCTTGCTCGGCACGTTGTCGTCGGCCTCGCCGTGCAGGATGTACGTCGGCGTCGCGACCAAGTTCGTGATCTGGTCCTCGGTGCGCGACGCGGCGTCGGCGGTGCGCCACAGCCACGCGAGTTCAGTCTCGGGCCGACCGCCGTACGTGTCGAAGCTCGACCAACCCGCGCTCGGCGCGATCGCGGCGAAACGCCACGGATCGGTCGCGCCCAAGTGCCACGTCCCGTGACCGCCCATCGAGTGGCCGGTCAGGAACACGCGCTGCGGATCGCCGCCGGAGAGCGTCAGCGCGGCGCCGAGCGCCTCGTACGCGTCGTCGTGTCCCCAGTCTTGCCAGTCGAAGCCGAACGGCCGACGGTTGGTCGGCGCGACGATCCACAGGCCGGACTTCGACGCGTACGACTGGACTTGATCGAGCGCGTCGACGTTCGCGCCGTGCAGCGACAGCACGACCTGCGTGTTGCGCTCGAGCGGATCGGTCGGCGGCAAGACGGCGAACGTCTGGATCGAACCGTCTACGCCGGAGCCGAACGTCGCACGCCGCGCCGCGCCGGGACCGCGGACCGCGATCGTGAGCGTCGTCGTCGTGAACGGTTTGCTGCCGCGCGGCGCGAGGCCGAGTTGGAGCTCGTGCGTCGTCGCCTTCTCCTCGAGACCGACCGGTGCGCGGCGATCGAGCGTGAACCACGCGGTGCGGATCGAGAGCGGCGCCATCGGCGGCACCGGGAACTTCTTCTCCTTGAAGTAGCCGTCGGGGCTCGCGAGCGAAAGCTCGGCGAGCCGCGTGCGCTCCTGCGTCGCGTTGACGACGACGATCGCGCCGATCGACGCGAAGTTCACTTCGCGGCCGGCGACGAGATCGGGCACCACCGCGCCCCACGGCGCGAACGTCAACGCGGCTTCCGGTTCGCGGAAGACGAGACGCACGTCGCTGCGGCGTCCGCGGACGAAGACGTGGTTCGGTCCCTTGCGCAGCAGCACCGGTACGCCGGTGATGCCGTAGCTGCGATCGTCGCCGACGAAGCCGACGCCGTTGACGAACAGCGCCGACGCGCCCGCGAGCGACGCGAGCCATACGCCGTCGTCCTCCGCTTGCACCGTCGTGAACGCGTAGCCGAACTCGCCTTGCAGGACGTCTTCGACGCTCGCGCGCTCGGTCCAACGCCGCGCGTCGAGCGTCTCGCCGCTCAACGCGTCCTCGAGCGTCGGCATCGGCAACGACGGCATCGCGAGGTACTTCGCGAAGACCGCATCGGGTTGGAACGAGCGGCGGCCCGACTCGTCGGTCGCTTCGATCACGAGCCAACTCGACGGGACGAGCGTCTTGAGCTCGCGCGGCGGCTTGACCTCCAGGACGACGGGCTCGACCGGTACGACGGGCGGCTGCGCGGCGGGAGCGGGCGGGTTCGCCGGCGCCGTCGCGCCGCCGGCCGGCGCGGCTCCGCCCGGAGTCTGGCCGGCGCCGCGGCGCTTCGGCCACGTCTTCGGGCCCTTGCCGGTCGCGCCGGGCTTCTGCGTCTGTCCCGGAGCCGCCGGCGGATCCTGGAACGCGCCACTGTTCGGCGCGACGAACGACGCGCAAAGGAGGAAGCTGATCGACGGGGCCAGACGCGAGAGGAGCATCCCTGAATGCTACCCAAGGCGACGCGAGGCGCGAGCTACCCGCCGTGACAGAATGCGGCGACGCGCGTTCGGGCCCGTCCGCGCCGTCACCAGGGTCGGGCGCTCGAACGCCTTTCCACCTCAACTTGCACGAGCACGCATTCGATGTCGCGGTCGTCGGCGCGGGGCCGGCCGGAACGACCGCCGCTTGGGCGCTCGCCCGCACGGGGCGGCGCGTGGTGCTCTTCGAGAAGCATGCGTTGCCGCGCTACAAGACCTGCGGCGGCGGAGTCGTCGTGCGCGCGCGCAAGTGGTTGCCGCCGCTCGAGGCGAGCGCGTTCGAGACGCTCGCGTCGCGCGCTTCGCTCCATCTCCACCGCGCCGACGGACGCGACCTCGACTTCGAATCGCCGACGACGCTGACGGTCGACCTCGCGATGCGCGCGACGCTCGATCAGGCGTTGGTCGAAGCAGCGGTCGGAGCCGGCGCCGAGTTGCGCGAAGCGACGCAGGTCAACGGCGTGCGCGTCGAGCGCGAGCGCGTGGTCGTCGCTTCGTCGCGCGGCGAAGTCGGCGCGCGCTACGTGTTGATCGCCGACGGCGCGACCGGCGCGACCGCGCGCCTCGCCGGTTGGAGCGAGCCGCATCACGGCATCGCGGCGCTCGAGTGGGAGCTCCGCGTCGACGACGCGACGTGGACGCGTTTCCGCGAGCGCACGCGCTTCGACTTCGGCGACGTCGAACGCGGCTACGCGTGGGTGTTCGCGAAACGCGCGCACCTCTCGGTCGGCGTGTTGACGACGCGCCGCGGCAAGGCCGAGCTCGCGACCGATCTCGAGCGCTACCTCGCGCGCCTCGGCATCGTGCCGCGCGAAGTCGAACGCCACGGCTTCGTGATCCCGCTGCGCCCGCGCCGCGAAGGCGCCGTGCGCGGCCGCGTGATGTTGCTCGGCGATGCCGCGGGTCTCGCCGATCCCGTGACCGCCGAGGGCATCAGCCACGCCGCGCACAGCGCGCGACTCGCGGCCCGGGCGATCGAAGAGGGCGATGACGATGTCGACAGAACCGGCGCGCTCTATCGAAGGAGCCTCGAGGCGCAGATCCTCGGCGAGCTCGTCTGGGCGCGGCGCGTCGCTCGCGTGCTGTATCGCCGCTCGACGCGCGAATGGTTGTTGTCGCGCGTCGGCGACGAGTTCGTCGCCGCGATGAGTTCGATCGTCGCGGGCACGACGACCTACCGAGAACTACTGCTCCAACCGCGTCATTACTGGGGACTCTTCCGGCGCGGCGCGCGGCGCGCGAAGTCGATCGCCTCCGCGCCTTGACAGGCCGACGCCGGACGTCGAAGATCGTGCCGCACTTCGCGTTTCGCGGGCGCCGGCAGGGCGCTCGCAGCGTCGTGGGGTCCTCCGTCCGCTCGCGATCTCCATCCATGCGCAATCAACTCGTTTTCGCCGCCCTCGCAACGATTCTCGCCGCCGCGCCGGCGGTCGCGCAAAAGGTTCCGCTCACCACCGTTCGCGTCGCGAGCGGCCTGAGCAAGCCGCTCTACGTCACCGCGCCACCGGGCGACTTCGCGCGCGTCTTCATCGTCGAACGCGGCGGTGACATCGAGATCCTGAAGGCGGGCGCGATCAACGCGGTGCCGTTCCTCGACATCACGCCGCTCTTGATCACCAGCGACCAAGAGCAAGGGCTGCTCGGCCTCGCGTTCGATCCGAACTACGCGACCAACGGGTTCTTCTACGTCGACTACACGCGCGCCGGCGACGGCGCGACGGTGATCGCGCGCTACACGGTCAGCGCCAACCCCGACCTCGCGGACGCGAGCAGCGCCGTGATCATGAAGACGATCGCGCAGCCGCAATCGAACCACAACGGCGGCTGCCTGCAGTTCGGACCGGACGGCTACATGTACGTCGGCATGGGCGACGGCGGCAACTCGAACGACACCGGCGCCGGTCACACCGCGGGCACCGGCAACGCCCAGGACGGCAGCAAGCTGCTCGGCAAGATGCTGCGCCTCGACGTCGCCAACCCGCCGACCTACGTCCCCGCGTCGAACCCGTTCGTCAGCGATCCGCTGATCGCCGACGAGATCTGGGACCTCGGAATGCGCAACCCGTGGCGCTTCAGCTTCGACCGCACCACCGGCGACCTCTACATCGGCGACGTCGGTCAAGGCGCGCGCGAGGAGATCGACTTCGAGCCCGCGGGCTCGCCCGGCGGCTTCAACTACGGCTGGCGCTGCATGGAAGGCTTCAACTGCACCGGCCTGACCGGTTGCACGTGCAACGGCATCGGCATCACGCTCCCGATCAAGGACTACGGTCACACCGCGGGCCAGTGCTCGGTCACCGGCGGCTACGTGTACCGCGGCACCACGCTGTGCGGTTACGACGGCACGTACTTCTACGCCGACTACTGCGCGGGCCGCATCTGGACGCTCAAGTACTCGGGCGGCGTCGTGACGGAGTTCACCGATCGCACGGCGGAACTCGCGCCGGGCGGCGGGCTCGTGATCCAAGACGTTTCGTCGTTCGGCGAAGACGCCGCGGGCGACATCTACATCTGCGACCTGTTCGACAACGAGGTGTACAAGATCGTTCCGAGCCCGGTGCTCGTCGACTGCAACCTCAACGGCATCCAGGACGGCTGCGACATCGCGAACGGCACGTCGTTCGACGCCAACAACGACGGCATTCCCGACGAGTGCCAATGCCCGGTCGCTCCGGCGGTCTACTGCACGGCGAAGGTCAACAGCCAGCTCTGCGTCCCGATCATCGCGTTCTCGGGCGTGCCGAAGGTCGGCAGCGCGCTGCCCTTCAACGTCACCGCGTCCGAGATGCTCAACAAGAAGAGCGGCTTGCTCTTCTACGGCCAGCTGCCGCTCGGTGCTCCGTTCCAAGGCGGTCACCTCTGCGTGAAGTCGCCGACCAAGCGCACCGCGGTCCAGAACTCGGGCGGCTCGCCGACCGGTCTCGACTGCACCGGCACCTACGCGTACGACTTCAACGTGTTGATCGCCGCGGGCACCGATCCGAACCTGATCGCGGGCAATGCGGTGTACGCGCAGTACTGGGCGCGCGACAACGGGTTCGCCGCGCCGAACAACACCAGCCTGACCGACGCGGTCAGCTTCACGATCTGCAACTGATCTACAGCAGGGCTCGGCTCGCGCCGCCGTCGTAGGCGAGTGCGACGCCGGTGAGGAACGCGGCGCGCTCGGAGGCCAAGAAGGCCACGAGCGCGTCGCACTCTTCGGGGCGCCCGAACCGGCCGAGCGGGAGGTCGGCGAGCGCGTGTCCGCCCCCCGCCGCGCGCTTCTCGAACAGGCCGGCGCAGAGCGAGTCGACGAGCACGCCGTCCTTCGATCCGAGATCGCTGCGCGCGCTCCGTGCCGTCGCCCCACGCCGGCGTCCGGGAATCGCTGGAACACGGCCCGACGCGGCATAGAGTCTAGACGCCGTGCGCGTCGATACGCGCGCGCCGACGATCGATGAACGTCCCCCATGCGCTGCGGCTCGCTGCGTCGATCTTGCTCGCGACGTCGTTGACGGCGAGTTGCCCGAGCGACGGAAAGCGGCATCCCAACGTGCTCTTCCTCGCGGTCGACACGCTGCGCGCCGATCGGCTCGGCGTCCAGGGCAACACGCGCGGGCTGACGCCCAACATCGATCGGTTGGCGAGCCTCGGCGTGCGCTTCGCCGACGCATCGTCACATGCGCCGTGGACGTTGCCGTCGTTCGCGTCGTTGTTCACGTCGCTCTACCCGAGCGAGCACGGCGCCGGCGGGCGCTTCCCCGACTTCACCGCTCTCGCGCCGACGGTCCCGACCGTCGCCGAGGGCTTTCGCGACGCCGGCTACGACACCGCGGCGATCACCAACGTCGACTTCCTCGGGACGACGTTCGGCGCGTGCCGCGGCTTCGAGCACCTCGATTCCGTCCACTTCGCGAACAACGAAGAATTGCGGCGCGCCGGGCCGACGACCGATGCGGCGCTCGCGTGGCTCGCGACGCCGCGCGCGAAGCCGTGGTTCCTGTTCGTGCACTACTTCGACGCGCACGCGGCCTACGATCCGCCGCCTGAGTACCGCGCGCGTTTCGCGGCGCCGGAGGACGCGCGCTCGACGTGGACGTTCGGCTCGCGCGCCGAACTGGTCGCGCAGCGTCAGGGCAACCTCGTCCTCGATCCCGCGACGATGGCGCGCGCCGAGGCGTTGTACGACGCGGAGGTCGCGTACGTCGACGCGGAGATCGGTCGGCTGCTCGAACGCAGCGGCGCGCTCGATCCCGCGCATCCGACGATCGTCGTGTTCACGGCGGACCACGGCGAGGAGTTCCAGGACCACGGTTCGTGGGAGCACGGGCACACGGTCTATCAGGAGCTCCTCCACGTCCCGCTGATCGTCGCCGCGCCCGGTCGCCTCGCGCCCGCGGTCGTGTCGACGCCGGTGCGGCACATCGACGTCGCGCCGACGTTGTGCGAGCTCGCCGACGTCGCGCCGAGCGCGAGTTTTCGCGGCAAGAGTTTGCTCGGCCTGCTCGCGAGCGCGCCCGCGAAGCTCGGGCATTCGCTCGCCGAGGGCGCATTCCTCGGACCGCCGCGTCAGGCTTGGCGAGACGGCTTCGACAAGTTGATCGTCTCCGAGCACGGGCTCGAGCTCTACGACCTGCACGCGGATCCCGCGGAAGCGCACGATCGTTCGCGGGCCGAATTCGCGCGCGCGCTGGAGCTTGCCGACGAACTCGAGCTCGCGTCGAAGGCCCTGCGGCTCGCGCACGGCGGCGCCGTCGAACTCTCCGACGACGAGCGCGCGCGGCTCGAGACGCTCGGCTACACCGACGGGAAGCACCGCTGAACATGGCCGCCGCGACTCGCACCGCGCCCAACTCCGCGCGTCGACGCGAACTCGCGTGGGTCGTCGCGCTCGTGGTGCTCGCCGTCGTCGTGCGAGTGATCTACGTGCTCCAGATGCGCGCGAGTCCGCTGTTCGACGCGCCGGTGATGGACGCGAAGTACCACGTCGACTGGGCGACGGCGTTCGCGCGCGGCGAGAGCTTCCAACCCGGGCCGTTCTTCCGCGCGCCGCTCTACCCGTGGTTCCTCGGCGTGTGCTTCGAGCTCTTCGGCCCGAGCCTGCTCGTGCCGCGGCTCCTGCAGACGCTGTTCGGCGGCGCGACGGTGCTGCTCGTCTACCTGATCGGCGCGCGCGTGTTCGGAGCGCGCGTCGGCAAGCTCGCGGCGTTCGGCGCGAGCGTCTCGTGGTTGCTGGTGTTCTACGACGGCGAGCTGCTGCTCGAGGCGCTCGCCACGCCGCTGAACTTGCTCGGTCTATGGCTCTTCCTGCGCGCCAAGGATTCGCGGCGCGCGTTCGATTCCGTCGCGTGCGGCGTCGCGTTCGGCCTCGCGGCGATCACGCGTCCGACGATCCTGCTGGTCGCGGTCGCGTTGGCGATCGCATGGCTCGTCGTCGAGCGCGCACGCAAGCACGACACGTTGCGCGCGCTCGCGTGGGCGGCGCTCGGTCTCGCGGCGCCGATCCTGCCGATCACGCTCTACAACGGACGGGTCGGACACGATTGGGTGCTGATCAGCTCGCAATCCGGCGTCAACCTCTGGATCGGCAACAACCCGGCGTCCGACGGAGCGACCGCGATCGTGCCGGGCACGCGCGCCGATTGGTGGGGCGGCTACTACGACTCGATCGCGCTCGCGGAGACCGCGGAAGGGCGCAAGCTGAAGCCTTCCGAGGTCTCGAGCTACTACACGCGTCGCGCGCTCGGCTTCTGGCGCGACCAGCCGGTCCAAGCGCTCGCGCACACCGCGCACAAGCTGCGACTCCTCTGGCTCGACTGGGAGATCGGCAACAACGAGGAGCCGCGATTCCTGGCGCGCACGTACGCGCCGATCTCGGCCGCGTTGCTCTACTCGTTCGCGGTCGTCGCTGCCCTGGCGGTGATCGGACTGGCGAGCGCGCGCGGTCGAGGCGCTTGGCCGCTCGGGCTGTTCGTCGTCTTCTACGGCGCGAGTGTCGTCGTCTTCTTCGTGTGCTCGCGCTACCGCGTGCCGCTCGTGCCGGTGCTCTTCGTCCTCGGCGCGCGCGGCGCCGAGTGGCTCTTCGAGTCCCTGCGCGCGCGACGCTTCGTCGCGACGGCAACGGCACTCGCCGCGGTCGGCGTTTCGCTCGCAATGTCGTACTGGAATCCGCCCGGGCTCGCGACCGGGGACGCCAACGGACAGCTCCTGATCGGCGGCGCGGAGTTCGCCGCCGGCCGCGCGCCCGAAGCGATCGCGCGCTACCGCCGCGCGCTCGAGAGCGACCCGCGGAATTGGATCGCACGTCGGCAGCTCGCCGCGGCGCTGCGCAAGACCGGCGACCAGGACGGCGCGGAGCGCGAGTATCGGACGGTGCTCGCCGAACATCCCGACGACACGACCGCGCTGGATGAGCTCGCCGACCTCGCGCTCGCGCGCAGCCAGATCACCGTCGCGGTCGACCTCGCCGAGCGGCTGGTCGCGGCGGCGCCGTTCGACGCCCGCGGCGACTACACCCTGGGACGTGCACGGTACGCCGAGCGCAACCTGCCGGAGGCGCGCCTCCTCTTCGCGAGCGCGCTCCAGAAGGACCCGAGTTCCTTCGCCGCCGCCTACGCTCTCGCGATGCTGGAGCTCGAGCTGGGCGACCGGCCCGCTTCCATCAAGGCGTTGGAGCTCGCGGTCGCCTCACCCCGCGCGGGCGAGTCGCCTACGTTCGAACTCGCCGCGTGGAAGCGTTTGATCCTTCAACAGCGGGAGGCCGGCGACCTCGACGCCGCGCGTCGCACGCTGGGGCGCGCACGGGCCCGCTTTCCCGACGATCCGGACTGGACGGTGCTCGAGGCCGGGCTGCGCTGAAGCTCGGCAGCGCGTGAGGCCGAAGCGCCCCGCGACGCTTGCGTCATGGCCGAGACAAAAAGAACGGGGGCGCCGCTCTTGCGAGCGACGCCCCCGAGTCGTAGCCGTTCTTCGATCAGCCGATCACGGGCAGATGATGAACGTGACGCCGTTCGTCAGAGAGATCCCGCCCGGCGACGGAAGGTCGCGGTGCTGAGCTTGCGCCCAGACTTGCTTGCCGGCGGTGAGTTGCGGATCCGTGCCGCCACAGATGCGCGTGTT
>JAIOPM010000039.1 GCA_021413885.1 Planctomycetota bacterium
GAGTACGGCCGCATCCTGCGCGGCTACGCCGACGGGCTGCATCGTTAGGTCGGAGCGGTTCGCGCGAGCGCATGAAGCTGCTCTTCCTCACGCAGGTCCTCGACCGCGGCGACGCGGTGCTCGGGTTCGTGCCGCGTTGGATCGAGGGCTTCGCGCGCTGCACCGAGCGCGTGCGCGTCGTCGCGCTCGAAGTCGGCGACACGAGCGGCTTGCCCGCGAACGTCGATTGGCGCGAGGTCGGGCGACGCGGCGTGATCCGACGTTATCTGCGCTATCGCTCCATCTTGAAGGAAGCGCTCGAGAGCGACGGTTTCGACGCGGTGCTCGCGCACATGGTGCCGCGCTACGCGTCGGTCGCGCGGCCGTTCGCGCGGAAGAGCGGCGCGCGGCTCTACTTGTGGTACACGCACGGCGCGGTCGATGCGCGGCTGCGGCGCGCGGTCGACGAGGTCGACAAGGCGTTCACCGCGACGCGCGATTCGTTGCGCATCGAGAGCCCGAAGGTCGTCGTCACCGGCCACGGCATCGACCTCGCGCACTTCGATCCGCGCGGCGCGGCGAGTGCTGAGCCGCCGATCCTGTTGTCGGTCGGACGTCTGACGCCGTCGAAGGATCCGTTGACGGTGATCGAGGCGCTCGCTCGTCTGCGCGCTCACGGTCGCGACGTGCGGCTCGAATGGGCCGGCGGCGGACTCGCGGCGGGGGATTCGGACTACCGACGCGTCGTCGAGGCGCGGATCGCGGAGCTCGGGCTTGGGCTCCACGTCACGCTCCACGGCGCCGTGCCGTACCGCGACGTGCCGAGCCTCTACGCCCGAGCGAGCGTGATCGTCAACTCGAGTCACACCGGCAGTCTCGACAAGGTCGTGCTCGAAGCGATGGCCGCGGCGCGACCGGTGGTTTCGTGCAACGACTCGTTCGGCGGCGTGATCGCGGAGCTCGGCGGCGAAGCGCGCGAACTCGCGTTCGCGCCGCGCGATCCGGTTGCGCTCGCTGCGGCGCTCGAACGTCTGCTCGCGCGTCCGGCGACGGAACGCGCGGCGCTCGGCGCGCGCTTGCGAGCGCTGGTCGCGCGCGAGCACGAAGTCGATCGCTTGATGGCTCGCCTGGTCCGCGAGATGGAGGCCTGACGTGCAGGACGTCGCGGTCGTCATTCCGTCGTGGAACACGCGCGAGCTCCTCGCCGAGTGCCTGCGTTCGCTCGAAGCGAGCACGCCTCCGCCGCGCGAGATCGTCGTGATCGACAACGCGTCGAGGGACGGTTCCGCCGTCGCGGTGCGGCGCGAGTTCCCGCGCGTCGCGTTGCTCGAGAACCGCGAAAATCTCGGCTACACGCGGGCTTGCAACCAAGGGCTCGCGGCGTCGCGCGCGAAGTACGTGCTGCTGCTCAACGCGGACGCGCGGCTCGAGCGAGACACGCTCGCGAAGCTCGTCGACTTCCTCGAGCGCGAGCCCGCGTACGGCGCGGTCGCGCCGCGGCTAGAGAACCCTGACGGTTCCTTGCAGCGTTCGATCATGCGCTTGCCCGGTTGGCGCACGCCGCTCTTCTTCGCGACGCCGTTCGAGCGTTGGTTCCCGAAGAACTCCGAACTCGCGCGCTACTTCGCCGTCGATTTCGACTACGACCGCGACGCGGACGTCGAGCAGCCCGCGGCCGCGTGCTTGCTCGTGCGCCGCGCGACGCTCGACAAGCTCGCGGGCCTCGACGAACGTCTGTGGCTCTTCTACTCCGACGTCGACCTCGCGGCGCGGATCCGGAGTTCGGGCGAGCGCATCCGCTACCTCGCGAGTGCGCGCGCGACGCACCATCTCGGCCGGAGCACGCGACAGTACGCCGACTTCCTCTCGCGCTGGCACGCCGACCGTTTGCTCTACTACCGCGCGCACCACGGTCGTCTCGCGGCGGCGTGGGTCAAGGCGTGCGTGCTGTTCGCGTACGGCGACTTCGTCGCGCGCCAGACGTTCGCGAGCCTCTTCCGTCGTCCGCACGAGCCCGTTCACCCGGTGACGCGCGCGTTGCTCGCGTTCCTCGCACGATGAGCGCGATCCGCGAGGAGTTCCGCGAGCCGCTGCGGCGCACGTTGCGTTGGTTGCTCTCGCTGCGCGACGGCGAAGGCCGCATCGTCTGCCCCGATCACAAGATCGAGCACACCGGCAAGAGCGCGGGCGCCGCGGTGACGGCCGCGATCCTCGGCGAACTCGAGAGCGCGGACGAATTCCGCGACGCCGCAATCCAACAGGGTCGACGGATGGTTGCGAATCTCGTGCGCGAAGGCACGAGCCCGTGCCACACCTTCCGACCCGGCCGCCACGATCCGTTCAATTGCTCGAACAGCGTGATCGACGGCGGCGCGTGCAGCGACGCGCTCGCGGAGCTCGTGCAGCGCTTGCGCGGCCGACTCTCGGAGGGCGATGCGAAACGCTTCGCCGACGCGAGCCTGCTCCACGCGCGCACGTACTTGCGCTACGCGGTGCTCGACAAAGGCATTCCCGCGCAACGTGCGTGGGGCCTGACCGGTCTCGCGCACGCGTGGACGCTCGAACGCGACGAGACGCTCGAACGAGCGGCGCTCGAAGCGGTCGGCGTGCTCGAAGGCATCCAGAATCCCGACGGCAGTTATCCCTACCATCCGCTCGAGTGGGGCGGCGAGCACATCGGCTCGAGCGACGTGTCGAGCTTCTACCAATCGCGCGTCACCGGCTTCCTGATGTTCGCTCTCGAACGTCTCGGCCGCGATCCGCGCGATCCGCTTTTTGCAGCGCCCCTCGAACGCGGCCTCGATTTCCTTCTCGCGCTGCAAGGGCCCGACGGGCTCAAGGCCGGCCTCGTCGAAGCGAAGCCGTGGTACTGGGGCGCGAACTACGAGGTCGCGTCGAACGTGTTCGACGTGCACGCGTTCTCGCAAGGCTGGCGACTGTTCCGTCGCAGACCGCTCGCTGACGCCGCGTTGCGTGCATTCCGTGCGTGGGCCGCGCACCTCGAACCGAGCGGGCGACCGCGCAGTCACCTCGACGGACCGGGACGCGAACGCAGCTACCAATGCCCGGTCTTCTGGGCCGCGCACGCCGAGTGGATCGCGCGTTCGTTGGTCGAGCTCGAGGACGCGGCGGCGAGCGCGAGCGCGCCGACGCGCTCGAACGGTCTCGGCATCGACCTGCGCGTCGGCTGGTTCCCGAGTGCCGCGCTCGGTCGCCTCGAGGACGATCACGTCGTCGCGTGGGTCCGCGGCGCGCGGCCGGGCTTCAACCTGCACCACGGCAGTCCGCACGGCGCCGGTCTGATCCGCGTGCTGCGCAAGCGCGATGGAGCCGAGCTCGTCGAACGTTGTCGCCTCGGCGGTTCGCAAGAAGCCGAATGGAACGGACGAGTCGGTGCTTCGTCGCTCGCGCGCGGTTGGCGGGCGAACAAGGACGAGCTGCGGTTCTCGTTCTGGCTTTCGCGCAACCATTGGCGCGGCGGCCGGTACGCTCCCGCGTTGCGTGTGCCGTTCCAGGTCGCGCGTCGAGGCCTCGCGGCGTACGCGGCGCCGCGCGTGTCGAGCGCGTTCCACCTCGCGCCGAAGGTCGACGTGTTCGGCGACTCGCTCGTGCTCGCGAGCGGTGTCGCGTGGCGCGACGGTCGCGCGGTCGACGGCGTCGAGCTCGAGCGCACCTTCCAGCTCGATGGCGGCGGACTCGCCGTGCAGGACCGCATCCTCGCGTCGCCGGTCGGCGTCGCCCTCGACTACGCGGTGCCGCGCGCGCGAGCGCGAACCCCGGAGTCTTCGCGAGCCTGCGCGCGGGCTGGAATGCCGGGCTCCTGGTCGGTTTCTGGAACGGGCTCTTCGACGGCGCGGTCGCCGCGTGGCGGACCGGGACGAGCGGGTTCATCGATCTGCTCGGATGCCTGGCGGGAGCGGTGCTCTGCTACACGCTGCTCTGGATGGCGGTGCTCGTCGTCGCGGGGCTCGCGCTGCACCTGCTGCTCCGTTCGAGCGATCTCGCGGCGCGCGCGCGCAAGTTGGCGACGCTCGGCCTCGCGCTCGTCGTCGCCGGCGAACTGTATTGGTGGAGCCGCGAGTGGCTCTTCTACGGCGTGTCCTCGGTCGATCCGCGGCGCCTCGCGGTCGCGGCGGGAGCGTTGGTCGTCGGCGTCGTGGTCGCGTTCGTCGTCGCGCGCGCCGCGGCGCGAGCACCGCATGCGCTGAAGCTGGCCGTCGCGGTCGCGATCCCGATCGCGTTCCTCGGCGGGCTCGGTTACCTCGGTCTCCAGACGTCGAAGAGTTCCGAGCGCGGCGCGATCGGCGAGCGCAATCGCGATCTGCCGAACGTCGTGCTCTTCGTCGTCGATGCGCTGCGCGCCGACGTGCTCTCCTGCTACGGCAACACGCGCGTGAAGACGCCGAACATCGATCGGCTCGCGCGCGAAGGCGTGCTCTTCGAACACGCGTTGGTGCAAGCGCCGTTCACGTGGTCGTCGTTCGGTTCGATCCTGACCGGCAAATACCCGCGGCGCCACGGGCTCGTGAAGATGCAGCCCGGCGTGGCGATGCCGCCCAACGTCACGTTGCCCTGGCACCTGAAGAATGCGAAGCGCCTCGACGGCGTGCGCCTCGAGCCCGCGAATTACGTGACGGCCGCGTTCCTGACCGGCACGGTGTCGCACGGTTCCGGGCTCGCGCGCGGCTTCGACACGTACTTCGAAGCGATGGTCGGCCACGCGTTGGTCGAGGTCGAGAATCCGTGGAGCGTCTTCCGCTCCGAGCTCCTGATCTCGATCTTCCAGAACAAGTTCGCGCAGCGCTTCGACGCCGAACAAGTCGCGCGCGTGGCGAGCGATTGGCTCGCGTCGCACGCCGATCGACGCTTCGCGACCAAGATCCACTTCTACTCGACGCACACGCCGTACGATCCGCCCGCGCGTTTCCGCGAGGGGCTGGTCGATCCCGCGTATACCGGACCGATCCACTCGTTCTGGGCGGAACATCGCCTCGCGATCGAGCAAGGCAAGTACACGTTGACGCCCGCCGACGTCGCGCAGATCCAGAACCTCTACTACGCCGGCGCCGAGCAAGCGGACGCGATGATCGGCGAGGTGCTCGCGACGCTCGAGAAGGCGGGCGTGCTCGATCGAACGTTGGTGATCGTCACCGGCGACCACGGCGAGGAGCTCGGCGATCACGGACTCTGGGAACACAATTGGATGTTCCAGACCAACCTGCGCGTGCCGCTCGTGATGCGGTTGCCGGGCAAGTTGCCGGCGGGCAAGCGCGTCGCCGAGATGGTGCAGTCGGTCGACATCCTGCCGACGGTCTGCGAACTGGTCGGCATCGAGGCGCCGGGGCTTGGAGCCACCGATCCGCGCGAGTTCGTCGACGGAGCCAGTCTCGTGGCCGTGGCGCGCGGAACCGGTGCGGCGCCGCATCGCTATTCGTTCGCGGAGAACGGCGTCTACCTGTCGATCCAGGACGAGCGGTACAAGCTCTTCGTCACGACCGAGGCTCTGACGCCCGAAGGTTGGACCGCGGCGCTCGACGGCAGCGCGGAGAAGCCGCACTTCTACGATCTGCGGAGCGATCCCGCGGAGAAGAAGAACGTGATCGTCGAGCAACGCGCGGAGGCCGAGCGTCTGCTCGCCGCCCTGCGCGAGTGGGACAAGACGATGCCGATCCGGCGGAACGAGTTGATGCTCTCCGACCGCGACGAAGTCGACCGAGCGTTGTTCGACCAACTCGGCTACGCCGGAGGCATCGGCGAAGACACGGGCTCGAAGGCGCACGTGCCGGAGAAGAAGTGACGTCGGGATGAAGCTCGTGCTCGTCGCCAACGCGCGCATTCCGTCCCAGCGCGCGCAATCGATCCAGTTGATGCACACCGCGTCGGCGTTCCAGCGCGCGGGCGCGTCGGTGACGTTGCTCGCCGCCGAACGCCGCAAGAAGATCGCGTTGCCCGACGGCCAGGACGTGTTCTCGTACTACGGCGTGCCGGCGAACGCGCGGCCGAAGCTCGAGACCGCGCCGTGCGTCGATTGGGTCGACGGCGTGCCCGTCCTGCTCCAGTACTTCCCGGCGCGGTTGCAAGAGCTGACGTTCGCGCGCAACGCGGCGACGCAAGTGCTCGCGCGCCACGCGCAGTCGTTGGTCTACTCGCGCGAGATCGAGAGCGCGCGCCATCTCGTGCGGCGCGGCCTCGAACGCGTGTTCCTCGAACTCCATCGCGTGCCCGGCGGCCAGACGCGCCGTCGTTGGCTCCGCGAAGCAGCGCGTGGCGTGCGCGGCGTCGTCGCGATCTCCGGCGGCGTGCGCGAGGACTTGATCGCGCTCGGCGTCGACGGGGAGAAGATCCGCGTCGAGCACGACGCGCTCGATCCGCAGCGCTTCCGCTCGCCGCCGAAGCGCGACGACGCGCGCGCCGAGCTCGGACTCGCCGCGAAACGCCCCGTGGTCGTCTACACCGGCGGATTGCTCGCGTGGAAGGGCGCGGATCTCTTGATCGACGTCGCGCGCGCGCTGCCGTCGGTCCAGTTCGTGATCGCCGGCGGCATGGATAAGGACGTCGAGCGTTTGAAGCTGCTCTCCGACGGCGTCGCGAACCTGCGGATCGACGGTTTCCAACCGCCGACACGCGTGCCGCTCTACCTCGCTGCCGCGGACGTCACCGTCGTGCCGAATCGTTCCGAGCCCGCGATCAGCGCGAAGTACACGTCGCCGTTGAAGATCTTCGAGGCGATGGCGGTCGGACTGCCGATCGTCGCGAGCGATCTGCCGTCGATCCGCGAGATCCTCGAGCACGAGCGCGACGCGCTGCTCGTCGCGCCGGACTCCGCGGAGCCGTTCGTGCGCGGGATCGAACGGCTGCTCGGCGACGATGCGTTGCGCGCCAAGCTGCGAGCTCGACTGCTCGAACGCGCGCCGGAGAACACGTGGGATGCTCGTGCGCGGAGATTGCTCGCGTGGATGGAGCTGGCGGCGTGAGAGTGCTCTTCCTCACCGACTCGCTGTCGGACCTCGACGGCGTCGGGCGCTACACGATTCGCCTGATCACGGCGCTCGAGGAGCTCGAGCCCGGCCTCGAAGTCGAGGTCTTGCTCGCGCGCAAGCACCGGCCGAACTCCGCGCAGATCCCGGCGCACTGGAAGGTCCGCGTCGTGTTGCCGCCGGACTACTTCTTCTACATGACGCCGTCGCGCTTCTGGCCGAGCCTGGTGCTCGGCGTCGCGCGTGCGTGGCCGGCCGCTCGCCGCGCCGATCTCGTGCATGCGATCAAGGACTACCCGCACAACTTGCTCGCGCTGTGGGTCGCGCGGCTCGCGGGTCGCGAGTGCGTCGCGACCGCGCACGGGACGTACAGCGTGCAGCCGCTGCTCGATCCGCGGCACGCCTCGCGCGCGCGGAAGACGTATCGACGGCTCGCGTCGGTGATCTCGGTCAGCCGCTACACCGCGCGGCGTTTGAAGGAGGAGTTGCGCGACGGCGAGCTCGACGGTGAACGCTTGCAGATCATCCCGAACGCGGTCGACGCGAGCCACTACCGCGCGCGGCGCGACGTCGGCGCGAAGCCGTGGCACGGATTGCGTTATACGCTCGCGATGGGGGAGTTGAAGGAGCGCAAGGGCCACCACGTCTCGATCGAAGCGTTCGCGCGCGTCGCGAAACGTCACACGGACCTGCACCACTTCCTCGTCGGCAAACACTCGGACGCGGACTACAAACGCGAGCTCGATGCGCTGGTCGCGCGCGAAGGTGTTGCCGACCGCGTGCACTTCCTCGGCAACATCGGCGAGGACGAGAAGATCGACTTGCTCCAACGCAGCGCCGTCTTCGTCCACACGCCGGTGACGTCCAAGGACGGCGGCTTCGAGGGCTTCGGCATCGTCTACCTCGAGGCGGCCGCGTGCGGCGTGCCGTCGATCGGCACGCGCGAATCGGGCGCGGAGGACGCCGTGGTCGACGGCGAAACGGGTTTCCTCGCAGAGCCGAATGTCGCCTCGGTCGCGGCGGCGTTGGAACGGCTGATCGCCGAGCCCGAGACCGCGCGCCGCATGGGCGCCGCCGGGCTGCGCCACGCGGAGCAGTCGAGTTGGCGCGACAACGCCGAGCGCGTGCTCGCGATCTACCGCAAGATCCTGAGCTAGCCGCGATGCGCATCCTGCACTTCAACGACCTTTCCGATCCGCGGATCGGTTCGTCGATCCGGCAGATGTACCAGCTCGCCGCGCACCAACGCGCGGCCGGTCACGACGCCGCGGTGCTGACCGCGGTGCCGGATCCGAAGGACGCGACGCCGACGGAGATCGAGGGCTCCCGTGTCTTCCGCGTGCACTCGAACTATGACCCGCGTTGGCGCGCGTGGGTCGGACTGCGCAACCGGCGTGCGTTGCCGGCGATCGAGCGCGTGCTCGACGAGCTCCGGCCGGACCTCGTGCACACGCACTTGATCCACACGCATCTTTCGTACGCGTCGCTCACCGCGGCGCGCGCACGCGGCGCCGCCGTCGTCTTTACCGCCCACGACGTGATGACGTTCTGCTATCAGAAGCTGACGTGCTTCCACGGCGGCGAAGAGCACGGCGGGAAGCTGCGCGACTACCAAGCGAACTGGCAGAAGTGCGTGCCGTGCCAACGTCTGCGCTGGCGGCCCGACCGCAACGCGCGGATCCGCGCCGTGCTCGCGCGCGACGTGCAGCGCTTCACCGCGGTGTCGGAGGAACTCGCGCGCGCGATCCGCGCCAACGGCATCCGCGTCGACCGCGTCGTGCACAACGCGATCCCGGGGACGCTGAAACTGCCCTCGGCCGAGGCCGTCGCGACGTTCCGCGCGAAGCACGGGCTCGCCGGCAAACGCGTGATCACGATCGCCGGGAGACTGCACGAGCAGAAGGGCGTGTTGCAGCTGTTCCGGATGCTCGCGTTGCTAGGGAAGGAGCTCGACGACGTGCGCCTGATGGTGATGGGGCACCGCAAGGTCTACGACGGCGAGTTCGCCGAGCTCGCGCGCTCGATGGGAGTCGATCGCTTCGTCGTGCCGACCGGTTGGCTCGACGGCGACGAACTCGCCTCGGCGTATTCGGCGACCGACGTCTTCGTGACGCCGTCGATCTGCTTCGACACGTTCGGTCTCGTCAACCTCGAGGCGATGGAGCACGGGAAACCCGTGGTCGCGACCGCGTTCGGCGGCAGCCCGGAGGTCGTCGAGGACGGCGTCACCGGCTTCATCGCGAACCCGTTCGAGGTCGGGGCGTTCGCGGCGCGGATTCGTGAGCTCTTGACCGATCCCGCCCTCGCCGCGCGCCTGGGCGACGCAGGCCGCGCCCGCATGCTCGAACACTTCCGCACCGAGCGCCTCGCCGCCGAGTTCGCGGAGGAGTACGAGCTCGCGCGCACCGCCGCCGCGCTCGGCGCGAGGTAGACTTCGCTCGGACTCGACACCGCCCGGCTCGCGTGCGCCGGAAGCCGCGCAATCCTTTCCCAGCACTTGGGTTGCGAGTTCCTCACGCGAAGGGTAGGTTTTGCCCTACGGGAGCGGTGTTCCGCGCCGATAGGCGACTCACCGCGAACCGCTCTCCGCCCTCCCGGCCGCCACAACTCGATCGACATCGCGATGCGCAAGACACTGCTGGCTTACGTCAAGCCCCACGTCCAAGAGGACCCGTTGTCGATGATCCTCGGGATCACGTACCTCGGCGCCTGCATGGAAAAGGCGAAGCTGCCGATCGCCCTGGTCGACGAGCGCGTGCTCACCGACCAGGAAATGAAGGCGGCGATCGAGGCGAACGACGTCATCGGCTTCGGCGCGCTCACTCCGAACATCCGCCGCGCGATCGCGTGGGCGAAGTATGCGAAGGAGAAGGGCAAGATCACGGTGATGGGCGGGCCGCACGCCTCGGTCGACCAAGGCATCTTCTTCGACAGCGGCCACTTCGATTACGTCCTGAAGGGCGAGGCGGAAGAGACTCTTCCGCGCTTCATCCAGGCGCTCGACGGCAACGACGAGGTCGAGCTCGCGAAGGTGCCGGGGCTCGCGCAATGGAAGGACGGCCAAGTCGTCTTCGACAACGCCGCGCCGCCGCTGATCAAGAAGCTCGACGATCTGCCGCTTCCCGCTCGGCACCTGTTGCCGATGCAGACGTACTTCAAGCTCAATCCCGAGCGACTGACGTACATCTTCACGACGCGCGGATGCCCCTTCAAGTGCATCTTCTGCCAGAAGGAGCTCACCGGTCGCGGCTTCCGCGTGCGTTCGACGCAGATGATCGTCGACGAGCTCGAGCACATCCTGAAGACGTACAACCCGGGCGTGATCCTGTTCGTCGACGAGATCCTCACGCTGCGTCGCAAGCGCATCCACGAGATGTGCGACGAGATCCTGCGCCGCGGTCTGAAGTTCGAGTGGATCGCGAACACGCGCGCGGATTGCGTCGACTATCCGCTCCTGAAGCACATGCACCGCGCCGGTTGCCGCCGCATCTACTACGGCTGGGAGTCGGGGTCGCAGCGCATGCTCGACGTCCTCAAGAAGGACCTCACGCCGGAAGTGATCGTCGAGGCCGCGAAGATGACGCGCCGCGCGGGCATCTGGGCGAAGGTCTACTTGATCGTCGGCAGCCCGGGCGAGACCAAGCAGGACGTGATCGAGACCGAGAAGGTCTTGAAGCTCGCCGGTCCCGACCTGGTCCGCGTCAGCGTCTTCAACCCGCTGATCGGCACCGAGTCGTGGGACAACTACCAGGCTTCGATCGACGTCAGCGACCTGCGCGAGAACTACGTGTCGTCGAACCGCTCGGCGTACGTGCACGAGAACTTCAGCCAGGTCGAGCTCGAGGAGCTGCGCAAGAACATGGTGCGCAACTACGAGCGCTGGTACTACGCGTACGGCCAGCGCGCGAAGCGCTTCATGGAGCGCACGCTGTACTACATCGAGAACCCGAAGTACGGCAAGAAGCGCCTCTTCCGCGCGATCGGCCTCGTGCCGCCGCCGCAGAGCGAGAACGTCGCATCGCGCGTGATGGCCGCGTCGCGCGCCGAAGCCGCCGAAGCGAAGGCGCACCAGTAGTCGCGTCTCGCTCCACCGAGCCTCGCGCTCGCGGAAAAGTCCGCGGCCGCGGGGCTCGTTCGTTTCGCGCGCCATCGCCTCCGAGCTCCGCAACTCCTAGAATCGATCCAGCGTGAGCGCCGACCCCGCCGCAGGAACGACGAAGGAGACCTTCGCGGTGCACGCGTGCACGCGCGCGGATCGCGCGGAGCAGGCGCGGCTCTTCAATCAGTGCTTCAAGAAGGCGCTCGGTGTCGCGGAGCTCGAATGGCGCTACGACGCCAATCCGCACGGCACGAGCCTCTCGTTCGTGACGCGGCCCGCGGGGCGCGAAGGCGTGTCGGGCTACGCGTGCTCGCCGCGGCGCGCGCTGTCGTTCGGCGACGAGGCGACCTTGGCGCCGGTCGGCGAGACCGGCGACGTGATGACGCATCCGGAGTGGCGCAAGCGGGGGCTCTTCAGCGACCTCGACCGCGCCGCGATGGCGGAGTCGAAGCGCGTCGGCTGGCCCTGCGTGTTCGGCCTGCCCAACCGCCGTTCGGCGCACATCTTCGTCGAGCTCGGCTGGGAGAAGATCGGTTCGGTGCGGCCGTGGACGTTCGTGCTGCGCGCGGATGCGGCGAGTCGCCGTGAGCTCGCGTCCGACGGCCGCGCGCGCGCCTGGTTCGCGCCGTGGACGGTGAGGAGTTGCAGGCGAGCACGCGAGCGTTCTGCGGCCCTCGCTCACGGCCTGCGCACGCTGGCGCTGTCGCGGTTCCCGGGCGAAGTCGAGGAGCTCACGCGCGCGGTCGAGAAGCGCTTCGCCTTCATGATCCGGCGCGACGCGGCCTACCTGAACTGGCGCTTCGTCGCGTCGCCGTCGAAGCTGCACCGCGCGTTCGGCGTGTACGACGGCGCGGAAGTCCTGGTCGGTTACGTGGTCGTCCAGCGGCCGCGCCCGGGCGAAACGATCGGCTACTTGGTCGACATCGTCGCGCGCGACGAGCGAGCGCTCGCCGCAGCGATCGAGGCCGGTCTCGCCGAGCTCGAGAGCGCCGGCGCCGGACTCGTGCGCGCGACCGGGATCGACGGCTCGTGGTGGAACCGCGTGCTCGTCGAGAAGGGTTTCCGCGCGCCGAAGCCGGACAACCACTTGACCGTGATCTTGCATCCGCACCAGGTCGATCATCCGTTGGTGAAGGCGGCCCGCGACGTGCGCGGGTGGTACTTTACGGACGGCGATCGAGACGACGAGACGATGGGTTGAAGCGAGCGAGAGAGACAGCGTGAAGCACAAGCTCAAGATGGCCGCGCGCGAGTTCTACGCGCGTTTGCTCTTCCACACCGGATTGCATGCGCTCGTGAACGCGGTGATGCCGCGGAGGCTGACGATCCTCGCCGGGCACTGCGTGTCCCCGAGTCCGTCGTCGGAGCATTTGCCGACCGAGATGAAGATCGACGTCGCGAAGCTCGAGTCGATCCTGGCGTGGTTCGGACGCCGCTACGAGATCTGCCCGATCGGGCCGGGAGTCGAGAAGTTGAAGTCGGGCGGCGGCAAGAGCCTGGTCGCGCTGTCGATGGACGACGGCTACCGCGACAACTACCAAGTGATGCTGCCGATGCTGCAGCGCCTCGGCGTCGGCGCGACGGTCTTCCTCGAGTCGCGCCCGCTCGACGAGCGCAAGGTCAACTGGTCGCACAAGTTCTTCTGGATCCTGACCAAGGCTTCGATCGTCGAGTTCATCCACCGCTACGGCGAGCTCTGCGAGGACGAGCGCGCGTACCACGTCGCGAACCAATACGTGACCGAGGGCCGCGAGGATCCCGTCTACCAGTTCAAGCGCATCCTGAAGTACGAGACCGATCCGCACGATCGCGATCGCGTGATCGACCTGATCTTCGCCGAGCACGGCGGCGTCGAGCGCGAGCTCGCCGACCTGCTCTACGTGACGTGGGACGAAGCGCGCGCGATGCAGTCGGGCGGCATCGAGCTCGGCGGCCACACCGTCAGCCACGCGATCCTGTCGAAGCTCGAGCCCGCCGAGGCCGAGCGCGAGATCCGCGAAGGCCGCGAGTCCCTGAAGCGCGGGCTCGGCCGCGACATCCCGACGTTCGCGTACCCGTGGGGAAGGCGCTGGGACTTCAACGAGGCGGCGGAGGCGGCCGTGACGCGCTCGGGCTTCAAGACGGCGTCGACGATGCACGCCGGTGTCAATCGGCCGGACACGACGCCGACGCGACTCCATCGTCTGGCGATCGACGAGAACGCGCAGCTGCACTTGCTCGTCGCCGAGGCGTGCGGAGGCTTCGCGCTGGCCGCGAAGTTCGGCCTCAAGCTCTCCGAGTGAGCGCCGAACGCGCTCGCGCGCTCAGAAGATGTTGTAGACGAAGGGCGAGGACTCGTCGCCCGAGAAGAAGAACACGAGCACGGCCAGCACCACGAGCACGATCACGATCGGCCCGGCGATCCACGCCCAGTTCTCTCTGAAGAATTTGCCCATGTCGGTGTGCCTCGGAGGGTGTTGCTCGACAGAAGATACCTCGAAAAGCGAGGCTCGGAAGGGGCGCGGAGGATTCCGACGCGCCGCGCTCAGAACAGGCAGTAGCAGAACGCCGACGGGGCGGTGATCCAGTCGTACAGGTACCAACCGCCGACTGCGAGGCTCGCCAGGACGAGCGGGCACAGCACCCAGCGCGCGTCTTCGACGAGGAAGCGTTTCACGGCGCTAGATGTTGTAGACGAACGGCGCGGAGTCGTCGCCGGAGAAGAACAACACGAGGACGGCAAGCACGACGGCCACGACCAAGATCGGACCCGCGATCCACGCCCAGTTGTCTCTTAAGAATTTGCCCATGACTCGGTGCTCCTCGAAGGGGTGCTCCACAAGATAACCGAGACGCGCGGGGCCGTCACGTCGGCCGCCGCGCGGTCGGGAGCGTGGCTCAGAACAGCGTGTAGATGAACGGCGCCACGAACGGCGAGCTCGCCGCGACGACCAGCAGGCTGCCGATCGAGAGCAGGACGACGATCAACGGCATCAAGTACCAGTGCCCGCGCAGGGTGAAGGACTTGAAGAGCTCGGTGACCGTTCCGATGCGTCGCCCGAGCTTGTAGATGATGAAGCCGAGCAGCACCAAGACGAACAGGATGAAGACCGGCCGCGCGTATTGGGCGGGCAGGAGCTGGATCAGCTTGTTGCCGCCGATCGCGATCGTGAAGACCATCGCGAGCAGGCCGCCGATCTTCAGCGGCGCCAGCGCCTTCTTCTCGTCGGGATACGTCGAGATGAAGAGCAACGTCAGCGCGACCCAGAGCACGGCGAAGACGTACACGAACGTCGGGACGCCGGTCGCTTCGACGTGATCGGGCGGCGCGGCGACGGTCTTCGTCGAGGCGAACGCGGCGGGGAAGAACGCGAGGCGGTCGAGCTCGTCGTGCAGGAAGTGCGCGAAGATGCGGTTGCCGTCGGGGCTCAAGTGCCAGTCGATGTCGAAGTAGAGCTTCTGCCCTTGCTTCGCGTGCTCGCGGAAGAAGCCGCGCGGATCGATCGACGTGATGCCGAGGCCGCTCGCGAGACCGATGAACGTGTCGACCGGCTTGTCGGCGGACCACGCGCTCGGCGGCAGCCCGGGCAGGCGGGCCGTCGCGAACGTCTTCACCGCATAGTCGGCGTCGATCGCGGAGTGGCTCGGGATCGTGACGAGCACGAGCTTCGCGCCGAGCTCATCGCACTTCTTCTTGAGCGCGGTGAGAGCGCCCTTCGCGCCGTCGAGACTCGGCGCGAGGAAGTCGGGTTGCGTCGTCAAGAGCGGCGCGAACTCCTTCGCCGTCATGCCGGAGCCGCCGTCGGGCGTGAAGTAGTACTTGCGCACCGCGCTGGTGTCGGCGAGGAACGGCTTGAGCAGTAGGCCGATCGCACAGCGCTCGTACCAGGGCTTCGGTCCGACGTCGACCAACGTGCTCGACGGGAGCGAACCGTCGGCGCGGAACAACGGCTTCTGCGTGTCGCGCGCTTCGTACGTCGGCGAACCGCACCAGTAGAGGTCGTTCTCGTACGTGAAGATCGCGACGGCGTCGGGTTGGAATTCCTTCCCGTGCTCGAGCAGCCACGCGACCTCTTGGTCGGTCGAATAGGCCTCGCAGCCCGCGTTGAGGATCTCGACCTTGCGGCCTTCTTCCTTCCACCAGCGTTCGAGCACGTCGACGAAGAGATCCTTGCGATCGACGGTGAAGCCCTGCGTGAAGGAGTCGCCGAGCGCGATCACGCGGTACGTGCCGGCGGGCTTCGCCGGTGTCGTCATCGGATCGTCGGCGAGACCGTATTGGTTCGTGACGAGGTGGACCGAGTACTCGGGTCCGGAACGCTTGACGTCGAGGTCGGGCTTCTTCTTCCAGCCGAGGTGCGAGTCGAACTCGAGCACCTGCGGCGCCGGACCCTTGCCGAGGAGGCGCAGGCCGAGCTCGAAGACTCCGAGGCCGATGACGAGGCTGACGACGATCGCGAGGAGAACGTTGATTGCGCGCATGGGGATCGTGGTCGGCTCAGGAGACCATCTGGGTCACGCTGTCGCCCTCGTGCCGCAGCACGAAGCGCGTCTCGGCGATCTTCTTCTTCGCTTCCTTGCCGACGACGTAGTTGTTCATGAACAGGTAGTCCATGCCAGACAGGCTGAACGTGTTGAAGGCGTGGCTCGGGTCCTCGACAATGGGCTCGCCCTTCAAGTTGAAGGACGTGTTCATCACGACCGGCACGCCGGTGAGTTCGCCGAAGCGTTTGATCATCGCGTGGTACGCGGGCGACACGTCGGGGAACACGGTCTGCAGACGACCGGATCCGTCCTCGTGCGTGATGCCCGGCAACACCGAGCGTTTTTCCGGCCGCACCGGCGCGACGTAGAGCATGAAGCGCGCGGGGTAGTGACGCGCAGCGTCGGGGATGTCGAAGAAGTCGTTGGCGGCTTCGACGGTGACGCTGGGCGCGAACGGACGGAAGGGTTCGCGGAACTTGATCGTCGCGTTGAGCTTGTCCTTCATCTCGGCCTTGCGCGGGTCCGCGATGATCGAACGAGCACCGAGCGCGCGCGGGCCCCACTCGAAGCGACCGCGGAACCAACCGCAAACCGCGCCCTCGACGAGCTTCTTCGCGGCGAAGTCGTAGAACTCCTCGTTCTTCTCGATCTTCGTGTACGCGATGTCGTACTTCTTCAGGAACGACTCGATCTCCGCGTCGGTGTACTCGCTGCCGAGGTAGGGCGTGGTGAGCGCCGGACCACGCGGCTGGTTGAGCACGTGGTTGTACGCCCAGTACGCCGCGCCGACGCAACCGCCGTCGTCGCCGGGCGCCGGGTGCACGTAGATGTCGTCGAAGATGTGCTCTTGGTGCCAGATCTTGTAGTTGGCGACCGAGTTGAGCGCGACGCCGCCGGCGAGGCAGAGGTTCTTCATGCCCGTCTCCTTGCGGAGGTAGCGGGCCATCTTGAACAGGATCTGTTCGGTGACGACCTGGATCGACGCCGCCATGTCGCAGTAGTACGGATCGAGCGACTTGTCGCCGAGCTTCGGGTCGCGCGCCGGACGGCCGAAGTGCTTGCCGAACTCGTCCTCGAGCGTCGTATCGCGCGAGTAGTGGTAGGCGAAGTACTTCATGTCGTGCCACAGCGAGCCGTCCTCGGCGACGTCGATGATCTCGTAGATCTTGTCGACGAAGCGCGGCTTGCCGTAGGGGTGCATCCCCATGAGCTTGTACTCGCCTTCGTTGATCTCGAAGCCGCAGTACGCGGTGAACGCGGAGTAGAGGAGTCCGAGCGAGTGCGGGAACCGCAGCTCCTTCAGGATCTCGATCTTGTTGCCCTTGCCGACGCCCATCGTCGCCGTCGACCACTCGCCGGCGCCGTCGACCGTCAGGATCGCGGACTCCTTGAAGTGCGAGGTGAAGAAGCTCGACGCCGCGTGCGACATGTGGTGGTCGCAGAAGAGCAGCTTCGAGCTCGGCACGCCGATGCGCTTCTGCATCATCGACTTGATCCAGAGCTTGTCGCTGATCCAACGCTGCATCGACTCGCGGAACACCGCCGACGAGCGCGGGAACGTGCTCATCGCGGAGATCAGCATCCGCTCGAACTTCACGAACGGCTTCTCGTAGAAGACGATGTAGTCGACGTCGTCGATCGTGATGCCGCCCATCTTCAGGCAGAAGTCGATCGCGAGGCCGGGGAAGCCCGAGTCGTGCTTGACGCGGCTGAAGCGTTCCTCTTCGGCGGCGGCGACCAGCACGCCGTCCTTGACGAGGGCCGCGGAAGAGTCGTGGTAGTAGAAGGAGAGTCCGAGGATGTTCATCTAGCCCTGCTTGCGCGCGGCCTGCACGGTTTCGTTGTTCGGTTCCCAGGCGGTCCAGTTGCCGTCCTTGCGCTTCGCGATGTGCAGTGGATCGGCGAACAAGCGGTAGAGGATCGCGAACGGCCCGAGCAGGCCGAAGTACAGCACGAAGAGCAGCACGCGGGAGAGCATGCTCCCGAAGCGCTCGGTGAACTGGATGAAGGCTTTCATGCTGGGGCGATGAGGCGGCGGGGGCGCGCCTGACGATGCCTTGGGGGCCTGGAGAGAGGTGCTTCGAGTCGGTCCGGGCAGGCCCGGCGGAGCCGAGCGTCCTGGAATCGTTCGCCGCCGAGGGTCGTGTTGGGACCCTTGGCGGCGGTTCGAAGAGCACGGAAGTATACAGGTCGAGTCGAGCGCGGGAAGCGCGACCACGGCGCATCGTGCGCTCGCGCGGACCCGGCAGGTTTTTCCGGCGCTGCGCGCTAGCGCAGGGTCAATACGCCTTTGTACAGCTCGTCGGTCTGGGAGAACTTCCGGTCGTGGTTGTCGTCGCGCAACACGTCGATCTCGATCGACGTGCCCGCGGGCAGCACGCTGAGCCACGCCGCGAGCGACACGGGCGTCGACACGAACACCGGCCGCGCCTCGCCGACCCGCAGCGCCTCGATCAGGTCGCCGGGCTGGAGGCCGAGCCCGGCGGCCGGCCCTTCGGGACAGACGTGGCTGACGGTCAGCAGCACGACCGATCCGATCACCGTCTGATCCGCGGTGAAGCCCGCGCGCTCGTAGAGGATGCCGTCGGTCTTGTTCCAACCCTTGACCGACACGTCGAACGAACGGCCCTTGCGCTCGATCGTCAATCCGATCGCGACGCGCGCGCGCAGCGGCAGGCGCTTCAGGTTGAACTCCTTGGCGTTCGCGACGCGCTCGCCGTTCAGCGCGAGCACCTTGTCGCCGACCCAGAGTCCGGTCTCGTCGGAGGGTCCCTTCGGCGTGATGCGTCCGATCTCCAACGTGTCGCCGGCGAGTTCGAAACCGAGGTAGCTGCGCGCGCTCGTCGGCGCGAGCATCTCGTCCTCGAGGACTTCCTTGATGCGATCGATCGGGATCGCGAAGCCCATGTTCTCGGCCTGTTGGTTGACGACGGTCGCCATGCCGATCATCTCGCCGAGCACGTTGAGCACGGGCCCGCCGCTGTTGCCCGGATTGATCGACGCATCGGTCTGGATCAGGTCGGGGAACTTCAGATCGGCGTCGATCTGGAGGTCGCGGTGGAGCCCCGAGATGATGCCTGAGCTGACCGAGAAGTTCTGGCGCAGCGGATTGCCGATCACGATCACGCGTTCGCCGATCATCAGGTCCGAGCTGGTGCCGAGCTTCGCGACCGGGAAGTCCTGCTTGCCGCGGATCTTCAGCAACGCGAGGTCTTCGCTCGGGACGTCGCTGAGCACCTCCGCGTCGTACACCGTCTCGTCGTACTGCGGCCCGAACTGCACGTGCACCGCCGAAGCTCCGGCGATCACGTGGCTGTTGGTCACGATGTAGCCGCTCTTCTCGACCACGACGCCGGAACCACCGGTCACCTGCGTGCGCGTGCCGAGTCCGCGAGTGCTCGCGGGATCGAAGAAGAGCACCGGCTTGGCGGCTTCGATGTAGACGACCGAAGGCGAGGCCGAGCGGACGACCAGGACCTCGGGCGTGATCCGCGGATTGGTCTCCGCGTTCGGAGTCTGAGCGGAGAACAACGAAACCGCGGCGAGAACGATCGGGAGCATGGACGGTCTACGCAGCAGCGCTCGGGCTAGTGAGCTGAACGTCGCTCCGCGCGACTGCCAGCACCGAGGAGCGACTCCTCGTGGGCGAGCAAAAATCCGCGTCCTCGGCTTCAGAACGGCTGTTGGGCCGCCTCCGTTCGCTCGCGAACGGAGGATAAAAGTGGTGGGCCATGTAGGACTCGAACCTGCGACCTCTGCTATGTCAAAGCAGCGCTCTAGCCAACTGAGCTAATGGCCCACGTCGTTCCGGCGAACCGGCCGACTCCGCGAAGCGTTCGGGTTCACCGCGCGCTCCGAGGGCGGAGAGCTTAGCGCGGAGCCTTCGGGCGCCAAGGGTTTTCTCCTGGGTAGACGACGCTACACTCTTCGCCCTTTGCATCCGCGCCGCGTGCCCCCAGCCCGAATCGAGGAGTCGTCGTGAAAGTCGGTGTCGTTCGAGAGATCAAGGTCCACGAGAACCGCATCGCCCTCACGCCCGCCGGCGCCGACCGTTTGGTCGCGGCCGGTCACGAGGTGTACGTCGAAGCAGGCGGCGGTCTCGGCAGCGGTTTGCCCGACAGCGCTTACGTCACGGCGGGCGCGCGCTTGCTGCCGACCGCGGCGGAAGTGTGGGCGAAGTCCGACATGATCATGAAGGTCAAGGAGCCCCTGCCCACCGAGTGGGCGCACATCCGCAAGGGCCAGACGATCTTCACGTACTTCCACCTGGCGGCGGACCGCGCGCTCACCGAAGCGATGGTGAAGAGCGGTGCGCACTGCTTCGCGTACGAGACGCTCGAAGTGGGCCACACGCTGCCGTTGCTGACGCCGATGAGCGAAGTCGCCGGCCGCATGGCGATCCAAGTCGGCGCACAGTGGCTCGAGAAGTCCCGCGGCGGCTCGGGCATCCTGCTCGGCGGCGTCCCGGGCGTCGATCGAGCCCACGTGCTCGTCCTCGGCGGCGGCGTCGTCGGCACGCAAGCCGCGCGCATGGCCGTCGGGCTCGGCGCGGACGTCACGTTGATGGACGTCAGCCTCGATCGTCTGCGCTACCTCGACGACGTGATGCCGAAGAACTGCAAGACGATGTTCTCGACGCCGTTTGCGATCCGCGAAGCGTTGCCGCGCGCGGACCTCGTCGTCGGTGCGGTGCTGATCCCGGGCGCCGCGGCGCCGAAGCTGATCCGTCGCGAAGACCTCAAGTTGATGAAGCCCGGCAGCGTGATCGTCGACGTCGCAGTCGACCAAGGCGGCTGCATCGAAACGTGCCGTCCGACGACGCACGCCGATCCGACGTTCGTGATCGACGGCGTGATCCACTACTGCGTCGCCAACATGCCGGGCGCGGTGCCGCGCACCAGCACCTTCGGCCTGACGAATGCGACGTTGCCGTACGCGCTCAAGCTCGCGACGCTCGGCGCCGTCGATGCGATCAAGCGCAACCCCGAGCTCAAGACCGCCGCCAACTGCGTCGGCGGTTTCTTGACCTACAAGGCCGTCGGCGAAGCCTTCGGCATGTCCTCGATCACGCCCGAGGAAGCCCTGGCGAAGGTCTCCTGAACCGCTTTCCGCGCAGGCCCAAAGTCCCGCACCGAGCTCGACGGGATCTCCGATGACGATGGAGCTCTGGAAGGCGACGGTCCTCGGCCTGGTCGAAGGCCTGACCGAGTACCTGCCGGTCAGCTCGACCGGGCACTTGATCCTCACCGAGCGTCTGCTCGGTCTGCCGCAAGGCACCAGCGAGAGCGCGTTCGCGGTCTGCATCCAAGCGGGCGCGATCCTCGCGGTGCTCGGTCTCTATCGCCGACGAGCGACCGACTGCGTGCGCGGCGTGTTCGGCAAGAGCCCGTCGGGCTTCGCGTTGACGGTCAAGCTCGTGCTCGCGTTCCTGCCGGCCGCGGTGATCGGGTTCCTGTTCGACGATTGGATCGAGGCGCATCTCTTCGGTCTGTGGCCGGTGGTCGGCGCGTGGTTGCTCGGCGGCGTCGTGATCCTGTTCTGGCCGACGCGCGGTCCGCGCGCGGGGAACGGCCTCGAGCAACTCGGTTTCGGCGCCGCGTTCCTGATCGGCCTCGCACAGTGTTTCGCGTTGTGGCCCGGCACCAGCCGCAGCCTCGCGACGATCCTCGGCGGGCTGGGCATCGGACTCTCGCTCACCGCCGCGGTCGAGTTCAGCTTCCTGCTCGGAGTGCTGACTCTTACCGCTGCAACCATGTACAAGGCGCTGAAGAGCGGCTCGGTGATGGTCGACGACCTCGGCCTCGCCGCGATCCTGCTCGGCGCCGCGGTCGCGTGGCTCGCCGCGTGGATCTCGGTGCGTTGGATGGTCGCGTGGCTCGAACGCCGCGGACTCCAAGTGTTCGGCTGGTGGCGGATCGCGCTCGGGCTGACGGTCGCGGTGCTCTTGATCGCGGGGATCTTGCCTTCGCGATGAGCGAGGATCCGACGACGCCGGAGCGCGGAAGTCGCGAAGCGTCGCGGCTCTCGTCGCTCGCGGGCGTGCGCTGGAATTGGAATCGTCTCGCGGAACAGGACGTGACCGAGAGCATCGCGCGGCGGCTCGACGGCGGAGGAACGCCGTGGGAGCGCGAGGCCTTTCTCGCGGCGGGGGATGCGATCGTCGCGGAACTGCTCGCGCGCGCCGCCGAACTCGCCAGTATCGATGGACCCGTGCGTGGCGGAAGCGTGCTCGACTTCGGCTGCGGCGTCGGCCGTATGGCTCGCGCGCTGCTCGAGCGTTACGAGCACTACGTCGGCGTCGACATCGCGGAGTCGATGCTCGCGCGCGCGCCGAACTTCGTCGCTTCGCCGCGCGCGCGCTTCGTGCACACGCCGCACGGCGACCTCGCGCCGCTCGGCGACGCGCGCTTCGACTTGGTGTGGAGCTACGTCACGCTTCAACACGTTCCGCCCGACGACGCGCGCGTCCTGCTCGGCGCGTTGGCCCGACGCGTCGCGCCCGGCGGTTGGCTCTGCGTGCAAGTTCCGACGCGCGACCACACGGACCCTGAGCGCATCTACGGCACTTCGACGTGGAAGGGCCGTGTACGCGCGTGGTTGCCGCGCGCGTGGCTCGAACGTTGGCGCGAGCGACGCAACGGGGGACCGCGCTGCGACATGTTCGGGCTCGCGCCGGAAGTCGTGAACGCGGTGCTCGAGCGCGCGGGTCTCGCCGTTCGCGCCGCGGACGTCGTCGACGACACGCTCGGGTTGGTCGAGAGCCGCCGCTATTTCGCGACGCGCCCGGCGACGACCGCGCGGTAGAGCGCGAGCGTCTCGCTCGCCGCGCGGCGCCACGTGTGCTCCGCCGCGCGCGCGTGCCCGCGACGGACGAGGTCGGCGGCGAAGTCCGGCTCCGCGAAGACGCGGCGCAGTCCTTCGGCCGCTCCGTCGACGTCGTCGGGTTCGACGCACCACGCGGCGTCGCCGCACACTTCGCCGAGGCTCGTCGCGCGCGAGGAAACGACGGCCAAACCGGCGGCCATCGCTTCGAGCGGCGGTAGGCCGAAGCCTTCGGCGCGGCTGAGGAAGAGGAAGGCGGACGCGGTCGCGTAGAGCTGCGCCAACTGCGTCTCGTCGACGGCGCCGAGCACGTCGACGCGCTCTCGCACGCTCGAATTCGCGAGCGCGAGCTCGAACTCTTCCGCGCCGAACCCGCGCTCGCCGGCGACGATCCAACGTCCGCCGAAGCCGCCGTGCACCAGTCGTTCGAAGGCGCGCAGCATCGCGACGTGGTTCTTGCGCGTCTCGATCCGCGCGACGGTCAGCACGTTCCCGTCGCGCTTCGCTTCGACGCGCGGCACGTGATCGACGCCGAGCGGGATGACGTGGATGCGCTCGCGCGGAACGCCGAGGAAGCGTTCGACTTGTCCTTGCGCGAAACGCGACGGCACGATCACCGCCGCCGCGCGCGCCGCGACCCGCCGCGCGGATTCGGTCATGCGCTCGGCGTTGCGCGCGGTCACGAACTCCGGCGTCTCGAGGTAGAGGCAATCGTGCAGCGTCGCGACTTCGCGAGCGCTCGCGATCGGCATCGCGTGGGCCTGCGTGTGATGGAAGACGTCGACGTCACCGAGCCACCGATCCGCGCCGCCGCCGGACGCGCGCATCCACCACGCCGCGAAACGCGACGGTACGCGCCGACGCCGCAGCTTCGCGTTGCCGATCGCGGCTTCGAGCTCGCGCCCGGAACGGGCCGGCTCGCGCCACGTGCTGCCGAACAGCTCGATCTCGTCCTCGCCCGCGAGCTCGACCAACGCGCGCACCAACTCACGCGTGTACCGCGCGATGCCGTCCGACGCGTGCAGCGCCGCGCGGTAGTCGATGCCGATGCGCATCGCGACAGGATACGGTTCGTCGCTCGACGCGACGGAACGCACGTCAGCGGTGCTTCTTCACCCAGTCGATCAGGAACGGACCGGGACAGACGCTGCCGGTGAACTCGGTGTGCGCGTAGACGCGCGACGCGGCGATCTTGTGCTTCTCGCGCAGGTCGGCGATCAGGAGTTCGAGCGACTTCATCGCCGCCGGCGTCGGCGGCCGCACGCGGAAGTCTCCGAGCAAGCACACGCCGACGTTCTGCGCGTTGTACATGCCGTCCTTGCCGCCGGCGTGCGCGCCTTGCCAACGCAGCTCGCGGCCCTCGAAGATCCGGCCGCCGGAGTCGATCAAAAAGTGGTAGCCGATGTCGCCCCAGCGGTGGCCGGGGTCCTCCATGTGGAACTTCTGGATCAAGCGCAGCGTGTGCGCGGAGTCCTCGAGCGATCCGCCCTTGCCGTCGCTCGATTCCTCCGCGGAGTGGTGGATCGTGATGCGACTCCACGCGCCCTTCAGCGGCGTCAGTCGCGTCGGCGCGGGCGGCGCGGCGCCCCAACGCGAACGATCGATGATCACGAGCGCGGGTTTGACGGCGCTCGCGGGCTTGACGAGCGACGCGAGCAAACTGTCGGCGGCGCGCAGGCCGATCTGTGCGCGCGCGGACTGGCCCGGCATCAACGCGTTGCGCGCGAGCAGCGAACGGAAGCCGTCGCGCGCGGCCTCGAGGCGCACGCGCAACGAATCATCGGGGACGTTCGCGCGCTCGGCGTCGCGTTGCGCGAACGTGACACGGCCTTCGTGCAATTGGAGTTCGAGCTCGACGCGGAAGTCCGGCGAGCGCTGCGACTCGGGCGTCTGCAGCCATTCCTCGATGTGCTCGAGCTTCTGCCACGACAGCGGCCCGGTGAGATCGGGACCCGGATCTTCGACGGCGACCGACGGCGCGGGCGCCGGAATCGCCGACGGCGAACTGCAAGCGACGAACAGTCCGGACAAAACCAACACCAGCGAGACACCACGACTCGCGCGACACCTGCGTACTTGCATGGTCTCTGGGAGATACATTAGCGCCATGCTTCGAGCAACGATCTGCCGTGGGATCCGCCTGTCGGTCTTGGCGCTCGTCGGCGCCCCGGGTCGGGTCGAAGCCGCCGAGCCGAGTGCGTTCGCCCGAACTCCGATCGTTCAAGACACGGCGGCCGAGGACGGCGAGCTCGCCCTCGCGCGCGCCGAAGCCGACCGCAAACGGCGCCGCGGCGACCGGGGCGGCGCGCGGCGCGACCTCCAGGAGTTGCTCGACGACGACGCGCACGACTTCGAAGCGCGGGCGCTGCTCGCACGGGTGCGCCGCGACGAAGGCGAGTGGGACCAAGCGGTCGCGGCGGCGCGGCGCGCGGTCGAGGACGCGAAGGAGGCCCCGGTCGAGGGCCGGCGCTTCGCCGCGCGGACGCTCGCCGAGCTGCTGCTCGAACGCGGCGAGTCCACGGCGGCGGTCGCGGCCCTCGCGCCGTTGGTCGACCCGGCGGACCCGCGCGACGCGTGGGTCGTCGGCTCGGCGCGCCGGGCGGCGGGCGCCCGCAAGGAGGCCCAGGCGGACTTCGAACGCGGGGCGCAGACGCCGCTCGAGCGGCCGTGGGACGAATTGCTCGCCAAGGCGCGTTGCCAACGGCGTCTCGGCTTCCTCGAACGCGCGTCGGAGACGTTGGTCGCCGCGCTTGCCGCGTCGGAAGCGAGCGAGCACGCCGAGGAGCCGGAACTCCTGGTCGAGCTCGCCGACCTCTATTTCGAGGCCGACGGCGAGATCGAGCACGCGCAAACCAAGCGCCGTTCGCCGGTGCCGTTGCTCGAACGCGCGCTCGCCCTCGACGCGACCAACGAACGCGCGCGCTGCGTGCTGTTCGAGATCTATCGCTTCAACTGGGTGCGCCAACGCCGCAACGCCGGCGACATCCTGAACGAGCTCCTGCGCGACGCGCCGCGTTCGATCGAGGGCTTGATCGTCGCGACGTCGGCGGATCTCGACGACGGACTGTTGCTCAGCGCGCGCGGACGTTTGAAGGAACTCGATCGACTCGCCGCCGGTCGGCGCGAAGTGCGCACGCTGCACGCGGCGCTCGCGTGGGTCGAGCACGACCGCGACGGCGCGAACGCGATCTTGAAGGAGCTCGCGGACGTCGACGCGGCGGACTCCGCGCCGCAACGTGAAGTCGGCGGGCACTTGAACGAGCTCTATCGCTTCGCCGAAGCCGTGCCGTTCCTGAAGAGCGCCGTCGAACGCGATCCGAGCGACTACGAGGCGTGGACGCAGTACGGGCGCGCGCTCGCGAACACCGGCGACGAGAAGGGCGGGCTCGACGCGTTGGTGCGCGCCGAGGAAGCCGCCGCCGGTCGCGCGGATGCGTGGCGACACAACACGCGGCTCGTGCTGCAGAAGCTCGCGCGCGACTACCTGCAGGAAGACCACGGCGAGCTCTCGTACGCGTGGACCCCGGCGCCCGCGCCGATCTTCCGCACGTACTGGATCCCGTTCTACGAGCAGGAACGCGCGGAACTCGCGAAGCGCTACGGCTTCACGCCGACGCCGACGCACATCGAGGTCTTCGACACGTGGGGCGATTTCTCGGTGCGCTCGACGGGCTTCGAGGGTTTCCCCGCGCTCGGCGTCTGCTTCGGCCCCGTCGTCACCGCTGTGTCGCCGATCTCCGAGATGCGCGGCAACTTCTCGTGGGCGCGCACCGCGTTCCACGAGTTCAGCCACGTCATCCACCTCGGCCTCTCGCACAACCGTTGTCCGCGTTGGATCACCGAAGGGCTCGCGACGTGGGAGGAGGAGAACAAGAACCTCCATTGGTCGCGCAACATGCGCCGCGATCTGGTCGATGCGCTCGCCAACGACGACTTGATCCGCGTGCGGCAGATGAACCGCGCGTTCCGCAGCTCGCGCATCTTGTTCGGCTACTACCAGAGCGGTCTGGTCTGCCGCATGTGGATCGAACGCCACGGTTTCGCGGCGATGGTGCGTTTGCTCGAGGCCTTCGATCGCGGCGCCGACCTCGACCAGGCGTTGAAGGACGTGCTCGGCACGACGCCGGAGGAAGTCGATCGCGAGTTCGAGGCGTACGCGCGCGGTTGCGTCGCCGGGATCGCGATCGAACCGCGGTGGAGCGACGGCACGCTCGCGCGCTTGCGGATCGAACGCAGCGGCGACGCGCCGAAGGACCCGGCGGCGCGCCGCGCGTGGGGCGAGGACCTCTGTTCGATCGCGTGGGGCGAATGGCAACACGGTCGGCGGCTCGACGCGCAGCAGACGGCGCGGCGCATCGACGCGGCCGGGCTCGAACTGCCGCGCGCGTGCTTCCTGCTCGGCGAGATCGCGCTGTCCCACGACCTCGACGACGGGGCGCGCGTGCTCTACCTCCGCGGGCTGGAGCTCGGCGGCGAAGACTTTCGCGTGCGCATGGCGCTCGCCAAGACGTTGATGCACGAGGACAAGGACGAGGAAGCGGAGAAGCACTTCGTCGCCGCGGAGAAAGCGTTCCCGGGCTACGTCGAACGTGAACTCGCGGCGGAGGTCGGACTCTCCGAGCTCTACGCGAAGGCCGACCGCACCGACGATTCGCTGCGCGCGCTCGAACGTTGGCTCGTGTTCAACGACGAGTACTCGTTCGCGTTGAAGGTCGCGGAGTGGCACGCGCAAGCGGGCCGCGGCAAGGAAGCATGCCGGCTCTTCGAGCGCGCGTGCGAGGTCGATCCGTTCCGCCGTTCGTTGCACGTCGCGTGGGCCGAGGCGTTGGAGTCGATCGCCGATCAGGCCGGCGCCGCGCGCGAGTGGCGCGTCGCGTGCGACGTGCCGCCGCAGTTCGACGCCGACGGCGCCGGGCCGCTCGAGCCGAAGGAACACGCGCGCTTGCTGGGACGCAGCGCCAAGGCGCTCGCGGCTCTCGGGCGCCAGGAGGAGGCGGCAAAGACCGCGAAGGAAGCGCTCGACCTCGACCCGCAATGCGAGGACGCGCTCGCCGTGCTCGCGAACACACGGTGAGCTCCGCGTCGGCCGCGGTTAGCATGCGGCTCACGAAGGCAGCGCAGTGAGCCAGGGAGTGAAGAACGTGTTCGTGGTGCTCGACGGCATCGACGGTTGCGGCAAGTCGACGCAGGCGCGGCGGCTGGTCGCGCGCTTCGAGCGCGAGTTCGGCGCGCGGCCCGTGCACGTGCGCGATCCGGGCACGACCGCGGTCGGCGAACGCGTGCGCGCGATCCTGCTCGATCGCGAGCTCGAGCTCGCGGCCGGCACCGAGGCGCTGCTCTTCTGCGCGGCGCGTGCGCAGATGCTCGCGGAAACGATCGCGCCGGCGCTGGCCGAGGGCCGCACCGTGATCTGCGAGCGTTTCCACGCCGCGACGTTCGCGTACCAAGCGGTCGCGGGTGGTTTGAACGAAGCCGACGTGCTCGCGCTGCTGCGCACCTGGGCGGGCGCGCCGCGGCCGGACCTCGAGTTGATCCTCGAGCTCCCGCCCGAACGCGCGGCCGAGCGCCGTTCGACGACTGCCGATCGCATCGAGGCGAAGGGCCTCGAGTTCCAGCGCCGCGTCGCGGCGGGCATGGCGCGCTACGCCGAGCTCGTGCCGCACGCGCGCCGCATCGACGCACTCGGCACGCAAGCCGAGGTCGAGGAACGGATCTTCGCGGAGGTGCGGCGTGCGCTCGTCAGCTGAACCGGCCGTCGAGCGGGCCGAAGCGTTGGTCGAACCGCTCGGCCACGTCGCACGGATGCGCGAGCTCCTCGGCTCCGCCGCGCGCGAACGTTTGCCGCACGCGTTGCTCTTCACCGGCGCGCGCGGCGTCGGCAAGTTCCTCGCGGCACGTTGGCTCGCGTGCGGATTGCTCTGCACGACGCAACGCTCCGGCGCGCTCGGCCCGTGCGGAACCTGCGGCGGTTGCCGCCAGTTCACGACCGGCAATCACCTGGACGTCTTCGCGATCGACGACGAGGGCGAGCGCATCCGCCTGAAGAAGATCGCGTACCGGCCCGACCACGAGGAGCCCGAAGCGGTCGAGGCCGAGCGCTTCCTCGCGACGCGCGCCGCCGCCGGCGGTTGGCGCGTCGTGTTGGTGCGCGACGCCGAACGCATGCTCGACGAAGCGCAGAACGCGATGTTGAAGATGCTCGAGGAGCCCGGTCGGAAGGCGCTCTGGATCCTGACGACGGCGCAGCCGCAAGCGTTGCTGCCGACGGTGCGCAGCCGCTGCATCGCGGTGCCGTTCGACGCGCTCTCGCCCGAAGATTGCGCGACGGTGCTCGCGCGCCACGGGCTCGCGCTCGACGAAGCGCGTTCGCTCGCCGTCTGGGCGCGCGGTTCGCCGGGCCTCGCGCTCTGGCTCGCGGCGCGTTCCGCGAAAGAGTTGCGCGGCGTGTTGCAGGTGGTGCTCGCCGGCGCGACGCCGCCGCTCGACGCGGCGCGCGCGCTGATGGAGATCGAAGGCGACTTCACGGGCTCGACGCCGCGGGAGATCGCGCGCGATCGAGCGCGCACGGTGCTCGACCTCGCGCTCGAAGTCGGCGCGGACGCGTTGCGGCTCGCGGCCGGACTCCCGCCGAGCGGCCTCGCCCACGGCGATCTCGTCGCGGGCCTGCCGGCGACGGTGCGCGAGCGCGGGACGGGCGAGTTCGGGCGGAAGCTCGCGGCGTTGCTTGAGACGCGCGCGGACATCGACAAGAATCTCGACCCCCAGAGCCTGCTCGATCGCGCGTGTCTGACGCTCGCGCCCTAGAGGCCGCTCCCATGCAAGATCCGCTGCGCAAGTTGGCACTGAGCGACGGGCGCTACTCACCGGAGGCGTTGCGCTTCCTGCTCGAGTCGCTCGATCACGCGCTGCGCCTCGCGGGCAAGGAGCACGCCGAAGGTCCGTCGCGTCACGTCACCGGACGCGAAGTGCTCGCCGGCATGCGCGCGTACGCGAGCGAGATCTTCGGGCCGCTCGCGGCGCAGGTCTGGCGCTCGTGGGGCGTGCGCGAAACGATGGATTGGGGACGCATCGTGTTCCTGATGGTCGACGCCGGATTGCTCAAGCGTCAGGAGACCGACACGATCGACGACTTCGCGCACGGCTTCGACTTCGACGACGCGTTCGTCGCGCGCTACGTGCCGACGTTGCCGCCGGCGATCGACGCGGGGCTGCCGAGTACCGGCGGCGCGACAGGAACCGAGGGAGTCGGGAGCTAGCCGATGCTCGAACGTCTTTCTCCCTCGCGACGCAACCTGGTGTTGGTCGTGCTCGGAGCCCTGGTCCTGTGGTTCTCGTGGACCGTGCGCACGGTCTTGAACCCGGTGATCCTCGGGTACTTGCTCGCCTACGTGATGCATCCGTTGGTCGAGAAGCTCGAGCGTCGCGGTTGGTCGCGGCGCACCGCGGTGAACTTGATCTTCGTCGGCTTCGGCGTGCTGATGGCGCTCACGGCGCTCAGCCTCTTCTGGCAGGGCAAGGCGTTGCTCGACGAGATCGCGTCGATGTTCGCGCCGAACGACGCAGCGAACGTGCCCGAGCTACAGACGCGGCTCGACGGCGCGCTCGCCGACTTGCAGCAACTGCTGTTGAAGTGGGGGCTCTTGAGCGCGGGCACCGCGGAGCGACCGCTCGAGGCGTGGAGCCTGCACTCGGTCTTCGACGCGGTGCGAGCGTGGTGGCGCGCGGAGATCGGGACCGCGGCAAGCGCGCGCGCCGGCGCCGCGGCGGCCGAAGGCATGTTCGCGATGTTGAAGCGCGTTTCCGGCTCGGTGTTGTCCGTCGTGTCGCTGGTCTTCTTGCTGCCGATCTACACGTACTTCCTGCTGTTCGAACTCGAGCGCATCCACTCCTTCGTCGCGCGCTACATCCCGCGCCGCGAACGCCAACGCATCGCGCGCATCGGCGAGCAGATCGGCGAAGTGCTCGCGAGCTTCTTCCGCGGTCGGCTGGTCGTCTGTCTGTTGAAGGGCTTGTTCCTCGCCGCCGGGCTCGGCCTCGCCGGCGTGCCGTACGCGATGCTGCTCGGGTTCCTCGGCGGCGTGCTCGCGTTGGTGCCGGTGGTCGGACCGGTGGTGTCGTTCGGGCTCGCGGTGTTGGTCGCGATGCTCGACTTCTCGGTCGGGCCGGCGCTGATGCGCGTCGGGATCGTCTTCGGACTCGCGGAAGTGATCGAAGGCTACGTGCTGATCCCGAAGGTGCTCGGCGACAGCCTCGGCCTGCACCCGGTGGTCGTGATCCTCGCGTTGACGATCGGCGGCGCGGCGCTCGGCCTGTTCGGCTTGTTGGTCGCGCTGCCGCTGACCGCGACGGTGATCATCCTCGTGCGCGAGCTGGTGTTGCCCGCGCTGCGCGTCTTCGCGGAAGGCGCTCCGCCGCCGCCGCCCGAGTCGTAGCCCCGAGCGCTACTTGCCGTCGAGGTTGTTCTCGAGCAGCTTGCTCAGGCTCTCGAGCGCCTCGGCCGACAGCTTGCCGTCGGACTTGCGCGCGAGGTCGAGTTCCTTCAACGCATCGCGCAGCGCGACCTTCTCGTCGCCGCGCAGGTGCATGCGAGCGAGGCTCTCGCTCGGGATGTTCGACTGGTACTCCGGAAGGTCGCCGGGCTTCTTGCCCTGGGCCTTCAGCGCGACGCGGATCGCTTCCTGGAGCTGTTCGTCCTCGACGAAGTCGCCCTGCGGATACTCCTTGCCGCGTTGGTCCTGCACGCGGCGGCGGATCTCGGCGCGCACCAACATGCGCACGTCGTCGGCCGGCAGCGGCGTGTTGAGCTTCTGCACGAACGCGTCGAAGCCCGGGTACTTCGAAGTGTCGCGGTGGTCGTTGTCGGCGAGCGACTGCATCAGCTCCTTCTTCGACAACTCGCCGCCGGCGGGGAACGTCGCGTCGACGTAGTCGCGCACCGCGCGCAGGCGTTGGATGCGCACCATCTCCTCGATGCGCCACGAATCGACGTGACGGAGATCGAGGTCGAGCTCGGGCAGCACGCCGCCGTCGCTCTGGATGTTGCCGTCCTTGTCGAGCTCTCGGTGGATCGAACGGCCCGAAGGCAACAGGTAGCGCGCGATCGTCAACTTGACGCGCGGCGCGAAGTCGAACTCGCCGTTGCCGTTCGAGTCCTTGGTCAGCTTCTCCCAGTTGTCGTGGCGGTTGTTGCCGTTCTCGTCCTCGTATTCGTCGTCCTCGAGGCCGGGCACCTTGATCAGGTTCTGCACCGAGCCCTTGCCGAAGCTGCGCTTGCCGATGATCAACGCGCGCTTGTGATCCTGCAGCGCGCCCGAGACGATCTCCGAGGCCGACGCGGTGAAGCGATTGACCAGCACGCTGACCGGCATGTCGGCCGGCACGATCGGGTCGGAAGTCGTCAGGAACTTCTCCTTGCCCTCGATGCGGTTCTCGGTCGAGACCACCAACGTGCCCTTCGGCAGGAAGAGGCCGGCGACGCCGACCGATTCGTCGAGCAAGCCGCCGCCGTTGTTGCGCAGGTCGAAGACGATCGAAGTCGCGCCTTGCGCGAGGAGATCCTTCAACGCGGCGCGCAGCTCGGTGGTCGCGACGCGACTGAAGTCCTGAAGGACGAGCATCCCGATGTTGCCCGGCAGCATCTGCGACGCGACCGCGGGGATCGTGATCGACTCGCGCACGACTTCGACGGCCATGTCTTCGGTCGGCCGGTCGATCAGCGAACGGTCCATGCCGCGGCGCCAGATGTAGAGCTTGACCTTGGTGCCGGGGCGGCCCTTCAGGCGCTTGATCACTTCCTCGGACGGTTGACGCAACGTCGGCCATTCGTCGACGCGCACGATCTTGTCGTCGCTCGCGAGCCCGGCGCGGTACGCGGGGCCGGAGTAGATCGGGTGAGTGATCGTGAAGAGGCCGTCGTCGGGATCGTCGCCGACGTACGCGCCGATGCCGCCGTAGCCGGCTTCGAGATCCTGCTCGAAGCGCGCGTAGCTCTTGCCGGTGAAGTAGGTCGAGTGCTCGTCCATCGACTGGAGCATCCCGTTCAACGCGGCGGCGAGCAGGTCTTCCTTCTTCGTGTGATCGCCTTCGATGTGCCAGCTCTGGATCATGCTCATCACGGTGCGGAACTGCGCCTGCTCGGGCGTTTCCTTGCCGCGCTTCGACGCGTCGTCGGTGTTGACGCGTTGACGCAGGAGTCGCTCGGTCTGTTCGCGCACGCGTTCGGTCTCGAGGTACGCGTCGGCGAGGCGTCCGCGTTCGCCGGGCAGGCCGGCGAGCTTCTTCAACTCGTCGTAGAGCACGCCGGTGATCTCCGCGTTCGAGCGCGCGAGCGCCAGCGCGCCTTGCGCGCGCAAGTTCGCGTCGTTCGACGTCAGGAACTCGGTCATCCGCGCGCGCGCTTGGCGACGATCGTCGCCGTTGCCGAGTTGGTACCACGCGTGCGCGGCCGCGAGGTTGACCTCGGGATCGACGGTGCTCTTCTCGGCGGTCTGTTGCAGGCGATCGACGAGCTCGTCGCGCTCGTCGCCGGCGAGGGTGCGGAACTCGGCGTCGGCGAGCAGGTTCGCGGCCGCGACGGCGACGTCGCGTTCGCCGGATTGCAGCAGCGGCTCGAGCACGTGCACCAACTTCGACGCATCGGGATCCTCGCCCGCGATGCGCAGCGAGCCGAGGAAGAGCGCCGCGTGCGGCTCGAGGTTCTCGGCGCGCAACTGCGCGTCCACCGCCGCCGCGAGGTCCTTCGCGGGCACGATCGAGTTGACGGTCTCGACGCGCAGCCAGATGTCCTCGACCTTCCAGTCCTTCGCGGCACGGGCGTCGTGCTCGACGATCGCGCGCGCGTCGACCGAGGAATCGTCCTTGCCCTGGGCGCTCGAGCTCGCGAGCACGGCGGGGGCGGAGACGGCGAGAGCGACCAGGAGCGATCCGAGTTGGAACATAGGGTTGTCGAGGTGGTTGAGGCGAGCCACGTTGCGAGGCCGGCTATCGTCGTGCGGCGACATCGCGCGGGAGCCCTCGGTTACGTAATCTAGGCTCAGGTCGCGAGCGCGTTCTCCGGGGAACGAAAAACTTGCTTCGCGGATCGCCACATGGCTCGTACTCCTTCCGCACGCTCGGCCAAGCTCTCCCACGTCGCCGGCGCCGGCCGCGCGAGTCGGTCGCGCATGGTCGACGTCGGCGCGAAGGTCTCGACCGAGCGGCGTGCGACCGCGCGCGCGACCGTGCTTTTCCCGAAGCCCGTCGTCGCAGCTTTGCTCGCCGGCCGCGGTCCGAAGGGCGCGATCACCGAGGTCGCGCGCGCCGCCGGGATCCTCGCGGCGAAGCGCACGTCGGAGCTTGTGCCGATGTGCCATCCGCTCGCCTTGACGCACGTCGAGCTCGACTTCCGCGCTCGGGGCTCGAAGCGCATCGAAGTCACGTGCACGACCGCGTGCGTCGGCCCGACCGGCGTCGAGATGGAGGCGTTGGTCGGCGCGTCGGTCGCGGCCCTCACCATCTACGACATGACCAAGGCCCTCGACCACGGGATCACGATCGAGCGCGTCGAGCTCCTGGAGAAGCGCGGCGGCAAATCGGGCGTCTGGCGGCGGCGTTCGCGCTCGTAGCCGCGCCGCGGGGGGGGCGAAAGCGGCGTCCCGGATCGCTATGCTCCTCCGGTCCCGACGGCCGACCGTGGCGCGTCCCGAACACCCACCGGAGGATAGACGTCCGCATGGACATCAAAGAGCTCCAGCGCCTGGTCGCCCTGATGCAGCGCGGCGAGATCACCGAACTCGAGGTCGACGACACGAAGAGCGGCCTGCGGGTGCGCCTGAAGCGCGGCAACGAGCAGCCGGCCTCGAACGCCCCGGTCGTCCACGTCACCCAAGGCGCCGCGGCGCCGGTGGCGCTGCCGATCGCCGCCCTCGCGGCCCCGGCCGCCGAGGTCCAAGCTGCCGCCGCCCCCAAGGAGCCCGCCGGCAAGCCGTTCCCGAGCCCGATGGTCGGGACGTACTACCGCGCGGCGTCGCCCGAGGCCGAGGCGTTCGTGCGCGTCGGTTCGCGCGTCGGGCCGGACACCGTGATCTGCATCATCGAAGCGATGAAGGTGATGAACGAGATCCGCGCGGAGCTGTCCGGCGAGATCGTCGAGATGCTGGTCGAGAACGGCGAGCCCGTCGAATTCGGTCAACCGCTCTTCCTGATCAAGCCCGACTGATCGCCGACGATGTTCCGACGCATCCTGGTCGCCAACCGCGGCGAGATCGCCCAGCGCATCATCCGCACGTGCCGCGAGATGGGCATCGAGACTGTCGCGGTCTACTCGCAGGCGGACGCCGACGCGCTCTACCTGCGCCAAGCCGACGAAACGATCTGCATCGGCGCCGCGCCAGGCTCGAAGTCCTACCTCAACATTCCCGCGATCATCTCCGCGGCGGAGATCGCCGACGTCGACGCGATCCATCCGGGCTACGGCTTCCTCTCGGAGAACGCGCACTTCGCCGAGGTCTGCAATTCCTGCAACATCCACTTCATCGGCCCCGATCCGAAGACGATCGACGCAGTCGGCAACAAGGCCAACGCGCGCTCGATGGCGATGTCGGCGGACGTGCCGGTGGTGCCGGGCTCCGACGGGCCGGTCGAGGACGAGCAGACGGCGCTGAAGGTCGCGCAACGCCTCGGTTACCCCGTGATCATCAAGGCCGCGTCGGGCGGCGGCGGTCGCGGCATGCGCATCGCGCGCAACGATCCGAGCTTGGTCAGCGGCTTCCACGCCGCGCGCACCGAAGCGGAAGCCGCGTTCGGCGACTCGACCGTGTACGTGGAGAAGTTCGTCGAGAACCCGCGCCACGTCGAGGTGCAAATCCTCGGCGATCGCCACGGCAACTTGATCCATCTCGGCGAGCGCGACTGCACGATCCAACGCCGTCATCAGAAGTTGGTGGAGGAGTCGCCGAGCTCGAGCATCACGCAAGAAACGCGCGTCGCGATGGGCGCCGCCGCGGTGCGCGTCGCGAAGGCGGCGGGTTATCACAACGCGGGCACCGTCGAGTTCCTCGTCGACCGCAAGAACGACTTCTACTTCATCGAAGTCAACGCGCGCATCCAGGTCGAGCACTCGGTCACCGAGCTCGTCACCGGCATCGATTTGATCCGCCAACAGATCCTGGTGGCGTCGGGCGAGCGCTTGCCGTGGACCCAGGAACAGGTCCAGTTCCGAGGCGTCGCGATCGAGTGCCGCATCAACGCCGAGGACCCGGACAAGGACTTCCAGCCGTGCCCCGGCGTGATCGAGATGTTCGTTCCGCCCGGTGGGCCGGGCGTGCGGGTCGACAGCCACGGCTACAGCGGCTATCGGATTCCGCCGAACTACGATTCCATGATCGGCAAGCTGATGGCGCACCGCGCGACCCGCGAGCAAGCCATCCGCACGATGTTGCGCGCTCTCGACGAGTTCGTGATCATCGGACCGAAGACGACCATTCCGTTGCTGCGCAAGATCCTGAACCATCCGGACTTCCGCAACGGCGACCACGACACCGGCTTCGTCGAACGCTACTTCGGTGCGCGTCCGCCGACGACCATCGCGCGCGACTCGCAATGAGACCCCCGATCCGCATCCTCCAGTTCGCTCTCGTGCTCGCCGTCGCGTCGTCGACCACGAGCTGCTTCTGGCTCCACACGCAGGCCTGGCCCGCGCCGATGGAAGGCCCGACCGGCGCCGACTTGCCGCCGGATCCGCACCCGCATTTGCCCGGCCCCGAGGAAGCGACCGTCTTCCGTCACGCGGACCCGGTGCAGTTCCGACCGGCCGGCGCGCTCGCCGGATATCCGTTGGTGTTCTTCGAGAAGAAGGTGCGCGCGACGGCGGGAGCGTGCGTGATCGTCTCCGCCGGCGGGCGAGCCGAAGTGCTGTGGCCCGCGGGTTCGTCGGTCGTGATGCTCGGTCAAGCGGTCGGTTGGATCGGCAGTCCGGGACGCGGCGAGCCGCTGTTCGATTTCCAGGAAGTCGATCGCGCGACGCTGATGCTGCACGCGGGCGACAACGTGCGTCTGCTCGGCGGCGCGTTGCTGTTCGGCGACTCCGGTCCGTACCTCGTCGTGCGCGAGCGCGCCGACATCCTCGCCGTGAAGAACCAATCGAAGTCGTCCGCGACGCTCTCGTACCGCGACGCGGTGTACGAACTCGCGCCCGGTCAGTCGGTCGACTTGCCGATCGTGTCGACCGGCACCGCTCCGTCGGCGCCGGGCCCGGACGTGCGCACGTTGGTCGGCGCCGGCTTCCAGGTCGACGCGACCGGATCTCTCGCGCGCGGCGACGACGCGAGCGAGCTGCGGCTCGAGGCGTCGAGCGCGTCCGAGCTCGACGGCCTCGGCGTGCGCGTGCGTCTGCAAGCCGGCGAATCCGCGACGTTCAAGAGCCTCGGCGAACCGCCCGAGCCTCTCCCTGAAACTCCCAAGCCCGCGAAGATCGCCGAGAGTCGTTGAGGCGACCGCTCGCACTCCCCATGGCCAAACGACGCGTCCTGATCACCGGCGGAGCCGGGTTCCTCGGCAGCCATCTGTGCGACCGCTTCCTGGCCGAAGGCTTCGAAGTCGTGTGCATGGACAACCTGATCACGGGTGACCTGCGCAACATCGAGCACCTGTTCGGCAACGCGTCCTTCCACTTCTACAACCAGGACGTCACCGAGTTCATCCACGTGCCGGGCGAGCTCTACGCCGTCCTGCACTTCGCGTCGCCGGCGAGTCCGATCGACTATCTCCTGTTGCCGATCCAGACGTTGAAGGTCGGTTCGCTCGGGACGCACAAGGCGCTCGGCCTCGCGCGCGCGAAGAACGCGCGCTTCCTGCTCGCGTCGACGTCGGAGTGCTACGGCGATCCGTTGGTGCATCCGCAACGCGAGGACTATTGGGGCAACGTCAATCCGGTCGGACCGCGCGGCGTCTACGACGAGGCCAAGCGCTTCGCCGAGGCGATGACGATGGCCTACCAACGGTTCCACAAGCTCGAGACCCGCATCATCCGCATCTTCAACACGTACGGACCGCGGATGCGCTTGAACGACGGACGCGCGTTGCCGGCGTTCATGAGCCAAGCCTTGCGCGGCGAGGACGTCACCGTGTTCGGCGACGGCTCGCAGACGCGCTCGTTCTGCTACGTCGACGATCTCGTCGAGGGGATCTTTCGTCTGCTGCACTCGAACGAGCCGTTGCCGACCAACATCGGCAATCCGGCGGAGATGACCATCCTGCAGTTCGCCGAGCAAGTGGTGCGCATGTGCGGCTCGCGCTCGAAGATCGTGTTCAAGCCGCTGCCCGAGGACGATCCCAAGATCCGTCAGCCCGACATCGGCAAGGCGCGTCGCGTGCTCGGTTGGGAGCCGCGCGTCGATCTCAACGCCGGACTCGAGCGCACGCTCGCGTACTTCCGCACGCGTCTCGACTTGGTCCCCGAAGCCAAGAAGGTCTAACCCCGTGTGCGGCATCGTCGGAGCGGTCGCGCGACAAGGCGCGGTGTTGCACGACCTCGTCGAAGGTCTGCGCAAACTCGAGTACCGCGGCTACGACAGTTGCGGCGTCGCGGTCGCCGACGGCGGCGCGATCGCGATCCGGCGCAAGGTCGGACGATTGAGCGAACTCGAAGCGTTGCTCGCCGACGGCGCGCTCGCCAACGCGCCGGCCGGGATCGGCCACACGCGTTGGGCGACGCACGGCAAGCCGTCGGACGAGAACGCGCATCCGCACTCCGATGGGTCGGGGCGCATGGCGCTCGTGCACAACGGGATCATCGAGAACTACCTCGAGCTGCGGCGCGAGCTGCAGGCCGAAGGACGTAAGTTCAGCTCGGAGACCGACACCGAAGTGCTGTCGCACTTGGTCGGTCGCGAAATCGCGCGCGGCAAGGGACTCGCCGACGCGGTGCGCGCGGCGCTCGCGCGCGTCCACGGCTACTACGCCATCGCGGTGATGTCGATGGGAAAGACGTTCGAGCTCGTCGCCGCGCGCCAAGGGCCGCCGCTCGTCGTCGCCGCGACCGCGAACGCCGCGTGGTGCGCGTCCGACGTGCTCGCGCTCCTGCCGCACACGCGCGACGTGATCTACATCGAGGACGGCGACGTCGCGGAGCTCTCGCCCGGCAAGGTCGTGCTGACGCGCATCGACGGTTCGCCGGTGTCGCGGCCGATCCGTCACATCGATTGGGACGAAGAGGCGGCGTCGAAGCGCGGGTTCCCGCACTTCATGTTGAAGGAGATCTTCGAGCAGCCCGACGTGCTCGCGCGCACCGCGTTCGATCGCATCCTGCAGCTCGAAGGCGACGTCGTGTTCGAAGGCGGTGGTTGGGACGACGCCAGCCTCACGAAGCTCGCGCGCCTGCAGATCGTCGCGTGCGGCACCGCGCTGCACGCGGGCTACATCACGAAGTATCTGGTCGAGAGCCTCGCTCGCTTGCCCGTCGACGTCGACTACGCGTCGGAGTTCCGTTATCGCGGGCCGGTGCTCACGCCGGACACGGCGGTGCTCGCGATCTCGCAGTCCGGCGAAACGGCGGACACGCTCGCGGCGATGCGCCTGGCGCGCGACCTCGGCTGTCGCCCGGTGTCGATCTGCAACGTCAAGGGCTCGACCGTCGTGCGCGAATCGGACGCGGTGATCCTGACGCACGCCGGGCCGGAGATCGGCGTCGCGTCGACCAAGGCCTTCGTCGCGCAAGTGATCGCGGGCTTCATGCTCGCGGTGCGTCTCGGGCGCGCGCGCAAGACGCTCTCCGTCGAACGCGGGAGAGAATTGCTCGACGAACTGCGCCGTCTGCGGCCGCGGCTCGAAGGTTTGCTGTCGGAGCGCACGGTCGACGCGGTCCGCGCGATCGCCGCGAAGCACGTCAAGGCGAAGGGCTTCTTCTTCCTCGGCCGCGGCGTCAACTTCCCGGTCGCGCTCGAAGGCGCGTTGAAGCTCAAGGAGATCTCCTACGTCCACGCCGAGGGTTATGCGGCGGGGGAGATGAAGCACGGACCGATCGCGTTGATCGAACCCGGCATGCCGATCGTCGTGATCAACAGCCCGGGCAAGGTCGCCGACAAGGTGCGTTCGAACATCGAGCAGGTGAAGGCGCGCGGCGGTCACGTGATCGTAGTCGGTGCGGACCGCGAGAGCCTCGAGCTCGCCGACGACGCGATCGAGGTGCCGGAGAGCGACGAATTCCTGTCGCCGGTGCTGAACGTCGTTCCGTTGCAGCTCTTCGCGTACCACCACGCGCTGCTGCGCGGCTGCGACATCGACAAGCCGCGCAATTTGGCGAAGAGCGTCACCGTCGAGTGAGCGCGGAACGTCCATGAAGATCATGCTCACCGGCGGGGCCGGGTTCATCGGCTCCCACGTCTGCCAGAAACTGCTCGCTCGCGGCGACGACGTCGTCGTGCTCGACAACTTCAACGACTTCTACGATCCGCGGATCAAGCGGCGCAACGCGACGTTGCTCGCGAAGGCGAAGATCGTCGAAGGCGACTTACGCGATCGCACGAAGATCGCGGCGCTCTTCGAGAGCGAGAAGTTCGACGCGGTCATCCACCTCGCCGCGATGGCGGGTGTGCGGCCGTCGCTGCTCGACCCGTTGCACTACGTCGACGTCAACCTGCGCGGGACGATGATCCTGCTCGAGGAGTTGCGCGCGCGTCCGACGACGCGCTTCGTCTTCGCTTCGTCGTCGAGCGTCTACGGCGCGAACGACGCGGTGCCGTTCAAGGAATCGGACGACATCCCGCACCCGGTTTCGCCGTACGCGTCGACCAAGCGCGCGGGCGAGCTCTTCGCGTGGACGCACCATCACCTCTACGGCATCCCGACGACTTGCCTGCGCTTCTTCACCGTCTACGGTCCGCGCCAACGGCCCGAGATGGCGATCGCGAAGTTCGTCAAGGCGATCTCCGAGGGCAAGCCGATCCCGTTCTTCGGCGACGGCTCGACCCGCCGCGACTACACGTACGTCGACGACATCGTCGACGGCGTGGTGCGGTCGCTCGATCGCTGCGCGGGCTACGAGATCTACAACTTGGGCGAGAGCGCGACGACGTCGCTCTCGGAGCTCGTCGCCATGATCGGCAAGTGCGTCGGGAAGGAACCGATCCTCGATCGCCAGCCGCTCCAGCCCGGTGACGTCTTGATCACCTACGCCGACGTCTCGAAGGCCCGGGAGAAGCTCGGCTACCGCCCGACCACGCCGATCGCCGCCGGTCTCGAGCGCTACGTCGCGTGGTGCCGAGCGACCGACGGCGGCGTGCGCTGAGCCTTCGTCCGCGGAACGACGCGCGATCCGCGTTGCCGCGCTCACGGTGCGCCCTGTAGACTCTTGGGCTTCCGCATCCCGAGCCTCCATTCCACCTCGCGCAGCTCCTCACCCTCGAACGCACGGAAGCCCACGCCATGAAAGGTGTCATCCTCGCCGGAGGCCTCGGTACGCGGCTCTACCCGCTGACCAAGATCACCAACAAGCACCTGCTGCCGGTCTACGACCGGCCGATGATCTACTACCCGATCCAGTGCCTGGTGAACGCCGGCATCAAGGACATCATGGTGGTCACGGGCGGACGCAAGTCCGGCGATTTCCTCTCGCTGCTCGGCAACGGCAAGGACTTCGGCCTCAAGCACTTCAACTACACCTACCAAGAGGGTGAAGGCGGCATCGCGGAGGCCCTCGGTCTCGCGGCGCACTGGGCGGCCGGCGAGAAGATCTGCGTCGTGCTCGGCGACAACATCATCCAGGGCAACATCCAACGAGCGGTCGACGACTTCGTGCGCCAACCGAAGGGCGCGAAGATCCTGCTCAAGGAAGTGACCGACCCCGAGCGCTTCGGCGTCGCCGAGCTGAAGGACGGCAAGGTCCTCTCGATCATCGAGAAGCCGAAGCAGCCGAAGACCAACCTCGCGGTGATCGGCATCTACATGTACGACCCGCGCGTCTTCGACATCATCAAGACGCTCAAGCCGTCGGATCGCGGCGAGCTCGAGATCACCGACGTCAACAACTGGTTTATCAAGGACGGCTCGATGAGCTACGAGATCCTCGACGGCTGGTGGACCGACGCGGGCACGTTCGAATCGCTCCATCGCGCCAGCGCGTTGGTCGCCGAGGGCGGCGCGAACCTGATGGAAATGCCGGCGGCCAAGAAGTGACGAAGTCGTGAAGCGAGTCCTGGTGACCGGCGCGGCGGGCATGCTGGGCAGCGAGCTCCTCCGCCGCGTCCCGCCCGGAGTCCACGCGCTCGGAACCGATCTCGTCACGCGCGACGGTCTCGACGCCGCGGGCCTCGACCTCGCCGACTCGGCGGCGGTCGATGCCGCTTGGGGTGCGCACGGACCCTTCGACGGAGTGCTCCACGGCGCCGCATGGACCGCGGTCGACCTCGCCGAGGAAAAGCCCGCCGAAGCCGCGCGCGCCAACGTCGACGCGTGCCGCGTGCTCGCGACGAAGTGCGCGCAGGTCGGCGCGCGGCTGGTCGTCGTCAGCACCGACTTCGTGTTCGACGGCAAGCAGACGAAGCCGTACGTCGAGACCGATCGCGAGAATCCGGTCTCGGTGTACGGCCGCACGAAGCGCGATGGCGAACTCGCCGCGCTCGCCGCGCATCCGCGCGCGACCAGCATCGTGCGCACGCAATGGCTCTACGGTCCGCGCGGCAAGCACTTCCCGAGGACGATCGCGGGGCTCGCGCGCACCAAGAAGCAACTGAAGGTCGTGCACGATCAGAGCGGCGCGCCGACGTCGACGCTCGAACTCGCGCCGGCGTTGTGGGACGTGCTCGAGCGCGGCGAACCCGGCATCTATCACGCCGCCTGCGGCGGAGCCTGCACCTGGTTCGAGCTGACGGCCGAGATCGTCAAACGTCTCGGCCTCGCCGACGTCGAACTCACGCCCTGCACGACCGCCGACTTCCCTCGGCCCGCGCATCGTCCCGCGTACAGCGTGCTCGATTCCCAGAAGCTCGCGAGACTGCGCGGTCGGCCGCTGGCCGACTGGCGCGCCGCCCTCGCCGACTACCTCGTGTGCGAAAAGCTATGACGCTCTCCTGCATCGTCACCGGCGGCGCCGGTTTCATCGGTTCGAACTTCCTGCACCTTCTCGCCGAGAAACGGCCCGACTGGCGCATCGTCAACCTCGACGCGTTGACGTACGCGGGCAACCTCGAGAATCTCACCGCGATCGAAGGGCGGAAGAACTACACGTTCGTCCACGGCGACATCTGCAAGACCGAGGACGTCGAGCGCGCGTTCGCCGCCGCCGGACCGAAGCGCGTCGTCGTCCACTTCGCGGCCGAGAGCCACGTCGATCGCTCGATCCAGTCGGGCGTTCCTTTCGTCACGACCAACGTGCTCGGCACCCAGGTGTTGCTCGACGTCGCGCGCAAGCAAGGTGTCGAACGCTTCGTGCACGTCTCGACCGACGAGGTCTACGGCTCGCTCGGCGACACCGGCTTCTTCACCGAGGACACCACGATCCAACCGAACTCGCCGTACTCGGCGAGCAAGGCAGCGAGCGACTTCCTCGTGCGCGCCGCGGTCCACACGCACGGCTTCCCCGGCGTGACGACGCGCTGCTCGAACAACTACGGGCCGTACCAGTTCCCCGAGAAGTTGATCCCGTTGATGATCGCCAACGCAAGCGAAGGCAAGCCGCTCCCGGTCTACGGCGACGGCATGAACGTGCGCGACTGGCTCTACGTCGTCGACCACTGCGAAGCGATCCTCGCGGTGCTCGAGAAGGGCCGCATCGGCGAGGTCTACAACATCGGCGGGCACAACGAGTACCCGAACCTCTTCATCGTGAAGACGATCCTGAAGACGCTCGGCCAGCCGGAGAGCCTGATCCAGTACGTCAAGGATCGCCCGGGTCACGACCGGCGGTATGCGATCGACGCCGCGAAGATCGAGCGCGAGCTCGGGTGGCGGCCGCGCTACAAGTTCGAGGAAGCCCTGCCGCTGACCATCCGCTGGTACCAGTCGCAAGGTGAGTGGCTGCAACGGATTAGGAACGGGGCCTACCGCGACTACTACGCCCGTCAGTACGGGAGCTAGTGGACCCCCTGATTCATCCGCTGGAATGTCGCGCCGCGTCTTCTCCCAGGACCGGCGCGTCCGGTCCGATATCGCAAGCGCCGATCGCCTCCCCATGTTGAACGGAACCCCTCGCTCCATGCTGCTCGCGTTCGTCGCGCTGGCGCTCGCGCTCTCGAGCTGCAGCACCGCGCCGAACAAGCGCGAGCTCCAGTACCTGAACACCGACGGGTTCGGCAACCGCTACACCGGCAACGCCGAGGACCAGAACTACGTCACGCTCGGCGACACGATCTCGATCACCGACTCCTACCACCAAGAACTCGGCGGCGCGTACACCGTCGACATCGACGGCACCGTCGTGCTGCCGGAAGTGGGGGCGGTGTACGTCGCGGGGTTGACGCGCACGGAACTCGAAGCGTTCCTGATGCAGAAGTACTCACCGTACTTCGCGAAGCTCGACACCAAGGTGCGGCTGCAGACGCGCGGCAAGGTCTTCTTCGTGTTCGGCGAGGTCACGAGCGAGGGCTCGCGCCCGTTCCCCGGAGACTTGACGATCTTCGAGGCCGTCACCGCCGCGGGCCCGAACGAGCAGACCGCGAACCTCGGTCGCGTGCGCCTGATCCGCGCGGACCCGCGCGATCCGCTGGTGATCACCTGCAACCTCGCCGACATCATCGAGAGCGGCGATTCGACGTTCAACATCCTCGTGCACGAGCGCGACATCATTTTCGTACCGCCGACGATGATCGCCGAGTTCGGTTACTTCCTCTCGGACTTGCTGTTCCCCGTGCAGCAGGTGATGCAGTCCGTCGGCAGTCTGTTCTTCACCGGCCGCAACAACTTCAACCGACGCGGCGGCGGCGGCGGCTTCGGCAACAACGCGATCTTCTGATCGAGCACCGTGGCTTCTCAACCGCAGACACAAGGCCAGCTCCAGGACTTCCTGACGATCCTGCGCAGGCGGGCCTGGCAGATCGTCCTCCCGTGCGCTTTCGGCGTCGCCGTCGGGACGTTCGTCGTCTCCGTGATGCCGAAGAGCTACACGGTCAACACGCAGCTCGAAGTCCACGAGATGAACCCGCCGATCGGCAGTCGGACCTTCGAGGCGACCTCGATCTCGCGCGAGATCGGCACGGCGGGCTGGATGATCCGCGCGATCGAACGCGTCCGCGCGGTGGTCGAGAAACAGGAATGGCAGGACTACGCCGGGCTCTCGCGCGACGAGCAGACCGAGTACATCACCAAGCTCACGAGCCGCATCACGGTCCCGGCGCCGATCGTCTCGAAGACCCAACAAGGCTCGCAGTTCATCCGCATCACGTACTCCGATTCCGAGCCTCAGCGCGCGGCGCAATTCCTCAACGACCTACGCGACGCGTACGTCCACGAGATCGTCACGCGCGGCCGCGAACGCGCGAAGGCGGACCGCCAGACGCTCCAGGAGATGCGCAAGGAGAAGGAGAACATCTACAACGAGGCCCAACGGCGCCTCACCGAGATCAACAAGCAGTACAAGCTCTCGGTGACGCAACCCGCGCCCGGCTCCGGCAAGGAGCGCGCGGAGGACCCGATCTTCACGCTGCTGCAGAGCAACAAGGTCAAGCTCAACGAGGCCGAGTTGGCGCTGAAGAACGAGAAGGCGAAGAACGCGAGTCTTCACGAGCAACTCGAGCGCGAACCCGCGGACGTGCCGGACCGCACGGTCTCGCCGGGCGTCAGCGTCGATGCGCGCATCGCGACGATCGACACCGACATCGCGACCCTGAAGAAGACGATCGACTCATCGGGCTGGCTGCCGCTGCACTCCGGTTACCAGAAGGCCCAGGACGAGATCCGCAGCCTCGAGGATCAGAAGAAGCAGATCCTCGGCCTCGGCACGATCAGTTCGGTCGAGACACACTACAAGCCGAACGAGCGCAAGAACGCTCTGCAGTTGCTGGCCGAAGCGAGCGATCAGAAGCTCGCGGAGTACGAGGCAAGCGTGAAGACGCTCGAGGCCAACGTGAAGGACCTCCAGGCGAAGCAGATGGAGCTCACCGACGTCTATCGCCAGGTGAACGGGCTCGCGACCGAGTTCGAGAACGCCAAGAACAACTTCGCCGACGCCGACGTCGCGTACCAACGCCAGAAAGACTTCTACGAGTACATCTCCGGGCCCCCGGGCAACCCGTTCGAGGTGATCGAACGAGCCGAGGCGCCGCGCGAACCGACCAGCCCGATCGTGCCGCTCGTGATCGCGATGTACGGCGCGATCGGCCTCGCGCTCGGCCTCGCGACGTCGATCCTGGCGGAGTTCGGACGCAACGCGTTCCGCTCGGTCGGCGACGTCTCTCGCTCGATGTCGGTGCCGGTGCTCGGTGCGGTCGGCGAGATCATCACGCGCGGCGAGCTACGCAACCGCACGGTTCGACGCGCGGCGATCGGGCTCGCGAGCCTGGTGTTGATCGGTTCCGTCCTCTGGGTCACCTGGGCTTTCTCGAGCCGTCAAGACTTGCTGAGCGCCGACCTGCGCGACGCGATCCACGCGCTCCAAGAGAAGCTGCGCTGAGCCCAGCGCCGCGCGGCCGCCCATGCGGGACCTGATCTTCGCCGGGCTCATCGCCTTCTTCCTGCCGGTCGTCTACCGCCGGCCGTTCGTCGGCATGCTCGTGTTCTCGTGGCTCGCGTACATGCGGCCACAGGATCTCTGTTGGGGTTTCGCGCGGCCGCAGCGATGGTCGTTCCTGATCGCGGCGGTGACCGTCGCGGGCTACTTCTCGCGGCCGCGTTCGGAGTTCTACCGGCGCGACCTGCGCTCGACGGCGTTGATCGCGCTCGTGATCGTCGTCGGCATCAGTTGTCTCGCGAGCGACTTCCACTCCGACGGTCAGTTCGACCGCTACGTCGAGTTCGCGAAGATCGTCGGCGTCACGCTCTTCACGACCACGTTGGTCAGCACGCCCGAGCGCCTGCGCGTGCTCGTGTGGGTGATCGCGATGTCGTTCGGTTTCTACGGCGTGAAGGTCGGACTCGGCGGCGTGCTGACCGGCGGCAACATGGAAGTGTTGCGCGGTCCGGGCGGCATGCTCGAGGACAACAACGACTTCTCGCTGGCGCTCTGCATGGCGCTGCCGCTCCTGATCCACATCGGCTCGTCGGAGAAGCGTCCGATCCTGCGCCGCGGCGTGTGGATGATGGTGCCGTTGATGATCCTCACGGTGATCATGACGCACTCGCGCGGCGGCTTCCTTTCGATGTGCGCGTGCCTCGGCGTGTTGACGTGGCGGTCGCGCAACCGCGTCGCGGGTTTCGCGCTCGCCGGCATCGGAGCCGTGGTGACAGTCATGGTGCTTCCGGCCTCGGCGTTCGAGCGCCTGCACACGCTCGAGAACGTCGAGGCGGACGGCTCGGCGATGGGCCGCCTCGCGGCGTGGAAGACGGCGATCAAGATGGCCGAGGACAATCCGGTGCTCGGCGTCGGGTTCACTTTGTTCCGGCGCAACTACTCGAGGTACTCCGAGCCCGGCGAGTACATCCGCGTCGCGCACAACAGCTACCTGCAGGTGTGGGCGGAGACGGGCACGATCTCCCTCCTGCTCTACCTGTTCCTGATCTTCTTCTCGTTGTGGCGCGTGTGGTCGCTGCGCCGCGACGCGAAGCGCTATTTCAACACGAGCTGGATCATCAACTACGCGACCATGTTCGAAGCGTCGCTCTGCGCGTTCATCCTCGGAGGCACGTTTCTCAACCGTTTCGCCTTCGACCTCTTCTATCACTACGTCGGCATCATCATCGCGCTGGAGACGATCGCGTACCGCGAGATGGCGAAGCTCGAGCTGCGGATCCCGGCGAACAGCGACCTGCTGATGGACGACGTGCCGATCCAGGACCGACCAGGGATCGGTTTTCGCCGACCGACGCGCAAGGGCGGCTTCCGCACGCGCCGACTGCTGCCGGGGAATCCGTAGCGATGTGCGGCCTGTGCGGCGTCGCTCTCGCCGATTCGCGCGCGCGCGCGGACGAGTCCGAGCTCGAACTCGCGGCCCGTTCGATCCGCCATCGCGGCCCCGACGACTTCGGCGCCTGGACACGCGGTGGTTTCGGAATCGCGTTCCGGCGTCTCTCGATCATCGACGTCGCGGGCGGACACCAGCCTTTCGAGAACGAAACCGGCGACATCGGCTTGGTCGGCAACGGCGAGATCTACAACCACGTCGAGCTGCGGCGCGAACTCGTCGCGCGCGGCCACCGCTTCCGCTCGAACTCGGATATCGAGACGTTGGTGCATCTCTACGAGGAGCACGGCGACGCGTTCGTCGAGCGCTTGATCGGCATGTACGCGTTCGCGTTGGTCGACGTGCGCGACGCGCGGCGGCCGAAGCTCCTGATCGGACGCGACCGCCTCGGGATCAAACCGTTGTACTGGGCCGAGAGTCCCCGTGGCCTCGCGTTCGGCAGCGAAGCGAAGGTCCTGCTCGCGCTGGGCTTCGGCGAACGTCGCCTGCGCAGCGAGAAGTTGCTCGACTACTTGGTCTCCGGTTACGTCGGCGGCGAGGACGCGGCGTGGTCGGGCGTGAAGCGCCTGCCGCCCGCGACGACGCTCGCCTGGACGCCGGGCGAAGCGCCGAAGCTCCGCCGGTACTGGGACCTGCCGACCGATCGTCTGCGCGGACCGGCCGACGCGGAGGAGATCCTCGAGCTCTTCGACCGCGTCGTGCGCGACCACCTGATCTCCGACGTGCCGCTCGGCGCGTTCCTGTCGGGCGGCATCGATTCGAACGCGGTCGTCGACGCGATGGCGCGCGTGTCGAAGGAGCAGGTCGTCGCGTGCTCGGTCGGCTTCCGCGAGAAGAGCCACGACGAACTCGACCTCGCGCGCCTGACCGCGACGCGTATCGGCGCGCGGCACCACACCGAAGTGCTCGAACCGGATCCGCGGCTCGCGATCGATCCGCTCGCGTGGCTGTTCGACGAGCCGCACGCGGATCCGTCGAACGTGCCGACGTTTCTCGTGTCGAAGATGGCGCGCGAGCACGTCACCGTCGCGCTCTCCGGCGACGGCGGCGACGAAGTCTTCGCGGGCTATCGTCGTTACGTCCACGACGTCGCGGAGAACCGCGTGCGCGCGCGGCTCGGCGCCGGCGGCACCAAGCTCGTCGGCGCGTTGGGCGTGCGCTACCCGAAGCTCGATTGGGCGCCGCGCGTGTTACGCGCGAAGACGTTCCTCTCCAACGTCGGGCTCGATCCGGCGCGCGCGTACTGGAACAGCGTCTCGCAACTCGACCGCGACACGGCGCTCGGGCTGCTCGCGCCGGACCTGGCTCGCTCGCTCGCCGACCACGATCCGTTCGAGGCGTTCGAGAAGATCTACCGGCGCCCCGCCGTCGACGATCCGCTCTACCGCGCCCAGTACGCCGACTTCCACACCTACCTGCCCGATCAGATCCTCGCGAAGGTCGATCGCGCGGCGATGGGGGTGTCGCTCGAAGTGCGTCCGCCGATCCTCGATCACCGTTTCGTCGAGCGTTTCGCTCCGCTGCCTGCGCGCGAGAAGGTGCGCGGCGCGCGCGGCAAGCACGCGTTCCGCGAAGCGCTGCGTTCGCGTCTGCCGAGCGCGATCCTCGACGGTCGCAAACGTGGCTTCGACACGCCGTTGAAGGCGTGGATCCGTGGACCGCTCGCGGCGCCGGTCGCCGAAGCGCTCGAGACCTTGCCCGAGGATTGGTTCGCGCGCGAGAAACTGCGCGGCCTGCTCGCCGAGCACGTGAACGGCGCGCGCGATCACGGCCGCGTGCTGTGGAGCCTGTTCGTGCTCGAACAGTGGCGCCGGCGACACGGAGTGGTCGGCCTCGCGTCATGAGGATCGCGGTCCTCACGTCGCTCTATCCGTCGGCGACTCGTCCTCACGAAGGCCTCTTCGCGGAGCGGCGTTGGTCGGGGATGCGCGCTCGCGGCCACGAAGTCCGCATCGTTCAGCCCGTTCCGCGCGCGCCGTTCCCCGTGTCGCTGGTCGCGCGCTACGGCGAACTCGCGGCGATGCCGGAGCGTGAAGAGCGCGTGGGAATCACGATCGAACGCCCGCGCTACTTGCACCTGCCTCGCGCCGCGCGCGGGAACGCGGCGCGTTTCGCGACGCGCGGGATGGAGCTCTTCACCGCGAACACTCGACCCGACGTCGTCGTCTGCGACTACGCGTGGCCCGCGGCGGTCGCGGCACACGCGTGCGCGCGGGAGAAGCTCGCGTGCGTGATCTCCGGTCGAGGCAGTGACGTGTTGCAAGTCGCGGGCGAGGCGGGGCTCGGGGACGAGCTCGCGTCCGCGTTGAAAGCCGCGGGGCATTGGTGCGCGGTGTCGCAAGACTTGGTGCGGCGCATGGACGAACTCGCCGGCGCGCCGGGGCGCGGCGTGCTCGTCGCCAACGGCGTCGACCTCGAACTCTTCGCGCTGCGCGACCGCGAGCGCACGCGCGCGGAGCTCGGCGTCGATCCCAAGCTCGCGTTGGTGCTCGTGGTCGGGCACCTGATCGAGCGCAAGGATCCGCTGCTCGCGCTGCGTTCGTTCCTCGCGTGGACCAAGAGCACCGCGCCGTTCGCGAAGCTCGTCTTCATCGGCCGCGGGCCGCTCGAAGCGGCCGTGCGCGCGGAGGCCGACACCGCGGGCATGCAACACGCCGTCGAGCTGGTCGGCGAGAAGCCGCCGACGGAGCTCGCGCGGTGGTACGCGGCGGCGGACGCGCTGCTCCTGACCAGCTCGCGCGAAGGTCGCCCGAACGTGGTGCTCGAAGCGCTCGCGAGCGGTCTTCCAGTCGTGGCGACGCGCGCCGGCGGAACAGCGGAGTTGCTCGAAGGACTGCCGCACGCGCTCGCGGGCACGCGCGATCCCGACGAGATCGGACGGCTGCTCGCGCTGACGTTGAGCTCGCGTCCGAACGCCGCGACGTTGCACGCGCGCGTCGAGCCGCTGTCGTGGCGCGCGAGCTTCGAGACGTTGGAAGCGCTGCTCGAACGCGCGCTCGCCGAAAGCCGTGGAGGCGCGCGATGAGGATCCTCTACCACCATCGCACGCAGGCCGAGGACGGCCAGGCCGTCCACATCCGCTCGCTGCAACAGGCGTTCGTCGCGGAAGGACACGAGGTCGACGAGGTCGCGTTGGTCGAACGTTCGAACGCTCCGGCGCCGCACGCGCCGCAGGCTCGTCCTTCGCCGTGGCGCGGCGTCACCAAGCTCCCGCGCTTCGCCCGCGAGCTCGCCGAATACGCCTACACGCTCGTCGCCGAGCGCAAGGTCGTCGCGGCGGCGCGGCGCTTCCGGCCCGACTTCGTCTACGAGCGCTACGCGTTCGGCAACCTCGGCGGCGTGCGCGCGGCGCGCAAGCTCGGGGTACCGCTGGTGCTCGAGGTGAACTCGCCGATGGTGGTCGAGCTCGCGAAGACCCGCGGCCTCTCGTTCCCCGGTTTCGCGCGGAGCATGGAGACGCGCATCTTCCGCGGCGCCGACGTCGTCTGCGTCGTCACCGGAGTGCTTGGCGAGATGCTCGCGGAGTACGGCGTCGCGCGCGAGCGACTGCTGGTGACGCCGAACGGCGTGCACCTCGATCAATACGCGGAGCCAACCGTCGCGGGCCGGACGCGCGCGCGCGGAGAGCTCGGGCTGCCGCCCACCGGCTTGGTGTTCGGCTTCACCGGCTACTACCGCGACTGGCACCGGCTCGACCTCGTGATCGACGCGCTCGCGAAACCGGAGCTCGCGTCGACGCGCCTGGTGCTCGTCGGCGAAGGGCCGGCGCGCCCCGAACTCGAAGCTCGCGCACGCTCGACCGGAACGGCGGCGCGCGTACACTTCGTCGGTCCGAGGCCGCACGCCGCGATTCCGGCGCTGCTCGAAGCCTTCGACGTCGCCCTGGTGCCCGCGATCAATCCGTATGCGTCGCCGCTCAAACTGCACGAGTACATGGCCGCCGGCCTCGCCGTGATCGCGCCCGATCAGCCGAACCTGTGCGAGGTGTTGAACGACCGCGAGAACGCGCTCTTGGTCGCGCCGGGCGACGGCGCGGTGCTCGCCGCGGCGATGGGGGAACTCAGCCGCGACGACACGTTGCGCGCGCGTCTCGGCGCGAACGCGCGCCGGACGATCGTCGAACACGACCTGACGTGGCGCGGCAACGCGCGGCGCGTCGTCGAAGCCGTGAAGAGGCTGCGGCGATGACCGAACGTCCGCTGCACGCCTTCTCCTTCGACGTCGAGGAGTACTTCCAGGTCGCGAACCTGCGGCATCACTTCGCGCGCGACGACTGGGAGCACGTCGAGTCGCGCCTGCACGTCGGCATGGACCGCATCCTCGCCGCGCTCGACCGCCACGACGCGAAGGCGACGTTCTTCTTCCTCGGTTGGATCGCGGAACAGCATCCCGAGTTCGTGAAGCGCTGCGTGAGCGCGGGTCACGAGGTCGCGAGCCACGGCTACGAGCACGAGTTCCTGTGGGACCTCGGGCCCGAGCGTTTCGTCGGCGACCTCGAGCGCACAGAGCGAGCGCTCGTCGCCGCCGGCGCGCCGAAGCCGATCGGATTCCGCGCGTCGACGTTCACGCTGACGCGCAAGACTTGGTGGGCGCTCGACACGCTCGTCGCGCGCGGCTACCGCTACGACTCGAGCATCCATCCCGTGCGCCATCCGACGTACGGCATCCCCGACTTCGAACCGGACATCTCGACGATCCGCACCGAGCGCGGCTCGATCGTCGAGTTCCCGGTCGCGACGTTTCCGTTCGCGGGCCGCAACCTGCCGATGGGCGGCGGCGGCTACTTCCGTCTCTTGCCCGGCGCGGTGACGCGCGCCGCGTTGCGGGGGCTCGAGAGGCGCGGACGCAGCGGGCTCTTCTACCTGCACCCGTGGGAGTTCGATCCCGAGCAACCGCGTTGCCCCGCCGGCGCGACGCAGCGCTTCCGCCACTACGTCAACCTCGACCGCACGCTGCCGCGGCTCGAACGGATGCTGGCCGAGTTCCGCTTCCGCACGATCCGCGAAGTGCTCGCGTCGCACGGACATGGACCCGCCTAATCGGCTTTCTCGTCGGTCTTCGGCGCGCGGCCGGGGATCTGGTTCGCGAGGTTGCCGAGCGCGCTCAGGAGGTTCTGACGCACCGGGTCGGTGACCAGGGCACGCACCGTCTCGAGCACCACGCTCGCCGTCTGGCGATCCTGGTAGCGCGCGCGCTGCACGAGCTGCGTGCCGTAGAACTGCCCGAGGTCGGCGATGCTGACGCGGCCGGTCGCGCGCTCCTTGTTCTCCCAGAGCCGCGCGAGGATCTCGATGCCCGCGTCGCGCGAGGTCGCGCCCGAGTTGCAGTACGAGCGCGCTTGCGTGAACTCGAGGTCGAGGTCGGGCGCGGTCGTGCGTTCGAGGCGCATCACGACGTCGATGCTCTCGCGCACGCGATCGACGTCGCGGCCGGTCGCCGACAAGAGCCACGCGATCGCGCGGCGCGTCTTGCCGTCGGGGACCATGCGTTGGACGAACTCGTAGAGCTCGACGGCTTCGTTCGGCTTGCCGCGGTCGGTCAAGCACTCGCCGAGCATCAACCACGTCTCGATCGACCCGGGACGCTTCTCGAGCTCGAGCCGCACGAAGTCTTCGGCGCGCGTCGGGTCGAGGCGCGCGTAGAAGTCCTTCCACTGGCGCGTCGCGTCGCGGCGCAGGATCTCGATCGCGCGCTGCTGCGTCGAGATCCGGAAGCGGCGCAGACGTTCGTACGCGCGCGAGACGCCGACCGCCGGCAACGTCGGCGCGGAGACGACGTCGAGCTTCGCGAGCTCGAGCGCGACCCACGGGTCGGCGGGGAAGCGCTTCGACAAGGCCTCGAGCCGCGCGGCGCGCAGCGTCGGCGTCACTTGGTCCTTCGCTTGGAGCGCGGCTTCGTCCATCAGTTGGATCAACTCGCCGACGTACTCGGAGTGCGATTCGACCGGCGCGACTTCGCACGCGCGCGCGAGCGCGGCGACCGCCGAGCCCCATTGCCCGCGACCCTTCTCGATGTCGGCGAGCTTGACCAGCGCCGGCAGCAGATCCGGATTCGCGTCGAGCGCCGCGCGCGCCGCCGCCGCGGCTTCGTCGAGGTCGTTCTTCGCCTCGAGGTCCCACGCGCGCACGAGCAGCTCCTCGGCCTCGTCGCCGCTGGTCGCGCCGAGCGCCTTGCGCCGCGCGTTGCGCAGACGGACGAGCTCGATATCGTCGAAACGACCGATGCGCGCCTGCGCGACGTCCTCGAGCAACGCCCAACCGGGCGCGAAGTGGGGGAACGCGCGGACCACGGCCGTCAGCAAGTCCTCGGCGCGCTCGGAGTGATTGAGCAGGATCTCGGCGCGCGCCGCGAGGTACGTCGGCCACAACGAACCGGGCGCCGGCGGCGCGGCGAGTTGCGCGCCGCGTGCGACGACCCAAGGCGCCCACGAACGCGAGTTCGAAGCCAGCACGAGCCCGAGCGCCTGACGCGGATCCGCGGTCGAACCCTCGCCGCGCAGGAACACCATCGTCTCGAGGTCGGCCTCTTCGCCGAACGGACGGATCTCGTCGGCGGGCGTACCGCGCATCAACGCGATGCCGGCGCTGACGAGCGGCCAGAGCGGATCCTCGGGGTGACTGCGCAAGCCGTCGGCGACGGCGCGCTCGGCCTGGTCGACGCGTTCATCGTAGAACGCGAGGATTGCGGTCTGCAGCGGCGTCGGCTTGAAGCGCGTGCGGGCGAGCTCGCGGACGTGGAACGGCAGACGGCTCCACGCGCGATCGTCGAGCACCATCATCAAGCGTCCGAGCTCGGGCCCGCCGTTCTCGTCGAACGCGGCCGCGCGCTCGATCGCGTCCTCGGCGGCGCGTCGGTCGGCTTCGAGCCACGCGACTTCCGCGAGCCGCAGGTAGAGCCCGCCGCCGCGCTGATCCTTCTGAGCTTCGACGGCACGCGCGAGTTCGCCGGCTTCGTGCGCGCGACCGGACGCGAGCAGGAGGTCGACGCCCGCCAACACGCCGACGCTATCGAGGCTCGCGGCCTTGCCGACGGATTCGATCCACTGCGCGAGGTGCTTGTCGTCCTGCGCGTGCAGCGCGGCCGACAGCGCGAGCGGCAACGCGTCGCCGAATTGCGGCGAACCGGGCTCGATCTCGCTCAGGATGTCGAGCGCGGTGCCCCAACGCTTCAAGTCCGCGTACAGGTTGCCGATCAGCAGACGACCTTCGTCGCCGAGCGGCGCGGTGTCGAGCGCGTACAGTCCGGCGAGCGCGTCCGCCGAACGTCCGTCCTGGCGCAGCGTGCGCGCGGCGAGCAAACGGCCGGTGCGTTCGGGATCCTGGCGCACGAGCTCGAGCATCTCCGCGTCGGTCAACGTGCCGTCGGGGAGCTTCTTCAGGAGCCGCAGGATCTGCGGCTCGGAGCCCGCGCGACGCAGGTGCTCCATCCATTGCTCGGCCGCGCCCCGCACGTCGCCGGTCGAGAGACACAGGTCCGCGAGGAGATCGACCGCGGGCAGGAAGCCCGGGTACGAATCGAGGAGACGGCGGCAGGCGGACATCGCCTGCGGCTCGTTCCCGCGTTCCCGGTGGAGTTGGGCGAGGCGCCAGAGCTCGTACGAACCGGCGGAACCGAGCGGTGTGGAGAGACCTTGCGCCGAGAGTTCTTCGACCAGGATCTCGAGCGCGACGCCGCTCGCGGCGAGGTGCGCTTGACCGGCCTCGACCCAGCGCGGCATCAGGTCGACGCGCTTCTCGGGGAGCAGACGCAGCGCGTGCGTCAACGCGGTCTCGACCTTGTCGAGCGACTCGGGCTCGGTCTGACGCAAGACTTCGGAGAGGCGCAACCATTCCTCGCCGCTCGAGTCGGGCGCGACGCGCACGAGGTCGATCAGCGCGGGCTTCTCGTTGAAGACTTCGCCTTGGGCTTGCGCGCAACGAGCCTGCGCGCGGCGCGCGAGCACGATCGCTCCGGGCACGGGCTCGAACGCGTCGGGCTGGAGGTAGCGCGCGAGCGAGTTGAGCGCCGGGCCGCACTGACGATCTTGGGCTTGGCCGACCGCGATGTAGAACTGCGACGCGGAGCGCAGATCGTCGTCGGAGTAGAGGCGCATCTGCTGCGCGATGTACGTCAGCTGACGCCAACGGCCCGCTTGGTAGAGCGCTTGGCACCATGTCGAGAAGAAGTCCTGGTCGGGGACGAGGCCGCGCGCCATGCGTTGATCGATGACATCGCAGCCGAGGTCGGGCCGGCCCATCTCGATCATCGAGCGCAGCACCGTCAACATGATCGCGCGGTCCTGTTGCGCGATCGGATGCACGACGATCGCTTGCGCGAAGTCGATCGCGTCCTGCAGACGACCCGAGCGTTGGAGGATTCGCGCGTAGGCTTCGAGTGCATCGCGGCTGAGCTTGCCGCGGAACGACTGCACCAACGCGGCGCGGGCTTCGGCGAAGTCACGGCTCGCGAGATCGAGGATGCGGACGACGTCGCGAGCTTCGGTCTCCTCGGCGGCTTCGAAGTGCTCGCGCAGATCGTGGAGCACGGCGACGCGCAACGGATCCGCGATGTCCATGCCGGCCGCGCGCTCGATCAACGCCTGCGCCGTGCGCGTTTCCTCTTCGGCCATCACGCCGCGCGTGATCAGGCCCGCGTCGGCGATGCGTTGGTTCGCGTTGGCGATCAGGATCAGACCGCGTTGGGTCCACGCGTCGATCAGGTCGGGCTCGCGCTTGAGCAGGCTCGAGACGCGCTCGAGGGCGGCGTCGAGCTTCTTCTCGCGCACGTCGAGTTCGACCAACTTCAGCTCGACCTCCGGATCGCCGGGCCGCCAGGTGTCGAGCACCGCCTGGAAGTCGCTGCGCGCCTTGGTCGGAGAGCCGACGCCGCGCAGCATCGTGCCGCGGGTCACCAGGATGTCGGCGACCAGCTTCTTGTCGGGCGCGGGCGACTCGGCGAGCGCCATGCGGAGGGCGAAGTCGAGGTCGTCGAGCGAGCCCTTGGCGTCGGGGTCGGGGCCCTGGACGCGGCGCCGCGCGGACTCGAGCAGCTCCTTGGGCGTGCGCTCACCGCCGCTGAAGACGAGGCCGCCGAGCAGGCCGACGGCGGCCAGGCAGAAGAGCACCAGGATCCAGGTCGTGAAGCGCATCGGGACGAGTGGGCGAAGCCGTTAGGTTGCGGGTTCGGACAGGGGAAGTCCAGGCATCGATGGGGCGGTCGGTCGGGCCGGGATCCCGAGCAGGCCGTGCTTGCGCATCTTGTTGAACAGCGTGGTGCGGTTGACGCCCAGGGCGGCGGCGGTCGCCTTGCGGCAGCCGTCGTGTTCGGCGAGCGCGCGGCGGATCAGCTCGCGCTCCGGTTCCGCGAGGGCGTCCTTGAGGTTCTGCGCGGCGGGCAGCGGGCCCGGCGTCGCGGTGCGGAGCGCGTCGGTCGGCGCGAAGTCGGGCCCGAGGTCGGCGAGTCGGATCTCCTCGCCGCGCGCGAGCAACACGGCGCGTTCGAGCGTGTTCTCGAGCTCGCGCACGTTGCCCGGCCAGCGCGCGCGGCACAGCGCGAGCAGCGCTTCGGGCGAGACCGAGCGGACCGCGCGGCCGTGCTCCTCCGCGGCGCGTTCGAGGAACGCCTCGACGAGCAACGGCAGATCGCGCGGCCGTTCGCGCAGCGGCGGCAAGTGGATCGGGACGACCGCGAGGCGCCAGTAGAGGTCCTCGCGGAAACGTCCGGCCTTGACCTCGTCGCGCAGGTCTCGGTTGGTCGCCGCGATCACGCGCACGTCGACTTGGCGCGTCTCCGAGTCGCCGACGCGCTCGAACAGTTTGTCCTGCAGGACGCGCAAGAGCTTGATCTGCAGCTCGAGCGGTGCGTTCGCGATCTCGTCGAGGAAGAGCGTGCCGCCGTCCGCCGCCTCGAAGCGTCCCGCCTTGTCCTTGATCGCGCCGGTGAACGCGCCGCGGACGTGGCCGAAGAGTTCGCTCTCGAGCAACGTGATCGGCAACGCGCCGCAGTTGACCTCGACGAACGGCTGCTTCGCGCGCGCCGAGCGTTGGTGGATCGCGCGCGCGAGCATCGTCTTGCCCGTGCCGCTCTCGCCGGTGATCAGCAAGTGCGCGCGCGTGTCGCCGACGCTCTCGACCAGGCGTTTGACGTCGAGCATCCGCGGATCGCGCGAAACGATGCGGCCGAGGTCGAAGCGTTCGCCGAGCGTCTCCTTGAGCCGCGCGTTCTCGACGCGCAGGTCGTGGCCTTCGAGCGCGCGCCGCAGCGAGAGCACCAGGCGCTCGCCGACGATCGGACGCGTCAAGTAGTCGGCCGCGCCGCGCCGCATCGCGGTGACCGCGTCGCCGATCGAGCCGAACGACGCGAGCACGATCACCGCGGGCGCCGAGTCGCCCGCGCGGCAGAGCGTCGACCAATCGAAGTCCGGCAGGCCTGCGTCGACGATCCACGCGGCCGGCGCGTCTTCGTCGGGTGCGTCGCCGTCGAACTCGCCACCGAACTCCATCGGAGCGAAGCCGGCTACGAGCAACGCCTCGGCGATGCGCCCGCGCTCCGGACCGGCGTCGAGCCGTAGGCCGACCGCGACCCGCGTTTCGGCTCGTTCGCCGCTCATGTCGAAACTCCGCAACGCATGTCGAGCCTTTTCGACGGGCGCGTCGCGCGGTCTGAACGCGCTCTCTCGCCTCTCCGACCGGAAGGGCTTTCCGAGTCGAGCCCCAGCCCGCCGAACCCGGGACGTGCGGGACCCCGGAGTCTGGGGCCCTTGGAGCCGTGCGCCGAAAAAGGGTTCCCGCCTCGCCGACGGCCTCGGGTACGTTCAGCGATCGTCCATGGTTCCCGCGCTCTCGATCGTCGTCCCCGTCTACAACGAGGAAGAGAGTCTCGACGAGCTCCACGCCCAGATCGTGCGCGCCGTCCTGGTCTCCGAGCGCTCCGCGGAGGTGATCTACGTCGACGACCACTCGCGCGACAAGAGCCTCGCCGTGCTGCTGCGGATCCAAGCCTCGGATCCGCGCGTGCGCGTGATCCGCTTCCGCCGCAACTTCGGACAGACCGCGGCGCTCGCGGCCGGTTTCGATTATTCGCGCGGTCAGACCGTGGTGACGCTCGACGCCGACCTGCAGAACGATCCGGCGGACATCCCGAAGCTCTTGGCCGAACTCGACCGCGGCTACGACGTCGTCGCCGGTTGGCGCAAGTCGCGCCGCGACGGCTTCCTGTTGCGCCGCTTGCCTTCGATCGTCGCGAACCGCTTGATCGCGTGGGTGACCGGCACCAGCGTCCACGACACCGGCTGCACGTTGAAGGCGTTCCGCCGTCAAGTCGTCAAGAACTTGCCGATCTACGCGGAGCAGCACCGCTTCCTGCCGGCGATGACGCGCCAGAGCGGCGCGCGCGTCTCCGAAGTCGTCGTCAACCATCGTCCGCGGATCCACGGGCAGTCGAAGTACGGGATCGGGCGCGCGGCGCGGGTCTTCCTCGACCTCTTCACGATCAAGATGATCGCGCAGTTCGCGCATCGGCCGTTGCACTACTTCGGACTGTTCTCGCTGCCGTTCGCGGCGATCAGCATGATCGCGCTCGTGTTCGGCGTGTGGGACTACCGGCGCATGCGCTTCGAGGCCGCGTGGCCCGATTTCGTCGTGTTGGTGGTCGGGCTGTTCCTCTCGCTCGCGCTGTACTTCATCCTGCTCGGCCTGTTGTCGGAGCTCGCGGTCAGCGCGAGCGGCATGCATCGCCGCCGCGTGCTCGACCGCATCCTGAACGACCACGAATGAGCACTCCGTCCGCCGCCACCGAGAACGCCCCGCGCGCCGACGCCGCTTCGCCGCGCGTCGTCGAGCCGCGTCCGAAGGAGCTCGACGTATCGATCATCGTGCCGATCCAATCCGCCGACGCCGAGGTCGCCGACGTCGTCAAATCGCTCGGCGCCGAGCTCGATCGCGCGGGCCGGACGTGGGAGTGCATCCTGGTGTTCGACGGCGTGCGCGGCGCGGCGTACCAGACGGCGGTCCAACTAGGCGCTGCGCGCGGCGACCAAGTGAAGATCGTCAGCTTCACCTCCGCGTTCGGCGAATCGGTGTGCTTGAGCGCGGGCGTCGAACGCTCGCTCGGCCGCGTGATCCTCACTTCGCCGCCGTACGTGCAGGTCGATCCGATCGAGATCGGCGCGATGCTGCAGAAGATCGACGAGGGTGCGGACTTCGTCACGCCGTGGCGCAGGCCGCGCGTCGATCCGTGGCTCAACCGTCTGCAGTCGACGCTCTTCAACTGGATCATCCGTCAGATCATCCAGGCGGATTTCCACGACCTGAATTGCTACCTGCGCGCGATCCGGCGCGTCGTGTTCGACGACCTCGCGGTGTACGGCGACATGTACCGCTTCCTGCCGGTGATCGCGCACCGCCAAGGCTTCAACGTCGTCGAGCTCCCGGTCCGTCACCTGCGCGAGTGGGGCAAGACCGGGATCTACGGCGTCGGCGTCTACGTGCGGCGCTTCCTCGACGTGCTCGGCGTGATGTTCCTGACCAAGTTCACGCACAAGCCGCTGCGCTTCTTCGGCGCGCTCGGCGCGTTGATCGTCGGGCTCGCCTCGGCCGTGCTCGCGTTCATCGTCTGGCAGAAGTACTTCTCCGTCGAACCGAAGAGCCTCTACGGCCGACCGGTGTTCGTGATCGCGGTGCTGATGCTGGTGCTCGGCGTCCAGATCATCGGCTTCGGCCTGCTCGGCGAGATCATCATCTACACGCAGGCTCGCAACCTCCGGGGTTACCGCGTCGACCGCGTCTACGATCGCGACGACGAACCGGAATGACTTCCGCGCCGCAGGCTTCATCGGGCGGGGACGAACGGACGATCACGGGCACCCCGATGATCGCCGCGAGCCTCGAGATCCGTCCTCTGACCCCCGCCGACGAACCGGCGGTCGAGGCGTGGGTCCGCGCCGCGCCGGCGGCGTCGTTCTTCCATCGCGTCGGTTGGCGGCGCGCGGTCGAGAGCGTCTTCGGCCATCGGCTGCGCGATCTCGTCGCATGGCGCGAGGGACGTGTCGTCGGAATGCTGCCGCTCTCGCGTTCGCCGGGCTTGCGCGGCGCGAGCCTGATCTCGTCGCCGTACGCCGTCTACGGCGGCCCGGTCGGCGACTCGCCGGACGTGCAAGCGCTGCTCGGCTCGGAAGCGGTGCGCCTCGCCGAGCGCGAGCGCGTGCGCCGGCTCGAGTTGCGCTGCTTCGAGGATCCGGGGCTCGACCTCGTGCCCTCCGAGCTCTACGCGACGTTCATCCAGGACTTGCCCGACGATCCGGCGAAGGTGCTCGCGTCGATCCCGAAGAAGGCGCGCGCCGAAGCTCGCAAGGCGCGCGAGCGGCATGGACTGACGCTCGCCGAAGGTCGTTGGTACGTCTCCGATCTCCACCGCTTGTTCCTCGAGAACAAACGCAAGCTCGGTTCGCCCGGTTTGCCGCGCGCGTGGTTCGACGACTTGCTCGCGCGTTTCGGCGACGAGTGCGTCGTGCACATGGTCCACAAGGATCGTCGGCCGTTGATGGCGGTGATGTCGTTCGTGTGGCGCGACACGTTGCTCGCGTACTACGCGGGCACCGCCGACGGCGCGGACCGCGAGTACAGCGCGTCGAACTTCATGTACCTCGCGCTGCGCGAATGGGCGGTCGAGCGCGGGCTCAAGCGCTTCGATTTCGGCCGCAGCCGCAAGGACGCCGGCGCGTTCTCGTTCAAGGAGCACCAGGGCTTCACGCCGCGCGATCTGCACTACCGCTATCACCTGGTGCGCGACCGCGCGTTGCCGTCGTTCACGCCCTCGAACCCGAAGACCAAGGTGCTGCGCGACGCGTGGTCGCGGATGCCGATGTGGATGAGCGCGCGGGCCTCGAACGTGCTCGCGCGCTACTTACCCTGAGCTTCCGCCAGGATCGCGCGCACCGCGGCGACGAGATCGGGAACGAAGACGTCGGGCGCGCCGCCTTCCTTCTTCGCGCGTTCCATCTCGCTCGCGCCCTTGCCGGTCGCGACGAGCACCGTGCGCGCTCCGACCGCGCGCGCCGCAGCAAGATCGCGCAGCGCGTCGCCGACCAGCCACGAGCGCGTGAGGTCGAGGTCGAGGCGCTGCGCCGCTTCGAGCAACATCCCAGGCCGCGGCTTGCGACACGCGCAAGTTCGCCGATACGGCGCGAGGCCGTCGCTCTCGTGATGCGGGCACGCGAGGAAGAGGTCGATCCGTCCGCCGTCCTGTTCGACGCGTTCGGCGAGCGCCGCATGCACGCGCGCGAGGCGCTCGTGGTCGAGTTCGCCGCGCGCGATCGCGCTTTGATTGGTGACGACGACCACCGCGAAGCCGGCCTCGCGCAATGCGGCGAGCGCTTCGCCCGCGCCGGGCACGAGGTCGAGCTGTTCCGGCCGCGCGAGCGTCTCCACGAGCTCGCGGTTCAGCGTCCCGTCGCGGTCGACGAACACCGCGCGGCGACGCGCGCGAACTCCGCCGCTCACCGCGGACTCACCCTTGCGAGGCCCGCCGCAACCGCACGAAGATCCGGCCCGGACTGTTGCCGAGGTCGACCTTCACCGGCCCGAAGAAGTCGATGTAGTTGAGCCACAGCGGGAAGCGCCAGACCTTCGCGTTCAGGTACGCCTCGCGCCACAGCACGACGTAGACGCCGCCGCCCGAAGTGACCTCGCGGCTCGCGGTCTGGTAGCCGTCGAGCTCGAAGTCGAGCGTGTGATCGTCGCGATCGATGTCGAGCACGCACGGCGTCAGGAAACCTGAGTCGCGTCCGTCGACGGTGATGCGCGCGCCCGGCGGACTCGTCGAGAGCGCGACACCGGGGCGCTGCACGATGTGACACGACGCGAAGCAGACGGCGGCGAGCGCCAGGACGAGGGTTCGAAGGAGCATGGGGAGGTGGGGCGTTCGGCCGCGAGGAGCATAGCTCGGCCGATCTCCAGTTGCCTTCGTCGACCGGCTTTGGAACGCTCCTGAAGCCCGATGTCGTCCTCCACCGCAGAGCGTTCCGAGCACGGCGTCCCGGTCGGGCTCGCCGCCTTGCTGGTCGCGCTCGTGGCCGTGCGTTTCTTCCGGTTGGGTGAGTGGGGCCTCTGGATCGACGAGGCGTTCACGCTCCACGACATCCGCGCGGCGGTCGGGGGGCGCGAACCGTGGCCCGCCAACCCGCTCGGCTATCGCTCGGTCGGCGCGTGGCTCGACCTGTGCGGTTCGAGGTCGGAGCTCGCGTTGCGCGCGGTCCCGGCGTGCTTCGGAGCGGCGGCGTTGCCGTTGCTCTATTGGGCGGTGCGACCGTTCCTCGGCGTGCGCGCGGCGTTGGTCGCCGCCGTGTTGCTCGGCGCGAATACGTGGACGCTCTATTGGGCGCAGAACGCGCGCTTCTACTCGATCGCGCAAGCACTCGCGATCGTCGCGGCCGGGTGCCTCGCGCGTGCGTTGTTCCCGGTTCGCGAAGCGAGCCTCGCGCGCGGCTTGATCTGGTTGGCGTGCGCGCTCGCGAGCTTCGGCACCGCCGCGTTGGTGCATCCGTCGGCGCTGCTCTACGCCGCGGCCGCGTGCGGCGCGCCGTTCGTGCTGTGGTTGGCGCGCGTGCGTCCGGAAGGCTCGTTCCGACGGATCACCGCCGCGCTCTTGGTCACCGCCGTCGTCGGCGCGGCCGCTTCGCTGCCGTGGGCGTTGGGGCTGTGGCGGAAGTACACCGAGAGCAAGTCGGACGCGAGCCCGCTGCACTTCGTCCTGACCACCGGTTACCACGTCACGCCTTGGCTCGCGGCGGCGGCGTTGCTAGGCGCGTTGCGCGCGCGGCGCGAGCGTGCGCCGTTCGACGCTTGGGTCGCGGTCGCGGCGCTCGGGACGCTGGTCGTCGCGCTCGGACTCTCGCTCGCGGCACGCGTGTCGGCGCAGTACGTGTTCGTCGCGTTGCCGGCGATCGCGGTGCTCGCGGCGCTCGGGCTCGAGGATCTCGCGCGTCGCAAGCGTGCGTGGGGGACGCTCGCGCTCGCCGTGCTCGTGTGCGCGTCGCTCGCCGACCAGGCGCACTACTTCTTCGCGCGCAACGGCGATCGCGAGCGTTGGCGCGACGCGTATCAGTACGTGTGGAACTCGCGCGGCCCGAACGACTTGATCGTCGGCATGGCGGCGCCGGTCGGCGAGTACTACCTCGCGCCGAACTCGACGTCGTTCCGTCAACCGCTCGCGCTCGAGCCGTTGACGACCTACAACGCGCCGATCACGTTGCAGTGGGCGCGACGCGGGCGGCGCATCTGGTACGTGGTCCTCGACGAGTGGCTCGCCGAATGGCCGCACGACGATCGCGCGCGGCTCGAGACGTTCCTCGAGGAGAGCGGGCACCTGATCGCAGAGTTCCCCGTCCGCCATCCGATCCGCGATTTGACGGTGCGCGTGTGGCTCGTCGAGTGAAGGAGCTCAGGCGCGTCCGAGGAACTCGGCGTCCTCGCAGCGGATCTTGATCAGCTCGCCGGTCTGGATGTGGATCGGGACCTTGACCTTGAGGCCGGTCTCGACGGTCACTTCCTTCTTCACGTTGGTCGCGGTGTTGCCCTTCACGGCGTGCTCGGACTCCGTGACCTTGAGCACGACGGCGGCCGGGAGCTCGAGACCGATCGCGAGACCGTCGTGGAATGTCACCATCACGACGGTGTTCTCCTTCACGTAGTTCATCTTGTCCTCGATCAGCTCGGCGGGCATGTTGAACTGTTCGAAGGACTCCTGGTCCATGAACACGTACTCGCCGCTCGCTTCGCGGTAGAGGTACTCGCAGTTCTTCTTCTCGAGGTGCGCGACTTCGAGGACGTCGCTGGACCCGAGACGTTGTTGGCCGGTCGAGCCCGAGCGCAGATCGCGCGTCTTGATGTGGATGATCGCGCGCAAGTTGCCGGGCGTGTGGTGGCTGTACTCGGTGATCAGGAGCAACTTGCCCTGTTCCTCGAGGACCATGCCCTTGCGGAGTTCGGTGGCTCGGACGCCCATGTGCGGATCGTTGCGTTGGAGGTTCGGAGAGTGCGGGTTCGATGCGAGGGGCGAAAAGCCTAGCATTCGACCGCGCTCGACGCGCGCCTCGCGACGACGCCTCGCAGCCTAGAAGCGCTTGCGCTGGCTCGACGCGGGGATCGCGAGCGCCTTGCGGTACTTGGTCACCGTGCGCCGCGCGATGTGGATGCGATCGCGTTCGTCGAGACGGGCCGCGATCTGATCGTCGGAGAGCGGCGAGTCCGGATCCTCCTGGGCGACGAGTTCCTTGATCCGTTGCTTGATCGCCGCTTGGCTCTCGACTTCGCCGTCGTCCTTGGTCGTGCCGCCGGTGAAGAAGAACTTCAGCGGGAAGATCCCGCGCGGCGTCTCCGCGTACTTGCCGGACACCGCGCGGCTGACGGTCGAGATGTGGACCTTGACCGTGTCGGCGACCTCTTGCATCCGCAGCGGCTTCAATGCCTTGATGCCCTTGTCGAGGAAGTCGCGTTGTCGCACGAAGATCGCGTCGGCGATGCGCTGCAAGGTGCTCCGGCGCTGCTGGACGGCGTCGATGAACCAACGCGCGGCCTCGACGCGCTTCTTCACCCACTCCTGCACTCCGTCGCCCTTCTTCGCCTGGCGCAGCATCTGGCGGTAGATCGGGTTGAGCGCGATGTCGCGCACGCGTCCGCGGTTCAGGCGCACTTCGTAGTTTCCGTCGATCTCCTCGACGGTGACGTCGGGGCGGATGACTTCGGAGCGCGCTTCGCCGTACTGCGCGCCGGGCGCGGGCTCGAGCGTGCGAATCATCTCGATCGCACTCTTGACCTCTTCGATCGAGCGACCGGTCGCCTTCGCGATGCGCGGCAGGCGGTTGGTCGTGATGTCCTCGAGGTGATCGGCGATCAGCGTGCGCACCAGCGGTACGTCGAGGTCGCTCGCGTCGAGCTGGAGCAGCAAGCACTCGCGCAGGTCCTTCGCGCCGAGCGCCGGATGGATCGCGTCGCGGAACGCGAAGAGCACGTCCTCGAGCTCTTCCACCGTCGCGTTCTCGACGCCGCAGTCGCGTGCGAGTTCCTCGCGCGGTTGGGGAAGGTAGCCCTTCTCGTCGAGCGACCAGATCAGGTACTCGGCGATCTTGCGGCCGCGTTCGTCGAGGTCGAGGAACGCGAGCTCGTCCATCATCGCCTCGGAGAGCGTCTTCGGCTTCTCGGGCGTGTTCTGCATCGCCTCGAGCGCCCGCTCGCCATCCTCGTCGCGCGCACTCTGCGAGCGGGAGGGCGGTCCGAGATCGCGGTCGGCCGTGCGGCGTTCGAGCACCTCGAGCAAGGCCTCGACGCGACCGGCTTCCGCCGCGGTCTGTTCCTCGGGCTCGGGATCCGGTTCGGGCTCGGCGAGCTCCAGGAACGGGTTCTCGGTCAGTTCCTGCTCGATGCGCTCCTCGAGTTCGAGGGCGGGCAGCTGCAGGATCTGCATCGCCTGGATCATCTGCGGCGACTGGACCAGTCGCTGCTCCATGCGGCCGGATTGATGCAGACCTAGTTTCATGCGGGAGGTGTGGGAGGCGCTCCGGTGACCAAGTATAGAACGCGACTCGCGGTCGGTTGGTCGCGATCACCCGTCAATCAAGAAACGACGGACGAAGTTTCCGGGTCTAGTGCTGCGCGAGCTCGACTGCAAGCCCCGGAGTCGCGCCGTCTTGCGGGAACAACTCGAGCTTCGGCGCCGTGCGATCGAGCGCACCGTGCTCACCGCGGAAGCCGCGCGTGAGGAGCTGCATGCGACCGAGTCGCGCTTCTTCGCGGGACAGTTGCCCGGCGATCTCGCTCGACGCAGACCAACCGGCGACTTCGAGCCGCGCGCCGCTCCAACGACCTTGGACCCAACAGCCGTCGAGCACGCGCTCGACCCGCGGCGTCGGCATCCACGACTCGGTCGCGATCTGGACGACGTAGCCGTGGACGACGGTGCGTTCGCTGGTGACCAGCACGCGCACCGTCGCGCCGGAAACGGCGGGCACGAGCGCGCGCAGCTTGCCGTGGCGCACGACGACTTCGGCCTCTTGGCCGCGGTCCTTCGACGCGGCGTTCATCAGGCCGTCGATCTCGGCGTTGGCCTGCGTCTCGCCGCGCGGCACGCACAAGTAGCCCGGCGCCCACAGCACCGCAGGCGCGGCGCGAGCGGCACCGCGAGCGCGTGATTCCTCGAACACCTGCGCGAGCGTCGACGCGGTCAACGCTTCGATCGCTCCCGAAGTCGACGACTCGTCCGCGACGACCTCGTCGAGGCCCGCGCCGGGCAGCACCGGCGGCAACGCGAAATCGGTCGCCTCGAGCCACGCGGTGTCGATCGAACGCCACGGGCCGCCGTCGGGATCCGGCGTCGTGCGCGCCTCGATCCACAGCGTGCATTGCGGCTGCGCGAGCGGCGCGCCATCGAGCGCGATCGCGAGCACGTTGCCGCTCGCGACGCTGCCGCCGAACGCGACTTGAACCGCGTGAACGGTCGGTTGTTGGATCACGCCGAGGTCGGGCGTCTGCGGCTCGAACACCGCGGTCGCGCCGGGCTCGGCGAGGTCGAGCCAACCGACCAAACGCACGCGCGCTCCGCCGTCGGCGCGCGCCGCGACGAGGTGCAGGGTCTTGCCGGTCAACGCGCGCAGGAGCTTCGGCTCGGCGACGCCGCTCGACGACGCGACTTCGGCCGACCACGTGCCGAGGAAGTGCGCCGTGTTGCGCGAGCCGACGATCGCGAGCTCGCCCGAGCGCACCTTGCGCACGCCCCACGGCGTCGCGCCCCGCGTCGCGGCTTCGAACTCCGCGCGGTCCGGGTGCGTGATGGTCGCGACGCCGTTGGTCAACCACACGCGCAGCTCGACTTGGAACGCGGCCGAGGCGCGTTGGATCTCGGCGACGTGGGCGGTCGCGTCGGCGAGCGCGGCGGCGGAGCCCTTGACCAGGATCGGCGGTCCGCCGGAGAGCACGCGCAGATCGCTCTCGACGCGCCGCGCTTCCTCTTGCAACCAATCGACGAGACCGCGCAGCGGCAACGTCGGTCGCAGGCTCGGCCCTTCGCGCTCGAGCGTCTCGCCGGGGAAGATCAGGTGTTGCCCGCGCACCAAGCGCGGCAAGTACGGCGTCGGCGCGGCCTCGACGCAGAGGCCGGGCACTTCGAGCGCGGACCACGCGCCGCGACCGTCGCCGGACTGCGCGCCGCCTTGGGGCAGGAGGGGTAGGGCAGCGAGGCAGAGTCCGATCGCGATCAAGTCGAAAGCTCCCGGTGAGACGACGTCGACGACATCTTGCGCGCAGGATAGTCGCGCCGAGGGAGCGCGGCGACAGAGCGCGTGTGCATTCCGCCGTCGGTCGCGGTAGGTAAGGAGACGTGGCACACGCCTGGATCGAGCGCGAGGGACCGAGCGGCCCGTTGCGTCGCGAGCTCCTGCACGGCTTGACGCGCATCGGCGGTCCGAACGCGCACGTCGAAGTCGCGGGTGCGGGCGACGACGAGCTGCAGCTCTGGGACGATCCGCCGAAGCTCGTCCACCTCGGCGACGACGAACATCCGACCGTCAACGGACGTCTCTGCGCCGAAGCGGCGCTCGCGCACGGCGACGTGATCGCTTGGCGCGGCGCGCGGTTCGTGTTCCGCACGGTCGAGAAGCGCGCGGAGCTCGCGCTCGAGGAAGACGCGCCCGCGACGAAACCGGCGGTGGTCGCTTCGAAGTCGACGGCGCGCGCCGCGCGGCGGGAACCGACGAGGTCCCCGCGGCCGAGCGCGGCGGCGGACACCTTCTGGCGACTGATGTTCGCGCTCGCGCTGCTCGCCGCGGTCGCGTCGGTCTTGATCTGGGCGCGGGCGCGCAACGGACTCAGCGTCGACGCCTGGATCGATCGCGTGCTCGAGCGCTTCGCCCGCGATCCCTAGAGACGCGAACTCTCGCCTGTCGGCATCCGGAGCTTTTCGGTCAGGGCGAGAGCGCGGAACGCCGATTTGGTAGAAGCCTCCGGCCGTCTCGCACCGGCCCGCCTCCGTTTCCCGTATCCCGAGCACTTATGACCGCGAGCTTCCAAGAGGGTGAACCGAACCTGTTCTCGCTCTCGCAGATCATGCATCTGATGCGAGTCGAGTTCAGTCGCGCTCAACGCTACCGCTACCCGATCGCCTGCCTGATCGTTTCCGTCGATCGCCTCGGCCAACTGCGCGACGTCTACGGCTACGACGCGAAGGAGGCGATCCTCTCCGAGGTCGTCGAGCTCCTGCGCACGACCACGCGCAGCTGCGATTTCCTCGGACGACTTTCCGACGATCGCTTCCTCGCGGTGGTGCCGCACACGCCGGCTGACGGCGCGCGCGTGCTCGGCGAGCGTCTGCTCTCCGCCGCGCGCCAGCTCGAGTTCCAGGCGGAGGGGCGCGAGCTCTCGGTCAGTTGCTCGATCGGCGCGTCGCACAACGAAACCGGCGCGACGCTCTTCTTCGACGCGATGTTGTCGGCCGCGGAAGGTGCGTTGGCGGAAGCGCAGAACGCCGGCGGAGACCGCTACGTCGCGCGTGACCCCGGGGCTCGCACCAGCTAAGACGGGCAGCATGCGCATCCTGCTCGCCGACGACGAACCCACGATCGCGATCACGTTGCAGGACGCCTTGGTGGCTGCGGGCCATCAAGTGTGGGTCGCGGCGGACACGAACACGGCGCTCGAGCTCCTGGTCGCTCGCGATCCCGACGTCGTCCTCACCGACGTGCGCATGCCGGGCAAGGGCGGGCTCGAGGTGCTCGCGCGCTCGCGCGAACTCGCGCCCGAACGGCCGGTGATCGTGATGACCGCGTTCGCGACGATCGATCAAGCGGTCGAGGCGATGCGCATGGGCGCGCACAACTACGTGCAGAAGCCCTTCCGCAACCAAGCGGTCGTCAGCATGGTCGCGACGCTCGCGCGCGTGCGCGACCTCGAGACCGAGAACGCGGCGTTGCGCGCCGAGCTCGCCGCGTCGAAGCCGATCGAAGGCTTCATCGGCGCGGCGCCTTCGATGCGCGCCGTGTTCGACCGCATCCGCACGGTCGCGCCGACCGACGCGACGGTGTTGATCGAGGGCGAGAGCGGCACCGGCAAGGAAGTCGCGGCGCGCGCGATCCATCAAGCGAGCACGCGCGCGAACGGACCGTTCGTCGCGCTCTCGTGCGCCGCGTTGCCGGAGACGTTGCTCGAGGCGGAACTCTTCGGCCACGAGAAAGGCGCGTTCACCGACGCGCGGCGCGAGAAGCGCGGACGCTTCGAGCTCGCCGACAAGGGCACGATCTTCCTCGACGACATCGACGACATGCCGATGTCGGTGCAGGTCAAGTTGCTGCGCGTCCTGCAGGAGCGCGTGATCGAGCGCCTCGGCTCCGAGGCCGTGCGCAAGATCGACATCCGCGTCGTCGCGGCGACCAAGCTCTCGCTGCGCAAGCAAGTCGACGAGAAGCGTTTTCGCGAGGACCTCTACTACCGCATCAACGTCGTGCCGATCCATCTGCCGCCGTTGCGCGAGCGCGCGGAGGATCTGCCGCTCCTGCTCGCGCACATGATCCAACGCCACGGCGGCGGCCGGCGCTTCGAGATCCCGAAGTCGACGCTCGCCCTGGTGCAGCACTACCGTTGGCCGGGCAACGTGCGCGAGCTCGAGAACTCGGTCCAGCGCGCGATCGCTCTCGCGCCGGCCTCCGGCGAACTGCAGGCCGCCGACCTCGTGCCGCTCGACGAACGTTGGCGCGGCGCGACCGAGGTCGACGACGGGCGCGTGCGGCCGTTGCGCGAAGTCCTGCGCAAACTCGAGATCGAGCACATCAAGAAGGCGCTCGCGCACTGCGCCGGCCATCGTTCGCAGACTGCGGAGCTGCTCGGCATCTCGCGCAAGGTCCTGTGGGAGAAGATGCGCGACTTCTCGATCACCGTGCCCGGCGAAGCCAAGCCCGAGGACGAGGCGCGCGAGCCGAGTTAGGATCGCCCCGATGAACGAGGCGAAGTACGCGGAGCTCGAACGCGGCGCATCCGTTCCGACCAAGGGCGAGTTGCGCGAACGGCTCGACGAGCTCGCGCGGATGCCGGCCTTGCTTGCAAGGGCGGTCGCGAGCCGCAACGACGCGGCGCGACGTGCTCGTCCCGAACCGGACGCGTTCTCGCTGCACGAACACGTCTGGTACCTGCGTGACATCGAGGTGCAGGGCTACGCACGACGGTTGCGCGCTCTCGCGAACGAGCGAGAGCCGTTCCTCGCCGACCTCGACGGGACGCGCCTGGCGGCCGAACGTCGTTATCTCGAACTCCCGCTCGAACGCGGCCTCGCAGAATTCGTCGCGGCGCGCGAGAGCAACCTCGCGTTCGCGCGTTCGCTCCCGCACGACGCTCTTCGCCGGCGCGGCGAGCTGGAAGGCGTCGGCTGCATCACGCTCGCAGAACTGATCGAGCTGTGGCGCAACCACGACGCGGGCCACGCGGACGAGATCGCCGCGCTCGCCTGAGTCAGCGCGTGTAACCGAGCGCGCGCAGGGCTTCCGCCTCCGACCCGTCGAGTTCGACTCCGCCGCCCGCGCCGAGTCGCGCGGCCGTCGCTTCGGTCGCGCGCTTCGACGCTTCGTGGGAAGTGCGGACGCCGTGTTCGCTCGGATAGAGCGAGGTGAAGAGCGACATGTGCGACGGCGCGGTGACGCCCGCTTGGCTGATCGCGTCGCGGAAGACCACCGACTCGGCGCACAGTCGATCGAGGCGCGGCGACGTCGGCCGCGTCTCGCCCCACGCGCCGAGATGGTCGGCCCGCAACGCGTTGAGGGAGATCACGACCACGTTCCACTTGCGTGCCTCGGGCGTCGGCGAACGACCGACCAAACACGCGAGCCACCAGGCGCGACGCAGCAACGACGACACGGCGTTCGATCGTGCCAGGGCTCGTCGGACGCCGCGACCGGCGATCGCGCTTCGGTCGAAGCGCGTCGGCGCGCTATAACGACGGCGCGATGAAGACTCCCGCACGCGCCGAGATCGAACTCGCCGTCGGAGCCTGTTGCATCGGCGACTTGCACCTCGACGCAGCGCGCGGGGATTGCGTCGAGCCGTTGCGCGCGTTCCTCGCGACGCAGTCGCGCGCTCCGGCGCTGGTGATCCTCGGCGATCTCTTCGAAGCGTGGGTCGGTCCGGCGCACGGCCGACTTCCGGGCGCGGCGCGCGTGCTCGCGGAGCTCGCGGCGTGGACCGCGCGCGGCGCGGAGCTCCATGTGATTCCCGGCAACCGCGACTTCTTGCTCGGCGCGGATTTCGAGCGCGTCACCGGCGCGCGCGTCCATCCGCACGGCTTCGTCGCGAACTCGACGAACGAACGCGCGCTGCTGATCCACGGCGACGAGCTCTGCACGCTCGACGTCGGCTACCAACGGCTCAAGAGAGTGCTGCGTTCGCGTCCGTTGCTCGCGCTCGCGCCGCGTCTGCCGTCGTCGTTCGCGCTCGCCGTCGCGAAGCGTCTGCGTTCGAAGTCGGTGACCGCGGTCGCAGCGAAGCCCTCCGCGGAAACCGCGCAACAGCCCGACGAAGTGCGCCGCCTCGCGAGCGAAGCGCACGTTCCGACGCTGGTCTGCGGCCACGCGCACGTCTTCCGCGACGAAGCGCTCGCGGACGGGCCGCGCTGGATCGTCCTCGACGCGTTCGGCGGCGTGCGCGACGTCGCGGTGGTGGGGGAGGACGGTCGCTGGGTCGTCCGGGGCTCTCGGGCGCCTCGGGCTTGATCCGCGGGGGCTCGCCGATAGGCTATTCGCCCCCCTTGCTTTCGAAGCCGGTTCCTCCCGCCATGATCATCGCCATCGACGGGCCCGCCGGCGCCGGGAAGAGCACGGTGTCGCGCGGCCTCGCGAAGGCGCTCGGCTTCCTGTTCCTCGACACCGGCGCCATGTATCGCGCGGTCGCCCTGAAGGTGCTCGAGTCCGGTGCGGATCCGAAGTCGGAGGTGCAGTGTCGAGCCTTGGCCGAACGCCACCGGCTGAGCTTCGACGCGGCGGGCAGGATTCAGATCGACGGCGTGTCGGGCGAGCCCGACGTGCGGTCGAAACGCGTGGAGGAGATCGTCTCGGCGGTCTCGGCTCATCCTCGCGTGCGCGAAGTGGTCGTCGCTCGCCAAAAGGCGATCGCGTCCGAAGCGCACGGCGTGGTCGCCGAGGGACGCGACACGACGACGGTCGTCTTCCCCGACGCGACGCTCAAGTTCTTTCTCAACGCATCTCCTTCCGAACGCGCCAGACGCAAGGCGCTCGAAGCGGGCACGCCCGAGCTCCAGGACGCGATCCTGGCGGACCTCGTGCGCCGCGACGGACTCGACTCGACGCGCTTGCACTCGCCGCTCATGCGGTCGCCCGACGCGCTCGTGGTCGAGACCGACGGCAAGACGTCCGAGCAGGTGATCCAGTCGATGCTCGAGCGCGTCCGCGCCCGAGCCGCTCGCGGATGACCGAGGCGTCCGATGGCGCGACGAATGCCGGTTCCGAACGGCCCGCCGAACCCGTGCGGACCGACAAGACTTGGGTCTATCGGCTCTGCCGCGGAGGCTCGAACCTCGCGTACCGCGTGTTCCTGCCGCCGACGTTCCGCGGCGTCGAGCATCTGCCGTCGAACGGCGGCGTGCTGATCGCCGCGAACCACCAATCGTTCCTCGACATCCCGCTGCTCTCGCTCGGCACCGATCGCCACGTCTGTTTCGTCGCGCGCGACACGCTCGCCGAGACTCGCCTGCTCGCGTTCATCATGCGCGGCTGCAACGCGGTGCTGATCGGCCGCGGCAAGGGCGATCGCTCCGCGCTGCGCGCGATCGTCGCGCACCTCGCCGCCGGCGATTGCGTCGCGATGTTCCCCGAGGGCACGCGCTCACGAGACGGCCAACTCGGTCGCTTCCACGCCGGCGCGGTCGTCGCGGCGCGCATGGCCGGCGTTCCGATCGTCCCCGCGGCGATCGACGGCAGTTGGCGCGCTTGGCCGCCCGGGAGAAAGCTCCCGCGCCCGACGCGTCTGTCGCTCGATTTCGCGCCCGCCATCGACTCCGCTGCGCCCGACGCGCTCGACCGAGTCCGCGCCGCGATCGTCGAGCGACTCCCCGCACCACGTACACCTTCCGCTTCCTCCGAGGCGGAAGGCGCTCACTAACCCTTCCCTTAGAACCTCCATTCGAACCCGTTTCGTTCAACCCTCCTTTCATGGCCCTAGCATCCAGACGCATCAAGCAATACGACCTCGACCCCGTCGAGCTCGAACGCATGGTCACGGCTTCCCTCCAGGGAGTCTCTGAACCCGACCTGAAGCACGCGCTCGAGTCCTCGGTCAAGGACATCACCCCCGGCACGATCGTGCACGCGCGCGTCGACTCGGTCGACGACCGCACCGGCATGGTGGTGATGGACATCGGCGGCAAGTCCGAAGGTCAGATCCCGATCGCCGAGTTCGGCGAGTCGCTTCCCACCACCGGCCAGGTCTTCGAGGTCTTCTACGAAGGCCTCGACGAGAACGACACCGCGCTGATCTCCAAGCGCCGCGCCGATCGCCTCCGCTCGTGGGAACGCGTCTCGAAGAAGTACAAGGAAGGCGACGAGATCCAAGGCGTCGTACAGCGCAAGATCAAGGGCGGTCTCTTGGTCGACGTCGAAGGCGTCAACGTGTTCTTGCCGGCGAGCCAGGTCAACCTGCGCCGCACGCACGACATCTCCGACTTCGTCAACGAACCGATCCGCGCGCGCATCATCAAGATCGACGCGGAGCGCATGAACATCGTCATCTCGCGCCGCAAGCTGCTCGAGGAAGAGCGTCAGAAGCAGAAGGAATTCCTGCTCTCCGACATCCAAGACGGCCAGATCCGCAAGGGCGTGGTCAAGAACATCGCCGACTTCGGCGTGTTCGTCGACCTGGGCGGCATCGACGGTCTGCTGCACATCACGGACATGACGTGGGGCCGCATCAACCATCCGAGCGAGATGGTGCAGCTCGATCAGGAGATCGAGGTCAAGGTTCTGCGCGTCGACGCGGAGCGCGAACGCATCGCGCTCGGTCTCAAGCAGAAGCAACCCAGCCCGTGGGAAGGCATCGAGTCGCGTTACCCCGTCGCCTCGAAGCACAAGGGTGCGGTGGTCAACATCATGTCGTACGGCGCGTTCGTCAAACTCGAGGACGGCGTCGAAGGCTTGGTCCACATCTCCGAGATGTCGTGGACTCGTCGCGTCAACCACCCGAGCGAGATCGTCAAGGTCGGCGATCCGGTCGAGGTCGTCGTGCTCGAGTACAACAAGGAGAAGCAGGAGATCTCGCTCGGCATGAAGCAAGCCGAAGCGAACCCCTGGGATCTCGTCGACGACCACTACCCGGTCGGCACGGTCATCGAAGGCACGGTGCGCAACCTCACTTCGTACGGCGCGTTCATCGAGATCGAGGAGGGCATCGACGGCCTCCTGCACGTCTCGGACATGAGCTGGACGAAGAAGATCACGCACCCGTCCGAGATGGTGAAGAAGGGAGACAAGCTCCGTTGCGTCGTGCTCTCGGTCGATACGCAGAAGAAGCGCATCGCCCTCGGCTCCAAGCAACTCTCGCCGGATCCGTGGATGGACGAGATTCCGTCCAAGTACCACGTCGGCGACCTCCTGACCGGCACGATCACGAAGACGACCAACTTCGGCGCGTTCGTGCGGCTCGAGGACGAGCTCGAAGGCCTGCTGCACATCTCCGAACTCGCGGATCACAAGATCTCGAGCCCCGAGGAGATCGTGAAGCCCGGCCAGAAGGTCGAAGTGCGCGTCATCCGTGTCGACACGGAAGAGCGCAAGATCGGCCTCTCGTTCGTGCACGCCGACTTCGAGGAGAACAAGGCGATTCTCGAAGAGCACGAGCGGCGCGCGAAGCTCGCTGAAGCGAAACCGGCGGAGGCCAAACCGGCCGACGCCAAGCCCGAGGCCAAAAAGCCGGTCGAGGGCGAAACGCCCACGGCCTGATCCGGTAGTCCCGCCATGAGCGCGGCGCGTTGGTGTCTTCTCGCGGTCTGTCTGACCGCGTGCGGCACCCCGCGCCGCGCGCTCGTTTCGAGCGACCCGTTGGTGCTCGATCCCGCGCTGCGACCGCGCGTCGCGGCGTTCGAGCCCGCGTTCACCGCGCTGTCGGCGGCGCTCGCGGCGAACGACGAACCGAACGCGCGCGCGATCCTGGCTCGCGTGCGCGCGCTGCGTCCCGACGGACCGGCGCTCGACGTCGTCGAGGCGTTCCAACGGATCCTCGACGGCCGCGCGGCGTCGCGCGAGATCGAGCTACGGCTCGTCGTCCGCGGCTCGAAGGACGGCAAGTCGGGGCGGCACCTCGCACTCGCCGCGGTGTCGAGCCACGGCACGCCGGTCAAGATCTGCGCGGCGGCGGCGCGGCTCGAAGCGTCGCTCTACGGCGTCGACGTGCGCGGCTACGAGCACCGTTCCGCGTTCACGCAGCCGATCGACGAACTCGCCGAGCTGGAGCTCGAAGCCCACGATCCTCGCTTGCTCGACCTCGCGGCGATCGACGTGCCGATCTCCAACGAGCTCGCGGTGCGCGCGCGCTTCCGGTTGGTGCTGGTCCAGGCGCAGCTCGAGGTCGACGACCGTCGCTTGCCCGCCGCGACGCTGACCGTCGCACCGTGCGAGGTCCGCGAGCTCGCGAACTTCCTCCCGACCGACCCCGTCGAACCCGCGGAGCTCGCGCGCCATCTCGAGAAGCCCGGCTTCGGCTTGCCCGCGGCGATCGAGCGCGCGGTGCGCATCGCGCCGGAACGTCGCGGCGAAGCGCTCGAACTCTGCACGCCGGTGCTCGCGCGGATGAACCGCGTCGACCTCGAACGCGCGGCGCCGTGCTTGCGTTGGTTGTCGGGCGACCTCGAACGCGGCGGCGATCCCGATCAATGGCGCGCGTGGGCGGTCGAGCGCGAGAAGAGCCGAGAGACGACACCGACGCTCGACTTGCCGACCCTGGACTTGGGGACGACGGGGCGCGACACTCCGCCGCCCTCGTGACCATGAACGCGCTCTCTGCCGCCGACGATCTCGCGCACTTCCGCCGCGGCGCGGTCGATCTGGTCGAGGAGCGCGATCTCGCGGCGCGCCTCGCGAAGGCGCGCGCGGCCGGCCGCGGCTTGCGCGTGAAGTTCGGCATGGATCCGAGCTCGCCCGACCTGCACGTCGGCCACGCGGTGCAGTTGATGAAGCTGCGCGCGCTCCAACAAGCCGGCCACACGATCGTGTTGATCGTCGGCGACGCGACCGCGATGGTCGGCGATCCGAGCGGGCGCAACAAACTGCGGCCGCAGCTCTCGCGTGCCGACGTCGAAGCGAACCTCGTCACGTACACGGCGCAAGCGGGGAAGGTGCTCGACATGACGCGCACCGAGGTCCACCGCAACTCGGAGTGGTTCGACGCGATGCGTTTCGAGGACGTGCTGCGTCTCGCGAGCAAGGCGACGGTCGCGCGGATGCTCGAGCGCGACACGTTCGAGAAGCGCATGGAGGCGAAAGAGCCGATCGGCGTGCACGAGTTCCTCTACCCGCTGATGCAGGGCTGGGATTCGGTGATGATCCGGAGCGACGTCGAGCTCGGCGGCACCGATCAGCTCTTCAATTTGCTCGTCGGTCGCGATCTGCAGGAGAAGGAGAATCAGGCGCCGCAGATCTGCATGACGCTGCCGCTGATCAACGGGCTCGACGGCCGCAAGATGTCGAAGAGCTACGGCAACGCGATCGCGTTCACTGATTCACCGGCCGAGATGTTCGGCAAGGTGATGAGCTTGCGCGACGACGTGATGGGAGATTGGTTCCGCCTGTTGACGGGGCTCGACGAGGGCGAGATCGCGACGCTGCTCGGCGGACACTTCCGCGAGGCGAAGGCGCGCCTCGGCGAAGAGATCGCGAGCTTCTTCCACGGCCGCGACGCGGGCCGCGCCGCGCGCGACGGTTTCGATCGACAGTTCCGCGACAAGGAGCTCCCGACCGACATCCCCGTCGTCGAGTACGCGAAGCCGTGGCCCGCGGACGGCGTGCCGCTCGCGGTCTTGCTGCGCGAGATCGGGCTGTGCGCGAGTTCGTCCGACGCACGGCGCCTGATCGAAGGCGGCGGCGTCAAGCTCGACGGCGCGGTGGTCGCCGACGTCAACGCGCGCATCGCGCGGCCGACGGCGGAGCTGTTGCTCCAAGCCGGCAAGCGTAAGTTCGCGAAGCTGCGCGCGCAGTAGCGGCGCTCAGCGACGCGGCGCGACCGCGTACGGGATCGCGATCTCACCGAGCTCGTCGGTCTCGACCGTCAAGATCCCGGCGAGATCCGCGGGAGCCTCCGCCGCGAGCCGCGCGCGAATCCTCCAACGCGGGCTGCGACCGCTGTCGTCCGCGAACTCGGGCTCGGCGGTCGCGAAGACCAAGCCTTCGCCGCGTGCATCCGGCCTGAGCCCGAGCACCCGCAGCCGCTGGCCCGCGAGATGACCGAGCAACTCGACCTCCGCGGTCGTCTCCGCCTTCAGGCCCGCGAAGATCAACTTGGTCGGCCGCACTTCGAGGTCGGGCACGCCGTTGCCGACGATCGGCACGCGCATCGGTTTGCCGACGCCCTCGCCGCGCGGACCGGTGGTCGCGATCTCGACGAAGCGCTCGAACATGCCGAGCTCGATCGGAGCGCCGACGTCGACCGACAGATTCCATTGGTCGGGCACGACGCCGTCGTCGTGGGACACCGCGGCGACGACGCCGGGGCTCGCGCGCTCGATGCCGGTCAAGCGGCGGCCGTCGACACCGAGGCTGAGGATCTTCAACGCGCCGCGCGCGCCTTCGCTCGCGGTGACGTCGCCGAGTTTCAGCGTGCCCGGCGTCGCCATGAACGCGAGCTCGACGATCAAGTGCACTTCGATCGCGAGGAACGGATTGGTCGCCGAGTCGGTGGTCAAGACGATGCGCACGCGCTTCGTCTGGTTCTGGATCGGCACCGAGCGCGTGTCCGAGACCATGCGCAGTTCGGCGACGGCGCCCGGCGGAAGGACGAGCATCGGTTCGCCGGTCGGAGCGTTGCGATCGCCCTCGATCCGCGCGCCCGACGCATCGACGTAGGACACGGTCGCGGTGGTGCAGCTGCACGCCGCTTGGAGTTCCAGGATGCGGAGCTCTCGCCCCTCGCCGTTGCGCAGCCGCGCGGTGCACTCCGCGGTCTCGCCGTACGGCACGATCCCCAGGTCGTAGTCCCACGGCATCTCCGCGTTCGGGGCGTCGACGATCTCGAGGCCGCCGGTCGCGGAGGGGGACACGCTCGCCGCCTTGCCTCGCGGGCCGGCGGCCGGCGCCTCGTGCGTGCAGGCTCCGAGCCAGGCGCAGCACGCGAGCATGCCCGCGCAACGCGCGAAGACGAAGGAGCGGCCGAGCGCTGACGCGACGGACGCGGGGGATCCTGCCAGAGCTCCCATGCGGCGCCCGTTCTACCCGCTCGCGGGGATCAGGCAACGGCCGAGCGTTGCCCAAACATTGATCGGGGCGCGCGGAGCCCCAGAATGGGCGCACCATGAGCACCGCCGCCCAAGCCTCGTCGTTCTCCGCGTCCGCTCCGAAGTCCGTCGCCGACCAGGCGGTTTGGGCGGCGGTCGAGCAAGAGCGCGTCCGTCAGGAAGCTCAGCTCGAGCTGATCGCGTCGGAGAACCACACATCGCGCGAGGTGATCGCGGCGATGGGGACGGTGCTGACCAACAAGTACGCGGAAGGGTATCCGGGCAAGCGCTACTACGGCGGCTGCGAGTACGTCGACGTCGTCGAGAACCTGGCGATCGACCGCGCAAAGCAGCTCTTCGCCGCGCCGCACGCGAACGTCCAGGCGCACAGCGGCACGCAAGCGAACATCGCCGCGTTGATGGCGATGGTCCAGGCGCGCGACAAGGTGCTCGCGATGTCGCTCGATCACGGCGGCCACCTCTCGCACGGACACCCGAAGAACTTCTCCGGCGTGTTCTACGAGTTCCATTCCTACGGCGTCGACGAGAAGACCGAGCGCGTCGACATGAACCGAGTGCGCGAGCAGGCGCTCGCCGTGCGTCCGAAGTTGATCATGGCCGGCGCGTCCGCGTATCCGCGCAAGCTCGACTTCGCGGCGTTCCGCGCGATCGCCGACGAGGTCGGTGCCAAGTTGCTCGTCGACATGGCGCACATCGCGGGTCTCGTCGCGGGCGGCCAACACGCGAGCCCGGTGCCGCACGCCCACGTCACGACGATGACGACGCACAAGACCCTGCGCGGCCCGCGCGGCGGCTTGATCGTCTGCCACGACGAGCACATCAAGCCGATCAACAGCGCGATCTTCCCGGGCGGCCAAGGCGGTCCGTTCATGCACGTGATCGCGGCGAAGGCGATCGCGTTGCGCGAGGCCCAGCAACCGAGCTTCGCCGACTACGCGAAACGCGTCGTCGACAACGCGCGCGTGCTCGCCGAGACGCTCGCGTCGCGCGGCTTGCGCATCGTCTCCGGCGGAACGGACAACCACCTGATGTTGGTCGACGTGCGCCCGATGAAGTTGACCGGCAAGGACGCCGAGGACTTGCTCCACAAGGTCGACCTGACCTGCAACAAGAACCTGATCCCGTACGACACCAACCCGCCGAGCAAGGCGAGCGGCGTGCGCCTCGGCACCGCGGCGATCACCACGCGCGGGCTCGGAGTCGCGCACATGAAGCAGCTCGGCAATTGGATCGCCGACGTGCTCGCAAACCCGACCGACGAGTCGACGGCGACGCGCGTGAAGGGCGAGGTCGCCGAAGTCGCGCGCAAGTTTCCGATCTACGGCTGAACCGTCAGGCGTGTCAGCGGCGCGCGTAGCCGAGGCGCTTGACGACCTGGAGGATCTCGCTCCAGTTCGGGAACGGGCGAGCGTTCTGGCGCTTGTACGTGTCGATCGCCGTGATGAACTCGACCACCTCGGCGGTCATCTCGTCGGCGCTCGGGGGTTTCGCCTCGAACTTGACGGGCGGCAGCGCGGTCTTCGGAGCGGCGCTCTTCTTCTTGGGGCTCATCTAGGGTCGTGGCTTGGGAGCAGGGAGTTCGGACTCTCGGGCACACCTGCCGAGGCGCGCACGGGTATCGGAATCGCATCGGACGCATCTCAAGCGCAAGCACGCCGACGAAAGAAGTTCACGGTGTCAATCGAGCTCGTCGAGCAGGTCCGCCCAAGCCGCTCGCTCGCGCGAGGGGTCGACGAGCGGCCGCACACCGGCGCAGGCGAAGTCGATCTCCCGGCGGAACGGCGCGTCGGTCTCCACGCGCACGAGCAAGTCCGCTAGACCGCGCGCGTCGCCGACCGCGAAGTACCCGGGGTACTTCGCGCCGAGCAGTCCGATCGAGCCCGCGATCCAGGTCGAGAGCACCGGCGTCTCGTTCGCGAGCGCCTCCGACACGACGTTGGCGCCGCCCTCGGTCCGCGACGTGACCAGTAACGCACGGGATGCGGCAATCAGACGCAAAGCGTCGCGCCGCGCGAGCGCGCCAACCCAGCGGTAGCGGGGATTCGCGGCGTTCTCGCGCCGAGCCTCCGCCTCGAACTCCGGATCGAGCACCGCGCCGCAATGCACGACACGGATCCGCGACTCCGACGGGAGGAAACGCACGGCCCGCGCGGCGAGCAGGGGATCCTTGACCGCCCGCAAGTGGGCGACCACGCAGACTTCGAACGCGCCCGGCGTTCGCTGTACGTCGCGTCAGGCCGGCGGCGCCGATTGATGAATGACACGAACGCGCGCCCGTTCCCGTGCCGGGACGACGTCGAGGGCGAGCTCTTGGAGCGCGACGATGCGTTGTGCGGACGCGAGCGATCGACGCGCGACGTCGGAGTCCGCGCGATCGCCGTAGACGTCCGTCCCGGTCAGGGCGACGACGATCGACGTCGACGGCGAGTTCGCCCGACAGGCCTCGATCGACTCGGCGCTCTTCGTCGCGTGCAACGCGACGAGGACGTCCGGCGAGCCGCCGCGGAAGCGTTCGTCGACGCGCACACGATGGCCGAGTTCGCGCAGACGCTTCGCCCAGCGCAGCGCGGTCACGCGGTTGCCGGAACTCGACCCGCGCGCGGCGGGGGTGACGATCGCGATGCTCCGACTCCGGCCGCGGTCCATGCCGACGATCCTATCGGCGCTCGACGCGATCGCGTTAGACTTGCGGTCGAGGCCCCGACGATGAGCGCGCACCGGTCGGTCGACTTCTTCGACGCGCAGTTCCGACGTCAGGTCGGCGATCGCGACTTTCGGTTGAATCCGTTCGAGGAACTCGCGCTCCCTCACCTACACGGCGACGTGCTCGACGTCGGCTGCGGCCTCGGCAACCTGGCGCTCGAAGCCGCGCGGCGCGGATGTCGCGTGCTCGCCGTCGACGCGAGCTCGACGGCGGTCGAGCGTGTGCGTGCCGATGCAAAGCGTCTCGCACTTCCGCTCGAGGCCGTCGAAGCCTCGCTCGCGAGTTGGAATCCCGTCGCGCGCTACGACTCGATCACCTGTATCGGCGTGTTGATGTTCCTACGCGGCGAGCGCGCGCTGGAGCTCTTCGGCACGATCCGCGACGCGGTTCGTCCCGGCGGAACGGCGGTCGTGAACGTATTGGTCGAAGGCACGACCTTCATGGACATGTTCGACCCCGAGGAGCACTACCTGTTCGGCCGCGGCGAGCTCGCGCGCTCTTTCGCGGGTTGGGAGCTCGTCGCGGAACGCAGCGACTCCTTCGCCGCGCCTCGAGAGACGCGCAAGGAGTTCGAGACCGTGATCGCGCGCAAGCCGCCCTAGAGGCGGCCGCCGCGGCGGAGCGCTTCTTCGACGCGCGCGGTGTTCGGGCGCTCGATGATGCCGACCTCGGTGATGATGCCGCGGATGAAGCGCGCGGGCGTCACGTCGAACGCCGGGTTGTAGACCTTGACGCCGAGCGGCGCGGTGCGCTTGCCGAAGCCCTGCGTGATCTCGTCGGCGCCGCGCTCCTCGATCGGGATCTCGTCGCCGTGCGCGATCTTGGTGTCGAACGTCGAGAGCGGCGCGCAGACATAGAACGGGATGCCGTGCTCGCGCGCGAGCACCGCGACCGAGTACGTGCCGATCTTGTTCGCGGTGTCGCCGTTCTTCGCGATGCGGTCGGCGCCGACGAAGACCGCGTCGATCTTGCCCTCGAACATCACGCGGCCCGCCATGTTGTCGGTGATCAGCGTCACGTCGATCTTCGCTTCGTGGAGCTCCCACGCCGTCAACCGCGCGCCCTGCAAGAGCGGCCGCGTCTCGTCGGCGAAGACGCGCAGCGTCTTGCCCTGATCACGCGCGACGTAGATCGGCGCGAGCGCCGTGCCGTAGTCCGCGGTCGCGAGCGCACCGGCGTTGCAGTGGGTGAGCACCGTGTCGCCGTCCTTCAAAAGGTCCGCGCCGACCGCGCCGATCTTGCGGCAGATCTCGCGGTCCTCGCGCCAGATCGTGTGCGCTTCGTCGAAGAGCCCGTCGACGATCTCGCGGCCGTTCTTCTTCGCGCCGTAATCGCGCGCGGCACGCGCCGCCATGCGCTCGAGCGCCCAGAAGAGATTGACCGCCGTCGGCCGCGCGCGCGCGAGCCACGCGCACGTCTCCTTCGTCCGGCCGAACACGTCGTCGGCGCTGCCGTTCGCGTGGCCTTGGATGCCGAGCAACACGCCGTAGCCCGCCGCGACGCCGATCGCGGGCGCGCCGCGCACCGCGAGACGCTTGATCGCGTCGAACATGTCGTCGACCGTCTTCAGGTCGAGGATCTTCAGCTCGGTCGGCAGCAGCGTCTGATCGATGATGCGGGCGAAACCGGGACGGTCGCCCTCCCAGTGAATGGTGTCGACGGGCATGGAGGGCGTGAGTTCGGAGTTACGCGAGCTTGGACTGAAGCGCGGCGTCTTTCTCCGCGACTTTCTTCGCCATGTCGGCGCGGTGCTTGACGAGTTTCGGTGCGAGCTCCGGATGCGCCAGCGCGAGGATCCGCACCGCGAACAGCGCCGCGTTCTGCGGACCGCCGCCGCCGACCGCGACCGAGACGACCGGAACGCCGCCGGGCATCTGCACGGTCGAGAGCAACGCGTCGAGGCCGCCAAGCGGCGGGTTGTCGATCGGGATGCCGATCACCGGCAAGTCCGTGTGCGCCGCGACGACGCCGGCGAGGTGCGCCGCGCCGCCGGCCGCGCAGATCAGGACCTTCACGCCGCGCGCGGGAGCTTGCTCGACGAACTCGACCACTTGCTTCGGCGTACGGTGAGCGGAGAGCACCCGCGCCTCGACCGCGACGCCGAACTTCTTCAACTCCGCGGCGCACGGCTCGAGCCGCGACCAATCGGAATCGGAACCCATGAGGATCGCGACCTTCATGCGCGCGCTCCTTCCGGCTGACGGCCGGTGATCTTCGCGCAGACTTCGAGGTACTTGTTCGCGGTGCGCTCGATCACGTCGCTCGACAACGTCGGCGGCGGGTACTGCTTGTTCCAGTCGAGCGTCTCGAGCCAGTCGCGCAGGATCTGCTTGTCGTAGCTCGGCGGGTTCTGTCCCGGCACGACCTTGTCGGCCGGCCAGAAGCGCGACGAATCCGGCGTCAACGCTTCGTCGATCAGGATCACCTTGTCGCGGCGGACGCCGAACTCGAACTTGGTGTCGGCGAGCAAGATGCCGTGGCGCGAGAGCACTTCGCCCGCGCGCTTGAACAACGCGATCGAGGCCTTCGCGCACGGTTCGTAGATCGCAGCGCCGACGCGCTCGCGCGCTTGATCGGGCGTGATCGGGAGATCGTGACCGGTCTCCTCCTTGGTCGTCGGCGTCAGGATCGGCTCGGGCAGACGCGAAGAGTTCTTCAAGCCGGCGGGCAGCGGCACGCCGCACACGCTCTGCACCTTCTGGTACTCCTTCCAACCGGAGCCCGCGAGGTAGCCGCGCACGACCCACTCGACCGTCGTCGGTTGCGCGCGACGCACGACCATCACGCGGCCGCGCAGCCGATCGCGCCACTCGTTCGGCAACGCGGCGACGTCGTCGACCGAGGTGCTGATCAAGTGGTTCTCGATCACGTCGCGCGTGTTCTCGAACCAGTACGCCGTGATGGCGGTGAGAACCTCGCCCTTGTGCGGAATGCCTTCGTTCATCACCACGTCGAACGCAGAGACGCGGTCGCTGGTGACGAAGAGCAGTCGCTCGGCGTCGATCTCGTAGATGTCGCGCACCTTGCCGGAGGCGAGCCACTTCAGTCCGGGGATCTTGCGTTCGCGGCCGAGATACGTCGTTTGCACGGTCATGGCGTTCTAGGTTTCCGTGGAAGAGGGGCGGGAGTATGACGGCACGGCGCGAGAGCTACAATCGCCCGCCGCGGCGAAGGCCGGCTCCGTGCACGCAGACTCCAGAGGTTTCGCTCCCGAGTCGCGTGTCACCGGGCGTTTCCGAGCGCCGGGCTCGAAGTCGCTGGCGCAACGCGCGCTGTTCGCCGCGGCCTTGGCCGACGGTTCGACGCGCATCTCGGGCCTGCCCGACGGCGACGACGTCGGCCGCGCCGTCGCGTTGCTCGCGGCGTGCGGCGCGCCGCTCTAACGGCTCGCGCCGGCCGCCGTGCGGATCACCGGCCGTCCGCCGGGGCCGCACCGCGGGCTCGCGCCGCGCGGGCCGCTCGAACTCGGCGAGTCGGGCACCCTCGCGCGTTTCGCGACCGCGGTGCTCGCGTTGTGCGCCTCGACCGAGGCGACGATCGAGCTCGTCGCGTCGGGCTCGCTCGCGAACCGCCGGTCGGACGCGTTGATCGACGCGCTCGCCGCGAGCGGCGTCGAGTTCGCGAGCCGCACGTTCCCGTTGCGCCTGCGACCGCTCGGGCCGCCGAGTTCGATCGATTTGATCGCGCCGCGTTCGAGCCAGGAGTTGAGCGGCCTGATGCTCGCGCTCGCCGCGTACCCCGACGAGATCGAGGTGCGCGTGTCGGGTCCGCTCCCGAGTCCGCCGTACGTTGCGATGACGATCGCGCTGCTCGCGCGTTTCGGAGCGCGCGTCGACGTGCGCGGGTCGACGTACACGGTGAAGGGTCCGTTGCGCGCGCCGACGGATCCGTTCGAGATCGAGCCCGATGCTTCGCTCGCCGCGGTCGCATTGTGCGCCGCATGCCTCGGCGGGGGAGAACTCGTCGCGACCGGCCCCGGCGCGAAAAGTCTCCAAGGCGACGTGCGCATCGTCGAGCACCTCGCCGCGTTCGGTTGTCGCGCGAGCTTCGAACCGGACGGGTTGCACGCGAGCGGTCGACCGACGCGCGGCGCGCAGCTCGACCTCGCGGGCGAACCGGACCTCGCGCCGCCGTTGGTCGCGGTCGCGGCCGCAGCGTTGCTCGCGCGTCCGAGCGCGACCAGCGAGTTCACCGGCCTCGGGACGTTGCCCGGCAAGGAGAGCTCGCGCATCGAAGTGCTCGCGAACGGCCTGCGCTCGCTCGGCTTCGAAGTCGCGAGCACCGCGTCGACGCTGCGGCTCTCACGCGGTCCGAGCACGCCGCGCGGCGCGCGCCTCGATGCGCACGGCGACCATCGCATGGCGTTCGCGTTCGGATTGCTCGGGCTCGCGGTTCCCGGCGTCGAAGTCGCGGGCGCGAACGCGGTCGCGAAGTCCTGGCCGAGTTTCTGGCGCGATCTCGAACGCCTCGGCGCCGTTCCGCTCGAGGCTCGGTAACGCGAACGCGGCTTCCGCTCGGCCTTCGCGACGCTATCCTCGCGCCATGACTCCTTCCCTCGCGAAGCCCCAGGGCCCGGTGCTCGTTGCCGGCGGCGCGGGCTACATCGGAGCCGTCACCGTGCGGCTCTTCCGCACCCTCGGCGTCGAAACCGTCGTGCTCGACAACCTCTCGACCGGCCACGCCGCCGCGGTGCAAGGCGCGTTCGAGCAGGTCGACCTCGGCGACCGCGACGCGCTCTCACGCGTGTTCGCGAAGCACAAGCCGGTCGCGGTCGTGCACTTCGCAGCCAAGACGTACGTCGGCGAGTCGGTGAAGGAACCCGCGAAGTACTACCGCGAGAACGTCCACTACACGTGGAACCTGCTCGAGGCGATGCGCGAGCACGGCTGCCGCGACATCGTCTTCTCGTCCTCGTGCGCGACGTACGGCAATCCGATCCGCGTGCCGATCGACGAGACGCATCCGCAGAATCCGATCTCGCCGTACGGGCGCACCAAGCTCCACATGGAACACATGATGGAGGACTACAGCCGCGCGTACGGCCTGCGCTTCTGCGCGCTGCGCTACTTCAACGCGGCGGGCGCGTCCCAGGACTCGACGCTCGGCGAGGTGCACGAGCCCGAGACGCACTTGATCCCGCTCGTCCTCCAAGTCGCGGCCGGCGCGCGCGCCGACATCTCGGTCTTCGGCGACGACTATCCGACCAAGGACAAGACCTGCATCCGCGACTACATCCACGTCGAGGACCTCGCGGACGCGCATGCGCGCGCCCTGCTGAAGCTGCAGGCGGGGACCGAGCGCTTGTTCTGCAACCTCGGCACCGGCACCGGTTTCTCCGTGCTCGAAGTGATCCATACCGCGCACCGCGTCACCGGCCGCAAGATCCCGGCGAAGGTCGTCGCGCGCCGCGAAGGCGATCCGCCGGTCTTGGTCAGCGGCGGCACGCGCGCGTTCGACGAGCTCGGTTGGAAACCGCGCCGCGCGGAACTCGCCGACATCCTCGGCGACGCGTGGAAGTTCCTCCAAGCGCACCCGCGCGGTTACTGAGCGCGAGCGACGAACTCGCTCGCCCGCGCTCGACGTCAAACTGAGGCCATGGCGTTCGCGAAGTTCGTACTCGGCGCGCTGCTCGTCGCGTTCGGCGATCCGCCGGACACCGCCGTTTGGAAGAGCGGCTACGACACGCTGTTGACCGCGGACCTCCAGGCGCACGAGGTGGCGCTCGCGAGCCCCGAAATGGAGGGCCGCGACACGCCGAGCGCCGGCCTCGCGCGCGCCGCGACGTACATCGAAGAACATTTCCGCGCCGCCGGCCTCGAGTCCGTCGGCGCCGCGCCGACGACCGGCACGACGACTTCGGGCGGGAGCTTGCGCTGGACGTACTCACGCAAGATCCAGACGGCGAACGCGAGCGCGTGCGAACTCGTGCTCGCCGTCGACGGCAAGGAGCCGCAGAGTTTCGCGCTCGCGTCCGACTTCGTGCCGGTGCCCGGCGTCGGCGGCAAGGCGGACGGGCCGCTGATCTTCTGCGGCTTCGGCATCCGCGCGCCCAAGGAGAAGTGGGACGACTTGAAGGGCAAGTCGTTGAAGGGCGCGATCGTGATGATCGTCGAGAGCGAGCCGCGCCACGCCAAGCTCTTCGACGGACCGGAGATCACCCACGACGCGGAGCTCTTCGAGAAGCTCGGCGATCTCGCCGAGGCCAAAGTCGCGGGCGTGATCGTCGTGCGCCGTCCGCCCGAGGCGGGTCCGAAGTCGAAGCTCGGTCCGCGGCCGGAAGCGAGCCCGCTCTCGGTGCGCGCCGGCTGGGCGCAGTGGAACGACGGCCGCACGTTCCAGACTCCGCAGCCGACGCCGACGCGCTTGCCGCCGACCGTCGAGGTCAACGCGGCGACCGGCCAACTCCTGCTCGGCGAGAGCGTCGTCGCGCTCGCGACGCGGATCGAGAAGAGCGGCCGCAGCGTGCAAGTCGCGCCGAAAGGTCGCTACGTGCGCTTCACGTCCGCGGCCGACGCGGTCGACACCGCGCTCGAGAACGTCGTCGGCGTCCTGCGCGGCTCGGATCCGGCGCTCGCGGAGGAGTACGTCGTCCTCGGCGCGCACTACGACCACATCGGCGTCGATTCGGCGGGCCGCATCGGCTGCGGCGCCGACGACAACGCGTCGGGCTCGGCGGCGCTGCTCGAACTCGCGCAGGCGTTCGCGACGGCGCGGCCGCGGCGGTCGTTGCTCTTCATCGCCTTCTCGGGCGAGGAGCACGGGCTGTGGGGCTCCCAGGCGATCTGCCAACGCCCGCCGATCGATCCGTCGCGCCTGGTCGCGATGGTCAACATGGACATGCTCGGCCGCGGCGTGGCGGACGAGGTCGCGGTGCTCGGCATCACGCAGAACCCCGAACTCGAGAAGGTCCTGCAACAGGCGAAGGGCCTCTCGAAGACCGGTGTGACCAAGATCGTGGTGCGCCAAGGCGAGGAGCTCTTCCAGCGCTCCGACCACTACTCGTTCCACCAGATCGGTGTGCCGGTGCTCTTTTTCTTCGAGGGCCTGCCGATCGACGCGAACAAGGACTACCACACCTGGCGCGACACGCTCGAGACGCTCGACTTCGACAAGCTGACGCGCTCGACGCGCCTCGTGTTCAACACCGCCTGGATCCTGGCGAACGACGACCAGCGTCCGCCGAAGCCGCGCTGATCCCGAGCACTCGGCTCTCGACTCGCGCGCGGCGATCGGCAGAATGCGCGTCGACACGCCATGAGCTCCACACGACGACGCAGCGACCGCGGTCGCATCACGCGCCTCTCGCTCCTCGCCGCGGCGAACGTGCTCGCGGTCTTCTGGCTCGTCCATCTCTTCGGAGGCGAAGCGAACTCGGCGACCGAGCCCGCGCCGTCGCGCACCGCGGCCGTCGCGCCCGCGCTCTCGACGCAAGTCGCCATCGCGCGCGACGTGCTCGCGCCCGCCGAACGCGCGTCGCTCGAAGCGCGCGTGCGCGCGATCGTCGACGAAGCGCAGCGCAAAGCGGCGTCGCGCACGCACGGCAAGGTCGGCGCGTCGAACACGACCGTCGCGGTGCACATGCGACCGCTCGGCGGCAGCGACGCGGATGCGTTCGGGCTCGACGCCGATCGCGCATTGCGGCCGGCGTCGAACATGAAGCTGGTCACCACGGCTGCCGCGCTCGCGTTGCTCGGGCCCGACTGGAACTTCGAGACGCGCGCGGAGGCCGCGGGTCCGATCGCGAACGGCGTGCTCGCCGGCGATCTCGTGTTGCGCGCGGCCGGCGATCCGCTCTACGACCGCGACGGACACGGCGAGGTCGCGGCGCTGCTCGCGCCGTTCTGCGAGGAGCTGAAGCGCGCGGGAGTGGGGGAGATCCGCGGCGATCTGGTGCTCGACGAAGGTTCGTTCGCCGAGCCCGCGCCCGGCCCGGCGTGGCCGAGTTCCAACGAGTTCTGGCAGGAGCACTGCGCGCTCGCCGCGGGCTTCACCGTCAACCGCGGTTGCCTGACCGTCGCCGTTCGTCCCGGTTCGGTCGGCGGCGCGGCGAACGTGCGCATCGAGCCCGCGGGCTTCGGGCTCGCGGAGGCCGTCGACGTCGACACGGTCTCCGGCGGCAAGCTCGAGGTGAACTTCCAGGTCCGCGACGGCAAGTTGAGTGTGCGCGGTCATGTGCCCGCGCGCACCGCGGAGTGGAGCGACTCGTGCACGCATCCCGATCCGGTCGCGTTGTTCGGCGCGGTGCTCACGCACGAACTCGCGCGTCACGGGATCGCGCTCACCGGTCACGTGCGGCGCGAACGCGGCGCGCGCGGCGGACCGACGGTCGCGCGGATCGTGTCGCCGCTCGCGCGCTACCTGCCGGCGATCAACACCGACTCCAACAACGCGTGCGCGGATCAACTCTTCTTCGCGACGGCGCTGGCGGTGCGAGGTTCGGCGACGCGGCTCGCGGGCGCGCAGACGACGGCGCTCGCGCTCTCGCGCCTCGGAGTGTCGACCGACGGGCTCGCGCAGGTCGACGGTTCGGGCCTCTCGCGCGACGACGCGATCAGCGCGCGGCAACTGACGGAACTGCTGCGCGCCGTGCTCGAACGCGACGCGCGCAGCGCCGAGTTGTTCCGGAGCTCGCTCGCCGTCGCGGGCGAGAGCGGCACGCTCGACGGTCGGCTGTCGAACTCCGCGGCGCGCGGCCGCGTGCGCGCCAAGACCGGCTTCATCGGCGGGACCAGCGCGCTGTCCGGCGTCGCCGAGGGGCTCGACGGCCGCACGTGGGTCTTCTCGATCCTCGTCGACTACCCGCGCTTCGAAGGGCTGAACACCGCGGTCTGGAAGCCGATGCAGAACGAGATCTGCGAGCTGTTGGTCGGAGCCGGCTCGTGAACGGACTCTCCGCGACCGAACGAGCGACGGCGCTCGAGGTCGCGCTGAAGGCGGCGCGCGAAGCGGGCGTGCTCTTGATGGAGCATCTCGGTCACCTCTCCGCGAACCAGATCGCGTCGAAGGACGTCGCGCGCGATCTCGTCACCGCGGCGGACGTCGGCTCCGAGCGTCTGATCGTCTCGCGCCTGCGCGCCGCGTTCCCGACGCACGAGATCGAGGCCGAGGAAGAGGTGCGCGATTCCGAGCGCGGCGCGCCGCGTTGGTTGCTCGATCCGCTCGACGGCACGATTAACTTCGTCCATCAGTTGCCGGCGTTCGCGGTTTCGCTCGGCCTCTACTCCGGCGCGACGCCGGAGGTCGCCGTCGTCCACGCGCCGCGCCTCGGCGAGACCTTTTGGGCGACGCGCGGCGGCGGGGCTTTCCTCGACGGGAAGCGCATGGCGGTGTCGAGCGCGAAGACGCTGGGCGAGTCGATTCTCGCGACCGGTTTCCCTTACAAGCGCAACGAGCTGAAGGCCCAAGGCCGCGCCGACAACCTCGAGAACTTCGGGCGCGTCTACTACGAAGTGCGCGGCCTGCGGCGGATGGGTTCGGCGGCGTTGGACCTAGCGTACGTCGCGGCGGGGCGCTTCGACGGCTACTGGGAGCTCTACCTCTCGCCCCACGACGTCGCCGCGGGCGCGTTGCTGGTGCTCGAAGCCGGGGGCGTCGTGACCGACTTCGCGGGCGGCGGCGATTGGTTGCGCGGGCAGAACGTCGTCGCCGGCGGGCGCGCGGTGGTCGAGCTCCTGCGAGAGCGCGTCCGCCGCTGACTTCGGACTCTTCGAGTCGCGCGCTCGGGCCCCATTGCACCCTCGGCAGGCCGTGGTAGGCTGGCCCTTTGCCCTCGGTCCATCCAACGCTCGGCGAACCCTCGGCAACGGCCCCAAGTCATCGGGTGGGCAACGTCTAAGCTCCGTGTCTGCAATGTTTTAGCGCGAATCCCATGCAGCGAGCCTCGATCCGGATCCGAGGCGCCCGCCAGAACAATCTGCGCGGCGTCTCGGTCGACATCCCGCGCGACCGCCTGACGGCGATCACCGGGGTCTCCGGGTCAGGCAAGTCGTCGCTCGCGTTCGACACGCTCTTTCGCGAGGGCGAGCGCCGGTTCCTGCAGACGCTCTCGGCGTACGCGCGCCAGTTCCTCGGCCGCCTCGAGAAGCCCGACGTCGAGAGCATCGAAGGGCTCTCGCCCGCGATCGCCGTCGATCAGAAGACCGCACCGCGCGGCGCGCGTTCGACGGTCGGCACGTTGACCGAGATCTCGGACCACTTGCGCGTGCTGTTCGCGCGCGCGGGAACCGCGCACTGCCCGAAGTGCCAGCTCCCGATCCAAGGTCAGACCGGCGAGGAGATCCAACGCCAGATCCAAACGGAGTTCAACGGCGACGCGATCGTCGTGCTCGCGCCGCAGATCCGCGACCGCAAGGGCAGCCATCGCGCGCTCTTCGACGACTTGAAGAAGCGCGGGTTCGTGCGCGCGCGCGTCGACGGCAAGATCCAACGCATCGAGGACGTCGCCGAGCTCGCGCGCTACGAGCGCCACTCGATCGATGTCGTGATCGATCGTCTGCGGCCCGATCCCGCGGACCCGACGCGTTTGCGCGAAGCCGTCGGTCAGGCGCTCGAGCTCGGGAGCGGCGAAATGATCGTCGCGGGTTCGAAGAGCGAACGCGCGTACTCCACGAGCCGTTCGTGCCCGGGCTGCGGCGCCGACGTGCCGCCGCTCGAGCCGCGGCTCTTCTCGTTCAACTCGCCGCACGGCGCGTGTCCGAGTTGCCAAGGACTCGGCGTCGAGAAGCGCGTGACCGAAGCGCGTCTCGTCGTCGATCCCGCGTTGACGATCCGCAACGGCGCGCTCGCGGTGACGCGCAAGTCGGGCGGCGCGTGGCTCTACCCGAAAGTCGAGTTCCGCTTCCTCGATCAGATCGCGAAGTCCCACGGGTTCGACCTCGACACGCCGTGGAAGGAGCTCGCGCGTTCGGCGAAGAAGACGCTCTTGTACGGCACCGGCGACGAGCGCTTCGAGGACACCGCGTCGTGGGCCGGCGAGCGTTTCCAAGGCTCGGTGAAGTGGCAGCGTCGTTTCCTCGGCGTGATCCCGGCGATCGAGAAGGCGCGCGGGAGCGGCAACGCCCAGGCCGATCGCTACCTCGTCGAGACGACGTGCGCGGAGTGCGGCGGCTCGCGCTTGAAGCCCGCGGCTCGCGCCGTGCGTTTCGCGGGCACGACGATCGACCAACTCCAATCGCAGCCGATCCGCGCGTTCGCCGCGGCGCTGCGCGCGCTGAAGCCCGCGCCGCGCGAAGCGCGCATCGCACGCGACCTGCTGACCGAGATCCTGCGCCGCGCCGACTTCCTCGACCGCGTCGGCCTCGACTACCTCAGCCTCTCGCGCGCGGCCGACACGCTCTCCGGCGGCGAAGCGCAACGCATCCGCCTCGCCGCCCAGCTCGCGAGCGGACTGCAAGGCGTCCTCTACGTCCTCGACGAACCGTCGATCGGTCTGCATGCGCGCGACCACGGACGTTTGCTCGGCGCGCTCGAACGACTGCGCGACGGCGGCAACACCGTCGTCGTCGTCGAGCACGACGAAGCGACCTTACGCGCCGCCGATTGGCTGGTCGACGTCGGTCCGCTCGCCGGCCGCAAGGGCGGTCAGATCGTCAACCAAGGCACGCCGGCCCAAGTCGCGCGCGGTGATTCGCCGACGGCGCGCTTCCTGCGCGGTGAACTGACGCTGCCCGCGCCGAAGGAACGTCGCAAGGGCAACGGCAAGCGCGTGACGATCCGCGGCGCGCGCGCGTTCAACTTGAAGGACGTCACGGTCGAGATCCCGCTGGGCACGTTCACCGTGATCGCCGGCGTCAGCGGTTCGGGCAAGTCGACGTTGCTCAATCGCATCTTGCTGCCGGCGGTGTTGCGCAAGCTCGAACGGGCGGGCGACGAGCCGCTCGAGCACGACGCGATCGAAGGGCTCGAACACATCGATGACCTCGTCGCCGTCGACGCCGCGCCGATCGGGCGCACGCCGCGTTCGAATCCGGCGACGTACACCGACGCGCTCACCGCCATTCGCGACCTCTACGCGTCGTTGCCGGACGCGAAGATGCGCGGCTACACCAAGTCGCGCTTCTCGTTCAACGTCGTCGGCGGACGCTGCGAAGCGTGCGGCGGCGCGGGCGCGCAACTCGTCGAGCTGCAGTTCCTCGCGCCGGTGACGGTGCCGTGCGATCAGTGCGGAGGCGAGCGCTTCCAGGCCGAGACGCTCGAAGTCCGCTACCGCGAGATGTCGATCGCCGACGTGCTCGCGATGACCGTCGAAGAAGCGTTCGAGCTCTTCAAGGACCATCCGTTCGTCCGCAAGCCGCTCGAGACAATGGTCGAGATCGGGCTCGGCTACCTGACGCTCGGTCAACCGTCGACGACGCTCTCGGGCGGCGAGGCGCAACGGCTGAAGCTCGCGTTGCAGCTCAAGAAGACGCCGCGCAACCACACGCTCTACCTGCTCGACGAGCCGACGACCGGCTTGCACCAGGCCGACGTGCAGAAACTCGTCGGCGCGTTGCAGACGTTGGTCGACCGCGGCCACACGGTGATCGTGATCGAGCACAACCTCGACGTCGTGCGCACCGCCGACCACGTGATCGAGCTCGGGCCCGAAGGCGGCGCGCTCGGCGGCGAACTGATCGTCGCGGGCACGCCGGAAGCCGTCGAGCGCGCGAAGCGTTCGCCCACCGGCGAAGCGTTGCGCGAGCTCGGCTCGAAGCGCACAGCGAAAGCGCGCGACGCCGGCAACGCCGAACTCGCACCGCCGATCCCGAACGCGATCGAGATCGTCGGCGCGCGCACGCACAACCTGCAGAACCTGACGGTGTCGGTGCCGCGCGACAAGTTGACCGTGATCACGGGGCCGAGCGGTTCGGGCAAGAGCTCGCTCGCGCTCGACACGATCTACGCCGAAGGTCGGCGACGCTTCGTCGAGTCGCTGTCGACTTACGCGCGCCAATTCCTCGGCAGCGGCGATCGTCCGCCGGTCGATCGCATCGACGGACTCGGGCCGTCGGTCGCGGTCGAAGCGGGCACGTCGCGCGGGCATCCGCGTTCGACCGTCGCGACGACCACCGAGATCCACGATCACTTGCGCGTGCTCTTCGCGCGCGCGGCGGAAGTCCGTTGTCCGACGCACGGCATCGCGCTCGAGGCCAAGGATCCGAGCGCGATCGCGAAGGCCGCGACCACGCGCTTCGGCGGCAAGAAGGGTTGGGTGCTCGCGCCGATCTTCGTGCCCGGCCACGTCGAGCCCGAGGATCCGAACGAAGCGTTCCTCCAAGCGGTCGGCGCGTGGCGCGCCGCCGGTTTCGTGCGCGCGCTCGTCGACGGCAAGGAAGTGCGCCTCGACGCCGACTTGCCGCAGCTCGCGCGCGGCGTACGCGTCGACCTCGTCGTCGATCGCATGACGTTCGGCAAGGAGACGCGCGGCCGCGTCGCCGAAGCGGCCGAGCAAGCGGCGTCGATCGAAGGCGGACGCGTCAGCGTGCTCGCGCAGGACGGCGAACGCCTCGAGTTCAGCACCCAAGGAGCGTGTCCGACGTGCGGGTTCCGCCTCGAGCACAAACTCGATCCGCGCCACTACTCGTTCAACACGCACGCCGGTGCGTGCCCGGCGTGCGACGGACTCGGCACGTGCGTGAAGTGCGAGCCCGAGTTGCTCGTGCTCCAGCCCGAACTGCCGCTGACCGACGGCGCGATCCCGGGCAAGCTCGGCACGTACCTGACCAAGGGCAAGGGCTACTACGAGTTCCTGTTGCGCGAGGTCGCGAACCAACACGGCATCGCGATCGATCGGCCGTTCGCGCGGCTCGACGAAGCGCAACGCGCGTTGCTCCTGCGCGGCGTCGGCGCGAAGCCGCTCTACAAGGTCTCGATCGAGAAGAACTACGAACGCGCCGAGGTCCACGAGAACTTCACGGCGCCGTGGCCCGGCCTCGCCGGGCACATCGACGCGTGGCACAAGAAGACCGAGGATCCCGAGTGGGCGTCCTTGCTCGAGAAGGTGATGCGCATCGCGCGTTGCGAAGCGTGCCAAGGCGAACGCTTGCGGCCCGAGGCGCGCGCGGCGGTGCTCGGGGCGGCGCGGTTGCCCGAGGTGCTCGCGAAGTCGGTCGAGCATTCGCTCGCGTGGCTCGAGACGGTCGAACTCGACGACGCGGCGCAGAGCGCGGTCGGACCGGTGCTCGCGGAATTGCGTTCGCGGCTCGCGTTGCTCGCGCGCGTCGGACTCGGTTACCTGACGCTCGATCGCGCGACGTCGACGCTCTCCGGCGGCGAAGCGCGGCGCGTGCGGTTGTCGGCGAGCCTCGGTTCGAAGCTCGTCGGCGTCTGCTACGTCCTCGACGAACCGACGGTCGGCCTCCATCCCGGCGACGTCGACAAGTTGACCGGCGCGTTGCTCGAGCTGCGCGACGGCGGCAACACGGTGATCGTCGTCGAGCACGACGAGAGCCTGATGCGCCGCGCGGATTGGATCATCGACCTCGGCCCGAAGGGCGGACGCGCGGGCGGACGTTTGATGGCCTCGGCGACGCCGAAGGATCTGCTCAAGCATCCCGACGCGCCGACCGCGAAGGCGCTGCGCGGCGAGTACGTGCTCACGCGCACCGAACGCGCGCGGCCCGAAGGCGCGAAGTTCTCGGTGCACGGCGCGACGCTCTTCAACTTGAAGGACGTCGGCTTCGAGGCGCGCTTCGGCGAGCTCGTCGGCGTGTGCGGTCCGAGCGGTTCGGGCAAGAGCACGCTGATCCTCGACACGCTGGTGCCGTCGCTCAAGGGCGAACGCGCCGACGGACGTTGGAAGAAGTCCGACTCGCCGCGCGGCCGCGGTTTCCGCACGGTCGTCGTCGACGCGTCGCCGCTCGGGCGCACGCCGGCGAGCACGCCCGCGACGTACACCGGACTTCTCGAAGTGCTGCGCGAGCTCTTCTCGAAGACGCCCGAGGCGCGGATGGCCGGCTTGACGCCGTCGCACTTCTCGTTCAATTCGCCGAAGGGTCGTTGCCAGGCCTGCGAAGGCCGCGGCGCGACGTTGGTCGAGATGCAATTCCTGCCGGACCTGTGGCTCCCGTGCGAGGAGTGCAACGGCAAGCGTTATGCGCCCGAGGTCTTGAACGTCCGCTGGCGCGCGAAGTCGATCGCCGACGTGCTCGATCTCACGATCGAGGAAGCGCTCGAGTTCCTCGCCGCGCAACCGCGCGCGCAGACGATCCTCGCAACGCTGTGCGAAGTCGGGCTCGGCTACGTGACGCTCGGCCAGAGCGCGACGACGCTCTCCGGCGGCGAGGCTCAGCGCGTCAAGCTCGCGAGCGAGCTCTACGACGCCGAATCCCAAGGCGCGGCCGTGATCGTGCTCGACGAGCCGACCACCGGACTCCACGCGGCCGACGTGCACTCGCTCGCGACGGTGCTCGATCACCTCGCCGCGGCCGGTCACGCGGTGATCGTCATCGAGCACCACACCGGTCTCTTGTCGGTCTGCGATCGCTTGGTCGAACTCGGGCCCGGAGGCGGCGAAGCCGGCGGTTCGATCGTCGCCGAAGGCACGCCCGCGGAGCTCGCCGCCAACGCCGCTTCGCCGACCGGTCCGTGGCTCGCGCGCGAACTCGCGCGCGTCGCTCCTCCGAAGAAGCCGAAGCGGCGCTCTTCCCGCGCCGGCGAAGTGGAGGAGCTCGCGCGATGAGTCTGCGTCCCGACAATCCGCTGCTGGTGCAGAGCGATCGCTCGCTGATGCTGCACACCGTGCGCGCGGTGATCGACGCGAAGGGCAACGCCGCGCGCGACAAGGACGGCGCGCCGTTGACGGAGGAGCATCCGCGCTTCGCCGCGGCGCGCGATGCGCTCGCGGGCTTCGCCGAACTCGAGAAGAGCCCCGACTACCTGCACACGTACCGGATCACGCCGGTCTCGATCTGGAACGCGGCGGCGCTCGGGCTGACGCCTCAAGGCATCCAGACGACGCTCGAGGACTTCTCGTGCGTGCCGATCCCGCGCAACGTGCAGAGCGACATCCGTCAATGGATGGGGCGCTACGGTTTGCTCGCGATCGAACGACGCGGCGAGCGTTTCGAGCTCGTCGCGCGCGAACCGGGCGCGCTCCAAGACGTTCTCGGTCACGAAGCGGTGAAGAAGCTCGTGCTCGTCGATGCGGAGAAGCGCGTGTGGCTCGACGGTCTGTCGCGCGGCACGTTGAAGCAGGCGCTGATCAAGATCGGCTATCCGGTCGACGACCGCGGCGGTTACGTCGAAGGCGATCGACTCGAGATCCGTCTGCGACAAGCGCGGCTCAGCGGCGGCGCCTTCAAGCTGCGTCCGTACCAGATCGCCGCGGGCGAAGCGTTCCACGCCGGCGGCACGGTCGTCGGCGGCAACGGCGTGATCGTGTTGCCGTGCGGCGCGGGCAAGACCGTCGTCGGCATCCAGGTGATGAGTCTCGTCGGCACGAAGACGTTGATCCTGACCACCAACACGGTCGCGGTGCGGCAGTGGCGCGAGGAGTTGCTCGACAAGACCGAGCTCACGCCGGACCAAGTCAGCGAATACACCGGCGACCAGAAGAAGGTCAGCCCGGTGACGATCACGACGTACCAGATGCTGACGTGGCGGCGTTCGAAGACCGGCGAGTTCGAGCACTTCTCGCTCTTCTCGCGCGAGAACTGGGGGCTCGTCGTCTACGACGAAGTGCACTTGCTCCCCGCGCCGGTGTTCCGCGTCACCGCCGATCTGCAAGCGCGTCGACGCCTCGGCCTGACCGCGACGCTCGTGCGCGAGGACGGCAAGGAGGACGAGGTCTTCTGCTTGATCGGGCCCAAGCGCTACGACGTGCCGTGGAAGGTGCTCGAACACCAAGGCTTCATCGCCGCCGCGCACTGCACCGAAGTGCGCGTGCCGCTCGAATCGAATCTGAAGCAGGCGTACATGGCGGCGAGCGCGCGCAACAAGTTTCGCGTCGCCAGCGAGAACCCCGCGAAGACGCGCGTGATCGAACAGTTGATCGAGAAGCACCGCGGCGGTCGCATTCTGGTCATCGGGCAGTACATCGATCAGTTGAACGCGCTCGCGCGTCACCTCGGCGCGCCGTTGATCACCGGCAAGACGCCGAACGTCGAGCGCGAGAAGCTCTACGACGGCTTCCGCACCGGCGCGATCGACGTGTTGATCGTCTCGAAGGTCGGCAACTTCGCGATCGACCTGCCGGAAGCCAACGTGGCGATCCAGATCTCCGGCACGTTCGGCTCACGCCAAGAAGAAGCGCAGCGCCTCGGCCGCATCCTGCGTCCGAAGAGCGACGGCTCCGCCGCGGCGTTCTACTCGATCGTGACGCTCGGCTCGCGCGACCAGGAGTTCGCCGAGAAGCGTCAGCTCTTCCTGACCGAGCAGGGCTACTCGTACGAGATCATCGAGGCAGGCGAGCTCCCGCCCATCGCGGCAAGCGCTCCGGGCGTCGCGGTCGCCGCGGCGACGACGACCAAGGAGGACCACGCGTGAGGTTCGACGAACGCGACGCGCGCCCGACGTTCAACGCGCGCGAGCCCGATCCCGTCGGCGGCGACGGCGCGAAGAACGGCGCGCAACGACCGCGCGTCGAAGGCGTGCTCGAGAGCCGCTCGCGCGCGGAGCTCGAGGAGCTCTACCGCTTCTGGGGCGGCGCCGCGGCGTTGGTGCCGCCGCCGGATCCGCGCGAGCTGCGCCGACAACTCGCCGCGTGGATGAACGATCCCGAGCTCGTCGACTCGCGCGCGCATTCGCTCGGGAAGCGCCAACTGCAAGTGCTCGGGCTCCACCTCGAACAACAGGGCTACGCGAAGAGTTTCGACGAACTCGGCGCGCACAAGGCGCTCGCGTACTTGTCGCCATACGACCTCGAGACCACGGTCGGCGCGCTCGTGCGCCATGCGTTCCTGGTCGAGGCGAAGGACGCTCGCCCGAAGAGCGGGAACGGCCGCGTCTTCGCGATCCCCGAGGAACTCGGCGACGGTTTGCTGCGGCGCGAACGGCAGAAGCGGCGCGGACTCTTCGACACGCTGACGCTGCGCGGCTTCCTCGATCGCCTCTACGATCAGAAGGAGAACCAGAAGCGCGGCGCGCAGACGCGTCTGCGCGAGATGTACAAGATGTACGCCAACGACACGGCGTGCATCGCGCGCATCGAGCGCTTGCCGCACGGCACGAAGGAGCTGGTCGAGAAGGCGATCCTGCAGTTCGGCGGCTTGCTGCCGCGCGCGATCTTCGAACGCATGGACAGCGGCGTCGGCACGTGGGACAGCCGCAAGTGGAAGCGCGAGTTCGAGGAGTCGTTGATCGGCAGCGTCGAGCGCGTCGAGCTCTCGCGCTACGGCATCCAACACGCCGACGAAGTGCTGATCATCTTCAACGAGGTCGCGCTCGCGTACTACAAGCGCGTCGCGGTCCCCGGCGACCCCGATCGGCCGCACACCGAGTCGGCGCACGGCGTCGACCTCGTCTCGAACATCTCGCGCTTCATCGGCTACATCCTCGAGCACGACGTGCGCTTCACGGTGCGCGGCGAGATCTTCAAGACCACCGAGAAGCGCATCCTCTCGGAGCTGATTCCGAATCCCGGCCCCGAGCAATCGCGCGAGGAAGTGCTCGCGTTCATCTTCCACTTCGCGCGCGCCGCGGGCCTGATCGAGTCGACCGGCGAACGCACGTTCGCGATGACCAGCGACGGCCGCCACTGGGAAGCGAAGGGGCTCGATCAGAAGCTCGCGCACCTCGTCGAGTACGCGGTCGAGGAGCGCGAGCACGGGATGGACCACTTCCACCAGGTGCGCATGCGCCGGATCCTGCTGCGCTTGCTGAAGCGCGTCGAACCGGGCACGTGGTACGACCTGATGTACCTGCCCTTTCTCTCGCGCAACACGTACCTCTCGAACCTCGATCAGCTCGCGGTCGAGGACTACTTCGCCGCGCGCGCGCATTCGCCCGACTACGCGCCGATGGAGGACCTCCAACGTCTAGCGTGGAACATCGCGCGTTGGATCCGCACGCGGCTCTACGTCCTCGGGCTCGTCGACCTCGGTTACGACGCGTCGCACCGACCGGTCGCGATGCGTTTGACCAAGACCGGCGCGCGGTTGCTCGGCGTCGTCGACGGTTCGCCGCACTCCGCGCCCGTGATCGGCAGCCTGATCGTCACGCCGGACTTCGAGGTCGTGCTCTTCCCGACCGGCGACGACGACGAGTTGATCCACGAGCTCGATCGTTTCTGCGCGCGCGAGAAAGTCGGCGCGACGCTGCACTTCCGCATCAGCGAGAAGAGCATCCACCGCGCGTTGGCGGAATCGCTGCACCTCTCGCGCATCCTGTCGACGCTGAAGGGCCACTCGCGCACGCCGGTGCCGCAGAACGTGCTCTTCTCGATCCGCGATTGGGCGAGCCGCGCCGGCGTGCTCTTCCTCGACCACGCGCACGTCGTGCGTTGCGAGGATCCCGAGGCCCTGCGCCGCTTCGCGCACGACCCCGCGGTCAAATCGCACGTCAAGGCGGAGATCGACGACAAGCACGTGTTGCTCTCGGCGCGCTTCAGCGTCAAGCGTCTGCACTCGCTGCTGCGCGAACTCGGCCACTTGGTCGAGCTCGAATGACGCCCGAGCCCGCGCTGCCGCCGCGCTTGCTCGCGCTGTCGCCGGGCAACCTCGAGCCGGCCGCGCTCGAGCGTTTCGTCGCCGCCGCGAAGCGTGCGAGAGAAGCGGGACTCGACGGTCTGGTGCTGCGCGAGAGTTCTCTCGACGAGCGCGTCTACTTCGACCTCGCGCGGCGCATGCGCGAGCTCTTCGCCGGTGCGCGGCCCGGTTGGTTCGCCGTACACGATCGCGCGCACCTCGCCGCGCCGCTGCGCGCCGACGCGGTGCACGTCGGCTTCCGCTCGCTCCCGCCGCGCGAGCTGCGCGCGTGGCTCGAGCCGCGCCTCGCGCTCGGCCTGTCGACGCACGCGGACGACGACGCACGGCCGTGGGGCGACGCCGACTACCTCTTCCACGGCCCGGTCTTCGACACGGAATCCAAACGCGGCGTCCGGGATTCGATCGGCCTCGCCGGTTTGGTCGCTGCGCGCGGGCGCACGACGCGACCGATCTGGGCGCTCGGCGGGATCGTCGCGGAGCGCGTGCGCGACGTCCTCGCGACCGGCGTGCGCGGCGTCGCGGTCCGAGGCGCGCTCTTCGACGCCGCGGACCCCGGCCGCGCGTGCGAACGTCTGCTCGTCGAGTTGTCCGACTGAAGCTCCTCGACGCTCGGCCCGTTAGCATCTGCGCGTGAACTGGAGCGAAGACCGCATCCATCGTTGGCTTCGGCGCGAGCTCGCGCCGCGCGGCCTCGTCGGCGCGTTCGGCAACGACGCAGCGGCGCTCGCGCGCGGACTCGCAAGACCGATCGTGTGCGTCGACCAGACGCTCGAAGGCGTGCACTATGCGCGCGGCACGAAACCCGAGCTCGTCGGCAAGAAGGCCGCCGCGCGAGCGCTCTCCGATCTCGCGGCGTCGGCGGCGAGTCCGCGCGCGTTGGTCCTCGCGCTCGCGCTCGATCCCGCGACCGACGCGCGTTGGATCCGCCGCGTGATCCGCGCGGTGCAGAACGAAGGTCGGCGTTTCGGCGCCGAGCTCGTCGGCGGCGACCTCGCCGCGCGACGCGGCCCGAATGCCGCGAGCGTCACGGCGCTCGGCGAGGGTCCGAAGCTCGCGGTCGGTCGCGAGCGAGCGCGCGCCGGCGACGTCGTGTTGCTGACCGGCCCGGTCGGCGGAAGCATGCTCGGCCGCCACCTCGCGCTCGAACCGCGCGTCGAAGCCGCACTTTGGCTCGCCGATCACGGCGTGCGCGCTCTGATGGACGTCACCGACGGACTGGCGCGCGATCTGTCGCGTCTCGCCGCGGCATCGAGCGTGCGCATCGATCTCGAGCACGTTCCCATCCACGCCGACGCGCGCCGCCTCGCGCGGAAGACCGGACGCAGCGCGCTGAGCCATGCGCTCGACGACGGCGAAGATCACGAGCTGCTGGTCGCGTTGCCCGCGAAGATCCATCGAGAGTTCGAACGCGAACTCGCGACCGCGCTCCCGCGCAGCGTCGTGATCGGACGCGTCCGACGCGGCGCCGGACTCTTCCTGTCGAAGAGCGAGACGAACGCAACGCTCGTGCGCTGGAACGGACGCGGAGGTTGGGTCCATGGAAGCTAGCGGGACGCACTTCGAGCGCGAGTTCGCGACGCGCTCGCCCGAGGAAACCGAAGGCCTCGCGCGCGAACTCGCGCGGCACCTCGAACCGGGCACGGTGATCGCGCTCGACGGCGAACTCGGCTCGGGCAAGACGTGTTTCGTCCGCGGACTCGCGCGTGGACTCGACGCCGTGGACGCGGTCGCGAGCCCGACTTACACGCTGATGCACGCTTACCGCGGCCGCTTGCCGCTCTATCATTTCGATGCGTGGATGGAGGGACGAGCCGAGGCCTTCCTCGAAGGTGGGGGAGCCGAGTGGCTCGGCGCCGACGGTGTCGCGGCGATCGAATGGGCCGAGCGCGTCGAGCGCCACCTCCCGCTCGAACGTCTGCACGTCTCGTGCGCGCACGCCGCCGGCGGCGGCCGCCGGATCCGGATCGCCGTGCGCGGCGACGAAGTCCTTTCCGACCGCGGTCGGCGTTGGGTCGAAAGCCTGCGCGCGCTCGGCCCCGGACCTTTCGCGCTCGAGGATGCGAACACGCCTTGAACCGACGCTCGCGGCGCGCGTTCGGAGGTCGCGTTGAAGGGCGCGTGGGACTTCGAGCGCGACCCGTTGCTCGCGCTCGGGCGCGGCGATCCCAGGCTCTTCGAGGAGTTCGTGCTATTGGAAGCGGCCACCTTCATCGGTTTCTTCGAGCGACTGGGCGCCGACGGCGCCGAGGCCGAGGATCTGACCCAGGACGTCTTCCTGCGGCTCTACCGCGCGGCGCCGGGCTACCAACCGCGCGACGCGTTCGAGTCGTACGCCCTGCGCGTCGCGCGCAATGCGTGGATCGACGCCGGCCGACGACGCGCCGCGCGGCCGAACACCGGCCAAGAGGCGCCGGTCGAGGAGTTCGAGCTCGAGGACGAGCGCGCGCCCGGCCCGCGGAGCCTCGAAGTCGTCGAGGAGAGCGAACGAGCTCGCGCCGCGCTCGCGCATTTGTCGGACGGCCAACGTTGGGTCTTCGAACTCGCGGTCGTGCACGGCCGGCCGTACCCGGAGATCGCCGAGTTGCTCGGCATCCCGATCGGCACCGTGAAGTCACGCGTCTTCCACGCGGTGCGCAAGCTGCGTGAGCTGCTCGGCGAGCCCGAGGATTCCGGAGGCGCCTCGTGAGTCACGTCCACTTCGACGCGGAGAGTGCGCTGGAGTTCGCGCTCGCGCCGGTTTCCGATCCGCGGCGAGCGTCGCTCGCTACCTGCGTGGAATGCCGCGCGGCGCTCGAACGCGCCGAACGCGAACTCGCGACGCTGCGCCCGACGTTCGCATCGAGCGCGAGCAACGTGCGCCTCGAACGCGTGATCGCGCGCGCTCTCGCAGCGACGACGCGCGAGGATCTCTCGTGGCGCGGCACCGCGCGCGTGTGGACGAACTTCGCGCGCACGCGTCTGCGAAACTCCGCGTCGCTGCGTTGGCTCGCCGCCTCGGTGTGCGCGAACCTGCTGGCGCTCGGAGCGTTGGTCGCATGGTCGTTGCGTCATCGCGCCGCGTCGGACGACATCGTGCTCGACGAGCGCGCCGCGCCGCGTCTCGAGCCGCGCGAACTCGTCGAACCTCCGCGCGTCGCATCCGCGCCGCAGCCTCGTCACCCGACCGACCTCGCGGTCGAGAACGCGCTCGCCAGCGATCGCGTCAGCCTCGATCGCACGCTGCGTTCGCCGACCTTCGCGGGAACGCCGGCGGTGCGGCGCGCGGGCGAGCTGCTCGCGTGCCGCGTCGAACGTTGGCGCGGCGAGACGTGCAGCGCGCGCACGCCCGAGGTCGACGCGTCGGGCGTCGAAGCGGTGCTGTGGACCGACATCCTGCTCGACGACTTCGTGCGCGGCGAATACTCCGGCGGCGAGCTCGCAGTGTGGCTCTCGACATGCCGACGCATCGCAGCGACCCATCGACCGGAAGCGGAGCTCGCGCGGCGCGTCGTCGCTCGCGCGGCGCGTTACGGAATCCTTGCCGACTCGACGGTCGCGGCGCGCACCGCGCCACAAGCGCGCGCGTTGGACAAGGCCTGGTTCGATGCGCTCGCGAGCGCGGTGACCGCCGCGTCGGCGGAAGACGATCCGACGGTGAGGGCGTGGCTCGCGTGGGGTGGGCCGAAGCCGACGTCGCGCTGACCCGCGCTTCGCGAACCGCGCCTGGTTCGCCCCCCCGGGCGTCGAGTAGGCTCTCGCGCCCATGAATCGAGCGCTCGTCTCCGTCGCGGTTTGGCTGCTGGTGCTCCCGAGCGCGCGTCCGGCGCGGGGGCAGGCGCCCGCCGAGCCCGTTCCGGCGGCGGACACGCGTCCGGTGCTCCAACTCTCGCTCGAGGACGCCCTCGCGATCGCCCTCGAAGCCGATCTCGGCCTCGCGATCGAGGACAGCGCGGTCGACGCGGCGCGTTTCCGTTACGCAGGCACGTGGGGCGCGTTCGACCCGGTGTTCACGGCGAACGGCGCGGTCTCCGACAGCGAGTTCGAGGCCTCGACCATCACGCAGAGCGGCGGGACGAGCGCGATCGTGATCAACGAGACCAACAAGTCGTACGGCGCCGGCCTCGAGTTCCCGCTGACCACCGGCGGCACGCTCGCGCTCAACTTCGACAGCAACATCAACAGTTCGAACAGCGCCGCGCAGATCTCCGCCGATTCGACCAACGACGTCTTCACGCTGAGCTACACGCAACCGCTGTTGCGCGGTGCGTGGCGCAGCTACGCGACCAGCCGTCAACGCCAATCCGAACTCACGTGGAGCGAGGCCCGCGAACACCATCGCCGCGTGCGGCAAGAGGTGTTGCTCGGCGTGCAGAACTCGTACTGGGACCTCGTCGCGGCGCTCGAGCAGTTGAAGGTCGCGGACGCGACGCTCGGGCTCGGTCGCGAGCAGCTCGATCAGAACCAACGACGCCTCGACGCCGGAGTCGGCACCGAGGTCGACGTGCTGCAAGCTCAAGCGAACGTCGCCGTGCGCGAACAGGAGCGTCTGCGCGCCGAAGTCGACGTGCGCGCCGCCGCCGACTTGTTGAAGGCGTCGCTCTTCGCGAACGACTACAAGCGTTGGGACGTCGAGATCGAGCCCGTGACTCCGCTGCCGACCGAATTCCCGATCACCGTGGTGCCGTGGCAAGCCGCGCTGTCGGTCGCGCTCGACCAACGGCCCGAAGTGCGCGAGCAACGCTTCGCGATCGAACGCTCGGAGGTCGAGATCGTGCGCGCGCGCTCGGAACGCGAGCCCGCGCTCGACCTGACCTTGTCGTCGACCGCGCTCGGCTTCGATCCGGATTCCGGCGACGCGTTCCAGAGCGCGTCGACGTGGGAGTTCCCGTCGAACCAAGCGGCGCTGTCGTTCTCGGTGCCGTTCTTCAATCGCGCCGGCAAGAACGCCGAACGCGCGGCGCGCGCCGATCTGATCCGCGCGCATCTCGAGGCCGATCGCGTCGAGCTCCGGATCACCACCGAAGTCCGCGACGCCGTGCGCCAGGTCGAGTACCAAGCCGAGGCTGTGCGCGCGGCGGCGAAGAGCCTCGAGCTCGCGCGTCGACAACTCGAGGCGGAAGAAGCGCGCTACCGCGAAGGCTTGTCGACGACGTTCCAGGTGCTCGAGTTCCAACAGAAGCTCGCCGAGGCGCTGTCTTCCGAGAAGCGCGCACGCGCCGACGCCGTCAAGGCTTCCGCCGCGCTGACGAAGGCACAGGGTTTGACCGAGGCGCCTCACCGCGCCAAGTGACGATCCTCCGCCGCATCCGCCGAACGCTTCGGTTCCGTTCCGCACGGACGTTGTGCGCGCTCGCACTTTGTGGTGCGGCGGCGAGCTGCGGTGACGAAGCGCCCGGCCAAAGCGCTCCGAGTTCGCCGGCGACGACGTTCGACACGGCGTCCGATCCGCGGCTCGCGACGCTCTTCGCACGGTGCGAACACGACGGCTACTACGACGTCGACACGTCGGACCCTGTCGCGATCCTCGAAGAGACGTTGCTCAACGGACAACTCGATCCGCTGAAGCGCGCGCGCGTCGAACTCGCCGCGACCGGCGAACCCGGACTCGCCGTCGCGCGGCGGCTGCTCGACGACTACCTCGACGACCCGGCGGCGCAAGGTTGGGCGCGCAATGCGCTCGACGTCGTGTCGCTGTCGAAGGAGCCGGCGGCGCACGAGCTGGTGCTGCGCGCGCTCGACGCGCCGAGCGAAGAGATCCGCGTCATCGCGTTGCGCATGATGCACGCGCGCGGCACGACGGAAGCGCCCGAGCAGGGCCGCGGTCAGGCGAGCGACTTCGACCGCGTGCTCGCGGTGCTCGAGCACCCGACCGCGACGACCGTGCGCGATGCCGCGTTGGTGCTGCACGATCTCGATGCCGCGCGCGCCGAAGCGACGTACCGCGCCTGGATCGATGCGAGCGTGATGTCCGGGCTGTGGCAGGACGTCGCGCCGCTGTTCGCCGCGTCGAGCGAGCCCGAGACGCTCGCATGGTGCCGCGTGCACTACCGCGACGCGCGGCCGATCGACTCTTTCTACTTCGCGGCGGGGGCGGCGCGCGCGGGCGACGCGGAAGCGCTCGAGTTCCTGCGCGGCGCCGCGAACGGCGACGATCCGCAACGTCGGACACTCGCGGTGTCCGCGTTCGCGGCGGCGAAGCTCGTCGACGAGTTGGAGCGCGTGCTCGCGACGGAGACGCGCTGCGATCTGCGCTCGATCGCGTTGCGCGAAGTCGCGCTCGCTCCCGACACCGCGGGCCGGCGCGGCGTGTTGCAGCAAGCGACCTCCGACGCATGCGACGAAGCGCGCTACGTCTCGCTCGAAGCGCTGTGCGCGCGCGGCGACGAACGCGGCATCGATCGCGCGCTCGGGCTGCTCGACGCGCAGAACGCGGGCGATCTCGACCTCGGCATGCGCACCTTGCGCCGCGCGCTCGGCAGCGACACGGCGCTCGCCGAGCGCGTGCTCGTTCGTTTGCTCGACCGCCACGCGCGCGAGGCGCAACGGCCGCCGAGCGAGCGCGCGCAGTTGCTCCAATCGATCGGCCAAGTGCCGCTCGCGAAGGCGACGCGCTTCCTGCTCGACCTCGCGAACCGCGAGACCGCGCGCATCCAGACGTTCGAGCCGCACCGTTGGCTCTGCCTCCAAGCCGCGAACACCGGAGCCGCGGGCACCGCGGAGTTCGTCGCCGAGCTCGCTCGCGAGCGCGCGCCCGTGCGACGCATCGATTTGCTCGAGGGGCTCTCCGCGCCCGGCGGCGAGGCGCCGCGCGGCGCGTTGCTCGAACTCGTCCAAGGCGAGGCGCTCGCTCCGCACGAGATCGTGTACGTCGCGGACCGCCTGGTCACGCTTGGTCCGGTCGCGCGCATCGCTCCGGTGTTGAAGCGCGTCACGCTGCGCGTCGAGGAACCGGCGGCGCGCCGCGCATTGCAGTGCTTGCTGTGGCGCAGCTACCCGTCGAAGAAGCGCGGCTGAGCGCTATTCCTCGCCGCGCGCCTCGCGCCAACCGGCGGCGGCGTCGAGCTCGCTGACGTTCGGCGCGCCGCGGACGCCTGAGTACCGCGCGCCGTCGTTCGGGTGCACGACCAACGCCGCGCCCGCGACGTCGACGAACGCGCGCGTCCCGGTGCGACCCGCGCGCCACGGCCACGCGCGCACCGCCCAACGTCGATCCGCGCCGACGGTGACGTCGAAGAGGTAGCCGTGGCGGCGCAACAGCCGTCCGTCCTCGAGGTACTCGCCGTCGGTGGTCCATTGCGCGAGCGAACCGTCGGCGCGCACGAGTTCCTCGACCTGGCGCGGCGTCTCGGCGGCGTGCACTTCGAGCGTCGCGGCAAGGCGCGAGAGCAACGCGCGCGCGTCGCTCTCGTTCTCGCGCAACGCGAACTCGCGCAGCCGCGGCAGTGAGATCACGACGACGACGGCGGCGATCGCGACCAACGTCAAGTAGCGTCTCCACGAAGGCGAGGGGCGCGGAGTCAGGGCGGCGGACATCGAACGCGATTGTGGAGAGCGCTGTGCTACGCTTCAAGCGATGCGTCGTCCTTCGATCGCGCACGTCGAGAGTCATCTCGCGTCGGTCGTGCGCACGGTCGCCTTGAAGTTGGCGAGCGCGGGTCAGCGTGCGTGGGTCGTAGGCGGTTCGACGCGCGACCTGGCGCTCGGCCGCGAGCCGAAGGACGTCGACATGACGTCCGCCGCGACGCCCGAGGAGGTCGAGCCGCTGTTCGCCCACGTCGTGCCGCTCGGGCGCGCGTTCGGCACGCTCCAGCTCCTGGTCGACGGCGTCACGATCGAGCACACGACCTTCCGCACCGAGACCGACTACTCCGATTCGCGCCGGCCGACTTCGGTGCGCTTCGGGCGTTCGCTGGAGGAGGACGCGGCGCGCCGCGACTTCACCTGCAACGCGCTCTACCTCGATCCGCTCACCGACGAACTCGCCGACCCGACCGGCGGGCTCAGCGATCTCGAGCGCGGGATCCTGCGCACGGTGGGGGAGCCCGGCGCGCGCTTCCGCGAGGACGGCCTGCGGCTGGTGCGCATGGCGCGCTTCGCGGCGGCGTTCGGCCTCGAGATCGAGCCGGCGACGTGGGCCGCGGCGCGGGCTTCGACTGCGGCGTTGGTCGGCGTCAGCGTCGAGCGCGCGCTCGCCGAGTTCGAGCGCATGTTCGGCGCGGCCGGCGCGGCGCGGGCGCTCGCGTTGCTCGACGCGGCGGGACTGCTCGAGCCGTTGATGCCGGGGCAAAGTGCGCTTCACCCGAACGTCCTTGCCGCGAGCGAAGCCCAGCGCCTACGGCTCGCCGCGTTGGCGGCGCTCGAACCGGCAGTCGGTGTCGCGGTCGGCTTCGCCGTCTTGCTCGATCCCGATCCGCAGGGGTCCGACGAAGCAACCGGAACAGCGGAGGCGTTGTTGGAGCGCTTGCGCCCGTCGCGCGAACTGCGGCGCGCGGTCGCGGCGTTGTGGCGCGTGCGGCGCGAGCTCGAGAGCGTGCTCGCGACTCCGAGCGTTCCGCGGTCGCGTTCGATCCGCCTCGCGCGCGACGAAGCGTTCGAGGACGGCGCGCGGATCGCGGCTGCGTTCCGACATGCCCTCGGGAAAGACGGCGCGCCGATCGCGAGCCTCGTGCAATGGAAGCGCGGACTGCGAGCCGACGAGTTGCATCCGGCTCCGCTGCTCGCGCCCGAGGATCTGACGAACGCCGGCGTGCCGCGTGACGCGCGTTTCGGTGCGACGCTCGCGGCGCTCGAGACCGAGCAACTCGACGGACGTCTCGCGGCGCGAGAAGATGCGCTCGCGTGGCTCGCGAGCCGAGTCCGCTCGCTCTAGGACGGCGGAAACACGCGCCGCAACGCGAACGCGATCGGATAGCCGCAGAGGATCGCTCCGCCGACGATCAGGCCGTCGAGCGAACCGCGCGCGATGGAGGCCGCCGCGGTGAAGACCAGCAAGCGTCGCAGCAGCATGCCCGTCGCGGCCATCGCGAGCGGGCGCGTCCAATCGCGCGTTCCGAATGCCAGCTTCAGCGGACCGATCGCCGCGAATACGATCAGCCCGACGGCGAGCGTCTTCGCCTGGCCGATCGCCATCGGCCAATGCCGCACCCAGGTCTCGTCGAGGAAGATGTCCGATGGAAACGTGCCGGTATCCTCGATCGGAATCGGGAGGACAGGGATGAGAGCCATCACGAGCAGCCCGAATCGAATCCACGTCGCCGGCCGTCGCCCGAGAGGCTCGTCGCTGTCTTCCAAACGTCCGACTCGCGAAACACAGAACACGTAGGCGCCGTACGCCAACGGCAATACGGCGAGCGTCGGTTGCCACGGCATGCGCGTGCCGGCGTAGCTCGTTCCGTGCAACACGCCGAGCGCGACACCGGCGCCGAGGTTGCCCGCGCGACACGCTCCGAGCAGCAGCGGCCCGAGCCACGGCCCGCGACCGAACAGGTCGTAGGCGGCCGCGCACACGGCGACGCACGCCATCACGAGGCCGCACCGCGGATCGACTTGGTAGGCGAGGATCGGACCGAGCAACAGCAGGCCGAACGCGACGGTCGCAGCCGCGCGCTTGTCGATGGCGCCGCTCGGCAGCGGACGTTCCGGTCGACGCGTCGCGTCCTCGTCGTGATCGGCCCAATCGTTGAGCACCATCCCGCCGTGGTAGAGGCACAGAGACGCGGCCATCAGGAGCCACAGCTCGCGCTTCGCGAAGTCGAAGCCGCCTTGCGCCCACACCGCTCCCGCCGCGATGTCGGCGAGCGCCGTCGGCAGGAGCGACAGCCGCAGCAGTCGTCCCCACGCGACGCGGTTCACGTCTTGAAGACCCAGCGCATCAGATCGTTGTAGGTGACGTAGATCATCAAGCTGACGATCAACACCAAGCCGACGATCTGGCTGTAGCCCTGGATGCGTTCGCTCACGGGCGAACCCTTGACGCGCTCGACCAACAAGAAAAAGAGGTGGCCGCCGTCGAGCACCGGGATCGGCAACACGTTGAGGAACGCGAGGTTCAGGCTCAACATGCAGAGGAAGAAGAAGAGCTTCGCGAGGCCTTCGCTCGAGAAGCTGTACGACACCTGGCTGATCATGATGATCCCGCCGATGTTCTTGCTCGACACGTCGCCGCGCGCGATGCGCGTCAACGTGCGCCACGCGTCGACCAGGGACTGCCACGAGCTGTCGAAGCCGGTCTTCAGCGCCGCGACGAGACTCGGCGCTCGATAGACGTAGTTGTCGTCGCGCAGATCGAAGCCCCAGTACGGCGGGCTCCACGCACCGGGCGCGATCGAGAGCGTCTTGAACTCGCGGCCGCCGTCGGCGGCGGGGCGATCGACGGTGAAGCGCAACGGCACGTTGCGTTTCGCCGCGTCCTTGGTGATCTCGTAGAGCGCGTTCCAAGTTCCGACTTCGACGTCGTCGAGGCGCACCAGGCGATCGCCGTCGCGCAGGCCGGCGTCCGCCGCGGGCGAGCCCGACGACAACACGAGTTCGGTGCTCTCGCGGTCGTGGTCGAGCGCGAGATCGTCGGCGAGCGCGAGAGAGCGCGCGCGATCGAGCGTCGGGAGTTTGAGCTCGAGCTGTCGCCCTTGGCGCGCGACGACGCAAATCGCTCCCGGCTCCGCCACGAGCAACGCGGTTTCGAGATCGCCCGCGCGCAGGATCGGCCGGCCGCCGATCGACACGATGCGATCGTCCTTCGCGATCCCGAGCTCGGCGAGGTCCTGGTTCGCGCGCAGGTCGCTGACCCAATTGCGCGGCGCGGTGATGCCGAAGATGCGCGTGCCTTCGACGACCTTGCTCGCGGGTTCGACGGTGACGCGACGGCGCACGCCTTCGTTTTCGACCTCGAGCTCGAGCGGCCGTCCGTCGTCGAGCGCGAAGGCGAGCTGGCGCGTCGGCGACACGCCGTCGACGCCACCGACCACGCGCACCAACCGGTCGCCGGCTTTCAAACCCGCCTTCGCGGCCGGGCCTTCGGCGTCGACCGTCAACACGAGCTCCGGATCCACGCCCGGCACGATCTCGATCGAGAGGAAACCGTGTTCCTCGAGGTAGTGCGGCGTGAGGCGCACTTCGCGCGGCGTCGTCGCGCCGGGATCGAGGACGGTGAGCCGCACCTCGTTGCGATCGCCGAGCGCGACCTCGTTGCCGATGAACATGAAGCTGATCACCGGCTCGCCGTTGACGGCGAGTACACGCGTGCCCGGAAGGAGTCGCGCGTGCCACGCCGGTCCGCCGGGAACCGCTTCGCCGATCAGCGGCGCGCTGAACGGCACGCCGTAGAACAGCACGATCGGGAAGACGACGAGCCCGAAGACGACGTTCATCAGCACGCCGCCGGAGAAGATGAAGAAGCGCTGGCCGACCGATTTCGCGCGCAGGTCGTCGGGCTGGATCGGTCCGCCGGCGTTCTCCTCGCCGGCCATCTTCACGTAGCCGCCGAGCGGCACCGCCGCGATCTGGTAGAGCGTCGAGCCGCGGCGCCAACCGAAGAGGCGCGGGCCGAAGCCGAGGCTGAAGCACTCGACGCGGACCTTGCACCACCGCGCGGCGATGAAGTGGCCGAGCTCGTGAACGAAGATGACGAGCCCGATGCCGACGGCGACCTGAATCCAACGCAACGCGTCCAAGGTGTCCTTCTTCTCACACGGCGGCGTGCAATGCCACCTGGGAACGCGCCAACTCGCGCGCGTCGCGGTCCGCGGCGAAGACTTGCTCGAGCGTCGCGCACGGACGCGAGCGAGCTTCGAGCACCGCGCGGTTGACGCGCTCGATCTCCGCGAACGGCAACGTGCGGTCGAGGAAGGCCTGCACGGCGACTTCGTCGGCGGCGTTGAGCACCGCGCCGGCGTCGCCGCCGAGTTCCAGGGCTCGGAAACCGAGCGACAGCGCGGGGAAGAGCTCGGGATCGGGCTCCTCGAACGTCAACTGACGGAACAATCCGAGATCGAAGCCCTTGAGATTCGACGGCGCGCGTTCGGGAGCGTGCATGCAGTAGTGCAGCGGCCCGCGCATGTCGGGCGGACCGAGCTGCGCCATCACCGAACCATCGACGAACTCGACCATCGAGTGGATCACCGACTGACGGTGGATGACGACATGGATCTGTTCCGCGGCGAGACCGAAGAGGTGATGCGCTTCCAGCACCTCGAGCGCCTTGTTCATCAACGTCGCGGAGCCGATGGTGATCCGCGGACCCATGCTCCAGTTCGGGTGCTTGAGCGCGAGCTCGGGCGTCACGGTCAGGAGTTCCGCGGGCTCCATGTCCCGGAACGGTCCGCCGCTCGCGGTGAGATGGATCTTGCGGACGCGGCCGAGATCCTCGCCGCGCAGGCATTGGTAGATCGCGCAGAGTTCGCTGTCGACCGGCAGGATCGTCGCGCCGTGCTCGCGCGCGAGCGCGGTCAGGAACGAGCCCGCCATCACCAGGCTCTCCTTGTTGGCGAGCGCCAGGCGCTTGCCGCGGCGCAGCACCTCGACCGACGGCGCGAGGCCGGCCGCGCCGACGATGCCGTGGACCGCGGTGTCGTAGTTCGCTTCGCGCGCGAGCGCCGCGGCGGCGTCAGGGCCGGTGAGCAACGCGACGTCTCGCGGCAGGCGCGGCGCGAGCTCGGCCGCCGCCGCGGGATCGCCGACGGCGACGAAGCGCGGGCGGAACTCGCGAACTTGCTCCTCCAAACGCCGCCACGACTTCTCCGCGGACAGTCCCTCGACGCGGAAGCTGTGCGGTTGCGCGCGAGCGACGTCGAGGGCCTGGGTTCCGATCGAACCCGTGCTGCCGAGGACCAGGAGAGACTTCATGCGCGCGAGACGCCCGCGGCCGCCGTGCTGGCGCCTCGGGCGGACCCAGTGTAGCCTCGGACCGTCGCAGGAGAATGGCGCGCGCGCCGCTCCGCTTCGAGCCGCCACGCGTGGGTTCCCTCCAGGCCAGACATTGCCCGCAGTGCGGCGCCGAGCTGGTCCCCGAACGCATCGAGGGCCGCGAACGCTTGCGCTGTTCCGCGTGTCGCTTCGTCGTCTACCAGAACCCGGCGAGCGCGGCGGCGGGCTGCGTGCTCGACGAGCGTGGTCGCGTGCTCCTGGTGAAGCGCGCCATCGAGCCCTTCCGCGGCCAATGGGCGCTGCCGGCGGGCTACCAGGAGATCGACGAGCAACCGGCCGAGGCGGTGGTGCGCGAGGTCTTCGAGGAGACTGGCATGGTGGTCGAGCCCCATGCGCTCTTCGACCTGCTCTTCGTGCGCGATCCGATCCGTAAACCGGCGAACCTCGCGGTCTACCTGTGTCGAGTGACAGGCGGTACGCTGCGCGCCGGCGACGATGCCCTCGAGGTGGATTGGTTCGCCCTCGACGCGTTGCCCGACGAGATCGGCTTCCAGAACCGCGAACGCATCTTGGACCGACTCCCGAGCGACCCCAGAGTTTCCGCCCCGCCTCCCAAGATGAGCGAGCCCCAGTCCAAGAGTCCCCGCGCCGTCACCTACGCGTCGTCGGGCGTCGACATCGAGAAGAAGTACGACGCCGTCGAGCGCGCGACCGCCGCGATCCGCAAGACCTTCACGCCCGGCGTGGTGGGGGACATCGGTTCGTTCGGCGGGCTCTTCGATCTCGCGCGCGCCGGCGTCGGCAACGGGATGTTGGTCGCGAGCGCGGACGGCGTCGGCACCAAGCTCGAGGTTGCGAAACGCGCACGCGTGTTCGGCACCATCGGCCAGGACATCGTCCACCACTGCATCAACGACATCCTGGTGCAAGGAGCGCGTCCGCTCTTCTTCATGGACTACGTCGGCGTCGGCAAGATGGAACCCGACGTCGTGTCGGCGATCATCGGCGGCTGCGCCGAGGCGTGCCGCGCGAACGGGCTCGCGTTGCTCGGCGGCGAGACCGCGGAGATGCCGGGGCTCTACGCGCCCGGTGACTTCGACCTCGTCGGTTTCATCGTCGGCATCGTCGAGCCGAAGAAGCTGCTCGACGGTTCGCGCGTGAAGCCCGGACAAGTGCTGCTCGGCCTGCCGTCGAGCGGGCTGCACACCAACGGCTTCTCGCTCGCGCGCAAGGTGTTGTTCGACGTGCTCGGGCTCGAGCTCGACGCCAAGCCGAAGGAACTCGGCGGCAAGACGGTCGCCGAAGCGTTGCTCGCGGTGCACCGTTCGTACCTCGCGGCGCTGTGGCCGTTGCTCGAAGCCGACAAGCTCGTGGCGCTCGCGCACATCACCGGCGGCGGCGTGATCGACAACGTGCCGCGCGTGCTCGGCGCGTGCGATGCGCTGGTCGACCGCAACGCGTGGCCGGTGCCCGGGCTCTGTCGTTTGATCGTCGAAGGCGGACACGTCGAGCGCGACGAGGCGTATCACGTGCTCAACATGGGCCTCGGCATGGTCGTGATCGTCGACCGCGCGGACGTCGTCGAGGTCCGTCGCGCGCTCGAAGCCCGCGGCGAAACCGTGTACGAGATCGGCCGCACCGAAGCCGGCGAAGGACGCGTGCGTTGGCTCTCCTGAACGCGGTCGCGGCGCTGCTGCTCGCGGCTCCGGTCCACGCGAACGCGCCGCAGGAATCGAGCATCTGGCGCGAGCTCGCGTCGATCGGCGCGCTCGACAAGGACTCGCGCGACCGCGCGACGCGCATCGCGGCGCTGCGCATCTCTTCGCCGGGTCGCGACGCGACCGCGGAAGGCGCGTTGGTTCGCGCGAAGCTCGCGGCGCTCGAAGGCGCACCGGTGAACTTCGCGTGGGATCTCTCCGGAGCGTGGCCCTACGATCGCGAGGCGTCGTGGGTCGCGGCCGAAGTGTTGCCGAAGGGCCGTCAACGCAGCCGCGCGGTGCTGACCGCGCTCGGCCCGCTCGAAGGCGCGCCCGCCGAGCCCGAGCTCGCGCGCGACCGCCTCGAACTCGCTTACGAAGTCTGGGTCGACGCGGCGGACAACCTGCGCTTCGACGAAGCGCTGGCGATCGGCCGCAACCTGCACTCGCGCACGCACGCGACGTGGAGCGCGATCAGCCTCGCGTTGACGACGATGCGCGCCGGTCTGTCGAAGGAGTGCGACGACGTGCTCGCGGCGCAGATCGCGATCACCAAGGACAACCCGGTCGACCTCGCGGCGCTCTGGGATCACCGCGGCATCGCGGCGCTCGGAGCCGGCTGGGAAGCGCCCGGACGTTTCGCGCTGGGGCAGGCGTTGCTGCACGGCTCGACCGACGGAGCGGTGGTGCTCGCGCGCCTCGACCTCGCGGTCGGCAAGCTCGACACCGCGCGCGTCGGTTTCCGCGCGGTCCTGATCGAGAACCCGAACAGCGACTGGGCCCGCCGTGGTTGGGGGCTCTCGCTCCTCCCGACCGGCTCTGGATCGAGCGCGACCGAAGCGACAAGCTGGTAGGCGCTTGCAACCTCCCCGCACGCCGGGGCTAGGAATTCGACATGCCGACATACTCACGCGACCTTCGCACTGCATCGCCCTTCCGCCGAGCGGCTTGGACCGCGCTCTTCCTGCTCGGTGCGCCGCTCGCGGCGCGCGCCGGTGACGAGCTCGTCCTCAAGGAAGCGAACCACAAGGAGATCGGCACCGCGCTCCGCAACTTGGTCGAGGCGGAAGCCAAGGACGCGAAAGCGGGCGCCAAGGCGCGCGCGGCGATCGTCGACGTCTTCGCGAAGACCGGTAAGGCGGCGAAGAAGCTCGCCGATCCGGCCGCGGCGACGCAGGCGGTGCTCGCGATGACCGCGGACCTCGGCAAGGCGATCTACTTCTTCGACGAGCGCAAGATGGCCGGCATCAAGCCGGGTGAGATCGCAGCGGGAGTGATCGACGTCGAAGGCGATCAGCCGAGCAAGATCGGCTACGCGGTTTGGACGCCGAAGACTTACAGGCCGAACGGCGAGACCGTGCCCGTCGTGCTCTGCATGCCGGGGATGAAGGACGGCAAGCCGTACTCGGCGAAGCAATTCCTGGTCGAGAATTGGGTCGACGCACCGATCCGCGAGAAGACCGTGCTCGTCGCGATCGACATGCCGGCGGATGGAGCGGTGTGGAACACGCTCTTCGACGACGAAGGCAAGGAAGGCGGCATCGCGCTCGTGATGCGCGTCTTCGGTCGGATCACCAGCACGTACAACGTCGACTACGATCGGATCTTCCTCGTCGGCGTCGAGACCGGCTTGCCGGTCGCGCTCCGGATCGCGGGGATGTACCCGCAGCGCTTCGCCGGCGTCGTCGGACAGCGCGGCGACGCGGGCGACGCGAGCTGGGAGAACTTCCGCAGTGTGCCGACCTGGTTCGCCGGCGGGGGCGCCAACTGCACCGCGTTCGCGGAGAAGACCAAGGCCGCGGGCTTCGACAACTGCACGATCCAGCAGGACGGGAACGACGCGGCCGCGTGGGCGTGGATCGCCGAGCGCAAGCGGATCGCGAATCCGACCAAGGTCAACCTGGTGCTCGGCGCGCCCGCGCCGTTCCAGGCGTACTGGCTGATGACCGAACCGCAGGAGCTCGAGCCCGGTACGCGCATCGACGCCGAAGTTGATCGCGCCGCGAACACGCTGACGATCACCGCGAAAGGCGTGAAGCGCGTGACCGTGTACTTCAACGACGTGCTGCTCGACCTCGACAAGCCGATCAAGGTCGTCTGCAACGGCGTCGAGCGCGAGGACAAGATCGCGCGCAGCCTCGAGGATTTCATCTCGTACGTGAGGCGTCGCACGTGCGACGGCGGTCGCGTGTACGTCGCCTCGAAGGTCTACGACCTGCCGCCGCCCAAGGACTGATTCGGGCCGCCGTTGAACCGCTTCGTCCGCGCGCGTCTGGGGCTGGCCGCCGCGCTCGCGGGCGCGAGCACGATGATCGTCGAGCTCGCGGCCGTCCGCCTGATCGCGCCGTACTTCGGCGCCAGCATGGTGGTGTGGAGCAACGTGATCGGCGTCGTGCTGTTCGCACTCGCGCTCGGTTACCTGCTCGGCGCGCGGCTCGCGCGCGGTGAACGACCGGCGCGGTCGTTGACGGGCGCGCTCGCGTTCGCAGCGCTCGCGTGCGCGTGGTTGCCGTTCCTCTCGACGAGCGCCTGCCGCGCGTTCCTGCCCGAGGGGCTCGCGTTGCACGAAGCGTTTCGACTGGTGTCGTGGGGGAGCCTCGCGGCGACCGCGGTGCTCTTCCTGCCGACGGCGCTCGCGCTCGGAACGGCGTCGCCGTTGCTCGCCGAGGCGTGGCAGCGCGCGAGTCCCGGGAGCGCCGGCGCGATCGGCGGGCGCGTGCTCGGAGCATCGACGCTCGGTGGGCTCGTCGGCGTGTTCGTCACGCCGCATTTCCTGGTGCCCGAGCTCGGCTTGCGCACGACGTATTGGATCGCGGCCACGTTGCTCGTGCTCGCCGCCGTGTGCGCGTCGTTCGAGATGGGCTTCGAACCGCGGTTCGGCGTGCGAAGCCTCGCATGGGTCGGCGCGGTCGCCAGCGCGTTCGTCACCGTCGCCGAGCCCACGACATCGGTCGGCTGGGTCGAACTCGAACGTCGCGAGTCGCCGTACCAACGCGTGCGCGTCGTCGAGGATCGGAGCGGCGCCGAGCGGATGCGGCTGCTCCAAGTCAACGAAGGCCTCGACTCGTTCCAATCGGTCTGGTTGGCGCGCAAGGGCCTGATCGGCGAGGGCTACTACTACGACGCGTTCGCGTTGCCAGCCGCGTGGTCGAAGCCGACCGGGACGTGGCGCCTGTGCGTCCTCGGCCTCGGCGCGGGCACGGCGTTCCGCGTGATCGAAGGGACGTTGCCGACGGGCGTGCAGCTCGATGCGCTCGGCGTGGAGATCGATCCGGTGGTGACCGAGCTCGGCCGACGTTGGTTCGAACTCGTCGAGGACGCGCAGCATCGCGTCGTCTCCGGCGTCGACGCGCGCACCGTGGTGCGGACGAACCCCGGCCCGTTCGATCAAGTCGTCCTCGATGCGTACGCGAATCAGGTCGAGATCCCGGCGCATCTCTCGACGGTCGAGTTCTTCGAGCTCCTACACGACACGCTCGCGCCCGGCGGTTGGCTCTCCGTCAACGTCGGCGCGTTCGGTTGCGACGATCCGTTGGTCATCGCATTGGCGGAGACCATCGAAGTCGCGTTCGAAGGGAGCGTGCTCGCGGTGCGCATTCCGGCGTCGCGCAACGTGGTGCTCTTCGCGCGCCGCGACGCGCGCCCGCCGCGGCCCGACGCGCCGGGTTGGCGCGCAGGCGAGCCGTTCGACTCCGACCTGCTTGCGAAGACGACGCACCCCGCGAATTGGCGTTGGTTCGAGGGCGCGAAGCGCGCACCGCTCGACGACGATTCGAATCCGATCGATCGCCTGCAACTCGAGTCCCTGGAGCTCGGCCGTGCGCGCCTCTCGACGCTGCGTTGACGCCGCGCTCGTGTGCGTGGTCTCGGCGACGTCGAGCTTCGCGCAGTCGTTCGTGGACGTGCAAGCCGCGGCGGAGGCGGGGGACTTCAGCCGTGCTCGCGACACGGCGACTCGGATCGTCGATCTCGGCGAGCGCGCGCGCTCGTTGGTCTGGATCGACTACGGAGCTCGCGACTACGCGTCCGCCGTCGCGGAGGCGCGCACGGGACTCGCGGCGACGCCGAGCGATCCGTGGCTCGCCGAGCGCGCCGTCGCAGCCGCGCTTGCCCTGCGCGACGGACGAGCCGCGACCCGCGGCCTCGACGACTTCGAGCGCGTGATCGCGCGCGCAACGCCGGACACCGCCGAACTCGCGGACTGGCGCGCGACGGCGTCGGACTATCGGGCTCGCGCGCGGGAGCTCACGGTGCTCGAGGATGCCGCGGACGTCGCGCTGAACCGGTCACGTTGGACGGTGATCGTCCTGCTCGTCGCGGCCTCGGTCAGCGGGTGGCTCTGCCTGCGCGGCGGCGAGCAGCGGCCGTAGAAAGCACCGGGCGCCCCGACTCTTGCGAGCCGGAGCGCCCGGAAGCTCGAGCGGTGCCTGGAATCAGAGGATGTCCAGGATGCCGGTGCCCGCGTCGGGAGACGTCAAGCTCGGCGTGTTCGCCCGGTAGTTGATGTTGACCGAGATCTTCGAGTTCCACGGCAGCGGTTCCTTGTCCGCCACGATGCCGAGCGCGACCGCGGCGAAACCGCGAGCGCCGTTGGTCTTGTCCTTGTCCTCGATGAACTTCACCAACGGATCCACCGAACGCGCGTCGCCGATGAAGCCGAGGGCCGAAGCGATCGCCGCTTGAGAAGACAGCGTCTGCGCACCCGCGAGCATGTCGATCAACTCGGGCACGATCGACTTGTCGCCGAGCAAGCCCAGACCGATCGCCGCGGAGCGCAGCAGGTCGGGCTTGTACTTCGACTTGCGGATCACGTCTTGGATGTCCTTGATCTGATCCTTCGCGTTCATCAGACCCAAGCCGACCGCGCAGTAGCCCTGAGCATCGGCGTCACCGGTCTTCAGGAACTTCTCGGTGACGACGAGCTTCGAGTCGACGTCGCCCATCAGACCCAACGCGATCGCGTAGGCGCCGATCTCCAACGGAGTCTTCGAATCGGCCAGAGCGCCGGACACGGCCTTCGCCATGTCGGGCGACATCGCCGCCTTGTTGTTGGTGTCTTGGAGCCCGCGCTCGAGGACGCCGATCGACAGGCCCGCCCAGCTGCGTTCCGCCGGCTTGCCCTTGGTGAGGGTCTCGAGCAGATACTTGCGCACGTCCTTGATCCCGGAGAGAGGCTCGCCTTCGCCGGTGCCCGGACGCCCGCCGATCTGCGCGGCCGCCATGTACGAGAAGAGCTGGCTCTGTTGGTCCTTTACGGCGTCGGACACGCCGAGCACGACCTTGCGGATCTCGATGTCCCACGGATCGTTGTCGCAATCGCCGATCTGGCCGAGCGCCAAGACGCTGGACTGCTGGAGTTCCTGGGACGTCTTCGCGTTCTTCAGCAGCTCCGACGTCAACAACTTGACGACCTCGCCGCGGATCTTCGAGCCGCCGGGAACCGCCGGCTCCGCGTTGAGGAGCCGCGCGAGGGCCGTCGGCGCGTGCGCGCGGTTCTGCTTCTCCTGGTTGTCGTCCTTGTAGTACTCGATCAGGAAGCGCAGCTGGTCGTTGCGCGTCTTGATCTCGGTCTGACGACCGCTCTTGACTTCGTCGTCGTTCGCGTCGAACGCGAGCGGAACGAGGCCGATCGACGTCAAGCATGCGACGGGGATGTCGCGCGAACTCATCCGCTTGCTCTTGTCGAGCATGCCGACCAACGCCGCGTTGATCTGCTGCTTGCGCGCGACGTCCGTCGAACGGAAGCCGATCAAGCCGAGGCCGTAGCCCGCGAACGCACGCGTGCGCATCGGGACCTCGGTCTCGAACTGGACGTCCTTGTACTTCGAGCGAATCTCCGCCGATTTGTCGTCGAGCACCATGATCAGGAGTTCGACGATCTCAGGGCTGTCGTTCGCGAGGATGCCGAGCGCGACCGCCGCGGTCTCGCCGATCTCCGCCTCGCCCTTGTTGGCGAGGAACGGGCGGATCTTCTCGAACATCTCCGACTTGCCGCCCTCGCTCTTCGCGTCGCCGATCTTGGCCAACGCGATCAGCGCGCCGGTGATGATGTCGTTGGCGCGTTCGGTCTCGAGCGCCTTGATCATCGCCGGCACGACCTTCGTGCGGATGGTGACCTCGTTCGGCCGCATCACTTGCTTCGCGCCACCCGACTGACCGTTGCCGGCGAAGAAGTCGTCGCTGCCGGTTTGGATGTTGTCGTTGATGTGCGCCTTCAGATTCAGGTAGGGCTCCTTGTTGAAGCCCCACCAGTACTTCCACTCCGTCAGGTCCGGACCGCTGTTCGCCGGACCGGTGGTCGGACGCGCGCCCGGCGCGCCGGGCGTCGACGGAGCACCGGGAGTCGACGGTCCCGGGCTGCCGGGAGCCGCGGGTCCCGGAGTGCTCGGGCCACCCGGACCCGGAGTCGCAGGACCACCGCCGCCGCCGCCGCCGCCGGGACCCGGCGGCACCGTGTCACCGGGACCGCGGTACGTGCCGCCGTGGCCGAGAGAGAAGTCTTGCAGGGTCAAGCTGGCCAACGCGATCAGCGCGCCGGCAGTCAATAGTTTCTTCATGTGTGCGATGTGGGTGGTTCGACCGAGCAGGCCCAAAGGATGGTCTTCCCGCGCCGCGTGCGCAAGGCCTGTGCCGGTACCGGCCGCTCGCGTCTTCTACCCGCGAAGTCGCGCGTGTGACGTCGGAGTGGTGCGTGGAGCGACTTCCGAGCCCTCGGTGTCGACGAGCACTCGCGCGATGACGGCGAGGCCGCGTTCCGCGCCCGTAGCGGCTCCTTGCACACGCGGAACGTGAACGTGGTTCTCGGGGCGGTCAGAGGATGTCGAGCACGCCGCTCGCCGTCTCCGGAGTCACCAACGCCGACGTCGCCGCGGTGTAGTTGAAGTCCCGAGCGAGACTCGCCCGCCACGGCAGCGCGGCGCGGTCGCCGACGATGCCGAGCGCGACGAGGGCGAAGGCCCGCGACCGTTCGGTGACGTCGGCGTTCAGCGAGAGCTCGACCAGCGGTCCGATCGAACGCGAATCACCGATCAGGCCGAGCGCCGACGCGACGGCGCCTTGGGATGCGAGCGTCTCGGCGTGTGCGAGCATGTCGACCAACGCCGGCACCACGTGCACGTCGCCGAGCAACCCGAGGCCGGTCGCCGCCGACTGCAGCAACGTCGGTTGGTACCTGGCGCGCGCGAGGATCTCGGTGATCGGCTCGATCGCGGTCCGATCGCCGAGCAAGCCGAGCGCAAGCGCGAGATCGCCTTGCGTCTCCGGATTGCGCGTCTCGGTGAGCGCCGCGTGCAGGCGGTCGCGCGCCGCGAGTTCTCCGAGCAATCCGAGCGCGAGCGCGGTCGCGCCGCGGTCCTCGGCGGTGCGCGCGAGTTCTTGAGCTGAGAGCAACGCGGCGAGCGAGCGCGAAGCAGGAACGCCGCCGCGGGAACGCAGGCGGCGTTCGAGGACTCCGAGCGCGAGCGCGGCCCAACTCGAAGCTCCCGACTTGTCGCGCTCGAGTTCGGCGATCAAGCGCGACCGCACTTCGTCGCTGCCCGCGGCCGTCGCGGCGACATCGGTCGTCGACGAGCCGGCGCGTGCGAGCGCGATCAGCGAGAAGCGCCGCACCAAGATGTCTCGCGATTCGAGGCTCGACAACAACGCGGCCCGCATGTCGACGTCCAGCGGATCGGCGCTCGCGTTCGCGATGCGACCGAGTGCCTGCGCCACGCCGCGCTGGATCAGCACGTCGCCGCGCGCCGTCGACGTCAGATCGGCGATCAGGCGCTTGCCGATCCGCTCGCGCCACGCGTTGTCCGGCCGTCCACGTTCGATCAGGCGCGCGAGTGCGATCGGAACATTGGCGCGCACGATGTCCTCGGCGCGCGGGTCGACGTACAGGGCGAAGAGCACGTCGAGTTCTTCCTCGAGCGTCTGCGGCGCGTGCTCGTCGGTCCGAGGCGCACCGTCGTTCGCGCGGTCGAGAGGCACGAGCCCCAGCGCCGTCACCGCCGCGACCGTGAGCTCGCGCGAACGCTCCTCGACCGCGCGCGGCAGACTCGCGTGGAGCACCCGCACGATCCAACGCCGCAGGAACACGTCGCGGCTGCTTTCGCCGAGCAAACCGAGGCCGTAGATCGCGAAGGCACGCGTGCGCTCGGGAATCGGCGACTGGAAGGCGAGATGATGGACGTCGCGCAGACCGACGCGGTCGTCGGCGATCACCTTGGCGAGCAGATCGACGATGCGTGGCGACGCCGCGCCGACGATTCCGAGCGACAGCGCCGCGGTCTCCGCGACCTCTTGGTGCGAATGCAGCAGCAAACGCGCGATCGCGTTGGCATGCGGCGTCGAGCCGTCGGCGAGCGGCCGTTCGCCGACCCGCGCGAGCGCGATCATCGCCGACGAGGCGTAGTCCTCCGAACCGTCGCGCGCGAGCGCGGCGAGCAGCGTCGGCACGATCCGCGCGTCGATATCGCTCGTCCCGCTCGCGCGGCGATCGACGGGATCCTTCCCGCCGTCGAGGAAGAACTCATCGCTGCCGGTCGAGAGTCCGGCGCCCGCGAGGTGGGACTTCAGCTCGAGGAACTCGTCCTGGTTGAAGCGCCACCACACACGCCAACTCGCGAGGTCCTGGCTCCACGGATCGGTGGAAAACTGCGAGCCGGGCCCGGGAGTCGCCGGACGAGCGGGCGTGCTCGGCCGAGCGGGCGCCGGACCCGGGACCGCGGGACCTCCCGGCGGCGTTGTCGCCGGCTTCGACGGACTCCCCGGAGTCGGCGCACCCGGGGTCGCGCCTGGCGGGCTCGGCTTCGCGGGAACCGGCGGAAAGACGGCTCCGTGCGCCGTGGCCGATGCGGCGAACGCCGCGACGGCGAGCAGGATCGAGGCGACACCGACGAACGCACGCTGCACGAACCCGCCCGGCGATCCGGACGATCGTGCGCGATCCGCCAACGAGGAATCCTGCCGAAGTAGGCGAGCTCTGCGCATGCCACGGAATGCACGCCGGCCTGCCAGCCGAAGTGCGCCTCTCCTAACCGCGATCGTAGCCGCGGCAACCGAGTGGGGGACGAAGACGCCGAGTTTCTACGGAGAGCCGACGCTCGCCGCGGCGCGACGACGACGGTGGAGCTCAGCTCTCGGTTGCCAACGCTCGCAAGTACTCGCGGTTCAGGCGCGCGATGTTGGCGACGGAAATGCCCTTCGGGCACGCCGCTTCGCACTCGGATTCGTTGGTGCAGTTGCCGAAGCCCTCGGCGTCCATCCGCTCGACCATCGACAGCACGCGGCGACCGCGTTCCGCCTGACCTTGGGGCAACAGCGAAAGGTGTGCGACCTTCGCCGAGACGAAGAGCATCGCCGACGCGTTCTTGCAGGACGCGACGCACGCTCCGCAACCGATGCACGCCGCGGCGTCCATCGCGCGATCGGCATCGCCCTTCGGAACCGGCAACGCGTTCGCGTCCGGCGCGGAACCGGTGCGCGCGGAGACGAAACCTCCGGCGGCGATGATGCGATCGAAGGCGCTGCGGTCGACGACCAAGTCCTTGACGATCGGGAACGCGTTCGCGCGGAACGGTTCGATGTACAGCGTCGCTCCGTCCTCGAAGCGTCGCATGTGCGTCTGACAGGTCGTCGTCTCGCGCTCGAAGCCGTGCGGCTGACCGTTGATCGTCAGCGAGCACGCGCCGCAGATCCCTTCGCGACAATCGTGATCGAACGCGATCGGATCGTCGCCGGCGGCGATCAAGCGCTCGTTCAACACGTCGAGCATCTCGAGGAACGACATGTCCGGCGAGACGTCGTCGAGGTGGAAGGTGGCGAACTCGCCAGTGCTCTGCGCGTTCTTCTGGCGCCAGACATGCAGGACGAACCGCAACGCGTGCGGAGCGTTCGGCGCGGAAGAAGGCGCGTGCGCGGCGTGATCGGAACTCACTTGTAGCTCCTTTCGGCGAGCTTCACGTTCTCGAAGATCAGCGGCTCCTTGTGCAGGTTCCACGCGAGCCCGTTCGCGCTCGCGTCGAGTTCCCACGCACCGGCGTAGCAGAAGTTCGCGTCGTCGCGCTGCGCTTCGCCTTCGGCGGTCTGGAACTCCTCGCGGAAGTGTCCGCCGCAGGATTCGTCGCGGTGGAGCGCGTCGCGGCACATCAGTTCGGCGAGCTCGAAGAAGTCCGCCACGCGGCCGGCGTGTTCGAGCGCGCTGTTGAGGTTCGCCGCGTCGCCGGGGATGCGGACGTCACGGTGATATTGCTCGCGCAGGTCGCGAATGCGCTCGATCGCGGTCCCGAGACCGGCAGCGTTGCGCGCCATGCCGCACTTGTCCCACATCAACAGGCCGAGCTCGCGGTGGAAGCTGTCCGGGGTGCGCGTGCCGCGCGCGTTCACCAGACGCTCGATGCGCTCGCGCACCTCTTGCTCCGTGCGTGCGAACGCCGCGTGATCGGTGGTGACCTTGCCGAGCTTCCGGCCCGCCAAATGCGACGCGATCGTGTAGGGGACCACGAAGTAGCCGTCCGCCAAACCCTGCATCAGCGCGCTGGCGCCGAGGCGATTCGCGCCATGGTCGGAGAAGTTCGCTTCGCCGAGCACGAAGAGTCCGGGGATCGTGCTCTCCAAGTTGTAGTCGACCCACACGCCGCCCATCGTGTAGTGGACGGCGGGGAAGATGCGCATCGGCGCTTGGTACGGATCCTCGCCGGTGATGCGCTCGTACATCTGGAAGAGGTTTCCGTACTTCGCGCGGATCCCGCCGGCGCCTTCGCGCCGGATCGCGTCGCGGAAGTCGAGGTAGACCGCCATGCGCGTCGCGCCGACGCCGCGGCCTTCGTCGCAGACTTGCTTCGCCGCACGCGAGGAGATGTCGCGCGGCGAGAGGTTGCCGAAGCTCGGGTACTTGCGCTCGAGGTAGTAGTCGCGCTCCGTTTCCGGAATCGATTCCGCCGCGCGCGCGTCGCCGCCGGCGCGCGGCACCCACACGCGGCCGTCGTTGCGCAGGCTCTCCGACATCAGCGTGAGCTTCGATTGGTGCGCGCCGCTGACCGGGATGCACGTCGGATGGATCTGCGTGTAGCACGGATTGCCGAACACCGCGCCGCGCTTGTGCGCGCGCCACGCCGCGGTGACGTTGCAGGCCTTGGCGTTCGTCGAGAGGTAGAAGACGTTGCCGTAGCCGCCGGTGCAGAGCAGCACCGCGTCGCCCGCGAACGAACGCACCGCGCCGTCGACGAGGTTGCGACAGACGATGCCGCGCGCGACGCCGTCGACCAACACGAGGTCGAGCATCTCGTGGCGCGGATACAACTTGATCTTGCCTTCGCCGACTTGACGCATGAGCGCGCTGTACGCGCCGAGCAGCAGCTGCTGTCCCGTCTGCCCGCGCGCGTAGAACGTGCGCGAGACCTGCGCGCCGCCGAACGAGCGATTGGCGAGCAACCCGCCGTACTCGCGCGCGAACGGCACGCCTTGGGCGACGCATTGATCGATGATGTCGACCGACACTTCGGCGAGGCGGTGCACGTTCGACTCGCGCGCGCGGAAGTCGCCGCCCTTGATCGTGTCGTAGAAGAGGCGCCACACCGAGTCGCCGTCGTTCTGGTAGTTCTTCGCGGCGTTGATGCCGCCCTGCGCGGCGATCGAGTGCGCGCGACGCGGGCTGTCCTGGATGCAGAACGCGCTGACCTCGTAGCCCATCTCCGCGAGCGACGCGGCCGCCGACGCGCCGGCGAGTCCGGTGCCGACGACGAGGACGTGGAAGCGACGGCGATTGGCGGGGCTGACGAGCTTCAGTTCGAAGCGATGCTTCTGCCAGCGATCCGCGAGCGGACCGGTGGGGCACTTCGAGGCGAGTTTCGAGCTCGCGCCGACGACGTGCGCGCTCATCGCTGCGCCTCCTCGACCGCCGGAACGTCGGCGGGAACTTCGACCGGCGCGGGCGCCTGCGCCGCGGCCTGCGTGTGCTTGCGCGCGCCACTGAAAAGGATCAACGGGAAGAGCGCGAACCCGACGCCGAGTCCGATCGCGAGCACGCGGCCGAGCCGCACGAGCGGCCGATCGAAACGCGTGTCGTTGAGCCCGAGCGTCTGCAGCGCGCTGCGGAACGCATGGGAGAGATGGATGCCGAGCGCGGTGACGCCGACCAAGTAGATCAGCACGCCCGCCGGCTCGGAGAGGCGGCGCACGACCATCGCCGCGAGCCCGTCGGACGCCCGCTCGCGGAAACGGAAGTCGAGCAAGTGCACGACGACGAACACGAGCACGAGGCAACCGGTGACGAGCATCGTCGACGACGCGAACGAACGGGAGCCGCGGTCGCGCTCGAGGGCGTAGCGCTGCGCCCGCGCCGCGCGGTTCTCGAACGTCACCCGCAGTCCGAGCGCCAAGTGCACGACGAAGAGCACGGCGAGTCCGATCTCCGCGAGCGTGAGCAGCGGACCGAACGACATGAGCTTCGTCGAGTACGCGTCGAAGTGCTCGCCCGTGTCGTCGGAGAAGAGCGTCAGGTTCCCCGCGAGGTGCACGACGAGGAACCCGATCAGCAAGAGCCCCGTGACCGACATCAGGGCCTTCTTGCCGATCGACGAAGACAACGAACTCGAGAGTCTACGGGTCATTCAGCGCGTCCTGGAGCGAAGCTCCAAGCCGCGAAAAGTAACGGAGCTCTCCGCGGCGAGCAACTCGCCGGGACGAAAAGCCGCCGCCGCGTCGCCGCGCATTCGTTCCCTGGCGCACGATCGCTACAGTTCACGCGTGAGCGACTCGGTGCGCGTGTGGTTCGTCGCGTGCGAACGTGCAGGGCGGCCGTCGGCGGAATTCGCTGCGCGCGTTCGCGAGCTCGAACGCTCAGGCGAGATTCGACGACGACTCACGGAGAGCGCCGAGTTCGCCGCGCGACTCGGATTGCCCCGCGAATGGAACGAGCTCGGCGTCGGCGCGCTCGACGAGGTGCTCGCGTCCGACGACGACGGCTCGATCCTGTGGCTCGCGACGCCGTCGACGATCGCTCGCGCGCTGCTCCTCACGTTGAACGCGCCGACGAACGTCGTCGAGAAACTCGAACCGCGTGTCCACACGTTGACCGCCGTCGATCGCGGCCGCGCCGCAGACGCGGCCCGTCGCCCGTCGCTCGTCGGCTTCGAACTCGACTGGTTCCCGCCGTCCGGCGGCGGCGCGTTTCCGGGCGCGGCGCCGCGCGCTTGATCAACGCGCCTTCGGTCGACGACGCGTGAGCAACAATTCCCAGCGCCCGTCGACGACGAGCGTTCCGCCGTCGTCGAACACCTTGGCCTCGAAACGCACCCAGCCGCGCTTCGGCGACGGCGCCGGATCCTTGGCCGCGACCGCCAGCTCGAGCCGCAACGATTGTCCGGGGCGCACCGGCGACAGGAAGCGAATCGACAGCTCGACGAACGCGACGACCGTTCCGTCGAAGACACCCGTCTGGTATGCGAGCCCGCTCGCCACCGACTGAACGAGCATCCCGTGAGCGATCGTCCCACGGAACACCGACGCTTTTGCGAACGCCTGGTCGACGTGGGCCGGGTTGAAGTCGCCCGACAACTTCGCGAACGCGTCGATGTCCGCCTGGGCGATCGTCCGTGCCTCGGAGCGAATCACGTCGCCAACCTGGAACTCGTCGAACGTCCGGCCGCGGGGCGCGCCGTCGACCGGCGTCGGATCGGGAGACTCGGACGTCATGGGCGAGTCACGGTACCGAGGGAGCGAACGGCGACAAGCGCCGGCCTGCGGCTCCTGGCCCGTCCGGATAGGGCACTGGCTCTGTTTCAGGCAACCCGCCCGGCACGGGGTTTGGGCGTCGCACTCATGGCTAGCCTGATGAGAGTGTTGCGACGGCTGGCGCGGCTCCCTAATGTCGTGCGCGGTTGGATTGCTCGCTTGTCCAAGTCGCCCATCCTCGGTTTCTTCAGTACCGCGCAGGACCTTCTCGCACGCCACGAGCGGTCGAGCGGCATGCGCCCGTTCTTGATCGTCATCGGTCTCTGTTTCGCTTTGTTTGCTGCCTCGATGCCGTTTTCGATGACCGATGACATGCGACGCCTGCTCGCGTGGTTTCTTCTCGCTGCGCCACTGATCGGGTTCTTCCTGATCTTCTGCGTCAAGGCACTCCAAGACCCGAACTTCTGCCGGTCCGAGAAGCACGTCGAGCACCTGGCGAAGATTCAGGTGGCCCGTCTTGGGTCTAAGGACGCGCCGATGCTTGAAGATGACCGCGCGTTCGAGCTGGAAGACAAAGAGGGCAAGACGTCCGTGCCGAGGATTGGCCCGTGAAGCACGTCTACCTCCTTTGCTTCGAGCCCGAAGCGACCGAGCGCTTCAACAGCGCGCTCAAGGAGTTCACCAAGACCCCGCAGTTCCACGATTGGTGGCACCACATCAGCAGCGCGGTGGTGGTCGTTACAGACATGTCGGCGCGCGCTGTCTCCAATCACTTCGTTGCGATCGCAACGAAGCACGAAACAAACGGCAGGCACCTGTTGGTTTCAATCGAGCCCATGGATACGCCCCAGAGCCGCCAAGGCTGGATGACCGCGACGGGGTGGCACTGGATAAACACACTGGAGAAGCGCGCGCGCGGCGAGTTTGTGCCTCCTCCTCCGCCCGTGTAGGAATGATTCGTGAGCTTCCTCTCGCCAAGATAGACGCTACGCTTGGGGCATGGCTAACCGCTCAGGCAAACCGCATCGCCCCCGCGACCCAAATCAGCTAGGCAAGTTCCTCGTCGAACTGGCGACAGGGCAACGCACTGAGGAGCCCGCGCCTGTCGACGAGGATCCGGCCAAGGCTGCGGCGAGACTGCTCGGCCGCAAGGGTGGGATGAAGGGCGGCAAGGCCAGGGCGCGCAAGCTGAGCAAGGCCAAGCTCTCGGCCATTGGGAAGAAGGGCGCTAGGGCCCGCTGGAAGGGTCGCTGACTTGAGCGCCGCATCTTTGCGGATTTCACGCCAGCTCTCTTGACTTGACGATTCGCGTTGCGCGTAGTGTGCGCACACCCGCGGTAACGGGTGAAGGAGTACCAACGCGATGGATGCCTCTCGCCTTTCAGTCAAGATCGGAAACGCCGAGTTCAGCGCCGAAGGGCCGGAATCGGCCGTGAACTCACAATACGAGCGGTGGCTCGCGGCAGTCGCAGCGCAGATGGCGGCCGCCGCTGTCGCGCCGCCTCCGCCGCCTGCGGCCCCCGTTGTCGCGCCCCAGAATCAGGCGCAGAACCCCGCAAAGGGAGCTGATCCGGCAGCGGCTGGAGGCAATGGTGCGCAGGGTGCGGCAAACGAGCTGCTCGCGCGCATCTTCCGCGCCCACGAAGACGGATCCGTCTCTCTCCTCGCGAGGCCCGCGTCCGTGGGGGAGAGCATTCTGCTCGCGATCTACGGCTACACGAAGCTACGGGGCCAAGGCACGGTTACGACCGTGACCTTGATGAAAGGGTTGCGCGCGACAGGCGTTGCCGTCATGCGCATCGACCGCGAGCTTGGGGCCCTCGAAGGCCCGGAGATCACGCGCGCCGGGTTCAAGCGAGGCACGCGCTATGGCCTCACGAACCAAGGGATCAAACACGCCGAGGAGCTGATGCAAGCGCTGCTCGGCTGATAGGGAGCGGGCCGGTGTCGCGGTAACGACACCGGCCCTTGTGCTCGAAACGACCGGATTGGAGTACCGAACGTGTGGACCGCCTTTCGGCGGCTGAGCTGGCTTCCGAGCCTAGCGCGGCCCCCGCCAACGGCAATAAGAATCGCTGGCCCCCTGCGGTTGTGGCCGCAGGAGGGCCCTTCATCTACTCGCGGAGGCGGTCCCAGCAGACGGTCTGCTAAGGGGCTTTGGATCCTGACGGGCGCGCTGTTGTGGCAGCGCAGGCGTTCGACTCGCACCGCTTCCGCCACCTGATCCTACCGGAGATTTCACGGCACCGCCATTGACTCATGCCTAGACGGTCAGGTATAACGTTCAGTATGAATCAGCTGAGCCTTGAGGAACGGACGCGCGTCGTCGGAGCCCTTGTCGAAGGCATGTCCCTACGCGGCGCATCGCGGATGACCGGCATCGCGCGCAACACGATTGCGAAGCTCTTGCTCGACATCGGCGACGCATGCGACGACTTCACCGATCGCGCGGTCCGCAACGTGCGGTCGACGCGCGTCGAACTCGATGAGATGTGGGGCTTCATCGGCGGGAAGCAGAAGACGAAGAAGCTTGGCGCGAACGTCTACGGCGACATATGGCTTTGGACGTGCGTTTGCCCGGACTCGAAGTTAGTCGTGTCGTGGCTCCTCGGGCCCCGGAACCACAGCTCGGCCTTGTGGTTCGTGAAGGACCTGTCCGAGCGCATTCCGGGTCGCGTTCAGATCACGACCGATGCGCTCGCCGCGTACAGCTGGCCGATCTACAGCTTCTTCAAGGATCGCGCGGACTACGCGCAGGTTCACAAGGTCTTCCGAGCCTCTGAGGTCTCCCCAGGGCGCTACAGCCCGCCAGAATGCGTCGCTCAGACCAAACAGTCCGTCAGGGGCCAACCCGACCTGGAACTCGCCTCAACGTCGCACGTCGAGCGGAACAACCTCGGCGTCAGGATGGGGATGAAGCGCTACGCGCGGCTCACGAACGCGCACAGCAAGAAGCTCGTCTATCACGCGGCCTCGACGTCGCTTCACTTCACGTACTACAACTTCGCCCGGCCCAACATGGGGCTAGGCGGCAAGACCCCGGCACAAGCGGCTGGACTATCGGACAGGCGCTGGACGATTGCCGACCTGGTTGGTCTGCTGGACGGCGTGAAGAGCCGGAAAGGGGCGATCCGTGCAAACTGAGCCAGTGCCCCGGATAGCAACATCACGCATATTATCAGACGTCATAGGTAGCCGGAGGCGACCGCCGTTCGCCGCCGATCCCGACCGTCCGCCAGGTGCTCGCGCCTCAAGCGTCCGCCCCTTTCCTCCGACACGATCCCCATGCAGCTCTCCCTTCGCGTGTGGCTCGCGGCTTCCTGCCTGACCCTCGGCGCCTGCGCGTCCCTTTCTCGGTCGTCGTCTCCGTCCGCCGCGACCAACGACATCGCCGACCTCCGCGTCGCTCACGCGCCGTTCGATCAAGTCGAGGCGAACTGGAAGCAGCGCCTGGATCAGCCCTACGTCTACGTCGAGCTGGTCGGCAGCTACACGCGGATCGGCAAGGCGCTCGAAGCGGCCGACGCCGCGATGCGCCGCCAAGGACTCCCGGCGTCAGGGCCGCCGTTCGCGTTGTACTTCGACGATCCGGCGCACGTCGCGGCCGAGAAGCTGCGCGCGCGCGCTTGCTTCCCGATCGACTCGCGCGTCGAAGTCGAGTCGCCGCTCGCGACCGACGTGTTGCCCGGCACGACCGTGGTCTACGCATTCGTCGCCGGACCGTATCCGGAAGTGCCGCGCGCGTACCCGGGAGTCTTCGCCTTCCTCGAGCGCATGCACTGGCGCGAGGCCGGCCCGATCCGCGAGATCTACTGGGTGCACCCGGGCTCGGTGACCGACTGGAACGAACTCGTGACCGAAGTGCAGATCCCGGCGAGCGCGCGCGAGTAGTTCACTTGGCCTTCAGGACGTCGGCGGATTCGCGCGGGTAGCAACGCAACGCGGTGAAGCGTCCGTCGCGTTCGGCGACGGCGCGCACGCGATCGCCGGGCACGAGTCGCGCGACGACTTCGGCGGGCAACGCCTTGCGCGCCCGAACGCCGCGATCGTTCTGGAGCACGACCTCCGCGTCGGTGCCGAGCTCGACAACCTCGAAGAGTTCGCCGACGCCGTCGCGTCGTTCCGCGAGGAAGCGATTCGCGTCGACGATCCGCGGTAGCGATTGCTCGAGCGAGTCGAGCTTCGCGCCGAACGCCGCCAAGTGCTCCGAGCCCTGACGCTCGATCGCCCAGGCGCAGAACGTGCGCAACGCCGCCAACGTCGCGCGCGCCGCGTCGGCGTCCGCGAGCTCGCCGCGCTCCGGCAACCACACCGCCGCGAACGTCATCAGGTCGCGCAAGCCGAGGTTCTCGAACACACCGATGCCCTGGCCGTAGTCGGCGAACTTGCGAATCGGCGCGAGCGCGCGCGCCGCCTCGACGCCTTGTTCCTGTTCCGTCTCCCACAGGAACTCCTCGACCACGGCTCCGACGACGCCCGGAAAGTCCGGCGCGCTGTCGTCGGCGACCGCCTCGTCTTCCTCGATGCCGAGATCGCGTTGGAGGTCCGCGAAGAGCCGCTCGAGATCGCGTCCCTCGCGGCGACCGCGATCGAAAGCCTCGAGCGCGGCACGCGCGTCGCGATCGCGCGCGGACTCCGGCGCCGGCGGTTCGACCACGACTGCGGTCGGACCGGCGAGTTCGATCCAAGCGGCGAGCAGCAACCGACGCGCGGCTTCGAGGTCGACTTCCGTTTCGAACGCGAGGCGCTCGAGCACCGCCGCGAGCGCGTCCTGCATGCCGAACGTCCAACGACTTTCGTCGACGGGCATCGACGCGAGCTCGGCGAACACGCCTTCGATCTGCTCGTCTCCGAGCCCCGCCTCGACGAGCCAGGTCCGCGCGCGTTCGACCGCACCGGCCTCCGCGATCGGAGACGTCTCGTGCCAGAACATCATCTCGAGTTCGCGTTGCGACACGCGCAACACGCCGCGTCGACGCGCGCGCGCTGCCTGCAAGTCGCGCTCGAGCGCCACGCGCAACTTCTCGTCGCGGAAGAGCGCGGCGGAACGCGACAGCCGATTCGCGGTCGCGCCGAAGACGTAGAGTCGACCGATCAGGACGTCGCGCGGTGTGAGTTCGAGCGCGCCGACGTCGTCGAGCAACGGATGCTCGCCGCCGCTCGAGAGATCACGCAGCCACGCGCCGTGTCCTTCGACGACCGACGTGACCTCGAAGACTCCGCAAAACGAGTTCGCGAGGATCGCGACGACTTCGTTCTCCATCAGGCCTTCCTCGACCAGCGCGTGCGCGAGCGCATGCACCGGCGGCGTCTGCCACTTCTCGGTCGGACGCTCGAGCAGGAACCATTCGCGGAAGCGCCGCTCCGCGCCGGGGTTCCGCGCGGCGTCGCCGCCGAAGAACTCGCGCCGCGCGGCGGCGCGTTCGAGCGCGAGTCCGGGCTCGGTCAGCGCGCGCTCCTCCAAGGTGGCCAACGCCGAGTCGACGGTTTCATCCGCTGAGGTCATGGGGCCGCGATTCTAGTCTGTCCGCCCCATTCGACCGCGCGCCTTGACAGACCTCGGCGCTCGGTTAGCTTCGTCGGCCGTTCTTCCACAACCCGCGCGAACGCAGCTGGGGAAGCAGGTGTGAATCCTGCACGGTCCCGCCACTGTGAAACGCTTCGCGCCGAGCAACGCACTCGCGACTTCCGCAAGAAGGTCGCCGGTGCAGGTCACGGGGTCACTCGACCCTGGAAGGCCGCCTCGGCGAACGGCGTGAGTCAGGATACCCGTTGCGTTCTCGCCTGGACCCGCTGGATCCCGAGGCAGGATTCGCTGTGTCGCGCCGCGCTCGCATCTCCTCCGGGAGACTAGGGGGGCGGCGGGCTCGCCGGATCTCCGTCACGGTCTCCAGCATTTCGACTCTGGATCGAAAGGAGATCCCGGCCAATGCACGTTCTCGTTCGTCATCGTCTCTCTCGTTTCCGTTCGCTCTCCGTTCTCGCGGCCAGCACCGCGCTCGCGCTCCTGACTTCGGTCGCGCGCGCTGAAACTCCCGCCCCCGGCTTCCAGGTCGCGCCGCAAGCCAATCCGGCGTTCGCGTCCGCGGTCTGCAAGCTCCCCGGCGGCGACCTCGTCACGTTCGACGGCATCAGCGTCGATCGTTGGACCGCAGCCGGTGCGTTCGTCGGCAACCTCGCGACGCTACCGTCGTTCACGTTCCCGAGCTTCCTGATCCCGCGCCCCGACGGCACCGAGGTCTACTTCGCCGAGAGCTCGAATCACAACATCTATCGCGCTGCGACCAACGGGTCGGGCTCGTCGACGATCGTCCACCTCTTGCTCGCGTATGCCGCGGACGTCGCGCCGAACGGTGACTTGCTCGTGTCGGCGCAGCCGCTGGGCTCGGGCTCCGGCACCGACATCGTGCGCGTCACGCTCTCCCCCACCGTGACGGCGACGAGCATCGGCGTCATCCCCGGCGCGTCGGGTCCGGTCGCGCTGGCGCCGAACGGCGATCTCTACTACGCGACGGCGGCAGCGAGCTTCCCGGCGCCGGCCGGCTCGACCGACGTGCTGAAGTGGACCGCGGCGCAGGTCGCGCTCGGCGGATTGACCGATCTCAACGCCACGCTGTTCGGCGCCGACTTCGACGGCGGAGGAGCGATGGACTTCGATCCGAAGTCCGGCCGACTGTTCCTCGCCGAGACCAACTACGGACTCAACGAGAACCGGATCGTGCGCGTGCTGACCGACAAGGCGCACTCGCCGGTGTTGGTCGACAGCGTCGCGTCGATCGGGTCGGTCCAGATCCTCGAGGCCGGCGGAGCCGCGACGTTGCAGGCGTATCAGCCGTCCAACGGCACGAACCTCTTCTACTCGACGACCGACTTCTTCTCGGTCAGCGACATCGTCACGTTGAAGCCGAAGCGTCCGGTGCTCACCGCGACCGGCGCCGGCACGACCGGCCAAGGTGCGGTGACGCTGACGGTCACCGGCGGCGTGCCGAACGGAACGCTGTTCTTCTTCTTCGGTCCGCAAGCGAGCTACGCGTTGACGGAGACCGCGTACAACCTCGGGAGTTTCCTGCTCTTCAGCGGCTTCAACCCGACGCAAGTGCGCCGCATCCAGTTCCTGCTGCCGACCGACGCGAACGGCACCGGCTCGTTCACGTTCTGGAATCCGGGCGCGATGCAAGGACAGTTCGCTTTCCAGTCCTTGGTCGGCAACGCCGCGGGCGCGTTCTTCGGCGCGTCGAACGGCATCCTCTTCTGAGGCACGGCTCGCACAGCGCGCGGGTCTCGTCGACGTCGGTCGACGGGGCCCGCGCTCTCGTTCAAGGCGAGCGCGTCGTCAACCAGTGCGACGGCAAGCGCCATGCGAACGCGTGTACGGTGCTCAGCACCTCCGTCGCCTCGAAGCGTGCGAGCCACGCGGCCGTGCCCGCATCGACTGCGCCGTCGACACGCACGAGCCAGCCTTCAGCGCTCGGGTCGAGGCTCCACGCGACGCACGCGCCGAGCTCGGCACGCTCCGCCGCGCGCACCAAGAGCAACGCGAACGCGAACGCGAGGCGTTGAGCCTCTTTCGGCGCGAGCGCCAGCTCCGGAACCTCGCCGTCGCGCCGCCGCAAGTCGCGACCGAGCCTGCGCGCCGCCGCGCTCGCCCACTCGAGCACCGCCGACAGACCGCCGCGCTCGACGCGCTCGATCAACGTGTCCGCGCCGAGACCGGTCGCCAACACGCCGAACAGCCAACCGCTCTCTTCGACTTCATCGGAAGCGCGCGCGAGATCGCGCCCGAACCGCGCGAGGTCGTCGCCGTCGAGTTCCGCGTCGACTTCGCGCAGCAGCCGCTCGGAACCGTCGACGCGCGCGAGCAACACGGCGAGCAACTCCCGCGCGGCGCTCGCGAGCGCGTACGGCGCGCCGTGCTCGAACTCGGCGCTCACGCGCGCACCTTCACGCGCTCGTCGAACCGCGACGCGAAGGAGGAGTTGGTGCCGAGGCGGGGACTTGAACCCCGACTCCCTTGCGGGAAATGGATTTTGAATCCATCGCGTCTGCCATTTCGCCACCCCGGCACGAGGGCGCGGAATGATGCCGCGCGCGAAACCCGCTGTCCACCCTCGTTCGGCGCGCGCGTCACGTCTCGAGCGCGAGCTCGAGCCCGCGCCCGACGCCGCTGCACCGCGCGACGTACCGCAACCCCGCCAGGATCCCGGGCGCGAACGCCTCGGGTCCGCTCATGTCGTGGCGCAACGTCAGGCTCTCGCCGGCGGCGCCGAAGATCACCTCTTGGTGCGCATAGAGTCCGGGCAGCCGCACCGAATGGATCGGCGTGGTCTCGCTGCGTTCGCCGCGCGCGAGCGCGATCCGCCGCGCCGTCTCGAGCGAAGTCCCGCTCGGCGCGTCGACCTTGTCGGCGTGGTGGAGTTCGATGATCTCCGCACGCGCGATGTGGCGCGCGGCTTCGGCGGCGAAACGCTGCATCAACAGCGAACCGAGACTGAAGTTCGGCACGACGAGCCCGCCGAGTCCACGTTCGCGCGCGACGCGATCGAGGCGCTCGTTGTCCTCGACACCGACGCCGCTCGTCGCGATCAACGGCCGCACGTCGGCTTCGAGCAACGCGAGCCCGTGCACCGCGCCGCGGCCCGCGACCGTTGCTTCCAACGCGACGCGCGCGCCGCTCGCACGCAACGCGCCGATCCAATCGTCCTCGCGGCTCCAAGCGCCGACCAGTTCGAACTCCGACGACGCCGCGATCAACGCGCACGCCAGGCGTCCGACCCGTCCGCTCGCGCCGATCACCGCGACCGGGAGCTTCGCGTTCACGCGTGCTCCACCGCGCGCTCGAACGCCTCCGTCGCGATCCACAAGCAGAGCGCGCGGTAATCGAGCCCGACCGCCGCGGCTTCCTGCGGCAACAGCGAACGCGGCGTCAACCCGGGCAACGTGTTGACCTCGAGCAGCACCGGCTCGCCATCGACGACGATGAAGTCGGTGCGCGAGTAACCGCTGCAACGCGCGGCTTCGTGGGTCGCGACCGCGAGCTCTTGCACGCGCGCGCTCGCGGCGGCGGAGAGCGAACGCGGCGGACAGACTTCCTCGGCGCCGCCTTCCGAGTACTTCTCCGCGTAGTCGAAGAATGTCGACGCACGCGGACGGATCTCGATCGGCGGCAATGCGCGCGCGCGACCGGCTCCACCGCCGAGCACGCCGCACGAAACCTCGACACCGAGCACGCGCGCTTCGACCAACGCGTCGTCGCCATTCGCGAACGCGGCCGTCAGCGCCGCGTCGAGGCCGTCGAGCGAACTCAACACCGCCGTCGCCACCGACGAACCGCCCGAACGCGGCTTGACCACCCAACCGTTCGGCGCGAGCGAGGCGATGCGCGCGCGCACGACGGCGGGCTCGCGCGCCCACTCCGCGGCGGTGACGCACGTTCCGGGCGCGACCGCGATGCCGCGTTGAGCCGCGACGCCGCGCAGCGCGAGTTTGTCCATGCACAGCGCCGACGCTCGAGCGTTCGAGCCCGTGTACGCGACGCCTTCGAGCTCGAGCCACGCTTGGAGCGTGCCGTCCTCGCCGCGGCCGCCGTGCAGCCCGAGGAAGACGACGTCGAGCGGCGCGAGCGCAGCCAGAGCCGCGTGCGGAGCAAGTGTGCGGCCCTCGACGAGCCAACCGCCGCGCGCGTCGATCTCGATCGAGCTCACGCGCCGCGGCCCGCGTCCGTCGCCGGCGTTCGACAACGCTGCGACGACCGCGTGACCGGTGAGCAACGAGACTTCGCGCTCGCCCGACGTGCCGCCGTGCAGCACGACGACGTGCGCCGCGGCGAGCGCCGACGGACGCACGCGCGGAATCACTTCGCCGACGTTCGTCGCGCTCATCGGTAGACGTGCCCCTTGTCGTGGACGCGCGGCTTCGGCGCCGGCGCGCGCAAGAACGCTTCGCGCTGGTCGGCGAACGCGGGATCGATCTCGACCGGGTGGTAGCCCTCTTCGGTCGGCGCCGGCAGCGGGAGCCCGCGCGTCGTCACCCACTCGGCGTGGAGGCGACACAGATCCGCGCGACACGTCGCGGGCGAATCGTCGCCGGACGCGTTCTTCACCGGACTGAATTCGATCGCGCGCGCGACTTCGAGCGTCACCGACGTCGGCGCGAGCGGCAGTGCGTCGAAGACGAACGTCTCGAACTTCGCGCCTTGCTTCTGCACGATCGCGCCGCGCTCCCACACCGTCATCGACTTGCGCGCGACATGCCACGGCAACTTGAGTCCGCCGGTCGTCAGGCTCTCGACGAAGCCGACGTCGAGCACGTGCACCGCGATGTTGCCGGCGCCGTAGAGCAACTCGCCCCGCGCATCGCGTGCGTCGCGCAACTCGGCGGGCAAGTCGGAATACTCGATGCAGCTCGTGCGTCCGTCGACGCGGCCGATCACGCCGACTTTCTCGCCGGCGTTGCGCTTCGCGACCACCTTGCTCGACATGCCCGCGGCCGCCTCGAGGTGCAGGCCGAGGAACAACGGATCCGCCGGCGGCGCGAGCGGGTTGTCGACTTGGAAGTACGAGAGCTGCTCGACGCCGCGGCGGCGCGCGTCCGCGAGCAGCCCGGAACGCGCGAGCGCGAGCAGCACGCCGCCGTGTCCGTTCGGCGAGAGGAACAGGTTCGACGGCCCCGACAACAGGATGCGCCCCTCGAAGTCGAGCGCCGGAACCATCGCTTGGCTGAAGAAGAAGACGTCGCCGCGGTCGAGCCCGAACCAATCGTTCTCCGCGAAGAACGCACGCGTCGGCGCGTCGTTCGCAGGCGAAGTCATCACGTACCACGGCACCGCGCGTCCGTGGCGAGCACGCGTCGCGACCAGTCGCCGCGCGTGCCACTCGAACAGCGACCGGTCGGTGACCGGCCCGATGCGGTACGCGCCCTTCGGTCCGTCGTAGCCGAGGCGCGAAGCCTGGCCGCCGGCGACCAGCACGTAGCCGACGCGACCTTGGCGCAGCAATTCGTCGCCGAGTTTCGTCGCGCGCGCGGCGCGCGCGTCCGACGCCGCATCGCGACGCAACGGGAAGACGTCCGGCGGACGGATCTCGCCGCCGCCTCGCGCTTCCTTCACCGCGAGCAACTTCGCGAACTCGGCGACGAGCTCGAAATCGACGCTCGCGATCTCCGCGACGTAGGCGGCTCGCGCGACGGGCTCGAGCGAGTCGACGTGCTCGAAGAGGTGACCTTGTCCGGCGGCGGCGGCGCGCGCACGCAGTTGTGTTTCGCTGGTCTGCATCGCTACGAGTCGAGTTCGACGACGACCTTGAGCGTACCCGGCCGCGCGGCGTGATCGAAGGCCTCTTCGACGCGCGCGAACGGATAGCGGGCCACGATCAAGGGCTCGACCGCGAGCGAGCCGGACGCGAGCGCTTCGAGTGCCGGTTCGAAGCGGCCGCAGCGCGAACCGACCAGGCGGATCTCGTCGACGACCAGCGGCGCGAGGTCGAGCGTCGTCGGACGTTCGCTGGTGGTCTTCAGGACGATCGTGCCGCGCGGCCGCACGCGCGCGAGCAAGGCCGGCAGCGCGTCGGGATCGCCGCTCGCGTCGACCGCGAGGTCGTAACCGCGGCCCGCGCGTTCCAGCGGACCGACGTGGTCGACGCGGAGCCCGGTCAGGCCGTTGCGCTCGGGATGGCGGCCCGCGAGCGTCACCGCGAGTCCGGCGCGCGCGAGCACGTGCGCGCACAGGAGCCCGAGCTTGCCGTCGCCCAGCACCAACGCGCGCTCGCCGGGAACCAGCGCGACCGACTCGCCGATCGCGAAGGCGGCGGCGAGCGGCTCGGTGAAGACCGCCGACGCGTCGGACACGTTCGCGGGGACCTCGCGCAAGTTGCGCTCGGGCAAGCTGAGCACTTCGGCCAACGCGCCGGGACGTCCGAGGATGCCGAGCACCGTGCGCTCCGCGCAATGCCGATCGCCGCCTGCGACGCACGCCGCGCAATGTCCGCACGCCGCATTGATCTCGCCGACGACGCGCCGTCCGGCGAGCGCGCATTCCAACGCGACGCCGACGAACTCGTGTCCGGGCACGCCGCGGAAATCCATGTAGCCACGCGCGAGCGCGAGGTCGGTCGAACAGAGCCCGACGTGCGTGACGCGGACGCGGACTTCGCCGACGACGGCCGTCGGCGCGGGAACGTCGTCACGGAGACGCACGCCGCGCGCGTCGATCGTCAGCGCTCGCACAACGTCGACCCGCGACGCTCAGCGCGCGACTTTTTCGGGCGTGCGATCCTCGGAGAGGATCTCGAGCAGGCGCTGGTTGAACTCGACCAGGGCCTGCATCCGCTTCTCGAGCTTGATCTGGCGCATGACCAACTTCTCCACGACTTGAGGCAGGATCGCCTCGCGCGTGTAGTTGTTGACCATGTTGATGATCTCGGCGCGGTTGGCGTCGGCGAGCCCGTGGAAGTGGTAGTGGAATTTCTGCTTCAACACGTCCTCGGTGACGTGCAGGCATTCCTTGGTCAGGTCTCCGACACTCGTCTTGTCGTGCTCCACGTGGAAGACTTGGAGCTTGTACTGGTGGAGTAGGTCCTGGAACTTCTTCTGCACGGGCTGACTCCGGCCCACGCGGGGCCTTGGCTGGTGGGGTTCGCGGCGCGGCGCGGGCTCCGTCCGACGCGAGAGTCGCGGAGCAAGCGGCCGAGACGCGGGAGAGAACGTCTGACGTGAATTCTAGCGGGTCGGCGCGAGAGGCGGAAGGCGCGCCCTAGGCGGGCTTTCCGATGCAAAGGCAAACGTTGTGACCGCCGAAGCCCAACGAGTTCGAGATCGCGTTCCGGACCGTCAGCTCGCGCGCGCTACCCGGCACGTAGTCGAGGTCGCACTCGGGATCGCGCGTGGTCCAGTTGCGCGTCGGGTGGACGACGTTGCGGTGGACCGAGAGCGCGGTGACCACGAGCTCGATCGCCGCGGACGCGCCGAGCAAGTGTCCGATCATCGACTTGGTCGACGACATCGAAATCTTCTTCGCGTGATCGCCGAGGACCATCTTCACGGCCTTGGTCTCGATCGCGTCGTTGTACTTCGTGCTGGTGCCGTGCGCGTTGACGTAGTCGATCGCGGTCGGCTCGAGCTTGGCATGACGCAACGCTTCGCGGATCGCGCGCGCCGGTCCCTTGCCGTCCTCTTGCGGCGCGGTGATGTGGTACGCGTCGTCGGTCGAGCCGTAGCCCTTGACCTCGGCGTAGATCTTCGCGCCACGCTTCTTCGCACGCTCGTACTCCTCGAAGACGAGGATGCCGCAGCCCTCCCCCATCACGAAGCCGTCGCGGTCGCGATCGAACGGCCGCGACGCCGCGCCGGGATCGTCGTTGCGCGTCGACAGCGCGCGCGCGGCGCAGAAGCCCGAGAGGCCGAGACGCGTCGTCGCCGATTCGGCGCCGCCGGTGATCACGACGTCGCAGTCGTTCCACTGGATCGCGCGCCACGCCATGCCCATCGCGTGGCCGGCGGACGCGCAGGCGCTCGACGTGGTGAAGCACGTGCCGAGCAGTCCGTTCTCGATCGACACCTGTCCCGCGACGGCGTTCGCCATGATCCGCGGGATGAAGTGCGGACTGACGCGGCGCGGACCTTTTTCCTGGAGACCGAGGAACTGCTCCTCGATCCCGGTGATGCCTCCGATGCCGGTTGCGATGATGCAGCCGTAGCGCTCGCGCGCTTCTTCCGCGTCGTTCTTCGGTTCGAGACCCGAGTCGTGCAGCGCCTCGCGCGTCGCGACGAGCGCCCACTGCGTGAACGGATCGAGCTTGCGCAGGTCGGGCACCGAGAAGTGCGGCGCGGAGTCGAACTTCACGTTGCCCGCGAAGTGCACCGCGTAGTCGGTGGTGTCGAAGCTCGTGATCGCTCCGACGCCGTTCTCGCCGTTCAGCATGCGGCGAAACGTCGTCTCGACGTCGTTCCCGAGCGGATTGATCGTGCCGAGGCCCGTGATCACGACTCGACGCATGAGCTCACCTCGTCCGTTTTGAAGAACCGACGCGACGCCCCGGCGAACGCCCGCACCGAAGCGACCACGCGAGTCGCTCGGAGCGGAACACGCCGCGGCGAGCGCCTAGCTCTTCGACTTGATGTACTTGATCGCGTCGCCGACCGACTGGATCTTCTCGGCGTCCTCGTCCGGGATCGAGATCTCGAACTCGTCCTCGAACTCCATCACCAGCTCGACCGTGTCGAGCGAGTCGGCGCCGAGGTCGTTGATGAAGGAAGTCTCTTGCGTGATCTTGTCGGGCGTCGTGCCCATCTGATCGCAAACGATCTTGATCACGCGTTCCTCTACCGAGGGATTGGTCACCTTGATGCCTCCAGGGGGAAAATACGGGGGTCCGTGGCTAGATCGAGAGCCCACCGTCGACGACCAGGGTCTGGCCGGTGACGTAGGCGCCGCCCGGACCGACCAAGAAGTCGACCGCGAGCGCGATCTCCTCCGTCGTTCCGATGCGGCTGAGCGGAATGGACTCGAGCAACGCGGCCCGAGCCTTCTCGTCGAGAGCGGCGGTCATGTCGGTCTCGATGAAACCGGGTGCGACCGCGTTGACGCACACGCCGCGCGGCGCGAGTTCCTTCGCGAGCGAGCGCGTGAGGCCGATCAGGCCCGCCTTGCTCGCCGCGTAGTTGCACTGGCCGGCGTTGCCGGTGAGACCGACGACCGACGAGATGTTGACGATGCGACCGCGCGCCTTCATCAGCGTGCGCGCGCCGGCGCGGCAGAAGTTCCACGCGCCCTTGAGGTTGGTCGCGATCACTTGGTCGAACTCGTCCTCGCTCATGCGAAGGATCAGTTGATCGCGCGTGATGCCGGCGTTGTTGACCAGGATGTCGAGCCCGCCGAGCTCGGCCGTGACTTGACCGACGAGCTCGGTCACCGCCACCGTCCGCGCCGCGTCGACGCCGAAGGCCGCGGCCTTCACGCCGGCGGCGGAGCATTGCTCGGCGGTGTCGCGCGCGCGGTCGGCGCTGGTCGCGACGCACGCGACCCGCGCGCCGCGCAGGGCCAACCTCAACGCGATCGCCTTCCCGATGCCGCGCGAGGCGCCGGTCACCAGGGCCACGCGGCCGTCGAGGTTGCGTTCGAGAGGTTGTGTCACGCGGAGGAGCGGGGAGGAAAGGGTGGCGATTCGAGCGCCGAGGGCGCGCCTTTGCAAGCAGTTTCGAGCGCGCGTGCGACGGGCGGCGAGGAGCTTGGATTCACGCGACGACGTCCGCAGGCGCGGCCGCCGAACGCACGACGGCCTCGGGTGCGATCTTGCCGAGCAAGCCCGCCAAGACCTTCCCCGGCCCCGGTTCGAGGAAACGCGAGATGCCGCGCGCGAGCGCCCGACGCATGCTCTGCTCCCACCGCACCGGCGCGCAGACTTGGCTTGCGAGGTTCGCGCGAATTCGTTCGGGATCGGCGACTTCTTCACCGGTGACGTTGGTGATCAACGGCACGCGCGGCGCGCGGATCGTGATCTCGGAGAGCGCGCTCTTCAGGCGTTCGGCCGCAGGGCGCATGCACTCGCTGTGGAATCCGCCGGCGACGACCAAGCGTCGCGTGCGGCGCACGCCGTGATCCTTGGCGGCCGCTTCGACAGCGTCGAGCGCGGCGAGTTCGCCCGCGACGACGATTTGTCCCGGCGCGTTGAGGTTCGCGACCGAGCAGATGCCCTTCGTCGCGCCGACGGCGGCGAGAGCGAGCGCTTGGTCTTCCGTCGCGCCCATCAAACTGACCATCGAACTCGGGATCTGCTTGCTCGCGTCCTGCATCGCTTCGCCGCGCAAGCGCACGAGCCTCACTGCATCGTCGAACTCGAGCGAGCCCGCGAACCACAGCGCCGTGTACTCGCCGAGCGAGAGCCCCGCGGTCAGCGCCGCGCTCTTCGGATCGTAGCCGCGCTCGACGAGCACGTTCACGATCGCCGCGCCGGTGACGAAGATGCCGGGCTGCGCGACGTCGGTACGATTCACCTCGTCGCCCTTCGACCAACACGCGTCCTCGAGCGAGAAGCCGAGCACGCGGCTCGCGCGCGCGAACGTCTCGCGAGCAATCGGAAACGCTTCGCACCAATCGCGGCCCATGCCCTCGTGTTGAGCGCCTTGGCCCGGGAAGAGCACGCCTTCGTTCGTCGCGGTCGTCATCGCGCGCTCACCAACGGATCAACGTTCCGCCCCACGTGAGACCGGCGCCGAACGCGACCGAGATCAAGAGCTTGCCCGACTCGAGCCGTCCCGCGCGCCGCGCTTCGTCGAGCGCGATCGGGATCGTCCCCGCCGACGTGTTGCCGTACTTGTCGATGTTGATGAAGACCTTGTCGAGTGGCCAACCGACGCGCTCCATCGCGGACTCGATGATGCGCGCGTTGACTTGGTGCGGCACGATCAGGCCGATGTCTTCGTAGGAGTAGCCCTCGGCCATCTCGACGATCAGGTCGGACATCTTCGTGACGGCGAAGCGGAACACTTCGCGGCCCTTGAGGCGGATGAAGTGGTCGCCGCGCGCGACGCTCTCCTGCGTCGGCGGTTGCTTCGCGCCGCCGCCCTTCATGTGGATCAGCTCGAAGCCCGAACCGTCCGCGCCGAGCGTCGTCTTCAGGACCTCGCCGGTCCGGCAATCGTCCCACGGTCGCAGGATCGCGGCTCCGGCGCCGTCGCCGAAGAGGATGCACGACGAGCGGTCTTGCAGGTCGAGGAAGCGCGACAGCGATTCCGCGCCGATCACGAGCACGCACTTCGCGCGGCCCGCGGCGACGAACGACTCGCCGACGCTCAGCGCGGTCAGGAAGCCGGTGCACGCGGCGCTCAGGTCGAAGGCTCCCGCGCGCTTCGCGCCGATGCGATCCTGGATCAAGCACGACACCGCGGGCAGCAAGTAATCCGGCGTCAACGTGCCGGTGATCACGAGGTCGACGTCGGTCGCCTTCAGGCCCGCCGATTCGAGCGCGCGCTGCGCGGCGACGACGCACAGGTCGCTGGTGCATTCGCCTTCCGAGACGAAGCGACGTTCCTTGATCCCCGTGCGCTGGACGATCCATTCGTCGGACGTGTCCACGAGCTTCGCGAAGTCGTGGTTGGTCATCACCCGCTCGGGCATGCAGGACCCGGTGCCGGCGATGCCGACGCGCACGCGCGAGGTCATAGGGACTCCTTGCAAGGGGTGGACTCGCTCGCTCCGGCGAAGCGACGTGGCTCGAGCTCGGCCGTCGTCGAAGCGGCGCACATCGTAGCGCCGCCGCGCCGCGCGGTTCTGTTCAAGCTTGCGCGCCCGCGCGCGAAAGTCCGGTGACGATGTGCTCGTTGACCTGCGCGTCCATCGCCCGCGCGCCTTGACCGATCGCGTTGGAGACCGCGGTCGCGTCGGAGCGGCCGTGACCGATCACCACCGTGCCTTGGACGCCGAGCAGCAGCGCGCCGCCGTACTCCGCGTAGTCGACGCGCTTCTTGACGTGCGCGAGAGCTTCACCCGCCCAACTCGCGCCGTGCGCCTTCAGTTCGCCGAGCACGAGCTGCAGCATGAACTGCGAGAAGCCTTCGAGCAGCTTGAGGACGACGTTGCCGGTGAAGCCGTCGGTGACGACGACGTCGGCGGATTGCCGGAAGATGTCGTGGCCTTCGATGTTGCCGACGAAGTTCAGGCCGCTCGCCTTGAAGAGCGGGTACGCCTCCTTGTGGAGCTCGGTGCCCTTGCCTTCTTCCTCGCCGATGTTGAGCAGTCCGACGCGCGGCTCGGCGAGGCCGAGGCACGCGCGCGCGTAGACCGAACCCATCAGGCCGTATTGGACGAGGTGCTGAGCTTTCGGCGCCGTGTTCGCGCCCATGTCGAGCAGCGTCACCGGCTTGCCGGTCAGGTTGACCGCGACCGCGATGCCCGGACGCTTCACGCCTTCGAGCGTGCCGAGCATCAACGTCGCGGCGCCGACCATCGCGCCGGTGTTGCCCATGCTGACCGCGGCGCCCGCGAGGCCCTTCTTCACCAACGCGATCGAGACCGCGATCGACGAGTCGGGCTTGGAGCGCAGCGCGCTCGCCGGCGATTCCGCCATCGCGATCACTTGGCTCGCGTGGACGATCTCGAAGCCCGGGTTGCCCCCGAGCGCGGCGAGACCCTGCTCGATCGCCGCCTTGTCGCCGACCAACAGCAGTCGAGAAGGCTCGATGCGGTGTTTGGCCTCGGCCGAAACCGAGAGGAGTGCGCCCTTCAGCGTGGCGTCCGGGGCGTGATCGCCCCCCATCACGTCGAGCGCGATACGCAGCGCTGCCATGAGGTGCGCGGCGCGGGCCTAGAAGACTTCCTTCTGCAGGACGTCCGTGCCCTTCTTCTCGCCGCCCTTCGCGAAGCCGTAGTACCCGCAGTTGTCGCACACGCAGTGCGACTTCACCGCGGCACCGCAGCGACCGCAGTGGTTCGGCGCGTACGCCTTGATCTTGTAGTGGGTCCGGCGCAAGCGGGTGCGCTGGTTGGAGTGGCGTCGTTTCGGGTTCGGCATGTGGATCGTTCTCGCGGCCGTGAGCGGCGCCCTTGCGGCGCTCGGAGGCTGCATGCCGCGTGACGGCGGCCAAGGAGGGCGGGGATGCTAGCTGTCGCTGGAGGGGGTGTCAACGCGGTCCGCTACCCCAGCGCGGTCGTTAGGTAGGCCTCGGCAACGGCGAGCGCTTCGCCGACCTTGTCGGGCGAGAGGCCTTGGCCTTGGGCGAGCGTCGGCTTGCCGCCGCCGCCGCCGCCGAGCACCGCGGAGATCTTGCCCGCGAGCTCGCCGGCCTTCAGCCCCTTCTTCAGGCTCGCGCCTTCGAACACGATCAGGAACGGCACGCGGCCGTCGGCGCGACCGAAGAGCACGACCGCTTGATCCGCCCCGAGCGATCGCGCGCGGTCGCCGAGGTCGCGCAGCGCAGCGGTGTCGAGCTCGGGGAAGTCGAGCACGGTGCAGTGCACGTCGCCGCGTTGGACGCGCGCGCTCTTCAACGTGTCGAACGCCGAGCCGACGTCCAGGACCGCCGACTTCTCGCCCTTCTTCTTCAGCTCCTTCACTTCCTTCTGGAGCTGCTCGATCCGGCCCGCGAGCTCCTCGGGGTTCGTCTTCAGCGCGCGCGCCGCGCCGTCGAGCGTGCGGCGTTGGGCTTGGACGTGTTCGACCGCGCGGTCGCGGGTCAACGCCTCGATCCGGCGCACGCCGGCTTGGAGCGCGCGCTCGGACGCGATCACGAACGTGCCGATGTCGCCGGCCGCAGCGACGTGGGTCCCGCCGCAGAGTTCCGCGGAGAAACCGCCGACCGCGACGACGCGGACTCGGTCCGCGTACTTCTCGCTGAACAGCGCCATCACGCCGCGCGCCTTCGCCGCGTTCAGCTCTTCGACCGTCGTGGTGAGCGGTTGGTTGCGGGCGATCTCGCGATTCACCAAGCGCTCGATGCGCTCGAGCTCTTCCGCCGTGATCGCCTTCGGGTGCGACAAGTCGAAGCGCAAGCGATCGGGTCCGACGTACGAGCCCTGCTGCGTGACGTGTTCGCCGAGCACTTCGCGCAACGCCTTGTGCATCAAGTGCGTCGCCGTGTGGTTCGCGCGCGTCGCGTTGCGGCGTTCGACGTCGACGGTCGCACGCACCGCGAGTCCTTCGCGCGCCGCGCCGCGCGAAGCCCCGACGTGGACGACGACGTCGCCCGTCTTCTTCGTGTCCTCGACATCGAAGACGAACGTGCCGTCGGCGGTTGCGATCCGTCCCGCGTCGCCGACCTGGCCGCCGCCCTCGGGATAGAACGGACTGCGCTCGAGGATCAGGCGGTCCTTCTGACCAGGGTTCTGGAAGAGGCGCACAACTCGCGTGTCGAGCTCGGCGTTCGCGGCGCCAACGTCGTGGTAGGTGCTGGTCGTCGCGGAGAGACCGGCGACTTGTTCCGCCGAGAGCAGTTGCTTGAACGTGCCTTCGGCGCGCGAGGCGTTCTTGTGCTTCTCCTCGGCGGCGCTCCAGCTCGCCCGCTCGAGCGACCAACCGCGCTCGCGCAGCATCTGCTCGACCAAGTCCTGAGGAAAGCCGTACGTCGCGTAGAGGTCGTACGCCTCCGAACCGGCGAGTTCCTTCTTGCCGCTTTTCTCGAGACGGCCCGCGAGATCCGCGAAGAGCACCAGTCCGCGATCGAGCGTCACGCCGAACGATTCCTCTTCCGCGCGCACGAGCAGTTGGATGTGCGCCTCGCGTTGGCGGATGTTCGGGAACGCCGGCCCGAGCACCTCGCCGACCGCGGGCACGACGTCGAATAGGAACGGCTCGCGCAGACCGATCGTCTGGCGCCCGAAACGCGCCGCGCGGCGCAGCAGACGGCGCAGCATGTAGCCGCGACCTTCGTTCGACGGCAGCGCGCCGTCGGCGAACGCAGCGGAGACGGCGCGCAGGTGATCGGCGATCACGCGGAACGCGATGTCGACCTTCTCGTCGTCGCCGTAGCGCTTGCCGGTGCGCCGTTCGAGCGCGCGAAAGATCGGCGTGAAGAGGTCGGTGTCGTAGTTCGAGCGCTTGCCCTGGATCACCGCGACCACGCGCTCGAGTCCCATGCCGGTGTCGACGTGCTTCGCCGGCAACGGCGCGAGCGAGCCGTCGTCCTGCCGGTTGAACTGCATGAAGACGTTGTTCCAGAGCTCGATGAAGCGTTCGTTGCCCGCGTTGACGCCGAGCTTCGGATCGGCGCCGTCGCGCGGATCCGAGCCCGGGGCGCCGCGATCGATGTGGATCTCGGTGCACGGACCGCACGGACCGGTCTCCCCCATCTCCCAGAAGTTCGCCTTGCGGTCGAAGCGCAGGATGTGGGTCGGGTCGATGTCGGTGTTCTCGCGCCAGATGCGCTCGGCCTCGTCGTCGGCCGGGAGTCCGTCCTTCACGTCGCCGCCGAAGACCGTCACCCACAGGCGTTCCCTCGGCAGGCCCCACACCTTCGTGAGGAGTTCCCACGACCAGGTGATCGCGTCTTGCTTGAAGTAGTCGCCGAACGACCAGTTCCCGAGCATCTCGAAGAACGTGTGGTGGTACGTGTCGAGTCCCACCTCTTCGAGGTCGTTGTGCTTGCCCGAGACGCGGATGCACTTCTGCGTGTTGACGGCCCGCGTGTAGTCGCGCTTGCCGAAGCCGAGGAAGACGTCCTTGAACTGGTTCATCCCCGCGTTGGTGAACAGCAACGTGGGATCATCCTGGGGGAACACCGGACTCGATGGTACGAACCGGTGTCCGCGAGCCTGGAAGAACTCGAGGAACTCGGCGCGCACTCGAGCGGCGCTCTTCACGCTCGGCTCGCTCGACATTTGGGACGGAGTCTGGGTCATGGAACGTCTCGCGGGGCTGGAGATCAGCCCCGGAGTTTACGCCGACGGGTCGCGAGCTTGAAGGCCGACCCAGCCGACCCCAACGGGACGAACGCGGTGGTCAGGTCTTGACCGGCGTCTTCGCCGGGCGCACCACCGCGCGCGGATCCTCCGCGGACTTGGCGGATGTCGCGGCGTGCGCCGAAGGCTGGGCCTGAACCTGGGCCGCATTCTGTCCGGGCGTCAGCGCCGCGGGAGCTTCGTCCTTCGCCGCGAACTTGGCGCGGATCTGGACCTCGAGTTCCTTGGCGAGCTCAGGGTTGTCGAGCAACGTCGCGCGCGCCTTCTCGCGTCCTTGGCCGAGACGAATCTCGCCGTCCTTCGGGTGCTTGAACGAGAGCCACGTGCCGCTCTTCAAGATCGCGCCCTTCTCGACGCCGAGGTCGATCATGTCGCCCTCGTAGCTGATCCCGCGGTCGAAGAGCAGATCGAACTCCACCTTGCGGAACGGCGGCGCGACCTTGTTCTTGACCACCGTGACCTTCACGCGGTTGCCGATCACCTCTTCGCCTTCCTTGATCTGACCGATGCGGCGGATGTCGAGGCGCACCGACGCGTAGAACTTCAGCGCACGGCCGCCGGGAGTCGTCTCGGGGCTGCCGAACATCACGCCGATCTTCTCGCGGATCTGGTTGATGAAGATCACCAAGCACTCGGACTTGGAGATCGCGCCGGTCAGCTTGCGCATCGCCTGGCTCATCATGCGCGCTTGGAGGCCGACGAAGGAGTCGCCCATCTCGCCCTCGATCTCGGCGCGCGGCACGAGGGCCGCGACCGAGTCGACGACGACGACGTCGACCGCGTTCGAGCGCACCAAGGTCTCGACGATCTCGAGCGCCTGTTCGCCGTTGTCCGGTTGGCTGACGAGCAGGTCGTCGAGCTTGACGCCGAGCTTGCGCGCGTACGCCGGATCGAGCGCGTGTTCCGCGTCGACGAACGCCGCGATGCCGCCGGCCGCTTGCGCGCTGGCGATGATGTGCAAGGTCAGCGTCGTCTTGCCCGAGCTCTCGGGCCCGAAGATCTCGCATACGCGCCCGCGCGGCACACCGCGACCGCCGAGGGCCATGTCGAGGGACATGGCGCCTGTGCGAATGCCGCGGATCTCGGCGTCGGCGCTCTTCGAGCCGAGGCGCATGATCGCGCCCTTGCCGTAGCTCTTCTCGATTTCGCCGAGGGCGGCGTTGAGGAGTTTCTGCTTGGCGGACTCCGGTTGAGTCGCGGAGTCCTTGGAGTCGGTGTTGGAAGGCACGCTGCTCATGAATGGTTCTCGCTCGAAAGGTCAGCCCGGGGCCAATGCTAGCGAGTCGCGAGCGCGAAGTCCGCGACGACGCGGTAGCGTTCGCGCACGAATTCCGCTCGCTCTCGCCCAGCCACGGATTCGACCAACTGAAGGCGCTTCGGTTTCCACTCCAGGTCGAGATTCGTGTCGTAGAACTGCGCCGGCACCGAGGCCGCGTTCCCGCCGACCTTCTCGTCCCGCCGACGAGCGACGGTCACGTGCGGCCGCCACGTCCGCGGCTCGCGCGTCGCACCGGCCGCGACGCACACTGCCTCGACGTCGGCCTGCAGCGCGACGAGTGGCCCCGCGCGGCGCTCGTCGACGCCGATCCAGAGCACGCGCTCGCGCCCCGGCTCCGGAAACGCGCCGGCCCGCGTCAGCCGCAGGTCGAGGGCCGTGTGCCGAGCCGCGACCGCCGCGAGGTCGACTTTCAAGCGCTCCGCGACGTCGGTGCCGGTCGCGCCGAGGAAGAACAGCGTCAAGTGCAACTCGCCCGGCGCATGGCGCCGCAGCTCGGCTCCCGCCAACGCCGGCTCGACCGCGTGAAAGACCGCCGCGCCGAGCTCCGGCTCGAGCATCAGCGCGACGAAGAGCCGCGGGCGCGCCTGGGTGGCGCTCACAGGGACGTGATGTCGAGCAGCTCGTTGAACCGCGACTCGACGTCGGTGCGCGTGCGCTTGCCGATGTCCTCGACCGAGAAGCCCTGAACGCAGAAGCTCGCCGTCACCGTGCCGTACAACATCGCGCGACGCAGCGTGCGCGGCTCGATGTTGCGCGCGGAAGCGACGTACCCCATGAAACCGCCCGCGAAGCAATCGCCGGCGCCGGTCGGGTCGACGACCGCGTTCACCGGGTACGCCGGCAACGAGAAGTGCGCGTCCGCGCCGATCAGGAAGGCGCCGTGCTCGCCCTTCTTCAGGATCACGTAGCGCGGGCCGTACGTCAGGACCTTGTGCGCCGCGCGGAAGAGGTTCTTCTCGCCCGTCAGCATCCGCGCCTCTTCGTCGTTCAGGACGACGCCGTCGACGCGGGCGAGCAACGCGAGCAAGTCGCTCTTCTTGATGTCGATCCACAGGTTCATCGTGTCGGCGACGACGAAGCGCGCCTTCGTCACCTGGTCGAGCGCCTTCATCTGGATGCGCGGCTCGGCGTTCGCGAGGAACACGAACTCGGCGTCGCGGCACGCGGGTGGCAACTTGGGATCGAAGTGCTCGAAGACGTTGAGCTGCGTGTCGAGCGTGTGCCGCGTGTTCCAGTCCGCTTCGTAGCGGCCCGACCAACGGAAGCTCTTGCCCTTCGCAACCTCGACGCCGGAGACGTCGATGCCGCGTCCGGCGAGGAAGTCGAGATCGGACTTCTTGAAGTCGTCGCCGACGACACCGACCAGGCGCACGGGCCCGAAGTTCGACGCGGCGACCGAGAAGTACATCGCCGAACCGCCGAGAGCGTCGGCGCGCCGATCGTAGGGCGTTTCGATCGAGTCGTAGGCGAGAGTTCCGATGACGACGAGAGACATGCGCTTCCTCCGAAAACGAAGGGCGCGGAGGATACGCGAGCGCGTCGTTCCGCGAAACTAGGTCTTGGACTCGCGCTCGACTTCCGCGAGGTCGACGCGGCCGCCGGGGATCAACAGGAAGAGGCCGCCGACCAGGCCGAACGACAAGAGCAGCAGTCGGAAGGTGACGCTGGTCGCGATCCCGAGCGAAGCGCTGCCGCCGAGCATCTCCCACAACGTCCCGAACACCGCCTCGCCGAAACCCCAGCCGCCGGGCGAGAGCGGCAGCGCGGTCGCGATGTTCGCGATCGGCACCGCGGCGAAGTAGTCGAGCGTCGGCATAGTGTCGCCGAACGCGCGGCCGAGCGTCAGGACGCCGAGCACGACGCTCAAGTGGTTGCCGATCGAGAACAGGACGGCGCCGAGCATCTCCCACGGTTGCTTCGAGTACACGAGCACCGCTTGGTCGATCTTCTGGAACAGCGCGGCGCCCGGGAGCTTCGCGATCAGACGATCGAGCCCGATCAGTCGCCGCAGCGCGCCGTTGACGTACGCGAACGCGCCGACGGTGCCGATCACCGCCGCGGCGATCACCGGTTTGCGGATCGCCGCGTAGCGCTCACCGCTCGCGATGATCACCGCCGTCGCGATCGCGGCGAGCACGAGGATGCCGATGATGCGGTCGACGAACACCGAGATCACCGCTTCGGTCTTCTTGCCCGGGTTCTCGCGCGCGACGAGCACCGCCTTGATCACGTCGCCGCCGGTCAGCCCCGGCACGACGATATTGAAGAACATCCCGAGCAACGTGAGCCGCAACGATTGGAACAACGTCGCGCGGCAACCGGCGGCGAGCAGCAAGCGCCACCAACGCACGACGGTGAAGCTCAGGCCGCAACACAGACACGCGAACGCCTTGACGAGGCCGGACGTGTCGAGCTCGCGGAAGACGCGCAGCAAACCCGGACGCCAATCGACGTGCGGGCCGCGCGTCAGGTGGAGGCTCGAGCCGACGTCCTGCGAAGCGCGCGCGGCGACGAGCTCTTGCGGCAGATCCGCGGGCACTTCGAGCAACTCGAAGTCGACCGCCTCGGACTTCCACTCGCCGTGGATCGTCCCGTCGAACGAACGCTTCGCGCCGTCCGCGTTCCAGAGCAAGCGATCGCGCCACGGCACGAAGTACGCGACCAGCGCGAGCAGTCCGAGACCGACGACGACCTGGACGATCGCGATCCAACGAGACTTGTTCTTCGCGCGCGGTGAGTTCAAGGCTGCCCGGATTCGCCAGGCTGTTTCGGCGCGGCGGGCGCGGAACTCGAGGCCGGCGCGTGCGTTTGCCACCAGTCGCGCCAATCCTCCTCGCGCAGGCTGGTCAGCTCGCCGCCCGAAGCCCGCGCGAGCGCACCCATCGCCGCGACGCTGACGCGACTGTCGGGATGTTGGTGCGCGAGGCCGTAGAACATGCGCAACGACGGATCGTGCGCCGCGCCCTCGGGCAGTCCGTTGCGCGCGGAGTCCTCGGCGTACGCGATGAAGAGCTCGGGCTGCGCGTCGCGGCGCGCGAGGCGAGCGAGCACACGCTCGCACCACGCATCGCCGAACGCACGACGTCCCGCGCGCGAAGCCGCCGCCGCGACGACGCCGTCCTCGTCGTCGAGCGCGTGTTCGAGCCCCATGCGCACGCCGCGCGCTTGCAGGTCGAGCGAGAGTTCCGCGAGCGCCGGAATGTCGCGTCCGAGCCGCGACGCGAGCAACCGCACGCCGCGCAAGAGCCGCGGCAGACCGGCGCCGTCGTACTCGTAGCCGCGCGCTTCCGTCGCGAGACGTTCGAGGTCCGCTTTCGCCGCCGCGCGATCGCCGCCTGCGACGTACGGCGTCACCGCCTTGACGAAGCGCGCGAGCAAGTCGCTCAACTGTTCGGAGGTCGCGGTCTGCGCGCCGACGACGCGCGCGGGCTGCTTCGCGAGCTCGAGCCGCGCGCCCGCGCGACCGAGCTCGAGCGCCGCGCGCTCGCGCGAGAGCCGCCACGGATCGGTGAGCACGATGCGCGTGCACATCTCGACTTGCGTCGCCGCGACGTCGGGATCGTTCGAGTCCGCGTCGGTGAGACCGTTCAGGTTCTCGAGGCACGCCTCGGTCGGGTCCTCGACCTTCGAAGGCTCCGCGTCTTGCACGGCGATCTTCGCGCCGAAGCCGCGCAACGCGCCGCTGAAGCCTTGACGCATCAGCCAGCCGGTGTCCGTCAACAGCGCCGCGCGGTACTTGTGCCGTCCGTTGGCGTCGTGGAGTTCGTCGAGGTTGTAGACGCGCGCTCCGGTGATGTGGCAGCCCGCGCCGAAGCCGGCGCAGAGCAGAATGAGCACCGCGAGCGCCGCGCGGTTCAACGCGTCCCCGCGATCGCGCGCTCGGCCGCCGCGACGACGTTCGCCGTCGTGAAGCCGAGCTTCTCGAACACCGTCTCGCCCGGCGCCGACGCGCCGAAGCGATCGATCGTCACCGTCGTACCGCCGTCACCGATCCATTCGTGCCAACCGAAGCTCGCGGCGGCTTCGATCGCGACGCGCGCACGCACCTTCGCCGGCAACACCGACTCGCGCCACGCGGCGTCCGCGCGGCGGAAGTTCTCCATGCACGGCATCGACACGACGCGCGCGCGCACGCCCTTCGCGGCGAGCGCTTTCGCCGCCTCGACGGCGAGCGAAACTTCCGAGCCCGTCGCGATCAGGATCACCGTCGGCGCGCCGCCCTGCGGCTCGACCAGGACGTAGGCGCCTCGCGCCAAACCTTCGCGCGCTTTCTCCTTCGTGCCGACGAGCACCGGGAGTTTCTGCCGCGAGAGCACGAGCGCGGTCGGGCGCTTGGTCTGGACGAGCGCGAGACGCCACGCCTCCGCGGTCTCGTTCGCGTCCGCCGGACGCACGACGTCGAGCCCCGGCATCGCGCGCAGCGACGCGAGGTGTTCGACCGGTTGGTGCGTCGGTCCGTCCTCGCCGACGCCGACCGAATCGTGCGTCCACACGCAGATCAGCGGCAAGCCGTTGAGCGCCGCGAGGCGCACCGCGGGCCGCATGTAGTCGGAGAACACGAAGAACGTCGACACGAACGTCCGCAGTCCGCCGTGATAGAGGATGCCGTTGCCGATCGAGCCCATCGCGTGCTCGCGCACGCCGAAGTGCACGTTGCGACCGGCGCCGTTGCTGGCGTCGAACGAACCGCCCTTGTCGATCGAAGTCTTGGTCGACACCGAGAGATCGGCGTCGCCGCCGACGAGCTCCGGGATGCGCGCCGCGAGCGCGTTCTCGACCTTGCCACCGGCCTCGCGCGTCGCGGGGCCCGCGCCGGGCGCCCACTTCGGCAGATCCGCGTCGAAATCGGCGGGCAGTTCGCCCTTCTCGCGACGCTTCCATTCCGCGGCGAGTTCAGGGAACGCCTTCGCGTACGCGGCGAAGCGCGTGTTCCAGTCGGCTTCGAGTTGCACGCCGCGTTCGCACGACGCGCGCATGGCGGTCGCGACTTCGCTCGGCACGTGGAAGGTGAGCTTCGGATCGCAACCGAGCTTCTCCTTCGTCAACTCGACCTCCTTCGGTCCGAGCGGCGAGCCGTGCGCGTCCGAGCTCCCCGCCTTGTTCGGACTGCCGAAACCGATCGTCGTCTTGACGATGATCAACGACGGCTTGGTCGCGTCCGCCTTCGCGGCTTGCAGCGCGCGATCGAGGCCCGCGAGATCGTGGTTGCCGTCGACGACGATCTGCACGTGCCAACCGTACGCACGGTAGCGCGCGGCGACGTCCTCGACCGAGAAGCTGAGGCTGGTCGGTCCGTCGAGCGTGATGTCGTTCGAGTCGTAGAGGTAGATGAGCTTGCCGAGCTTCATCTGCCCGGCGAGCGACGCCGCTTCGGCCGACAGGCCTTCCATCAAGTCGCCGTCGCTGACCAACGCGAACGTGTGGTGATCGAACAGCGTGTGCCCCGGCCGATTGAAGCGCGCGGCGAGCATGCGCTCGGCCATCGCCATGCCGACCGCGTTCGCGCTGCCTTGTCCGAGCGGACCGGTGGTCGCCTCGACGCCCGCGGTCTCGTGGATCTCGGGATGGCCCGGCGTCTTGCTCCCCCACTGCCGGAACTTCTTCAGGTCGTCGAGGGAGACGTCGTAGCCGAACAGATGGAGGAGCGAGTACAGCAACATCGACCCGTGCCCGGCCGAGAGCACGAAGCGATCGCGATCCGCCCAGCGCGGGTTCTTCGGGTTGTGCCGCAGATGCCGCTGCCACAACACGTACGCCATCGGCGCGGCGCCGAGCGGCAAACCCGGATGCCCGGAGTTCGCTTGCTGCACTCCATCGATCGACAGCGTGCGGATCGTGTTGATGCACAGCACATCGAGCGACTTTTCCATCGTCATCGGAGTCGCGGCCTTCTGCCCTTCGGACGTCGTCATCGGTCTTCCTCTTCGGGTCCACCGCGACCCGTCGCCGTAGATTGCAGATCGCAACGGCGACTCGCAAGGTCCGCGCGCTCGCTGCGGAGCGAAGCTCAGCGCGCCGTCGGTTGCAGTCGCTGACACAAGGGGCGTCGACCGTAGGCGTTGCCCACCACCGTGGCGACGGCCATGATGCGCCAACACGCCCGCCACGCGCTCACAGCGAGGAACCGACTTGCCTCTTTCTTGGAACGAGATCCGCGACCGAGCCCATGGCTTCGCCCGAACTTGGAAGGACGAGTCGCGCGAGCGCGCTGAGGCGCAGACATTCTGGAACGAGTTCTTCGAGGTCTTCGGCCTGACCCGCCGACGCGTCGCTCAGTTCGAGAAGCCCGCCGCGCGTTCCGGCGGCAGCGGCTTCATCGACCTCTTCTGGAAGGGCAAGTTGATCGCCGAGCACAAGTCGCGCGGCGCGAGCCTCGACAAGGCATACGACCAGGCGCTCGACTACTTCTCGGACCTGAAGGAGCGCGATCTACCGCGCTACGTGATCGTCTCTGACTTCGCGCGGTTCCGGGTGTACGACCTGGATTCGGGGACGACCAACGAGTTCGAGCTCGAAGAGCTTCCCAAGCAGGTGAAGCTCTTCGCGTTCATCGCGGGCTATCAGTCGCAGGCCGTCGCGCCGCAGAGCGCCGTCAACATCAAGGCGGCCGAGCGGATGGGTCGTTTGCACGACGAGCTGAAGGCCACGCGGTACGAAGGACACCGACTCGAAGTCCTGCTCGTGCGCTTGCTGTTCTGCATGTTCGCCGACGACACCGGGATCTTTCAGCCGGCACAGAGCTTCCGCGACTGGATCGAGAAACGCACCGCCGAAGACGGCTCGGACCTCGGAGCGCAGCTCACGCAGTTCTTCGAGGTGTTGAACACGCCGCGCGAGCGGCGCCTGAAGACGCTCGACGAGCAACTCGCCGCGTTTGAGTACGTCAACGGGAAACTATTCGAGGAGACACTGCCGATCCCCGCGTTCAACCGGACGATGCGCGAAGCGCTGCTCGAGGCCTGCGCGCTCGACTGGAGCAAGATCAGCCCCGCGATCTTCGGCGCGCTCTTCCAGTCGATCATGGACAAGAAGGCGCGTAGCAACCTCGGCGCGCACTACACGAGCGAGCAGAACATCCTGAAGGTGATCCGACCGCTCTTCCTCGACGAGTTGCGCGCTGAGTTCGAACGCGTCAAGGGGAACAAGAATCGGCTGTTCGCGTTCCACAACACGCTGAGGCGCCTCCACTTCCTCGACCCGGCGTGCGGCTGCGGGAACTTCCTCGCGATCGCCTACCGCGAGTTGCGTCTCTTGGAACTCGACGTGTTGCGCGTCGTCGAGCGTGGCGGCACGGGCATGCTCGAAGTACATGCCTTCACCAAGGTCGACGTCGATCAGTTCTACGGCATCGAGATCGAGGAGTTCCCGGCACAGATCGCCCAAGTGGCACTCTGGCTTGTCGACCACCAGATGAACCAGCTCGTCAGTAACGAGTTCGGACTCTACTTCGCGCGCATCCCGCTGCAGGCGTCAGCGCACATCCACCACCGGAATGCGCTCGAGATCGATTGGAACGAGGTCGTGCCGAACGATGTCGTGACCTGCGTGCTCGGCAATCCGCCGTTCCTCGGCAAACAGCGTCAGAGTGCCCAGCAAAAGAAGGACTTGGAGACGGTCTGCGGCGCGATCCAGACCTTCAAGGTGCTCGACTATGTCGCCGCGTGGTACGTGAAGGCCGCGGCGTATGTGCGCGAGACAGCAGCCCGCTGCGCCTTCGTCTCGACGAGTTCGATCGTACAGGGTGAGCAGGTCGGCGTGCTCTGGGGTCACATGCTCCGGAGCGGGGTCAAGATCCACTTCGCGCACCGCACGTTCAGGTGGAGCAACGAGGCAAAGGGCGTCGCCGCGGTTCACTGCGTAATCATCGGCTTCGGCACGGTCGACCGAACCGGTAAGCAGATCTTCGAGTACGACGAGGTTGACGGCACACCGCACGCAATCGCAGCGTCGAACATCAACCCGTACCTAGTCGATGCGGCCGACCTGGTGTTGCTGACACGCCATCGGCCGATCTGCAACGTACCTGAGATGGACTTCGGGAACATGCCGAACGACGGTGGACACCTTCTATTGTCCGACGACGAGCGCGCTCAGCTCCTCGCCGTCGAACCGCTGGCGGCGAAGTGGATCCGACCCTTCTTGGGCGCGGACGAATTCCTCAATCGAGGCACGGCGTGGTGCCTGTGGTTGGAGGACATCGAGCCAGCCGAGCTCCGGGCACTTCCGGAAGTGAGCGGTCGCGTTGCTGAGGTCAAGGCCCACCGTGGCAAGAGCCGGCGCGAGGGCACGAGGAAGCGCGCCGAGTTCGCGGCGTTGTTCGCCGAAATCCGTCAGCCGAAGACTGGCTACCTGCTCATCCCATGTCACTCGTCCGAGGCGCGACGCTTCATTCCGATGGGGCTCTTGCCACCGGATGTGATCGTCGGCAACAGCAACCTCCTGATCCCCGACGCCACCCTGTACCACTTCGGCATCCTGTCGTCCGGCATGCACATGGCGTGGGTGCGCTACGTTTGCGGACGCCTGGAGAGCCGGTACCGGTACTCGAAGGACATCGTCTACAACAACTTCCCCTGGCCACAGTCCCCGGACGGCGACACACGCGAGGCGATAGAACGCGCCGCGCAGGGTGTGCTCGACGGCCGCGCCGAGTTCCCCAAGAGTTCCCTCGCCGATCTCTACGATCCGGTCAGCATGCCGGCGAAGCTCACCAAGGCGCATCAAGCCCTCGACCGAGCGGTCGACTCCGCCTACGGCAAGCGCTCTTTCGCAGCCGAGTCGGAACGCGTCGTGTTCCTCTTCGAGCTCTATCAGAAGCTGACGTCGCTGCTGCCGATCGAGAAGCGCAGCCCACGCCGACGAAGCTGAGACGACGAGGCGCAAGCTCGGAGAATGCCTCCGCCGCGTGCGGAGCCGCTGCTCGCGCCCGTTGCGCTTCATCCGCGGCGGAATGGCTAGTGGTGGAGGCGGCGGGAGTTGAACCCGCGTCCCGGAATCACGCCGCGCCGTGCATCTACGTGTGTAGTTGTCGCTTTGGTTCTCGTCGCGCGCGCGCCCGTCAACCGGCTCGCGTTCGACCAACTCTCGTGTTTCTCGCCGCGTCGCCCCGGAGTGCAGCTTCGCGACCAGCCCGCTGTGGCGTTCACCCGCAGCCGCGGACACTCCGCGGGGAACGGCTACCTATTGACTAGGCGGCGAGAGCAAAAGGTTCGGCAGATTAGCCGTGTTCCCGAGAGGGTTTAGCGGGGTGACTCGAGATCCCCGACACGCAGCCCGGCGAAGAACGAAACCGGTCGAGACCAGTTCGCCCCCACCTGTGGAGCGAAGATCCTAGCACACGCGTGCGCGGCTTCAGCGTCGGCGATTGAGCGCGCGCTCGATGTCGCGGCGGTCGTCGCGTTCCTTCATCGTCGCGCGCTTGTCGTACTGCTTCTTGCCCTTCGCGAGGCCGATCGCGAGCTTGATGCGCGCGCCCTTGAAGTAGAGCGTCAGCGGCACGATCGTCATGCCGCGTTCCTTGACGCGCTTGTACCACTGCTCGATCTCGCCGCGGTGCGCGAGCAGCCGCCGGTCGCGATCGGGCTCGTGGTTGAAGATGTTCCCTTGCTTGTACTCGGGGATGTGGGCGCCGATCAGCCAGAGCTCGTCCTTGCGCACCATCGCGTAGCTCTCCGCGATCGAGCCGCCGCCGTTGCGTAGGCTCTTGACCTCGGTGCCGGTCAGCTCGACGCCACACTCGAGCTCCTCCAGGATCTCGTACTCGTGGCGCGCCTTGCGGTTCTGGGCCAGCACGCGGATCGTCGGTTCCTTGTCGCTCACGGGGCGAGGATAGCCGCTCGCTCGCGCCGATTCGCCGTGGACGAGCGTTGACCTGACGCGCGAGCGACCCTACCTTCTCGCCCCCTACCTGCCCGGGTGGCGGAATTGGCAGACGCGCAAGGTTCAGGTCCTTGTTTCCTAACCATGGAAGTGGGGGTTCGACCCCCCCCTCGGGCACCACATCCATTCCGGCGCGGCTGAAGAGCAACGGCACTCACCGACTCTCCGCCGCGCCGGTGGTCTTCGGTGCGGCGCGCTCCATGCCGACGCAGATGAGCTGCGGACTCGCGCGCTCTGCGTTCCGCGCGCGCTAGAAGGAGTTGTCCTTCGGGTACGCCAGCATCGCCAGCGCGATCACGACGACCAGGATCACGACGACGGCGATCGCGATCCACCAGCCGATCGACATCGTCAGTTTCCGTGACCGCCGGGCGCGCGGTAGACCAGGATCGCGCGGTCGCCCATCTCGCCGGGGAGCTTGTGCTCGATCACCGTGTCGAGGCGGAAACCCAAGCGTTCGGCCTCGCGTTCCGCGGCGCGCACTTCGCGCGACCACGACGGGCCCTTGAACATCAGGAGGTCCTTGTGGGAGTGGCGGACCTTGCGCAGCAGGCGCACGTTCTCACGCACCGAGCTGACCGCGCGCATCAGGACGATGTCGTAGCGGTTGCGCGCGAGGTGGTCTTCCGCGCGCTCGTTGATCGCGAACGCGTTCTTGATCGCGAGCTTCGAAACCGACTCGGCGACGAAGTCGGCGCGCTTCTTCAACGAGTCGAGCAACCCGACCTTCGCGTGGGGCTCCGAGAGCGCGATCGGTACGCCGGGGAACCCCGCGCCGGTGCCGACGTCGAGCAGACTGCGCCCCATCAATGGCACGATCCGCGTCGCGCGCCACGCATCGAGGTAGTGCTTCGCCGCGACCTCCTTCGGAGTGACGATCGCCGTCAGATTCATGCGTTGGTTGCCTTCGAGCACTGCGCGCGCGTGCGCGGCGAAACGCTCGAGCACGCCGGGGTCCAACTCGAGGCCCTCGAACGCCCATTGCATTGCGGCGAAGAGCTCGTCGAGCGACGGAACCGGCGTCGCGGCGTGCAGCAACTTGCCGTCGGGATCGTCGACCTTCTTCGCGGTCACTCCGGGCTCCGCGGCTCCTTCGGGCGCTTCTTCCGGAGCGGCCTCTTCTGCGCCGTCCGTGCCGCCGTCCTCTCCCCCGGCGCCTTTCGGAGCCTCGCCGGGAGCACCGTCTTCGCGGTCGTCTCGTTCGCGCGGTTCGTCGGCGGGGTGCTGCAAACTCATGGGCGCGGAAAACTCGACGGGGAAGGAACGCTCGGGTGCCGAAGGCGATTTGGCAGGGCAGCAGGGATTCGAACCCCGAACCTACTGATTTGGAATCAGTCGCTCTAACCGTTGGAGCTACTGCCCTAACGCGGCGAGACAAGGTACTGGTCGCACTTGCGTGCCGCAAGCAGCCGACGTCGACGCGTTTGCGGAGCGCGGAGTCTCGACGTAAGGTGTCGCGCAACGCTTGCGAACACGCTCCCGCTCCCGAATGACGCCCAAGGAAGTCGAGAAACCTGGTCCCGTCTCCGGTGAGCCCGGCGGTGCGGCGCCGCGGATTCTCGAGCGGCCGCTCGCGGAGGACGACCTCGATCAAGACGCGCTGCGCGTCATCTCGCGGCTGACGCGCAACGGCTACGAAGCGTATTTGGTCGGCGGTTGCGTGCGCGATCTGTTGCTCGGCCGCAAACCGAAGGACTTTGACGTCGCGACCGCGGCCCATCCGCGTCAGGTCAAGCGACTCTTCGCCAACGGTCGCATCATCGGACGGCGTTTCCGCCTGGTCCACGTCTCGTACGGCGCCCACATCATCGAGACGGCGACGTTCCGGCGAGCTCCGGAACCCCGCGACGCCGACGAAGACCTGCTGATCGTCGAGGACAACGAGTACGGCACCGCGCGCGAGGACGCGCAGCGCCGCGACTTCACGATCAACGCGCTGTTCTACGACGCGCTCAACCACCGCGTGATCGACTACGTCGACGGGCTCGCGGATCTCGAGGCCGGCGTGCTGCGCACGATCGGCGATCCGCGCGTGCGGATGGCCGAGGATCCGGTGCGCATCCTGCGCGCCGTCAAATTCGCGACGCGCCTCGGCTTCCGCATCCACGACGACACGTGGGACGCGATGTGCGAGCTCTCGCCCGACCTCGCGCGCTCCGCGAAGCCGCGCGTGCTCGAAGAGATCCTGCGCCTCCTGCGTTCCGGCACGTCGCTCGGCGCGTTCCGCATGTTGCGGGCGTGCGGCGCGTTGCACGTGATCCTCCCGCAAGTCGACGAGTTCCTCGGGAAGCGCGACGATCCCGATCCCGCGTCGCACGATCGTGCGGATTCGTATTGGCGTCTGCTCGAGGCCCTCGACTCCGAAGTCCACGCCGGCGCCGCGCCGACGCCCGCGGTGTGCATCGCGGTGCTCTGCCTGCGCCTGATCGAACGCGACGCGGCCGATCATCAGCGCGAGGCCGGCGACCTCGTCGAATCCGCGTCGGACTTCCTCGAACCGTTCGCGTTGACGATGCGCTTGTCGCGCCGCGACGGCGGCCGCGCGCAGCGGATCATCGTGCAGCAACGACGCTTCAGTCAGACGGCGAGCAAGCGCTTCAGTCCGCTGCTCTTCATGCGCTCCGACGAGTTCCCCGAGGCGCTGCTGCTCTTCAAGCTGCGCTCGATGGCGTGGGGACAAGGCTGGGACTTGTACGACGCGTGGGTGTCGCGCCACGCGCGCCTCGGCGAGACGAGCCCCGACGAGATCGAGGCGGCCAAACGTTCGACGCGCCGTCGCCGTCGCCGCAAACGTCGCGGCGGCGAGGCCGGCGGCGAACGCGCTCCGGCGCGCGCCTGAGAGCGAGATTTCCTCGCACCTCCGCCCTACTCGCCGACCTGGGGTAGTTTTGGGGTGTCCGAGGCGCTCGGACGACCTTCCAGGAACGCCGACAGGCGCACTCCGGTCCGGCACGGGATCGGGGTCTCGAGCCAAACGGGTGTCACGCACACCCGGCCTGTGTCCGGTGTCCTGCGCGGGAAGGGCGAGCGAGCGTCGCGGAACGGATCGCTCCCATGGCGGTCCTCCTTTCCTTGGTTTGGTTTCCACCCCGCGCGACCCTCGGTGAAGAGGGTCGCGCGCTTTTCGTCGAGCCCCTCGACCGCGCCGAACGCGCGACGATACTGGGGCGATGTTCGGTGTCGGCTTCCTCGTCTGCATCGCCCTCGCGCAGACGCCGAGCGCGCCCGCGTTGCCGAGCGACGACGAGTTGCGCCGCGGTTGGAGTTTGCTGACCGACGCGGAACGCGCGGACGTCGCCGCGCACTTCGCGGAGGAAGCGCGCTTTCTAGACGGACTGCAACGTGCGTTGATCGAGCACGCGCTCTCGCTCGACGAAACCGATCCGGGATTGCTGCCCGTCGACGCGGGCACGCCGGTCTTCGATCCGAACGTCCACGCCCCCGCGCAACCGATCGCGCGCAACGTGCTCGAGTTCGATGCGCCGGCCGCGCGCAACGAGCGCGAACGCTTGTTGAAGCGCGTGCCGAAGACCGGGCTCGATCCCGCGTTTCGTTACGACTGGGGCCGACGCCTCGTCGTGCGCCTCGCCGATCCCGAGGATGCGGAACGCGTCTTCGCGAACGGACTCACCGGCCATCCGCCGCGCTACGACTTGGCGCTCGCGCAGGTCGAACGCGAACTCGATCGCGGCGAAGAGCAGAAGACGCTCGCGGCGTTCGATCACGCGTACACCGACCGCGCAGGCACCGTGTATCCGGGGATCACGCTCTTCGACGCGTGGTCGTCCGGCGCGGAGATGGAGATGCCCGACGTCGACGTGCTCGGCGTCGTGCACGACGTGCTCGGCGATTGGAAGACATGGAAGGCCGTGATCCCGAACGAGCAGCACGAAGGCATCTACGACAAGGTCGGCGAGCTCTACCTGCGCGCGCGCGACTACCGCGGCCTGCGCGCGGCGCTCGCGTCGACGTACTTGTCGGGGACCGTACCGTTGGTCGACGGCTACGTCGGACATCGCTTGCGGCTGCACGGACTGTGGGAGTCGGCGATTTCGATGCCGAAGGAACTCTCAGCGAAGTTGCCGGACGCCGCGCATCGCCAGGAGTTCCTGGTCGCGTGGTCGGAGTCGTTCGACAAGAACGCGGAGCTCGTCCCTCGCGCCCAAGCTCGCCAAGCGGAACTCGATCGCGACGCGCAACGCGTCCACGACGTGCTCGCGCGGATCCTCGTCGAAACCGGCGCGCTGCAACGGAAACAACGTCCGCCCGAGCCGGCGAAGTCGAAGTCTTCGCGCTCCGGCGGCTAGTCCGTTTTCGCGCCCGCCGCTATCCTCTTCGCCCTTCGTCCCCCCCCACCCCGAGAACACGACCATGAGCACGCTGTACACCGAAATGGAGCAGACCGCTCGCGCGCTGTTGGCGCGCGGCAAGGGCATCCTCGCCGCCGACGAGAGCACCGGCACGATCGAGAAGCGCTTCAAGGGCGCCGGCATCCCGAACACGGAAGAGAACCGCCGCGACTACCGCGAGATGCTCTTCACCGCGCCGAGCATGGCGAGCTACACGAGCGGCGTGATCCTCTACGAGGAGACGTTGTTCCAGAAGGCGCGCAACGGAACGCCGCTCGCCGAATTGCTGTCGAAGCAAGGCGTCGTCCCGGGCATCAAGGTCGACAAGGGCACGATCGCGATGCCGAAGTGTCCCGGCGAGACGATCACCGTCGGCCTCGACGGACTCGACGAACGCCTCGCGAAGTACAAGGCCGCCGGCGCGCGCTTCGCGAAGTGGCGCGCGGTGATCACGATCGGCAGCGGGATTCCGACGCACTCGAACTTGGTGGCGAACGCCCAAGCGCTCGCGCGCTACGCCGCGCTCTGCCAGGCCGCCGGCATCGTGCCGATCGTCGAGCCCGAAGTGTTGATGGACGCCGACAACACGATCGACACGTGCTTCGAGGTCACCGAGAACACGCTGCGCATCGTGTTCGCCGAGCTCGCGATCCACCGCGTCACCCTCGAGCACATGGTGCTCAAGCCGAACATGGTCGTCAGCGGGAAGCAGTGCGCGAAGCAAGCGGGCGTCGACGAAGTGGCGACCAAGACGCTCGTCGTCCTGAAGCGCACCGTTCCGTCGGCCGTCCCCGGCATCGCGTTCCTCTCCGGCGGCCAGAGCGACGAGGACGCGACCGCGCACCTCTCCGCGATGAACGCGAAGGGCCCGTTGCCTTGGGTGCTGACGTTCTCCTACGGCCGCGCGCTCCAAGCACCGGCGATCAAGGCGTGGGCCGGCAAGGAATCCAACTGGAAGCTCGGCCAATCGCACTACATCCACCGCGCGAAACTGAACGGCGCCGCGCAGACGGGCACGTACTCGGCGGCGATGGAGAAGCAGCTCGCGAGCGTCTGACGCGACCGTTCCGAACGACCACTAGAGCGGCGAGTCCTACGACTCGCCGCTCTCGTTTCCTTCGGCCGCGCGCTCACCTCACCGCGGTCGCGGGCAACGACGGCTCGCGCCGCGGTGCGCTTGCGACTCGAACGGCGTCCTCGATCGGCGTCACCGGTCGCAAGTTACGCCACGCGATCGTGAGGCCCGCGAAGAGCGGCACGACGCCGAGCCCGATGAAGATCGAGTCGGGCACGATGCGCAGCCACAACAGCGTGTGCACCACCGGCTGGTGATAGAACGCGACACTGCGCGCGGCCCAGAAACCGTGGCGCATCGCTTCCATCATCTGCATCACGCCGACCGGGAAGAGCGTGACGATCGCCATGCCGGCGAGCCCGACGTTCAGGCCCCAGAACGAGAGCGTGAAGAGCTTCGATGCGTACCCGCGCTCCGTCGCGACGTTGCGCACGCAGTAGAGCGCGAGCGCGATCGCCAACATCCCGAACACGCCCATCGTCGCGGTGTGGCCGTGGTTCGCTGTCAGGAACGAACCGTGCTCGAAGTACGACACCGCGGGCAAGTTGATCAGGAAGCCGAACACGCCGGCGCCGACCAAGTTCCAGAACGCGACCGCCATCAGGAAGCGGAACGTGTGCTTGTAGACGAAACTCTCGCCGCCGGCGCGGATCACGCGCCACTGTTGCCACGCTTCGACCGCGAGCAGCGCGAGCGGCACGACCTCGAGCGCGCTGAACACGCTGCCGAGTCCGATCCAGAAGCCCGGTGCTCCGATCCAGTAGTAGTGGTGCCCGATCCCGATCACGCCGGCGCCGAGCAGGATCGCGAGCTGGAACTTCAGCGAGCGCACCGCCGACGAACGCGTGACCAGTCCCATGTTGACCATCAACACGCCGAGCACGACGACCGCGAACACTTCGAACATGCCCTCGACCCAGAGATGGATCACCCACCAACGCCAGTAGTCGGCCATCGTCAGGTGCGAGCCCGGCGTGATCAGGAACGCGGCAGTGAACATCGCGGGGATCGCGACGGCGCTGGCGAGGAAGAGACGCGCGAGACCCCAACCTTCCGCGCCGTGTTCCTTCGCGAGAGCACCGCGCGTCGCGCGCCAGATGCACGCGAGCCACAGTCCGAAACCGGCCGCGAGCAGGATCTTCCACGCGTAGCCGAGCTCGACCAACTCCCAACCGGAATGACCGAGCCACCACCACCAGCTGCCGAGCTTGCCCGTCACGCCGAGCCATTCGCCCGCGAGCGAACCGACCGCGACGAACACCAACGCGCCGTACAAGAGATCGACGAGCTTGCCTTGGTGCTTCGGCTCGCCGCCGCCGACCAACGGCGCGACGTAGAGCCCCATCCCCATCCACGCGGTCGCGATCCAGAAGATCGCGAGCTGCAGGTGCCACGTCTTCGCGACGGTGAACGGCAGCACGCGTGCGAGCTCGAACCCGTAGAACCCGCCACCTTCGACGTAGTAATGCGCGAGGTAGCCGCCGAGCAGCGCCTGCACGAGGAACAGCGCGCCGGCGGTGACGAAGTACTTGATCGTCTTGCGTTGGCTCGGGAAGACCGGCAGCCAATCGATCGGCGTCGCGGGGATGCGGCCGACCGACGGCGCCTCCTCCATCTCGAAGCGCCCGCGGTACCAGATCAGGATCACGACCGCGAGCACGCCGATCAGCGCGGCGACCGACACGCCGCTCCACAGGATCGCGCCGGCGGCGAGCTCGTTGCCCGCGTCCGGATCGTACGGCCACTCGTTGGTGTACGACGCGCCGGTGCCCGGCCGCTCGGCGGAGGCGAGCCACGACGTCCACCAGAAGAACGCCGCAAGCTGATGGATCGGATCACCCGGCGCGATCCAACGACCGTCGCCGCTCGCGTCGGTTTGGAACGTGCCCTTCGGCAGAGCGCGCGACGGCTCGCCGTCGACGAAGCGCGTGCGCACGGCGCCTTCGACCGCCGCGAACGCTTCCGCTTCGCCCGCGGAGAGAGCGAGTTCGCCGGTCCTCTCGTCGTAGCGATTCGCCTGCGTCGAACGCTTCACTTCGGCGTCGATCGCTGCGGACTGGTCGACGCTCGCGAGCGCGTAGCTCGCCGCGCCGCGCTCCCGCGCGAAGACCTCGCGCAACGCGAGCACGCGCTGATGCAACGTCTCGGCCGTGAAGTCGGCGCCGTAGTACGTGCCGTGGCCGAGCACCGAGCCCCACTCCATCAATCCGTGCTTCTGGTAGAGCGCCTGTCCGCCTCGGATGTCGCTCGCGGTGAAGAGCACGGCGCCGGCGTCGGTCGTCGTGCGCTCCGGAATCGGCGCACGCGCGCGCCAGATGCCGTAGCCGCCGAGGATCAGGACCGTGAAGCCGAGGACGATCGAAGCGAGCAGGATGCGATCGAGGGAGAAGCGACGCGATGCGGGCGCTGGTGCCATGTTGGACTCCGTGGGTTGGATCGAGGTCGACAACCCAAGCATCGGCGTCCGACGCAGCGAACTCCTTGACCGCGGTCAAGCCGCGCGGAATTGCGCGCTCAACCGGCGTTCAACGCGCGCTCGTACGCCTCGATCTCGGCGAGAGAGTGCGGCGAGCGCGGCGGTGTGTCGTCGTCGCGCTGGGCGAGGTAGCCGTGCGGCAGCGAGACCTTCTGCGTGCGGCCGCCCTTCGCTCGGCTGACGCGCAACGCGGAGAGCGGGAACGGTTCGTTCGCGTCGAGGTTTGCGAGCAGGAGATCGAGTTCCTCGAACGTCTCGATGCGATGCAGACGATCGCGCAACGCCGCCGAACCGGCGAAGCCCTTCGTGTACCACGAGGTCCACTTGCGCATCTGCTGCATGCCCACCTTCGCGCCGAAGAAGTCGACGAGACGCCGCGCGTGGTCGCGCATGATCGCCGCGATCTCACCGAGCTTCGGCGGAGCACCCGGCTCTCTTCCGTCGAACACCTGCGCGAGCTCGCGGAAGAGCCACGGCCGTCCGAGGCAACCGCGTCCGACGATCACGCCGTCGCAACCGGTCGCGCGCATCATCCGCAGCGCATCGAACGACTCCCACACGTCGCCGTTGCCGAGCACCGGGATCGTCGCCGCACTCTTCAGCGTCGCGATCGCTTCCCAATCCGCCTCGCCGTGGTAGAGCTGCGCCGCGGTGCGCGCGTGCAGTCCGATCGCGCTCGCGCCCTCTTCACCCGCGACGCGGCCGGCGTCGAGGTACGTGAGCAAGTCCTCGTCGATGCCCTTGCGCACCTTCACGGTCACCGGCACCGCTCCAGAGCGCTTGACCATCGCGCGCACGAGCCGCGCCATCAAACGAGGCTTGACCGGGATCGCGCTGCCGCCGCCCGACGCCGTCACCTTCGGCACCGGGCAGCCGAGGTTGAGGTCGACGTGATCGACGCCTTGGTCGACGAGCCGCGCGACCATCTCGCCGATGTCGACCGGATCCGACGAGTAGACCTGCACCGAACGCGGGCGTTCGTCGTCGCGCGAGCTCGCGAGCAAGATCGTGCGCGAGTTCCCCATCAGGAAACCGCGCGCGGTGATCATCTCCGACACGTAGAGGCCGGCTCCGAACTCGCGGCACAGCGCGCGGAACGGAAAGTTGGTGACGCCCGCCATCGGCGCGAGCACCACCGGCGGCCAGATCGAGAGCGACTTCAGGACGAGCGGTCGGAATTCGCCCGTACGCGCGAGCGGCACGTCGCGGTTCTCGGCGCTCGAGAAACGCGCGCTCGCGGCGTCCGCTTCGCCCGCGCTCATTTCGCGCTCGCGCCGGCGAAGCCCGGACCGTTGCCCGCGATCGTGCGCGTCTCGACTTGGCCCGAGCCCTGTTGCACGAGCAAACGCGAGAGCGAGCCCTTCGCCGTCAACTCGGCCGCGCGTCCGCCGCTCGGCGTGCGGTAGATCTGCCAGCCCTGCGGATCGACCGAGTGTTGCCAACTGACGACCTCGAGCTCGAGGCCGGCGTGGAAGCGCAACGCGATCAGCTTCTCGCGCTTCTCGAAACGCGCGAGCAGCATGTAACTCGTCACGCTGTCGACGTCGACGCAGCCGACGCGCTCCGCGGTGCTCTTGGTGTCGACGTGCGCGCCGTCGAGCGTGCGTTCGACGCGCATCTGGCCCGCGACCCACTGACCGCGCACGGCGAGATGGTGCGTGCCCGACTTCAAGTCGATGCGAAAGCTGTCGAGCGCGCCTTCGACGACGCGCTGCGTCAACGCGACCTCGACGTCCACGTGTCCGCCCGCGCCCGGCACGAAACGTCGGCCCGCGAACACCGTCGCGCCGCCGGCCTCGGCGACGACCGCCCAACGTTCACCCGCGGTGCGCACGCCTTCGGACGCCGTTTCGCTGTAGCCCTCGAGCAAGCGCGTGCCCGCGGGCAAATCGGGTTCGGCGATCTGCAACGGCGCGGTCGCGGCGTCGAGCGCGCTCTGCTGCGTCGCGTGCAACGCGGTGCGTTTCGCGTCGAGGTCGGCGCGAGCGAGGTAACGACCGCGCACGCACACGCCTTCGACGTCGGTCAAGTTCGCGGCCGCGAGCTCGGGATCGGAACGCACGAGCACGAGGTCCGCCGCGAGGCCGACCGCGATCGCGCCGCACGTCTCCGCGAGTCCGAAGCGCGCCGCGTTGCCGCGCGTCGCCGCGGCGAGCACCGCGCTCGCCGGGAGCCCCGCGGCTTGCCATTCGACCAGTTCGCGCACGAGGCCGGCGCCCGGCGTCAACCACGGACGCGGCGCGCCGCTCGCGGGCACGAGGACGACGCCGGCTTCGAAGAGCTTCTTCACCAACGCGCGTTGCTTCTCGAGCACGCGCCCCGCCTTCGCCTTGTAGTCGGCGTCGGTGACCTTGCGTCGCATCTGCCACTCGGTCGCCCACTGTCCGGCGAAGGACGGGCTCAGGTACTCGAGCTCGCCGACCTGCTTCTCCGGAGATTCGGCGAGACGCCCGATGCCGCGCAGGAGCGGCACGATCGCGACCTTGCGGCGCGCGAGGTCGGCGACGACGTCATCGAGCGTCGCCAGATCGAGATTCGGCCACTGGCCGTCGGCCGGCGCGAAGTGGTCGAGGAACAGGAGGCCGTCCTGGCCGCTCGCGACGATCTCGGCGAGCTTCGCATCCTTCGGCCCCGGTCCCCACACGAGCATCTTCTGCGCATGCCCGAGCTCGATCAGCTTCTTCCAGGCCGGGATCGAGAGGCTCGACTCGAACGCGAAGAAGTCGACGCGCTGCTCGGGGTCCTGCTCGACCAACGTCTTCAGGATGTTCTGGACGTCGGTCTCGTTCTGCGCGACGAGCGCGGCGGTCGTCGCCGGCGGCAAACCGTCGATCACCGCGCCCGCGGTGACGATGTGCGGACCCGGGACGACGTCGCGCGCGCGCGAAGAACGTTGCTCGAAGATGCGCGAGAGTTCGTTGCCGTGATCGACGACGGTGGTGACGCCCGCCGCGGTGTAGAGCAGATCCTGTTCGGGATCGTGGCCGGCGTAGCCGTCGATCAGACCGGGCAAGAGGTGCAAGCCCGCCGCCTCGATGCGCCGCGCGCCATCGGGGATCGCGACGTCGGCGCCGACCGCGACGATCTTGCCGCCGTCGATCAACACGGTCGCGACCTTCGCGGGCGAGCCGTCGAGCGTGTGCACGCTCGCGCCGACGATCGCCAGGACTTCCAGGAAGAAGCTCGACATCCACGCGATGTTCGCACGAAGCATGCCGCCGGGGCAACCCAGGCGACGGCGGCGGACGCGACGAAGCGCTAGGATCTGCACGATGCCCGAACCTCTCCCTCGCGACGTCAAGAAGCAAGATGCCGCCGCGCGCACCGTGATCGAGCTCGACAGCGACGAACTGACCCGCGGTCCGTGGGTCTTCGCGCGCCAAGTGCGCGATCCCGAACAGGCGCCCGAGCCCGGAGCGCTCGTCGAAGTCCAAGACGCGTCGGCGCGCTTCGTCGGACACGCGTTGTGGAATCCGTACTCGGACATCCGGCTGCGGTTCGTCTCGCGCGGCCGCAAGAACGACCTCGATCGACCGCGCGAGTTCCTGTTGCGGCGGATCAAGCAAGCCGACGATCTGCGCCGCAAAGTCCTACGCCTCGATCGCGCGCACGATGCGTACCGCGTCGTCCACGCGGAGGGCGACGATCTCTCCGGACTCGTGGTCGATCGACTCGGCGACGCGTTGGTCTGCGAGTACCACGCGCTCGGCTTCTATCGCATGCGCCACGACATCGAGGCGGCGTTGAAGCAGCTCTACCCGAAGTTCGAGGTCGCGCACCGCGTGCCCGCGACCGCGGCGCGCGCGGAAGGCTTCGATCCCGACGAAGAACCCGAGCTCGCCGAGCGCGTGATCCACGAGAATGGTCTCGCGTATCCGGTCGCGCCGGCGTTCGGCCACAAGACCGGTTGGTTCTGCGACCAGCGCGAGAACCGTCGGCGCGTCGCCGAACTCGCGGAGGGCCGCGACGTGCTCGACCTGTGCTGCAACCTCGGCGGCTTCGCGCTCAACTGCGCCAAGGCCGGAGCGAAGCGCGTGCGCGCGGTCGACCTCGACGAGGTCGTGCTCGAGCGCGCGACGCGAGCCGCCGAGCAGAACCAACTCGTCGTCGACTTCATCCACGCCGACGTCTTCGACTTCCTGCGCGCCGAACGTCCGCCGCGGCCGAACCTGGTGATCCTCGACCCGCACAAGCTCGTCGGCTCCCGCGAGCGGCTCGAGGAAGGCTTGCGCAAGTACTCCGACTTCAACGCGCTCGCGTTCGCCACCGTCGCCGAAGGCGGGATCCTCGCGACGTTCTCGTGCTCCGGCTCCCTCGATGAGCCCGGTTTCATCGGCATGCTCTTCCAGGCGGCTCGGCGCGCCGGGCGCGAGGTCAAACTGCTCTTCCAGGTCGGCGCGGGCCCGGATCACCCCCAACGGCCGGACTTCAGCCGCTCGCGCTACCTGAAGGGCGCGTTCTTCCAAGTCACCTGAGTGTTCTGAGTCGGAAGTTCGCTTGGGAACTTCCGAGTCGGAACACGGCCCGGCCGAAGGGCCGGGCTCGGCGCGTGAGCGCGCCGTGGCGCCGCAGGCACCGTCGCGCGGTCTCCCCGCGCGACTTGTCGGCGCGCCCGCGCCGCGCGCAGCCGTGGAGCTTTGCCGCGAACCGCTGCTCCCCCCGGGCGAACTTTCGGAGCTGACTCGGGGTCCGCCATTGGCTAGGATCCGCGCCAGTGCCCTCGTCCCCCCGCGCTGCGCGGAGTCGGGTCGAGGGCGCCCTCGTCCGAGCGCGGATCGTCCGAGATCCGCACCGCTACCAACCAGGAACTGCGCATGAGCCTCCCGATCCTTGCAACGGAAGAGAACTGGCAGGCGTTCGATGAAGCCTGGAGCGAGTTGATCAAGAACGAGGGCCCGATCGAGGACTTGGTGCAGTCCATGGAGATCGTGGCGGCGAAGCGCCGGCTCTCCCGCTGCATGTCGATGTTGCGCGAGCACGCCGACAAGCTCGCCGCTGCGGGCCGCGCGGAAGACGCCGCCCTGGTCCTCGGAGCCGCGTTGCGCGGCGGTGCTGCGACCGGCGACGTCGCCGATCTCCTGTGGCGCCATTCGCAGACCGCGTGGGGCGAACAGCCGTGGTTCGCAGCGTACATCGAGCTCTCGGGCTTCCGTCCCAACGCGTCCGACCTGCGCCGCGCGTGGGTCTGCTTCGACGACATGCGTTGCTATGCGCCGGGCGTCGTGATCTTCCACCGCGGCGGTTGGGGCATCGGCGAAGTGACCGATTACGTGCCGGGCGAACTCGAGCTCGGCGTGCGCTTCTCGTCGGGCCGCAAGGATCGTTTCCCGTTGCGCACCGCGGTCGACATCTTCGAACGCCTCGCCGACTACGACCTGCGCGCTCAGCACCTGCGCGATCCGGCGACGCTCAAGCAACGGATCCAGAAGGAACCGCTCGAGATCCTGCGCGCCGTACTGCTGCGCCATTCCGGCAAGACGAGCCAGATCTCGATCAAGAACGCGCTGCAACAAGTCGGGCTCGACGGCAACGCGTGGTCGACGTGGTGGCGCAAGACGCGCATGCAGGCGGAGAACAGCGAGTGGTTCCGCGTCTCCGGCAGCGGCCAGAAGGTCGAGATCGAGATCCTGCGCCGCGCGCTCGATCCCGTCGCGAGCTTGAAGCGCCAACTCGAACATGCGCCGACGCTGGCGATCGCGCTCTCGCGCGCCCGCGACATCTTCGGTTCGAACAAGCTCGAGGAGAGCGTGCGCAACGTCGGCCTCGACGTGCTCGAACGTCTCACGCTCACGCCGAAGACGCCGCTCGACGATCGGCTCTCGACGTGGATGTTGTTGCGCGAGCACCGCGGCGTCACGCCCGTCGGTCTCGCGACGATGCTCGCCGAAGCGAAGGCGAAACCGAACCCGACCGACCCGTCGATCCCGTCGGCGGTGTGGGCGTTGATCCAGAAGATCCCGCTCGCGCGCGATCAGGAGAAGAGCGTTACGCTGTTGCAGGAACTCTTCGGCGACGCGTGGATCGACGAAGCCGCGACGAACCTGCACCACGCCTCGCCGGGCATGGTCAAGCCGTTGGTCGACACGCTGCTCGCCGCCGAGCGCACCGACGACCTCGCGCGGCAGTACGGCTCGTTGCTCGCGCGCCCGATGCGCTCGCCGTTCGCGCTCTTCGCGCTGATCCGTCTCGCGGAGGACGGCAAGATCGAAGGTGACTTCGCGACGCCGGTGCAACGCGCTCACGCGGTGATCGAGCTCGCGGCGCAACTCGCCGAAGGCCGGCGCGGCAACGCGTTGCTCGCGCGCGCCGAACAGCGCCTCGTCGACCTGATGACCAAGGGCGACAAGCCGTTGCTCGGTCAGTGGCTCGTCGAAGCCGACCTCGTCGTCTTCCGCCAACTGCGCGCGACGATGCAACGCGGCGTCGCCGACGAGATCGACGCCGCGATCACCGATGCGGCGCTCGCGCGCGGCATCGATCTGCTGCGCGCCGAGGAAGTTCCGTTCTGGGAAGAGGACCGCATCTGGACGACGCGCGCCGGACTCGATCGTCGTCAGAAGGAGTTGCGCGAGATCCGCGAGGTCAAGATCCCGCAGAACGCCGAGACGATCGGCAAGGCCGCGGCGTACGGCGACCTCTCGGAGAACTTCGAGTGGGCGCAGGCGATCGAGGAACAACGCCACCTCACCGAAGCCGCGGCGACGATCGAGCGCGAGCTGCGCATCGCCGCTCTGCTCGAGAACGCGCCGATCGCGGAAGACACGGTCGCGCCCGGAACGTCGGTGCACTACCGCGACATCACGAACAAGGAAGAGCACGACGTCTGGCTGCTCGGTCCGTGGGACAACGAGCCCAAGGCGATCTCGTACCGCGCGCCGCTCGCAGCCGGCATGCTCGGCCTCAAGGCCGGCGCGAAGGCGGCGATCGAGCTCCCCGGCGGACGCATCGAGGTCGAGATCCTCGGCGTCAAGATGATCGATGTGCGCTAGCGACCCTTCGGCCCCGATTCGGCTCCAAAACGGCCTTCGGAGGCCGTTCGAGAAGCTCTAAGTCCCGCGAGCCGCAGAGGCTCTCTCGCGGTACCTTATTGGGCCGTCCGCGCGTCCTTTCGGACCCGGGCGGCCCTTCCTTTCCCCCACCCTTTCGACGGCAACGCACCATGGCTCCGACCGCCACCTCGACCTTCCCCGACTACAAAGTCCTGGACATCCAACTCGCCGCCTTCGGACGCAGAGAGATCGAACTCGCCGAGGTCGAAATGCCCGGCCTGATGGCGATGCGCGACGAGTACAAGGGCAAGAAGCCACTCAAGGGAGCGCGCATCACCGGCTCGCTCCACATGACGATCCAGACCGCGGTCTTGATCGAGACGTTGGTGGATCTCGGCGCGGAAGTGCGTTGGTGTTCGTGCAACATCTTCTCGACGCAAGACCACGCCGCTGCCGCGGTCGCGGTCGGTCGCAAGGGCACGCCCGCGAACCCGAAGGGCATCCCGGTCTTCGCGTGGAAGGGTGAGTCGCTCGAAGAATATTGGTGGACGACGGAAGCCGCGCTCACGTGGCCGGACGGCGACGGTCCGAACATGATCCTCGACGACGGCGGCGACGCGACCATGATGGTCCACCTCGGCGTCGAGTACGAACGCGCCGGCAAGGTGCCGCTCCCGAAGAAGGACGACGCCGAAGACTGGATGTGGTTCTTGAAGACCATGAAGAAGGCCTTCGAGTCCAATTCGCGCAAGTGGAGCGAGATCGCCAAAGGCATCCTCGGCGTCACCGAGGAGACGACCACCGGCGTGCACCGTCTCTACAAGATGCAGCAAGAAGGCAAGCTGCTCTTCCCCGCGATGAACGTGAACGACTCCGTGACCAAGTCGAAGTTCGACAACGTCTACGGCTGCCGTCACTCGCTCGTCGACGGCCTGATGCGCGCGACCGACGTGATGTTGTCCGGCAAGGCCGCGGTGATCTGCGGCTACGGCGACGTCGGCAAGGGTTGCGCCAAGTCGCTCGCCGGCCAAGCCGCGCGCGTGATCGTCACCGAGATCGATCCGATCTGCGCGCTGCAAGCGTGCATGGACGGCTACCAAGTCCTGCGCATCGAGGACGTGATCGGAACCGCCGACATCTTCATCACCGCGACCGGCAACAAGAACGTGGTCACGGTCGAGCACATGGCGAAGATGAAGAACAACGCCATCGTCGGGAACATCGGCCACTTCGACAACGAGATCGACATGGCCGGCCTGCAGAAGGCGAAGGGCATCAAGCGCCAGAACATCAAGCCGCAAGTCGATCGTTGGCAGTTCGCCGACGGTCACGGCGTGATCGTGCTCGCCGAAGGTCGCTTGATGAACCTCGGCTGCGCGACCGGACACCCGAGCTTCGTGATGTCCAACAGCTTCTCGAACCAGGTGATCGCCCAGGTCGAGCTCTTCAAGAACCACAAGAACTACGACAAGGGCGTCTACGTCCTGCCGAAGCACCTCGACGAGAAGGTGGCCAAGCTGCACCTCGAGAAGCTCGGTGCGAAGCTGACCGTCCTCTCGGCGGATCAAGCGGGCTACATCGGCGTGCCGGTCGACGGACCGTACAAGCCGGGCCACTACCGCTACTAGTCCGCACGCGTGTTCACGACGCCGCGTCGGTCCGAACGGACCGGCGCGGCGTCTTTCTTTTCGTGGTTCGATCGCGCGAGTAGTCTCGCGCCATGAGCGCGGGCGCATCCACCGGTCGCTTGGCGCCGAGCCCGACCGGTCGTCTGCATCTCGGCCACGCGCGTTCGTTCCTGCTCGCGTGGTGGCACGCGCGCTCGCGCGGCGGGCGGATGCTGTTGCGCGTCGAGGACCTCGATCGCGAGCGCGTCAAGCCGGGCTACGTCGACGGCGTGCTCCTGGACCTCGCGTGGCTCGGCCTCGATTGGGACGGCGCGCCGCTCTTGCAGTCCGTCGACACGAGCCCGATGCAGCGCGCGGTCGACGCGTTGCTCGCCGCCGGCGTCGCGTACCCGTGCGTCTGCACGCGCGCGGAAGTCGCCGCGCTCTCCGCGCCGCACGCCAGCGACGACGAAACGCGCTATCCCGGCACCTGCCGCGGGAAGTGGCGCACGCCCGACGGGGCCGAGAAGGCGACCGGCCGCAAGAGCGCTGTGCGTCTGCTGGTCGACGACGGACCGATCGAAGTGAACGACGGTTTCCTCGGCGCGCGCGCATTCGATGTCGCGGGCTCGGTCGGCGACTTCGTCGTGCGACGACGCGATGGAGCGTTCGCCTACCAACTCGCGGTCGTCGTCGACGACGCGCGCACCGGCGTCGACGAGATCGTGCGCGGCGCCGATCTACTGCCGAGCGCCGCGCGGCAGAAGTGGGTGCAAGCGCGCTTGGCTCTTCCCCATCCGCGTTGGTGGCACGTGCCGTTGGTCGTCGACGAGAGCGGCGCGCGGCTCGCGAAACGGCGCGGCGATCTTTCGCTCGCCAGTTTGCGCGAATCCGGCGTCGATCCGCGCGCGGTCGTCGCGTGGGCGGCGCGCGCGAGCCGTCAACCGTGCGAGGACCGCGTCACCGCCGCGGAAGTGCTGCCGGGGTTCGCGCTCGAACGCGTCGGGCGCGACGACGTCGTGCTCGGTTCGAAGGACGTCGAGCGTTTGCTCGCCGCGCGAGCGTGAGCGTGCGAACATCGCGTCGCGTGTTCGTCTGGCTCCTCGTCCCCGCGGGTCTCTATCTCGCGGTCTGCGTCGCCGCGTGGGCGTTCGAACGCAAGCTCGTCTACTTCCCGGGGCCCGCGCCGACGACGACGCCGCGCGAGTTCGGCCTCGAGTACGTCGACGCGCCGCTCACGACGAGCGACGGCGTCGCGCTCTCCGCGTGGTTCCTGCCGGCGCGCGCGCCGCGTGTCGCGGTGCTCGTTTGCCACGGCAACGCGGGCTCGATCGAGAACCGCATCGACAAGGCGCGCGTCTTCGTCGAGCTCGGCGCGAGCGTCTTGCTCTTCGACTACCGCGGCTACGGCGCGAGCGCCGGTTCTCCGAGTGAGGAAGGCACCTACCTCGACGCCGAGTGCGCGTTCGACGAACTCGCGCGGTGCGCGCCCGGCCTCGCGGTCGTCGCGTACGGCGAATCGCTCGGCGGCGCGATCGCGGTCGAGCTCGCGCGTCGCCGCCCGCTCGCCGGCTTGATCCTCGACAGCACTTTCACGTCGCTGCCTGCGGTCGGAGCGAACGCGTACCCGTGGTTGCCGGTGCGCCTGCTCGCGCGCACGCGCTACGACAGCGAGGCGAAGCTCGCGACCCTCGACGTTCCGGTGCTCGTCGCGCATTCTCGCGGCGATCGGGTCGTGCCGTTCGAACACGGCCGAGCGCTCCACGCCGCCGCCAAGCGCCCGGTCGCCTTCGTCGAAACCCGGGGCGGCCACAACGAAGGAGGCCTCTTGCTCGCCGCCGATTCCGCGCGCGCGGTCGCCGATTTCCTGGCCGCCGTCGCGCCCGCGCGCCGCTGACCGCGAGCCTTGACACTCCGCGTCGCCCGGCTACCCTTCTCGTCCCTCGCGCTCCCCGATAGCTCAATGGTAGAGCATCCGGCTGTTAACCGGAGGGTTGTAGGTTCGAGCCCTACTCGGGGAGCCATCTCTTCTTTCGCGCTCGTAAGCCGTAGCGGCGAGCGCTGAACAGCGCGCCAAGAGCGTGCTTCGCGAGGCGGTCACAAGTCGCGCACGCGACGCGAGATGCGCGCGCTGTTTCGCGCGGTGCGTTCTCAGTTTGCACCGGGCAGATCGGGTGCCCGATCTGGATCACGTCGAGGCTGATCGGACCCCATGCTCGATCGTTCTGCAAACTCTCTGAGAGCGCCGAAAAGCTGTTAAGCGGTCGGGGTCGAGTCGGTTCGGACACCTCACCGGAGTAGACGCCGGACGATCACTTTCCCGTCTCGACCTGAAGCACGGCTGGATGCAGCAGGTCGCTCCACGGGCCGAACGGCGTCGACGCGACAGACCCGTCCGGCCACGAGACCTTCAGGGAGAACTGAACCTCGTCGGCAGGTGCCTCATCCGCGTACAGCGATGCGCGCACGACACCGATGCTCAGTTCGTACGGCAGGTTGAGCTCGACCGAACCGCCAGCCGCGATGCGATACGCGAGCCACACTCGATTGGGGGCAAGTCGGCTGTCGGCGTACGGCGAGGGGAGGGTCGCTTCGACAATCGGTACAGCCTGGGCCGTTACCACGAGCGTGTTCGACTCCGAGGCGTCCACCGTGGCCAGGGGCACCCACCAACCAATCGGGCACAAGACGCTCTCCACCTTGAAGCGTCCGGGAACCGTGAGTCGAGAGACGACGTCGACCCCCTCGTCGAACGTGATCCGGTGGAACGCGAAGACCGATCCAGCGGCGTCGCAGGATGCCTGAACTTCGAGCGTGTCCGCAAATCCGGCTTCGCCCACTCTCGTCAACAAGTCCAGCGAACCGGTGCGGTCGAGTTCAATACTCCGAACGTCGACGAGCACGCGCCCCGTCGTCACACCGCGGAGCACGACGTCGCAAGGCCGCGGCGCAGGGATGATGTGAAGCCGATCGCCTGAGCTGTGGGAGAAGATGTGGACGATGTCGCAACTCAGCCGGACCTGAATCGTCTCGCCGAGAGCGTCGAGCGTGGCGGCGTCTACTGTTCCTTCCGCATCGAGGGCGACCCTCCACTTCGGGGCCGAGGCGGATAGCGAGCTGCTGCCTACTAGCGAGCGCGCGGATCGCCGCAGCCACAGCCCGACCGCCGGACTTCCGTCGGAGTAGGCAAACCGCACCCTGTCGTTGACGACAGCGGGAACCGAGTCGCCCGCGCCCGGATCGACGCTGGAACGCGCGCCGAGCGCCGGTTCCATCTGAGTCGAAGGACCCGCGATATCCGCCTGCATCGGCGCAGGATCTTCGCTCCGCTGAACTGAGTCCACCGAGCGGTCCGTGCACAACACGAGCAAGGCAACGACGCCGAAGATCAGCGCGATCGCTCCAGCAACACCAGCCACTGATCGGGTCATGGTTCGGTGACGGATCTCCGTCGGCAAACGTACATCCTGTCCGGTCGGGCACCAGGGATCGACTTCGATGTGAGCTCCGAGCGCGCGCCGATGCCTTCTACCGCGCAAGTCTCAGCTCCCCGGCACGAACCTCATCCGCACCCGTCGACTTCCAACACCCGCGCGGTTGTAAGACACGACGCGGAGCTCGTTCGTCGTCGCGTCCGACGATCGATCGGCGGAAACATCCGCGGTGCGTTCACGCAGCTCCATCGCGGAGGTACCGATCACTTCCCAGGGTGAACAGGGACAGTCCAACATTCACGTCCCGCAAGCGTCACCGCCTCGCCGGAACTGCATACTGAAACGCTGTCCAGCCTGCGCGTGCGGTTGGGAGACCTCGGTTCAGCAGCTCCACTTGCCTGGAGTTCATGGGAGACGACGTGCCGGTTCGCGAAGCATCCACACCGCGCGCGCGAAGCGACGTGCGACGACGCACGATCCTCGCCGTAGCCGCCGCCGTCGTAGTCGCTTTCGGACTTGCGTACTGGCACTGGAGTGGCGGCACCACGCAGCTACCTGCGTCGACGGCTGGGAGTTCGCAGCCTCCCCCGTTGACCAGCGCTCCTGCTGCGGAGCAGCGGGTCCTAGATACGCCCGCGACAACGCCGCCTCCGCGAGCCATCGAACCGTCGGGAGCCTCCGAACCAGCGTCGATCCGAGGCCGCGTCGTCGACCAGTTCGGGCAATCTGTCCGAGCGTCGGTGTTGCTGAGCGGCGTCACGCCACGTCGAGATCCAGTACGTTCGATGGCCGGAGACACGTTCTCGTTCGCGCGCCTTGCCCAGGGACGGTTTCGCCTCACTGTGGACGCGCCATCTCTCCCTCCTCACATCCTGCCGCCTTGGAGTCAGGAAGACGCTGGACCGGCTGCGCGGTCACCTGGCTACTACGAGACCGTCGTGGACGTCGGATCGACGGGCACCACCGACCTCGAACTCCACGTGTGGAAGGCGTCGACGGTGCACGGGTTGGTGTTGGACCAACTGGGTGCGCCGGTGAGCGGAGTGATGGTTCGGCTACAGGAAGCTGATCCCCCGCTCGCATCGCTCTCGCACGACGCTTGGACGGATCAGGACGGCTTCTTTCACTGCGTGGATATCTACCCGGGCCACTTCCGCACGCAGATCCACTGCCCACCGGGACATGCGAGATCCGCTTGGGCATCGCCTCCGACGCAATCATTGGATTTGGTCGGGGGCGAGACCGTTACCCTGGAGCTTCGTTATCTGGCAGGCTCGGACTTCAGCGGACGCGTGATCGACGCCGAGGGCGCACCTGTTCGTGGCGTCGATATCGCGGCGCGGCAACAACTGAATATCGGTCTGTTCGACCCGCTGTGCACGACCGACACCGACGCGAATGGCGAGTTCCAGTTGCGCGGATTGCCAGGTGCTGAAATCACTGTGGTGATCGGTTCGATCGCCAGCAGCAAGACGTCGGGACGCCAAACGATTACCAAGTGGGTCGCCGACACTGTGGACTTGCGCAACGGCCCGGCAGCAGATCGGAGCTACACGGTGCGACTAATGCGCCCGTTTCGCCTCGATGCAAAGATTGTTACGCAGGACGGAAGGGCCCCAAGTGACGCGCTCCGCAAGAAGGCGCGTGCGTCGATCGTTTCCGGCGACGGCAAGCGCGTTTCGTTGAAGATCGGCGCCAAGGGCACCTTCGACTGGGAGATCGAGACCCCGAGCGAGACGGTCACGCTTGAGGTCTGGGGTCAGGACGACAGCTTCCCCAAGCAGTCATTTGTAGTCGTCCCTGAACCGCTCGCGACTCGCGAGATTGTTGTGACCATTCGATGATAAGACATGAAGCGTCGTTTCTTGATCTCTCTGATCGTGACCATGGCGAGCACGCTCTCCGTATCGTCCGCAGCGACGTACGAATTCGGAGGCGGCCATTACGGGGACTATCCGCCGGGATATCCGTTTGGGCAAACGGGAGACCCGTCGCACCCTAACGGATACGACGGATACCCCGGTGACACGCCCCCGGGCACGCCGGGTGCTCCGAACGGAACACCGCCGGGTGGTGGAACAGGTGGCACCGGCGCGTCGGGCAGCGCGTCCAACCCGCCGGGCAACGGTGGGACGGGCGGCCCCGGAGCACCCGGGGATCCGGCAGGCGTACCGCCGACAGCACCCGGGACAGGAGGTAACGGCGGCAAGGCCGGAAGCGCCCCGACCGGCAGCAATTCGGATGGCGGTGACGGTGGCGACGGCGGCGATGGTGGTTCGTCGACATCCGGCGACGGTGGGAAAGCCGGAAACGGCGGGAACGGCGGGCACGGCGCAGGATCTGGCGACGGTGGATCAGGTGGCGACGGCGGAGTCGGGGGCGGCACGACGGACACGTTCGACGACGGCGGAGCTGGAGGCAACGGAGGTAAGGGAGGCAACTCCGAAGCTGGCGGCACCGGTTCCGGTGGTGACGGCGGCACAGGAGGGCCGGGTGGCGAGTCGGACACCGGGGAGGGCGGAAAAGGCGGTGACGGCGGTCCGGGTGGGAACTCGTCCGTCGACCCCGGCGATGGTGGAGGCAAAGGCGCTGGCGGCGACGGTCTCTTGGACGGCGATGACGGAGCTACTGGGGACGACGGAAAGCAACTCAGCGGCAACGGAGCCGCGCCGCGCGGCGGTCTGGAAACCGTGGACACTCTGACTGGGCTCATTGGACTGATCGTCACGTTCCTCGCCTGGAAGTTCCCCGTCTAGCAGCGTCCACCGTTCACGGGATGACGCAGATTCGACTCGCCGGGAGGAGATAACTCCTTCCGGCTTGATCACCGCGCACGTCGCGTCGGAGCCTTTCTACGAAAGTTCGGTTGCGCGGGCTGCACCGACCGCCGCTCGGATGATCATGCTCGCGTTAGCAGCAGCTCTTGCTCCCGCACCGGCAGCAAGATCATGTTCACCACCTGCGTCATGCGCGCTCTCGTGACGCCGAGTAGTCGCGCCGCCGCAGCGTAGTCCACCAACTCCCCCGCCTCGATCTTCCGTTCGATCCAGTAGGCGAGCGCAAGTCGTCGTGCGGCCCGACTCGGCCCCGGATCCCGCACGACCGGCATCGGTCGCGGCTTCGGCGTGCGCTTCGGCTTCGCGAGGTCGATCTTGAACCGGACCGTCGTCATGCGGACTTCCTGGTCAGGATCTTGATCCCGCTCGGTCGGAACTTGATCTCGACCTCGCCCGCGCGGGCATCGAACACGACCCGTTCGATCAGGAGATGCAGGACGCGCGCCTTCTCTCCGGTGACGAGCTGATCCCAGATCGGCATGAACTCCGCGAGCACCCGACGCAGGTCCGCCTCGTCGATCGTGTGCGTCTCCAGGCTCAGGAGTTCCGCCGCGAGTTCCCGCGCGCGTCTCCCGACGACCTCCAGCTCGTCATCCGTGACTTCGAGCCGCTCAACCAGGCCCTTCGCTCCGCGCGCCACGCCGTCGATGAGATGCCCGCGTTCGGTGGTCAGACGCTTCACTTCGCGCTCGGCCTCGCGCAGATCGCGCTCGACTTCGGGCCGTCGCTGATCAGCCGATCGCTTCGCTGCTTCGATCGCCGCCGCCACGAGCGCCGGATCCTTGCCGATGTCCTTGATCCGCTCGATCACGAACTCGTCGAGCTTCGGCGCGCTGATCCGACTGCCGGGACATGCGCTCGCGCCGCGATCGTGCAGCGTGCGGCAGACGTAGAACCGCCAGTGCCGACCGCGTCGCGACGAGTACGTGTGGGTCATCGCTGCGCGGCACACGCCGCACTCCGCGAGGCCCTTGAGCAGCGCGCCGAACTTGTTGCGGAACTCCGCCGCGCCGCTCGTCGAGTTCTTCGCGAACCGGTCCCGCACGGCGTTCCACAACTCCATCGGCACGATCGCTTCGTGCTTGCCGTCATACAGCTCGCCGCCGTACTCGACCTTCCCGATGTACGTCGGGTTGCGCAGCATCGTCGTCAGGTTCTTCTTGTCGAAGTGGCGGCCGTGGTGCGTCGTGCCGTGCCTGTCGGTCCACGACTTCATACGCCATCCGCGCGCGTTGAGTTCTTCAACGGTGCGCATCACGGAGCCGAGTCCGGCGTGGAGTTCGAAGATGTCGCGGACTCGCTTGGCTTCGTCGGGCTCGGGCACGAGCTTGCGCTCGACGACCGTGTAGCCGAGCACCGGACGACCGCCGACGTACATCCCCCGCTTGCGTGCCGCCTGCATTTTATCGCGAGTGCGTTCGCTGATCTGCTCGCGTTCGAACTCGGCGAAGGTCGCGAGCAAATTCGAAGTCATGCGACCAACGGGTGTCGAGGTGCTGAACTGCTGCGTGATGGATACAAACGTGACGTCGTGCTCGCGGAACTTCGCCATCAAGTGCGTGAAGTCCAACAAGCTGCGACTGAGTCGATCGATTTTGTAAACGCCGACGATGTCGATCTTGCCCGCGTCGACGTCCGCCATCAGGCGTTGAAACGCCGGACGATCGGTATTCGCGCCGGTGTAGCCGCCGTCGTCGTATCGCTCGGGCAGCGCGATCCAACCGTTCTCGCGTTGGCTCGTGATGTACGCCTCTACCGCCGAGCGTTGCGCGTCGAGCGTGTTGAACTCGTCGCCGAGACCTTCTTCGGTCGACTTGCGAGTGTAGATCCCGACTCGAATCGACGGCGCAGCGACCGGCTTCGTGGACCTCACGATCTCCGTCCCTTCCGCAGGCCGAAAAACGCGGGCCCATTCCACTGCGTCCCGCTGACCTTGCGCGCGATCACCGAGAGCGACGCGTACACCTCGCCGTTGAACTCGAAGCCTGCGGACGTCGACGTGACGACGATGGTTTCGCCGCGCCATTCGCGAGTCAGCACCGCCCCGATCGGTACGTGCGTCGTCTTCGTGTTGGTCGGCCGCAGCTTGCCGACGATCGTGCGCGTCTGCTCGCCGAGCGGGATGTCGATCTCGGCGATCAACTCTTCGAGTCGACGTTGCGCCGCGCCGCTCAGGCCACCGAAGCGTTGCTCTTGGAGTTTCCAAGCGATGCGCTTCCACAAGTACTCCTTGTGCTTGACGCGCGGCGGCTTGCCGAACACCTGCTCGTAGCGGTCGGCGAGTTCGTGCGCGGAGAGCGCTCGTAGCTCGGCGATCTCGTCGGTGATGGTCGACATCAGCGCACCGCCCACGAGCCGTCGTCGTCGTTGCGCTCTTGCCGCAGCGCGACGGCGTCTTCGAGGACGCCAAACAAGATCTCGTGGCGTTCGAGCCCCGTCAGTTGCGCAAGTGCGCACACGCCGCGATACCAGCGCCACGCCCGCACGGGCCGCACGTCCCCGCGCGCCATCCACGCCGCGTACTCCGCCGCCAACGCTTGCCGTCGATCGTATGCATCGAGGGTCATCGTTCTGATCCTTCCTCGCGGCTGTTAACCGCGTGGTTGGACTGAGCCTCGACGTCGGTACGGTCAGCAAGCGTCTTCTCCAGGTTCAACACGACGCGCCGGTATCCGGTCGCGAGGATGTCGGCGAG
>JAIOPM010000040.1 GCA_021413885.1 Planctomycetota bacterium
CCAAGCCGTACGCGGCCTGCGCGGTGCGCTGCAAGAGCCCGTGCTCGTTCCACGGCACGACCGCCGCGCTCTCGTTCTGCGCCCACGCCGCGACGCCGGCCGCCGCGGCGGCGAGCACGAAGTACGGCCACTGCTCGAGGAGGATGCGCCAGAGTTTCGCGCTCGGATCCCGCGCGAGCCGCCGCAGCGGGAAGATCTCGAGCGCGATCAAAACGACCGGGAACGTGATGCCCCACGCCTTCGACATCAGCGACAACGCGAAGAGCAACAGCGACAGCGCCTTCCACGCTCCGCCGGCGACGACGCGCGAACGCAGCCACGCCGCGAGCGACGCGAGCAGGAACATCCCCGACAACACGTCGCGCCGCTCGGTCGCCCACGCGACAGACTCGACGCGCAGCGGATGGATCGCGTGGAAGAGCGCCGCGAGCAGCGCCGCGACTTCGATCGTGCGGTCCTCGAGCTCGCGCTCGAACGCGAGCGCGAGCAAACGCCGCAACACGTAGAACAGGAACACCGCGCCGAGCGCGTGCAGCGCCAGGTTGGTCTGGTGCATCGCCTGCGGCACGCCGCTCTGTTCGAGCGCGGCCGCGACCGCCATCGGATTCGGCGAAGTCGCCGCGAGACCGCCGCTGCGCTCGAGGTCGAACGCGAGGCTGATCCACGAGAGCGGCTGCCAGTGTCCGAGCCACGACGTCGTCCACATCCAGTGGAGGTGCGCGTCGTCGAGGCCCGCCCACTGCGTCTGGTAGAAGAAGTTGTAGTCGTCGTCGAGCGCCGCGAAGCCCTGCGACGTCGCCGGCCAGAACGCCGCGACCGCGACGACGAAGACGAGAAGCGGCGCGAGCCGGCGAAGCGCCGATCGAGGCTCGCTCGCCGTGAGCGTCGGTTGGGACGGTGACTTCGTCATCGGCAGCGCGCGAGGATAGCCGCGTGCGCCGCCGCTCGGAAGCGAACGAACGCGTCGACGGTCGAGGGCTCGCGAACGACTACGGCGTGAACGTGACCGAGAGACCGTTCGAGAAGTTGTAGCCGCCGCCGCACGGACCGGCCGGATCGCGGTACCACGCTTGGAAGTAACGCGTCGAACCCGCGGTGATCCACGTCGGCGTGATCGACGCCGGTTGGACGACGAGGAAGCTCCCGCTCACGCCTGAGTTCTTGACCGGGAAGCGGAACTTCGGTTGGACGCAGATCAAGCCGTCGCCGAACGGCACGCTCGCGCCGCCGGCGAACTTGTTGGTGCCGAGGAAGATCAGGCCGCTCTTGTTGTGCGGCATCTGCGTCGCTTGGAGCTGCGCGTTGTCGAGCGAGACGCTGGTCCCGCCGAGGTTCGCGAGCAGCGCGCCGAGTGCGGCCGAGTTCGCGCAGCCGCCGCCCGTCGTCCCGGTGTTGCCGCACGGACACGCCGCGCCGGTGCCGTCGCCGAAGCAGAACGGCGTGCCGGAGGACGGCTCGCATTCGTCGGGGATCTGGTTCGTGTTGACGTCGAGGCTGGTGCCGGCGGTGAGGTCGCACGCGTCGAGCACGCCGTTCGAGTTGCAGTCGTGAGTCGCGAGCTCGCACGCATCGGGCACGCCGTTGCCGTCGCAATCCGCCGCGCCGGCCTGAATGTCGCACACGTCGCCGATGCCGTTCTGATCGCAGTCGGACTGGCCGACGTTCGGGAGCGTGCCGCAGTTGTCGCAGACGTCGCCGACGCCGTCGCCGTCGCCATCCGCTTGGTCGAGGTTCGAGACGCCCGGGCAATTGTCGGCGCAGTCGACCAACGAATCACCGTCTTGGTCCGCATCCGCGACGCCGCAACCGCACAGACCGGGCACGGTCTTGTTCGGATCACTCGCGCAACCATCGACGCAGTCGGGGACGCCGTCGCCGTCGCCGTCGGCTTCCGTTTGTCCGCAACCGCACGCGCCGGGCGAGAGCTTCGCCGGATCGCTCGGGCAGCCGTCGATGCAATCGGGCGTGCCGTCGCCGTCGCCGTCCGCATCGGGCACGCCGCAGCCGCAAGCATCGGGGCTCGTCTTCGTGCCGTCGGTCGGACAGCCGTCGCAGAGATCGCCCTGCGCGTCGCCGTCGCCGTTCGCTTGGTCGAGGTTCGAGACGAACGGGCAGTTGTCGACGCACGTCGCGATGCCGTCGCCGTCGTCGTCGGTGTCGGGTTGACCGCAACCGCAAGCTCCCGGAGCAGTCTTCGCGCCGTCGAGCGGGCAACCGTCGCACGCATCGCCGCGCGTATCGCCGTCGGAGTCCGCTTGATCGACGTTCGCAACGAACGGGCAGTTGTCGACGCACGTCGCGATGCCGTCGCCGTCGTCGTCGACGTCGATCACGCCGCAGCCGCAAGCTCCCGGCGCGATCTTGGTCGGGTCGGTGGGACAGCCGTCGATGCAATCGGGCGTGCCGTCGCCGTCGCCGTCGGTGTCGGCCACGCCGCAACCGCACACACCCGGATGAGTCTTGGCGGGATCGGTGGGACACGCGTCGATGCAATCGGCGGTGCCGTCACCGTCGCTATCGGTGTCCGCGACGCCGCAACCGCACGCGCCGGGCGAGGTCTTCGTTGGATCGCTTGGGCAGTCGTCGGCGCAGTTCGGCGTGCCGTCACCGTCGGAGTCCGTGTCGGCGACGCCGCAGCCGCACGCGCCGGGCGCGAGCTTGTTCGCGTCGTTCGGACAGCCGTCGTTGCAATCCGCGACTCCGTCGGCGTCGCTATCGGTGTCGGGCACGCCGCAACCGCACTGGCCGGGCTCGGTCTTGTTCGGATCGTCCGGGCAGAGGTCGTTGTTCGCGACCGTGACCGTCAACGTGTCGAATGCCGGCGTCGGCCAGTTGTTCGCGGTCAGGCGCAGCACGTACGTGCCGGGCAACGGGAACGTGACCGTCGCATTGAGCGCCGTCGTGCTCGAGAACGCCGCGGTCGCGGGCCCGGAGTCCTGACTCCACTGGAACGTCTCGGGCAGGCTGTTGATCACCAGCGAGTGCGGCGACACGTCCGCGATGTACGGCCCGATGTCCGTGTATGTGCCGGCGGTCATGTCGACCTCGGCGAGTCGGTGCCCGATCAGCGAACCGGCGCCGTCCAAGTAACCCTTGGACGCGTACATCTTGCCGTGCCAGTAGTGCAGCTCTTCGATCCGGTACGTCGGATCGATCGTCATCTGCTTGAAGAACGTCGCCGACCCGGTCGCCGGGTCGATGCGGATCATCTTGTTCGATTGCTGATCGACGGCGTAGAGCCAACCGGTCGGATCCTCGTACGCGAGCGAGCGGATCAGCGGCCAACCGGCCAGGGACCCCGCGCTCGCGGTGACCGCGCCGGTCGTGCGGTTGAAGCGCAAGAGCTTCTTCTTGAAGAGATCGACGCCCCACAGCCGATTGCCGGTGACGTCGTACGCGAGGCAGTACACGTCGTTCCACGTGTTGGCGGGTCCGACCGGGAAGCACTCACCGGTCGTCGGATCGACGGTGTAGAGGTAGCGCAATCCGCTCTCGATCCCCCACACCTGGGTGCCGATCCACACGAGGTCGCTCGGCCAACCGAAGATCTGCGTCGGACTGTTGTGGTTGAAGAGCGGCCCGACCGACGACGCGATCCCGGTCGCGTCGCACTTCACGATCTTGTTCTCGGTGGTGAGGTTGCCGTCGGCGGTCCACCAATCGAGCGGCGAGACGTTGGTCACCGCGCCCGCCAACGTCGCCCCGGCGGGGAACGTGACGCTCTGATCGGCGCCGGCGTTCGGAACAGCCTGGGAGAACGATACGGCGGAGAGCAGGCAGGCCGTGCAAGCGGCCCGAAGAGCGTTCGTCATCATCATGGAGCGAGCGGTGGCCGACGGACTCTCTGGAAGTGGCGGCAAGAACGGGTGTTGGACTGGCGAGCCGGGAAATCGGTTCCCTAATCGAGCCCCGGGGAACCGGGTTCACCCAAACTCCTCGCGGTCGGTGCGAATCCGACCGGAAGCGAAGGTTACCCGACGGTTGAAGTCGCGGGCGCGCTCGCGGCACAATCGCGCTAAGCCCTCTCCCTTCACACTCTTACTGCAAGGTCCGCCATGCTCTCGGCCACGCCCCAACGTCTGATCTTCGCCGGCTTCACCAGCGTCTTCGCCGCCGGCGTCTGGTTCGCGGGTCCGGCGGGCACCGTTGAGCAAGCGCAAGAGGTCCAGGTCCACGCGGTCGCGGGCACCGTGTCGTGGCTCGAAGGCAGCGGCGGCAACGTCGGCGTCTGCGCTGGGCCGGACGGCGTGCTCGTGATCGACGACCAGATGAAGCCGATCGAGCCCAAGCTCGTCGCCGCGATCGAGTCGATCTCGAAGGCGCCGTGGCGCTTCGTCCTGAACACGCACTTCCACGGCGACCACACCGGCAACAACGCGACGTTCGGTCTGCGCGCTCCGATCGTCGCGCAAGCGAACGTGCGCACGCGCCTGCTCGACGACAAGGGCAAGAACGGAGCGATGGCCGCGTCCGGTCTGCCGGTGGTGACGTTCGAGGACGGGCTCGAGCTCCATCTCAACGGCGAGGACATCCGCGTCAAGCACTACCCGCACGCGCACACCGACGGCGACAGCGTCGTCTTCTTCGCGAAGGCCAACGTCGTGCACATGGGCGATCTCTTCTTCGCCGAGCGCTTTCCGTTCGTCGACCTCGACGGCGGCGGCAGCGTGCGCGGTTTGATCGCGGCGGTCGACGAGATCCTGAAGACGTTGCCCGACGACGTGAAGATCATCGCGGGTCACGGGCCGCAGTCGACGAAGGTGGAGCTCGCGGCCTACCGCGACATGTTGGTCGACTCGGTCAAGTTGGTCGGCGACGCGCAACGCGCCGGCAAGACGCTCGCGCAGATGAAGCAGGACAAGGTGCTGTCGAAGTACTCGTCGCTCGCGTGGCAGTTCATCAGCGAGGACACGTTCCTCGAGACGATCGCGCGCGAACTCGGCGTCAAGTAGCGCGGCGTTCGAAGATCAGCACGCAACGCGCGACCCACGCAGCGCTGTAGCGCGGGTCGCTCATCGCGCGATCGGGCGCACCTTGACGTTCTTGAACCTGACGCGATCGCCGTGGTTCTGGAGTGCGATGCGTCCGGTCTTCGCGAGGCCGTAGTCGGGCATCGCGGCAAACTTGCTGGCGGCGACACGCGCGCGCCAGTCGTCGCTCCAGAGCTCGTACTCGCACTGCTTCTCGCCGTTCAACCAGTGCTCGACGTGGGCGCCGTCGACCAAGAGGTTCACGTGATTCCACGCACCGATCGGTCGCGTGTCGTCGAACTCCGGTGCGTTGAGCGCGTAGTTCGAGCCCGCCGACGTCAACGAGTTCTGTCCGTCAGGGTGTTCCTGGTTGTCGAGGATCTGCATCTCCGGCCCGGTGCGCCACACCGCGTCGAAGCCGTCGACGACGTGGAAGAGGATCCCGCTGTTGCCGCCCGACCCGATGCGCCAGTCGAGTTCGAGCTCGAAACTCGCGAACTCTTCCTCGGTGACGAGATCACCTCCGTCGCCGACGCGAACGAGCTCTCCGTTCTCCGCCGCCCAACCTTCGACAGGCCCGTCCTTGCCGTAGTTCCTCCAGCCCGCCGTGCTCACGCCGTCGAAGAGCAATCGCCAGCCGCCGGCGTGCTCCGCTTCACTGAGCGCATTGCGAATGCCGGTCGGCATCGGACGCCGCTCGAAGCGTAGGAGCTCGGCGCCGACTTGCGTCCGTACACGCCGGATCGACAACGGGTTGAACCACAACGAATGATCGAAGTCTCCGAGCATGTAGGCCTTGCACTGCGCGCCGTCCGGGACGCCGGGCTCGTTCGCAAGGAACACACTGCGACGATCGTCCGCAACGGACACCCAATCGGGCCATCTCACGCCGTCGTTCTCGACGACCGCCCAGTACTCACGCTCCCACCCTTGATCGTTCGCGAGTGGTTCGGAGAGTTGGAGCTCGATCCCGTTCGCGAAGCTGCGCGTGCCCCGCACCGCACTGACGCCGGGAGTCGGGCGCACGATCGCGAGGTTCGACGCCGCGGCATCGAGGAACGCGAACTCGCCGCCGACGGTCGCGGCGCAGAACTTCGCGTCGGAGTCGATGCTCCCCGCGTATTGCAGGGTGACGTCGCAGCCCGACGGAGAACTCTGCACCGCCACGCGCGCGAGCTGACGATGCTCCCAAGCGATCAGATAGCCGGCCGACGCATCCGTCGATTCCGTGCGCGCCAGCACCGCCGAATCAGGCGTCGCTTGGAAGAGTTGCGAACTCCAGGTGCGCTCGGGAACGGTGCCGATCCAGTGGACGCGGTTCCCAGCTTCATCGGCATCCGACAGGACGAGGAACGCGCCGTCGAATCCGGGAGCGACGCGCGCCTTCCGCGCGCCGCGCAGGTCGTGGATCGTCGTGCGTCCGTCGGTGAGGGAACCGACGACGGCGAGCGAGCTCCCGTCGGTGTCGAAGGTCGCCGCGAAAAGACCGCGATCGACGGCGAGATCGCGCGGCTTCGAGAACTCGCGGCCCGCGAGCTCGGCGACGACGCGGTAGTCGTCGGCAACGTCATCGCCGTCGCGGTCGACGAGTTCGGTCAGCTCGCCGCGTTGGAGCACGAAGATGCGGCCGCCGTCCGCCACGATCGCGCTCGGATGATCGAGGCCGGAAGCGAAGACTCGCGGCTCGGCGTGGACGATGCCCGCGGGCGCGACGAGCCAGACCGACGCGCGGGCTCCGCCGGATGCGACGAGCCAACGTCCGTTGGAGTACGGCGCGAAGCCGACGACGTCGTTCGGGAGACCCTCGAGCCGCTGATGTTCGATGGTCAACGCGGGATCGAGCGACGGCGGCATCGTCGGCGGCTTGCGCGGCGTCAAGCGTCGTGGCGCGACGGGCGCGATCGGGACTTCGACCTTCGCGCGCTCGGCGTGCGTCGCGGGCTCGGGAACGTTCGGCTTCGTTTCGCCGACCGGAGCTTCGGCGCTCGGCGCGGCGGCGGAGGTCGGAGCTGCGACCGCGGCATCCGCGACGGGCGACGCGTTCGACGCCTGCGGCGTTCCGCAACTCGCCGCGCAGACGACGATCGCTGCGAACGACAACACACCGCGCGTCTTCATTTCGCTTCCTGCCCCGGCTCGAAGAAGAAGTGGATCTCGTGCGTGCCGTTGTCGGGCTCGATCAAGAGGCGCGCATACAACTCGCGCAACGTCTTGCCGCCGACTTCGATCTCGCGCTCGCCCTCGGGCAAGATGCGGTCGTAGTCGACGTAGCCGACGCAGCGCGCGCGGACGAGCAACGCGACGCGCACTCCCGGCGGAATGCCGGTCGCCTTGAAGCTGCGGCGCAAGCCGATCAAGCCGGGCACGAGCCACGGCGCGACGCTCGACGGATCGGCGTCGAAACTCTCGGGCGTCTCGAACTCCGGCGTCTCCTCGATCTGGATCCTCGCGCCGGATTCGGTGACGAGCTCGTACCGCAACGTCACCTGTCCGTTCTGCAGGCGATGACCTTTGAAACGCGCGTCGGCGAGCTTCGCGCTGCCGCCTTCCTCGATCCACCACACCGCGCCTTCCGGTCCGTCGGTGTAGCGCGCGGCGTCGATCTCGAAGCCGTGTTCACCGTCGCGCACGTCGCCCGCGAACGCGGTGAGCATCGACGCATGCTCGAGGTCGTAGATCACGCCGAGGTCGCCGGCGAGGCGCGCGACGAGCACGCGCTCGTGTCCGTTCCACGCGCCGCGGAAGACCCACGGATCGCTCGGACGATCGCCCCCCCGATCGACGGGCACGAGCGCGGCGCAGAGCGCGAGGAGGACGACACCGGAGTTCATCGAATCGAGTCGGGCACGGAACGCGCCTCATCCTGCCAGGCGCGCGCGTCGTGCTCCAGGCCCGGAGCCGTCACCTGCGCGGCAACGGCGTCGCCGCACCGGCGCATGGGCGCGCGACGAGCTCCGCGAGCCGATCCCACTTCGACGCGAGGTACGGATCGCCGGCGACGCGCGGGCGAAGTTCGTCGGGCGAGTACATCAGGATCGCGAAGAGCTCCGCCTTGTCCTCCTCCACGCCGGAGGTCGCGTAGTCGTCGACGAAACCGACGGTGCCCGTCGCGAGCAGCGAAGTGGTCGGATCGGACTGGCGAGTGACCCCGCCGCCGCCGTAGGTGAAGCCGGGAGGATTGAGCTTCGACCACGCCGCGTCGGCGTAGAGCTCGCCATCGTCGAAGCGATCGAACGAGTGATAGAACTCGTGGTGCATCACGCGGCGCACGTATTCTTCGAGGTCCGGCCCGAACGCGACGTCGAAGTACATCGCGCCGCCGTCGAAGTCGGGGATCGCGGCGCGCGGTTGCACCTTCCAACGCAAGTTCGAACAGAGCCTCACCCGCGAGATGCGCGCGGTCTCGAACCAACAACGCGGATAGTCCGACCATTCGTCGGCGAGCCATCGCACGTAACGCGCAGCGTCGTCGAGATCGGCGCCCTCGTGATGAATGTTGCCGCCGTCGCTCGCGTCCGCGAGGATTTCGAACTCGACGCCGATGCGTCGAGCCAGTTGCTCGAGCGCGACTCGCGATGCGGGCTCGAGCGCGTCGAGTCCATGTTTCGCCGGTTCGCGGCGAACGCGCGTCGCGACGAGCACGCCGAACGTCGCGAGAGCCGCCGCGAGCGACGCCCACGCGAACCGTGTCATCGTCGCGCTACGACCGCTTCTCCGCGAACGCCGCGTCGAACGCGAGGTTCGAGCGCGGGAAGTCGAGGCGCTTGGTGAACGCCGCAGCTTCGGTGGCACCGTGCTCGCGATCCATCATCGGATCCTCCCACTCGACGGTCAGCGGGCCGCGATAGCCGATGTGGTTGAGCACACGCACCAACGACTCGAAGTCGATGCGTCCATGCCCGGGCGAACGGAAATCCCAGAAGCGTCCGTCGGTGCCGAAGTCGGTGTGACCGCCGAAGACACCGATCGGAGTCGGACGCTCGGACCACCACACGTCCTTGACGTGCACGTTCCAGATGCGATCGGAGAACTCGCGCAGGAAGCCCAAGTAGTCGACGCCTTGGTAGCCGAAGTGTGACGGATCGAAGTTGAAGCCGAAGCGCTTGTGGCCGCCGAGCGCCGCGAGCGCGCGCCTCGTCGACGCGACGTCGAACGCGATCTCGGTCGGGTGCACTTCGAGCGCGAAGCAGACGTCGACTTTGTCGAACGCGTCGAGGATCGGCTTCCACGCGCGCGCGAAGTTCGCGAAGCCTTGCTCGAGCTGCTTGGGCAACACCGGCGGGAAGCTGTAGAGCAAGTGCCAGATCGGACTGCCGGTGAAGCCGACGACGACGGTGCGGCCGCTCTTCGCGAGTTGCTCGCGAACGCTCTTCGGCGCCGCATCGAAGAACTTCCGCGCGGCTTTGCCCGTATCGATCATCTCCTTCGCGGCGCGCTTCTGCACGCCCGCGGGATCGCCGTCGCCCCACACGCGCGGCGGGAGGATCGCCTTGTGACGCTCGTCGATCGGATCGGAGACCGCTTGGCCGACGAGGTGATTGGAGATCGCGAAACAACCGAGGTCGTGCGCGGCGAGCAGCTCCCAGTGCTTCTTGCAGTAGTCCTTCTCGGCGAGCGCGCGCTGCACGTCGAAGTGATCGCCCCAGCACGCGAGCTCGAGCCCCTCGTAGCCGAACGACTTCGCCTTCTTGGCGAGCGTTTCGAGCGGCAGATCCGCCCACTGACCGGTGAACAACGCAACGGGACGCGGCATGGTGATTTCCTCTCGGAGAACTTCTGGGAGCCCGAGTCTAGCGCACGTCGGAGAGCTTGATCGCGCGACGTTCGCGCGCGGAGAGCAACGCAGCCTCGAGCACGCGCTGCGTCTGGTACGCGTCCTCGAAGTCGGGCAGCGGGAGTTCGGGCTCGTCGCCGGCGAGCACACGCAGGATGTCCGCCGCCATATTGATGAAGCCGTGCTCGTAGCCGAGCACGTGCGCATCCGGCCACCAGTTCTTCGCGTACGGATGTCCGCCGCCGGCCGACGTGCACATGATCCGCTGCCAACCGCGTGTTTCGAGCGGCTGCGTGCCGTCGCAGAACCACAGCACGTTCATGTCCTCGAACGAGAAACGCACCGAGCCCTTCTCGCCGTTCAGCTCGATGAAGTTGTCGTTCTGATGGCCGTGAGCGAGACGCGTCGCCTCGAAGCTCGCGGTCGCGCCGCCGGCGAAGCTCGCGAGGAAGAGCACGCAGTCGTCGACGTCGCTCTTGCCCACCTTCTTCGTGCCGGGGATCACGCGCTCACGCACGAACGTGCGCTCGATCGCGCCGTGGATCTCGACGACTTCCTCGCCGACCAGGAAGCGCGCGAGGTCGACGAGGTGCGCGTTGAGGTCGCCGTGAGCGCCGGTTCCGGCGTGCTTCTTCTGGAAGCGCCAAAGGAGCGGCGTGTCGGCGCCGCCCCAACTCTGGAGGTAGTGCGCACGGACGTGATACACGCGACCGAGACGCCCTTCGCGCGCGAGCTTCCACGCGAGGCCGATCGCGGGGCAACGGCGGTAGTTGTACCAGACGAAAGTCTTCGACTTCTTGCGCGCCTTCTTCGCCGCGTCGCGCATCGCGCGCGCGTCGGCGAGCGAACCGGCGAGCGGTTTTTCGCACGCGACGTGCTTGCCCGCTTCGAGCATCGCGATCGCTTGCTCGGCGTGCACGTCGTTCGGCGTGCCGATGTCGACGAGGCCGATCGCATCGTCGTTCGCGATCGAATGCCAGTCGGTGGTCCACTGCTTCCACCCCCAGTGCGCCGCGAACGCCGCGACTTCACCGGCGTCGCGCGCGGCGACCGTGCGGCGCTCGGCGACCAACCCGAGGTCGAAGAAGTGGTTGACCTGACTCCAAGCGTTCGAATGCGCTCGGCCCATGAACTTCTGGCCGATCAACGCGACCTGCACTGCACGCGACATCCATCCTCCTCGCGAAAAAGTCGGCTCAGGATAGCGAGACGGCCGGTCGAGCACTCGTCCGTCAACGACGGCGGGAGATTCCTGCCCCGTCGTCGCCCGTTCTTTCGGAAGCGACCTTCGCCCCCGCCGAGCGACTCCGTCGACCTCGGTGCGGCGCACGAGGAGGCAACATGCAACGCAACATCCGAGCGAGTGTCGTGACGATCACCGGGGCTCTCGCCCTGACCGCGACGGCTTCGGCGCAATCGAAGATCTTCCACCTCCCCGGCGCCGCGAGCGGCGATGCGTTCGGCGCGACGTTGAGTCGTGCGGGCGACGTCGACGGCGACGGACACTGCGATCTCGCCATCGCGAGCACCAAGGGCGCGAGCGGCCTGGGCTACGTCACGGTGACGTCGGGCCTGATCGGCACGCCGATCCGCACGTCGACCGGCACGGTCGCGGGCGCCGACTTCGGCGCCGCGGTCGTCGGCCTCGGTGACATCGACGGCGACGGCAAGGGCGAGCTCGCGATCGGCGCGCCGCTCGCGAGCCCGAACGGCGTCGGCTCCGGCCGCGTCGAGATCTTCTCGGGCGCGAACGGCGTGCAGCTCTACGCGATCGACGGCGCGCTCGCGGGCGATCACTTCGGCTTCGCGCTCGCCGCGTTGAACGATGTCGACGGCGATGGTGTGTCCGACCTCGCGATCGGCGCGGTCGACGCGGATCCGAACGGCTCGAGCTCCGGCTCGGTGCGCGTCGCGAGTGGCAAGACCGGCGCGACGCTCTACACGGTCGACGGCGCGGCGGCGAACGAGCTCTTCGGCTACGTGATCGCGTCGCTCGGTGACCAGAACGCCGACGGCAAGGACGACTTCGTGGTCGGCGCGCCGTGCGCAAACGGCGTGCAAAAGCCCGGTTCGGCGCGGCTCGTGTCCGGCGCGAACGGAGCGACGCTCACGACGCTCGTCGGTTGGAAGAACCAGGACGGCTACGGCACCGCGGTCGCGAACGCGGGCGACGTCGACGGCGACGGACAGGACGACGTGATCGTCGGCGCGCCGCAGACGCAGGCGAAGTTGCGCGGCTACATCCAAGTGTGGAAGAAGGCCGGAACCCACTTGATGTGGGACATCGCCGGCGATTCCAACGGCGACGCGTTCGGCAGCTCGGTCGCGAGCGCGGGCGATCCCGACGGCAACGGCCGCGCGGATTTCGCCGCGGGCGCGCCGCAGGACGACGACAACGGAACGGATTGCGGCGCGGTGCGCGTGCTCTCCGGCATCAGCGGCCAAGCGATCTTCACGAACTACGGCTCGGCCGCGAACGCGAAGCTCGGCGCGCGGCTCGACGGCGGCTTCGACGCCAACGGCGACGGCACGAGTGACTTGCTCGCCGGCACTCCGGGCGAAGGCGGCGCGGGCGCGGCGACGTTGATCTCGTCGCGCGTGTTGACGCTCTCGACCGACGTGCACACGTTGTCGCTCGGCGCGTCGGGCATGCAGAACTTGACGCTCTCCGCGGATCCGTTCGTCTGCGCGGGCAAGAGCTACACGTTGCTCGGTTCGATGCACGGCATCACGCCGAGCACGACGTTCGGCGGCATGACGTTGCCGCTCGCGCACGATCGCTACTTCCTCTACACGACACGCGTCACGAAGGGTCCGATGAAGAGCGCGCGCGGAGCGCTCGACGTCAACGGACTCGCGACCGCGGTCTTCGACTCGAAGTTCCTGCTGAAGAACCCGGCCTTCGTCGGCAAGACGTTCTTCCACGCCTTCGCGGTGACCAACGCGGGCGGTCAGGCGGTGCTGGTGTCCAACGCCGTGCCGCTGACCATCCTGCCCTGAGCCTGTTAGTGGGGTGATGTGGGTGCCGCCTCGGAGTTCACGCTCCGGGGCGGCCCCTTTTTTCGCGCACGCGGTCGACGAGCGACGGCGGCGTGCCGATCGGGACGACGACGACGCGGCCGAGGAACGCCGCCGCGCCGGGAGCGTCGAAGCCCTGCTTCTGCGCCGCGAACGTCGTCGTCAGTTGCGCGTGGAACGCCTCGGGACAGGGACGACCGGTGTCGGCGTCGAGGCCGGTCGGGAGGTCGACCGCAATCTTGAGCGGCGTGCGCAACGCTTCGAGCGCGCGTACCCACGCGAGCGCCTCGCGCGAGAGCTCGCCGCGGAAGCCGGTGCCGAGGAGCGCGTCGATCACGAGCTCCCCCACGCTCGCCCGGACTTCCGTCGACGGCTCGCGCGCCGTGACGATCGAGAGTCCCATCCGTTCGCAGATCGTCCGCATCACCTTCGCATCGCCGCGGAGCGCAGCGCCGTCGACGCTGCTGACGAGCTGCACCTGGATCCCTCGGATCGCGAAGTGGCGCGCGATCACGTAGCCGTCGCCGCCGTTGTTGCCGCCGCCGCACACGATCGTCGCGCGCGTCGGAGAGCGGCCGAGTCGCTCGCGCGCGAACGCGACGATCGCTTGCGCCGCGCCGCGGCCGGCGTTCTCCATCAACACGACGCCGGGGATGCCGAGCTCCTCGATCGCGATGCGGTCGAGTTCGCGCACTTCGTCGCGGGAGAGCGTCGGTTCGTCCACGCGCTCGAGCGTCAGTTCGAGTTCAGATCCGCGCGTTCGAAGACCAAGTAGTCCTGCTCCCAACTCGTGGGCAGCTTCTTCGGGTCGGGCGTGAGCACCGTGTTGCCCGCTTCGCTGAAGCGTTGCACCGGACGGTAGCGCGCGGCCAACTCGGTGTCCGACAGGAACCGACCGAGGCGATAGTCGTTGACGACCCAGATCACGTACTCCGGCGAGTGCGCGCGCAGCACGTCGAGCTGATGTCGAAAGCCGAGCGCGTCGGGCCACACCAGGCCTTCGCTGTCGAGGATGCGCGCGTTGCTGTAGAAGCCGATCGCGCCGATGTCGGACGCGAGGATGCTGACGCCGCGCTCGGCGAGCCGCGCCTCGGTCGCCCACCGCGCGAGCGGTTGGTAGACGTTCGGCGTGACGCGGTCGCGGTGGCGGCTGCCGACCCACGCGCTCGAACCGATCGCGAGCACCGCGAGCGAAACCGTCGAAGCGAGCTTGAACGTCGAGGTTCGTGACCCGTCGCGCAGCGCGGCGAAGCGCTCGACCGCGGACTCGAAGCCGAGCCCGAGCGCGATGCACCACGACACCAACGCGACGTAGTAGTACCAACCCCACGTCTTCGTCCCGACCAACGCGTACGAGCCGACCATCGCCGCGCCCATGAAGAGCAACGCCCGCATGCGCGAAGCCGGCAGCAGTCCGCGCAGGAAACCGAGCGCCGCGAACGGCACCAGGATGCGCATCGGCAACGTCGGACCGAAACCCTGCGCGAGGATCTCCGGCACGCGCGTCAACTTGGTGACCCACGTCGAGTGCTTGCCCTTCGCGACGACGGACTGCGGGATCGGCTGGCCGTAGATCGCGAGCAACGTCAGCGTCGACACCACGCCGATCACCGCGACCGGCATCGCGAAACGCAACAGCGCGCGACGATCGCGATGCTGCACCCACGCGAGCGCGCCGACGAGGAACAACGACTCGGGCCGCACCAGGCAACACGCTCCCGCGAGGATCCCCGCGAGCACCGGCCGACCGCCGTGCACGCACGCCGTCGCTCCGAGCGCGAGCGCGACCAGGAACGGCGGCTCCATCCCGCCGACGGTGATGCGCGCGATCTGCGGCACCGCGGCGAACGCGCCGACCGCGACCACGGTCGCGACCGTACGTCGTCCGAGCAGGTGCGCGCACAAACACGCCGCGATCGCCTCGCAGAGCACGTTGAAGGCGATCGAACTCCCGACGATCGGCAAGCCGAACGCGGCGAACGCCGCGAGCACCAACGTGTAGAGCGGCGTCGTCGTTCCGAGCACCGGCTCCCACTCCGCGCCCGGGTTGTAGACCAGACCTTTTCCGTGCGCGAGGTTCTCGGCGTAGCGGTACGTGATGAACGCGTCGTCGTAGATCGGGAAGCTCTGCAACGCGATCACACGGCAGACCACCAACGCCGCGACGAGGACGCCGATCGACGTCCATCCGAGCCGCGAGGTCGAGGCATGCGTCGCGGGGGAGCTCATCGAAGACAGCGCACACCGCGCGCCGGACGCACTACGGGCGTCGACGAAGCAGCGGATTCAAACGCGGGGATGCGTTCGGGGAAGATCGGGGGCAAGCGGGACATGGGGCCACGGCCTGGATCCTTTCGGCCGCGCGAGCGTTACTCATTTAAGGGGAAGACCGCTCGTGCGCGAAGATCCGAAGCGCCGAAAGCTCGTGGCCGCCCCCTCGGACCCGCCCCGCCCCGCGTCGGCGGGCCTCCAACGCCCCCGTCAACGACGCTGAGTTGCAACACCCTGCAGCTTGAGCTCGACCTTCTCGAGCTTGCCGGCGCGGCGCAGGGAGACGGTGACCTTCTCGCCGATCTCGTAGCCGTCGAGCGCGTCGCGCAGCTCCTCCATCGAGCGCACCTGGCGATCGCCGACGCCGACGATCACGTCGTACACCGGATCGCCGTTGTCACGGACGCGCAGCGGCTGGATCCCGGCGCGAGCGGCGGCGCTGCCTTCCTCGACCTCGGCGACGATCAGGCCGCCGGTGCGCAGATAGCGCGAGTTGCGTTCGTCGATCGTCACGCCGAGGCCCGGACGCTCGACGTCCTTGCCGCCGATCAGCGAAGGCACGATCCGGTTGACGGTGTCGACCGGCACCGCGAAGCCGACGCCGGAGCTCGCGCCCGTCGGACTCAGGATCGCGGTGTTCATGCCAATCAAACGTCCGGCCGAATCGAGCAGCGGTCCGCCCGAGTTGCCCGGGTTGATCGCGGCATCGGTCTGGATGACGTTGCGGATGCGGCGATCGCTCTTCGAGCGGATCTCGCGGTTCAAGCCGCTGATGATGCCGGTCGTCAACGTCTGATCGAGCCCGAACGGGTGACCGATCGCGTAGACCTTCTGGCCGACCTGTAGATCCGACGAGCGACCGATCGCGAGCGGCACGAACTTCTCCGTCGGCGCCGCCACCTTCAACACCGCGATGTCGCTGTCGGGATCCGCGCCGATCACGTCGGCGTCGAACGTGTCGCCGCCCGCGAACGTCACCTTGAACTTCGAGCCGTTGGCCACGACGTGGAAGTTGGTGATGACGTGGCCCGCGTCGTCCCAGATGAAACCCGAGCCGGTGCCTTGCGGAACTTCCGTGAGATCCGCGCTCCAGTAGCCGGTGCGGTAGAGCCCGATGTTCGTGACGTTGACCGTCGCCGGCGACGCGGCGCGGAAGAGCTCGACCGTGCGCCGTTCGTCGGGCTCGAGGTCGTTGCGTTCCGCGACCGCGCGCGGTTCGGCGCTCGACGGCGCGCACGCCGCGTCGCCGCGCGACGAGAAGTGCCACACCAACACCGCGGCGGTCGCCGCGAGCAGGAAGAGGGACGTCGCGGCGCGGCCGGCGCGCTGCAGCGAGCTCGTCGAATGGATCGTTTTCATCGTCGTTGTTCCGGTTCGGGTTTCGCCGACGGAGAGGTCGGCGCCGGTGCTCCACTACGAGCCTGATCGTTCGCGCGTTGGAGCTCTTCCGCCGCCCTTTCGAAGCCCGAGCGCACTTCGTCCCACGCGTCGGCGCTCACTTCGCCGAGCGTGCGCAGCTTCTCGCGCGCCAACGCCTTGCGACCTTCGAGGTCGGCGAGCGACCGCTCCCACTGCGCGCGGGCCTCGCCCGACGCGGTCGCGGCCTTCGCGCGCAGCGCCTTGGATTCTTCTTCCAACTTCGCGAGGCCCGACTCGAACCCGGCGCGCAGGCGTTCGCGTTCGACGGTGACGCGCTCGCGCGCCTCGGCCTGTTGCTCGGGTGAACACGCCGTGAGTCCGAGGACGATCACGGCGGCGAGCACGACGCTCGAAGGAACGGACACGCGCAAAGCTCGGAACCAAGTTCCCATGTTGCTCGGATTCTAGTCGTCGCTCGCGGCCTTCCCAGTCGGACGAGGGTGATAGAATTCGGATGAGGCGACCGTTTTTCGCCGCCGACTCACGCCCGGTGACTCGCGCAACGGGGCCTCCGGAAAGAGGCTTGTTTCGTCCGCACACCATGCCGAACTCCCCCGCCGTTCCGCAGAGCCGCCGCGACGCCGTCGCCGCCTCGGAAGGCGTGCGTCGATGATCTTCCTGCTCGACAACTACGACTCGTTCACGTGGAACCTCGTGCAAGCGTTCGCACGGCTCGGCGCGGACGTCGAGGTCGAGCGCAACGACACCGCGTCGGTCGACGCGCTGCTCGCGCGCGAGTTCACGGCGGTCGTCTTGTCGCCGGGTCCCGGTCGTCCGCGCGACGCGGGCGTGCAGCCCGAGTTGCTCGCGCGCCTTCCCGACGACGTGCCGTTGCTCGGCGTGTGCCTCGGACACCAAGGCCTGATCGAACACTACGGCGGCGAGCTCGAGGTCGATCCGCGGCCCGCCCACGGCCGGAGTTCTCCGATTCGCCACGACGGCGCCGAACTCTTCGCCGACCTCCCGAATCCGTTCGCCGCCGGGCGCTACCACTCACTGCGCGCGAACGCGGCGCGGCTGCCGAGCGAGCTCGTGCCGTGCGCGTGGACCGACGACGGCCTCGTGATGGGCGTGCGCCACGTCGCGTTGCCGCGCTTCGGCGTGCAGTTCCATCCCGAGTCGATCCTCACGCCCGACGGCGAGCGCTTGCTCGCTCGCTTCCTCGCGCGCGCCGGCGAACGGTTGGTGACGCGATGATCGTGCGCGACACGCTGCGGCGCGCGTTGCGCGGACAGACCTTCACGGGCGAGGAGACGCGCGAGCTCTTCGTCTCGATCGCGCACGGCGACTTCGAGCCGCTGGAACTCTCCGCCTTGCTCGCCGCGCTTGCGGCCCGCGGCGAAACGGCCGACGAGATCGCGGGAGCCGCGCACGGACTGCGCGAGACGATGTTGCCGTTCGAGCACCCGTTCCCCGACGCGATCGACACCTGCGGCACCGGCGGCGACGGCCTCTACACGTTCAACCTCTCGACCGCGGCGGCGATCGTCGCGGCCGCGGCCGGCGCGCGCGTCGTCAAGCACGGCAACTGCGCCGCGGCGTCGGTCTGCGCGAGCGCCGACTTGCTCGCGGCCGCCGGTCTGCCGCTCGACCTGACTCCCGCCGCGGCGGCGCGCGTGCTCGAGGAAGTCGGCATCACGTTCCTCTACGCGCCGCGTTATCACCCGGCGCTCGCGGCGGCGGCAAGCGTTCGCCGCGGCCTCGGCGCGCGCACGTTGCTCGATCTCGCGGCGCCGCTCGCGAATCCGGGGCGCGTGCGGCGCCAAGTGCTCGGCGTCGGCGGACACGAGCGCACCGAACGCGTCGCGGAAGCGTTGAACCTGCTCGGCGTCGAGCGCGCGTACGTGCTCCACGGCGCGGGCGGCGCGGACGAGCTGACGCTCGCCGGCCTGAACCCGATCGTCGCGCTCGGCCTCGCGCCGACGGCGCGCTTCGACGCACGCGAGCTCGCGTTCGCCCCCGCGTCGCTCGGCGCGTTGGCCGGCGGCGACCCGGCGCGCAACCTCGCGCTGCTCGAACGTCTGCTCGCCGGCGAGAACGGACCGATCTACAACGCGGTCGTGCTCAACGCGTCGGCGGCCCTGGTCGTCGCGGGCCTCGCCACCGGGCCGGCGGAAGGCGCCGAGCTCGCCCGCGCCGCCCTGCGTCGCGGCGCCGCGCGCCGGACGTTCGTGCGTTGGATCGAGACCGCGAACCGCCTGCGCGGCGCGGCTTGAGCGCGCCCCTACGGAACGTGCTCATCCCGGAAAGCGCGGTCGTCCGATAGGATCTGCGCCATGCTGGCTTCGATCTCCCTCTACCTCAACAGCGAGCCCGTCAAGTACACGCTGCTCGTGTTGACGATCCCGTTCTGGTGGCCGTTCGCCAGGGCGGCGTGGGAAGAGCTCAACGAGTCGCTCGCGGACGAAGGCGGATTGTTCGGCGAGGAACCGGACGCCGAGGAACTCGCGAAGCTGCGCCTCGACATGTCGCGCGAAACGCCGATGGTCAGCGATCCGTGGGAGCAGCCGGCGTTCGGCGCGCGCGGCGCGGCGCAGGCGGCGCGCGAGCTCGAGAGCGACCTCAACCGCGCGCGGCGCGGCGGCTTCCGCAACCGTTGAAGTCGGCGCGTTCGCGCTCCGCGCGATTTGCGGTCGAACGAGAGCGACGGCAAGATCGACGCGGAGGTTCCGCATGCAAGATCGCCGCAGGTTCCTGGGCTCCCTCGTCTATCCCGCGGCGCTCGCCGTCGCGCCGGCCTGCTTCACGTCGCTCGGCAGCGAGCGCGTGCGCAAGAGCTTCGCCGACGCGCACGCGCTCGACCCCGAGGACGTCGCGCGCGACGAGTCGCGTTGGTTCGAGGTGCAGCAAGCGTTCACGTGCGATCGCAGCGCGGTCAACCTGAACAACGGCGGCGTGTGTCCCGCGCCTGCGGTCGTGCAGGAAGCGATGAAGCGCAACCTCGACTTCTCGAACGGCTTGCCCGCGCATCGGTTGTGGCAAGTGCTCGAGCCGCAGAAGGAGTCGGTGCGCGCCGGCCTGGCGCGTCTCTTCGGTTGCGACGGCGAGGAAGTCGCGATCACGCGCAATGCGTCGGAGAGTCTGCAGATCTGTCAGCTCGGGATCGATCTCCAGCGCGGCGATGAAGTGCTGACCACCGATCAGGACTACCCGCGCATGCTGACGACGTTCGAGCAGCGCGCGCGCCGCGAAGGCATCGTGCTGAAGAAGTTCAAGCTGCCGGTGCCGTGCGAGGACCTCGGCGCGATCGTGCGGCTCTACGAGGAGAACCTCACTCCGCGCACGAAGATGATCCTGATGTGTCAGATCGTGAACATCAGCGGTCAGAAGATGCCGGTGAAGGAAGTCGTGGTACTCGCGCGCAAGCGTTCGATCCCGGTCGTCGTCGACGGAGCCCACGGCTTCGCGAACGTCGACGCGAAGCATGCCGAGCTCGACTGCGACTACTACGGAACGAGCTTGCACAAGTGGCTCTTCGCGCCGCACGGCACCGGGATGCTCTACGTGCGCCGCGACAAGGTCCGCGGTCTGTGGCCGTTGATGGCGGCGACCGAGAAGCAGGACGACGACGTCCGCAAGTTCGAGGAGATCGGCACGCATCCCGCGGCGAACTTCCTCGCGATCGGCGAGGCGCTCGCGTTCCACCACGGCATCGGCGCGGCGAACAAGGAAGCGCGGTTGCGTTATTTGCGCGAGTACTGGGCGAAGCGTTTGCTCGCCAACGACCGCGTGCGCCTGAACACGAGTTTGAAGAAGGAGTTCTCCGGCACGTCGGGCAACGTGCGCGTCGAAGGGCTCGACACCAAGGCGCTCGCGTCGTGGCTGTGGGAACAGCACAAGATCCTGACCGTCGCGATCGTGCACGAAGACTTCAACGGCTTGCGCGTCACGCCGTCGGTGCACAACACGCTGGAGGAGCTCGATCGCTTCTGCGAAGCGATCGAGACGGCGATGGAGAAGGGCATCAAGGCGTGAGGGCCCTTGCTCTCGCGCTGTGCCTCGTCGCCGGTTGCGCGACGCACGCCCGCGTCGCGGTGGAATCGCCCGCCGCGCCGCGTCCGATCGGACCGTACTCGCAAGCGATCCGCGTCGGCGACCAGATCTGGTGCGCGGGCCAACTCGGCGTCGATCCGGCGAGCGGCGAGCTCGTCCTGGGCGGCATCGTCGCCGAAACGCGCCGCGCGTTCGAGAACGTCGAAGCCGTACTCGCCGCCGCCGGCGCGACGCGCGACGACATCGTCGCGGTCAACGCGTACCTGACCGACCTCGCCGAGTTCGCCGACTTCAACGCCGAGTTCGCGAAGCACGTCTCGACTCCGCCGCCGGCGCGCGCGACGGTGCAGGTCGCGAAGCTCCCGAAGAACGCGCGCGTCGAACTCCAGGTCGTCGCCGTGCGAGCCAAACGCTAGAGCCGCGGCGCGATCAAGCTCCACGCGCGCGCGACGCCGAACGCGGCGAGTGCGACAGCGTAGGCGATCGCGAAGCCGCCGATCCAACGCGGCGTCGCGAAGCGCGCGACGCCGGGGATCAGGCGCACGAGCACCGGCCAAGCCGCCACCACGATCGTGAACGCATACAGCGGGAAGCTGAGCGGATGGTACGCCCACGCCGCGCTCCACGAACCGTGGCCGAGCGAGCAGAACGCGCGCGTCATCCCGCAGCCCGCGCACGGCACGCCGGTCCACGCGTAGAAGACGCACGTCGAGATCCCGGGCAGCGATTGCGGCGTAAGCCAGAAGCTGAGTACCAGCACCGCGAGCGCGCCGAGCGAGAGCCAGACCATCGGCTTCGCGGCGAGCTTCGGCGTGGTCGGGACTTCGACGGGTTCGTGCATGGGGAGGACGAGCGCTCGCTCGCGAGCCTAGAGCGTATTCGTCGGACCTCGAGGACTCCACGGCGCGCGCCGCGCGAGATTTCGCGAGCGTTCCTCTCTCGCGTCGCGCCGCGTAGCATCGGCAGCGTGCTCCCCTTCCGCGTCGGCCTCGACGTCTGGCCCGCCCTGCGCCATGCGCCGGGGATCGGGCGGTACACACGGGAACTGGTGCGCGCGTTGGCGCCGCTCGACGAGCGGCCGGAGCTCGCGCTCTTCGAGGTCGGACCCGGGCGCGCGACGCTCGCGGAGTCGACATGGAACGTCGACGGGCGGCCGGGGATCCGGCGCGTGCGAGCGAACGTGTCGCGACGTTGGCTCGACGTCACCGGAGCCTTCGGTCTCGGCGCGGAGCGTTGGTGCGGAGGCGTCGGCCTCTTCCAACGCGCGTTCGTCGCCTCGCCGCGCGTCGGTCGCGTGCCGCAGATCGTGCCGGTGTTCGAGCTGCCGGAGCGCGGGAGTCGCGCGGAGTTCGAGCTCGCGCGGACGCTGTCGCGCGTCGCGCACGCGTTGGTCGCGAGCGATTGGGCCGCGGCCGCGCTCGTCGAGCGATTCGCGCTCGAGCCCGAACGCATCCATCGCGTGCCCGTCGGCTGCGATCATTGGCGCCGCGATCTCGGTCGCGACCTCGAGCCCGTCGATCCGCCGCGCGTGCTCGTCCTCGGCGCGGTCGCGAAGCGCCGCAATCCGCTCGCGCTCGTTGCCGCGCTCGAACGGCTCGCAAAGAACGGCCGCGAACTCGAGCTCGTCTTCTGCGGTCGGCGCGGCGACGCCGCGGAAGAACTCGATCGAGCGCGCGCCGCGTCGAAGCTCGGCGCGCGGTTGAAGTGGATCGACGAGCCGGTCGAGCGCGACCTGCCCGAGCTCGTCGCCGGCGCATCGGTGCTCTTCCATTCGAACGTCGAGGAGTGCACGGCGGTGACGCCGCTCGAGGCGCTGAGTCTCGGCGTCGCGGTCGTCGCCGCGAGGCTCGACACGTTCCGCGAAGCGCTCGGGGAGCACGCGACCTACGTCGCGCCGCGCGCCGAGCCCGACGAACTCGCGCGCGCCCTCGAGCAGGAGCTCGCGCGCTCGCACGACCCCGCCGAACGTCGGCGCCGCCGCGACCACGCCGCGCCGTTCACCTGGGACGCGAACGCGCGCGCGACGGTGCGTGTGTGGCGGACGCTCCTCGCCCGCTAGCGCCGACGCGCTCGAAGCGGCAGAATCGGCGCCAGAGATGACGTCCCCGCAACTCCCCCGCTTCCACCTCGCCTTCCCGATCCGCGACGTCGAATCGACGCGCCGCTTCTACGTGGAGCTGCTCGGCTGCGCCGTTGGCCGCAGCGCCGAACGTTGGATCGATTTCGATCTGCACGGCCACCAGATCTCCGCCCACGTCGTCGACACGAAGACGAACGAGGGCTTCAACCCGGTCGACGGCGATCGCGTTCCTGTCCCGCACTTCGGCCTGATCCTGGAGTGGAGCGCATGGCACACGCTCGCCGACCGTCTCCGCTCCCACCGCGTGCAGTTCGAGATCGAACCGCACATCCGCTTCGCCGGCGAGATCGGCGAGCAGGCCACGATGTTCCTGCGCGACCCGAGCGGCAACGCCCTGGAGTTCAAGTCCTTCCGCGATGACGCGAGTGTGTTTGCGCACTGAGCGAGCGCGCGCGGCGATCAGTTCGTGACCGTCGCGACGAATTTGGTTCGGGTGCCGGGGGGCACGACGAGAGTTCCGGTCGCCGAACGTCCGTCGTCGCACGCAACCGTCCACGTGTAGTCGCCGTTGGGTAGACCGTCGAGCGTCACGAGACCCGAGGTTTCGCTGGACGGATTCGTCGACGGCACCCTGTGCTCGGCGATCCACTGGTCGCTCGTTTCGCCGAACTCGGTCGAAGCGAGCGTCACCCGCGCGCCCGCGACCGCCTCGCCGAGTGCGCCACGGATTTCGAAGTCGACGCCGCCGAGCCGACGCACGTCGAGGTCCGCGGCGAGCCGCGCTCCGTCCGACACCGTGTATTGCCGCGCTACCCGCCAGAATCCCTGGCCGTCGACGACCACGTCGTACGCGCCCGGACCGATGTCGTCCCAAACTCCGATGCCGCTCGCGTTCGACACGGCGGGATCGAGCCACAGATCGCTCGACGATTCACGCGCGGACACCAAGACACCGGCGAGCGCTTCGCCGCGGTCGTGGACGCGGAGCTCGAGCCGTGACGCGGCGGGCAACACGATCTCTTGCTCGATCGAATCATCGACTGCGACTCTCAACCCGAAACGCGGCGACGGTCCGACGGCGCACACCAAGAGTTCGCCGCAGTCCGGCCAAGCGATGCTGAGGCGCCCTTCGTCGTCCGTCGCGTGGTGCATGAAAGCCGGCGGGCCTTCCGCCACGCACGCACAGAGCACGCTCCCGCGCGCACGCGGCGATCCGTCGGATGCGAGCACGCGCAGCGTCTTCGAGCGACACGCGACGTCGAGTTCGAGCGTTTGCTCACGTTTACCCTTCGGCTCGAAGCGCGAGCGATGGAGCTCGCGATCGCCCGCTTGAACGACCACGGAGAACGGGCCGCGTGGAAGGCCGACGAAATGCGCGCGTCCGGCTTCGTCCAGGTACATCCAACGCGCGACGAAGACTCCATGATCGTCGCAGCACAGCCCGACCTGTAGATCCGTCGCGCCGTCGCATGCGGCGCCGATTCGGGCGCGCACGTCGACGTCGAGCTCGTTCGCCACCGTGTGCGCGACGTCCGCGGGAACAGCACGCTCGACCTGATGCACGAAATACGCGGTGCTTCCGTCCGGGTAGTCGACGCCGAATTCGATGTCGCCGCGCGCGCATCCGGGAACTTCGAGGCGCCCGTCAGCCGGGAACGAAGTGAGTGGAAAGTCCACGGTCCGCGACGCGGAGAGCGCGAACGCGGTGAAGTCGCGAGGTTCTTCGCTCACCAGTTGGAACGACAACGGCACCGTTCGTTCGAGCGGCACGAGTCCGATGTCCGCCTCGTCGCCGACCTCGGCCGACACGTTCGGTTGCGCCCAGTGATAGCCCGGAGCTTGGACCCAGATCGTGTTCTGTCCGGGCCGCAGACCGTCCAACTCGAACGCGCCGTCGGCGTCGACCAGGACGGGCGCGGACTGCGCACTCAGAATGCGATAGCCCCAACAGTTCCACGTCTGCGCGCTCGCTCCGACCAGGGGAGCGCGTGTCTCGGCGTCGATCACGCGACCGCGACCGCGCAACGACGGAGCCAACTCGAGGGTTCCGAGATCGGCGACACCGTCTTGGAACGCGATCGCGACGATCTCGCTCCGCGGATGAGTTTTCGACGCGGCGTACGCGAGCAGCGAACGCACCTCGACGGCCTCGACGGCGAAGCGACCGTCATCGCGACCCTCGAAGAACTCGTAGCGCGTCTCGTCCGCGTTGGCGGGCGGCCAGAAGACGAGCTGAAAAGCCTTCACCGGCTCGGCACCGCTGACCACACGCCCCTCGATGCGGCCGCCACGCTTCAACTCGAGATCGACGTGCCGCGCCTCGCGCGCGTCGAGCAGGACGGGACCCGAAAGCAACGGCACGAACCCCGTGCGCCGCACTCGAAAGTTCAACGCGCCCTCGGCGGGTGCAGCCAACGTCGCGCGACCGTCGGCGTTGGTCAGCATCGGCTGCGCGAAGACATCGTTCGCACTCAACGGACCGGCCCAGAAGACTCCGACTGCGGCGCCGGCGATCGGCCCGCCCTTGTCGTCGGTCACGCGAACCTCGACCGGACTCGGCACGCGACCTTCGAAGCGCACGAAGACCTGCTCGTCGATGCTCGGTGTCGAGCGCAGCACGTATTCGGAAAGCACGCGCGTCGACAACAGGTTGAAACCGTACTGCTGCGCGGGAAGCAGCGGGCATCTTGCCGGCCCGAACGAACCGTCGGAGCGCACGGGCAACTTTGCGACGCACGACCGAGCGTTGACGTCCGCCGGTCCCACCCAAATCTCCGCACCGTCGACGAGCGCGGTCCCCATCGGCAACTCGATGACGCCACTGAGCTCGAACGAATCCGCCAGCGTGAGCGTGATGTCGCCCGTGACCGGTGCCTCCCGGACCGCCGTCGCACGCGAACCAGAACTCGCGACGAGCACATCGTCGTCGCCGGTCGCAAAGACCTCGGTCCAACCGTCCGCCCGACTCTGCACCACGCGATGGAAAACCAGCCGTGCAGCCAGGTCGAGCGTGGACATGGAGTGCCGGACACGACGCGCGACGTTTCCGAAGACGTCGACCCTGGCGCTCACAGGCTCGCCGTCCGCGCGCTCGACGACCCGCACGCGTGCCGGCTGACGAACGAGTCGAATCTCGCCCACACTCGATACCTCCGCCGCCGATCGCAAACCGACGATGTGCGCGCGGAACCCGGGCGCCGTCACGGCAAGTCCGCACGGCCGATCAGACTCGTGAACGGAGTCGACTGTGATCTCCACCGCGCCGGCACTGTCGGTCGCCCAACGCGATGTCGAGAGGTCGACCTCGTCCCAGTTCGACGTCACCCACGAAGAGTTCAGGTCGGTGTCGGTGACCGGAGTGACCGTGACCTCCGCACCCACGACAGGCCGACCGTCGTCTCCCACGACACGCAGTCTCGCGACGACCCGTGAGGCCAGGTCCAAGCGAACCGAGGAAATCTCGGCATCCGCGAGACTCCGCGAAGTAGAGTCACCAGGAGTTGCCTGCTGGATCGCGGTGGTCGCTTCTGAGGTCGCGGAATGGGGCGCGGGCGTCCCGGACGCAGGCTCCGTTCGCCGACACCAAAGCAAGGCCAGGAGCGCGAGCCCTGCCACGACACCAACGATCGCGGTCGCACGCATGGAGCTGTGCGGAGATCTAGGGCACGTGCATCGGGATCGTGGCCACACCGGGAAGGCCAGTGTGCGTACCGCCGCCACTCCCGCTGCCGTTGCCAACTCGCTTCAAGGGATGCGCGGTCGCAAGCATCGCGAGCAACACGACGGCAAACACGATCGAGAGACGAGCCTTTCGGTTACCCGAGCGCATCGAACAGCCTCCTAGTTCTCGGTTCCTCCGAATCGACTTGGCGCTTCGCCCAGGCGAGCGACTCCGAGCGCACGCGAGCTCCATCGTCACCGTTGGCCTTCAACAGGTCAATCTGTTGATCGAGGAGACAATCGACACCCGCGTCCCGCAAGCCTCGGATCGCGGCGACCGCCCTCGTGAGGGTGCCGGCGTCTTCGAGTTCCACTCCGAGGCAAATGAGGTTGAAGCTGGATACGGCGACGTCCGTCTGCCGATCGCCGAGCTCTTCCGCCGTCGAAAGCCCGCCCATGTAGGCATCCCGAGCCTCCTCGAGTCTCCCTAACGCGATCGCCGTCGCGCCGAGCACATCGAAGGCGTGCTTGCGGTAGAGCGGCAGTCGCTCTTGGGTCAAGCGGTGCGCGAGGTCTGCCGCCGCGAGCAAGTCGCCGCATGCGAGATGATGGGCGCTCACCCAGAACTGCACGCGAGGCGAGGCCTCGAGACGAAATGCGAGCCCGAGAAAATCCGCGCGCAGCAACGCACCGATCTCCGAACGCGCACCGACCGGCAACGCGAGGTTGGGCCCGTGCATGCTGATCACGCTCGAGAGGCCCTCGCGTACCGCCACCGCCGACTCCCAGCGTGTGAGCCATTCGGCGCGCGGAACTCGCGGGCCGGCCCAGATGAAGTTCCGATCGGCGTCCGCTAACAACGACTCACGAGCGGCGGCGACACACAGCTCCACGAACTCCGACCGAAGAACTCCGACGATGTGACGCTCGACAGGCAACAGCCCCGTGGTCCCTGCAGTCCATAGCGCGCGCAGTTCGTGTGCGCCGCCGACCAGCTGCCGCGTGTGACGATCGCGCGCCGGCACGGAGCGCGACTGAATCACGTCATCCATGACGGCCTCGACGATCGGATCGAGATTCGATGTCCCGCTCATGATTTGCCACCGCCTTCCACGTCCCCTGACAGCCGATCGAATCCGCGCGTGAGCGCGATCACCGCTTGCTTGAACTGCGCGGTCACTTGGTCGACGCTCCCGTAGCCGAGCGAGGCACATTCCTCGACGTTCCGACGCTCGATCGCCAGGGCGTAGAACGCGCGACGCGGAGCAAACGTAAGCGAGTTCAGAAGCGCACACGCCGTTCGCGCAAGTGTCGCGTCGAGCTGCAGTGCTTTCGCGACCTCGACGTAGTAGTCGTGATCATCCGACAGTTCGATCGGCATCGAGGAACGCTCCTCCTCGTACTGCTCTTTCACTAGCTCGTCGACCGACGACGTGATTCGTTCGTCGATCCAACGGTCGAGCGCGCCGTTGATCGGACCTCGCGCCGCCTCGAACGCAAGTCGAGCCGTTGCGCGCAGCGTCGCTCGCGGCAAGTTCAGAAGTCGCGCGTCTCGCGCGCACGCGCTTCGCACCCGCGACTCCACGCCGAGTGGATCTCCTTCCAGGAGGCGCCCGAGAATCTCGACGGAAGAACCGTCACGCAAGAGTGCGCGTAGCGGATCACCGTCATCGTTCTGTGGACGTCCGGCTTTGGACTCGGGCAAGAGAATCCTCCGACGCGGCGAATGATGCATCGGGATTTCGAACCGCGCAAGACGATCGCACTCGTCTCGAAGTGACGAGCGCGGCACGCGGCGAGCCCAACCCGGCGTGACTCAGCCGTACGGGTTCGGCGCGTACGTGCCGAACGCCAGCCAGGCGGCGGCGGCGATCGGGGCGAGGGCAAGCAACGCGGCGATCAGGAAGCGTGGGAACGCACCCAAGCGCTCGAACGGGCGCGTCGCGACCACGCTCGGCGCGAGGAAGCCGAGCGCGACCAGGGCCCAGAGCGACGGCTCGTACTTCGGTGCTCCGAACAGCGCGGCGCACAACGCGATCGCGACCAACAGTCCGAAGGCGAAGACGGCGAGCCCGGTGCGCAGGCTCGGCTCCGAGCGGAAGAGCAACGAGCCGACGACGAAGATCGCGACCAGCAACGCAGCGACGCCGCTCGACTGCGCGAGCGTCGCGTAGCCGGCGAAGAGCGACAACGCAGCGGCTCCGGCGAAGGCTGCCATCGGTGCGCACTCGGCGATCGGGCTCGGCACGCGAGCGAAGGCGCGAGAGACGAGCTCGCACGCGAGCGCGGTGCCCGTCGCGATCGCGAACGCGAGCCAGTAACCCGAACTCGACGGCGACAGATCGTCGAGGCGCTTGCCGAAGAGCTGCGCGAAGCCGACCGCGAGCACCGCGACGCGCAAGAGATGCCGCGCGACCTCGCCGCGGATCGCGGCAGCCTCGACGGCGGCGACGAAGCCCCACGCGAGCGCGAACCAACCCAGCCATTCGACGCGGCCGGTCGGCACGAGCTTCGACTGGCCCCACGCGAACGTCGAGACCGCGATCGACGCGCCGAGCACGGCGAGCAGCGAGAAAACGACGAGCGGCGCGGACCAGGTTTTCCCCGGACCGCGCCGCACTAACCAGAACCAGCCGAGCAGCAGCGCGACCGGGAGGCCGCACGCGAACGCGATCTGGAGCGGCGAGAACACGCGCTACTTCTGGAGATCGCCTTCGAGGCTGACCGTGACGCGCACGTCGTTGGCGATGCCCGTCTCGCTGACCATCGTGTTCATGCCGAAGTCTTCGCGCTTCAGCGTGAAGGTCGTCTCGAAGCCCGCCTTGTTGCCCATCTGTCCGCGGTCGCCCGCGCCGACGAACTCGACGTCGGCCGTGAGCGACTTGGTGACGCCGTGCAACGTGAGGTCGCCGGTGACGGAGAGCTTGCCGTCCTTCGCCTTCTTCACGGACTTGCTCTTGAAGGTCAGCTTCGGATGCTCGGCCGCGTTGAAGAAGTCGGGGCTCTTCAAGTGCGTGTCGCGCGCTTCGTTGTTGGTGTCGACGCTGGCGACTTCGACTTCGACGTTGATCGTCGAGGCCTCGGGCGCCTTCTCGTCGTACACGAACGAGCCGCTGACTTCGTTGAAGCGACCATACGTGTAGCTGACGCCCAAGTGCTTGATGCGGAACAGCACCGTCGAGTGCACCGGGTCGATCTGGTACGTCGCGCCGGCGACCGGGAGCGTGATCGCTTCGGTCTTCGACGAGGCGAGGAACAACGGAGCGACGAGCGCGCCGACGAACAGGAACGAGAGGATCTTCATGGCTGTGTGAGAGTCGTTGGGTTCGAGTGCGGAAGGGTGCGAAGACGCGCTCAACCGAGCTTCTTCAGCGCGGCGACGACGGCGCCCATGTCGCGGGCTTCGCCGGTCTTCTCTTGGACTTGGACGAACGCGACCTTGCCGTTCTTGTCGACGATCACGGTCGCGCGGTGGCTGATGAACGGGACCGCGGGATGTTGCAGGTCGTACTTCTTGGTGACGTCGAGCATCGGATCCGCGAGCAGGTCGTGCTTGATCCCGCGCTCCTTCGCCCACGCGCGGTGCGACCACATCGAATCGCGGCTGATGCCGACCACGACCGCGTTCGGCGCGGAGAACGTGTGATCGTTGGAGACGGAGCAATTCTCCTTCTCGCACGTCGGGCTCCAATCGAGCGGGTACCACATCAGCACGACGTTCTTGCCGCTCTGAGCGGAGAGCTTCCACTCCTTGTCGTCCTGGGTCTTGAGCGTGAAATCCGGCGCGGTGTCGCCGACGTGGATGGCCATGGGATTCTCCTCGTGGGTGGATCGGGAAGGGCGCGCGAACCTGCGCGCGCCGCGGGGCGAATACTCTAGCGCGCGGAAGATCGGCTTCCAGGGCTCGGATCAAGTCAGACGATCGAGCTTCGCCGCGATGACGAAGTCGTTCTCCGTCAGCCCGCCGACGACGTGCGTCCACAGTTCGACGGCGACGCGGCCCCAACCGAGTTCGATTTCGGGATGGTGGTCTTCGCGCTCGGCAACCAGGCCGATGCGAACCGTGAACGCCATCGCGCTCGCGAAGTCCGGGAACTTCCACTCGCGGCGCAGACGGCGCGCGTCGACGACGAGCCATGCGGTCGCGAGCTCGCGGCGGAGTTCTTCGATTCGTTCCGCCGTGAGCGCGGGATCGCCGCGACGAACCGGGACGCAACGGCGATCGGACAACGTGCTCATTCGTGATCGATGTGGAAGCGAGCGGAGAAACCGAAGATCCACTCCTCGCGGCCGCCGCCTTCGCCGGTCAGGAAGAGGATGAACGGCCCCATGCGGCCGCAACGTTCGTAGCGCCAATCGATCCCGCCGCCGACGTACCAGCCCCAACTCTGATCGTCGTTGATTTCGGGCACCTCGAAACGCTCCTCGCGGAAGTAGATCCCGCCGCGACTGTAGATCGAGATCGGCGCGCCGCTGAAATCGAGCGTCGAACGCAGACCGCCGAGCGCGCGCAAGATCTCCGCGTTCGGCGTGCGATGGTCCTCGAAGAGCAAGGGATCGAGGTCGAGATCGTTCTGGCTGACGAACAGGCCGAGCTCGAAACCCGTGTCGACCGCGCCTTGCAGGAAGTCGATGCCGCCGGCGATCCCGAGCGTGCCGCCGACGTCGAGCGCATCGTCGGCCGTGGCCCCGGTGTTCGCGAACTTCAGGCTCGTGTCGTTCGCGTCCGACACGGCGGCGGAGAGTTCCAGCCACTCGCGCGGCGTCTCGCGCCGGAACGCCGGATCGTCGAACGCGCAGCTCGCGAGGCCACACGCCGCGAACGGGAGCAGCGCGCGCATCGACGTCACGCGCAGAGCGCTTCGATCGACTTGCGCACGTCGTCGCTCAAGCGATCACGCACCGCCGCCGCGCCGAGGTTCTCCTCGAGTTGCTTCTCGTTCGACGCGCCGAGGATCACGCTGCTGACGTTCGGGTTCTTCAAGCACCACGCGATCGCGAGCTGCGCCGTCGTGCACTCGAGTTCGCGCGCGACGACGGCGAGCTTCTTCGTCTTCGCGACCTTGTCGGGCGTCAAGTATTCGCGCAGCCACTCGACGCGATCGAGGCGCGAGCCCTTCGGAATGCCCTGGTCGTACTTGCCCGAGAGAATGCCCGACGCGAGCGGACTCCACGTCGTCGTGCCCATTCGATAGCGTTCGTAGAGCGGCGCGAACTCGCGCTCGATTTTGTCGCGGTTGAAGAGGTTGTACTCGGGCTGCTCCATCGTCGGCGGCGCGGCGCCGAGCTCCTTCGCCGCGCGGTGCGCGCCCTCGATCTGCTCGGCCGACCACTCCGAGGTGCCCCAGTAGAAAGCGCTGCCCGATCGCAGCAGGAAATCCATCGCGCGCACCGTCTCTTCGATCGGCGTGTCGTCGTCGGGGCGATGGCAATACAGCAAGTCGACGTAGTCGAGGTCGAGGCGCTCGAGCGCCGCGTACGTGCCTTCGACCAAGTGCTTGTAGTTGAGCCCCTTGTCGTTCGGCCCCTTGCCGCCCCAATAGATCTTCGTCGAGACGACGACGTCGCTGCGTTTGAAGTCCTTCAGCGCGGCGCCCATCAGACGCTCCGCCTCGCCGCCGCCGTACGCTTCGGCGTTGTCGAAGAAGTTGACGCCGCGGTCGAACGCGAGCCGCATCGTGCGCTTGGTCGCGGCGAGGTCGAGCTGCGGTCCGAACGTGATCCACGCTCCGAACGAGAGCTCCGAAACCTTCAAGCCCGCGCGTCCGAGTCGGTTGTACTTCATGGGCGTTCGCACTCCTCGATCGTCGACGAGCATCGCGCCGCGCGAGTACCAGCGCAAGTCGAGCCGCCGATGGCGCGCCGGTCGCCGCGGTCCTATCCTCCGCGCATGGCTCAGTCCGTGCGCGTTCCGATCGCTCTCACGATCGCCGGTTCCGATTCCTCCGGCGGCGCGGGGATCCAAGCGGATCTCAAGACCTTCTCGGCGCTCGGCGTCTACGGAGCGTCGGTGATCACGGCGTTGACTGCCCAGAACACGGTAGCGGTGAGCGCGATCCACGATCCGCCGGTCGAGTTCGTCGCGGCGCAGCTCGACAGCGTCTTCGAAGACCTCGAGATCGACGCGGTCAAGCTGGGGATGCTCTCGCGCGCGGCGGTGATCGAGTGCGTCGGCGCGAAACTCGATCAGTGGAAGGCGAAGAACGTCGTCCTCGATCCGGTGATGATCTCGAAGAGCGGCGCGCGTTTGCTCGACCCCAGAGCGGTCGAAGCGTTGAAGAGCGTGCTCTTCCCGCGTGCGCTCGTCGTCACGCCGAACCTGCCGGAAGCCGCGGCGCTGATCGGGATCCCGGAGATCGAAGTCCACGCGCAACCGGAGAGCGCGTGCCGCGCGTTGATCGAGCTCGGCGCGCGCGCGGTCGTGCTGAAAGGCGGCCACGCCGGCGGGCGCTTCAGCGAAGACCTCTTCCACGACGGCAAGAACTGGATGCGTCTGCCCGCGCAACGCATCGCGACCGAGAACACGCACGGCACCGGTTGCAGCCTCTCGTCCGCGATCGCGGCGCACCTCGCGCGCGGCGCGCCGCTCGAACGCGCGGTCGCGTTGGCGAAGGATTGGTTGACCGAAGCGATCACGGGCGCGCGCGAGTGGAAGATCGGAAAGGGCCACGGCCCGGTCCACCACTTCCACGCGATCTGGCCGGCGGGCGGCGTGAAGAGTTGAGCGACTAGGGAGCGATGTCGCCGCGCGACGGCGGCGTACAGCAGCTCTTCGCCGCGGGCTCGCAGCAAATCGAGACGCCGGAGAACTTGCCGACGAACGTGTCGTTCGCGTCGTGGCGGGTCCACGGCGAGCCGAACGACGCGTCGTGGAACGCGAACGTCTCGCTCTTGCCGACGACGCGTTCATCGAGCTTCGCGAGCGGTTCGTACCAGACGTTCTGCGGCATGCTGCAGCACGCACGGTCCGCGTCGAGCGAGCCATCGAGCTCGGCGACGCCGTCGACGCGCACCGAGTAGTGCTCGCCCTCGACATCGACCTTCAGGTCGGCGCCGCGGATCTCGCGCACTTCCCCGAGCGCGCCCTGTGCGTGACGCTCGAGAACGGCGCGCAGCGACTCGCGCTCGTGCTCGTCGAGGTTCGATGGGACGTAGACGATCGACGAGCGTTCGCCCGCGAGCTTCAGGTTGTCGTCGGCGCGCACGACCGCGACCGCGTCGAGGCCCGAGAGTTCGAGTCCGTCGGCGACGCCGGAATCGAAGTGCCACGCGAGCAACGCCTCGCGTCCGGCGGTGACGAGCTCGCCATTGTAATGACACGCGCCGGCGAAGAGGCTCGCGGTGCGGGCTTCGACGTACTCGCCGGCGGCGGGCGCGAAGCGCGCGTTCGCACGCTGGGAGAGCGGACAGTGTCCGTGGAAGTGCAGAACGGCGGCGACGCCGGCCGCGACGCCGATGCCGATCGAGAGACTCACGAGGTGACGCAGCATGTTCGAAGCCTCCGGTTGCGAAGCGATTGGGACGCTTCGGATGCTAACTCAAGCGCTGGGCTTCGGCGCCGAGTCCTCGAAGTAGGGCTCGAAGCACGCTCGCCCGCGCACGCAGAAGTCGGGATTCGCCATCTCGCCGTCGTGGCCTTGGGGCTCGCAGCTGATGGCGCACCAACTGTGGTTCGAGGAGTCGAGCAAGTCGCGCGCGACCTGCGGCGGGCCGGTGCGGAAGTACCAACGCTTCGAGCGCAGGTGCTTGCAGAAGGGGCTCGAGAGCACTTCGGGTTCGCCGGGATTCGCGTCGCGAGTTTCCATCGTGCGCCTCACGCCTTCGAGATCGATTCGAGCGCCTTGACGACGAGCCCCTTCACCAACGGCACCTTGTACGCGTTGTGCGCGAGCAGCTCGGCGCCCGCGACCGCGCGGTTGCCCGCGGCGGTCCACGTCTCGAGCCCGTTGCGTCCGACCAACGCCTCGGCCGCCTTCGGCACGTTCCACGGTTTCGGCGCGACGCCGCCGAGCACGAGCCGCGCTTCCTTCACGGTCTGCGAGCCCGCGCCTTCGAAGCGCACCGCGACCGCGACGGCCGCGAGCGCGAAGTCGTAGGACCCGCGCTCCTTGAACTTGAGGTAGGTGCTGGTCCAACCCCGCTTCGCCGGAACGCGCACGTGCGTGAGGATCTCGCCGGGCGCGAGCACCGTCTCGCGCGTCACGTCGCCCTCGGACGGCAGCGTGAAGAACTTGTCGAGCGCCATCTTACGTTCGCCCTTCGCGCTCGCGAGCGTCACCTCGGCGTCGAACGCGACCAACGCGGTCGCAAGATCGCTCGGGTGGACGATGTACGACGGCCCGCCGCCGAGGATCGCGTTGTACTTGTTGAGGCCGGCGTACGAGTAGCACTCGGTGCCGCCCTTCTTCAGACACGGCGCGTGCTCGTTGCGGTAGTACCAACAACGCGGACGTTGGTTGAGGTTGCCGCCGACCGTGCCTTGACTGCGGATCTGCGCGCTGCCGACCGAGCGCGCGGCTTCGGCGAGCGCGGTGAAGAAGTGTTGGACCTCGGCGTGTTCGGCGAGCGCGGCGACCGTCACGAGGCAACCGATCGTCAACGATCCGTCGGGCAAGACCTCGATGCGATCGAGGCCGGGCAGACGCTTGAGGTCGACGAGCTTCGAGGGCTCGACCAAGTGCTCCTTCATCTCGGTGACCAAGTCCTGGCCGCCGGCGATCAACTTGACGCGGTCGCGTTTCGCGGCGTCGAGCTCCAATTCCCCGAACGCCTGCGCGAGCGTCGACGGCCGAGCGAGTTCGAAGGTTTTCATGGTCAATCCTTCTTCAGGGGCTTCAGGGGCTTCAGGGCGGCGAGGCCCATCAGCAGTTTGTCGGGCGTGAGCGGCATCGTCCGCAGCCGTACGCCGCACGCGTTGTGGATCGCGTTCGCAATCGCCGCGTGGCCGGGCACGATCGTCGCCTCGGCGATGCCGATCACGCCGCGCGTGTCCTCGTCGTCGATGATCGCGACCATCTCGGGCATCTCCTTCGACGCCGCGAGCTTGTAGTCCTCGAAGTTCGCGTTCATCGCGATCCCGAGGTCGGGTTCGATCACGCGCTCCTCGAAGAGCGCGTAACTCAACGCCTGCACCATGCCGCCGTTGATCTGGCTGCGCACCGCGGTGCGGTTGAGCGGTAGACCGCAGTCCTGCATGCAGACCATCTTCAGCACCTTGATCTCGCCGGTGCGCGTGTCGACTTCGACGCGCGCGGCCTGCGCGCCGTGGATGACGTTGGAGGAGAGACCTTCCTTCCATTCGCCGGTCGCCGAGACACCGGTCGGCCCGAGCGTCGCGCACGCGTCGCGCCACGAGAGACGGCGCTTGCTCTTCGCGTCGAGCACGCCTTCCGTGTCGAACGAGAGGTCGTTCGCGTCGCTCTTCAACGTCTTCGCGAGCGCCGCGGCGAACGCGCGCCGCGCGTTGAACGCCGCGTCCTTGACCGCGGGCGCGAGCGAGCCCGTGGTCGTCGAACCGCCCGACGCGTTCGCGGCGCCGTAGCTGGTGCGGCCGACGCGCGCGGTGACGCCGGCGAGCGGGAGCCCGAGTTCCTCCGCGACGATCGCCGCGACGTACGTGCGCACGCCGGTGCCGAGGTCCTGGCTGCCGACGCTCGCGCGCACGGAGCCGTCGGAGGAAATCTCGACGGTCACCTTGCACGCCGGCCCGCCGCCGGCGCCCCAGTCGGAAAGGCCGAAGCCGATGCCGACCTTGCGCGTCGCGTCGGACAGATCGGGCGCATTCTTGTGCGCGTGCTCGAACCAACCGATCTCGCGCGCGACGCGGTCGAGTTGGCGGCGGTGCACGTCGCTCTCGGCGTTGCGCTTGCGGATCTCGAGCAGATCGATGCCCAGCGCGTACGCGAGCTCGTCGACGATCGACTCCATGCCGAACGCCGCCTGCGGATGGCCGGGCGCGCGCATCGCGCGGTTGCTGTCTAGGTTCGTGTAGACCGAACGCGTCGAACTGTGCGACGTCTCGACCTCGTAGTGGAACGGGAAGCCGCCGTGGGAGCCCCCGCCCAGTCCGCCGAGCTTGTCGACCGACGCTTCGAGCGCCAGCAACTTGCCGTCCTTCGAACCGCCGAGCTTCAGCGTCTGCACGCAGCCCGAGCGGTTGCCCGCGATCAGGAACTCGTCGCGGCGCGACAACATCAAGTGGATCGGCGCCTGGAGCTCGCGCGCGAGCTCGCACGCGACGCGGCCTTCGACGCCGGCTTCGAACTTCGCGCCGAAGCCGCCGCCCATGTACTCGTTGACGACTTCGACTTGCTTGACCTTGAGCGGTCCCTTGAACTCGTTCGCGCTGCCGTAGGTCGCTTGCGTCGAGTGGAAGACCGTGCCTGAATCCGCGGTCGGCACGTCGACTACGACGCCGTGGGTCTCGAGGCACGCGTGGTGTTGGATCGGCACTTCGTACGTCGCTTCGACGACGCGCTCGCAGCGCTTGAACGCCTCGGCGACTTGGGCGCCGTCGCCGTCCTCGTTCACCTTCGACGTGTTCCCGTTGCGCCCGACCTTCGGCGCGTTCGCCGCGAGCGACTGCGCGTGCGTCACGGCGAACGGCAGCGGCGTGATCTCGAGCTTGATCGCACGCAACGCGTCGTCGGCGGCTTCGCGCGTCTTAGCCGCGACCACCGCGACCGGTTGGCCGAGGAAACGGATCTCGCCCTCGCGCACGACGCGCACCTCGACGACGCCGGGCAACGCCTTCGCCGCCGTCACGTCGACTTTCACCTCGGCGTGCGCGATCGGGCAACCGAGGAACTTCGCGAAGAGCATCCCGGGCAAACGCACGTCGTGCGTGTAGCGCGCGCGGCCGGTCACCTTGTCGACGGCGTCGACGCGGACGAACTCGTGGTTCAGGAGCCGCATGGACTCGCGCGGCCCCCACTTCGGGCTTTCGTCTTCGCGGCGCGGATCGAGAGCGCTCATCGCTTGCCTCCCGCGAGGACGCGTTGCGCGGCGACCGCGGCCTCGAAGATGTGCGGGTACGTTCCGCAGCGGCACACGTTGCCCGCGCACGACTCCTTGATCTCGTCGAGAGTCGCGGTCGGTTTCGTGTCGAGGCAGGCGCTGATCGACATCAGGAAACCGGGAGTGCAGAAGCCGCACATCAGCGCGTCGTGCTCGCAGAACGCGGTCTGCAACGGATGGAGCACGTCGCCCTGCGCGAGGCCCTCGATCGTCTTGAGCTTCTTGCCGACGCAGTCGACCGCGAGCAGCAAGCACGCGTACGCCGGCTTGCCGTCGACGTGCACGGTGCACGCGCCGCACGAGCCCATGTCGCACACGAGCTTCGCGCCGGAGAGCGGCGGCTCGAGTCGATCGCGCAACGCGGACAGCAACGTCGTGCGCGGCTCGACCTTCACCTTGCGGGCGGCGCCGTTGAGCGTGAGCTCGATCTCGACCTCGCCGGTCAGACGTTCGACGCCGTCGCCGAAGAGACCGGAGTTCGTCGCCGCGAGGGCGCTCTCGCCCAACGCTCCGCCGGCCGCGAGTCCGCCCGCCGACTTCAGGAACACGCGGCGCGAGAGATCGACGCCGCTACGTTCGGGATCCGCCATGTCTTGCCTTTCGGTTCCGCGAGAGCCGCGCGGATTCTAGAGGCGTCGGACGTTGCGACCAAGGCTCCTGTGCGATGTCGCGTGGACGAGCGGTAGCCCTTGTGCAAACATGACTCGACCGACCGTGAGTTCCGCTCTCTTGGCCCTGTCGTTCGTGTGCCCCGTGGTCCTCGCCGCGGCGCAGGAACCGATCGATCGCGCGCGACTGCTCGCCGAACGCTCCGATCGCGACGCGGTCGCGCGGTTCGACGAGCCCAGCTTCCGCACGCGGCTCTTCTCGAGCTTCGACCGCCGCGCCGCCGCGCGCGACCACGACTGGTTCGCGGATGCCGACCGCGGACAGGCATTGCGCGAAGTGCGCCGCGACGGCGGGCGCGAATGGGTCCTGGTCGACGCGCGCGGGCCGGGAGCGTTGGTCCACGGCTTCGCGACGCCGCTCGCCGGTCGCTTGCGCGTCTACCTCGACGGCGCGAGTGTGCCGACGCTCGACCTCGATGCGCGCGCGTTCTTCGGCGTCGACGCGGCGCTCGCGTGCGGCGTGACGCGCGAGCCGATCCCCTATGCCAGCCGCTGCGTGTTGACGACCGACGCTCTCGACGGGCTCGAATACGCCTTCGAAGTCCGCGAGTACGCGCCGGGCACCGCAGTGCGCTCGCTCGCCGCGTCCGAGTTCGGCGTGCCGGCGCCCGAGGCACCGATCGCGCACGAGACCGAGCCCGTGTCGCGCCGTTTCGAGGGCCTGTTGTCGCCTTCCAATCCGGGCGCGCCGATCGGCGAGCTCGAACTTTCCCTCGGAGCGGAGTTCGCGCCGGGCGGACAAGTGATCCGCGAACTCGAGCTCTCGGTCGAGCCGCTCGATCCGAAGAGCAACCGCGACGACGTATTGCGTCGCCTCGTGTTGACGCTCGAGTTCGACGGCGAGCGCACGGTCGACGTGCCGGTCGGCGACTTCTTCGGTTGCGCGGCGGGACGCGTCGAACATGCGAGCGGTCGCGTCGAAGTCGACGGCGAGCGCATGGTCGCGCGCTGGCCGATGCCGTATCGCGAACACGCGCGGCTGACGTTGCGCCAGAGCGGCAAGGAGCGCGTCGCGGTCCGCGGTCAAGTCACGCTCGCGCCGTTCGACGTCGACGCGCGCACGCTGGTCTTCGGTGCGCATTGGACCGCGCTCGCCGCGGCGCCGACGTTGCCGGCGCGCGATTGGCGCGTGCTCGCGCTCGAAGGCCGCGGCAAACTCGTCGGTGAAGTCCTCGCGCTGGGCATGCCGCTGCGCACGTCGGCGACGCGCGGCGACGAAAAACTCTGGATCGACGGCGAGGGGTTTCCGTCGCACTTCGCGACCGGCGTCGAAGCGTCGTTCGGCGCGTGCGCAACGGACGGCGCGGGCTTCGTGCGCCGCGACGCGGCCGACGGTTCCGGTTGGAGCGTCTTCGCGCGAGAGCGCGAACTCGACGCGGTGCCGTTCACGAAGAGCCTCGTCGTCGAGCGCGAGATCCTGTGCGACGCGCCGACCGAACTCGACCTCGCGTGCACGACCTTCTACTACGCCGCGCCCGGAGCGAAGGTCGAAGGTCCGACGCCGGACGCGCTCGCGGCGGCGGGAGCTCCGGAACTCGTCGTCCACGACCTCGCGATCAGCGGCGCGCTCGAAGGCGAGACCTTCACGCCCGCGGCCCGCGCCGACGGCGTCGAGGTCGCGAACGCGGAGCGTGATCGCGGACGTTGGTCGAACGGATCCGAAGCGGTGATCGGCGGCCTCGCGCCGGGTCGCTTCGTCGAGTTCGATCTGCCGGTGACGACGGCGGGCGCGCGTGAGGTGATCGCGTATCTCGCTCCGCGGCCGAACGGCGCGAACGTCGCCTTCGCGGTCGGCGGCGCGGCCTCGAAGACGGTCTTCGACGCGCGGGCGAGCGAGCTCCAAGCGCCGCGGCCGATCTCGCTCGGCGTGTTCGAACTCGCCCCGCCTTCCGTGCGTCTGCGCCTCGAGGCGCTCGGCGCTCCCGATGCGACGCCGCGCGAAGTCGGCCTCGACTGCGTCGTGCTCGCGGTTCCGCAGAGCTAGGTCGACGCGCATGACTCAGCTCAAGCAGAAGCTCTTCGTCGCTCTCGGCAGCCTCGTCGTCTTCTTCGGCGCGGCGGAGATCGTGCTGCGCCTGGTCGACTACCAATTGCCGCCGCTCGTCCTGCCGCTGATCATCTGGAATCCAGAGGAGGACAAACGTCTCGCCGACGGCGAAGCGCTCCACGAACCCGCCGCGCGACAACTCTGGCGTCCGCGCGCGGACGCGAACGTGCCGTGGGGCGCGGCGGACGACGAGCGCATCAACCCGTTCGGTTACCGCGGGCCGGTGCTCGCGAAGGCGAAGACGCCCGGCGTGCTGCGGATCGCGACCTTCGGCGACTCGTCGACGTTCGGCATGGGCGTGCGGTGGTCGGAGACGTACTCGGCGCGGTTGGTCGAGGAGCTCGCGAGCCGCGGGGTGCCGGCGGAAGTGATCGATGCCGGCGTGATCGGGTTCACGATCGAGCAGGGGTTCGAGCGTTATCAGGAACTCGTCCGCGAGCTGCACCCCGACGTCGTCACGCTCGCGTTCGGCGCGTGCAACGAACACTTCCCGACCCGCGACCTCGAGGACCGCGAGAAGATCGCCGAGACCGCCCGCCGCGCCGCCGAACGCCGTCCGGTGATCGATTGGGTGCGCGAGAACGTGCGCGTCGTCTACCCGTTCGTCGAGCTCCAGGAGTGGCGACGCGGCGTCGATCGGAAGAAGCTGTACGCGGAGCTCGGCAAGAAGCGCAGCGAGATCCGCAAGGGCGAGAAAGGCATGGGCGCGGTCGATTGGCCTGGGATGCGGCGCGTGTCGGTCGCGCGTTTCGAGGAAGACCTGACGAAGTTCGTCGAGACGGTGCGCGCCGACGGCGCGAAGACCGTGGTGCTGATCTCGATGACGCGCAGCCCGCAGGTGGTCGCCGACGAACCGGTGTTGCTCGAGTACAACGCGGTGGTCGAGCGCGTCGGCGCGAAACTCGGCGCGCCGGTCTTCGACGCGCGCGCGCGCGTCGCGGCCGAGCTCGCCGGAGGCGCGAAGTGGGAGCAGCTCTTCGTCGACTTCTACCACCCGTCGCCGAAGGGCCACGCGCTGTTCGCGCGCGAGCTCGCCGACTTGATCGCCCCGCCGCGTTGAAGCTCAGGCCGTCGCGCCGAGCATCAGCTTCGCGATCAGCTTCGAGAACTTGGTCGGATCGGGCAGCGGCGAACCCTCGGCGAGCAACGCTTGGCCGTGCAGCAGCTCGGTGAACTCGAGTATGCGCGGCGACTGCGGGTCGTCGCGGTGGAGTTCGATCAACCGACACACTACGGGATGCTCGGGGTTGAGCTCGAGAGCGCGCTTGCGCTCGGGCGCCTCGCGGCCGGTCTCCTTCAGGAAACGCGCCATGTGGCGACCGACCGAGTGCGGTTCGTCGACCAACACCGCCGGGCTCTCGGTGGTGCGCGCGCCGAAGCGCACGCGCGCGACGGCGCCCGAGAGTTTGCCCTCGACGGCTTCGATCAGCGTGCGGTGCTCGCGTTCGAGCCCTTCGATCTCCGACTTGCGCGCGTCGTCGACGAAGTCGAGCTCGCCGCGATCGAGCGGCGAGAGCGGCTTGCCCTGGAACTCGCGCAGGCGCTCGACGACCCATTCGTCGATCGGGTCGGTGCAGAGCAACACTTCGTAACCCTTCGCGACCGCGGCCTCGAGGTGCGGCGAACGCGCGAGCTTCTCGCGGTCCTCGCCGACCAAGACGTAGACCGCCTTCTGGTTCGCCTGCATGCGCGCGACGTATTCGACGAGCGTCGTCGGCCCGTCGCCGTGCGTCGTCTGGAAGATCAGCAACGACGCGAGCGTCTCGCGCTCCTCCGCTTCGCCGACGATGCCTTCCTTCAGGACCGCGCCGAAGTTCCGGAAGAAGCGCAAGTAGTCCGCGCGCCGCGTCTCGGCGAGCGCGCCGAGCGCCGCGAGCACCTTCTTCGTCAGGTGCTTCTTGATCTGCGCGAGGCCGCGGTTCTTCTGCAGGATCTCGCGCGACACGTTGAGCGGGAGGTCGGAGCTGTCGACGACGCCGCGGATGAAACGCAGCCACGTTGGAACCAACTCCTCGCAGTCCCCCATCACGAACACGCGGCGGACGTAGAGCGACACCTGCGCCTTCTTCGAACTCGGGTCGAAGAGATCGAACGGTCGCTCTGACGGCACGAAGACGAGCGCGGTGTACTCGCTGCCGCCTTCGGCCTTGAAGTGGATCGTCTCCAACGGATCGGAGTACTCGTGCGTGACGTGGCGGTAGAAGTCGGCGTACTCCTGCGCGGAGATCTCCTCCTTCGGTCGCGACCACAACGGCCGCAGCGAATTCAGCCGCGCGACCTCGAGGCCGTCGGGTGCGGTCGACTTCACGAGATCGCCGCGCTCCTTGAAGTGCGCGGCCGCCATCTCGATCGGGTACGCGACGAAATCGGAGTAGCGGCGGATCAACGCCGCGAGCTCCGCGGGCTCGGCGAAGTCCTGGTCGTCGTCGACCGCGGGCTTGAGAGCGAGCGAGACGCGCGTGCCGCGCGGCAGATCGTTCGCTTCCTCGAGCGTGAACTCGCCGTCGCCCTTCGAGCTCCAACGCCAACCGGCGGTCTCGCCGGCGCGGCGCGTCTCGACGACGACTTGCTCGGCGACCATGAAGCTCGAGTAGAAGCCGACGCCGAACTGGCCGATCAACTCCGGCGCGTCGGTCGCTTGGCGCGCGCGCAGGGAGTCGAGGAACTTGCGCGTGCCGGAACTCGCGATCGTGCCGAGGTTCGCGACGAGCTCGTCGCGGTTCATCCCGATGCCGTCGTCGCGGATCGAAACCGTGCGCGTGCTCGCGTCGACTTCGAGGCGGATCGCGAGGCGCTCGCCGCCGTCCTGCAACAGTTCGGGCCGCGTCAACGCTTCGAAGCGCAGTTTGTCGAGCGCGTCGCTGGCGTTGGAGACGAGCTCGCGCAAGAAGATCTCGCGGTGGCTGTAGAGCGAGTGGATCATCAGGCCGAGAAGCTCTTTGACTTCGGCCTGGAAGCGGAGGGTTTCTGTTTTCGGCGTCATGGGATCGATCGGCGCGCCGGACGGAAAAGCCTTCGCGGCGCGCGCGGGCGGAACAAGTTAGCGAGCAGCGCCATCTCCTACGAGGGGCGCGGGAGCGCGTCGGCGCCCGACCGACGGCATGCGGACGGGCTAGAATCACTCGTGGGGAAACCAATGACCGTGCGCTCGATCGCTTCAGCGACGACCGCGGCAGCCGCGTTCGTCGGCGCCGCGTTGCTCGTCCGTCCGCCCTCGGCGCAGGCTTTCGACGTCACCGGCGACGCGCTCGACGTCTTCCACCGCACGGTCCGCGTCTTCGACAACTTCCACGCGGCGACCGCGAACGCGAACTCGCACTTCGACACCGCGTTCCCGGGCTACAACGGCGCCGAACTCGCGATCTGGAAGGCGGCGATCGAATGGTCGTCCGAGCGGCACGGCAGCGGCAGCGGTGATCCGCAGCAACCGCTCGACCTCGGTTCCGGCGGCGCCAACTTCGACTACGTGTGGCTCGGGCTCGCGACCGGCGTCGGCTCGATCGACGACAACACGTGCTCGGAACTCCCCGGCAGCGGCGCGGGCGTGATCGCGTTCACCGAGACGCCGACCAGCGACGGTTGGCGCATTCGCTTCTACGGCAACCAGAACTGGTACGACGATCCGAACAAGACGCAGTTCTTCAACAGCCTCGACCTGCAGGGTGTCGCGACGCACGAGCTCGGTCACGCGCTCGGCCTCAACCACTCTTCGACCCCGACCGCGACGATGTCCGCGTCGATCTCCGGCAGCGGCCTGCCGTGGCGCTCGATCGAGAGCGACGACGTCGCCGGGGTGCAGTCGATCTACGGCGCGAAGTCCGCGGCGAAACCGCACATCCAGACGTACACCTTCCCGTCGGCCGGGATGGTGCGCGTGCTCGGCGCGGGCTTCGCGGCGCAACAGAACGAGCTCTGGTTCACGCCGAGCGTCGTCGGCTCCTCGACGCCGGTGATCGTGTCGGGCCTGGTGTCGACCGCGGGCGGCACCGAGATCCTCGCGCCGTTGCCCGCCGGCATCGGCGGCGGCGACGTGCTCGTCAAAGTTCCGGGCAGCGCGCACGACACGCTCTCGTCGCCATGTCCGTTCGACCTCGCCGGTCCGCCGTGCGAGACGCCGAAGACGTACGGCGTCGCGAAGCTCACGTCGACGGGCTCCAACGCGGAGATCGGTTGGTTCGGCGAAGCGAGCGTCACGACCGCGGACCTCGAGTTGACCCTGAGCGGTCCGCCGGGCGGCTCGCCCGCGGTGTTGTTCTGGGGCACGTCGAAGCAACAGGCGACGTTCCGCGGCGGACTGCTGTCGGTCGGCGCGCCGCTGCGCCGCCACGCGACGACGCAACTCGACTTCTTCCAGTTCGCGTCGGCGCTCGTGACGGTCACGCCGAGCATGGTCGGCACCACTCGCTACTACCAATGGTGGTACGCGGACGCCGCGGACCCGGCCGGGTGCGGCACGTCGGACGCGCTCGAGCTGTTCTTCTGCCCGTGACGCGCGCCGCGCGACTCGGACGAGCGAGCGCTAGTTCTTCTTCTCGCCCGGAGTCCCGTCGGCCGGCGGCGGCGGCGCGTCCGCGTTCACGAGGTCGACCTTGAACGTGCCCTCGAGCCGCGTGACTTCGTGCAACGTCGACGCCTTGTCGTCGGCGCCGACCGCCTGCTTCGACACGCGCATCGTGACCGTCTCGATCCCTTCCAAGCCGTAGTGACGCGCGCGTTTCGCCTCGAGGTCCCACACGATCTCGCCGTTCGCCTTGCAGTCCACCTCGACCGTGCACGCGGTCAACTGCCGCGGTTCGGTCGCTTCGGCCGGAGGTTTGATCGAGTCGAAGGCGGACATGCGGTCGGCGCTCGAACGCACCTCGAGGTGCAACGCGATCACGCCGCACTCGAGGCCCTCGACCGTGCGCCGGCCGCGGTACGTCGCGGTGATCTGGCCCGTCGGAGCGCGGAGCAACGCCGCGAACTCGCCGCCCGCGCCGACCCGGTGCGTGCGCGCGAACGGATCTTGGTTCCGCGGTTCGAAGAAGCGGTTACCGCCCGGCGAGAGGAAGGCGACGACGCGCTCGATCGGGATCTCCCACGTCTGTTCCGCTTCGACGGCATGTCCGGGCAACGCCGAGACGAGATCGAGGTCGAAGTCGATGTCGCGCAGGAACTCCTCGGGGCCGTCGAGCTTCTCCCAGAGGCGGCCGTAGCTCTGCTCGCTCGGAACCCACGTGAAGCGGACGTCGTGGCCGATCAGCGCCGACGTGCAAGTGTCGGTTTGCTTCATCGTGCGCGGCCTCGGCCCCGTCGGGGAAGGCAGCGCGAGGTCGGCGGTGCCGCCCGAGGCGAGATCGTCGTAGCGCCGCACGAGACCGAGCACGCGTCCGTCCGCGACGGCGTCGATGCGCTCGGTCCACGCCAGTTGCTCCCACGTCGCGAGCTGGCCGGAGAGCGAATCGTCGATACCGACGCCTTGGTCGATCGACTTGTGGATGTTCGCGAGGTCGAGGTAGTGACGAACCTCGAGCGTCTTCCGGAACATCGCGCCGCTCGCCGGGCACCACTCGAGCAAGTCGCCGGCGGTCGAAGCCTTCGCCGTGTCGACCGCGACCGCGCGAGGTTCTTCCTTCGGCGCGGCTTCCGATCTTGCCACTTCGACGGGCGCCACCGGTCGCGCGGCGACGACGGGCTTCTCGCTCTCGGCCGGCGCGACCGTCGGTTCCGCGGCGACGACCGTCGGTTCGGTCGCGGACGCTGCGGCGATCTCGGTCGGAGGCGCTGCCTTGCGCGCGGCGGACGGATGCGCGGCGCACGCCGCGAGCAGGACGAAGGCGACACCGGAGAACGCGGACGGAATGCGGAGGTCCATGGAAGCGTGAGCCTGGGGTCGGGGATCGGTCGGGACCGTCCGAGTCAGTTCTTCTTGCGGTTGTTCAAGTACTCGCCGGTGCGCTCTTCGTCGGGCGTTCCGTCCTCGTTCCAGAAGGACCAGTGCCCGTTGATGAGACCTTCGATGTACTGGCCCTCCGCCGCGAGCTGACCGTTGCGATGCCACGCGCGGTAGAAGCCGTTGTCCTTGCCTTCGAACAGCGTACGTTCGCGTTCCTTCTGACCGTTGTCGTAGAAGGAAACCCACGCGCCGTCCATCTTGCCGGCGACGTAGACGCCGCGCGCCATCACCTGTCCGTTGCGGTGCCAACGAGTCCACGGCCCGGCCTCGAGGTCGAACCGCCATTCGCCCTCGAACTCCTTCTCGCCGTTGTCGTACCAGCGCGTCCAGATACCGTTCTTGCCGCCCGGTCCGTAGGCGCCCTCGGACTCCTTCGCGCCGTTCGGGTGCCACGACGTCCACGGGCCGACGCGCGCGCCGACGACGAAGCGACCTTCCTGCGCCTTGCGTCCGTTCGGGTGCCAGTAGGTCCAGACGCCGTCGGAACGATCCGCGGCGAAGCGCCCTTCGCTCGCCTTCTGTTCGTTGTCGTGGTACGCGGTCCACGTGCCGATGCGCTTGCCGGCCTTGAACTCGCCCTCGGTGGCCCGCACGCCGTTCGGTCGCCAGTACGTCCAACGTCCCTCTTCGAGGCCGTCCCTGAACTCGCCTTCGCCCGCCTTCACATTGCCGGGGAAGAAGTCGTTCCAGACGCCGGAGCGCTTGCCGCCTTCGTAGACGCCTTCGTTGCGCTTCGCACCGTCCTCGTAGTACTCGGTCCAGCGCCCGACCCGTTGGTAGTTCTCGTACGTCCCTTCGGCGCGCTTGGCGTCGCTCGTCGGGTAGTAGAGGGTCCACGTTCCGCTGCGGCGGCCGTTGACGACCGGACCCGTCGCGGCGCGACGACCCGTCGGGTGGACGGTCGTGTGCGTTCCGGCGGGCGCAGTGTTGGCTCGGGGGGCTTCCTGATCGATGGATTCGCCGGCGCCGAGCGCCGACAGAGCGAGGAGCGAGAGGACGACGACGTGCATGGCGTGACGATATCAGAGGGTGCGGAGGCGGCCAAGGACGAGGGAGCGGCCGCCACCTACGCGCGAAGCGGCGGAGCGTGAGCCGGCGTTCCACGGATGCGTCGCGCGCCGTGCGACGTGCGCGCCGCGCCCGGAAGAAAGCGCAGGCTCTCGCGTTCGCTCACGCATCCTGGTCGAGGACGAAGTCGAGCTCGAAGAACTCGTAGCGCGCGTGGTGCATCCCGAGGCGTTCGTAGACCGCGCGCGCGCCGCGGTTCTCGCGCTCGACGTACAGGCGCACGCCGCACACGTCGTGACGCCGACGCGCCGCTTCGACGACGTGGCGATGCAGCGCCGTGTACACGCCGGAGCGCCGCGCGTCGGGCACGACGTAGACGCTCTGCAACCACCAGAACCAGCCGTTGCGCCAGTCGCTCCATTCGGTGGTGACCAACAAGCCGCCGACCACGGCGCCCGCGCGCTCGGCGACGAAATAGCGACCGCGCTGCGAGTCTGCGAGCACCGCGGCGACGCCGTCCGCGACGCGCGTCGCGTCGAGCGCGCGGCCTTCGGTCTCCTCCGCCAACGCGAGGTTGAAGGCGACGAGGTCGGGCTCGTCCGACTCCGTTGCGGGCCGGACCGTCACGTTCGAGTTCATCGTCGAGTTCTCCGTCGCGCGTACGCGGGCGCGCGAGCTTTGGAGCCTGTGAAGGAATCTACGCTGGCTTCGACCGGCTGCGAACGCGCCGCGCGTCGTCAGAGGGATCCTCTTCGAAACGACGCGCTGCGTCGTTTCGAAGAGGATCCCTTCCGCGACTTCCGGAGAAGTCGCGTCGTCGTTCTTCTTAGCTCCACGCGTTCTCGCTCGGTCTCGGGCCAACGCGGAGATTCCTTCACCGGCTCTCAGTGCTCGGCACGCGGCCCGAGAGCATACAATCCGCGCCGCTCACGGAGGGCCGAGCTTCCCATGGCCGATGACATCACACAGTCCGTCGATCTCGTGCGACTCGCGCAAGGCGGAGATCGCGGCGCGCTCGATCGTTTGTTCTCCCGTTACTACGACCGCGTGCGACGCATCGTGCGCGTGCGACTCGGAGTCGAGCTGCGCTCGGTGCTCGAGTCCGGCGACATCCTGCAGGAGACGTTCGGAGCCGCGGTCGTCGCGTTCGATCGCTTCGAGATGCGCGACGAAGCGAGTCTGATCCGTTGGCTCGCGACGATCGCCGAGCGGCAGATCACCGCCGCGGCCGATCATCACGGCGCGCAGAAGCGCGACCGACGCCGCGACGTGCCGCTCGTGCCGACAGCACCGACCGGCTCGAACGGATCCAACACTCCGATGGCGTTCGACCTCGCCGCGAGCGGCCCGCAGCCGTTCGAGAAAGCCGCGTCGACCGAGGACGTCGCGCTGGTCGACGACGCGATTCGCGAGCTCTCGGAGGAGTACCGCGAACTGATCCTGTGGCACGACTTCGCCGGCGCCGAATGGGATGTCGTCGCGCGCGAAACCGGCCGGCCGAGCGCCGCGGCCGCGCGGATGATGCACGCTCGGGCGATCGTCGAACTCGGCAAGCTCGTCCGCAAACGCGGACTCGGTTGAGGACGACGGCGAGGAAGATGCGCGCTCAGCGAACGCTGGGCGCTTCGCCGCGCGAGAGCGCGTCCCACGCGTCCTTCGACGTAGGCGACGCGATCAGGGCATTGCGCACCGACTCGTTGGACAGCACCCGCGCGACGTCCGCCAACGTGCGGATGTGCAGGAGCTTCTGCGCCTTCGGGATCACGAGCAGCACGACCAACCGAGCAGGCTGACCGTCGATGCTCTCGAACGCGAGCCCGCCGGGGCGCGAGACGATCCCCATGCACGCGGTCACCTTCTGCACGTCGTCGACCGCGGCGTGCGGGATCGCGATGCCGCGTTCCATCCCGGTCGACATCGAGCGCTCGCGAGCCAGGACCTGTTCGAGCACGCGCTCGGACGCCGCCGCCGGGATCACCTGGCGCGACACGAGGTGCGCGACCAGCCGCCCGATCGCATCCCACTTGTCGCGCGGGTCGAACGCCACGAGCAAGTCCTCGGCGGCGAAGAGGCGGTGCAGCTCCATGGGCGGACGAAGGATAGCGACGGTCGCACCGATTCGAGCGCGGGATTCCACCGCCGAGCTTCCGGGCAGCTTCGGGCGCTGCGCGGGAAGAACGCTCGGTGCCCATCGTCCGCGCGCTCCATCGTGGAACTCCGTTGCCGAGTGCGAGAGAGCTTCGAGAGCTGTTTGACTCACGGTCCGAGCCCCTCTAGAGTGCGCCGCGCGCGTTCTCCTCGCGCTAAGCCTCGTCTTTCCAACGGGATAGATCACCCTAACCGGACCACCCGTCGCCCATGACCGTCGCCCTTGCGCTGCTCGCGTTGCTCCAGACCCGTGGAGGCGCACCTCAGAACCCGCCGCCGCAGAATCCGCCGCTCAACGTCGCGAGTCCCCAAGGAAATGCGGGGAACGCGGCCAACGCTGGAGGGCAAGGCGGAGGACAGATGCCCGCGGTCCAAGACGATGGGCTCTCGCTGACGATCATCGTCGACGAGCAGTCGGACCCGATCAACCTGCTCTGGCTGACGAAGATGTGTCAGCAGAACACCGCCTACAACTTCGTGTACACGAAGGAAGTGGCGACGGCCCTCGAGCAGCAGGAAGTGAAGATGCTCGGGCCGAAGAGGATCCCGAAGACGGACTTCTTCAACTTCTATCAGAACATGATGTTCATCAACAAGTTCACCTGCACGCGCGTCGGACGCGACGCGACCGCGGTGTACTTGATCCAGTCCCAGCAGGGACAGCGCGGCGCGGCCGCGGCGAACGAACTGCGCTCCGAACCGATCTACGTCGACTCCGACGACGTCGAGCGCTACGCGGGACAAGTCGCGACGCAAGTGATCACGGTGCTGCACCTGCCGCACACGCAAGTGCGCTCGCTGCAGAACTCGTTGCGCGCGCTCGGCGGCGAGACCGCGCAGAACGTCGTGTCGGTCGGCGAATCGAACAGCGTGATCCTCACCGGTTCGGGCTCGCAGGTCGCGATGTACGCACGCGTGCTCAAGCTCGTCGACGACGAGACCGCGAAGGAAGCCAACGTCGCGCCGGGCTTCGAGATCATCCCGCTCGAGTTCGCGTCGGGCTCCGACGTGTCCGAGTTGCTCAGCGACCTGCTCGAAGCGGCGAAGCGCGCGACGCAAGCCCAACGCGCCCAAGGCGGCGCCCAAGGCGCGACCGCGCAGATCGCGGGCACCGGCCAAGAGAGCAAGATCATCGTCGACAAGCGCACCAACTCCTTGATCGTGATGGCCATGCCGGAAGACATGACGCGCATCAAGGAACTCGTCGCGCGCCTCGACGTCGAAGTGCTCGAGCCCGAACGCACGTACCACATCTACGCGCTCGAGAACGTGAAGGCCGAGGACCTCGCGAAGGTGCTCAAGGACTTCATCCAGGACAGCTCGCGCGTCACCCCCACCGGCGCCGGTGGTCGCGGCGGCGGAGGCGAAGGCGGCTCGAACCCCGGTCGGTCGAGCGGCGAGAACGAAGTCGTCGTGGTCCCCGATCCGGCGACCAACAGTCTGTTGATCGCCTCGGGCAAGACGCGCTACGAAGAAGTGCGCGACATGATCCACAAGCTCGATCGACGCCAGGATCAGGTGTTGATCGAGACGGCGCTGGTCGAGCTCTCCGGCACCAACTTCCGCGACCTCGGTGTCGAGCTCGGCCTCGCGGACGTGCCCAACGCCAACCAGATCGGCGGCTTCGGCCTGACGTCGTTCGGCCTGTCGACGGTCGCGGACACCAACGGCGACGGCGTGCCCGAGCGCGTTCCGATCCAAGGCAACGGCATCACCGCCGGCATCCTCGACGGCGACAACTTCTCGCTGCCGGTGTTGATCCGCGCGATCGAGACGCTCGACGACTCGAACGTCCTCAACGTGCCGAGCGTGCTGGTCAACAACAACGGCGCGGCCAAGGTCACGTCGATCGACGAAGTACCGACGACGACCGTGACGTTGGGCGGCGGCGCGAACGGTCAGTCGCAGACCAACTTCAAGGACTTCCAGAAGGCGGGCATCACGATGCAGATCTCGCCTTCGATCAGCGCGTCGGGCTACCTGCGCCTGAAGGTGTACCTCGAGATCTCGAGCTTCTCCGGCTCGTTCAAGGCCGGCGACCCGATCCCGCCGCCGCGCGTCACGCGCACGATCGACACCAACGTCAACGTGCCGAACGGCGACACGATGGTGATCGGCGGCATCATCACCGACACCAAGAACACCTCGCGGTCGCAGATGCCGTGGCTCGGCGACATCCCGATCCTCGGCGCGCTGTTCAGCCGCGATTCGTCGACGACGCGGCGCACGACGCTCTACTTCTTCGTGACGCCGCACATCCTGCGCGACAAGGACTTCGCCGACCTCGCCGAGATCTCGTACAAGAAGAAGCTCGAGGCTTCCGAGCGCATCGGCGCCGAGCGCATCCAAGTCGTCGACCCGAGCTTCCGCAAGTCGACCGGCGGCTTGGACCTCGGCGGCTTCGACGTGCCGCTCTACCGCAGCCCCGCGCGCGGCGAAGTCGAGCCGGACGCCGTCGGCCTCGATCCGAACAAGCGCGCGGAGATGCTGAAGTCCGCCGACCAGCCGCCGACCGACACGCCGTCGGCCGACGAAAAGAAGAACCCCTAGACCGCCTGCGAGCGAAGACCGAAGAGCCGTGAGCAGTCTCGCCGACATGTTGGTGGACGCGGGTCTCTCCCGCGAACGTCTGGACGAATGCCGCAAGATCGCGGCGGACACGGGCGAGTCGCTCGACCGCGTGATCTTGCAGCGCGAGTACCTCGCCGAGCCCGCGCTGCTGCGTGTGTATGCGCAACACCTGGGCTTCGAGTACCGCGAGAAGCTCGAGGACGTCGACGTCCCCGGCGACTTCGTCAATCGCGTGCCCGTCCAGTTCTCGCGCAACTACAACCTGATCGCCGTCGAGGCGATCAACGGTCTGGTCAAGGTCGCGACGTGCTCGCCGCTCGACCCACATCCGATGGACGACCTGTCCGCGATGTGGGGCGGCGACATCGAGCCGGTCCTCGCGCCGAAGAACGAGATCACGAGTTTGATCGCGCGCGCCTACCGCCACAAGGCGGACGGCGTCGACGAAGCGTTGGCGGGCGTCGCGGAGGACGGCGACATCGCCGGGCTCGCGAACGAGATCGAAGAGGGCGAGGACGTCCTCGACGTCGCCAACAAGGCGCCGATCATCAAGCTCGTCAACACGATCTTGTTCCAGGCGTTGAAGCTGCGCGCGTCGGACGTGCACTTCCATCCGTACGCCGAGCGCCTGCAAGTGCGCTTCCGGATCGACGGCATCCTCTACGACATGGACTCGATCCCGCGCAAAGCGCAGGAAGCCATCGTCAGCCGCGTGAAGGTCATGGGCAAGATGGACATCGCCGAGCGACGTCTCCCCCAAGACGGTCGCGCGACCATCAAGATCGGCGACGGCGAAGTCGACGTGCGCATCAGTTCGGTGCCGACGACGACGGGCGAGCGCATCGTCATGCGCTTGCTCGACAAGACGGCGCGGCTCTACACGATCGGCGAGATCGGACTCTCCGACGCGAACCAGCGCATGCTGCGCGACTACATCGGTTGGAGCCACGGCATCATCCTGGTGACCGGCCCGACCGGCTCGGGCAAGACGACGACGCTCTACGCAGCGTTGACCGAGGTCGACACGCGCGAGAAGAACGTGCTGACGATCGAGGACCCGGTCGAGTACTCGCTCGCCGGCATCAGCCAGGTGCAGGTCAACGTCAAGAAGGGCCTGACCTTCGCGAACGGACTGCGCGCGTTCCTGCGCCAGGACCCGGACGTGATGATGGTCGGGGAGATCCGCGACCTCGAGACCGCCGAGGTTGCGATCCGCGCCGCGCTCACCGGTCACTTGGTGTTCTCGACCGTCCACACGAACGACGCGCCGTCTACGGTGACGCGTCTCGTCGACCAAGGCGTCGAGGCGTACCTGGTGGCGAGCTCGATCATCCTGGTCGTCGCACAACGTCTCGTGCGCACGATCTGCAAGCACTGCCGCACGCTGGAGCCGGTCACGCCCGAGTGGGCGGCCAAGCTGAAGAAGCTCGGCCTCACGCCCGAGGACCTCCAAGGTGAAGTGTCCTTCGGTCGCGGTTGCGACCAATGCTTCAACTCGGGCTACGCCGGCCGCACGGCGATCTACGAGTTCATGCCGATCGACGAAGTGATGCGCACGCAAGTGATGGAAGGCGTCACCGCATCGCAGATGAAGCGCGGTGCGATCGATCGCGGCTTGATCACCCTGCGCGCCGACGGCGTCGACAAGATCCGCGCGCGTCAAACGACGCCCGACGAGGTCCTGCGCGTCACGCAGCTCGATCTGGCCTAGCGTCCCGAGCTCATGCCGATCTTCCAGTACAAGGCCTACGTCCACGGCGGCGGTACGACGACCGGCGTAATCGACGCGGACACCGCGCGGGAAGCGCGCACGCGTCTGCGCCGCGACAACGTCCTGGTCAGCGAGATCCACGAGCTCAAGGGCGGCCGGCGCGTGAAGAACGCGGACGGCAAGAGCACCGGCTTCGTCGACAAGCTGAAGTCGCTGCGCAGCGTCGACACCACGCCGACCAGCGGCAACATCGATGTCGTGTCGGCGGCGACGCGGCAGATGGGCACGATGCTGGGCGCCGGCATTCCTTTGACCGAGTGCTTGCGCGCGCTGATCGAACAAGCCGAGACGCGCAAGTCGGAGACGGTCTTCCGCGAGCTGCGCGAACGCGTCAGCCAAGGTCTGTCGCTCGCCGACGCGCTCGCCGAGCACCCGGGTTGGTTCAGCGAGCTCTACGTCAACATGGTCCGCGCCGGCCAAGCGACCGGCAACCTCGACGTCGTCTTCACGCGCCTCGCCGATTACATGTCGGCCCAACGCAAGCTGCGCCGTCGCGTCGTCGCCGCGCTCACCTACCCGGCGATCATGATGGGCATCGGCACGATCGTCGTGTCGATCCTGATGGCGTTCGTCGTGCCCAAGATCACCAGCATGTTGATCGACCAGGGCAAGACGCTGCCGACGCCGACGCGGATCCTCGTGTTGATCTCCGACGTCTTCAAGAACTACTGGTGGCTCGGACTGCTCGCGATCGCCGCGGTGTCGTTCATCGTCGAGCGCGTCTACCACCGCTCCGCGAACGGGCGTCTCTTCTTCGACCGGTGGATGCTGCGCATCCCCGTGGTCGGTGACCTGCTGCGCAAGCAAGCGATCGCGCGCTTCACGCACACGCTCTCGACCTTGCTCGCCAGCGGCGTGCCGGTCGTCGACAGCCTCGAGATCACGCGCAACGTCGTCGGCAACCGCGTGCTCGCGGACGCGACCGAATTCGTGCGCACCAAGATCCTCGAGGGCACCGACATCGCGACGCCGCTCAAGGCGACCAACGTCTTCCCCCCCACCGTCGGCTACATGATCGCGGTCGGCGAACAGTCGGGCGAGGTCGAGCAGATGCTCCAACGCATCGGCATCGCGTACGACGAGGAGATCCAGGTCACGACCGAGCGCCTCACCAGCGTCCTGGAACCGATCATGATCGTTTGCCTCGCCGCCGTGGTGGGCTACATCGTCATCTCGATCGTCCTGCCGATCCTCAAGGTCGGCCAGATCTGATCCGCGCCGTTCACGCCCGTTCGTGGAAGAAGCGAGCGGCGCGCCCGTCCAAGCCAGACACCGAGGACCTCCTATGAAGAACCTGACGACTCCGCGCCGCTCCTCGAAGGGCGGCTTCTCGCTCGCCGAGCTGATGGTCGTGATCGTGATCCTGGGCCTGCTCGCGACGTTGGTCGTGCCGAACGTCGTCGGCTACCTGTTCAAGGCCAGCGCCGAAATCGCGAAGACCGACATTGTCAGCCTCGAGAACGCGATCAAGCAGTACCAGATCAACAACGGCGGCAAGATCCCCGATTCGCTCAACGTGCTGATCGAGCCCGACGCGAACGGCAACCGCTACCTCGACCAGAAGACGCTGCCGAAGGATCCCTGGAAGAACGAGTACCAGTACGAGACCAACGGCAGCGAGTACCGGATCTACAGCTACGGCAAGGACGGCATGCCGGGCGGCGAAGGTCAGGACGCGGACATCGACAACGAAATGGTCAAGGAGCGCAAGTAGCGCGAGCGCACGCGTAGACTCCTACGCGGAGCGCCCACACGAATCGTCGATGCCATGTCTTCCGCCGACCGCCTACGACGAACGAAGCACCGCGCGCGGCGTGGATTCACGCTGGTCGAGCTGCTGGGCGTGGTGGTGATCCTCGGCCTGATCTCGTCGATCGCGTTCGTGTCGTACCAGTCGATGATCCCGGCGTCGGTGCTCAACTCGGCGGTGCGCGAGCTCGCGTCGACGTTGCAGGAGACGCGCTCGGAAGCGATCGCGCGCAGCCAACCGTTCTGGATCGAGTACTACTTCGAAGACACCGACGCGCACCCGAAGGGCTACCGCGTCGTCACGCCGTTCGTCGCGTCGACGACCGGCGGGATCGCGGTGCGACCCGAGGACCGCGCGGCGCAACCGTTCATGCCTCTCCCTGAAGGCGTCGAGTTCCGCGAGATCACGCTGAACGGCAACACGGTGACGCGCGGGCAAGTGGTCGTGCGCTTCGACCCGCTCGGCGCCGCAACCGATCACACGATCGTGCTCGAGCACAAGCCCTACGAAGCGGTCTACACGATCGAAGTCCAGGCGCTGACCGGCCTGATCGCCTTCCACGACGGCGTCTTCCGCCGCGAGCCGGCGAAGGAAGCCGACTTCGGGAGCTGACCGTGGTCGTTCGATCCCGTCGCTCGGGCTTCACGCTCGCGGAAGTCGCGGTCACGATCGCGATCGTCGGACTGATCCTCGTATTCGTGCTGCAAGGCATCAACGAGGCGAAGCTGCTCGCCGCCCACACGCGCAACACGCGCCTCGCGCGCGAACTCGCGCTCGGCACGCTCGCCGGGATCGAGAGCGGACTCTTCCTCGACGAGATCACCGACGACCGCCTCCAGGGCAACTACGCCGACGACGGCTACGCCGACTTCACGTTCGAGGCGGTGCTCGGCGAGAAGAACTTCCGCGAGTCGCGCGATCAAGCCGGCTTCGACAACTGGAACACGCAGGAAGAACTCGACAAGCGCGAGAAGGCGGACGAAGAGGGCACCGAGCAACCGTACGAGCGCGTGCAGGTCAAGGTCGTTTTCCCGCGCATCGGCGAGGACAAGGACAACAATCAATTGGTCCTCGAGAAGTGGGTTCCGTGGAAGCAGATCCACCCCGACGAGGAGAAGAGTTCGAGCTCGACGTCGACGGCGAACGCTCCGACCACCGGAGGCGCGCAGTGATCGTCGAACGCAACGTTGCGCGGCGCGACCGCCGCGGCTTCACGTTGGTCGAAGTCCTGGTCGTGCTGCTCATCATGGCGGGCATGATGGTCGCGATGCTCCAGATCCTGAACGCGGCGCGCACCAGCCGCGACACGGTCCACAACATCCAGGAGACGCAGCTCGCCGGCCCCGCGATCCTCGACCTCGTCGAGCGCGACCTGCGCGCGATCTTCGTGTACGGCCGTCCGAAGGAAGAGCTGCTGCGCGTCAAGAACCGCGTCGTCTACGGCCTCGACGCGGACTCGCTCGACTTCATCTGCACGACGCCGACGCTGACGCCGGTGTTGATCGGAGCCCAGGACCGCTACGTGCGAGCCGACTACAACGAGGTCGGCTACTGCCTGCGCCCGAACCCGGCGGACGACAACTTCCTCGAGCTCTACCGGCGCGAATCGATGGGCGTCGACGAGGAACCGTTCGAGGGCGGCGCCTACACGTTCCTGCACGATCGCGTGAAGCACTTCGACGTCAAGCTCTTCGACGAGGACGGCCCCGACGCCGAGCCGATCGAGACGTGGAACACGGTCAAGGGCGACGAACACTCGGGCCTGCCGAAGCGCATCGAGATCACGCTGACACTCGAGCTCGCGCCGCGCATCATGCGCGAGCAGATCGAGATCGCGCCGATCGACAAACGCTCGGTGACCTACAAGCGCACCGTACGCTTCCCGAACTACCTGCTCGACGCGGTCAAGGCCGAGGTGCGTCCGAAGATCCCGGTGATCAATCCGCCGGCGAGCGAGGACGCCGCGAACGCGAACGACCAACAACCGACGGCGCCGACCGACGGCGCGGCGCAGGTCAGCGGAGGCTAGAGCTTCCGGCCGAGCGTTTCACGCCCGCCGAGATACGAGCGCAACGGCGCGGGCACGAAGACGGTGCCGTCGGGCCGCTGGTGGTTCTCGAGGATCGCGATCAGCATCCGCGCGCTCGCCGCGACCGTGTTGTTCAACGTGTGGCAGTGGCGCACCTTACCCTCGGCGTCGCGGTAGCGCAGGTCGAGCCGCCGCGATTGGTACTCGTGGAAGCGCGACGCCGAATGCGTCTCGCCGTAACCGCCGCGCGACGGCATCCACGTCTCGATGTCGAACTTCTGGATCTGCGGCGCGCCCAGGTCGCCGCCGCACACGTTGACGATGCGGTACGGGAGCTCGAGCGACTGCAACACCGCCTCGGCGTTCGCGACGATCGCGTGATGGTGCTCGAGCGAACGCGCCGGATCGGCGACGTCGATCACCACCTGCTCGACCTTCTGGAACTGGTGAACGCGGTAGAGGCCGCGCGTGTCCTTGCCCGCGGCGCCGGCTTCGCGGCGGTAGCACGACGACAGCGCGACGTACTTCTTCGGCAGGTCCTCGAGTTTGAGGATCTCGCCCATGTGCAGCGCCGTCACCGGCACTTCGGCGGTGCCGACGAGACAGAGATCGTCGCGCTCGTCGCAGCGGTACGCCTGCTCTTCGCCGCCGGGGAAATAGCCGGTTCCGACCATCACCTCGCTGCGCACCAACGTCGGCACCGAGAGCGGCACGAAACCGCGCGCGACCATCAGGTCGAGCGCGTAACGCATCACCGCCGTCTCGAGCTGCGACAGATCACCGAAGAGGAAGTAATTGCGCGAGCCCGAGATGCGCCCCGCGCGCTCGACGTCGAGCCAACCTTGCGCTTCGCACAGCGACACGTGATCGCGCGGCGTCGCGGCGGCAGGCTTCGGATCGCCCCACCGCTTGACCTCGACGTTCTCGCCGTCGTCCTTGCCCTCGGGCACTTCGTCGGCGGGCACGTTCGGGATCCGCAGCAGCCGCGCGCGCACGTCGAGGTCGAGCTTCTGGAGCAGCTCCTCCTTCTCCTTCATGCCCTGCTTGATCGCGGTCAGCTCGGCGACCAACGTCGCGCGCTTCTCCGCGGGCGCTTTCGCGACGTCCTTGCCGAGCGCGTTCTGCTGCGCGCGCAGACCGTCGACTTCCTGGACGAGCGCGCGGTGTTCGGCGTCGACGACGAGCAAGCCGTCGACGTCGCAGACGATGCGCTTCTTCTTCGCGCCGGCCTTCACGGCCTCGGGGTTCTGACGAATGAACTTCAGGTCGAGCACGTTGGTTCTCGTGTGCGTGGGACTTGGGTCGAAGCGCGCGAACGCCGCGTCACTCGCCCTTCCACGGCGAATCGATCGCGCCGAGGAACTTGTGCTTCTTCTCGAAGAGGTGGACTTCGATCTTCTCCACCTTCTCCTTCGTCGGGATCAGGAGGTCGAGCGGCTTCCAGCTCCACTCGAACACGTGCTGCGAGTTCGGATCCTGCAGGTGCTCCATCTTCTCGGCCTTCGAGCCCTTCTTCACGCCGGCCTTGCGCCACTCGACTTCCGGCGCGGAGACGCAGTTCCACATGCGCTCGTACCGTTCACCGTCCTTGCCGAGGATCGCGACGCTCTCGCCGGTGACCTTGACGTTGTCGCCGAGGTTCTCGAAGTGGAAGTCGAACTGGAACGGCTCGCCGAGCTTGATGACGGTTTCCTTGCCGCCGTCGACGCCCCACGTCCGCGGCTCGGACCTCGGCAGGATCAGACACTTCATCGTCTGCTGCTTCGAGCCCTTGCGCAGCTCGCCGTAGTAGAGCGTCCACTCGCCGACCGGCACCGCGACGCCCTTCTTCCCGTCGGCCGCGAGGTCGAGGTACGTGTTCTCGTAACGCCCCGCGCCCTTGAGCACGAGCCACGTCGGCCACACCGGGCCCTTGAAGTCGAGCTTGACCGTGCCGGTCACGACGTCGGCCGGCGTGACGGTCAACTCGGTGCCGTACTTCGCGTTCGTGAACTTGTGCCACTTGCCCGCGAGGTTCTGGAACTCGCTCCACGGCCGTGCGCGCTTCTCCGCGCCGACGACCAAGCAATCCATCTCGGGCTGGAACGTGCCCGCCGTCAGTCCGCCGTAGCCCCACGTCTGCGGCCAATTGCCGTACACCGCGTTCTGATCGTCGTCGATCACGCGCAGGTCGAGGTCGCCGAACTTGCCGACCATGCTCGCCGCACCTGCGGTGTAGAGGCGGAGCGACGCGTCGACCGGCCCGAGGTGCACTTGCAAACCTTGGTAGGTGTCCTTCTCGATGCCGATCGTGAAGAGGAACGCCCACTCGCGCTTCGTCTCGCCGGTGCCGACGGTCAGCGGAACGATCTGACGGTTGCCGGTGATCGAGACCTGCTTCTCGAACTTGCCGTCGAGGTCCTGATCGATCTCGAACGTCGCGGCGGTCACGCGGCGGAACTTCGGACTGGGCACGACCATGTCGAGCCCGACCTCGCTGCCGTTCTTGCCGAACCCGAGCGGACGCCAGAGCTGGTAGATGTCGTCGACGTGGAAGTGCGGGCGCTCGTACGCGTCGAGCTTCTCGACCGCTTGAAACGTCATCGCGATCGTGGTCGCGCTCGCCGGCGCGGCCGCGGGCTCCTGTCCGCCGCCTTTGTCGCCGCCGCCCTTCTCACCTCCGCCGTCGCCGCCGGCCTTCGGCGGCGGAGCCTTGTCGCCGCCGGCCGGCGCGCCGCCCTTCGGCTTCGAGTCGTCGGCGGCCTTCGGCCCGAGCTGCGCCAGACGCGTCTTCACTTGCTCGAAGCCGGCGCCGGTGAACTCGACGTAGAGGTAGTGCCGTCGCGCTTCCTCGTAGTCCTTCGCGGCGCGCACGAGGTCGGCGTCGGACTTGGTCTTGTCGCGGTGCAGATCGTCGAGCGCGTTCGCGGCGAGCCCGTACGCGCGCGCCGCATGGTAGTGATCGCCGAGCTCGTCGAAGCTCTTGCCGAGCGCTTCGCACCGCTCGCCGAGATCGTTCCACGTGCCGTGGTCGCGCGGGCCGTTCAAGTTCGCGTCGAACGCCTTCTGCGCGTCGTCGAGTCCGGTCTTCGCGAGCCGCCAATCCTTCCACGTGCGCTCGCCGAGTTGCGAGTAGTACCCGAACAGCTTGTTGACGAAGTTCGCCTTCGCGTAGTTCGCCTGCCACGCGGCGTCGAGCGCGCCGATCTGCTTCTTCTGTTCCGGCGTCAGAGCGCGGAAGCCGTAGCACAGCTCGACCGCGTGTTGCTCGGCCTCGGCTGGGTACGTCTTGACGAGCTTCGCGAGCCCGTCGGCGTCGCCCACTTTGAGCTCGGCGACCTTCGCGCGGAACTCCTCGAGCTTCGACTGCGCGTCCGCGCGCGGCGCGGCGACGAAGAACAGCGCGAGCAGGGCGGCCTGGACGACCAACGAACGCACGAACCGCTTGGACTGCATGGCGGGCGGAGAACGGAGGGTTCGGGGAGAGCCGGGACGACGGGCGCGACCTGTGTAGGCCGCGAAACGAGCCCGCATCGAGCGACGCAGTCTAACGGCCTTGCGCCCCGGCGGACAGTCGCGCGTCGTAGTCGGAACGGCAGCCCGTCGGGGCTCAGCGCTTGCTCGACATCCGCCGCAGGAAGTCGCGGTCGCGCTCTTCGAGCGAGGGCATGCCCTTGTCGTGGATCTGCTGCAGCAATCGATCGAGGCGTTCCTCGTCGGTCTGCCGCTGCTCGACGACCTTGCGTTCCTTGTGCTGCTCCCACTTCGCCGCCGGATCGGCCCAGATCCAGCCGAACTTCAGCGCCGCGAAACCCCACGCCGCGCCGCCGAGGTGGACGAGCACCGCCTTGTTGCCCCCGGTCTGCGTCAGGAGCGCGAAGAGGTCGAGCCCGACCATGATCAGCGCGAGCACCTTCAACGTCAGCGGGAAGACGATGAAGATCACGCGCGCGTTCGGGTTGAGCACCGCGGCCGCGACGACGACCGCGAGCACGCCGCCCGACGCGCCGACGACCGGCACGTCCCAGTTCCACGTCAGCGCGGCGCCGAGGTGGAGCAAACCGCCGATCACCAACGCGGCGCCGTAGAGGACGAGGAAACGCCGCGAGCCGATCGCGCTCTCCAGCATCGTGCCGAAGAAGTAGAGCCCGAGCATGTTGAACAGGATGTGCCCGGCGTCGCGCAAGCTGTGCACGAAGCCGTAGGTCACCAGTTGCCAGTACGGCGCGAGCGGGAAGCTCTCGCGCCAACTCGCGGGCTCGAGCGCGAGGAACGAATGAACCTTCAGCTCGGCGGTCGGCGCCGAGAGGCTCATCACGAGCAACGCGAGGAAGAGACCGACGTTCGCCCACAGGATCCAACGCACCATCGGAGTCAGGCGCGGCCAACCGAGCGACGACGCGCTCGACTCGCGGAACTCCGGCGGATCCTCGTAGGTCCGCGTCATCCGCGGGCTCCGGCTCCGGCGCGTCGCGTCGCGGCGAGAACGGTGTTGTCGAGCAACATCGCGATCGTCATCGGCCCGACGCCGCCCGGCACTGGAGTGACCGCACCGGCGCGCTCCAGGACCTCGGCGAAAGCGACGTCGCCGACCAAACGGCCGTCGGGCAAACGATTGATGCCGACGTCGATCACGGTCGCGCCTGGCCGCACCCAATCGGCGCGCACGAACTCCGGTTTGCCGACCGCAGCGAAGACGAGTTCGGCCTCGCGCGTCACCGCCGCGAGGTCGGCCGTGCGCGAGTGACACACGGTGACCGTCGCGTCGCGCGCGAGCAGCATCAACGCGAGCGGCTTGCCGACCAGCATCGAACGTCCGATCACCACCGCCCGCCGACCGGCGATCGCTAGCCCTGAACGATCACAGATCTCGATGCAGCCGCGCGGCGTGCACGGGAAGAGACCGGGCTCTCCGAGCGCGAGCCGTGCGACGTTCTCGGGATGCAGGCCGTCGACGTCCTTCGCCGGATCGATCGCGCGCACGATTGCGTTCGCGTCGATGTGCTTCGGCAACGGGAGCTGCACGAGAATGCCGTGCACGCTCGCGTCGTCGTTGAGCTCGCGCACCACCGCGAGCAGCTCGACCTCGGACAAATCCGCGGCCTTGCGCACCGTGCGCACGGTGAAGCCCGCCTCGAGCGCGGCCTTGTCCTTGTTCTTGACGTAGACGTGGCTCGCGGGATCGTCGCCGACGAGCACGACGGCGAGCCCCGGCCGCGTGCCGCGTGCCGTCAGTTCCGCCGCGCGTCGCGCCACTTCCTCGCGCACGCTCTTCGCGATCGCCTTGCCGTCGAGAATCCTCGCGCTCATCGTTCGTCGTCTCCTTGGGTGATCGCCTTCACTGATTCGAGCCGGCGATTCGAGCGAGCGCAGCGAGTTCGCGCGCAACTCGTCAGAACTTGCGCACGAGCACGAACGAACCGAGCCGCTCGAGCGCTTCGCGCGCCGGGCCTTCGTCGAGCGTGCGCACGCGCGCCAACGCGCGGGCGACGAGCTCTTCGGCCCGCCGCGTCGCGTACGCGACGCCTTCGCTGATCGAACATTCTTCGCGCAGACGCCGAGCACGATCCTCGAGACCCGGCAGCGTGTACACGTCGCGGATCCGCGCGCGCAGACGATCGTCGCCGTGGCGGTACGTGTGCAACACCGGCAACGTCACCTTGCCGTCCTCGGCGTCGGTGCCGGCGGTCTTGCCAAGTTCCTCGTCGGTCGCGGTCAGGTCGAGGCAGTCGTCGACGATCTGGAACGCGAGCCCGACCTCCCAACCGAACGCGTGCATCAGCGTGCCGAGTTCGTCGTTGCCGCCGGGATAACGCGCGCCGAGCTCGCACGCCGCCGCGTAGAGGTTCGCGGTCTTCGCGCCGGCGATCCACTCGTAGCGGTCCTCGCTCATGTCGAAGTCGTAGCGACTGGTCGACTGCTCGATCTCGCCGACGCAGATCTTGCGCGTCGTTTCGGCCAGCAAGCGCGAGCACAAGCGCGACGACAACACGGTCGACAGCGCGAACGCGCGCGCGTAGAGGAAGTCGCCGAGCAACACCGCAGTCTGGTTGTCCCAGCGCTGGTTGACGCACGCGACGCGGCGGCGCACCTGCGAACCGTCGAGGATGTCGTCGTGGACCAACGTCGCGAGGTGGATCATCTCGACGATCGCGGCGACCGTCGGATGTTCGTCCGTCGAGTTCTTGGTCGCTTCGCCGGCGAGCAGCACGAGGGCGGCGCGCAACTGCTTGCCCTGGAAGCGCCCGACGTGATCGGTCATGTCGCGCACCGCGGGCGAGTTCTCGGTCATCTGGCCCGCGAGCACTTCGCGCATGCGCGCCATGCCGGGCTCGATCGGCGCGAGCAACCGCGCGAGTTCCATTTGCTTCCAGCTCATGCGCTGCGTCGATCGTTACGGGCGTTGTGGGTACGCGCGCGTTCCTGCGCCAGTTCCTGCGGCGTGTTGAGGTTGAGTGCTTGGCGCTCGGCATCGACGGCGAGCGCGAGCTCCGCCGTCGTGAACGTCTTCACCTGGAGTTGTCGCAGTCCGTCGCGCCCGCTCCAAAACGAATTCATGCGACGCTCGCCGCGTTCGAGCGCGTCGCGCACCGCGCCGAGGCACGCGGTCGAGTAGACGGCGCACAGCGGCTCCGCTCCGCCCGCAGTCTGGAACACCGCGCCGTCGAGGCCGGCGTGTTGCGCTCGGTCGCGCAACGCGTCGAGCACTTCGCTGCCGGCGTGCGGCATGTCGCACGCGAGCACCGCGACCCAGCGCGTGCGCGCGGCCGCGAGTCCCGCGGCGAGTCCGGCGAGCGGACCCGCGTCGGCGCTCTCGTCGAGCACGCATTCGAGCTCGAGCTCGGGGAAACGCTTCGCTTCGCCGCTCGCGAGCAGCACGCGCTTCGCGACCGACCCGAGCGCGTCGGCCGCGCGATCGATCAGGCGCCGGCCGTCGAGCTCGAGCGCCGCCTTGTCCTCGCCCATGCGCCGGCTCTTGCCGCCGCACAGGAGCAGCCCGGTGACCTCCGCGCCGGGCGGCACGGATCGGGACTTGTCGGTACTGCGGCGGACGGTCGACACGGGGCCCGAACTCAGTGCGCGGCGCCGTTTTTCTTCTGGGCGTCGCTCTGGACCGGCGGAGTCGCCGACGTCGCGCTCGGCTCGTCCTTCAGTCCGCGCTTGAACTCGTTGACGCTCGAACCGAGCGAACGAGCGAGTTGCGGCAGCTTGCTGGCGCCGAAGAACAGCATCAGGACCAGGATCACGAGGATCCACTCGGTCCATCCCATCAAGGCCAAGAGGGCTAGGGTGTTCATACAGGCTTTCGAACCTGGACCGCGCCCGCGGCCGTCGACGTGAAATCGCGCGCTGCCGGAGCCCCGCGTCGAGAGGTTCGATCTCGGCGCGAGCGTCCTGCATTCTAGGAAAAAGGCCTCTCGGACTCCGCTCTCGGATCGGGATTCGGCCCCGGAAGGAGCTTCCGCGCCACCTTGCGCGCCGTGCGCGCGTCGAACGGCGGCAGGTCGAAGCCTCTTCCCGCGAGCGTTCCGGCCGACTTGGTGCCGACCCGAGGCCCGACGCCGACCGCGAGGCCAGCGGAGCGGAGCGCGCGGCGCACGCGGAGCGACGCCGAGTAAGTGGAGAGCAAGCTGCGCTCCCCCATGCGCGCGGCGACCGCGGCGAGGAATTCCTCGGTCCAGAGATCCGGCGCGACCTTCTGCGAGAACGGATCGAGGAAGACCGCGTCGAAGGTCGCGGGCTCGACCGCATCGACGAGCGTGCGGCGCGCGTCGCCGAAGACGACGCGCACGCGGCCGTTCGCGCCGAGCGAGAACGCGCCGCCGCCGTTCGCGAGCGCGTCTCGCAGCGCCACGCGCACCGGCGCGAGCGCGCGAGCGAGTTCGGCGTCCTCGAGGGCGAGTTCGAGTGCCGAGCGCACGACCTCGGGATCGATCTCGAGCGAGAGCACGTCGAGGAACGCGCCGGTGCCGTCGAGCTCCGCGAGCGCCGCCGCGAGGTTGAGCCCGAGGCCGGTGCCGATGTCGAGCAAGCGCAGCGTGCGCTCACCGCTCGCCGCTCGTTCGCGCAAGCGACACGGTCGCGCGTAACGTTCGCGAGCTTGGAGCCACGCGCCGGAGAACGAGTGACACGCCTCGCCGTGCTCCGCGGAAATCAAAGTGAACGAGCCGTCGGCCGTGCGCTGCGCACGCCAACGGCTCGTCGGTGTCATCGCGCGCTCCGCTGGGGCCGGCGCTACTTGGCGAGCGCCGCAGTCAGGCCGCGTTCGCGCAAGCACTTCTCCATCAGCTCGCCGAGCCGCGCCGGACTCTTCGAGATCGTGCAGCCCGCGCGCTCGAGCGCCGCGAACTTCTCCGCCGCCGTGCCCTTGCCGCCCGAGATGATCGCACCGGCGTGGCCCATGCGACGGCCCGGAGGCGCGGTCGCGCCCGCGATGAACGCGACGACGGGCTTCTTCACGTGCTGCGCGATGTAGTCGGCCGCTTGCTCCTCGGCGTTGCCGCCGATCTCGCCGATCAGGATGATCGCGTCGGTGTCGGGGTCGGCGTTGAAGAGCTTCAGCGCATCGACGTGGCTCGTGCCGTTGACCGGATCGCCGCCGATGCCGATGCACGTCGACTGACCGATGTTGCGCGACGTCAGTTGCCACACCGCTTCGTACGTCAACGTGCCCGAGCGCGACACGACGCCGACGCGGCCGGGCTTGTGGATGTAGCCCGGCATGATGCCCATCTTGCACTGGCCCGGCGTGATGATGCCCGGACAGTTCGGGCCGATCAGGCGCGTCTTGGTGCCGCGCAACTTCTCCATCACCTTGACCATGTCGAGCACCGGGATGCCCTCGGTGATCGTGACGATCAGCTCGATCCCGGCGTCGTGCGCTTCGAGGATCGCGGCGGCCGCGAACGGCGGCGGCACGTAGATCATCGTCGCGTTCGCGCCGGTCGCTTCGCGCGCCTGCGCGACGGTGTCGAACACCGGGCGATCGAGGTGCTTGGTCCCGCCCTTCTTCGGCGTGACGCCGCCGACGAGGTTGGTGCCGTACGCGATCGCCTGTTCGGAGTGGAAGGTGCCGTGCTTGCCGGTGAAGCCCTGGCAGATCACGCGCGTGTGCTTGTCGACGAGGACGCTCATGGTCGCGCTCCTACTTCTTTCCTTGCTTCGCGGCCTTGGCGGCGGCCACCGCTTTCTGCGCGGCGTCGTCCAGATCGGACGCGGTGATGATCGGCAGGCCGGACTGCTCGAGCTTCTGCTTGCCGAGCGCGACGTTGGTGCCTTCGAGGCGCACGACCAACGGCACGGTCAGGTTGACTTGACGCACCGCGGTGATGATCCCGTCGGCGATGATGTCGCACTTCATGATGCCGCCGAAGATGTTGACGAGCACCGCTTCGGTGTTCGGGTCGGCGAGCAGGATCTTGAAGGCCGCGGTCACTTGCTCGGCCGTCGCGCCGCCGCCGACGTCGAGGAAGTTCGCCGGCATGCCGCCGTACAATTGGATGACGTCCATCGTCGCCATCGCGAGGCCCGCGCCGTTGACCATGCAACCGATCGTGCCGTCGAGCTTGATGTAGTTGAGCCCGAACTTCGACGCTTGCACTTCGAGCGGCGCCTCTTCGTCGAGGTCGCGCAGCGCCTCGAGGTCCTTGTGCCGGAAGAGCGCGTTGTCGTCGAGGCTGATCTTCGCGTCGAGCGCTTGGACCTTGCCGTCCTTGGTGGTCACCAACGGATTGATCTCGGCGAGCGAGCAGTCGAGTTCACAGAACGCCTTCGCCAACGCGCTCATGAACTCGATCGCCTTCGGCTGCAGCGCGGCGGGAATGCCGATGCCCTTGACGAGCCGCTCGGCGTCGGCGCGCGCGAGTCCAGAGGTCGGCGAGAACGGCGCCTTCAGGATCTTCTCGGGGTGCGCGGCGGCGACCTCCTCGATCTCCATGCCGCCCTCGGAGCTCGCCATCATCACCGGCATCTGCGACTCGCGGTCGATCGCGACGCCGAGGTAGTACTCCTTCTCGATCGACGAGCCCGCTTCGACCCACAAACGGCGAACGAGCTGCCCCTCCGGACCGGTTTGGTGCGTGACGAGCACCTTGCCGAGGATCGCCTTCGCCGCGGCTTCCGCTTCGTCGGCCGACTTCACGACCTTCACGCCGCCGGCTTTGCCGCGTCCGCCGGCGTGGATCTGCGCCTTGACCACCGTGACCGGGGTCCCGAGCTCGGTATGGGCCGCGCGGGCCTCGGCCGGCGTGCGGCATTCGATCCCGTTCGGAACGGCGACGCCGAAGCGCGCCAGGACCTGTTTGGCTTGGAATTCGTGGAGCTTCATGCGTGGGGAGGCCCGTTTGGAGGGCGCGGGAGTGTACTCGCACGCTCGAAGCAGCGGAACGACCCGCTCGGACTTGTCGCGGCGTCCACGTGGGGCATTCTGAAGGCAGCATGAACGAGGTCGCAGGGCACCCGCATTCCGTCGTCGACGCGCCTGCGCGCGGCGCGGGGCATTTGCTCGTCGACCGCGACATCGCCGAGCTCGTCGGCACCGCGATCCGTCCGGTCGAGGGCGCTGGCGCGATCGCGCGCGCGCAGCAGCAGCCGTCGAGCCTCGACCTCCGCCTCGGTCCGATCGCGTACCGGATCCGCGCAGGCTTCTTGCCCGGCCGCACGCCGATCGCTGAGCGTTTGGCCGAGCTCGAGACCAGTCGCCTCTCGCTCGAGAACGGCGGCGCGGTGCTCGAGAAGGGTCTCGTCTATCTCGTGCCGCTCGAGGAAGAACTCGCGCTCCCCCACGACCTCGCCGCGGCGTTCAACCCGCGCAGCTCCACCGGTCGTTGCGACGTGTTCACGCGCGTGTTGGTCGAGGACCATCCGCGCTTCCACGCGGCGCCGGCGGGCTATCGCGGCAAGCTGTGGCTCGAGATCGCGCCGTTGTCGTTCCCGGTTCGCTTGGTCCGCGGCGATCGTCTCGCGCAAGTGCGCTTCTTCCGCGGCGAGCCTGCGCTTGGGCCCGACGAGCTGCGCGCGATCTACGCGAAGACGCCGCTTTGTTGGGTCGGCGACGCGCCGGTCCCGATCGAGCAAGTGCGCTTCGACGGCGAGGGCGGACTCGAGCTCCACGTCGGTCTGCGCGGTCGCGATCCGAGCGGTTGGCGCGCGCAGTCGCACACCGGCGTCGTCGACTTCGGTCGCGAAGGCGCGCACGCGCTCGAGGACTTCTGGGAACCGGTGCACGCGGTCGCCGGACACGCGATCCTCGCGCCGGGCTCCTTCTACCTTTTCGCGAGCCGCGAACGCGTCGTCGTTCCGCCGGACCTCGCCGCCGAGATGTTGCCGGTCGACGTCGACATCGGCGAGATGCGCAACAACTACGCGGGCTTCTTCGACAACGGCTTCGGTTGGTCGGACGAGCCTTCGCGCCGCGGCACGCCCGCGGTGCTCGAAGTGCGCGCGCACGACGTGCCGTTCCTCGTCGAGGACGGACAAGTCTTCTTCCGCTTGCGCTACTTCCGCACGTCGGGAGTTCCGTCGCACGTCTACGGCTCCGGACGCAGCGGCCGCAGCTACCGCGACCAGGACCTGACGCCGGCGCGTTGCTTCCGCTCGGCGCGCGACGGAGCGACGCGATGAACGGCGACGCGAACGAGCGACGCCACTCGCGCTTCGGGTTGGGTTTCGTCGGCGGACTGGTGCTCGGCGCGCTCGCGATGTTCTTCGCGCGGGAGTGGATCGCATCCGGCATGCGCGAGGTCGTCGCGCGAGAGACGCAGGTCGACGGCGCGGCGAAACCCGATGCGAGTCACGGCCCCGATCTCGCGGTGCCGGTGCGCGCCGCGACGAACGACGCGGGCGCTGAAATCGACGAACGCGTCCAAGTGAAAGGCGCCCCGTCCGGCGTGTCGGCGGCGACGGCGGCGAACGATCGCTTGCTCGAGCTGATCGCTCGCGGGCGCAACGAAGGCTGGCTGCAGGATCAGGCGCTCGCCGAGATGCTCTTCTGGAACCTCGCGAGCCAAGGACACCTCGAGGAAGCGTGGGAACTCGCGCTCGCGTACACGCCCGATCAACAGCACCTCTTCCTCAACCTCGCGAGCCAAGCCCACAACGTCGGCGCGTTCGCGTTGCGCGACAAGGCGCTCGAGCGTGCGCTCGCGCTCGGCTGGGTCGATCCGTCGTTCCTCGCGCAGATCGATCCGGCGCTCGCATTGACGCGCTTCGATCAGTTGGTCGCCGCGGCGGATCCGAGTGAACGCGGCGCGCTGCGACTCGGGTACGCACAACTGCTCGCGTCGCTCGGCCGCAACGACGAAGCGCTCGCGATCACGAACCAGCGTTTGGCGACGAACCCGAACGACGAAGCGGCGCTCGAGCTCCTGTCCTCGCTCGACGTCGCAGCCGCGGAAGCGCACCTGCGTCTGCTGATCGACACGCACGATCCGCAGAACGATTGGACGCGCAAGTTGATCGATCTGCTCGACCGCCAGGGTCGTCCCGCGGAAGCCGCCGAATGGCTCGCCGGTCTGCAAGCGACGGGTCGACCGGTCTACTCCGGCGACTGGGGCGAGATCGCCGACGCGTACGTCGCGGCGGAAGACTCCGAGGGAGCGGTCGACGCCTGGCTCGAAGCGCTGCGCCTCGAGGACGGCGACCCCGACGCATGGACGGGACCGTTGCTCGCGGCGGCGCCGCAGAAGTTGCTCGCGGCCCTCGAAGCGCGCGTCGCCACCGGCGAACACGACGAATTCTGGGGCGCGCTCGCCGACGCACGTTGGATCGGCGGTCAGAAGTCCGCGGCGATCGACGCGTGGAAACACGCTGCGGCGTTGGATCCCGGCGACGGCGAATGGCCGAACAAGCTCGCGCTCGCGGAGGCCGGCAAGGATCCGTTCGGGGGTTGAGGCCTCGAGCGCCGGCCGGCGCGTGGACTCTCGCGCGAACTAGAAGCTGCCGTGCCGCGCGCGCTGGCGGCGATTGACCTTGCGACCGCCCTTGGTGCGCTGGCGCGTGCGGTAGCCGGTCTTCTTGGCGTGCTTCAGGTTGCTCTGGCGGATGTTGGTCTTCATGGGGCGCTCTGTGGAAGAGGCGCAGCAGTGTAGGGACCCGCGCCACGGATGCCAGCACGCCGCGCCTTTCCCCTCCGCCGCCCGACGCGCGGTGTGCGCCGGCCGCGAGCGCGCGCACGTTCTACAACGGCGTCGAGCCATCGCGAACACGGTCGGTCCGGGGTTCGGACTCCGGCGGCGGCCGAGGGGTTCCAGCGGGTGACGTAGGCCGTCGGGCTCGAGCGGCAGAGGTTTTGCGTTCCGGGCATCCGGTGGACCCGAACCCGCGCTCGCGAGAGGCTTCAGCTCGCGACGGAAGCGCGACGATCGTCGAGTCCGGCGCGCGGTGTTCGAGCGCGGAGCGGCAGGCAGCGAAAGAAGGGGCAAGCGTTTCGTGAGGGCCGGGGTGAATTCGTGACCTGGATCGCGCTCGTGGTGGTCGCCGCCGCGCTCGCCGCCGCCGTTTGGGCGCGCAGGGGCGAGCTCGCGTCGACCGACACCGCGTTGACGGAACGGGAGCGCGCGATCCGCGCCGGTTCGCACAAAGCGCGGCTCCAGCACCCGGCGATCGACCTCTCGCGTTGCATCGGTTGCGGACTGTGCGTCACGGCGTGTCCCGAGGACGAAGTGCTCGGCCTCGCGCACGGTCAGGCGCTCGTGCTCCACGGCGCGCGCTGCGTCGGTCACGGACGCTGCGCGGAGGAATGTCCGGTCGGCGCGATCGCGGTGACGCTGGCGGACCTCACCGAGCGACGCGACATCCCGGTGCTCGACGACCACTTCGAATCGGTGACCGCGCGCGGCATCTTCCTCGCCGGTGAAGTCACCGGTTTCGCGCTCGTGCGCACCGCGGTCGCGCAAGGCGTCGCGGTCGCGAGCGAAGTGGCTCGGCGCGTGCGAGCGCGAGCCCAGGGCGGCGTCCACGGCGAGGCGTACGACCTCGTGATCGTCGGCGCCGGTCCCGCGGGACTCGCGTGCGCGTTGAAGGCGAAGGAGCAAGGGCTCTCGTTCGTCGTCATCGAGCAGGAAGGCCACGAGACCGATCCATGCGGCGGCATCGGCGGCACCGTCGCGAAGTACCCGCGGCGCAAGTTGGTGATGACGCAGCCGGTCGAGCTGCCGTTGGTCGGCAAGCTCACGCGCGACAGCTACTCCAAGGAAGAGTTGATGGAGCTCTGGCAGCGCATCGTCGCCGAACAGGAGCTGCCGATCCTCACCGGTCAGCCGTTCGTCGGTCTCGAACGCGACGAGCTCGGCGTCTTCCAGGTCCGCGGCGCGACGCGCACGGTGCGCGGACTGCACGTGTGCTTCGCGCTCGGTCGGCGCGGCACGCCGAACAAGCTCGGCGTCGCGGGCGAGGAGCTCACGAAGGTCGCGTACGGTCTCGTCGACGCGCAGAGTTTCCGCGAAAGGCGCATCCTGGTCGTCGGCGGCGGCGACAGCGCGGTCGAAGCGGCGCTCGGTCTCGCCGAGCAACCGGGCAACGCGGTGACGCTCTCGTACCGGCGCGAGAACTTCGTGCGGCTCAAGTCGCGCAACGAAGTGCGTCTGCGCGAGGCGGTCGACGGCCGGAAGTTGCACGTGCTGCTCGCGAGCGAGGTCGAGCGCATCGACGCGCAGTCGGTCGACCTCGCGGTCGGCGCGAGCGGCGCGCGGCGCCGCGAGCGGCTGCCGAACGACGACGTGTTCGTGCTCGCCGGCGGCAAGGCGCCGTACGAGTTGCTCGAGCACGCGGGCGTGTCCTTCGATCCGGCGCTGCGGCCGAAGGAGGACTTGGCGCTCGAACGCGGCACCGGCGTCGCGCGCGCGCTGCTCGTCGCGTTCGTCGTCACCGTGCTGGTCGGCGCGTGGGCGTGGTTCCACCGCGACTACTACGAACTCGAGCCGAGCGCGCGCGTCGACCACGTCGATCACGCTTGGCTGCGCGCGTCCGGCGCGTTCGGGGTGACACTCGGCGTGCTCGCGGCGACCGCGATGCTGGTCAACCTCGGTTACCTCGCGCGCCGCAACGTGCGCAAGTTCTCGCGCCTCGGTTCCCTGCGCACGTGGATGACGTTGCACATCGCGACCGGCATCCTGGCGTTCGTGTTTGCGCTCGCTCACTCCGCGTTCGACGGCAAGCACACGGTCGGTGGTCACGCGTTGATCGGGCTCGGGCTCCTGGTCGCGACCGGCGCGGTCGGCCGCTACTTCTATTCGTTCGTGCCGCGCGCGGCGAACGGCCGCGAGCTCGCGCTCGACGAGGTCAAGGCGCGGCTCGCCGAGCTCTCCGCGGTCTGGGATCGCCACGGCAGCGCGTTCGGCGAGCGCGCGCGCGCCGACATCGGCCGCGTCGTCGCCGAAGGGCGTCCGGTCGGCGGCTTCTTCGCGCGCGCGGCTGCGTTCGTGCGCAACCGACGCGACCTCGAGCGCACCGTCGCGGTCCTCTCGCGCGCCGGACGCGAACTCGGCGTCGACGAGCGCGAACTCGACGAGATGGCGACGCTCGCCCGGCGCGCGCACCAGAACGCGGTCGCGGCGGCGCACTTCGAGGAGCTGCGCGGCCTGATCGCGACGTGGCGTTGGCTGCACCGCTGGGTCGCGTTGCTGCTCGTGTTGTTGGTCGCGATCCACGTCGTCGTCGCGTGGAACTATGCGTCGCTCGGAGGCGCGCGATGAGGCTCGCCGATCCGAAGGTCTGGCTCGGCGGGCTCTCGCTGGCGCTGGTGCTCGCGCTGGTGTGGCTCGATCTCGGCCGCACGTCGCCCGGGCCGCTCGCGACGCCGCACGCGCGCGTCGCGGAGCTCGTCGGCGACGCGGGTTGCGAACGTTGCCATGCGACGAAGACTCTCGCCGACGGTTGCGTCGTCTGTCACGAGGACATCGGTGCGCAGCTCGCGACGCACGTCGGCTTCCACGGCCGCACGATTCCCTCCGAGCAGGATGCGTGCGCGCGCTGTCACACCGAGCACCACGGCGACGAGCTCGCGCTCGTCGGTGAGCGCGCGTTCCACGCCGCCGGCGTCGCCGACGTCGCCGCGTTCCGCCACGAGGGCCTCGACTTCCCGTTGACCGGCGTCCACGGCGCGCTCGAGTGCAAACGTTGTCACGCAGAGGCCGACGCGCCGGTGCTCGCGAGCGGCGAACGGCGCTTCCTCGGGCTCGTGACCGCGTGCGCGAGTTGCCACGAGGACGTCCACGCCGGCAAGTTCGGGCTCGACTGCGCGAGCTGCCACGGTCAGGACTCGCCGTTCACCGACGCCGCGAACTTCGTGCATCCCGCGTCGTTTCCGTTGGTCGGCGGCCACGCGCGCGACTGCAAGGCGTGCCACGATCCGCAGGGTCCGTTCGCGATCGAGCTCGTGCGCGAGCAGCCGACGAGGACGTGCGCGTCGTGCCACGCGTCGCCGCACTCCGAGCGCTTCGTCGACGGCGTCGCGGCGCTCACGAAGATCGAGTCGAGCGCGACGTGCGCGCTCTGCCACGATGCCGCGCGTGGTCGGTTCGAGGACGACTCGAAGACGATGCGCGCGGACCTGCACCGCGCTTCCGGCTTCGATCTCGCTCGCCCTCACGAACGCGCGACGTGCGCCGACTGCCACGCCTCGACGGCCGCGAACTTCGCCGAGCGTTATCCCGGGCGCCGCGCTGACGACTGCGCGGCCTGTCACGGCGATCCGCACGGCGGTGAGTTCGCGCGCGGCGCGTTCGCTTCCGCGCAATGCGTCGACTGCCACGCGCCCGAGTCGTTCGCCGCGCATTCGTTCGACGTCGAAGCGCACGGTCGCACCGCGTTCGCGCTGACCGGCGCGCACGCGCGCGCGAAGTGCGATCAATGCCACGCACCGCTCGCCGCGAACGCCGGCGGACCGCGCGACTTCCGCGTCGCCGAGCAGGCGTGCGCCGCTTGCCACGCCGACGCGCACCGCGGCGAGTTCGCGCTCGCCGCTGCCGCGCGCGGCGAGCCCGCGCCCGGTTGCGCGGAATGCCACGGCACCGAGAGTTTCTCAGGCGTCGACCACAAGAGCTTCGAGCACGCGCGCCGCACGTCGTTCGCGTTGCTCGGCGCGCACGAGCGCGCTAGCTGCGAGAGTTGCCACCCCGTCGTCGCGGCGACGTCGTTCCTCGAGCGCCGCGTCGCGTTCGCGTCGGAGCGTTTCCCCGGCGACCCGAATCGTTGCGACACCTGCCACGTCGACGTGCACGACGGCGTGTTCGACTCGAAGAGCGGACCCATCGAAGTCGATGGCCGCGCGACGTGCGCCCGTTGCCACGACGTCGAACGCTTCCGCGGCGACGCGGCGCGCGGCTTCGATCACGGGCTCTTCACCGGCTTCGCGCTCGAAGGCGGACACGCGCGCGCGAGTTGCGAAGCGTGTCACGGCAAGGGCGGCGAGCGAGCGCTCGGTCGTGTTCGCGAGCACTTCCCAGGCCGGCCCGAACGCTGCGAGACGTGCCACGCCGATCCGCACGGCGGGCGCTTCACGAACGCGAACGCACCGAGCTCGATCGACGGCCGCGAAGGTTGCGCGCGTTGCCACAACGTGCAGTCCTTCGGCGCGATCTCGACGCGCGACTTCGACCACGCGCAGTGGACCGGTTTCGCGTTGAACGCAGCCCACGCGAGCACCGCGTGCGAAGCCTGTCACGTCCCGACCGCGGACGCGGGCGGTCGCACGCGACTCGGACGCGCAGCGGGCGCGACGTGCGCCGCCTGCCACGCCGATCCGCATGCAGGACAGTTCGTCGTCGCCGGCTCGAGCGACTGCGCGAAGTGCCACGTCGATGCGGGCTCGTTCGCCGAGCTCGTCTTCGACCACGACCGCGACTCGCGCTTCCCGCTCGACGCGCGCCACGCCGACCTCGCGTGCGCCGCGTGCCACCGACCGGTCGAAGCCGGCCGCGGCACGAGCGTCACGCGCTACAAGCCACTCGGCGTCGAGTGCATCGATTGCCACCAGCCGACGGAGAAACAACGATGACCGTCGCGGCCGCTTGGCTCTTCGCATTCGCGAGTCCCGCGCCGTTCGTCGTCGACGACGCGCGCGAGGAAATCGTCGAGGTGCGGATCACCGCGCTCTCCGGGCGTTCCGTCTACCTCGACCGCGGCACCGACGCGAAGCTCGCGGTCGGCGACCGCGTCGTCTTCTTCCCCGCCGGCGCCGCGCCGGTCGAAGCACAGGTGCGCAGCGCGACCAAGCAGAGCGCGCGCGTCGAGCTCGCGGCGGACGCCGTGCTCGAACTCGGCACGCGCGGCGAAGTCCACGTCGACGCCGACGCCGCGCAGCTCGCTCACGCGCCGTGGGAGAAGCCGATCGGCGACGTCGCGTCGGACGCGCCGTTGCTCGCGCCGTGGGGCGGCACGAGCGCGGCCGAGAACGCGGTGAAGTGGCACGGCCGCGTCACCACCGCGGTCGATTGGACCGAGGATCTGCAGAACGACGGCTCGTTCCGACTCGCGCGCACCGGCGTCGCGTTCGAGGTCGAGAACCCGTTCCACCAAGGCGGACGATTCGACGTCGATCTCGACCTCTTCGCGCGCCGCGCCGACGTTGCGGACTCCAGCGACGAGAGCGAATCGAGCCTGCGCGTCGATCGACTCTCGTACGAATGGGGCGGCACGCGCGACGACGCGACGCACTGGCAGGTCGGACGCTTCTTCTCGCGCGAGTTCCCGGAGTTCGGGATCCTCGACGGCGCCGAATGGGTGCGGCGCCTCGACAGCGGCGACCGTGTCGGCGCGCAGCTCGGGTTCCTCCCCGAGCCGACGCCCGAGATGGACACAGGCAAGGATGTCTCGGCCGCGCTCTTCTATCGCTGGGTGCGCGGAGCGAACGAGGAGTTCTCGCTCGGCACGGGCTTCCAGAAGACGTGGCACGAAGGCCTGAGCGATCGCGATCTCTTCGTCACGCACCTCGATTGGAAGCCGACGCCGACGTGGACGCTGTGGAGTTCCGCGTGGGTCGACGTGTACGGCGCGAACGACACCGTGAAGTCCGGCGTCGAGCTGACGCAGTTCTTCCTGAACTCGTCGTGGCGCCTCGACTCCGACGCGGGCGTCGGCGTGCACGCGTCGCGGTTCCGTTTCCCCGAGCTGCTGCGCAACGAGTTCGATCAGATAGCCGCGAGCTCGATCCTCGACGCCGAGAACACGCGCGTCGGCGTCGACGGTTGGAAGGACTTCACCAAGACGTTCCGCTTGTCGGCGCGCGTCGATCGCTTCGCGGATCAGGACGATTCCGGCCTGGGCCTCGACCTGCGCGGGACGTGGCGCGATCTCGTGCTCGACGCGAGCCGCTTCGATCTCGGCGTGTTCTACGACCA
>JAIOPM010000048.1 GCA_021413885.1 Planctomycetota bacterium
ACGAAGTTCGCCGAGCCGAGTTGCTTGACGCCGCGCAGGCGTTGCATCTCCGGCGTGTCGAGCACGGAGATCTCCTCGTGGGTCAGGTACACGTCGCCGTGCACCGGGTCGCGGATGACGCTGAAACGCTTCTTGCCGACCACGAAAAAGATTCTCCGGAAGCCCGAGGGGCGGCGCATGGTAGCGGCGGGAGCGTTTCGCACCGAGGTCCGTTTCGACACCGTCGTTCGACCCGGTAGAATCCTCGCGGATGCTCTCTCCGGCCGCTTCTCCCGCGGCGCGCGCGGCCACTCCCTGGAAGCCGCGGGTGCTCGCCGTCCTCTTCGGAACCGTCGCCGCGCTGTTCGCGTTCGTGCTGACGATGCAGAACAGGAGCTTCGGCGCGCACGCCTCCGTCGGGTTCGAGAACAAGACCGACGACCTCGCCGCGCTGCTCGCCGAACGCAACCGCGCGATGATGGCGGACGTCGGGTTGTCGGAACTCTTGCCGTGGCGTTTGTCCGTCCCTGAGCGCATCGCGAAGAAGCTCTTCCCGCTCAGCAACACGACGCAGATCTACGACGAGTACAGCTACTTCCGGCACAAGTCGAACATGACGTACGCCAACGAGTGGCCCGAGCACCCGAAGGGTCGCTGGTACGTCCGCACCAACTCGATCGGCTTCCGCGAGGACGCCGAGACGCCGCGCGAGAAGCAGGACCTGCGCATCGTGATCACCGGCGACTCGCACACCGACGGCGCGTGCGACAACGCGGAGACGTTCCCGAACCTGCTCGAAGGCGCTCTTTCGGAGCGTCACCCCGGCAAGACGATCGACGTCGTCAACGCGGGCAAGGGCGGCTTCTCGTTCTACAATTACCTCGGCATGCTCGAGCGCGTCGAGTCGCTCGACCTGAAGCCCGACGTCTTCGTCGTCACCGTCTACGGCGGCAACGACTTCCAAGAAGTGCTGATGCCGTGGCACTTCTTCGCCGGCGTGCCTCGTTCGGGCGGCGCGCCGACGTACTGGGACAAGGTCGAAGCCGCGAAGCACGTCAACGAAGCGTGTCTCTCGCAAGGCATCCTCGCGGTGAAGTACTTCCAGTACGCGCCGGACGAACTCGAACGCGCGCTCCAATCCGCGCTCGGACTCTCGGGCCAGATCGTCGGCGAATGCCGCGCGCGCGGCATCGTGCCGGTGTTCGCGTACTTGCCGTCGTGGTACGAGCTCGACGCCGACCGCACGATGGAAGAGTTCGGCGCGGTGCTCGACGTGATGGAGTTGAAGCGCGCGGACATCGAGCGCGTGATCGTGCTCGCCGATCGCTACCTCGCCGGCCTGCGCGCGCTCGGCGCCCAAGTGATCGACCTGCGCCCCGTCTTCCAAGCCGAACGCGGCGACCTCTACTGGAAGCACGATCACCACATCAACTTGCTCGGTCATCAGCGCGTCGCCGCCGCCTTGCTCGAGCCGCTCGAAGCCCTGACGCTGCAGCACCCGTGAACGGGTCGCGCACACGCGGGAGCGCGCGGCTCGTCGCCGTGTCGGTCGGCCTCGTGCTCGCCGCGGCGCTCGCGTGGTTCCTCTGGCCGCGACGTCACGCTTCGCCGCCGCCGATCGAGCTGCGCAACGCGCCGCCGGTCGAAGGCGCCGCGCTCGCGAAACGTCGCGCGGAGAGTTCCGATCCCGCGCAAGTCTTCGCGGCCGGACGTCGGCGGCTCGACTTGACCGAGGAAGTCGCGGGCCAGCTCTTCCCGCTCAACGTCCCCGATCAAGCGTTCGATCCGCAGTGCTACCTGCGCCACGCGTCGAACCTCGACAACCGCGTCAACTGGCCCGAGCACGCGAACGGCGCGTGGCACTTGCGCACCAACTCGCTCGGCTTGCGCGAGGATCGCGAGCTCGCGCCGCAGTTCGATGGGCTACGCGTGCTGTGCACCGGCGACTCCCACACCGACGGCGTGTGCGACAACTCCGAGTCGTGGCCGCACCGGCTCGAGGCCGAGCTGCACGCCGCGCATCCCGACGCCGCGATCGAAGTCATCAACGCGGGCAAGGGCTGCTACAGCTTCTATCACTACCGCGGCGTGCTCGAGCGGCTCGCATACCTCTCGCCGAAGCTCTTCGTCGTCGCCGTCTACGGCGGCAACGACTTCATGGAGACGACGCGGCCCTGGTACTACTTCGCCGGCGTCGATCGCCCGCGCTTCGACGGGCCCGATTGGAAACGCGTCGATGCGGGCAAGCGCGTCGACGCTCCGGCGATGGCGCAAGTGTGGACCAGCGTCTACTACTTCCATCGCTTCCCGAGCGAGATCGACGTCGCGCTCGGCGCGGCGCTCTCGCTGTCGGCCGACATGGCGGGCGCGGCGGAAGCGCGCGGCATGCGCGTGCTCTTCGTCTACATCCCCTCGCGCGCGGAACTCGACATCGACGCGGAGCTCGAGCGTTCGAAGGCCGCGCTCGCCGCGCTGGAGCTTGGGCGCGCCGACCTCGAGACCGCGCGCAAGATGGCTGATCGCTACCTGCAAGGGCTCGCGTCGCTCGGTCTGCCCGTGATCGACATGCGCGCGACGTTCCGCGCCGCGGCGAAGCCGCCGTACTGGAACTCCGACTTGCACATCGACGTCGCCGGACACGCGGCGATCGGCGCGGCGCTCGCGCCGTGGGTCGAGCCGTTGTTGTCGAAGGCCCGTTGAACGCCGCACCTTGCTAGATTGAGCCCGTGATCCAATTCCTCGCTCTCCTCGCGCTCGGTGTTCTCGCGCCGATCCAGAATCCGGCTGCGCCGACGAAGAGCGCCGCGGCTCCGATGAAGAACGCCGCGCCGCGGGCCGCGCGCTTCCCACTCGACGCGAAGCAGGCGTCGGAGCTCTTCCCACTGCTGCGCAACCAAGACCCCGGTGCGGAGGACGAGTTCGATCCCGCGCTGTGGTTCCGCCACAAGGCCGGCCTCGACGTCGCGAAGACGCACGAAGAGATCCTCGGCGGGAGTTGGCGACTGCGCACCAATTCGCTCGGTCTGCGCATGGATCGCGAACTCCTACCAGAGTCCCCCGCCGTCTCGTTGCTGCTGACCGGCGACGCGAACATGGAAGGCGTCTGCTCGAACAACGAGACGATCGCGGCGCGCGTGGAGAAGTTGCTCGCAGGTTTGCACCCCGCGGAAACGGTCGAAGCGATCAACGCCGGCAAGGGCAGCTACAGCTTCTATCACTACACGCTGGTGCTCGATCGTTTCGCCGCGCGCAAGCCGAAGATGTTCGTCGTGCTCGCGTGCCTCAACGACTTCGAGGAATGCCTCGGTCCGTACCACCACATCAGTCGCACGCCGGGGCCGAAGCTCGAGCCCGGCGTCGGCGAGGCGTACATGGAAGCGGGCAAGCGTTGGCCCGACGCGCTCGCGCAGGGCCTCGGCACGTTGTGGTACTTCAAGCAGAACCCGAAGGAGCTCGACACCGCGCTCGCCGTCGCGACCGCGCTGTTCGGCGACATGGCGGGACAAGCGGCGGCGCTCGAGAGCGAGTTCGTCGTGCTCTGGTGCCCACCGTTCTTCGGCAGCGATCCCGACAAGACGTTGAAGGAGTTCGCCGAGCCGTGCGCCAAGCTCGGCCTCGCGCGCGCGGACGTCGCGCTCGCCGACTCGCTCACCGCGCGTTTCCTCGAGTCGCTGCACAGCTTGCGGATCACCGTGGTCGATCTGCGCCGGCACTTCGCCGAGAAGGACGAGCCGATGTTCTGGCAGAGCGATCGCCACCTGAACACCGCCGCGAACGCGTTGATCGCCGACGAGATCACGTCCCAGTACGAAGCGATGGCCGGGCGCAAGACGGCGGCGAAATCGCGCTGAGCGCCGTGAACGGTTCGCTGCTCGCTCTCGTCCTCGCGTACGGCGCCGCATTCCAAGCCGAGCCGCAGAATCCGCCGGCGCTGCGCGTCGCGCTCGAGTTCGTCGCCGACCGCACGCGCCTCGCGGGCGGCGAACCGTTCGAACTCGCGGTGCGCTGGGTCGTGCCGCCGCGCGCGCACATCGGCTGGACGAATCCGGGCGAGAACGGGATGGGCACCGACGTCGAATTGACGGCGCCGGACGGTTTCGCGGTCGAAGGGCCGCTGCTTCCGGGGCCGCAGCGTTTCGACGAGCCGAAGGACGTCGTCCACTACGGTTGGTCGGGCGAGGCGCTCGCCGTCTACCGCATCACGCCGCCGAAGGAGCTCGCGGCCGACGCGCGCTCGACCTTCTCGATCACGTCGCGTTGGCTCGTTTGCGGCGAGACGCGCACGGTCGGCGACGGAGTTCGCAAGCTCGCGCTCGCGTCGGTCGACGCCGCGCACCGTTCCGATCCGGCGAACGCCGAGCTCTTCGCGCGCGCGCACGCGCGTTTGCCACGGCCGTGGAGCGAACTCGGGGACGCTGCGCGCGTCGAGTGGTCGCTCGGCAAACAGGGCGGCGCGAACCTGGTCGTGTTCCGCATCGCGGGCGCCGATCGCCTCGAGTTCTGCCCGTCGGTCGGCGGCGGTTTCGATTTCGCCGGACGGATGATCGGCATCGATCGCGACTTCGCGACCGTCACGCTCAAAGTAAGCGTGTCGGTGGACGCGCCGGTGAAGAGCCCTCGGCTCGTCGGCGTGTTGCGCGTCGACCGCGGCAACGATCGTCGTTGGTACGCGGTCGATCTGCCGAAGCCCGAGCCCGCGGCTCGCTGAATCTCAGCCGCCAGTCACGTCGCCGGAGCCCGACACGCTCTGCTTGACGCGCGGATGGCCGACGTAGTTCACGTCACCCGAGCCCGCGATCGACACGTCGAGATCCTCCGTCGCGTCGACCGAGACGTCGCCGGAGCCCGCGATCGAGATGCGCACGCGCTTCGCGCCGAGCTCGCGAGCCGCAACGTCGCCGGAGCCCGAGATGTCGATCGACAACGCGTCGACCGCGCCGCTCGCCGCGACGTCGCCGGAACCGGAGATCGCGATCGAGAAGCTCGGACCCGTCAACTTGGACAACCGCGCGTCGCCTGAACCTTCGACCGCGAAGCCATCGAGCCGCGGCGACGTGATGCGGGCGACCTGCGGGACGTGCGACGAGTAGCTGCCATCCTTCATCTCGAGGATCAGCGTGCCGTTCTCGACGCGCGTGATGATGTACGGAAGGAGGTTGTCGTCGGCGGTGACTTCGAGGCTCGTGCTCGCGCCGACTTCGGCGACGACGTCGAAGCTGCCGCGGACTTCGATGCGTTGGAAGTCGTCGCTCGAACGCAGCTCGCTGCGGGCCACGCCGGAACCAACGACGTCGGCGCCGAAATCCTCGGCGAGCGAGACGATGCACGAGCTGCAGAACGAGGCGATCAGGAACGGAGCGAGCAGCAGGCCGAGCTTCATGGGTTTCTCCTCGAGGGTCGGGACGCGGGGACGAAGGGCCGCGTCTGCGCGACGCCGGTCGGAACATTCTCGGTCGGTCGCGGAGCGGCGCAAGTCGGGCGTCACGGAGGCGGGCTAGCGCCGAGCTTCCGAACCACGGCCTCCGCCTCGCGCGCCAAGTCCTTGCGGTCGGTTCCGTACAGCGGCTCGTCCGCGAACACGACCTCGGCGTCGAACCCGCGCAGGCCGAGCAGGCCGACCGCGTGCTCGAGGAACGCGCGACCGTCGCCCCACGCAACCGCGGTGCTCGCGGGCGGATCGCCGGATCGCGTGCGGTAGCGCAGCGCGGCGCAATGAACCGGACGCCCGCGGCTCGTCGCGGCTTCGAAGAGCGACGGCTTGAACTCGAGGAGGCGCGTTCCGTCGGTGCTGGTGCCCTCGGGAAAGAATCCGACGAGCTCGCCCGCGTCGATCGCATCGGCGATCGCGCGTTGGAGCACGCCGAGCTCGCGCTTGTCGCCGCGGCGGACGTAGAGCGTCCCCATCGACGTCGCCGCGCGACCGATCAACGGCCAATCGCGAACCTCGGCCTTCGAGACGAACACCGCGCCGGTTTCCGCGGCGAGGAAGAGGATGTCGACCCAGCCTTGATGATTCGCGACCAACAGGCCGGGCCCGGTCGGCACCGGTCCGCGAACCGTGCGCCGCATCCCGACGAGATGCGCGGTCGTTCGCGCCCAACGGCGATACGAGCTCTCGCGCCAACGCCGCGAAGCGTCGCGATCGCGCGCGACGAACGGTCGACCGAGATTCCAGAGCGCGTAGAGTCCGACCGTGACAGCGAGGATCGCGCAGAGTCGCACTCCGACGCGCAGGCGGCGGATCACGGCTCGCCTACCTCGTCACCGCGCGCGGCGCGACCTTGCGCGACCACGCGTACGCGGCGAGGGCGAGCACGTAGAACGCGCCGCCGACCCAGAACGTCGTCGTGATGCCGAACGCGAGCGAGACGACGAGCGCGACGACGCTCGCGCACACACCGGTCGCGCCGTTGATGCCCCACAACCAGGGCGTCAGGCCGTCGCGTTTCGCGCCGGCGAGCTTCATGCCGAGCGGGAACGCCATGCCGAGGACGAGCCCGAGCGGCAACAGGAGTCCGGTCGCGACCGCGATGCGCACGGTCGTCGTCGCGGAGGCGAAGCGCTCGATCGCGAACGGCGTCGCCGCGCCGAAGATCGCGACGACGATCAACAGGAGGACGAGCCGCGCGGTTCCGCCGTCGTCGTCACGACCCGCGCGACCGAGCTGCGTCGAGAAACTGCCGAGACCGCTCGCGAGCAAGAGCGAGAACAGCACCACCGAGAACCCGTACACCGGATGTCCGAGGAAGACGATCAGGCGCTGCATCTGCGAGATCTCGATCAGCATGAAGCCGACGCCGATCGCGCCGAAGAAGAGGAAGAACGGCAGCGTGCCGGCGAGTTCGCCGCGCCGCGTCGTCAGCGCGAGCGGCACGACGATGCACGCGAGCGTCAGTCCGAACACGACGACCAACAGCGCCATGAGCAGCGCGACCGCCTTCATGTTGAAGCTCATGTCGCCCTGGCGCCAAAGGTCGCTCTTCAACGCGTCGGCGAGCCGCAGCATGTGGAAGAAGAACGGCCGGTCGTCGGTCGGCGGCGAGACGTCGAGCTCGTACCGCCCGACCGCGCCGTCGAGATCGCGCGTGGTGACGAACTCCTCGAGCAGTGGGTCCTTCGACACGCGCGGCGAGAGGACCATGTTGAATTCCATCGACTCGACGACCTTGTCGAGCTTGTTCAGGTCGTCGTCGGTGAAGGGCTCCTTGGCGAGCAGCATCGTGCCGACGCCGGCGGCGTCGAGCTCGCCCGGAATGCCGCCGGTGATCAGGTGCGTGACGATGATCACGTGCTTGCGCGGATCCTCGACACCCTGCGAACGCAGCGCCGCGTTGGCGAGCGTCGCGAGGCGATAGATCTCGCCCGGCCGATCGGGGAAGAACCAACGCGAGAACGACAACACGCCGCGCGGCGTGAGGCGCGTGAGGAAGAGCTTCCACGCCTCCAATGTGTAGAGCGAATTCTCGGTGAACGTGAACGCGCCGGCGGCGGTCGCGGCCCACGTGTCGATCAACGAGACCTGCAAGATGTCGAAGCTCTGATCCGTGCGCGCGATCCAACTGCGCGCTTCGTCGTTGACGAGCTCGACGCCCGGCCGTCGATCGAGGTGACCGGTGAACTCGCCGAACTCGCCGGTGACCGCGGCGAGGATGTCGTCGTTGATCTCGACGCCGGTAACCTTCTTCTGCTCGAACGTCAACGCCGAGAGCACGTCGCGTCCGCCGCCGACGCCGACGACGAGCACGCTCGACTCCGGCCGCAAGTAGTGGACGAGGTTGGTGATGTCGTGCTTGAGATGATCGGCCTTCGCGAAGTCGTCCTCGAAGTTGGTCATCACCGTCGCGGCGGTCGCGTCGATGTTGAGGCCGAGCTGCTTCTTCGTGCGCTTGTTCTTCGGGTACGCGCGCGACAAGCCCCAACCGGACGGCGGCGAGAGCTCGTTCGGATCGCCGAAGACGGCGATGCGCGAGAAGCTGTTCCACTTCTCCCACCGCGGCTCGGGCTCGACCGCGCCCTTGACGTAGTTCAGGCGCAACAGCGGCTTCTGCTCCGCCGCGCGCGCCGCGCCCCAGATCGAGAGCGCCGCGCAAGCGAGCACGACCAACGCGCCGACGCCGCGCGCCCTCGACGCCGTCGCGCCGAAGCCGAACGCGACGCCGCCCGCCGCGGCGCACGCGGCGGCGGCGAAGACGGCGCTCGGGCCGTCGGTGTGCTGCATCAACACGACGAAGCCGATGCACGCGAGCGCCGCGCCGATCAAGTCGACTGCGTAGAGCCGGTTGGTCTCACGCGGGAAGCGCGTCAACGCGAGCGCGACCGCGATGCCGCTGAAGACGAACGGCACGGCGACGACCGCGAACGTCAACGCGAGCGACCACAGCCCGAGCAAGTTCGCCTTGCCGACGAACGGGATCGAGAGCAGCGTCAGGAAGCTCGCGACGACCGTGACCGCGAACCACACCGAGTTCGCGGCGAGATCGGCCTCGACGTTCTCTTGGCGGTAACGCTCGGGCCGCAAGTAGACGATCACCGCGCCGACCGTCATCCCGAACATGGCGACCGAAACCGCCATGAACGCGAAGTGGTACCACATCGTCACGCTGAAGATCCGCGTGAGCAGCAGCTCGTAGAAGAGCGTCGCCAACGTGACGAGGAAGAGCCCGACGTACGTGGAAGACTTGGCTCTCGGCGCGACGCTCATCGTGGGGGGCGTGGAACGGATGGAGTCGCCGCGGATCGGCGCTCGAAGGGGCGAAACAGTCTAGCGCGCGGTCACGGACTCCCGAGGTCGAGCACGCGGAACGGACCGAAAGTCCGCGCGAGTCGACCGCGTTCCGCGGCGAGCTTCGCCAACGCGGGAAAGTCTTCCAAGCGTCGCCTGGTGTACGTCGCTTCGCCTTGCAGCACGAGCCAACGCGCTCGCCCGTCCTCGAACGGCGCCGCCCAACGCGCGTCGAACGCCGCGAACGCGGGATCGTCGGGCCACGGCATCGTCAGCCCGGGATGGATCCAGACGCACGGCTCGAGCGCTTCCTTGCCCGCCAACGCCGGAAGGATGCCGAGATCGCCGACCAACATGAAACCGCCGGGACTGTCGCGCAGGAAACGCACGAGGTCCGCGAAGTCGCCGGGCGCGATCGGGAACGACGCCGGCAGATTCCATGCGAGGAACGCGAGCTCGGGGGGAAGCAACGGCTCCGCGCCCTCGGCGACGTCCTCGGAAAAGACGATGTCGTTGACGACGCGCGTGCGGTTGACGTGTTGCTCGAAGATCCACGCGTCGCGCACGGTGATCAGGATCGCGGCGAGGCCGATGGTGCTCACGAACTTGCGCGCCCACGTCCCGCCGTCGACGACCAACGCGCCGAAGCCCGCGTGCAGGAGCCCGAGTCCGACGAACACGAACGGCACTCCGTTCTGCCATTGGTTGCCGGCGAACACGGTGAAGAGCAGACAGATCCACACGACGCCGGCGGCGAGCGCCCAGGTCCCCGCTGCGCGCATCCACTTCTCGCGGCGACCGCGCCCGAACGAAGCGCCGGCGAGTGCGACCAGCGCGAGCACCGGCGTCGCGTAGCCCGCGATCAACGCGAGCAAGTTCGCGCCGAAGACCGTCGAGTTCACGCGCTTCGCGAACTTCGCCGCGGTGCCGATGTAGCGCAACTTGAGCTGGCCCTCCGCGCGCGGAAGTCGCCACGCGTAGTCCCACGCCATCTTCCAATCGACGCCGGCGAGCGAACCGACGAGCCAGACGGCGAGCACGACGGCGAGGCCGGTGCTCGCGAACGCGACCCACGCCTTCTTCCTCGGCGCGCGCGCCGCGCAAAGGAGCATCGCGAGCACCACCGGAACCGCGTACACGGCGGGCGTCTGCTTGGCGATTCCCCCGAGCGCGAGCGCGAACGACGCCGCGCACCAGAGGAGCGTCGCACGCCGCGAACCGGGCTGCGCCTCGCTCGCCCACGCCGCCGCCGTGATCGACGCGAGCAAACAGAGGAAGCCCTCCTGCTCCATGTAAGGCACGCCGATCGGCGGATAGAAAACGATCGCCGACGCGGCCGCGTACACGAACGCGAACGGCCGCGCCAGCGCGAAGCGCCGCAGTAACGAGTACGCGAGCAACGCGAAGACTCCGTTGGCGAGCGCCGCGTGCAACACGTACGCGAACCACGTCGGCCCGAACACCGCGAAGAACGGCGCCTGCACGTACATCGCAAGGAGCCCGTTCGGCGTCGTGAAGTCGCGGTACGGCACCTGGCCGCAGTAGATCCGCCACGCCCCCGACCAGACGATCGAGTGATCGAGCGGCATGTAGCCCTTGCGCCCGTCGCTCAACGTCAGCGCGACCGCAAACGCGAAGAGCGCGACGAGACCGAGCAAGACGAGAACACGAACGCGATTCATCGGTCGGCTCTCGTGGCTCGTCGTCGGCATGCGCGCGCTCGTGAGTGTACGGATTCCGATCCGCGGCTCGCGCCGCAGATCAACGCGCCGCCAAGAACGCGCGCGCCGCCGCCGTCGCGCTCTCCACCAACGGACCCGGCCACAGGCCGAGCGCGATCACCGCGACCAGGCAGATCCCGATCGCCGTGCGCAGGCCGAGGCCCGCTTGGATCTTCGTGTCGCTCGTCCCGTCGGCCATGAACGTCGAGCGCGCGATCGACAGATAGTAGAAGAGCCCGACGACCGCGAGCACCACGCCGACGATCACCGGCGCGTAGAGACCGGCGCGGTACGCGGCGAGGAAGACGAAGAGCTTCGCCCAGAAGCCGATCACGAACGGCACGCCGGCGAGCGAGAGAAGGAACACGAGCAACGCGCCGCCGAGCCACGGCGAGCGGCGCGACAGACCGCTCATCCGCGCGATCGAATGTCCGCCCATGTTCTCCGCGGCCGCGTGGACGACGAGGAAGACGCCGAGGTTGGTGAACACGTAGCTCGCGATGAAGAAGAGCGTCATCGAGAGCCCCTGCTCGGTCGCCGACGCGAGCGCGATCAACGCGTAGCCGATCTGCGCGATGCCGGAGAAACCGAGCAGCCGTCGCGCGTCGGTCTGCGGCAACGCGAACAGGTTGCCGACCGCCATGCTCGCGATCGAGATCAACACGATCGCCGGCGCCCACAACCGCTGCTCGCCGATCCAACCCGACGACATCAGGATCACCGCGAGTGCCGCGAGGCCGCCCGCTTTCGGCGCGACCGAGAGGAACGCGACGAACGGCGTCGGCGCGCCTTGGTACGTGTCGGGGATCCACATGTGGAAGGGCACGGCGCCGAGCTTGAAGCCGAAGCCCGCGATCACGAACAGCAGCCCGACCGCGGCGAGCGGCGAGAGCGCGCCGACGTCCGCGATGCGCGTCGAGCCCGAGAGACCGACGAGCAACGCGAGGCCGAAGAACGTGAACGCCGAACTCGCGGCGCCGGTGACGAAGAGCTTGAGGCCGGCTTCGGCCGCGAGCTTGGGCTCATCGGGCGGACCGTCCTGCTTCGCGTACGCGGCGAGGACGTAGAGCGGCACGCCCATCAGCTCGAACGCGACGACGAGCAACACCCAATCGCGCGCGCCGGGCAAGAGCATCATCCCGACGAGGCTGAAGAGCACGAGCGCGTAGTACTCGGCCTGGCGCCGCGGCGTGCGCGCCTCCAGCCAATCGATCGAGCCGAGGACGCCGAGGATCGCGGCGGCGAGGAACACGCGCTTGAAGAAGAGCACCCACGCATCGGAGACGTACGCGCCGTGCGGCGTCACGCCTGCGACGTCGACGAAGAACGACGCGGCGAACACGCCGGTCAAGCACGCCGCGACGAGCCAACCGAGCGTGCGTCCGCGCAACGGCACGAGCGCATCGACCAACATCACCGCCGCCGCCGCGCCGACGACCGCGAGGTCGAGCGTCAAGACATGGAGCCACGGCGTCATCGCGCCGCCTCCGCGACGGTGGTCACGCGGTCGAGGTTCTCCGCGCTCGTTCCGTCGATCGAGTCGAGCAGGAAGCGCGGCCAGAAACCGAACACGATCAACGCGGTGCCGAGGATCAGCGGCGCGGCCCACTCGGTGCGCCGCGCATCCTCGAGATGCGCGAACTCCCCCGTCGGTCGCGGCCCCCAGAAGATCGTCTTGCACGCGCGCAGCACGTAGACCGCCGTGACGAACGCGCCGAGCACGCCGGGGATCGTCCACCACCAATGTTGGCTCTGCGCCGCGCCGACGAAGACCAGGAACTCCGCGACGAAGCCAGCGGTGCCGGGAAGTCCGAGCGACGACAGACACGCGAGCGTGAAGAACGCCGCGACCACCGGCATCACGTGCGCGAAGCCGCCCATCCGGGCGATCGCTCGCGTGTGCGCGCGTTCGTACACGAGGCCGACCAGCGCAAAGAAGAGCCCGGTCATGATCCCGTGCGCGAACATCTGGTAGATCGCGCCGTTCCAACCGTTCGGCGTCAGCGTCGCCGCGCCGAGCATCACGACGCCCATGTGGCTGACGCTCGAGTACGCGACGATGTACTTGAGATCGGTCTGGCTCGCGGCGCAGAACGCGCCGTAGAGGATGTTGATCACCGCGACCGTGCCGACGATCGGCGCCCACACCGCGGCGGCGTCGGGGACGAGCACCATCCCGATGCGCATCACGCCGAACGCGCCGAGCTTCATCAGCACGCCCGCGTGCAGCATCGACACCGCGGTCGGCGCCGACGCGTGGCCGTCCGGCGACCACGTGTGGAACGGGAAGACGCCGGCGAGCGAGCCGAAGCCGAGCCAGAACAGCGGGAACGCCCACATCTGCGTGGTGTGAGAGAACGTGGTCGCTTCCAGGGTTTGGAGGTCGAACGTGCGCGCGCCGGATTCGTTCCACAACATCAGCATCGCGACCAACACCGCCGCCGAGCCGACCAAGAGCATCAGCGTCAGCTTCATCGCGGCGTATTCCTTGCCACCGACGGCGAAGCGTTTCCACACGTACGCGAACGGTCCGGCGGCGCGCACTTCGTGGCTCGCGCCCCAGATGCCGATCAGCAAGTACATCGGCAGGACGGCGATCTCGTAGAACAGGAAGAAGACGAAGAGATCCTGCGAGAGGAAGACGCCGTACACGCCGGAGACGAGGACGAGCAGCAGCAGGAAGAACTCGCGCCCGCGCTTCTCGACCGACCAGCTCGCGAGCACGCCGGTGAAGATGATGATCCCGGTGAGCACGATCAGCGCGACGCCCCAGCCGTCGACCGCGAGCTTCAGGTGGATGCCGAGCGACGGCACCAACGGAAAACTCTCGAGCCGCTGGAACCCGCCGAGCGCGCGGTCGTAGGTGACGGCGACGACCAACGCGCCGATCAGCGAGAGCGCCGCGCCGACCAACGACACCATCCGGATCGCGAAGCGCGCGTTCGCCGGCAGCGTCAACAGCAATGCCGCCGCGACCGCGGGCGCGAGCACGATGAGAGAGAGCAGATGACTCATCGCGCCCACCCGAGCATCGCGAGCAGGATCGCGCCGACGACCACCGCGACGAGGTAGTGCCGCATCCGTCCGGTCTGCGCGCCGCGCACCGCGGAACCGGCCTCGAGCGTCGCGTACCCCGTCAAGTTCATCAGGCCGTCGATCACGTAACGATCGATCCAACCGAGGACGTCGCTCAATCCGAGCAGCACGCGCCGATAGAGCGCTTCCCAGCCGCGATCGACGAAGCTCGCGCGGTCGAGGCGCTCGATCGCGCTCGCGACCGACGCATCGCGCCGCCGTCCGAACACCACGAGCGCCGCGACGAAGCCCGCAACCGCGAGGCTCGACGCGACGATCGGCGTCAGACCGAGGTGGACTTCGTAGTGCGCGCCGAGCGAATGCGCGAACTCAGCCCCGAAGAAGCCCGCGATCACCGAAGGCACGGCGAGGACGAGCAACGGCACGCTCATCGCGAGCGGCGCTTCGTGCGCGTGCTCGGACTTCGGCGAGAGCTTGCCGAAGAACGCGAGGCACACCGTGCGTCCCATGTAGAACGCGGTGAGGAACGCCGCGCCCATCAACAGCCCCCACGGAATCCAACCGGCGCGGCCTTCGAGCGACGCGAGCACGAGGTCCTTGCTGAAGAAGCCGGCGAAACCCGGGATCCCCGCGAGCGACAACGCGCCGATCACGAACGCGAACGTCGTCACCGGCATCTTGCGGCGCAGGCCGCCCATGTCGGAGAGCTCGTTCGAATGCACCGCGTGGATCACGCTGCCGGCGGCGAGGAACAAGAGCGCCTTGAAGAACGCGTGCATGCCGAGGTGGAAGAAGCCCGCGAACGCCGAGCCCGCGCCGAGCGCCGCGACCATGTACCCGAGCTGCGAACACGTCGAGTACGCGAGCACCTTCTTGATGTCGCGCTGAACCAACGCGAGGCACGCGGCGAACACCGCGGTCGTCGAGCCGATCCAGAGCATCGTCTCGCGCGTCAACGGCGCTTGCGCGAACAACGGATCGGCGCGCACGACGAGGAAGACGCCGGCCGCGACCATCGTCGCCGCGTGGAGCAACGCCGACACCGGCGTCGGACCCTCCATCGCGTCGGGCAACCAGACATGCAACGGGAACTGCGCCGACTTGCCTACGACGGCGACGAAGAGCAAGAGCGTCACGCCCGTCGCGACCGTCGGATCGAGCTTCGCGCTCCACTCGAAACCGCCGCTCGCGACGAAGAGCCACAGCAGGCCGAAGAGGAAGCCCATGTCGGCGAGCTTCGTCATCCAGAACGCCTTGACCGCGGCGCGCGCCGCGCTCGGCTTCGCGAACCAGAAGCCGATCAGCAGGTAACTGGTGAGACCGACGAGCTCCCACCCCGCGAACGCTTGCAGCAAGTTCGGCGCGATGACCAGCAGGTTCATGCTGAACAGGAACAACGCGTGCAACGCGAAGTACCGTCCGAAGCCGCGCGGCGACTCGTCGTGCATGTACGCGACCGAGAAGACCTGCACGCACAGCGCGACCAACGTCACCACCGCGAGCATCGCGGTCGACACGGCGTCGACGCATAGACCGACCGACGCGATCGGCTTCGCCGCCGCGAAGAGCCACGTCGTCGTCCAACGCGCGCCGCCGAGTTGCGCGTGAAGCGCTACGAGCCGCACGGCCGCGGCCAGCGACGCGAGGCTCGCGGCGATGCAGATCCACGCGGCCGGAGTTCCGCGATGGCGCAACGGCGGCGCGACGACGAGCAGCAACGCGGCCGCGAGCGGTACCAGCAACGCGACGGCGGCGAGCAGCAGCGGGTCGTTCATCCCTTCATCTCGCTCGCCGCGTCGAGCAGCGTGTCGTCGTAGCGGCGATACAGCAGCATCACGAGCGCGAGCCCGACCGCGACCTCGGCGACGGTGATCGCGAGCGTGAAGAGCACGATCGGCTGCGTCGGCGCGCCGGCGAATTTCGCGAACGCGACCAGCACGAGGTTCGCGGCGTTGACCATCAGCTCGATCGAGAGCAGCAGCGCGACCGCCTGTTTGCGCGTCAGCAAGCCGTAGACGCCGAGGCTGAAGAGCGCGGCCGCGAGCAGGAGGCAGTGGACGAGCGTCATCGTGCTAGTCCGCCCCCGTCCGCATCGTCGGCAGCAGCGTCGCATCGTCCTGCGTCCGCGCCTCGACATCGCGGCGTCGCGCGATCACCACCGCGCCGACGACGGCGGCGAGCAAGAGCAGCGACACCGCTTCGAACGCGAGCAGGTAGTCGTCGAGCAACGTGCGCCCGAGCTCCGCCGTGTCCGGCGTCGGCGCCGTGCTCGTCGGCAAGTCGGTCTTCAGGATCGCGATCGCGAGCACCGCGAACACGCCGAGCGCGACCACCGCGCCGACCACGTTCGAGTCGTTGCCCGCCTCCGCGGCCGCGGCCGCGTGACGGCGCGTCACCATCACGCCGAAGACCATCAACGTCGCGACGCCGCCGACATACGTCAACACCTGCACGCCGGCGAGGAACGGCGCGTCGAGGTACGCGTAGAGCCCCGCGGTGCAGAGCAGCGCGAGCGCGAGCCACAACACCGCGTGGACGAGATCGCGGCTCGCGACGACGAAGACGCCGCTGATCACGACCGCCGCGCCGAGGATCCAGGCCAGCGCGTCGCCGATCACTGCGGCTCCTCGCGAACGGCGGCGGAGCTGGCCGGTTTGTCGTCGGTGTGCGCGCTCGGACCGCTTGGTGTCGGAGCCTTCGGCGCGTGGTGCGCCGGCGCGGCGCCGGGCGCGGGCTCCTGCATCGCCATCAACCTGGTGCCGTCGCCCCACGCGCGCGGCTTGTCCACGCCGTTCGCGTAGAGGCGCTCCATCGTCAACACGAGATCCTCGCGCGAGAACGTCGGCACTTCGGGCGCGCGCGTCATCACGATCGCGTCGACCGGACAGACCTGCACGCACAGTTCGCAGTAGATGCACGCCGAAAGATCGAGCACGAAGTCGTCGGCGTAACCGCGCTTCTTGCCGGTGACCGGTGATTCGCGTTTGCCCGCCGCTTTGATGGCGATCACGGTCGACGGGCAGATGCGCTCGCACATCAAGCAGCCGATGCAGAGCTGATCGCCTTGCTCGTCGTTCAAGAGCGCGAACGTGGTGCGATAACGTTCCGGCCGCGGGCGGATGACGTCGGGGAACTCGACGGTCGTCGGCGCGCGGAACGCGTTGCGCAAACTGGTCGCCAGCGCGTGGAGACTGTCGGTGAGGTAGTTCACAGCACCACCCACGCTCCGGCGCCGAGCAGCAACGCGACCGAGACCGGCACCAGCCAGTACCAACAGATGCGCATCAATTGGTCGGAGCGGAAGCGCAAGAGCGACCACCGCACCCAGTAGACGAACCCGAACAGCGCGAACGTCTTCAGCACCATCCAGTGCATCCCCGGCGCGAACGGTCCGTCCCAACCGCCGAGGAAGAGCGCGCTCGCCGCGGCCGACGCGACGAACGTGTGCACGTACTCGCCGAGGTAGAAGAGCGCGAACTTCATCCCCGTGTACTCGGTGGTGACGCCGCTGACGAGCTCGCTCTCGGCTTCGGGGATGTCGAACGGAATCCGGTTCGACTCCGCGAGCATCGCGAGCATGAACAAGCAGAACGCGGGCAGCCCGAGCCACACCGGTCCGATGATGAACCACTGCGTCGCGATCTGACTCTCGACGATCTTCGAGACGTCCATCGAGCCGCCGAGGATCACCGGCACCATCGCCGAGAGCACGAGCGGCACTTCGTACGAGAGCGACTGCGCGAGCGCGCGCATCCCGCCGAGCAACGCGAACTTGTTGTTGCTCGCCCAACCCGCCATGAAGACCGGCAACACGGTGACCGCGCCGATCGCGAGCAGGTAGAGCACGCCGAGATCGATCTTCGCGCCGACGATCGACGCCGAGAACGGTACGACCGCCGCCGCGCCGAGCGCGCACAACGCCGCGAGTTTCGGCGCGAGATCGAAGAGTCTTCGATCCGCGGCCTCCGGAACGATGTCCTCCTTCTGCAGGAGCTTCACCAAGTCCGCGAGCGGTTGCAGCAACCCCGACGGCCCGACCATCGTCGGCCCGAGTCGCGATTGCATCCGCGCGACGAACTTGCGCTCGAACCAGATCGCCCACGCCGTGACCGTCAGGATCGCGGTCAGGATCGAGAGACTGGTCACCAACGCCGTGACGACCACGCTCATCGGTCGACTTCCCCCATGATCGGATCGAGGGAGCCGAGGATCGCGAGCGCGTCGCTGACCGTTCCGCCGGGCAGGATGTACGGCATCGCGGAGAGCGCGTGCAGACTCGGCGGTCGGATCTTGAGGCGCTGCGCTTTCGGCGAACCGTCGGCGATCAGATAGGTGCCGAGCTCGCCGCGCGGCGTCTCCATCGCGACGTACGTCTGGCCGGCGGGGATCTTGATCGAGTTGACGAGCTTGATCGGCTTGCCGCCGTTGATCGGGCCTTCGGGAATCGAGTCGATCATCGCGCGGACGATGCGGATGCTCTCGCGCAGCTCGCCCATGCGCACCTGCGTGCGCGCGAGGCAATCGCCGCCTTCCGCGGTGATCACGTTGACCGTGATCTCGTCGTACGCATGGAACGGCGCGTCGCGCCGCAGGTCGTGATCGACGCCGCTCGCGCGCAGGTTCGGACCGGTGATGCCGAGCTCGAGGGCGAGCGTTCCGTCGAGCACACCGACGCCGCGCGTGCGTTCGTGGAAGATGCGATTCTCGAGCGTCATCGCCTCGTATTCGCCGATCCGCGCTTCGATCACGTCGAGCGCCTGCTTGACGCGCCCGCTCCAACCGGCCGGGATATCGTGACGATTCCCGCCGATCGTGTGCGTGTTGTAGTGGAAGCGCGAACCGCTGACTTCCTCGAAGAGATCCATGATGCTCTCGCGCTCGCGGAACGCGTGCATGAACACCGTCGCGCCGCCGCCGAGCGCGCCGCCGAGGTCCATCGCGAACGTGCCGAGCCAAAGCAGGTGCGAAGCGATGCGCTGCATCTCCGCGAACACGGTGCGAATCCAACGCGCGCGCCGCGGGACTTCCAGGCCGAGCAACTTCTCGAAGGCCAGGTTGATGGCCTGCTCGTTGGTCATCGGCGAGACGTAGTCGTTCTTGTCGACGATCGGCGTCACCTGCGAATAGGTGAGGACCTCGCAGAGCTTCTCGACCGCGCGGTGCAGATAGCCGACGTACGGCACGCACTTCACGACGATCTCGCCGTCGAGGTAGAGGTCCATGCGGAACACGCCGTGCGTCGCCGGATGTTGCGGACCGAAGTGCAGGAGCAACAGCTCGGCCTCCGGGTCGTAACGATCGATCGAGAGATGCGGATCGACGCGCCGTTCGACTTGGAGAGTCCGCAGCATCGTCATCTCCACGGCGCGGCGGGCGCGTCGGAGGGGAAGTCGCGGCGCAGCGGATGGCCGACGTAGTTCTCGGCCATCATCAGACGGCGCAAGTCGGGATGGCCGGCGAAGCGGACGCCGACCAAGTCGTACTGCTCGCGCTCCTGCCAATCCGCGCCGGCGAAGAGCGGGAAGAGCGTCGGCACCGGCTCGCCGATGGCGGCGCGCACGACCCACGTCGCGACGCGCGAACCGCGACCGACGGTGCGCAGGATGTACGCGATCTCGTAGTGCTCGGGCTCGGTGTCGTCCTTGCCCTTGCGGCCGAGGCCGGCGGGCCAATGACTCGCGACGACGGAAACGTATTGGCGATAGCCGAGATCCTTGAGGCGCCGCGCCAACTCGTAGTGACGCGCGAGCGGCACGATCGGCGGACCTTCGGTCGAACTCGCGTCGACGCCGAGTTCGCGCAAGAGCCCCGCGAAGTCCGGCGCGAACACCGGCGGCAGCGGAGTCGACGGCGCGTACGCGACCTCGAGCGGTTCGGACGTCTGCTCTTCGGTGACGCGCATCGCGTCGTCGGCTTGCGCGCGCGTCAACTCTTCGGTGCGCTCGGCGTCGCAGAGGCGCGGGATCGACGGCTTGGTGATCGCCATCAGCTCCGGATTCGGATCACGCACGACCTTCACTCCGCGGCGCGCGGCATGGACCTTCTCCTGCAAGCGCAGCAGCCCGTGCATCAACGCCTCGGGATTCGGCGGACAGCCCGGCACGTACACGTCGACCGGAATCACCGTGTCGATGCCCGGGATCACCGAATAGAGGTTGCGGTAGAAGTCGCCGGAGATCGCGCACGAGCCCATCGCGATGCACCACTTGGGCTCGGGCATCTGCTCCCAGAGCTTGAGCACGCGCGGCGCCATCTTCACGGTGATCGTGCCGGCGACGACCATCACGTCGGCTTGGCGCGGCGTCGCGCGCACGATCGTGCCCATGCGGTCGAGGTCGACGCGGCTCGCGGCGCTGGCCATCAGCTCGATGCCGCAGCAGCTGGTCGCCATCGGGAAGACCCACAGCGAATTCGTCAGCCCCCACGCGAGCAGATCGTCGATCGACGCGGTGCCGAGCGAGAGGCCCGGCAACTTCTCCAACGTCTTGTAGAGCGGATGTTCGAACGGCGCGGTCGTGTCGAGATTCGGCTTGGAGCTCATTGCCACTTCAGAGCTCCCTTGCGCACCGCCCACAACCAACCGAGCATCACGACGGCGACGAAGCTCGCGACCGCGACGAGACCTTGCACGCCGAGAGCGCGCGCGTTGCCGCCCCACGGAAACAGGAACGCGGCTTCGATGTCGAACAGCAAGAAGAAGAGCGCGACGACGTAGTAGCGCGCGTGAAAACGGACCCACGCCATGCCGGCCGGCGACTCACCGCACTCGTAGGTCGTGCGCTTCAGGACCGAGTCGCGTCGCGCTCGCACGGCGAAGACCTTCGCACCGACGAGCATCCCCGCGATCATCACGACCGCGACCGCGAGGAAGACGATCAGCGGGTAGTCCTGGACGAACGTGGACGTGGCGAACCTCGTGGCGTTGTCGAAAGCGGCGCGGCGGGGTCGGGAGCGTACCCGCCGCGCGCTCGCGGCCCACGGTTCTAACCTGCGGATCCCATTGCGAAACGGGGTCGGCGGTTTCGCGCGGGCGAGCACGGCGGAGATGCGCGTCGAGCGCCGTTCGGGGGGTCGAGCGCTCGTGTCGAGCTCGATCGAACACGCTCGTCGAGCTCCCGATTCGCCGTCCGCGAGCGCTCCGCACGAACCCGGAGCGCGTCGCCAGCCTTGCAATGCGTCTCGGTATTCCAAGCCTATTCTACAGCCTTTCCTAACGCACTTGGTGGCCCCGCAGCACGCGGAACCACCGAGTTCGAAGGCTGCCGCGCCGCTCGCGCTACTTCTTCGCGCTCGCGTCCTGAACCATCACCGCGTCGAACGGTCCTTCGCGTTGGACGAAGAACACGCACGGCTGATCGCCGTCGACCGCGGTGGTGTGCTTCGTTCCGCCGGCGAGCGAGAAGTAGGAGCCGGGCGCGAGCTTCTTCGGCGCCGCGCCGTCGACCGCGAGCACCAGCGTGCCCGACACGACGATGCCGCGATCGCCGAACGTGTGCGTGTGCAACGGCGCCTTCGTGCCCGCGGGCCAGCGATAGAAGATGCCGTGGCCTTCCTTGGTCGAATCGCCCCACAGCGGCGATTGCTCCGCGCCGGCGAGACCGGGCATCGGCGCCCACTTGAGTTCGGCGACCGGCATCAACGTCGCGCCGACGATCTTGGGTGTCTGCGGTTTCGCGACGGGAGCTTGAGCGGACCACAGGAACGGGAGAACGGCCGCCGCGGCGACGAGCGCGACGAGACCGAGTTTGCGTGTCGAGTTCATATTCGGACCTCCTTGTTCGCCGAAGCGGCGAGCGATGGAGGTGACGTTAGTGGAAGCTCGCTCCTCTGAGTCCCGCACGTTCATGTAGGCACGCGCGCACGCTCGTCCGCGTTCGCGGCCGCGCCTACACTGCCGCGATGGCGGATTCGCTGCTGTTGTTCGCGGCCGGGCTCGGCGTCATCGTCGCCGTCACGCTCTTGGCGCCGCGGCTGAAGGCGCCGGCGCCGATCCTGCTCGCGGTCGCGGGCTTGTTGGTCGCGGAGTTCACACCGCTGCGACGCGTCTCGATCGATCCCGACCTGATCCTGATCGGCTTCCTGCCGCCATTGCTCTACGCCGACGCGTTCCACACGTCGTGGATGGATTTCCGGCGCTGGCTGCGGCCGATCCTGATGCTCGCGATCGGTTTGGTCGCGTTGACGATCCTGGCGGTCGGTTGGGCGGCGCACCTGTTGTTGCCGGAGCTGCCGCTCGCCGCGTGCTTCCTGCTCGGCGCGATCGTTTCCCCCACCGACACCGTCGCGGTCCATTCGGTGCTCCAGCGCCTGCGCGTGCCGCGGCGGATGTTCGCGATCCTCGGCGGCGAGAGCTTGGTCAACGACGCGACCGGACTGGTCGGAGTGCAGCTCGCGCTCGCGGTCGTGCTCTCCGGCGTCTTCGACGCGGGCGCGGTCGCGGCGTCGTTCGCCAAGGTCGCAGGCCTCGGCGTGGTGATCGGTGTCGGCGTCGGCGTGCTGTTCACGCTCGCCAACAAGTGGGTGCGCGACACGCAGGCGTTGTTCGCGCTGTCGTTGCTCTCGCCGTACCTCGCGTTCCTGATCGCGCACCATCTCGCGGCGTCCGGCGTGCTCGCGGTCGTCGTCACGGGTTTCGTCGTCGCGTGGCGCATCCACCTCGTCGAGTCGAAGAGCCGCGTCGAGCTCTACTCGTCGTGGAACTTGCTGACGTACGTGCTCAACGGTTTCTGCTTCGTCTACATCGGTCTCGAGGCGCCGTGGTTGATCCGCGAGCTCGCGTCCGACGGCGATTGGCACGTGTTGGTCGCGGGACTGGTGCTCGCCGGCGTGTGCGTCGCCGCGCGATTCGTGTGGTGCTTCCCCGGAGCCTACGTGCCGCTCGTGCTCTCGCCTTCCTTGCGTGAGCACGAAGGCGGTTATCCGCCGTGGCGCAACGTGACCCTGGTTTCGTGGTGCGGCGTGCGCGGCGCGGTGTCGCTCGCGGCGGCGTTGGCGTTGCCGAGCCTGCTCGAGGACGGCGAGCCGTTCGCAGGACGCACGACGATCGTCGCGTGCACGATGGTGATCATCCTCGTCACGCTCGTCGTGCAAGGCCTGACGTTGTTGCCGTTGGTGCGCGTGCTCGGCATCCGTGAAGACGCGTACGCCGAACTCGAGCTCACCGCCGCACGCGAGAAGATCCTCGCGGCGGGCATCGCGCGGCTCGATGCCTACTGTTCGGAGACCAGCTGTCCGATCGCCGTCTACCGGTTTCGCACGGCGATGACCGACGAGCTCGCGGCGCTGACCGCGACCGACGCCGCGCAGCGCAAAGAAGCTTCCGAACGCGTCGCCGTTTCCCAGGAAGTGCGCCGCGCGGTGCACGCCGCGCAGGAAACCGTGTTGTTGTCGCTGCGCGACCGTGGCGCGATCCACGACGTCGCGTACATCGAGCTGCAGCTCGAACTCGACCGCGCGCAGGACGACGGCAAGCGCTGAATCACGGCGCGGCGAGTTCGAGTTCCGCCGCGTAGAGCGCTCTCCATTCCGCCGTTTCGAGCGCGAGCGTGAACGTCGTCGCGAAGTCCGGCGGCCCGATTCCTCGTCCGAGAGTCGCCCCACGGGACGCGGAAGTCGCGCTATGCTCGCCACGTCCTTCGAACCCGAACCTGGAGGTCCCATGCTCGCCGCATTGCACACTTCGCTGTCGCTCGCGCTCGTCGCCGTCGCATCTCCGTCGCTCGCTGCGACGAGCACGTTCGTCGTCGACGCATCGGGCGGCGGCGACTTCACCGATCTGCCGCTCGCAATCAGCACCGCGCCGCCCGCCAGCATCGTGGTGATCAAGAACGGCGCGTACTCGGGCTTCACGCTCGACAAGCGTTTGACCCTGGTCGGCGAAGGGCCGGGCGTCGTGATCAACGGCATGGTCATCGTGCAGAACGTCACGACCGGTTCGTCGACCGTGATCGCAGGCATGACGTGGAACGCGGGAGCCCGCGTGCTGAACTGCACCAAGCCGATCGTGTTCGACGCGATCCAATCGAACGAGCTCGTGTTCGTGCAAGGCTCGACCGACGTGCGCATCGCGCGCTCCACGATCTCCACGAGCGCGGTGTTCGGCTTCTACCAGGACGGTTATCCCGGCCTCGAGGTCGACGGCGCGCGCGTCGAGTTCGTCGAATCGTCTTCCACCGGCGCGGCGGGAGCCGACGATTACGATCCCGTTCAAGCCTACGGCGGCTTCGGCGGCGACGGACTTCAGGCCCACGGCGTCGGCGCCGACGTGCACATCTACCGCACGAACCTCCAAGGCGGCGAAGGCGGAGCCGGCATCGGCACGTTCGAGCCGTACGGCGACGGCGGCGACGGCGGTCACGGACTACGGTTGTTCGGCGGCGCGCGAGCCCTCGTCGCCGGAACCAGTGCTTTCGCGCTGACCGGCGGCATCGGCGGCTACAGCAGCAGCTACCAGAGCCTCGCGGGAACCGGACGCAGCCTCTCCGCCGATCAGTCGGAAGTGCGCTACTCGGGCGAGAGCGTCGCGACGGTCTCCACGTTCCAGACGCTGGTCGAGCAACCGATCCCCGACGACCCGAGTCTCTTCATCCTCTCGACGCCGACCGCCGGTCAGAACGAGACGTTCCGCGTGCGCGCCGAACCGGGTTCGACGGTCGACTTGTTGATGGGCCGCAACGCGACGATCACGCCGTACGGCAACTTGGAAGAGGACCTGTTGCTGCAGAAGCTGCGAGTCTTCCACCTCGGCGTCGTCAGCGGCTCCGGCTCGGTCAGCCTCAACTTCCCGATGCCCGCGTTCCCGACCGGCTTCGTGTTCTTCGCGCAGGCGCGCGTGACGTTGCCGTCGAGCGAGATGCGCTACTCGAATTCGGTGCCGTTGATCGTGCGCTGATCGACGCGACGGCGAGCGCTATGCTCGCCCCCCCATGACGAGCGGGGCGAGCGGCGAAGAGCGAAACCACGAGCGCGTGTCGAGCCTACGACGCGCGCTCGTGTTCGTTCTGAGCGCGGTACTCGCGTACGTCGCGATCGCGCGCTTCCCGATCGAGCCCGTCGATCGCACCGACGAACACGAGTGGACCGCGATCTCGATCGCGCACTTCGGCCAACTCTTCGCCGGCCGCACGCCGCCGGGCGCGCAGAGCGGCGAGAGCGAGTGGCGCGCCGGCGTGCAAGGCACGACGTTCGGCGCGACGAATCCGTGCTTCGCGAAGCTCCTGTTCGGCGCGGCGCTGTGGAGCACCGGACATCGCTCGGCGCGGCCGGAGGTCTTCCAGCGTTTCGCGCTCGCTGATCCGGCGGCGGCGAGCGCGGCGCGCGCGGAGCTCGAGCCGGCGTTGCCGGTCGCGCGGAACGTCGTGCGCGTGTGCGCCGCGCTGTGCGCCGGGATGGTCGCGGTGATCGCGCTCGAGCTCGGAGGATCGCTCGCCGCGTTGCTCGCGTCGAGCTTCTTCGCGCTGTCTCCGCTCGTGCGCACGTGGGGCGGCTTCGTGCGGACCGACTTCGTGATGTTGGCGATGGCGCTCGCGGTGCTCGCGGCGGCGTTGGTATGGCGCGAAGTGCTCGCCGGCGAGCGCGGGCTCGCGCGCAGGCTGCTCGCGGCGGCCGCGCTCGGCGCGCTCGCGGGCCTCGCGACCGCGGCCAAGTTCAACGGCGCGCCGAGTGCGTTCGTCGCCGGCGCAGCGATCGCGTTCGCGCTCGTCGGCGCGAAGCATGGACGCAAGCCCGGCGCGTTGCGCGACCTCGCGCTCGCACTTTGCACGGCAGCGTTCGCGTGGACGGCGCTCGTGTGGCTGCTCGATCCCGTGCTGTGGCGTCATCCGTTCGACGAGCTGCGCGCGATCCTCGCGTTCTGGGACGAGCACATGCGCTACCAACAGGAGCGCGCCGCCGCGCACGGTGTCGCGACTGCGGACGGACCGCTCGCGAGCTTGCGTTTCGCCGCGCAACGACTGGTCACGCGCGATGAGCCGCTCGTCGCGTGGACCGGCGTCGCCGGCGGTTGGCTGCTCGTCGTCGCGGGGCTCGGCGTGCTCGCGCTGCGTGCGTGGAGGAACCGGTCGTGCGGTTTCGCCGCGCGCGTCGTCCTCGCGCACGTCGTCCTGTTCGGCGGGATCACGGCGGCGTGGATCCCGCTCGATTGGGACCGCTACTTCCTGCCGTTGGTCGCGCTCTACGCGTTGCTCGAAGCGCTCGCCCTTTCCGCCGCGTTCGAGACTTGCCGCGGCTTCATCGGACGTCGGCGCGCGAGCGAGTAGACTCGCGGCGTACCCACGGAGACTCGAAGATGCCCGTCCTCGCCGCGCTCGCGCTCGCGCTGTTCCCCTGCGTCGCGCCCCAAGACTTCAAGCCCGACAAGCAGGCGTACGACGCCGCGAAAGCCCAGAAGGACAAAGGCGCGTTGAGCGACGCCGCCGGATCCTACGAGGCACTCGCGTTGACGTTCCCCGAGTCGGCGCTCGCGCCGCACTCGCTCGTCGAGGCCGGCGTGTGTTGGTTCACGCTCGGCCGCGATGCGCTCGAGCTGCACCGCACGACGCCGAAGTCGCGCGAGGCGTTCGACCATGCGCTCGGTCTCTTCGACCGCGTCACCAAACAATGGCCGACCGAAGCCGTCGCGTCGCGAGCCCAGTACATGCGCGGCTCGACGCGGCTCTTCGCGGGCGAGATCGAGCTCGCCGAGGCGGCGTACGACGGCGTACTGGCGAACTTCGCGATCGATCCGAACTACGTCTCGAAGGCGCTCGAACGCCGCGCGTTCACGCGCCGTCAACTGATGCGCAACGCCGACGCGATCGTCGACATGCGCGCGTACCTCGAGCGCTATCCGAAGGGCGACGCCGCCGCGGTCGTGCAGCAGTACCTCGGCATGTCGTCGTTGCTCGACAAGCCCGCGCCGCCGTGGGTCGCCGAGACGTGGGTGCAGGGCGAGCCCGCGCCGCTCGAACTGCTCGGCGGCCAAGTCGTCGCGCTCTACTTCTTCGCGTCGTGGTGTCCGAACTGCGCGAAGGAGCTGCCGTTCATCCAGGACCTCACCAAGCGTTTCGCGCCGAAGGGCGTCGTCTTCGTCGGCGCGGTCGACCACAGCCGAGGCCAGACGGCCGACACGGTCAAGAAGTACTTGCTCGAGAGCAAGATTCCCTTCGCCGTGTTGATGCAGAGCGGCACCGTCTCGACCGATTACGGCTTGCCGTCGATCCCGCACCTCGTACTGATCGATCGCGCCGGCCGCGTGCGTTGGCGCGACAACCCGTCGAACCTGGTCGATTGGACTGTCGAACGCCTGCTCGCCGAGGACGGCCACGGCGCGGTGACGAAGTAGCGTCGTTCGCCGCGCAGCGAACGACGCTCGCAGAGGCTCAGACCTTCGCCGCGACCGCGCGCAGTTCGCTCGCCACCAGCGCGCCCACTTCGGTGCAGCTGTGCATGCCGGTCTGCACGCCCTTCAGGCGCTTCGAGCGGAAGAGGTCGCCGACGACTTGATCGATCGCGGCGGCGGCCTGCTTCTCACCGAGGTACTCGAGCATCATCGACGCCGCCATGATCGCGGCGATCGGCGAGCTCGTGTTCTTGCCCGCGTGCTTCGGCGCCGAACCGTGGATCGGTTCGAAGAGCGACACGCGTCCGGGATGGATGTTGCCGCTCGCGGCGATGCCCATGCCGCCTTGGATCATCGCGCCGAGGTCGGTGATGATGTCGCCGAAGAGGTTCGGCGTGACGGCGACATCGAACCACTCGGGGTTCTTCACCATCCACATGCAGGCCGCGTCGATGTAGGCGTGGTCCGTCTTGCAGTCGGGGAATTCGCGCGCGACGATCGCGAACGTCCGCGTCCAGATGTCCTGCGCGCGCACCGCGTTGGCCTTGTCGATCAAGGTCACTTGCTTGCGCTTGCGCGTGCGCGCGAGCTCGAAGGCGTAGCGAATCGCTCGTTCGACGCCGATGCGCGTGTAGACCATCGTCTGCGTCGCGACTTCGTGGTGCTGGCCCTTGTGCGTGAAGCCGTGCGCGCCGACGTACGCGTCCTCGGTGTTCTCGCGGACGATCACCATGTCGACGTCTTCGGGCTTCTTGTCCTTCAGCGGACAGAGCGACTCGTCGTACAGCTTGATCGGGCGCAGGTTGATGTAGAGGTCGAGCTCGAACCGCATCTTCGCGATGATGCCGTACTCGATCAGGCCGATCGGCAGACGCGGATCGCCGATCGCGCCGAGGTAGATCGCGTTGTGCGCCTTCGTTTCCTCGAACGCCGCGTCGGGGAAGATCTCCTTGGTCTTCAGGTAGTGCTCGGACCCGTACGGATACAGCGTGCGTCGCGTCTGAAAGCCGAACACTTCCTCCGCCGCGGTCAACACGCCGAGCGCCTCGCGCGTGACCTCCGGCCCGATGCCGTCGCCGGGGATGACTGCGATCGAATACGTCTTCATGGGTCCTTCCGAGAGGCTGGGGAGAATCTGCGTCGCGAGACGAGAGGCGAGGGCGAGCTAGCGTGTCGACGCCGCTTGACTGGTTCTCTTGAACATACCCGGCGTGTAGCTCCGGATGTGTCCTTCGATCGCGCTGGCGGCGACGGTCAACGGCGAGGCTAGGTAGAGTTTTCCGGGTCCGCTGCGTCCGGCGAAGTTCCGGTTGATCGCGCTGACGGTGACTTGATCGGGCGTCGACGAAACGCCGGGGCCGCAACCGATGCACGCGCCGCAGCCCGGATCGATGACCTCGACGCCGGCGCGCGCGAAGAGCTCGAGGTAGCCCTTGGCCTTGGCGTACGCGCGCACGTCCTCGCTGCCGAACTGCAGGAACATCTTGACGCCCGGTGCGACGGTGCGGCCCGAGCGCAGAGCGTCGTCGATCACGAGCGCGTAGTAGTCGAGGTCGTGTTCCTTGCCCGCGGTGCACGAGCCGGCGTACGCGATGTCGATCTTGACGGGGTCGAGCTCGCGGATGCGCGAGCCGTACGTCGGGTCGCCGGGGCGCGCGACCATCGGCTCGATCGAGGCGAGGTCGATCACGTGAACGCCGCCGTCGTAGTGCGCGTCGTGGTCCGGCGCGACGAAGCGCGCGCGAATTTCCTCGCGCGACATCTTCGGCCGGCGCGCGGCGAGCCAGTCGAGCGTGACCTCGTCCGCTTCGCAGATGCCCGAACGCGCCGTGCACTCGGTCGCCATGTTGCAGAGCGTCGCGCGCTCGTCCATCGAGAGCGACGCGAGCCCCGGACCGCCGAACTCCATCACGCGATCCAGCGTTTGCTCGCTGACGGCGTACGTCTCGAGGATTCGCAGCATCACGTCCTTCGCGGTGCAGCCCGGATCGAGTTTGCCGACGAGCTCGAAACGGATCGACTCCGGCACCTTCACGAACGTGAAGCCCGAGTAGATCAGCCCCGCGTACTCGGTCGCGCCGACGCCCCACGTGAGCGCGTTGTTGCCGCCGCCCATGCAGGTGTGACTGTCGGTCGCTTGGATGAAGTCGCCGGGATCGACGAAGTGTTCGCGCGCGACTTGGTGGCAGATGCCGGGGCTGACTCCGTCCTTCGCCGAGTAGTCGCGCACGCCGGTGTGCTTCTGGAACTCGCGCTGGAGCTTGCGCAGCGTGCCGATCTTGTCGGCGAACGGCGCCATGCGCGGCACGCCGTCGGCGTAGAGCAAGTGATCCTCGAACACCGCGAACTTCGACGGGTTCGGGACCTTGTAGTCGGCACCGTACTCCTGCTGGAGGAAGTAGTGGACCTGCGCGGTCGTGAACTCGTGGCTGTAGCCGCCGTCGACGCGCACCAAGCACGCATCGTTCGGCGCGAGGTACTGCGCGCCGCGCGCATCGAAGAGGTGCGAAGCGAGGATCTTCTCGGCCATCGTCATCGCGCGCGAAGCGTGCTTCGGCGCGTCGACGCGGATCGTCTTCGCCTTGTAGCGCGCGACGAACGGGAAGAGGCCGCCCGCTTCGAGCGTCGCGCGCGTGACGGCGTCGAAGCGCGCCGTGAATTCGTCGAGCGGGATGCGCTCGCCGGCCTCGAGGCGCTTCAGCTGTTCGTAGTCGCCCATCAACTGACCGAGGTTGATGTTGTTGCGCGCGTGGATCGGCGCGAAGGAGCTCGCGATCACGAGCTCGATGCCGGACCACTTCTCGCACTGCGGCGCGGTCTCGCGCGACGAGCCGGTGCCCTTGCGCTGGCCCGACACGATCACTTGGAAGCCGCCGTCGAGCAGGGCGCGCGTCTCGAACACGCGCTTCTGCGCCTTGTCGATCAAACCCGCGTACGCGTCGAGCGCGATGTCCTCGGGCCGGTGACGGAAGCACACCCACGCCGGCGTCATCACGTCGGTGTTGATGTCGTCTAGCAATTCGGCCGGGTTGACGTCCTTCATCCGGACGACGAGTTCGCCCCGCAACTGCGCGCGGATCTTCTCGAGATCCTTGAACAGGTAGAGCACACGCCGCGACGGATCGAGCGCGACGACGCGCGTTCCGTTGGGCAAGGTCTCGATCAGGGCCTTCACGCTGGTCCTTCGATTCAGGCGCGCGGGTTTTCGATCAACATCGCGATGCCTTGGCCGCCGCCGATGCACGCCGACGCGATCCCGTAGCGCTTGTTGGTCGCGCGCAGCTCGCGCATCAGCGTCAGGATCAGACGCGAACCGGTCGCGCCGAGCGGGTGGCCGAGGCTGATCGCGCCGCCGTTGACGTTGACGCGGTCGCGATCGAGGCCGAGCTCCTTCTCGCAGCCCAGGTATTGGGCGCTGAAGGCTTCGTTGATCTCGATCAGGTCGACTTGGTCGAGCTTGACCTTCGCGCGTTCGAGACATTGACGGATCGCGGGCACCGGGCCGATGCCCATCTCCGCCGGATCGACGCCGACGATGCCCCACGCGACGATCTTCGCCCAGACGTCGAGGTTGTCGGCTTTCGCGCGCTCTTCGGTGGTGATGACGAGAGCGGCCGCGCCGTCGACGACGCCCGACGCGTTGCCCGCGGTGACCGTGCCGTCCTTGCCGAACGCGGCGCGCAGCTTCGAGAGCGCTTCCATCGACGTGTCGGGCTTGATGTGGTCGTCGCTGTCGACGATCACTTCGCCCTTCTTCGTCGTGATCTTCACGGGCTCGATCTCGGCGGCGAACTTGCCGGACTTCACGGCGGCGGCGCCGAGTTGGTGGCTGCGCAACGCGTACGCGTCCTGCGCTTCGCGCGAGATGCCGAGACGCTTCGCGATGTTCTCCGCGGTCTGCGCCATGTAGAAGCCGCAGTAGGAATCCTGCAGCGCGGCGAAGAGCATGTCCTGCATCTGCGGCGCGGTGCCGAACGGGAAGCCTTGGCGCGCGTTGTACAGCACGTACGGCGCCATGCTCATGTTCTCCATGCCGCCGACGAGCGCGGTCCGCGCTTCGCCGAGCTGGATCATCTGCGCGCCGTTGACCACGGACTGGATACCCGAGCCGCAGAGTCGGTTGACGGTCAACGCGCCGATCCCTTTCGGAACGCCGGCCTTCAAGCCGACGTGGCGTGCGCCGTAGATCGCGTCGAGCGAAGTCTGCAACGCGTTGCCCATCACGACGTGATCGATCGATTCGGCGGAGACCTTCGAGCGCGCGAGAGCCGCCTTCGAAGCGTGCACCGCGAGATCGATCGCCGAGATGTCCTTGAACTTGCCGTAGCCGGGCGTGCCGACGTACTCGCACATCGGAGTGCGCGCGCCGCCGACGAGAACCACCGTGGGATTCATGCTCTGTCTTTCACTCGTTCGTCTGTTCGGAGATCAGTGGCCCTGGAAGTTCGCTTTGCGCTTCTCGAGGAAGGCGGCCATGCCCTCCTTCATGTCCGCGGTCGTCGAGGCGAGACCGAACATGTCGCTCTCGATGATCTCGCCTTCTTGTTGGCTCATGTTGAGCCCGCGATTGATCGTCTCCATCGCCAATCGCACGGCGACGGGGCCGCGCGAGAGGATCGTCTGCGCGAGCTTGAGCGTGCCTTCACGCAACG
>JAIOPM010000046.1 GCA_021413885.1 Planctomycetota bacterium
CCCGCCAACGCGCGCTTCACCAACTCGAGGTCGGACGCGTGCAGGACCTGCAGGGCCTCGGCATCGCGCTCCGCGACCATCTTCCAAGAGTGTAGCGCGCGCCGCATCGAAGCGTCCGGACGGAGGTTCGAGCTCCACGACAGCGGTTGCATCGCGACGTTCGCCCGACGAGTCGCCGCCGAGTTGCGGCGAAGTCGGAATTCGTGCGACGAGCTCGTTCCCGTCAGGCGGCGACCGCGTTCCGGTCGGCGCGCTCGAGCCCGGCGAGCAGCGCATCGAGGCACACGCCGTCGACGCCGGTCCCTCGCATCGACTCGAGGATCTCCACCGCTTTCGCGTGCGGCATCCCCGCTCGGTACGGCCGGTCGGCGGTCAACGCGTCGTAGATGTCGGCGACGGTGATCAAGCGCGACTCGAGCTCGATCTCCGACGCGACCAAGCCCTTCGGATAGCCGGTGCCGTCGAGCTTCTCGTGGTGCGCCGCCGCGACGCGCGCCATCTCACGGAACGGATCGATGCGCGAGAGGATCTGCTCGGTGAACGTCGGGTGCATGCGCATGCGATGCCATTCCGATTCGTCGAGCTTGCCGGGCTTGTCGAGGATCGCGTTGCTGATCCCGAGCTTGCCGATGTCGTGCAGCAGCGCGCTGCGACGGAGCCAACGCAACCGCTCGACGCCGAAGCCCAGTTGCCTGCCGATCGACACCGCGAAATCGGCGACGCGCTCGGAGTGACCCGCGGTGAACGGACTCTTCGCGTCGATGATCCGACCGAAGCCCGAGGCGATCGCGTCGAGGCGTTCGTCGGTGAGCTCGACCGACTGATCGGCGGGTTCCAACTCGCGCACGCGCGCGTCGAGGTCCGGCGCGGTGAGGCCGTTCCAGAGCTCGACGTCGAGTGCGACGCGTTCGAACGCGTCGACAACCGCGGGATCGAACCAGCGCCCGCGTCGACCGCGCACTTCCTTCAGCGCCGCGGCGACGCCGCCGGCGGTGTGGAAGACGTCGACGATCTGCGCCAAGAGCGCGATGCGCGACGCGATCGGCGTTTGCTCTCCCTTCCGACCTTCCGGACGACCCTTGCCGTTCCAATGTTCGTCGAGCGAGTAGATCCCGTCGGCGACGCGCGGTCGGAAGCCGAGTTGGATCGCGATCTGCGCGCCGCGCGTGCAGCGCGCCGAGATCAGTTCGCCGGCGAACCGGTCGCCGTTCCGCATCACGTGCAGCAAGCGACCGAAACGCTTGATCAGGCCTTCGCCGAGCCCCGTGTGCTGCAGCACGAAGCGCGCGAGTTGCGAGAGCCGCTGCACGTCGACGAGCTTGACGTCACGCTTCGTCGCGAGGTCGTCGTGGCCGTAGAGTTCGCAGAGCCGCGCCGCGTTGCTGCTGCAACCCGCGTCCTTGAGCAACAGCGTGTAGTAGAGATCGTGGAGCTCTTCGCGCGAGAGCCCGAGCTCGCTCCCGACGCGCATCCCGATCCAACACGAACGCAGGCAATGGCCGGCGGGCTGACCCTCGGTCAGGTCGAGCGCGAAACTCAGCGCGGCGATCACTTCGGACAAACGCAGACGCGCGGGCCGACGATCCGGATGGTCGTTCGAGGTCACGGGGGCTCCTTCGGGAAGGTCGATCCGTGTCGACCTCCGGGCGAGCCGATCTGGAGCCGCGCGGCGCAAGGACGCCGTGATTCGCGATCGAGCGGAGGAGACCGTTTCGTGCGTCGACGGCGGAGCCGCCGTCAGACGCGACGAGCGGCGCTCACTTCGTCCCGCGCGCCAGGCCGCCGAGCCCGACGATGGCCGCGAGGCCGCCGCCGATCAGCATCCAGATGGTCTTGTCCGTCGGGTTGCCGGTGAAGAGGCGCGAGAAACTGGACGCGACGGAATCGGAGGCGATCACGCCGAGGACGAGGAGCACGACGCCGACGACCAGCAGCGCGACGTAGAGGAGCTTGTTGTTGTTCATCTCGAGCTGCGCGTCGCGTTCAAGACGTGATCTTGCGACCGCTGATCAGGCGCAAGAGAACCATGACGACGGCGATCACGAGCAACACGTGGACGAAGCCGCCCATCGTGTAGGACGAAACCATGCCGAGCAGCCAGAGGATGATCAGAACGACCGCGATGGTGTAGAGCATTGTGTGCTTCCTGTGCTTCGTGCGAATTCGACTCGTGTCGAGGGAATGAGTGGTGAACGACGTCGGTCGAGCTCGTCACCTTCGCGCGCGAACGGCGCGCAGCGAGGCGAGGGCGAGACCGGGTAGAGAGTGATTTCGGCGCAACGCGAAATTCGCGAGGCTCGAGCCGACGGCCGGCAGCCGTCCGAGAGCGCGTAGAAGGAGCGGCGCGCCGACGCAGCCCGCGACGGCGGCGATCCCGGTCGCGAGGAACGGATGACGACGGATCCTCGGACGCAGATCGGTCGCGACGCACAGCCCTTCGCCGAGGCGCTCGACGGAGCTAGCGATGCGCTGGATCGCCAGAGCTTCTTCGTGATCAAGCAATTCCTCCGCGGTCGTCGGCGGTCGGTGCTGAAGCGTGTTGCTGGTCGTGTTCATTGCGGATGCGCTCGTACTTGGCCTTCAAGCGTCGGAACTCGCGACGCGACGAAAGACGGAGATGAATCGCGATGGCGCTCGACGCGACGATCAGGACGAGCAGGCCGCCGGTCAGATCGCCCAACCACTCGCGCCCGCCCCAGAAGACCGTCAGTCCTCCGCAGGCACCGCGAAAGATCGCGAGCGCGGCCGCGCCCAACCACAGAACCGCGCAGACGCCGACGGCACCGCCGACGACCGCCTGCACGATCTTGCGTCGCACGGCGAGCCGCGCGCGGTCCGCGTAGATCGCGATCAAGCCGTCCGCGGAGCCGACGGTCTCGTCGACAAAGCCCAGCAGGAGCTCCAGGATTCCCGTGCGCGCCGCCGGCGCGCCGTTCTTCGCTTCCTCGCCGTCGTTGGCCGCCGCGGGCGCGGCGTCCGGGAACTCGCGCGAGGTCGCACGAGAAGGGTTCGGGCCTCCTGCCGCGAAGTCGTCCGAAACCTTCAAGAGTGCGCCTCGTGTCGGTCGGTCAGTTGCTGCGTCGACCGATGATCACGCCGATGACGGCGCCCACGGCCGCGGCGATGAGGATGGATTGAATGGGCTTCGCGCGAACGCCGTCCTCGAATCCGCCCTTCCATTCGGTCACGCGGTCGCGACCGCTGTCGACCATGTGCCGCAGCTTCGATTTCATCTCGGGAATCACGGACTCGGCGCCGTCGGTCGGAGTCTTGCGTGCGGTCGGAACGTTGACTTCGGGGAATCCCGTGCTTTGAGTCGTCATGGCTTTGATTTTCTGTTGAGCGTCGTTCGATCGAAGAGCGATCAAACTAGGTGGAACCGGCGAGCGCGACCATCGACAGATGCGCGCAAGCCGATCGAGATGAATGCGTAGATGGAGGTCGGTAGCTCGATCGAAGCGAGGACCGACGACGTTGCGTCGAATCGCTCGATCGCTGCGGCGTGAGCGCGTCGCTCGGCCGCGGACGAGCGTTCGCTCAATGCGCCGGCTTGTAACTGAACTTCTGGCCGCCGACCGAGGCTTCCGCCATCATCCCGGCTTCGTTGAGCGTGAAGACGTCGACGCCTTCGGCATAGTCGGTGTTCGCACCCGAGCCCGCTTCCATCGCCGCGGTCGAGGCTTGCGCGTCGAACGCAAAGTCGCCGTGCTTGAACTTCTTCAGCGCGGTCTTGTCGTCGAAGCAGATGATCTCGGTGTACGTCTGACCGCCGAGCTGGAGCCCGACCGTCGCTTGGCTCATGTCGCAATAGCCGACCATCTTGCCGTTCTCGTAGAGCACGCCTTTGCCGTACGCGCCGCCGACGCCGATCGCGGCTTTGCCGATCTTGGGGAACACCGCGCAACCCGCGGCGCTGCGCACGGTGGACGCGAGATGCGAATCACGCTCTTGCGCGCGAGCGAGAGTCGCGTCGGCCTCTTGGACGATGTCGGCCTTGCCTTCGGCGCTACGGGGCGCGGTGGCGCACGCGGCGAGCGCGAGGCACGCGAACGTCGCGATGCGGAGATGGAGTTTGGTCATGGGGTCATTTCTGTCACTGGATCGAGCGGTAGTTCGTTTGAGCTCGGACCGTAGCCCGCGCGCTCCGCGCACGAAATCGATGCATGTGCGGATCGTCGACCCGAGTATCAGGTAGGCACGCGGCTCGCCGTCACGAGCGAACCGCGTCGTTGCGTCAGATCAAGACGATCAGGAGCACGATGCCCGCGCCGATGGCGAGCCAGGTCCACTCGTTGTGCGTCGGTTCGACACCGGCGCGCAACGCGGCGAGCGCAGTTCCATGCTGCGCCGCGGCGGCGAGTTCAGCGCGCTCGTTCGCTTGGAACGGAGCCGGCGCGTCGACGCGTCCGGCGCGCAACGAGCCGAGGCTCGCGTCGGAGCTCGCGTGCAATGCGGCCGCGTCGGCCGGAGAGATCCGTTGCGTGTGCGCGGACATGCCGACCGCGGGAGCGACGAGGGTGAGAGCGACGATGCGGACGGACTGGGCGATCTTCATGGGTTCGATTCCTTCGTTGTGAGTGAACGGCTCGCGAGCTCGGGGCTCGCGTCATGTGTGCGTGCGCTCGCCTGAGCTTCCGCACCGCGGCACGCCAACAACGTGAAACGTCGGCAGCGCGCCCAATTGCGCTCGAAAACGGCGACGGGCATCAGGATCTCGCCGTGCATCGGGTCGAGCAGGATCAGATTGCCGCGCGGCTCGTCGTAGCCGAGCACGAGCTCGTAGTGGTGATTCGTGCCGTCGGCGGAGAGCATCACCATCGGCGGCCGTCCGGCATCGACTTGTCCGTAGACGCCGGTCGCCGCGCGATCGAGACTGCCCTCGAAGAGGTAGACCTCGAGGCCGAGACGCTCCAACGCGCCGCGCACTTCGTCGCCGGAGAGACCGGCGCTTTGCGCGGCGGTGCGCGCCAACGTCAAGCGCTCTTCCGCGGGGATCTCGACGCTCCAGTACTGGCAGAGCGCGGAGATCGACGCCAAGCCGCAGTCGTAGAGCGCGTCCTGACGGACGAGCGGCAAATCGAGGCACACGGCGCTCTCGGAGAGCGGCGCGATCGGCGACGCGGCGCGGCAACTCGATCCGCCCATCAACAGGCAGCCGAGCACGATCACGAAGACCAACGCCTCGGTGAGCAAGACGGTTCGGTCGGAGCGAGCACCCGTGTGCGTCGCGATCAGGTCGTGTTCCATGCGTCGTCGACTCGCGGCAACGTGCGCGTCGTGCACGCGCTCCGCGGAGCCGGGCAGACAGTACGGACGCCCGTGTGGCGCCGACATCGACACAACTACTGATCGCGTTCCGCGGAACCTGGGAGCGCGGCGCGCGCAGCGTCAGGAAGCGTTCGTCCGCGCCGCGCAAAGCAGCGTCGGCAGGTCGTGATCGACGAGCGCGCCGATGCGCTCCAGCGTCACGTCCGGCGTCGGGTGGCTCGCCACGTCCGGCGCGAACGCGTAGTGGCCTTGGCGTGGGAAGACGGTGGTGACGCGCTCGCTCCAGATGCGTTTGACCGCGCTCAGGATCCGGACCTTGTCGTCGACGAGGAGGTAGTGCTCGGCGGGATAGCGGCGCTCGACGTCGTCGAGCTCGTGTTCTTTGTGCACGTAGATGAGCACGTTCCCCGCGAACGCCTCGCCGAGACCCGAACGCTCGACCTTGCGCGGTTGGAAGACCGCGTCGCCGTCCGAGAGGATCACCACCGGTCCCCACGCGGCCGCGTGCGCGACGGCGTCGAGCGAACCGGGGTAGAGGCGATTCGCGAACGGGTAGTTGACGAGGTACGACGAGATGCCGAGCACCTGCTGATCGCGCGGATGCTCGACGCGATAGCGCTGCAGCGCGCCGAGATAATCGGCGTAGCCGAGTTCGGCGCGCAGCTCCTCGAAGATCGCCCAATAACGGCCTTCGCGTTCCTCGCCGACCTCGCGACGCAGATGGCGACGGAGATCCTCGGTGACGTGATCGTTGTCGAGCAACGTGTTGTCGACGTCGAAGAGCGTGACCACGCGATGACGAGAGGTCGGAGTGTTCAGCGCATCACCTCGCTCCGTCTTGGATGGACGCGCGGCGGTCACAGCTTGTTCAAGCCGTCGAACGCGGCGACTTTGTAGGCCTCGGCGAACGTCGGATAGTTGAAGACGGTGTCGCGGAAGTATTCGATCGTGCCGCCCAGCGAGAGCACGGCCTGGCCGATGTGGATGATCTCCGTCGCGCTCTCGCCGATCGCGTGGACGCCGAGGAGCTTCAGGCTCACGGGATCGAAGAGCAACTTCAACAGTCCGGTCTCGTCGCCGACCATCTGGCCCTTCGCGAGCTCCTCGTATTTCGCGATCCCGAATTCGTACGGCACTTTCGATTTGGTCAGATCGCGCTCGGTGCGACCGACCATGCTGATCTCCGGAATCGTGTAGATGCCGTAGGGAATCACGGCGAGCGACTTGCACGGCGTCCCGCCGAACATGTGCAGCGCCGCGAGGCGGCCTTGCTCCATCGACGTCGACGCGAGCGCCGGGAAACCGATCACGTCGCCGGCCGCGTAGATGTGCGGCACCGCGGTGCGATAGTTCTCGTCGACCGTGAGCTTGCCGCGCGCGTCGGCGCTGAGCCCCGCGGCTTCGAGACGCAGGAGGTCGCTGTTCGCTTGGCGTCCGACGGTGTAGAGCAGGTCGGTGCCGTGGACGTGCTTCCCGCTCTCGAGCGCGGCGCTCACACGCCCGCGTTCGTCGATCGAAACACCGGAGACCTTCTCGCCGAGGCGCATCGTCATGCCGAGGCGCCGCAAGTGATACGAGAGCGCCTCGACGATCTCCAGGTCGACGAAGTCGAGGATCGTCTCGCGCTGCTCGACGAGCGTCACCTCGATGCCGAGCGCCGCCATCATCGACGCGTACTCGAGGCCGATGACGCCGCCGCCGACCACGATCAATTCGCGCGGGAGCTCTTCGATCTGCCCGAGCTGATCGGCGAGCAGGATCCGCTTGCCGTCGCACGGGACTTCCGGGCTCTGCGCGGGCCGCGTTCCGCAACAGATCAAGACGTGCTCGGCGCGCACGAGCTTGGTCCCGTCGCTCCCCTGCACTTCGAGCGTGTGCGGATCGACGAAGCGCGCGGCGCCCGGAAGGAGCTCGACGCCGTTTCGTCCGAACTGGTGATTGACGACCGACATCTCGCGCGCCACGACGCCGGCGACGCGGGCCCAGAGTTCCGCGATCGTGATGTGTTGGTCGACCCGGTAGTCGGGGCCGTAGAACGCGCGTTGACGAAAACCCGTCAGATAGAGGATCGCCTCGCGCAGCGTCTTGCTCGGGATCGTACCGCTGTGGAGGCTGACGCCGCCGACCATCTCCCGCGTATCGACGACGGCGACGCGCTTGCCCAACTTGGCGGCCGCGATCGCGCCTTTCTGGCCGGCGGGACCGCTGCCGATCACGAGCAAGTCGAACTGCGGATCCGTCGTCACGCGCATCAGGTTACGCGAGCGCGGCGACTCGGTACACCGAGTCCACGAGGGCTCACGGACGCTCGCGATCCTTCGGAGCCCGCGTCCTCTCCGCCGCATCGTCTTCCATGTGGAAGGCGTGCAGGATGCGGTGAGCGACCGGCGCGAGCACCAACGCGATCGCCGAGACGAACACCACGCCGCTGAACAGCGCGTACGCGATCGCGAAGACCTTCCCCGCGTTCGTGCGCAGTTCGTCGACCGGCCCCATCCCGGTCAGGATCATCGCGGCGTTGAGCGTCGAATCGAGCCAACTCCAACCTTCGGTCGCGCGATAGCCGATCGCACCGACCGACAATCCGAATGCGACGAGCCCCAACGCTGCCGCGCCCATCCATGCCACGCGAAGGAAGAACGCGCGGTGCGAAATCAAGGGCTCGTGCTTGCGCTCGAGACCGAGGGGCACGGATCGATCGGGTCTCGTCATGGTTGCTCCTTGCGCGACGCGGATGCGCCGCACGCAGGATGCGAAGCGCGCGAGTCGTCCGCCAGGCTTCGCGAGTTTCCTCCGACGCGTCGCGGCGAACGACCGCTCACGAAAATGCGGCTCGGGGGTCAGATCCCGAGCCGCGTCGGCGAGGAGGTCGTCCTCACCCTGGCTGCCGAACGCTTCGACAGCACGTTTCGTGTCGACGCAGTCGCGTCAGTTCTTCGGCTTCGTCTCGACGCTGTCCATCGAGCTCCAGTACATCGGAACCGAGTAGTACTCGTAGACGCGGCCGATCCACTTCGGGTCGCACATCTCCTTGTCGCCGTCCTTGTTCTTCGTGTACTCGGGGGCTTCCTCGAGCTGCTTCTTGGTGACGGGCAGACTGATCATGCGCTTGTCGCCCTTGTCGCCGCCGACGGAGAACTTCAGCGCGTCCCACGGGATGGCGACGTGCTTCTCGCCCATGCCGAGGAAACCGCCGACCGAAAGGGTCACGAAGCAAACGCGCCCGTTGGTGTCGATCGCCACTTCTCCGAGATCGCCCAGCTTGTCGCCGGTCGGCGTCTCGACGTTGGCGCCCTTGAGTTCGGACACGCGCCATGTGATCACCGAAGTGCGCGTCGAGGCTTCGACCGGCTTCTTCGCGTTCGGGTTCGCGCCGCCGATGTAGAACGCGTCGACGTCCTTGGTCCAATCGGCATTTGCCATGATCGGCCAATTCTTCTTGTCGAAGCCCGGAGCCGTCTTCAGACGATCCTTCTCGAGCGGGAGCACGAGCGAACGCGTGCTGTCCTTCTTGGCGGTGTCGGGTTCGATCGTGCGCAGCACGGACCACGGCATCGCGAACAGCTTGTCGCCCATGCCGAGCGTGCCGCCGAACGAGAGGACCGCGTAGGAAGCTTCGCCGCCCGGATGGACGACGACGTCTTCGACCTTGCCGAGGCTGTCACCTTGTTGGGAGATGACCTTCATCCCGATCAAGTCGCTCGCGAGCCAACCACACGGTCCGCCCTTCGGGCCCGACGATGCGCCGGCGAGCAGAGAGAGGCCGGCCAGCGCGCCCGTCATGCTCAGTAGTTTCATGTTCATCATTTTCTCGATCTCCAAATGCGATGTTTCGAACGCGGCGCGCCATGACGGTCCTCGGCTCGCGGCCTCGGGTGCGTTGCGCTCTCGTCGCTGTCTTCTTGGACTCTAGTGGCCGCTCCGGTGCGTCGCGATCGGCACTTCCACGCAGGTCGATCCGGTGATCTGAGTAGTCGCCGAGCGCGACTACGCGCCTTGATCGCTCAACAGAGTCATCAAGTCTTCCGCGTGCTCTTCCTCGGCGGCGAGAATGCCCTCGAGCATCCGTCGCGTCGTCGGATCGTCCTCGCCGAGATAACGAATCATCTCCGCGTAACTGTCGATCGCGATGCGCTCGGCGACGAGGTTCTCGCGAACCATGTCGGCCAAGTCCTTGCCTTCGACGTACTGCGCGTGACTGCGTTTGGTGAGTTGATCGGGGTCGAAGTTCGGCTCGCCGCCGAGCTGCACGATGCGTTTCGCGAGCAAGTCGGCGTGCGCCTGCTCTTCGACGGCGTGCTCGAGGAACTCCGCGGCGATGCTCTGCGCGTGAATACCGGACGCCATGTAGTGGTGGCGCCTGTAGCGCAACACGCAGACCAGTTCGGTCGCGAGCGCCTCGTCGAGCAACCGCAAGACCGTCTTGCGATCGGCCTTGTAGCCGTCGGTGACCGCGCCTTGCTCGATGTGCTTGCGTGCGCGCGTGCGGAGCGTCTCGACGTCGGACAAACCGTCCTTGGCGCCGCGATGGATCGGGATGATGTTGTCACGCATGGCTTGCAACTCTGTGGTTGGTTGACGACTTCGGACTCGCCCGATTCACGCCGGATCGCCGCCGCGCTCGGTGCGAGCGGATTCCGGCGCGGGCTCGACGGAAGAGCGGTCCGTCGTCGTCGCGTCGACGCGCGGTCCTTTGTGACCTTCACCGGCGTCTTCATCGGGCTTCGCGTCCGACTTGGACGGCTCGGTGCTCCGAGGTTCCGTGCCGGGCTCGTCGCCGAGCTCGGGCCGCACGGGATCGCCGAACGTCGAGGTCGGCGCGTGCGATTTGGGCGCGCCGCCGGCGCTCGCGGGCTCGCCCTGGATCGTGCCGAACGCCTCGGAGCGCGCACCGTTGGTCGGCTTCTTGGATTCCTCTGTCATGGCCTCTCCTGGGTCGCGCTCGGGGACGATCGTCGAAACCCGATGTCGCGGTGACACTGCGAGTGTTCGAGCTCGACAACGTAGGGGCGCGTCGCGCGCACTCCCATCGGCACATTCACCCAGGTCGGCGGGCGGAGTTGGGTAGCGCCGGTGCGTGGTCATCCGCTCAGGGTGCGCTCGCCGCGCCGGAGGTCGCGGGATCGACCGGCTTCTCGTCGCGGCTCCAGGCTTCCGACAACGGCATCGCGGCGGGACCTGCGAGCACACGGCCCTCCGTATCGAAACGCGATCCGTGGCACGGGCAGTCCCAACTGGTCTCCATCGAGTTCCAGTGCACGATGCAGCCGAGGTGCGTGCACACGGCAGAGCGCTCGTGCACGCCGCCGCTCGCGTCCCGGTAGACGGCCGTCAAGTGCAGACCGCGGCGGACGATCGCGCCGCTGCCGCGCGCGATGTCGTCGACGGACGCGGCCTCACCTGGTTTCACGAGATCCACGAGCTGCGCCACGGCGTTGAGGTTCTCGCGCAAGTAGTCGCTCGCCGCGCGCAGCGGTTTGCGATCGGCGGCGTAGAGCTCCTTCCACGGATTCTCGCGGCCGGCGATCGCATCGGGGAGCAACATCGCCGCGATCGTGGCGTGCGTGAAGCCCAGACCGGAATCGCCGGTGACCAAGTAGACGTGGTCCGAGCCCGGCTCGAGCCCGATGTACGCGAGGTGGTCGAGCGTCTCGAGCAACTGACCCGACCAACGTCGGCTCACTTTGCCCGCGGTCGGAAAACGCTCGCGCATCCACTGCTCGAGGCGCGCGAAACGCACGTCGGCGTCGTCGGCTTGTCCGGTCTTGTGATCCTCGCCGCCGACGAGCAGCAGGTCGCTCCTGTCGTTGCCGCGCGCCGGAGCGACTCGCACGTAGTGGTACGGATCGTCGGTGTCCCACATCAGCACGTGCGGAACGCTGTCGCGCGGAACCTCGGCCGCGACGACGAACGTGCGATACGCCGCTTGCTTGGTGTGCATCACGACCATCGTCGTGAACGGCGCGTGGGTCGCGACGACGACCGAACCCGCGGTCACGACGTGTCCACCCTCGAGCTCGACGCGCACCGGCTCGCCGTCGTGGACGACGACGACGTGCGCACCGCGGAAGAGTCGGCCGCCGAGGCGAACGAACGCCTCGGTCAAACCGGCGAGGTAACGCAGCGGATGCAGTTGGCCTTGATCGGAGAAGCGCAGGCAGGCACCGAGATCGAGCCCCGGAAGCGGCGAGCGTTCGAAGGATCGGACGAGCGCGCCAGCGCGCAATGCGGCGGCGAACTCGCGAGCGAGGTGCTCGGGCGGAGCACGCGGCGCGGCGAAGAGGAAGCCGTCGAGGCGCGTGAAGTCGCAGTCGATGCGCTCCTCGCGGACGAGCATGTCGATCCGCTCGATCGCCGCCGCATGGCTCGCGTGCGCGAGCCGCGCGCCGTTCTCGCCGTGCAGTTCCTCGAGGCGCGCATACCCGCCGTCGATCACGCTCGTGACATGCGCCGTGCTGCGCGACGTCTCGCCGCCGTCGACCGGGCCGTCGTCGAGGATCACGACGGACAAGCCTTCGCGCACGAGCGCGTGCCCGACCGAAACACCCGCGATGCCGGCGCCGATGACGCAGACGTCGACGTTCAGGTCGCGCGCCGGAGCCTCTCCGGTCTCGGATCCCGCGACGTCCGTCCACGGTGAGCGGCTCGCGCCGGAGGTGTTGTTCATCGGAGGTCTTCCTTCTCGTCGAGATTGCAGCGCGCGAGCGTCGCGGTGCGCATCGTCGGTGACGCGCTCCGCCTCGCGGTACTCGCGCCGCCCCACCGACCTGGAGCGCCAGGCTAAGGGCGCATCGGGGGCGCGCCCATCGGCGCATCCACCCAGCTCGCCGCGAAGATGCAGGTAGCGTTCGCGCTCGAGGACCGCGAATCGACCGGAGAGGGAACTCTTGCGCATCGGATGGACCTCGCCGCGTTCGTGCAGCGTCGAGAGGTCCCTACGCGAGCGCTTCCCACAGCACGCCCTGACCGCACGGCACGCCGAGTTCGAGCAGGAGTTCGAGGTCCTCGCGCGAGTCGATGCCCTCGGCGACGAGTTCGCCGCCCAACGACCCGACTACGCCGACCATGCGGCGCAGCGAACGTTGTCGTTCGGCGTCGCGCGCGGTGCGGTGGACGAACTTGCGGTCGAGCTTGACGACGTCGGGCTCGAGCAGGATCAAAGTCTCGAGCGAGCTGCGTCCGAAACCGACGTCGCTGATCGCGACCTGGATCCCGGCGTCCTTCAGCGCCCGAACGTGTTCGCGCAAGAGCGCGGGTTCGCCGATGAAGTGTTGCTCGCTGAGCTCGATGCACCAACGCCGCACGGCGGTCCGGTGCGCGAAGAGTTCGATCAGGCGCTCGCGCGGCGTCTCGAGCAGCGTCGACGGGAAGAGGTCGACGTGACAGCGCGCGGCGGTCGGAACTTCGCACGCTCGATGGATGCACGTGCGCAGGCAGTTGAGGTCGACCTCGGTGAGGATGTTGCGTTCGAGCGCGAGGCGGAAGAAGTCCCGCGGCATCTCGAAGATCCCGGCGGGTCCGCGCGGCATCAACTCCCACGCGACGACGCTCTCGTCGGCGAGGCGCACGATCGGTTGGCGCAGCACGCGGTACGCGGTCTCCGCCTGCAGTCCGCGCACGACGTCCTCCGAGTCGGTCGCGCTGCCGTCCGACGTCGACACGCGATTCTTGCCGCTGCGCTTGCTCTGCTGCAACGCCGCTTGCGTGCGCGCGACCACCTCGTCGATCGAGAGGCTCTCGTCGGACACCAACTCGATCCCAAGGCTCGCGGTGACGTGCACGTCGCCCGCGGGCGACCGCATCGGATGGTCGAAAACGGAGACGCGCAACCGCTCGGCGACTTGGAACGCTTCCGCGAAACGCGTGTCCGGCAACAGGACGAGGAACTCGTCGCCGCCGATCCGGCCGATGTGATCCGACGGACGCAGCGAGTCCTTCAGGCGCTCGGCGAGGCCCTTGAGCACCGCGTCTCCGCCCGCGTGGCCCAACGTCTCGTTGATGTGCTTGAAGTCGTCGCAGTCGAGCAGCACCGCCGCGAGCGGCGCGCCGGTCCGACGCATGCGCCGGTTCTCGATCGCGAGTTCGGCGTCCAGTCCGCGGCGGTTGAGGAGCTCGGTCAGCGGATCGATGCTCGCGAGACGCTCGAGGCTCGTGTTGGCGCTCTGCATGCGCGCGGCGACGTCCTCGAGGTCGGCGCGATAGCGCTTGTGGCTCGTGATGTCGAAGAGCGACGCGAGCCACACCGGCGCGCCGTCCCACTCGATCTCGACGATGTGCACTTCGATCACGCGCTCGCTGTCGACGATGACTTCGTGGCGCGCGCGCGGCGCGAACGGGTAGCCGAGCATCGTTCCGCGCAGCTCTTCGGCCGGCCGGCCGACCAGGCGCGTCGCGGACGAGTTCGCGAACAGGACGGCGCCGTCCTGCGAGACGACCACGACGCCGGCATTGCTGGTCGCGAGCACGTTGCGGAACTTCGCCTCGTTCCGTTCGAGCGCATGTGCGTCGCGCTTCAGGTCGACTTGAACGCGTTGCCGCTCCAGCGCGTGACGGATCGTGCGCTCGAGCGCGCGACGATCGGTGTCGCGCTTGACCACGTAGGCCTGTGCACGCGCTTGCAGCGAGCGCAGCGCCAGGTCCTCGTCCTCCGCTTCGGTCATCACCACGATCGGCACGTCGGGCGCGGCTTCGTAGAGACGCACCACCGAATCGACGCCCGACGAATCGGGCAACGCGAGGTCGAGCAACACGACGTCGATGTCGCCGTCGCGCACACGCGACACCGCCGAATCGAGCGTGCGATGTCGTTCGACCGCGAACGATTCGCCGCGCGCCGACTTGAGCTTCGATTGAATGGAGCTCGTGCGTTCGACGTCGTCCTCGACGAGCAGCGTGCGGATCGATTGCATGGGCATCGCCGAGTTGCCGCTTGTTCGGCCGCTCGTCGCGCCCAATCTAGGCTGTGCTCGTTCGCGCGAGGATCGACGGAAGGCCCGATCGTCGTGCTCGAAACTAAGTACCGGAGCGAGCGGCCGACTCCGCGGCGGGCGCGGTCAGGATCACCGTCGTGCCCTGACCCGGCGTCGAAGCGACGTGCATGCTTCCGTCGACGTACTTCAGCTGCTCGCGAATCACGAAGAGACCGTAGCCGCGGCGTTCCAAGTCAGCGGTGTCGAAGCCGGCTCCGAGATCTTCGACGGCGATGCGCACGAGGCCGTCTTGACGCGTCAGATGCACCACGACTTCCTCGACGTGCGCGTGCGTCGCGGCGTTGACCAGGAGCTCGCGCACCGCGCGGAAGAGGATCGCACGGATGCGCTCGTCGGCGACCGACGGCGAATCGTCGTCCTCGATGCGCACTTGCATGCCGTGCTTCGCGGCGATGTCTTCAGCCAGCCACCGCAGCGCCGCGACGAGCCCGAGGTCGTGCAACGAGGGCGGGCTGATCTGGTACGTGATCGAGCGCAACGAGCGATCGGCTTGCTCGACGAGCTGCTCGATTCCGCTCAACGGGTCGCGCAGCTCGACGCTCGCCGAATGGCGCAGCATCGACAACTTCATCTTGGCCAGAGCGATGTCCTGGCCGAGCCCGTTGTGCAACTCCGCCGCGAGCGTGCGACGCAGGCGTTCTTCGCCGATCACGATCTCCGTGGTGGCCGAACGCATGCGATCGCGATCGGTCGCGGCGTCGCGCTCGCTGCGTCGACGCTCGGTGACGTCCTGCGCGATGCCGATGACTCCGCGCACGTGCCGGGTCGCGTCGTACCACGCGGACGTCGTCGTGCGCAGCGTCCGGACGACGCCGAGGAAGGCGCACGTCTCCTCTCGCGTCTGCGTCTCGCCCGAGTTCATCACTTCGCGGTCGACGGCCATCGCCCGTTCGGCGTCGGCGGGAGGGAGCAGAGCTCGATCGTCCGCGCCGAGAATCTCGCCCATGGTCTTTCCGAACATGTCCGCCCCTTGAGGATTGATCATCGTGTAACGACCTTCTCGGTCTTTCGCGAAGACGACGTCTTTCGTCCTGTCGAGGATCTCGCACAGGAGCCCGTAGCGCGCGTGCACCTTGTCCAGCGTCGCTTGGAGATCGCGCAGCGAGCCGGCGACCTCCGACGCGCCGGGTGCCGCGCCTTCCCTTTCGACATGAACACGCAGCGCGGTCAATCGATCCCGCGCCGACTCCACACTCTCGGAGAGTTCGTGCTCGCTCATGGTTCTGCCAAGTCCGCGCCCGAGTGGGCGCGTACGGGGATCCGAGACGTGCAACGCGAACTCCGAAAGGAACGGTCGCCCGGGACAGGCGAGAGCGGTTCGGTGCGCGGCGGCGCACGCGGCGCCCCTGACCGGACATTGGAGTTCACCGCGAGGTCGCGGGCGATCGGCAGGTCCGCTGATTACGCTACGAGTTTCTAGGTAGCGCGAACGATTCGGTGCGCACGCGCGGCGCTCACTCGTCGACCGAAGTCAGACCCTCGCGGATCGCGTACTTGGTCAGCTCGGCGGTGCCGTGCAGACCGAGCTTCTGGACGATGTTCCGACGATGGGTCTCGACCGTCTTGATGGAGATGTGCATCTCCTTCGCGGTCTCGGCCGACGTCTTGCCCTCGGCGACGAGCTGCAACACCTCGCGCTCGCGCGAACCGAGCGTCGAGAACGCGCTCACCTCGCCGGCGCCGTGCGGATGCGTCGAGCGTTCGACGACCGAGCCCGCGACCTCCGGGCTTAAGTACGTCCGCCCGAGGCTCGCCGCGCGGATCGCGCGCACGAGCTCGTCGTGCGCCGCGATCTTCAAGACGTAGCCGCACGCGCCCGCTTCGAGCAGGTGGTGCACGTACCTCTTGTCAGTGTGCGTCGACAGCGCGACCACCTTCACGCGCTCGAACTCGGTGCGGATGCGCCGCGTCGCCTCGACGCCGTTGAGCTCCGGCATCCCGACGTCCATCACGACGACGTCCGGCGAGAGCGTGCGCACGAGATCGAGCGCTTTCCGCCCGTCGGACGCATCCCCCACGACTTCGATGTCGGTCGCGGGGGCGAGCAGTGCGCGCAAACCCTCGCGCATCATCTTGTGATCGTCCACCAACAGAACTCGAATGGTCATGCTTCTACCCTCGTCTTCGTTCCGCCGTTCGCGATCGGCGCACGCAACTGGATCTTGGTGCCGTGCCCCGGAGCCGATTGGACGAGCATCGTCCCGCCGACGTGCGCCAGGCGCTCGTGGATGCTGAACAGACCGAAGCCCTTGGTGTTGAACACGTCCGGCTCCATGCCGACGCCGTCGTCCTCGACCGCGGCGCTCAGTTCATTCGCTTCGCGTCGCAGGCAAACGTGGAGCTTGCGCGCGCCTGCGTGTTTCGCGGCGTTGATCAGGAGCTCACGGATCGCGCGGAACAGGATCACGCGCGTCTTCTCGTCGGTCGGTTTGGGTTGGCCGTCGTCCATGAGTTCGATCTGGACGCCGTAGCGCGATTGGATGCTGTCGACGAGCCACTCCACCGCCGGCTCGAGCCCCAGATCGTGGAGAGCGAGCGGCGTGAGCTCGGAACTGATCGAGCGCGCGGCGCGGTTGGCTTGCTCGATGAGCGCGGAGATCTCTTCGAGCGCGAGCGCCTGCTTGCCGTCGAGCGCGAGCCCGAGCGTCGCCAGTTTGATCTGCGCGAGCGCGATCGTCTGACTCAGGCCGTCGTGGAGATCGCTGGCCAAGCGCCGACGTTCGTGTTCCTCGGTCAACAGCAGATCGGCCATCAGCGAGCGCAGTCGTTCGCGATAGAGGACCAGTTCGTGATCGGCGCGCGCGCGTTCGTTCGCGGCGGTGCCGAGCGGATTTCCGCTCGACTGCGTTCCGTTGCCGTTCGGCGACGCGGTGCCGTTCGCGCTCGGGCGCTCGCTGTCCGGCAGCGCGGCGACCAGGGTCCGCAGTTCTGCGAGGGAGTGCTCGAGTCCCGCGACCGCGGCGGGGAGAAATTCCAACACGCGTCGAGGATTCTCGTGGGAGAACTGCTGCAGCGTGCTGCACCGTTGCCGCAGCTCCTCCAACTTGTGTTGCAACCTGCTCTTCACCACGGGCCCTTTCAGAAGGACAGCCCGGAGTTCGTCCCCCAATAGTAGGGACACTCGATGATCGTCTTCGGGCTGTCTTGCTCCGACGCGAAGATCGTACTCCCGAGATCCGGCGGCCATCATTCCGGGGATCTAGGTAAGAGGGCGTAGGCTCGCGCAGGCCTCGAAAACGGCGTTGCAGGCGCTCTCGCGCGTCACGCTTCTCGCGCGCCATTCGTCGACGCTCGTGTCGCACGCACCGCGCATCGCGCGCGCGGACTCGTTGCGGGCGAAGTGGTACCCCCGGCGGGATTCGAACCTGCGACCTGGTCTTTAGGAAAGACCTGCTCTATCCAACTGAGCTACGGGGGCGTTCCGCGACCATCGTACGAGGGCGAGCGGAGAGACGCATCTCTGCGACGAGGGATCGCGCACTCGAACCTGCAACGCGTCCGCGTCGCGACGATCAGGAAGACATCTCGAGGAGCATGCAAACGCGCAAGCTGGGCAACAGCGGACTCGAAGTCTCTGCGGTCGGGCTCGGCTGCATGGGGATGAGCTTCGGCTACGGTCCGCCGGCGGACAGGCGCGAGATGATCGCGTTGATGCGCACGGCGGTCGAACGCGGCGTCACGTTCTTCGACACCGCCGAGGTGTACGGGCCGTTCGCGAACGAGGAGCTCGGCGGCGAAGCGCTCGCTCCCTTCCGCGGACGCGTGACGATCGCCACCAAGTTCGGCTTTGCGCCCGATGCCGTCGATGCGTCGAAGTGGTCGCGGCTCGACAGTCGGCCGGTGCACATCGAGGAAGTCGCCGAGCGTTCGCTCGCGCGCTTGAAGGTCGACACGATCGAGCTCCTCTATCAGCACCGCGTCGATCCGAACGTGCCGATCGAGGACGTCGCAGGCGCGGTGAAGGAGTTGATTCAGCAGGGCAAGGTCAAGCACTTCGGATTGTCCGAGGCTGGCGCGCAGACGATCCGACGCGCGCACGCGGTGCAACCGGTCGCGGCGGTGCAGAGCGAATACTCGCTCTGGTGGCGACGTCCCGAGGAGGACTTGCTGCCGACGCTCGAGGAGCTCGGCATCGGCTTCGTTCCCTTCAGCCCGCTGGGCAGGGGCTTCCTCACCGGGAAGATCGACGAAGACACGCAGTTCGACAGCGCCGACTTCCGCAACGTCGTCCCGCGCTTCTCGCCCGAGGCCAGAAAGGCGAATCAGTCGTTGGTCGAGCTGCTCGGGAAGATCGCGACGCGGAAGAACGCGACGACGGCACAGATCGCGCTCGCGTGGTTGCTCGCGCAGAAGCCGTGGATCGTGCCGATCCCGGGCACCACGAAGGCGCACCGTCTCGAGGAGAACATCGGCGCGGCCGCGCTCGAGCTCACCGACGACGACCTCCGCGAGATCGAGAGCGCCGCGTCGAAGATCACGGTGCAAGGAGCTCGGTATCCCGAGCATCTCGAGCGCATGACCGGGCGCTGAACCGCTGCGGGCTGGACCCGAGTTACCCTCGCGGCATGAGTGTCAGGCGCTACGCGTGGCGCGAGGGTGGCTCGGAGCACGAGCTCGTCGTCGTTCGCGTCCCCGGCACGAACGGCGCGCCGTTCGAGCTCGGCGCGTCGTCTCACCACAAGCCCGTCGAAGTGCCGGACTTCTGGATCGGCGCGACGCAAGTGACGCGAGCGTTGTGGCAACACGTGCACTGCACCGTGTCGTGGCGCTACGGCAGCGAACCGGATGCGCACGACGGTTGCATCGGCTTGCGGCTCGCGCTCGCCTGAAAGATCGTCTTCCGTCCACGAGGAGTCCGCACATGCAGCGAGCGAAACGACCGTACGTGATCTGCCACATGGCGCCGTCCGTCGACGGGCGCATCGTCACGGCGCGCTGGAACCTGCCGCCGAACGCCTACCGCGAGTACGAGCGCACGGCGCACACGTTCGGCGCGGACGCCTAGATGATCGGCCGCATCTCGATGGAGCCGTACGCGGGGAAGAAGAAGGTGCCGAGGCGCAAGGTGCGTGCACCGATTCCGCGGACGGACTTCATCGCGCGCCGCGACGCGAAGTCGTACGCGATCGACGACGAGCACGTCATCACGGTGCGCACCAAGAAGGTGTCGGACGACTACCTCGCGTTCCTCCGGTCGACGGGCGTCTCGTATCTCTTCGGCGGCGACACGAAGATGAACCTGAAGAGCGTGCTCGAGAAACTCACCAAGCACTTCGGCATCGAGACGTTGCTCCTCGAAGGCGGCGGCAAGATCAACGGAGCGTTCCTGGCCGCGGACCTCATCGACGAGTTGAGCCTGCTCGTCGCACCCGTCGCGGACGGATCGATCGGCGCACCGTCGCTCTTCGATGCGAGCGAACGACCGCGCGACGCGCGACGTTTGAAACTCGTCTCCTTCGCGAAGCAGTCGGCCGATTTGCTCCGGCTTCGCTACCGACTCGAGCGCTGATCCACGAGTCGCTCAGCGCTCGATGGTGACGCGCAGGAACGTCGCGGGAATGACCATGGCCTCACGGTTCGCGCTCTGATTCTGAGCGTCGAACAGGACTTCGAGTTCCCTCTGGAGACTCGCCGCTCGTCCGCCTTTCTCCGCCGCGTCGAACGCGTTCATCGTCGGACCGTAGAAGTTCTTGAAGTCGGCGACGAAAGCGGACGGAGGTCGGGGCGAGCGGAACGTGAACGTGTCGCGCGCGAACGCGATCTGCTCCTTCGGAATCCCGGCGCCGGTGAAGCGCTCGATCACGTTGCTCTCGACGCCCCACGTCATCGGACTGACGAAGCCCTCGGGCGGCGGAGGCGTGTACGCGGAGCTGAGCTTCAGGATCTGCGCCACCAGCGTGGGGTCGTTCGGGATCCAGTTCCCCATCACGATCCGGCCGCCGCGACGCGCCACGCGCACCAGTTCCTTCGCGACGTCGAACGGCTTCGGCGCGAACATCGCTCCGAACATGCTGACGACGAGATCGAAGCTCGCGTCCTCCAGCTCGTGCAGGTTCGACGCATCGCCTTCTTGGAAGCGACAGTTCGCGAGGTTCTCGCCGCGCGCGCGACGATTGCCGGCCTCGACGAGGTTCGCCGCGATGTCGACGCCGAGGACGTCCGCGCCGAGTCGCGCCGCCGGCAACGCCGTCGTTCCGTCGCCGCAGCCGAGGTCGAGGACCTTGGCGCCGCGGGTGATTCCGAAACTCGCGGCGAGCGCGTCACCGCTCTCGCGCATGGTCGCCGCGATGCGGGTGAAGTCGCCTTTCTCCCAGAGAGCCTTGTTCGGGTTCACGTCGTTCGCCTCCTGCTTTCGAAGTCGCGCGGATGTTAGCGGGCGGGGCCGAGCCTCGGCCAGGGCCGCGGTCTTCGCGCGTCGTGCGCGACGCGCGAAGACCGCTCGAGGTCAGAGGCTCGCCATGCCGCCGTCGACGTGGATCGACGAGCCGTGGACGTACGACGCCTCGTCGGAGGCGAGGAAGAGCACGGCGCCGGCGACTTCTTCGCTCTTGCCGAAGCGGTCCATCGGAACGCCGCTCTGGATCTGCTTCGCCATGCCGTCGATCTCGACGTCGCTCAGGCCGAGGCGACCGAAGATCGGCGTCTCGATCGGACCGGGGTTGACGACGTTGAGGCGGATGCCGCGCGTCGCGAGCTCGCGCGACAACGAACGAGCGAGCGACGCGACCGCCGCCTTGGTCGCCGTGTACACCGACGAGTTCGCCATGCCCTGATCGATCACCGACGACGCGTTGATCACGATCGAAGCGCCGCGCGGCATCAGCGGCAGAGCCTTCTGGATCGTGAAGAACGCGCCCTTGACGTTGGTCGCGAACTGACGATCGAAAAAGTCCTCGTCGACGCCTTCGATCGGCGCGAAGAGCGCGATGCCGGCGTTGACGAAGAGCGTGTCGATGCGGCCGGCCTCCTTCGAGACCGTGTCGACGAGCTTCTGCACGTCGGCGACGCGCGCGACGTCGCCTTGAACGGCGATCGCGTTCGCGCCGAGCGCCACCTTCGCCTGCGCGAGGGTCTTCGGATCGCGCCCGAGGATCGCGACGCGCGCGCCTTCGGCCGCGAAGGCCTTGGCGGTCGCGAGACCGATGCCGCTGTTGCCGCCGGTGACGACGGCGACCTTGCCTTGGAAACGTTGCTTCTGCATGGGAGGAACTTTCGTGCTACTAACGTGGTTACAGAAAGGAAGACGGAGGGAGCGGAAGGCGATTCGTTCGGGCGTTCAGCCCGCGTTCTCGACCCGCCGCAGGACTTCGGCGAGCGTCGTACGTCGCAAGCTCGAGCGCAGCGCGTCCTCGGCTTTCGCGAAGACATGCCCGAGCACCGGCTTGATGCCGCAGCTCACGAGGCAGACGCGGTTCGTCGCGTTCTCGTGCATCGCGAGCACGCCGTCGGGCTCGACCGCGGCGAGCACCGCGTCGAGGCGGATCTTCGATGGCTCGCGCGCGAGCTCGTAGCCGCCGCTCCGCCCGCCGCGACCCGCGACGAAACCGGCGCGCGACAGGAGACCGAGCAGCCGACGCACCACCACCGGGTTGGTGTTGACGCTCGCCGCGAGCGCGGCGGACGTGGCGCCTTCGCCGCCCAAGTGCGCGAGGGCGGAGAGCAGGTGCACGGCGACGGCGAAGCGCGAACTGGTCGGCATTGCGTCACCATCCTAGTTGCACAATCGCGGCGCGCAAGAGGCGGTTCCGTCGCGGTCGAACGGCGTCGGCGGAGCTTCGGCCGGCGCGGACGCCGGCGCTCGGTCACAGTTCACCGGCCGGCCGGTTGATCGTCGCCGGTCCCGGACTTGGGCCGCTGCTCGCGGGCCGGGTCGCCCGGGGGCATGAAGCGCGCGCGGGGGAGCTTCGGCGCCCGAGCTCCACAAAATCCTGCCTACCCCCTAGCTTTCGATTGCACCGGGTGAGTAGGGTCTTGCGCCCCTTTTGGAGTCTGTTGCATGTCTCTCCCCGTTGGATTGGCCATTGGAGCGAGCACGCAGAGAAAGGCAATCCATGGGTTCTAAACTGTACGTAGGCAACCTCTCCTTCAACACGACCGAGGCCGGTCTTCGTGAAGTGTTCGAAGCTGAAGGTTGGACCGTGAAAGAGATCGCGCTGATGTCGGACCGTGAAACCGGTCGCCCCCGCGGGTTCGGTTTCGTGACGCTGGGCTCGGACGCCGACGCTCAAGCGGCGATCGCGAAGCTTGACGGCTTCGAGCTCGACGGTCGTCGTCTCCGTGTCAACGAAGCCCAACAGAAGCCGGCCGGCGGCCGCTCTGGCGGATTCGGTGGCGGCGGTGGTGGCGGCGGTGGTGGCGGCTACGGCGGTGGTGGCGGTGGTCGTGGCGGCGGCGGCGGCGGTGGCCGCGGCGGCGACCGTGACCGTCGCTACTAAGCGACAAGCGTTCAGCCGAGAGCGATAGCAACATCGCAGTTTTCGGGGCCGGCCGCACACGCGGTCGGCCCCGTTGCTTTGAACCCGGAGCCTCGCGGCTCAGCCGCGCTGCGGCGCGCTGCTCGACGCGATCTCGCGGTACCAACGCTGACGCGTGCGCAACCCGCGAGCCTCGAGCCACGCAACCAACCACGACACCGCGGCCTGCACGCCGTCGGTCGCGATCGGCGCGGCGAAGTTCGCGAGGCCGACGTGAAGCCCACGCGGCGTCGGACGCGCTTCGAGCAGCACCTGCTGCACGATGTCGTGTTCCTCGACGTGCACCATGAAGACGTAGCCGCGACCTTCGAGCGGACGCAGCACGTCGAGCACGACGACCGAACCGCCTTCGATCTTCAACACCTGCTTCTCGAAGCTCGTGAGCTCGGGCAGCTCGCCATCCATCAGTGCGTGGGGCATCGGATCGCTCGGGAGTCTGGGCCAAGGCTCGGGAGCCTCGGCGATCTTGGTGAACACCGCGTGGCGGAAGTTGCGGCCGATGAACTTCCACTTCAGCGCGTACTTGGTCGCGAGGTGCGTGAGCGGCGGCTCGCGCTCGTCGATCGAGTAGAGGCCGCTCGCTCGCGCTTCGCCGAGCGCGAACGTCCAGTACTCGTCGTGATCGGTCGTCAAGCAGAGTTCGCCGTTCGGCCCGAGCCGCGTCGCAACGCGCCGGAAGAACTCCGCGCGCAGCAGACGATGTTCTTCGTGCCGCGCCTTCGGCCACGGATCGGGGAAGTTGACGTAGATGCGCGCGACGGAATCCGGCGGCACGAGCTGCCGCAGCGCGAACTCCGCGGTGCCGTGGAAGAGCCGCACGTTGCGCACGCGCGCCGCGACCAGGCGCCCGATCGCGCGCGACAGCGCACCGGCGGAGATGTCGATGCCGAGCAGGTTCCAGTCGGGCCGCTCGAGCGCGAGCGTCTCGGTGAAGCGCCCGTCACCGAAACCGATCTCGACCACCAACGGTCCGGATCTGCCGAAGACGGCCGTCGGCGACATCGGCAGCTCGAAACGGTCGGCGCGCAGCAGCACGGCCCTCCCATTGGACGCGGCCGACGCGCCGCCGTCGAGCGGCTCGCGCGGACCGCACGAACTTCCGACCGGCGCGGTGATCCGCTCAAGGGCCTCGGAAATCGGCGCCGAAAGAAAGCCCTCGCCCCCGCCGGGTCCGCGGAGCATCCTCTGAACGTGCGCCTCTTCGTGTCCGCGAATCCACGCTCCGGCGTGAGCTTGTTGGCGGTGCTGCTGATCCTGGTCGGGATCGCGCTGGTCGCGGGCTGGGCGATTCCGCGTTTCTTCGCGCAACCGGACGTCACGCTCGACAACGCGGCGAACCTGCTGGCACGCGACATCCGCACCGCCCAGAACCGCGCCATGTGGTCGGGCATCGACGCGTACGTGCGCTTCGACGAAGACGGCGGCGGCTACCGCATCGTCGATCACAACGGCAAGCAACTGGAGCGGCTCGGCGCTCTCGGTGACTGGGGCCAGCGCTACGAGGACGGCGGTGTGTTCGGCGGCGTCACGATCGAGCGCGTCGCGTGCGGCGACGACAACGCGCTCTACTTCGACGCGAAGAAGCGCGACTGGGAAGGCGGCGAGGTCGAGATCGGTTTCCGCGGCGACACGCGGATCGTGCGCGTGGCTCCGCGTCAGGGCGAAGTCACCGTGCTCGGCATGAAGCGTCGCTGGCCGGCCGAAGACGCGAACGCCGCGGGCCCGTGAGCTCGATCCCAAAAAAAACCGGAGTCGTCTCCGAAGAGACGACTCCGCGCGGATCGCCGAGCCTCGCGGCCCGGCGACGGCCGATCACGGGTGGCAGGTCCCGCTTCGGCGGCCCCGAAGAACAATGGCAGGTTCGTTCGTCGGGACGCTCCGGTCAGGTACCGGAGCCTCGGGCTTCTTGGGGAAACCCGGTCGTTTGCGCATGGCAGGTAGCGCTCCCGACGGAGGTGACTCTAGCAGCCGCGCGGGAAAGTCCACAAGGGGTGGAAGTGTCGGTCGCCGGCAGGGGCTCGGGCGCTTTCGAACCGGAGCTCGAACTCCCCGCCTCGCGTCTGCGGCGCGAAAGCGCACTCGCCGCCGTCGGGACGCCACGATCGGCCCGTGGAGCGTCCTACGCCCGGTTCAGTACGTCGGCACCGAGCGATCGATCTCCTCGCTCCAGGCGGCGATGCCGCCGCGCAGCGAGAACACTCGGCTGAAGCCGTGGCCGATGAAGTAGCTCGCGACGTCGAGCGAGCGCACTCCGGTGTGGCACGTGAACACGATCCGACGGTCCTTGGGCAGGTCCATGTACTTGCCCGGGTTGTCGAAGTCGAGCGCCTCGGCCTGCGCGATGCGCGCGACCGCGAGCTCGTCCGGCGTGCGCACGTCGATGAACGAGAAGTCCTCGCCGGCGTCGAGCCACTGCTTCACCACCTGCGGCTCCACTTGGATCTTCGTATCGACGTCCTGCGCGCGCGTGATCGTCGTCACGACTTCCTTCACGTCGAGGATGTTGTGGTCCTTGCAGACCTGCGCGAGCGTGTCGGTCGGTTGGAAGCCGCACGAGGAGCAACCGCCGATGTGGTAGCGCTGGAAGAGCGCGCGCTGGGCGGCGGGAGCGACCTCGAGGATGCGCTCCATGGTCATGTCGGGCGTGATCTGCGTGGTCATGGCGAAGTCTTCCTGGCGACGCGCTCGCTCCGAGCGCGGCCCCGCATTCTAGCGCAAGCGTCCGAATCCCACAGTGCGCGAACCTACGGGATGAACGTCACCTGCAGGCCGTCGGAGAAGTTGAATCCGCTTCCGCCGCCTGCGACGTCGCGGAACCAACACTGGAAGTTCCACGTGCTGCCGACCGCGATCAGCGAGGACCACGGACTCGCCTGGATGGAGAAGTCGACGTCGACGACGCCGCCCGCGCTTGCAGGGGTCGGAGCACCGACGCGCTTGATGGGCGACCCGACACATTGGAAGCCGTTGCCGAATGGGATCTGCGCCTGAGTCTGGCTGGTCATGAACATCGCCGGCTTGTTGGCCGGAACGTGGTCCGCGATCAGGTTCAAGTCGTTCGCGACGAACGACGCGTAGCCGCTCGCGCGCGCGGTTGCGGCGCTTCCCGTCGAGTTGACCGTCGACGTGCAGTAGTTCGAGATCTTGGGCTCGAGCGAGAAGACGTAGACGGCCCCCTTCCCCGATGAGGCGTACGAGGCCGCGCCGGCATAGTCGAAGCGTCCGTCACCGTCGACGTCGCCGAGCAGCGCGAAGCGCAGTCCGAACTCGTCGCTTCCGCCGTACGTGCGCATCAAGCGAAGGAGGTGACCGTCGAAGCCCGAGAAGAGCTTCCCGCCGCCCAAATGGGGAGAAGCGGGATCTTCGTCGGTGCGTTCCCCTACCAGGAAGTCGTCGAAGCCGTCGCCGTCGTAGTCGCCGCCGGCACCGATGTAGTAGCCGAAGCCCTGAAACGCCGTCGTGCCCGTCAGGGTGAAGAGCACGCTCCCGTCCGCACCGGAGCGAACCACGACTCGACCCGCGTCGAACGCACCCCCGGGCGCTACGTACTGCACCTCGCTCGAGATCACGTCGGGGACCCCGTCGTTGTTCACGTCGCCCGCACCGGCGCCGAAGATCCCGCTGCCGAGTGGGTGGACGAACTCGGTGAGCGTATTGCCCGTTGCGCCGGAGTAGACGCGCATGCGGCCCGCGATCGTCACGTCGTCGCCGGACAGGTTGATGAAGAAGTCGCGAACGCCGTCGCCGTCGAAATCACCGAACGTGTCCACGCCGCCGCCGACGCCTTGACCCGGAGTTCCGACGATGTCGTAGAGCACCGCTGCGTTCGCGCCGGAATGAACGGTCACGCGCCCCGCCCCGACTCCGCCGAGGGTGCTCTGGTAGTACGCGACCGCGAAGTCGTCGTGTCCGTCCGCGTCGAGATCGCCGAGCCCGACGACGCACGTCGCCGTCGGTGACGTCAGGTCGCCGACGAGAGTGTGGAGCGGCGCGCCCGTCGCGCCCGAGTAGACGCGCACCGCACCGTTCGTGTCGCCGGGACCCCAGTTCCTCGAACCGACGATCACGTCATCGAAACCGTCCGCATCGACATCGCCGGCACCGCCGACGACGAAGCCGTAGTTCTCGCCGATCGCATCGCCGGAGAACTGATGGAGCATGGCCCCGTTCACACCGGAGAAGACCTTCACCTTGCCGGGAACCGGCGTGATCAACGGCGTCGGCTCGCCGGCGACGATGTCGAGGATCCCATCCGCATTGACGTCGCCGGCGCACTTCATGTCACTGCCGAGGTGCGACAGCGTGCTCGGCCCGAATACGGAAACCAGCTTGAGCTGAGCAACCGCGGGCGCGGCGCAGATCGGAATCACGGCGAATCGAATCGCAAGACGCATGACGTCACGAATCATGGCGGAACTCCAGAGTGAGGAATGCGCCCTGCACGTTTTAGGGCCGAGCGCTGCGGGCCGTCTCTCTGATCCAGAGCCTACACCCAGCGCCCGAAGCGCACCACGCGATCGACCGGTGGTCAGCTCTCGCGCAACACGACGCGGATGTCGTGGGCGGGGAGCTCCTCGAAGTACTGGAGCGCGGGCACCGAGACTTCGAGCGGCTTCGCGCCCGGCGCGACGAGGCCGCGCGCTTGGAGGTGCGCAACCAGTGCGGCGGGGAACGCGGTGCCGCGCTCCATCGCGGTGAAGCCGGTCTTCGCGTCGTGACGCTCGAAGACGTCGTATTGGAGCTTCACGGCCTTCTTCCCGCGCTTGCCGATCACCGTCGTACGCAGCAACACGATGTCGCGCATCTTGGGGAAGTCGAGGTGCGTCTCGAACAGCGCGCGCAACGTCGCTCGCGGTTCGAACGTGCGGCCGCCGTGGCGGAGCTCGTGCTCGAACGCGCCGATCCCGAACAACATCCGGATCATCGCCCAGTGACCCGGATAACGCAGGGTCTTGTAGTCGTACGTCGTCAGCTTGCCCTTCCACGTCTCGGGGCACGTGCTCGTGCCGCCCGACGTCACGGCGGCTTCGAGGACACCGAGGTCGCCGAAGTCGAGTTCCTCGATCTCGCCGAGCGTCGGCACGTCGACGCGCTTCTTTTCGCGCAGGAATTCGCCGAGCCCGGAGTATTCGTTGGCGAGACCTTCGAAGTTGAAGACGAGCTTGTACGCAAGCGGTCCGATCGGTTTCGCGGGCAAGCCGCCGCAACGCACATGGACATGCTCCGCGCGCTCCAGCACCGCGACGCCGTGCGCCGCGAGGTGATTGCCGAGCCCGGGCGCGAGGCCGCAGTCGGGCACGATGCTGACGCCGGCCTTCTTCGCCTTCGCGTGCAGCGCGAGTTCCGCGCGCACGACGTTGGTGTTGCCGCCGAGGTCGAGGAACGAACTTTTCGCTTCGATCGCCGCCGCCGCGAGCGCCGCGTTGAACTTGTACGGCACCGCCGAGAGCGTCACGCGACTGCCGCGCATCGCCGCGCGCGCGTCGGCGGTCTTCGCGACGTCGCAACGGCGCGCGTCGAACGCGCAACGCGTCTTCGGCAGCAGCTTCTTCAAACGCTTCGCCGCCGCGACGGCGACGCCTTCGTCCGAGTCGGCGAGCACGATGCGCTCGGCCTCGCCGTTCTTCGCCAAGTCGTAGGCCAACGCGACGCCTTGGCGGCCCGCGCCGAGAACCGTGTAGCTGAAAGTCATGATCCGTCGCTCCGCAAAGGGGGCGCGGAGCATATCGAGCCCGCGTCGTTCAGTCGCGCACCAACCAGTTCGGGCGGAAGAGCTTGAGCAACTCGAACCAACCGAGGCTCGCGAAACCGGCGACCATCGCGAGCGCGGCGGAAACGAAGTCGACCGCGCCGAAGTGGAAGAGCTCGCGCAGGAACGGAAGCGTGAGCGCGGCGACCAACGTCGACGCCGCGCCGACGATCACGATCCACGCCGCGGTGTTCTTCACGCCGAGCGACGCGAACAGTCCGCGTTGCCACGAGCGATTGACCAGGATCAGCGCGACGTTGCCCGCGATCAGCGCCGCGAAAGCCAACGCACGCGCCCGCGCTTCGCCGCCGCCGCGCGCGAGCTCGAAGCCGAAGATCGCCAACGTCACCGCGAGCAGGCCGAGGCCCTGCGCGAGCGACACACCGAGCAACCGCCGATCGAAGAGCCCCGCGCCCGCGCGGCGCGGCGGACGACGCATCGTGTCGGGCGCCTCGGGCTCGGCCTCGAACGCGATCGCGCACGCGGGATCGATCAGGAGCTCGAGGAAGACGATGTGCACCGGGAAGAGCACCAGCGGCCAACCGAAGAACACCGGCAACAACGAGAGCCCCGCGATCGGCACGTGCACCGCGACGACGTACGCCATCGCGCGCCGCAGGTTGTCGTAGATGCGGCGGCCGAGCCGCACCGCGCCGACGATCGAGGTGAAGTCGTCGTCGGTGACCACCAACGCCGCCGCTTCGCGCGCGACGTCGGTTCCGCGCCCGCCCATCGCCACGCCGATGTGCGCGGCCTTCAACGCCGGCGCGTCGTTCACCCCGTCGCCGGTCATCGCGACGATCTCGCCTCTCGCGCGCAGAGCGCGCACGAGACGCAGCTTCTGCTCGGGCACGACGCGCGCGAACACCGACGTGCGTTCGATGCGCGCATCGAGCGCTTCGTCCGAGAGCGCGTCGAGTTCCTTGCCGGTGATCAACGCGTGCTCGCGCGGCAAACCGATGCGCGCCGCAATCGCGCGCGCGGTGTCCGGCGAATCGCCGGTGATCATCACGACGCGCACGCCGGCCTCCGCGCACTCCTTCACCGCCGCCGGCACGCCGGCGCGCACCGGATCCTCGAGACCGACCATGCCGACGAGCTCGAAATCGAAATCGTGTTGTCCCGCCGGCAGCGTCGCGGCGCCGAACCACGCGCGCGCGACCGCGAGCACGCGCAACCCGCGCGAACCCATCTCGGCGAGGCTCGCGCGCACGCGAGCGAGCGCCGCCGCGTCGAGATGGCAGATGTCCGCGATCGCCTCGGGCGCGCCCTTCGCGGCGACGACCAGCCGCTCGCCGTCGGGCGAACGCCACACGTGCGCGACCGAGAGCAGCTCGGGCGACAGCGGATACTCGCGCACGAGCGTCCATTCGTCGTGCAGGTGCTCGGTGCCCGCGAGCTTCTCCTTCGCGAGTCGGTGGAACGCTTGCTCCATCGGATCGAAAGGATCGCGCTGGCTCGCGAGCACGCCGAACTCGAGCACCTCGTGCACCGCTTCCGGCAACGGACCTTCCGCGACGACGTGGGCCGCGCTCGCCGACGCGAGCTGCTCGATGCGCATCCGGTTCTCGGTCAGCGTGCCGGTCTTGTCGGCGCACAACACGGTCGCCGCGCCGAGCGCTTCGACCGCGGGCAAGCGCCGCGCGAGCACGCCGCTCTTCGAGAGCCGCCACGCACCGAGCGCCATGAACACCGTCAGCACGACGGGGAATTCCTCGGGGAGGATCGCCATCGCCAACGCGATGCCGGCGAGCACGCCTTGCAGCCAATCGCCGCGCAGCAAACCGTAGACGACCACCAACACGACGCACGCCGAGACACCGAGGATCGCGACCGTGCGCACGATGCGCGCGACCTCGAGCTGCAACGGCGTCTTGCCGCTCTCGACTCCGGCCAACGCCGCGCCGATGCGCCCCATTTCGCTCTTCGCGCCCGTCGCGCGCACTTCCGCGAGGCCGTGGCCGCGCGCGACCAGCGTGCCCGCGTAGACGAACGGCTGGTCGTCGCCGCCGGGCCGCGGATCGGCCGCGGCCTCGCCGCCGACGCGTTTGCGGACGAGCACCGATTCGCCGGTCAACAGCGACTCGTCGACCTCGAGATGCGCCGAGTCGACGAGACGCGCGTCGGCCGCGATGCGGTCGCCCTCCGCGAGCACGAGCAGATCGCCGCGCACGACGTCGCGACCCGCGATGCGTCGACGCTCGCCGTCGCGCACGACCAACGCGCGTGGGCTCGACAGGTCGCGCAGCGCGGCGAGCGCGTGCTCGGTCTTGCGCTCCTGCGCCAGCGTGATCGCGATCACGACGAGCACGAACGACAGCAGCGTCAGCGCCTCCGCACGGTCGCCGAGGACGAGGTAGATCCCGCCGGCCGCGAGCAGGAGCAGCAACATCGGCTCGCGGAGGACGGCAAGAACGCTGCGCGCGAAACCCTTCGGTTGGTCGCGCTGCAACGCGTTCGGTCCGTCGGCGGCGAGCCGCGATGCCGCTTCGCTCGCCGAGAGTCCGATCGACGCGGGAGCGGACTCGAGCATGCGCTCGCATGCTAGCCTGGCGCTCCGCCGAGCTACGTGCGCAGCCTCGAACGAACGAGTTCGTAGGGCGCGGGATCGGTAGTTCCAGGGAGAGAACGATGGCGAAGAAGAAGCAGAAGCCCGCGGTCGGTTCGATCGCGTGGCGCGATCTCACGGTGAAGGATGCAGACAGCGTCGGTGAGTTCTACGCGAAGGTCGTCGGTTGGAAGGTCGAGCCCGTCGAGATGGGCGGCTACCGCGACTACTGCATGGTTCCACCCGGCGCGAAAGCGCCCGAAGCCGGCGTGTGCCACAAGCGCGGCGTGAACGCGAAGTTCCCGTCGCAGTGGCTGATGTACATCGTCGTCGCGGACATCGAGAAATCGCTCGCGCACTGCGCGAAGCTCGGCGGCGAACAACTGACGCCGGTGACCGCGCTCGGCAACGGACTCTTCGCAGTGATCCGCGACCCGGCCGGAGCGGTTTGCGCGTTGTACGAAGTCCGCGACTGACTTCGTTCGTCGTTCTGGCTTGGAGTCGCGCACGTCGCTGCGTAGGCTCTCCGCCCCTCGCACGCGCGGCCGCGGACTCGAATGGACGAGCCCGCGGGTTCAACGCAGCGCTCGCGCGTCGAGGTGCACATGGCTGAAGTGGTGATCGCGACGCGCGCGAAGGATTACGCGCAGTGGTATCAGGACGTGATCGCGGCGGCCGAGCTCGCCGAAGCGGCGGGCGTCGTGCGCGGCTGCATGGTCGTGCGGCCGCACGGTTGGGCGATCTGGGAGAAGATCCAGGCCGAGCTCGACCGTCGCTTCAAGGAAACCGGTCACCAGAACGCGGCGTTTCCGATGCTGATCCCGCTGTCGTTCCTGCAAAAGGAAGCGCAGCACGCGACCGGCTTCGCGATGGAGTGCGCGGTCGTCACGCACGCGGGCTTGCGAGCCGTCGACGGTAAGATCGAGCTGAAGAGCGAACTCGAGGAGCCGTACGTCGTCCGTCCGACGTCGGAAACGATCATCGGTCATTTCTTCGCGAAATGGATCGACTCGTATCGCGACTTGCCGCTCCTGCTCAATCAATGGTGCAGCGTGATGCGTTGGGAACTGCGCACGCGCTTGTTCCTGCGCACCGCGGAGTTCTGGTGGCAAGAAGGTCACACCGCGCACGCGTCGCACGAGGATGCGCTCGAGGAAGTGCTGCGGATGCTCGAGGTCTATCGCGACGTCTACGAGAACGTCCTCGCGATCCCGGTGATCAAGGGCATCAAGACGGCGAACGAGCGCTTCGCCGGCGCGCTCGAGACGTATTGCGTCGAAGCGTTGATGCAGGACGGCAAGTCGCTGCAAGGCGCGACCAGTCACGACCTCGGCCAGAACTTCGGCCGCGCGTTCAACGTCACCTTCCAGAACAAGGAAGGCGTGCGCGATTTCGTGTGGCAGACCTCGTGGGGTTGCACGACGCGCACCATCGGCGCGTTGATCATGGTGCACTCCGACGACAACGGACTGGTGCTCCCGCCGAAGGTGGCGCCGATCCACGTCGCGATCGTGCCGATCTATCGCAAGGACGAGGAAAAGGAGCGCGTCCTCGAAGTCGCGCACCGGATCGCTCGAGAGCTGCGCGAGGACGGACTCGTCGTGAAGGTCGACGACCGCGAAGGGATGAAGCCCGGCGCGAAGTACTACGAGTGGGAGCGCAAGGGCGTCCCGCTGCGCGTCGAGGTCGGCCCGCGCGACATCGAAGCGAACACCGTCGTCGCCAAGTTGCGCGCGTGCGACGACCAGAAGAAGACGATCCCGATGGCGAGCCTCGGCGTCGAGGTCGGCAAGTTGCTCGACTTCTTGCAGAAGGCGCTCTACGACCGCGCGCTCGCCTTCCGCACCGCGAACACCGTCCACGTCGACTCGTGGTCGGACTTCGTCGACGTCTTCAAGGACGAACGCAACTCGAAGTTCGTGTACGCGCACTGGGACGGCACGACCGAGACCGAACTCGCGATCAAGGAAGCGACCAAGGCGACGATCCGCTGCATTCCGCTGCCGGATCAGGGCCTCACCGTCGAGCCGGGCAAGTGCGTCAAGACGGGCAACCCGTCGGCGCAACGCGTGCTCTTCGCCAAGAACTATTGAGGCACGCGAGCGCGAGGCGCGAGTCTCGACGCGAGTGGTAGTCTCTCCGCCCGAGGTCGTGTCCTTCGTGCGTTCGTTCAAGGGTCTTCGTGTCGCGCCGTCGAGCTACTCGACGGTTGCGATCCTCGCCGTGTTCGCGCTCGCGACGTGGTGGAGCGCAGGAACTCCGCGCGAGAGCGCGCCCGTCGAGGCACACGACTTCGCCGATGCGCTGGAGTGCGCTCGCGCGAACGGCCGCCTCGTCGCGCTCGACTTCACGAGCGAGGAAGCGCCGTGCAGCGCCCGGTTCCGCGAGGACACACTGTGCGATCCGGCGGTGCGCGCGACGTTGGCCGACGGCTTCGTCCATCTCGAACTCGACGCGCTGCGCGAGCGAGAACTCTTCCGCGCGTGCTTCGGTCGCGACGGTTTCTTGGCGAGCTGCGTCCTCGACGCTGATGGCGACGTCCTCGCCGAGCACGCCGGTTGGAGCGCTGCGGCGGAGCACGTCGAACGGCTCGAACGAGCGCGCGACGGCGCGTGTCGAGTCGACGCCGCGCGCGAACTCGTGTCGCTCGCGAACGACGACGGAGCGGCGTGGTTGCTCCTCGGCGAAGCGCGCGAGGCGTGTGGCAACCCGCGGCTCGCCGAGCAGGCCTTCCTTCGCGCGCTCGAACTCGCGCCAAAGGATGCGACGGTCGCCGCGAGTTCGTGCGAGCGCTTGGCGCGTTTCGCGGCGGAGCGCGGCGACGGCGTGACGGCGCGCGAGTCCCTGGCACGCCTGCATGAAATCGGCGCGACGGGCCTCGAGGCGCGCGCGCACGTCACCGAAGGACTGCTCCGCGAGATCGAACGCACGCCGCGGCTCGCCGCCGGAGCTCTCGAACTCGCGCTCGAATCCCTCGCCGAACCCGCGGAGCGTTCGACCGCGCTGCTGGCACTCGCGCGAGCCCAACGCGACTGCGGCGACGAGCGAGCGGCGGTCGCGACGCTCGCGCGGCTGCTCGACCACGGCTTCGATTCGATCACGCGTTCTCGCGCTCGCGATTCACTCGTCGCGTTGCAACGCGATGCACACGGCCACGACCACTAGAACTCGGACCTCCATGAAAACGCTGCTCGCTCTCGCGCTCTGCGCCACGCCCTCGTTCGCTCAGTCGGAGACCAAGCCCGTCGCCCCGCGACTCGGCTCGGGCACGCACGTCTTCGAATGGGACTCGACCTTCGGCAAACGGCCCGACGGCAAGGACCTGGGCAACACGCACGGTTGCGTCGCGATCGACTCGAAGGGGCGGATCTACTTCAACACCGACACCGAGGACGCGGTGATGGTCTTCGATGCGAGCGGCAAATTCTTGAAGAGCTGGGGCAAGGACTTTCGCGGCGGACTGCACGGCATGACGATCGTGCGGGACGAGAAGCGCGAAGCGATCTACCTCGCGCACACCGGTCGCCACGAAGTCGTCAAGGCGACTCTCGACGGCGACGTGTTGCGCTCGTTCGGCTTTCCCGCGATGTCGGGCGTCTACACCAAGCCCGAGGAGTTCAATCCGACCAGCGTCGCGATCGCGCCGACCGGCGAGATATTCATCGCCGACGGTTACGGCAAGTCGTGGGTGCACAAGTACGACGCGCACGGCGAGTACGTGCGCTCGTTCGGCGGGCCGGGCACCGAGCCCGGGAAGATGCAGACGCCGCACGGGCTCCTGATCGACACGCGCGGCGAAACGCCGACGTTGATCGTCGCGGACCGCGAGAATCATCGCCTTCAGATCTTCGACCTCGACTGCAAGTTGATCGGTGTCGTCGATCACGATCTGCGCCGGCCGTGCAACCTCGCGCTCGCGGGCGACGAGCTCGCCGTCGCGGATCTCGGCGGGCGCGTGACGATCCTGAACGCGAAGAATCAGCTCGTTTGTCACCTCGGCGACAACCCGGATGAGTCTTTGCGCGCCGAGAACGGCGTGCCGCGTGAGAAATGGAAGGACGGCGAGTTCCTGGCGCCGCACGGCATCGCGTGGGACGCGGCGGGCGACTTGTACGTGCTCGACTGGAACTTCCTCGGGCGTGTCACGAAGTTGCTCCGCGTGCACTGAACGCACGGCGGAACGAGCGCTCTCGAACGCGGCGGAGGCGTCATTGCGCGTCGCGAGGCGGTGCGGCTCGGGGCATGCTTGTTGACTTCGAGAGCGACGCGCGTGAGCGTCACTCACCGTCACCAAGCTCCTCGAGGAATTCATCCATGCTCAAGAACGTTCTCCAATTCACCGCCGCGTCTCTGCTTGCCGCGCTCCCTTCGCTCGCCGGCGGAAGCGCTCAAAACTACTGCGCGACGTCGCCCAACTCGGTCGGACCGGGCGCGAAGATCCATTGGTCTGGCCCGGTGACTCTGCAACAAGGCGCATTGACGGTCGACGGTCTTCCGCCTCACGCGTCGGGCTTCTTCGTCTACGGCCTCGGCCAACAGCAGATTCCGTTCGGCAACGGATTGAGCTGCTTCCCGGGCGCGTCGTGGATCCTCGCGCGCAAAGCCGCCGACGTGAACGGCGCGTGCACGCTCGACGTCCTCGCCGAGGGCGACCAAGACGATTTACGCTTCATCCAATACGGCGTGATCGCGTCGCAGACGTTGAGCGTGCAGTACTTCTATCGCGACACGGCCGCGGGCGGAGCGAAGTTCAATTCGACCGACGCGCTGCTCGTGCAGTTCTGAACGCGACTCAGAGCCAGTAGCGAAATCCGTACGTGAACCACTGCAGGAAACGCTCGCGCGCCGAGCGTCGCTGCCAATCGTGGATCGTGAACTCGCGGCACTTCGCGACGTCGGAGTCGAAGTTCGACTGCAAAGTCGACGCGAGCTCGCGATCGAGCAGCACCAACCCGACCTCGAAGTTGTGCAGGAAGCTGCGCGCGTCGAGGTTGTAGCTGCCGATCGTCCCCCACGTCGAATCGATCGCTCCGACCTTGGCGTGCATCATGCGCTCGGGCCACTCGAAGATGCGCACGCCGTGGCGGAGCAAGCGCCCGTACAGGTGACGGCTCGCGTGGTAGACGACCGCGACGTCGCTGACCGACGGCACGATCACGCGCACCGACACGCCGCGCTCGACGGCGCGCCGGAATTGGCGCCGCAGACCGCGATCGGGGATGAAGTACGCGTTCATGATCGAGATCGTGTGCTTCGCGCGTCGGATCGCGTGCAAGTAGTCGTGATGCATGCGGAAACGCGAGCGCAGTCCGACGTTGTCCACCGAATAACCGCTGTGACGAAACGCGGCGCCGACCTGGTGCGGCGCGGAGCTGTCGAGCCCGTGGATCGACGTGCCCGCGACGCGCCGCCACGAGCGCCGGTACGCGCGCTCGAGGTCGTACACGATCGGGCCCTCGACCATCGCGTGCATGTCGTGCCAGCCGCCGCCCTCGGGCTCGGGCGCGTATTCGTCGCCGATGTTCAGGCCGCCGGTGAATCCGACCGCGCCGTCGACGATCAGGATCTTCTGGTGGTTGCGGCGGCTGAACGCCGAACGCGGTCGCCACGGGGCGAGCGGAAAACTCTCGACGACCTCGATGCCCGCGTCGCGGAGTTCGGCGACGTATTTCTCCGGCAACCCGAACGAACCGAGCGAGTCGAACGAGAAGCGGATGAGCACCCCGCTTTTCGCCCGCGCGATCAACGCCCGTTGGAACTGAGTGCCGACCGTGTCGGCGCGCACGATGTAGCTCGAGAGGTGGATGTACCGCTTCGCGCCTTCGATCGCGGCGAGCATCGCGGGGAAGCTCTCGCCGCCGGAACGCAGGATCGCGATCCGATTGTGGTGCCGCAGCTCGCGCGGGCGCGACAGGTAGTCGAGGTCGGTTCCGGTCGCTTCGGTCGGCTCGTCGCCGAGCAGGATCGAGCGCCAGTTGCGTGCGAGCATCCCGGGGATTATGGCGCCGGCGCCGCGCCGAACTCGCTCCGCGATCGTTTCACGACCGATTGCCCGTCCCTTGACGCGCGTTTCCCATCACGGAGTCCGAAGGAACGCTCCGCTTCGCCGGGCCCAAGGCCTCGGGCGACCGACGACCGATACGGTTGCATCGACCGCGGGAGCGGTCCAAAGGAAGGCCGGCCTCTCGAGAAGATCGAGGCCGCACAAGAGGCAAGGAAGGACAGATGATTGCGATTCGCAGGGCCGAGGAACGCGGCCATTTCGGGCAGGGCTGGGTCGACGCCTACCACACGTTCTCGTTCGATCGTTATCGCGACCCCGAGCACACCGGCTTTCGCGAGCTCGTCGCTCTGAACGACGAACGCGTCGATCCGGGCTTCGAACGCTCGCACACCGCGCCGCGGGACGTGGAGATCCTCTCCTACGTCCTCGAAGGCGACCTCGCCGCGAGCGACGCGCACGGTCACCGCACCGTCGTGCACCAAGGCGAGTTCCGGCGCGTCCACGCGAAGGGCGGAGAGGTTCGCGATCGAGCGACCGCCGCGAACGGGACGCCGTTGCACTTGCTCGAGTTCTGGCTCCGACCCGCGAGCGGACTCGGCGCGGCGGACGTCGAGAGCTTCCACATCGCCGACGCCGACAAGCGCGGCAAACTCAAGCTCGTCGCCTCCCCCGACGGACGCGACGGCTCGATGAGCGTCGGCACCGACAGCGCGGTTTTCGTGGCGGCGCTCGCGGAAGGCGACACGGTCAGCCATGGGCTCGTCGAAGGTCGTCACGCGTGGGTCCAAGTCGTGCGCGGCTCGGTGACGCTCAACGGTCGCGTCTTGACCGCGGGCGACGGCGCCGCGGCGAGCGGTGAAGCCAAGGTCGTCGTCGCCGCGCGTTCGGACGCCGAGATCGTGCTGATCGACCTCGCCTGAACGAGCGCATCGGTTGAAACCGCGGCCCTCGCGGTGCAAAAGGGGGCATGCTTCAAATCCGCAAGGCCGCCGAGCGCGGCCATTTTGATTTCGGGTGGCTCGACACCTTCCACTCGTTCTCGTTCGGCGAGTATTACGACCCGGCGCACATGGGCTTTCGCGCGCTGCGCGTCATCAACGAAGACCGCGTCGAACCCGGCGCGGGTTTTCCGACGCACGGTCACCGCGACATGGAGATCGTCACGTACGTCCTCGCCGGCGCGCTCGAGCACAAGGACAGCATCGGCACCGGCTCGATCATCCGGCCCGGTGAATTGCAACGCATGAGCGCCGGCCGCGGCGTGCAACACTCGGAGTTCAACGCGTCGAAGACCGAGCCCGTGCACTTGCTCCAGATCTGGATCCTGCCCGAGCGTTCCGGCGCGCAACCGGAGTACGAGCAGAAGCGCTTCGACTTGAGGAACGACCTCCGCTTGATCGCGTCGCACGACGGACGCGCGGGCTCGGTGACGATTCACCAGGACGCGGCGCTGTACGCGGCGCGACCGACCGCCGGAACGATCGTGAGGCACGAGCTCGCGAAGGCCCGCCACGCGTGGCTCCAGATCGCGAAGGGCGAAATCGAGATCGACGGTTCGAAGCTGGTTGCCGGCGACGGCGGCGCCGTGTCGAACGTCGCGCAGCTCGAACTGCACGCGACCCAGGACGCGGAGTTCCTGCTCTTCGACCTCGCGTGACGTCAGCCGCGCACGACGACGATTTCGTCGCCGTCGCGGATCACGCCGTCGGTGACGATCCGACACAACACGCCACGACCGCGGCGTCCCTTGCGATTCGCGCGAGCGACTTTCTTCGCGGCGGTCGCGCCGAAGCGCTCGACGAAGTGCATGCACGGTCGGTGCGGCAAGTCGGTGACTTCGAGCACGGCCGTGCCGATCGCGAGGCGCGTCCCCGGCGGCAAGTTCGCCTCGGAGAGCTCGAGGTCCGCTTGGATCTGATCGCCCGACAGCGCCATCTTCGTTTCGTCGCCGTCGCTGAGCGACCGCAGGACGTGGACGTTGATCAGCGCGATCTCGTTCTTCGCGGCGACGCTGAACTCGTGCGTCGGCCAACTGTCGCCGACCGCGCCGCGTCCGCTCTCGACCCGGATCTCGCCGGGCGTCGCGCGCAGGCCTCGTCCGGTGCGCAACACGACGCGGTGCACGCGACCGCGTTCGAGCGGCGACTGCGGTAACCCGAGGAACCACGGGTCGAAGCGGAACGACAAATCGAGCAGGCCCATCGCGATGGCCGAGCTCAGGCGAGCTGACGCAGGCGCTCGACGATCGCGCGCGCGGCGCCGGAGTCGATCGCCTCGGCAGCGGCGGACACGCCGTCGGCGATCGTCATCACGCGACCGCCGCTCTTCAGGATCAACGCAGCGGCGAGCAACGTCGCGTTGCGCGCGCCGCCGGGTTGGCCGTCGAGCACCGCGCGCGTGAGGTCTCCGGAAGCGCGTACGAGCTCGGGCACGTCGGCCGCGCCGTAGCCGTCGTCCGGCGGACTGTAGAGCGGGAGTTCGGGCTCGTGCTCCGCCGCGACGCCGAAGTCGGCGGGCTCGATCGACAACGGCACTTGCTGGGTGCGCGTGAACTCGATGCCGCGCGAGCGACGTTTGATCGACGGCACGATCCCACCTTCGCGGCCCTGGATCGCGATGCCGCTCGGATGTCCGAGCGCGTGCAGCACCTCGACCGCGTGACCGAGCACCGGCCCGGCCTGCGCGCCGATCAGGATCGACGCGGTAGCGGGCGCGATCAGCTTCTCGACCGTCGCGAGCGGCGTGCGCACGCCGATCTCGGCGCGCACGCGGCGCATCGTCATCAATGCGGGCAACATGCCCGACGCGGAGATGGCGGCGAAGCGCGCGCGCGCGACCCAGTCCTCGGCTTCGGCGGCATCCCACGTCATCGAGAGGCCGAGGCTCTCGAGCGCGTTCGCGGCGGTCAGCCCGCGTTTCGGCGGCACGCTGCGGTCGGCGATCAAGAGCACGCGCACTCCCGCGGCGGCGGCGGCGAGGCTCGCGGCGACTTCGAGCGGCGGAGCCTGCTCGGAACCGTCGTGCGGCGGACACACGCAGACGAGGTCGGTCATGCCGACGCACGGGATCGTCGCGCGCGCACGCGCGGCCCGCGCGAACGCGGTCATCTCCTCGACCGAAACGCCCTTCCAACGCAGCGCGATCAGGAACGCGCCGATCTGGATCTCGCTCTGTTCGCCGGCGAAGATCGAGTCGAAGGCGTGGTAGGCCTCCTCCGAGGTCAGATTGCGTCCATCCCGCCGGGCGGAGCCGAGGATGCGCATCAAGTCGCGAAGGATCATCTCGTGACGGCGCTCATCGTCCGGTACCGCTGAACTGCGGGGTGCGGAGGACGTGGCAGAGGTTAGCGCCGGCGTCGCCGCGCGGCAATCGAACGCGACGCGGGACGTCCGACCCGTCCCGAGTCCGAGCCGTCAGTCCTTCTTCTCTTCCTTCTTGTCGGGCTTGTCGGACTTCTTCTCGTCCTTCTTGGCGTCGTCCTTGGACTCGGCCGCGGCCGCGGTCTTCTCCGGTTGCTCTTGGCCCTTGTCGACGCGCGTCTCCGGAGCGAGCGCGCTGTCATTGCGCGGACGGATGTGCGCGTAGAAGAGCTCCTTGTTCTTCTCGTAGACCACCTTGCCGTCGACGACCGCCTGCTGGACGAACGTCTCGTAATGCATGATGTCGCCGTCGCAGACGATCAGGTCGCAGTCCTTGCCGACCTCGAGCGAGCCGACGCGGTGATCGACGCCGAGCAAACGCGCCGGCACGATCGTGATCGCCTCGAGCGCCGCGTCGTTGGTCAAACCGCCGCGTACGCCGAAGCCGGCTTCGACCGTGAGCGCGAGGATGTCGCGACCCGCGATGCCGCCGAGATCGACGCTCTTGCCCGACGGGACGATCGCGATCTGGACGCCGTGCGCGCGCAGGATCGCGGCGTTCTCGATGCTCGTGCCGCCCGCGGCGACGAGTTCTTCGGACTTGTCGACGCGATCGCGCGGCGTCACCACCGCGTACGCGCCGGCGCGGCCGAGTTCCTCGGCGATCGTCCAGCCTTCGCGGCAACCTTCGATCACCGGCCGGAAACCGTACTTCTGCGCGAGGCGCGCGATGCCGAGCAATTCGTCGCGGTCGTCGGACTGGAAGCGCGCGAGGATTTCGCCCTTCAGGATCTGCAGGATCGTCGCGTCGGAGTCCTTCTTCGCAGGCTCCTTCAGGTCCTTGTCGTTCTTCTTCTTCTCCTCCCACGCGCGGTAGTCGCGCAGGTACTGAGAGGTCGCCGCGAACTTGTCGAGCAGACTGCGACGGCCTTGCGGGTTCTGCGCGCTGAAGTTGAGCAGCGTGGTCGCCTTGTCCTTCATCAGCACGCCGTCGATCTCGCCGCGCTTGAGCTTCAACGCCGCGCCGCTCTGACCGGTGGTGGTGATGCCGTTGCCGAGCGCCATCACCAAGTTCGGCGAGAACGTGTTGACCGAGTCGGCGAAGTCGCTCGACGCCGCGCCGAACAGTCCGTTCGACGAATACGCGACGAGCCCCGGATAGACGACCAATCCGCCCGCGTCGAGCACGGTCGTGCCCTCGGGCAAGTCGACCTCGACGCCGATCTTCTCGATCTTGCCGTTCTTCGCGAGCACCGTGGCGTCGCGGAAGCGCGCGCCGGTTCCGGTGTAGAGATCCGCGTGCGTGACTGCGAACCACTTGTCCTCTTCCTTCTTCTTGGCGTCGCCGTCCTTCTTGTCGGCGTCCTTCTTCTCGTCCTCCTTCTTGTCGTCGGCGCCCTTCTCTTGGGCGAAGACGGTCGGGAGCGCGACGAGCGTGCAGAAGCACGCGGCGGCGGCGAACAACAAGCGACGTTGGAGCATCTCGTGGAACTTCATTGCTGCACCTCGCCGTGGACGATGCGGCCTTCGAGCATCACGGCCTTCAACTTGGACGTCGGCTCGAACGGATCGCCGCTGAAGAACAGCAGGTTCGCGTCCTTGCCCTTGTCGATGCTGCCGACGCGATCGGCGACGCCGAGCATCTCCGCCGGTTCGAGCGTCATCGCGCGCAACGCGACGTTGCGATCGAGGCCGGCCGAGATGATCTCGCCGACTGCGCGCGGCCAGGTCTTGAACGCGAACGGCGAGTCGCCGCGCGGCAAGAGCACGAGCTTCGCGCCCGCGGCCACGAACTCGGCCGGCAGATTGCGTTGGCGCAGCGTGCCCGGCGTCGTCGTGATCTCGGGCTCCATCAGCACGCGCAGCTTCTTCTCGCCGATCGCCTTGGCGACCTCGAACATGTCGGTGTCGCGCGTCAACGGCACGCGCAGGTCGACGCCGACCTTCTCGTCGCCGAGCGCTTGCGCGAAGTGCAGCCAATCGCCGGCACCGAAGATCGTGACCAGGATCCGCAGCTTGCCCGCGCGCAGATCGAGGAACGGCTTGACCTTCTCGTCGGCCTCGGGCGCGACGTAACCCTTCGCGGCGTCGGTCTTCTCCGTCTTCTCGTCCTTCTTGTCCTGCGCGGCGGCGTCGTCTTGCGCGCCGTCTTGGAGAGCGGACGGCGAAGCCTCTTTCTCGCCCTCCTTCTTCTCCTCTTTCTTCTCGTCCTTCTTCTCTTCCTTCTTGTCGTCCTTCTTCTTGCTCGCGTCCTTCTCGAACTTCTCGCGCGCCTTCTTCTCCTTGTCCGTGTACTCGGTCGCCTTCTCGAACGCGTCCTTGAGCATCTTCTTCGAGCGCGCGTCGGCGCGGAACACGAAGAGCACATACGCGCCGCTCTTGATCAGCATGTCCTTGGCGGTGTCGCCCTTCGGTCTCACGACGCACGCTTGGCCCGGCATGCCGCCGCCGCCCGGCGGATAGAGACCGAGCGTCGTCACGCCGGCCTTCAACGTCTCGGCGTAGTCGGTGTTGCGCGGGAAGAGCTCGATCTCCGCGTGGATCTGCGGGTTGAAGTCGGAACCGCCGCGCGCTTCGAGGCCGACGCGCGAGTACGGATCGACGAAGCCCGGCACGACCCAGAGATCCGGCGCATCGATCACGGGGATGCCGCGCTCGATCGGCAGGTCGCGACCGATCGTCACGATTTTGCCGTCCTCGACCAGGATCACCGCGTGTTGGATGCAACCGTGCGAGACGGTCTCGACGTGGCCCGCCTTGATGGCGACGAGATCGCCGGCGGAGGCGATGCTCGCGACGACGAGGGCCGCGCAACTCGTGAGTAGGTTTCGAAGCTTCATGAGGGTTCCTTGTCGCGCGTCAGAAGATCTGTCCGTCGCGCGCTCGGTCGTACTCCACGGATCCGTCGATCACGGCGAGCTCGACGCGCGAACGCGGATCGAGCGGCCAACCGTTCCAGACGACGACGTCGGCATCCTTGCCGGATTCGAGGCTGCCGACGCGCCCGTCGATGCCGAAGGCGATCGCGGGATGGATGGTCAAGGCGCGCAACATCGTCAGGTCGTCGGCGCCGTAGCGCGAAGACATCGCGCTCTGCAACGCGAGCTCCTCCTCGGCGACCACCGGCGAGTCGGTGTTCATCGAGAGGTTCTTCGCGCCGTTCTTCAGGTACTCGGCGCAGATGCCGACCACGCGGCCCTCGCGCGACGAGAACCACTCGATCGTGCGCGGCCCGTTGTTGACCGTCATGCCGAGCGCGATCACCGCGGAACTCGTCTTCCACGCGTCGAAGCAGCCGTGCGAGAGCGTGCTGCGCGTGTCGTTGTTGACGCGCCACATCCGCGCGGTGTTGACGATGCCGTCGCTGCCCGCGGTGTGGATCAGGATCGGCAGCTCCTTGGTGTGGACCTTCTTCAGGTTCTCGAGCGCCGGGTCATAACGTCCTTCGCGGATCGCGCCCTTCGCGCGGTCGTTGACCTGCTGGATCAACCACGACAACGCGCCGCGTCCGGCGCCGAAGTCGCCGGCGTCGCGTTGCGGGTTGGAGTCCTCCGCGACCTTCAAACCGCCCGGATCGGCGAGCACACTGTCGTCGTAGCTCGACCCGAGCTTCGATTTGTAGAGCACGCCGAAGCCCGCCATCGACGTGCCGCTGCCCGGAATGCCGAAGAGCGTCGTCACACCGCCCGCGAGGCCGCGCCGGATCAGACGATTGCCGGGCACGATCGTCGGCGAGCTGCGGTACTCCGGATTGACCGGCAACACCATGTCGTTGATGTCGCCGAAGCTGCCCGAGTGGATGTGCGTGTGCAGATCGACGAGCCCCGGCGCGACGGTCGCGTCGGGGAAGTCGTAGATCGCGAAGCCGTCGGGGACGTTGCAGCGCTCGGCGACGCCTTCGATCTTGCCGTTGCGCACGACGATCACGCCGGGCGTGAAGATCGTGTCGAGGGCGTCGCAGGTGACGAGCTTGCCGCAACGGACGATCAGGCCGTCTTCGCCGGACGCGAGCGCGCGCACGACGAGCTCGGTCGGCGTCGTCGAAGCAGCGGGGACGTGCGAGCCTTCGCTCGCCGTCGCGCGACAGCTCGCCAACGCGAGAACAGCCCACCACGCCGCGCGCATCAGAAGCGCCTCCCGTCGGTCGCGACGTCGTACACGACGCGGCCTTCGACGAAGACGAGCTCGACGAAGCTGCGCGGATCGGTCGGGTCGCCGGTGATCACCACCAAGTCGGCGTCCTTGCCGGGTTCGAGGCTGCCGACGCGGTCGTCGATGCCCGCGGTGTGTGCCGGCACGATCGTCAGGCCGCGCACGGCCTCCATCGCGTCGTTCTCGAAGCCGTAGCGGACGCCCATCGTCGCTTGGAGGAAGAGTTCTTCCTGCGGCACGACCGGCGCGTCGGTGTTGAAGCCGACCTGCATCGGTCCGCGCTTCTGGTACTCGGCGGAGACGCTGACGATCTTGCCGTCGGTGTTGGGCAAGCGCGCGCTCGGCGTGTCGATCTCGCGCGGCCCGATGATCGCAGCCACGCCGAGCTTCACCGCCAACGGCGCCGCGAGGTAGCCCGCCCACTCGCCGTGATCGATGTAGACGTCGAGGCCGAACTCGCCCTTCAACATCGTGATCGTCGACAGCACCAAGCGATAGATCTGCGTGTGCGTCGAGATCTGCGTGCGGTGCGCGAAGAGGTCGCGGAAGGGTTCGAGGTCGAGCTGCTTCTCCGGCAGCGAGCCCTCGCCCTTCTCGTAGCTCGTCCACGCCTTCGCGTACGCCTCGCCGCGCGCGACCGTGTCGCGGATGTGATGGTTCATCAGGCCGCGGCCCATGCCGTAGCCCCAGCGCATCGGGTTGTCGCCTTGCGCGATCTTCAGCGAACCCGGATCGCGCACGCGCATCGCCTCGAACGTCGACGGCGACGTCTTGAGCAGAATGCCTTGGCCGCCGACGTTGGTGCCCGAGCCCGGGATGAAGAGCACCGTCGTCACACCCGACGCGAGACCGCGATCGAGCAGGCGATTGCTCGGCACGACGACGCTCGAGGCGCGCAACTCGGGGTTGCACTGGAACACCATGTCGTTGAGGTCCACGTCGGGACCGGCGACGTGGCTGTGCAGATCGACCATGCCGGGCATCACCCAACGGTCGCCGACGTCGATCACGCGCACGCCGTCCGGGATCTCGGTCGTCGCGCGCGCGCCGACGGACTCGATCTTCCCGTTGCGCACGAGCACGACGCCGTGGTCGATCACTTGCTCGCCCTCCCACGACGCGACCAACACCTTGGCCGCGACGATCGCGACCGGGCCGTCGTCGTCCGCTCTCGCCGTCGAGACGGAGCACGTCGCCGCGACGAACATCGCCGCGAGGTGCCGTCCGGAACCGAGGAGAGCGCGCGACATTCGCTACCAGCGCCGCTTGTCGACTTCGGTGTCGTAGACGCGCTTGCCGTTGATGAAGACCATCGAGACGTGCGTGCGCGGATCGCCCGGATCGCCGCTGATCACGACGATGTCGGCGTCCTTCTTCGGTTCGAGCGAGCCCACGCGATCGGCGATGCCCGCGGTCATCGCGGGCACGATCGTCAGGCCCTTCACGCCTTCCGTGTTCGACATGTCGAAGCCGTAGCGGCCCGCGATGCCGACTTGGAGTTGGAGTTCCTCCTGGGGGATCACCGGCGAGTCCGTGTTGAAGCCGATTTTCTTCATGCCGCGCTTCTGGTACTCGGCCGCGATGCCTTGCCACTGACCGTCGGTGTCCATGCCGAAGAGGCGCGGCATGTCGACGTTGCGCGGACCGAGGATGGCATTGACGCCGAGCTTCTCCGCCAGCGGCGCGGTCAGGTAGCCCTTCACTTCGCCGTGGTCGATGTAGACGTCGATCCCGAACTCCTGGCGGATCATCGTCAGCGTCTCGAGCACCACCTGATAGACCTGCGTGTGCGTCGAGACTTGCGTGCGATGTCCGTAGAGGTCGCGGAAGACTTCGAGCTCGATGCGCTTCTCCGGCTGCGTGCCCTCGCCCTTCTCGTACTTGTCCCACGCTTCCGCGTAGTTCTTGCCGCGCTGGAACATGTCGCGCAGGTGGTAGTTCTCCCAGCTCTTGCCGACGCCGACCGTCCAACGTTCCGGGTTGCCCCACTGCGCGACCTTCAGCGAACCGGGATCGCGGATCACTGCGTCCTCGTAGTTGTCGAGGCCGGTCTTGATCAGGATGCCTTGGCCGCCGGAGTTGACGCCGGAGCCCGGGATGTAGAGCACGCTGGTCACGCCCGACGCGATCGCGCGCTTGAACATCGGGTTGTGCGGGATCACCGACGCGTGGACCTTCAGCTCGGGCTGGGTCACGTAGACCATGTCGTTGATGTCGAACGTGCCTCCGACGTGCGAGTGCAAGTCGACCATGCCCGGCATCAACCACATGTCGCCGACGTCGACGACCTCGAAGCCTTCGGGCACGGCGAGCGTGCTCACCGGACCGATCGCTTGGATCTTGCCGTCCTTGACGAGAACGAGCGCGTGATCGATCACGCACTCGCCTTCCCACTTGGCGGTCAACGCCTTCGCGGTGCGGATCGCGAGGCCGGGAGCTCCGCGCTCGCCCGCCTTCGGAGCCTCGCCGGTCTGCGCGTGCGCCGTCGTCGTCGTGAGCGCGAGCGCGGCGATCAGAAGTCGCTTCAACATGTTGTCGTTCCTCCTCAGCGCACTTCTTCGCCGGCCACGAACGCGCGTAGCACGCTGGTGGCGGGATCGAGGGGCTTGCCGTCGAGCACGAGCACGTCGCCGTCGAGGCCTGCCGCGATGCGACCGACGCGGCCGGAGAGTCCGAACATGTCGGCGGCGTCGGACGTCAGCGCGCGCAACGCCGCTTCGGGCGAGAAACCGACCGACACGGCGTAGAGCGCCTGCACCGCGAGATCGGCGGCGCCCTCCTCGGCCTCGCTGTGGAACGCGAGCCGCACGCCGTGGGACGCGAGCTCGGTGTAGCGATTGGTCTGACTGTCGAGGCCGCCGTCCTCGTCGGTGCGTTGCGTCTGCGCGGAGATCAGCGCGCCGGCGATCTTGCCGCGCACTTGGTCGGAGACGCGCCAGAGTTCGCTCGCGCCGTAGAGCACCGGCTTGATGCCGGCCGCCGCGAACGCGTCGACGCACGCGACGATCTCGTCCTCGCGATCGACTTCGACGACGATCGTCACTTCACCGCGCAGCGCACGGCGCCACGGCTCGAGCTTCTCGTCGACGCCCGGAGCCTTCGGCTTGCCCTTGACCTCGGGTTCCTCGACCGTCTTCGTGCGCCGACGTTCCGGACGCGCGGCGACCGCGAGTTCCTGCGTGCCGTGCTTGGCCTCGAACTCGACCGTCGTCTCGCCGAGGACCAACTTGCCGATCAACTTCGCGTCCTTGATCTCGGCTTCGATCGTCAGGCGACCACGCGTGCCCCAACCGGTCAGCACGAGCTTCTTCTCGGAGTACGTGCCGATCAGCGGCACGAGGAAACCGGAGATCGGGTCACAGCGCAGCGCACCCACGACGCTCGAACCCTTGGGCTCGAGGCGCAGCATGAAGCAGTGCTTCTCGGCGAACGGCGAGATCGTGACGTGGGCGTTCCACTCGCCGACCAACGGCTCGTCCTCGACCTTCTTCTTGTCCTTCTTCTCCTTCTTGTCCTTGTCCTTCTCGTCGTCCTTCTTGGCGTCGTCCTTCTTCTCGTCGGCACCGCCCTCGGGCTTCTTCTCGTCGCTCTTCGCTTCCTCGGCCGGCTTGTCCTTCGGCGGAGTCCACTTCGCGAGCGCTTCGTCGTACGCCTTCCACTTCTTGTCGTACTCGACGGCCTTCTCGAGCGCTTGGCGCACGTTCTTGCCGGACTCCGTGCGGTTGTTGCGATCGGTCCAGAGCACACGCAGCGCGCACGGATCCTCGACGACGAGGTGCGCGGGATCGGCGCTCGCCGGCTTGTACGCGAGGATCGGCGCACCGCTGTTCGACGGACCGCGCGGCGCCATCACGACGGTGGTGACGCCGGACTTCGCGACCTTGCGATCGACGAGATCGCCGGAGGAGACGATACGTCCGAGCTTGAAGTCGGTCGCGGGAACGCGGCTCGAACCTTCGAGGCCGAGGTAGCCGAACGCGTCGATCATGCCGGGCATCGCGGCGGCGCCGCGCACGACGACCGCGCCGAGCGGATGGGCTACGCGCTCGCCGACTTCGGCGATGAGCCCGTCTTGGAGCAGGACTTGGCCCGGCCGCATGTAGCGTCCGTCGCCGAGGTAGAGCTCGCCCGCTTCGATCACGACGGCGCTCGACTTCACGTTCGCGCGCCACGCGAGTTCGCCTTCGACCCACGTCGCGACGACCGAGGACGTGATCGTCAACGGATCGCCGTTCAACACGACGACATCGGCGTCCTTGCCGGGCTCGAGCGAGCCGACGCGCTCGGCGACGCCGAGGATCTCGGCGGCGGAGAGCGTGATCGCGCGCAAGCCCGCATCGGTCGAGAGTCCGCCGCGCAGCGCCATGCACGCCGCGTAGCGCAGGTCGCGCGGCCGCACGAAGTCCGGCGTCGCGATCGCGGTGCGCACGCCGGCCGCGACGAGCTTCGAAACCGTGTCGAAGCGCGGCCACTCGTCGTCCTCGCCGCGACCGAGGTCGCGACCGGAACCGTTCGGCGAGATCGGAACTTCGACGATCGCCGACGCGCCGTTCTTCGCGAGTTCTTCCGCGACATCGGCGGCCTCGGACGCGCCTTCGACGATCAGCGACACGCGCTCGCGCTTCGCCCACTCGGAGATCGAGCGGATCTCCTCGCTGCTCTCCGCGTCGATGCGCCACGGGACGTTGCGGCGCATCAGCGTCGCGAGCTCGCCCGCCGTCTGCGGACCGTAGTCGCCGTTGTCCTTGCCTCCGCGTGCGGCAACGACCAGTTCGTCGAGCGCGACCATCGCGCCCATCAACGAACGCGGGAGCTGCGGCTCTTCCATGCCGAGCCCGGTCTGCGCCGTCGCCGGCACCGGGATCTCCCAGTAGCCCGGCGTGCCGCGCGCTTCGTCGCTGATCGCGCCGTGGATCGACGCGACGTCGGAGAGAATGCGTCGGCGTTCGTCTTCGCCCGCGAGCTTGATCACCGCGCCTTGGCCGCCGATCAAGCGACCGCGCGCCGGCGGAACGTAGGCGGTGGTGACGCCGCCCATCAGATCGGCGACGTACATCGTCGAATAGAGATCGACGTTGTCGATCGCGCGCACGTCCGGCGCGGCGGTGCGCGCGGCGGCGAAGAACTGCGAGTAGCTCGAGTTCGCGGCGACGAAGCCCGGCGCGAGCACCGCGTCGGGGCCGTAGTCGACGACCTCGGCGTTCGGCGGGATGTCGACGTCCTTGCCGACCGCGACGATCTTGCCGTCGCGGATCAACACCGTCGCGCCGCCGGTCAGCGTCCGACCTTCGGCGACGACGTGGACCGTGCCGGCCTTGAGCGCGACCGTCTTGCCGCCCGCCGGCGCGCAGAGAGCGGCGAAGAGAACCAGCGAGAGCATCAGTTGCCGCTCCCCTTCTTCTCGTCGCCGGTCTTGTCGTCCTTCTTCTCTTCCTTCTTCTCGTCCTTCTTGTCGGCGGGCTTCTTCTCGTCCTTCTTGTCCTTGTCGTCCTTCTTCGCGTCGTGCTCGTCGTCGCCGATCGTGCCGCAGCCGTCGTCGTGGACGTGGCCCGCGTCGGCGTCGCCGCCCATCGGCGTCGTGCCCGCGGGGATCTTGCCTTCCATCAGCGACTTGACGCGGATGTCCTTGCTGCGGTCGTAGACCTGCTTGCCTTCGATGACGACGTATTGAACGGTCGCGGTGATCGAGAGCGGATCGCCCGAGAAGAGCGCGACGTTGCCGTCCTTGCCGACTTCGAGGGAGCCGAGGCGTTTGCCGAGGCCGAGGAACTCGGCGGCGTTCTTGGTCACGGCGTCGAGCGCGGCCTCGCGCGTGAAGCCGTTCGCGACCGCGGTCGCCGCTTGGAACCAGAGCGACTCGGTCGTCGAGTTCGAGCTCGAGAACGCGAAGCGCACGCCCTTCTTCTGGAACTCGGTCGGCGCGAAAGTCTCGGTCTCCTTGCCGGTGATCGGATCGCGTTCGATCACGGTCAACGGCGCGCCGAGCACCACGGGCACGCCCGCTTCCGCGATCTGCGCGGCGGCCTTCCAGCACGAACCGTCGACGATCAACGTCGTGCGCGCGAGGAAGCCGTTGTCGCGCGCGACTTCGAGCGCCGTGCGCACGTCCATCGCGCGACCGCAGTAGATGTAGGCGTTGACGCGACCTTCGACGAGGTCGAGCAGCGGCTCCATCTTCCCGTCGACTTCGCCGCGCGGCACGAGCTCGAGGCCGTCGACTTTCCAAGTCGTACCGCCCATCGCCTTGCCCTTGCCCTTCTCGCCTTCGAGATCGCGGCCTTGGAAGAGCGCTTCACGTCGCGCGCGGTCGTTGCCGTCCTTCGCGTCGGCGACCAGTTGCTCGAGGTGGCGACGCAGTTCGCCGAACGCGTTGCGCAGCGACTGCGCTTGCGTCGCGCTCGAGAAGCCGAACTTCGGCGTCGCCGAGAGCTTCAAGCCCGCGTCGGGCCGCACCAACATCTCCTCGACGGTCAACCCGAACGGCTTGACGATCAGGCCCTGACCGCCGATCACGCACTGGTTGCCCTGTTGCACGTTGATCGTCGTGATCCCGTAGCGCAGGCACTCCTCGAAGTAGAACGCGATCGGATCGATCGAGTCGCGCACCGAGAGGAACGGCGCGACGTCGACGTTCTCGTTCGGCCGGTCCATGCCGCGGAAGCTGTGCGCTTCGACGAAGCCCGGCATCGCGGTCATTTTCGACGCGTCGAGCACCGGCACGTCCCACGGCACCTTCACGTCGGCGCCGATCGCGCTGATGCGTCCGTTCTCGATGACGATCACGCCGTTCAGGATCTCCGGACCGGCCTGCGTGATGATCCGTCCCGCCTTGATCGCGATGCGATCCTGCGCGACGGCGACGCCGGCGGCGAGGACGAGCGCGAGAACGGAAAGGGTCGAACGAAGCGCCGCAGGACGAATGGGGTTCAAGAGCATCGAAGTTCTCCGCGATTCCGAGAGAGGCATCACTTCGCCTCGCTTTGTTCTTGTGTCTTCACGCGCGGGTCGAGGATCAAACGACCGTCGACGAGCACGCCGACGACGCGCGACGTCGCCTCGAAGGGCTTGCCGCTCCACAGCACGAGATCGGCGTCCTTGCCGACCTCGATCGATCCGACGCGCGACTCGATCCCGATCATGCGCGCGGGATTGATCGTCACGGCTTTCAGCGCCGCGTTGAACGGCAGACCGCCGCGCATCGCGTAACCGGGTTGCAGCGCGAGACGCGCGGACGGCGCGACCGCGTTGTGCGACGAGAACGCGAACAACACGCCGAGATCGTTGAGGATCTTCGCGGTGTCGAGCGCCATGAACGAGCCTTCGCCTCCGCGCCCTTGCAACGGATGCGGCGGCAGCACGACCGCGGCGCCCGAGCGCACGAGCAGTCCCGGTTCCTTCCAGACTTCCGCCGCGGCGTCGAGGATCAACTTGGGCCGACCGAAGCCCTCGCGCTCCATCTCTTCCTTCCAGAAGATCGCGGTGCGGATGTCTTGCGTCGACCAGGCTTGGATCGCGATCGGGCGTTCGCCCGCGAGCACCGAGAGGATCTCCTTCGAGCCCGGGAACGCGCGCGCCGCATCGTTCTTCGAGTACGCGGCTTCGAAGCAGCGATCGCGCAACGTCCATTCGACGCCCATGCGCGTCGTCGGGCGGCGCGCGAAGAAATCGTTCGGCCGACCGGACGCCGGGTGGTTGCGACTGCTCGGTTGCTGGCCCATCGACGCGCGCAACGCGACGTCGGGTTGGACCACGCGCTCGACGAGTTCATCGGCTCCCGCCGTCTTGAGCGCGACGCTGAGGCCGCCGATCACCGCGTCGTCGTACGTCGACGCCATGACGCAGGTCACGCCGCTCTTCGCTTGGCGCACCCAGTCCTCGTCGAAGCGATCGAGCGCGTCGAACGCGCGCAGGTTGGCGATCGTCTCGTTCGATTGCTCGACCGACATCGCGCCGCCGTCGACGCGCGCCGAGAGATCGATCAGGCCCGCGGTGATCGCGGCGACGGAGAGCGAATGATCACCGCTGCCCGCGCTCGAGCCCGGCACCACGGCGGCGATCTTGCCGTCCTGCACGCGGATCAATCCGCCGTCGAGCGCGTCGCCGACCGACGTGTAGACCTTGTCCGCGAAGACCGTCCACGAACGCGAGTCGTCGTCCTTCTTCGCGTCGCCCGCGAGGACGAGCAGCGTCGCCAGATACCAAGCGCTCATCGCGCACCTCCGAGACGCTCGACGCCGTCGACGTAGACCGCCACCACGCGCGAACCGAGGTCGAGCGGATCGCCGCTCCACAACACGAAGTCCGCGTCCATGCCTTTCGCCAACGCGCCGACGCGCTCGCCGACGCCCGCGATGCGCGCGGCGTCGGACGTCAACGCACGCATCGCGCTCGCGGGATCGACTCCGCCGCGCCGCGCGAGCGCCGCCGAGATGCGCAGCGCGTCGGGAGCGTCGAACGGCACGTCGAGCGCGAACGCGAACGGCACGCCGGCCTTCGCGATCGCGACCACGGAATCGATCGTGCGGCTCTCGGCGCCGATCGGCAGCGCGGCGAAGACGATCGCGAGGCCGGAGCTCTGGACGTCGGGGACGAGCTCGCCCGCGAGCGGCGCGAAGAGCAACGAGCCGCTCAGGTGATGCTTACGCGCGAAAGCGAGCGCACGTTCGATCTCCGAGCGTTGCGTCGCCGCGATCATCACCGGCATGCGGCCGGACGCGACCGTCGCGAACACGCCTTCGGGTTTCGCGAAGCGCGCTTCGAGCTCCGCCACCATACCCATCGGACTGGTCGGCGCGCGGTTGATGCGCTGCGCGCGGCCGTCGAGCGCGATCGTGAGCTGACCGTCGCGACGGAGTAGCGTTCCGCCCGCCGTCTTCGCCACCGCCGTCACGCCGGGCACCAGCGTTTCCGGCCGCGGCGCAATGACGATCGTCGTGATCCCGGCCCGCAACGCGCGGCGCAAGTCCGACGAGCTCGCGTCGAACGCGTCCGCGATGCGCGCATCGGCGAGCACCGAACGCGTGTCGTCGAGCGACTCCTGCAACACGCCGGCGTAGGAATGCGCGGCGACGAGACCGGCGCTCAACGCGCCGTCGTGCTCGAGGATCGCCGTGCCCGCGGGCACGTCGCGACCGCGCGCGATCGCGCGGACCTTGCCGTCTTCGACGAGCAACGTGGCGTCTTCGACGACTCCGTCCGGTCCGTAGACCTTCGAAGCATGGACGCCGAACGTCTGAGCCGATGCGCTCGGCGCGAGCGCGAACACGAGAGCGAGTGCGCGGATCACGTTCAGTTCTCCGGAGTGATGACCAAGTCGCCAGCCGACAGGACGTAGCGCACGCGCGTGGCGGCGAGCAGTGGCTCGCCGTCGAGCACCAAGAGGTCGGCGTCCTTGCCGACTTCGACCGAACCGATGCGATCCGCGACGTCGAACGCGCGCGCGGCGCCGAGCGTCAATGCCTCGAACGCCTTCTCGCGCGGCAAGCCGTTGCCGATCGCGATCTGCGCGACGAGCGCGAGATCGCGGGATCCGAGCGGACGCTCCATCCCTGAACCGATCAGGACCTTCACGCCGGCTTCCGACAGACGCCCGGCGAGCGACGGGTCCGCGTCGCGCATTTCCTCGGTGCGCATCTGGCCCATCGGTGTCGGCGAGACGAGCACCGTGATGCCGTGGTCGGCGAGCTGCTTCGCGAACGGCAGCGACTCGCTCGCGCCCGCGAGGATCCAACGCGTGCGGTCGTAGCGTGCGGCGCCGTCGAGGAAGCTGCGCAGTTCGACCGCGCGATGGACTTCGACCACGACCGGCAATTCGCCGTTGGCCGCGCGCGCGAGCACTTCCTTGTCGTCGTCGAAGCGAGGCGGCTTGGGGCGTTTGTCTTCCTTGTACGCCTTCTCCTTGAACTCCTTGCCCGCCTTCTCCGCGTCGCCCTTCTCCTTTTCGCGGTCCTTCTTCGCCTTCTTGGCGCCGTCCTCGAGCTCCTTCTCCTTGTCCGCGACCGTCTTCTGCCAGGCCTCGAGCTCGTGCTTGTACTCGACCTTGTCCTGGAGGTAGCTCCAGCCGTCGCCGACCGCGCCGAGCGCGCGATCGACGTCCGCGAGCCGATCGAACGGATCGAGACCGCGCGAACTCCGCGTGATGCCGACGCCCAGCGCGATGCACGCGTCGGCGAGCACGATCGCGCGCCGATCCGAAATCCGCGGATGGAGCCGCACCACCGCGCCGACGCCCCCGACCTTCGCGTTCGGAGCGAGGCCGACGCGCATCGACGTCACGCCGCCGCGCAGCACGTCGAGGCGAAAGCGCTCGTCGACGTACGGGTCCCATGCGTCGGTGGTCAACGAGGCGGCGCTGACGCGCTCGTCGCGCAACGCATCCGCGTCGACGCCGAAAGACGACCACGCGTCGATGAAGCCGGCGCACACGACCTCGCCTTCGATCTCGCGCGCACCCTCGGGCGCGGTGAGGTTCGCGCCGATCGCGATGATCTTGCCGTCCTGGACGAGCACCGAGGTGTGCTCCTCGATCTTGCCGGGCCGCAGGATGACCTTGGCGGCTTTGATCAACGTGACGGAGCCCGCGGGGCTCGCGCTCGTCTTGCCACCGTCCGTCGAAGCTGAAACAGGGCCGCCGAACGCCGCGGCCAGAACGGTCCAGCACAGTGCCCGGTGGGTTGCCCAGTGGGTTGCTTGGGGATGCACGATCGCGAAACTCCTTCCGAGGCCGGAAGCCCTCCCGTCGGATGGAGGCGGCGAGTGCATCCCAGCAGATGGGTCACGCGCATTCACGCCGTACCGCGGAAGCCCGGCCGCGGGCGGCGCAGATGATAGGGATAAGACCCACGAATCGGCCAGGGAGACGCACGCTAAGTCCTTGTAGGTACGAGCACACCGCGCGCTTGCCCCGTTCCGGCCCGGTCAACGGAGCACGCGTCGCGAATCAGGGTCGTCGGCCGGTTTTCCGAGATGCCGCGTTCGGTGCCCCTCATCGACGGGCTGGCGGCCTCCATGCCGTCTCCGGAACGTCGAAGTCCGTCGCGGTTCTTGCTGGAACCGGACTACTGGCGGGATCGACTGGCGGGGCTGGGCTCGGTCAGCCGAGGCCTGCTTCTCTTCCCTCGCCCCGACCTCTCGAGCCCGATCGTCGAGGTGGTCGAGTGGAGCCTTCGGGCCCACGACGGGACGCGCCTCTGGGGCTTGAAGGGGCAGTCGGCCTTCCACCCCGAGCCTCGCGGTGTCTGGTTGCGTGAGTTCGACAGCGCCGAGCCGCCGTCCGTCGTCCTGGCGCCGATCTATGACGGTTGCATCGATTTTGCGATGCAGGTGCCGGCCGGACGACGCCTAGAGGATCGGGTGCTCGACGTTCTGCGCGCCTGGCAAGTCGCGGCGACGACCTGCGGAATTGAAGCGGCCAACGTGCGCTTCGTGGCTCCGGTCCAGGGCGAGGAGTCCGATGCCTTCCTGATCGCCTCCCAACTGCTGAAGCAGGGCTTTTACTCCCTGCCCTGACGCCAGCTGAGGCTCAGTAGCCTTCGACGCGCCCGACCGATCCGCGCACGATCGTGACCGACGCGGAGGCCCCGATGCGCGTGGCGCCCGCGTCGATCAGCGCCTTGGCTCCCGCCTGATCGCGAATGCCGCCCGCGGCCTTCACCCCGACCCGCGGACCGACCGTGCGACGCATCAGCTCGACGTTGGCGACAGTGGCGCCGCCGCGCGAGAACCCGGTCGACGTCTTCACGAAGTCGGCGCCGGCGCGGACCGCGATCTCGCACGCTCGAACTTTCTCGGCCTCGGTCAGCAGCGCGGTCTCGAGGATCACCTTCGAGCGAGCGCCCATCCGGCGGCACGTCTCGACGACCAGTGCGACGTCACGCTCGACGAAGTCGTCGAAGCCCGACTTCAACGCGCCCACGTTCTGCACCATGTCGATCTCGCAGGCGCCGTCCTCGATCGCACGCCGCGCCTCGAAAGCCTTGACCTCGCTCGCCGTCGCGCCGAGCGGGAACCCGACGACCGAGCACACCAACACGCCCGAACCCGCGAGGATTTCCGCGCAACGCTTCACCCACGCGCCGTTGACGCAGACGCTCGCAACCCGCAATTGGAGGGCTTCGGCGCACAGCTTGTCGATCTCGGCGACCGTCGCATCGGCCTTGAGCAGCGTGTGATCGAGGTAGCTCGCGAGCCCGTCGAGCTTGGGCGATGCACACGGCGAGCAGCCGATACGACACGCCCCTGCATCGAGCACCGCGCGCACCCGATCGATCGCGAGCTCGACCTGAACGGTCGTCGAACCCCACGGCGAAACCGGCTCGATGCCGTGGTCGAGGAGTTGGCGCGCGACCTCGGTCAGGATCGCTTCGAGCGCCTCGTGTGCGACCGCGCCGACACCGGCGTCAGTCGCCTGGAGATCCGGACGTCGGGCGTAGCGACGCTCGAGCGCCTCGATCTTCGCGACGCGGCGCGCATGGCGCTCGTCGCCCTCGGCCGTGCCGAGGAACGCGCGAACGATGTCATGAGCAACGCTGCGCGTCACGAACTTGGCACCGAGGGCGAGCACGTTGGCGTGATTGTGCTCGCGGGCACTCCGCGCGAGCGCGACGTCGTTGCAAGGCGCCGCGCGAACGCCCGGCACCTTGTTGGCCGCGATCGCGGAGCCGATTCCAGCTGCGTCAACGCAAATACCGAAGTCGCATTGACCGGACGCCACCGCCTCGGCGACCGCGCGGGCGAAGTCCGGGTAGTCGACGGGGTTCTCGTCGCGAGCTCCGAGGTCGAGCGCCGTGTGCCCGAGTTCGCGCACCGACGCCAGGAGCTCGCGCTTGAGCGCGAACCCTCCGTGATCCGCCCCGAGCGCGACGCGCAGGTGTCGGCCACGCGGCTGCGCGATCCGGCCGCCGTGATCGACGAGGCGGATCTCGCGGCGTTCGGCGGCTTCGCGAGCGCCTGGAGTCACGATGGCGCCGCGGGGCACGCGAAACGTCCCGCCGCGCGGGACGATTTCTAGCGCGCTCTCGGTGACGAGCTCGCGACCGTTCCCCGTCGCTTCGCCGCCCTTTGACTCGTAAGCGGGGCGCAGCGGCGCACCCGTCGGCTGAACGACGACATGCACGCCGTCAGTCGGCGGCTCGGTCGACACCCGTTGCAAGGCCCTTCGGGCCATTTCGCGCGCGTCCGGCGACATGGGCGGGAGTGTAGCAGTCGACGACGTCGAGCCGGCGCTTCCCGGTCCGCGACCCGGTCGGCCATAATCCAGGTGTGGATCAGAACGACCGCGTGATCGTGGTGATGCCGGCCTACAACGCGGCCAACACCCTGGAGCGCATCTACAACGACATCCCGAAGGACATCGTCGACGAGATCATCGTCGTCGACGACTGCTCGAAGGACAACACGGCCGAGATCGCGAAGCGCCTGCCGGTCACGTTCATCCGCCACGAGAAGAACACGGGCTACGGCGGCAACCAGAAGACGTGCTACGCCGAGGCGCTGAAGCGCGGCGCCGGTTGCGTGATCATGTTGCACGCCGACTACCAATACGACGGCCGCATGATCGGCCCGGCGGTGCACGTCCTGAAGCTCGGGATCTGCGACGTCGTCCTCGGCAACCGCATTCGCACGCGGCGCGAAGCCCTCGAAGGCGGCATGCCGCCGGTGAAGTACTTGTCGAACCGCGGGTTGACGCTGCTCGAGAACCTGTTGTCGGGTCAGAACCTCGGCGAGTGGCACTCGGGCTTTCGCGCGTACAGCCGCCGCGTGCTCGAGACCGTCCCGTTCAAGGAGAACAGCGACAACTTCGTCTTCGACTCGCAGTTCCTGGTTCAGGCGGTGCACTTCGGCTTCAAGATCGGCGACGTGCCGGTGCCGGTGCGTTACTTCGATGAAGCATCGAGCATCTCGATCCGCGCCTCGACGCGGTACGCGTTCCACACGCTCGCCACGTTCGCGCAGTGGTACGCCCACCGCATGGGCGTCCTGAACACGCCGCGCTTCCGCCGCGGAGCGCCGACGCCGCAACACGCGTCCTGAGCGCGCTCGAGCCTCCGCTCGAGGTCGTAGGAAGCTTCGCGCGCGCCGAACGTCGCTCGCGACGGATCGTGATTCCCGCACGATTCCGCGAACGAGGCCGCAACGGAACTCACGGTCGAGCGTCTTGTTCGGACGAGGGCTGTGCTCCGTTTCGATGTTTCGAAGCCCCATGCGACACTCTTCGCCGAGTCGGGGGTCGTTTCGCTCGCCATGAACCTGAACCCGCTTGCCTGGATCTCGATTGCGTTGCTCGCGCTCGCGCCGAGCGCGTTCGGCGCCGCCCAGAAGGGCAAGAAGTCCGGCGGTCGCGAGCTCGCGACGCTGTACGGCGAAGACGTTTCGGATCGCAGTGACCGCGGCCGCTTCAGCGACAAGGAAATCGTCGAGCGACGGCGCAAGCGCGTGGAACGCCTCGACGAGATCCTGCGCGCCGCCGACTTCACCGCGGGCGAGGACTTCTACTACGCCGGTCGCTTGCTCGCGCGCGAGGGCGAGGAAGTGAACCGCATCCTGCTCGGCCACGTGCTGCTCTCGATCGCGGCGTTGCAGCGCGCGTCGTACGCGCTCGAGGCCGGCGCGGAGTCACTCGATCGCTGGTTGCTCGCGACCGGACGCTCGCAACAACTGTGCTCGGTCCTCGACGGCGAAGACGCTCGCTCTCCGCCGACCAAACCGTTCGACAACCATGTGCACCAATCGATTCGCGCGGAGTTCGCGCTCGAGCCCCTGCACTTCGACGACCAACGCGCCGAGCCGCGCGGGAAGAAGCCGAAGGGCTTCAACTCGAAGGAAGTCCAACGCCTCGACACTTCGCTGAACGGCGACCCGAAGAGCATCCGCCCCGTCGATCCCGACGCCGCGCTCGTGCGCGTGCGCGCGATCGTCGGCGAGGGCGGCTTGGTCGACGCGCGCGACTACTTCGCGGCCGCGCGGGTCCTGATGCGCGGCGCGCAGGTCCAAGATCTCGCGCTGGCGCACGCTCTCGCGTTGCTCGCCGCGGCCGAAGGAGCGACTGACGCGCGCGAACTCGCGGCGACGACGCTGGACGCGCTGTTGCGCGCGTGCGGCACGCCGGAAGCCTTCGGTTCCGTCGTCACGGCGGCGTCGGAAGCCCACGCGTTCGATGCTTGGGGTCCGGCGCTCGACACGTTGTTGCGCAAGTCGTTCGGCTTGCCGCAGCCGAATCGGGAGGCGGGAGGCGTCGACCGCAAGGACGAGGAGTGAGCGTCTAGACGCCGAACAAGAACCCGAGTATCGGGCGCGCCACCAGCGCGTCGAGCTCTTGAAGCTCACGCTCGAACTCGACGAATGCGCTGCGCGCCTGTTCGTCGGTCGCGTTGCGCGCGAAGAAGGCGCTCAGCTCGCTCGCACGCCGCGAACCCGCGTTCGCGGACAGGTACAGTACCGCGAGCCCAAGCTCCGGCTGCGTGCGCGAGATCCGTTGCAAGACGGCGCGTAGGAGCGGCCGGGCATACGTCTCGAGCTCGATCGACCGCGTGACGGCGTGCGCAGCGAGTTCGCGCACGCGCTCGGCCTCGAGGACGACCTCGGGCCGCGTGAGGCCGGCCTTCAACACCCGCTCGACCGCGCCCAACGACGCCGCGCGCTGCGCGATCCCAACGACCGACGTCAACTCGACGTCATGACTGACCGCGTCGTCGCGCAGCGGACGCGAGACGATGCGCAAACGTCCGTTCTCGACTTGCACGTCCATCGCATCGGGGCGCGCGCGCAGGCTCGCGCCGGCTTCGACCCAAACGCGTCTGCCGTCGAAGCGCAGATGATGGCAGCCGACGAGCACCGCGGTGTCCGGCCCGCGCTGGTTGATCACCAACACCGCGCAGATCAGAACATGCGTCGGCGTCGCCGGCGGATCGCGAAAAAGATCGTCGATCGCGGTCTCGACCTGCAACACGGTGTGCACGACCGCGGTGCGCACGAGGCGCAACGGCCCTTCGTCGGCGCGCAATTCGGCGAGCCGCTCGGGGCCGAAAAAGGCGCTGAGCTGCTCGAACCACGGATGGCGCACCGTCTGCGACGACCGCGGCTTCTCGAGCAACATCGTCAACGCGCCGCAGCACGGCGAGCGCACGCCGAAGCGATCGAGCGTGCCGTACGTGTGCTCATGTCCGTCGAGGATCTTCCCGACGTGCGACGCGACCTCGACCAACAGCAACTTGGCGCCGCCGGTCCGCGTCTTGACGGTGAAGTGATCGTTCGCGAGCTCCAGCGCGCCCGGCTCGATCCGCCCGCCGAGGTTCGACACGGTGAAGATGCGCCGCTGCTGCATCGTCAACGGCGCCATCAACGGCTGCGCGACGTCGCGATCGAAGCCGGCCCGCAGCTCGCCCTGGAACTCGTCTGAGCACGTGACCAAGCACATCCCATACTCGGCGACGCGGGCGACGGTCTACGCGGCGCGCCGGATCTCGCCGTGGACGACATCGAGCGACGTCTCGCGCCCGAGTCCGCGCAACAGCGAATCCAGCGCGGTGTTCGGAGCTCCTGCTTGCATGGCGAATCGGTATAGCGGGCAACGCGTGGGCGGCGAGGGGCGAGCGCGAAACTACGCGCGAGCGGCGAGCACTTCGCGAAGGCGCGGCACGGCGCGCTCGAGCACCGCGCCGAAACGCTCGGACGCCGCGGCGCCCGCGGCGACGACTTCGTCGTGCGAGAGCGCGTGCGGAGCGATCCCCGCCGCTTGGTTGGTGACGAGCGAGATCCCGCAGACGCGCGCACCGGCCGCTCGCGCCGCGACGGCCTCGAGGGCGGTGCTCATCCCGACCGCGTCGGCGCCGCAGTCGGTGAGCCAACGGATCTCCGCGGGCGTTTCGTAGCTCGGTCCCGGCAGCGCGGCGTAGACGCCGGACTCGAGCGCGACACCGGCGTCGCGGGCGCCGAGCTCGAGCGCGCGACCGAGTTCCTCGTCCCACACGCGCGTCGCGCCGCGCTCGTGCGCGCCGACCGCCGCGCGACCTTGCAGAGCGAGGTGATCGCGAATGCGCATCAGCGTGCCGGCCGGCCACTCGCGACGCAGCCCGCCCGCGGCGTTGGTCAAGACGACGGCCTTCGCGCCCGCGCGACAGAACGCTCGGACCGCGCGCGTCACTTCGCGAGCGCTCCAACCTTCGTAGAGGTGCACGCGGCCGCGCTGCACGAGCACGCGCCGCCGCCCGAGTTCGCCGATCACGAGTTCGCCCGCGTGCCCGACGACGCGACTCGCCGGCATGCCGTCGAGCTCCGCGTACGGAATGCGCCGCGCGGCGGTAAGACGTTCGGCGAAACTACCGAGCCCCGACCCGAGCACGATTACGAGGTCGAAGTCGCGCACCTCGTGCTCGGACAACGAGCGAGCGAGCCGCTCGACGTCCGCATCGCGCTCGACACGCACGCTCACAGGAAAACCCCCGCGACCGTCGCGGTCATGCACGTCGCGATCGCGCCGCCGATCATCGCCTTGACGGTCAACGCGGCGATCTCCGCTTTGCGTTCCGGCACGAGCGGCGAGATGCCGCCGATCTGGATGCCGATCGACGCGAAGTTCGCGAAGCCGCACAGCGCGTACGTCACCATCTTCGCGGAGCGCACGTGCTCGAGCGCGCCGTCGACACCGGAGCCCGGCAGGATGTGCGACAGACGCTCGTACGCGACGAATTCGTTGAGCGAGATCTTGGTGCCGAGCAACGACCCGACGATCTGGCAATCGTGCCAACCGTCGACGCCCATCACCCACGCGATCGGCGCGAACACCCAACCGAAGCAGCGCGAGAGCGACAGTCCGCCCTCGACGTCGAGCGACGACCCGATCGCTCCGAGCGGCCAATCGATCAACGCGACCAGCGCCGTGAACGCGATCAACATCGCGATGACGTTGAGCCAGAGCTTGAGTCCGTCACTGGTGCCGTTCGCCGCCGCTTCGATGATGTTCGACGCATCGCGCTCGATGCGCAGCGGGATGCGGCCGGCGGTCTCGGACTTCTCCGTCTCCGGTCGGATGATCTTCGCGCACACGAACGCCGCCGGCGCCGACATCACCGACGCGGTGAGCAAGTGCGGACCGTACTCCGAGCCGAGCAAGCTCATGTACACCGCCATCACCGAGCCCGCGATCGTCGCGTAGCCGCCGGTCATCATCGCGTTGAGCTCGGACTTGGTCATCCGCGCGAGGTACGGCTTGACCAAGAGCGGCGACTCGGTCTGCCCGACGAAGATCTCCGCGGCGACGGTCATCGACTCCGAACCCGACACGCCCATGAACACCGTCATCACGCGCGCGAGGATCCAGATCACCGTCTGCATCACGCCGAGGTGGTAGAGCACCGACATCAACGCCGCGAAGAAGACGATCACGACCAAGCCGCTGCCCGCGAACGCGAAGATGAAACCGGCGGGGCCGTCGGGTTTCGCGAGCGAACCGAAGATCAGCTCCGAACCCGGCCGCGACACCGAGATCAGCTTCTCGAAGAAGCCCGCGATGCCGTCGAAGAAAACGCCGCCTGAGCTCGAGTGCAGGATCCAGATCGCGAGCACCACCTGCAGCACGAGGCCGGTGACGACGACGCGCCACGGGAAACGCCTGCGTTCGCTCGAGATCAGCCAACAGATGCCGCACAGGGCGAGCAGGCCGAGCGCGCAGCGCAGGTAGAGCATCGCGCGCCATCGAAGCCTCGCGGCCGTCGCGCCGCAAGGGGCTCGCGGCTCAAGCGTTGGATCGCGTGAGCACGAGTGGGTCCGGCCGGTGCTCTGCGCGCACCTCGAACGACGCGGCGATTCGTCGGCGCGCTTCGTCGAGTCCGATGCCGGAATGATGGAGCTCGAGCACCGGTTCACCGCGGCGTACGCGCGCGCCGTCGTCGACCAGGAACTCGACGCCGACCGCCGGATCGATCGGATCGCCGAGCGCCTTGCGTCCGCCCCCGAGCGCGGTGATTGCGAGGCCGAGCTCGCGCAAGTCGGCCCAAGCGAACACGCCGTCCGCCGGCGCCGTCAAACGCTCGCGTTCGCGCGCGTGCGGGAGCAAACCGCGATCGTCGAGACACCGCGGATCGCCGCCCTGGGCCTCGATCACGCGCGCGAAGACGGCGCGGGCGCTGCCGTCGTCGAGAGCGCGCGCGATGCGAGCTCGTCCCGCGTCGAGATCGGCCGCGCGGCCGGCGAGGCGCAGCAGTTCGCCGCCTTGGAGACAAACGAGTTCTCGCAGGTCGCTCGGACCGCCGCCTTCGAGGCAGTCGAAGCTCTCCTCGATTTCGAGCGCGTTGCCCGCCTTGCGGCCGAGCGGCCGCGACATGCACGTCTGGAAGACGGTCGTGCGCACGCCCATGCTCTGGCTGAGCGCGAGCATCGTCCGCGCGAGCTCCGCTCCGCGTTCGCGCTCGACCAAGAACGCGCCCGAGCCGAACTTGACATCGAGCACCAGCGCATCGAGACCTTCGGCGAGTTTCTTCGAGAGGATCGAGCTCGCGATCAGCGGGATCGATTCGATCAAGCCGGTGACGTCGCGCAGCGCATAGAGCTTGCGATCGGCGGGCACGAGCTCGGGCGTCTGACCGCCGAGCGCGACGCCGACGGTTTCGAGACAACGCGCGAATTCGACGCTCGAGAGCTGCGTGCGAAAACCGGGGATCGCTTCGAGCTTGTCGAGCGTCCCGCCCGTGTGCCCGAGCCCGCGCCCCGAGATCATCGGCACCGCGACGCCGCACGCGGCGAGCGCCGGCGTGAGCGGGATCGAGACCTTGTCGCCGATGCCGCCGGTCGAGTGCTTGTCGACCTTCGGAAGTTCGACGCGGGGGAACGCGAGGCGCTCGCCGCTGTCGAGCATCGCGCGCGTCCAATCGGCGAGCTCGCCCTGCTCCATGCCGCGCACGAAGATCAGCGCGAGCAACGCGGACGCGAAGTGTTCCGGGATCCGACCGGCGACGTATTCGCGCAGGAAGAACTCGCTCTCCTCGCGTGCGAGCACGCCGCCGTCGCGCTTCGTCCGCAGGATCGAACGCGCGTCCATCACGCCGCGAGTTCGGAGAGGAACGAGCGCCCCGGTCCTTCCGGCGGAAGCCCGAGCGTCTCCTCGACCGTCGCGCCGATGTCGGCCAGCGTCGAACGCGTGCCGAGCGCGACGTTCGCCGCGAGCCCCGGCCCCCACGCAAGGACCGGCACGTACTCGCGCGTGTGATCGGTCGTCTTCACGAACGTCGGATCGTTGCCGTGGTCGGCGGTCAAGATCAACAAGTCGCCGGCGCGCAGCTTCGACTGCAAAGTACCGAGCTCGCGATCGAAGCTCTCCAGCGCGCGTCGGTATCCGGCCGCGTCGCGGCGATGTCCGTAGAGCATGTCGAAGTCGACGAGGTTGACGAACACGAGGCCGCGTTCGACGCGAGCCGCGAGCTCCAGCGTCTTCTTCATCCCGTCGTCGTTGCCTTCGGTGTGCACCGACTCGCCGACGCCGCAGCCCGCAAAGATGTCGTGGATCTTGCCGACGCCGATCACCGGAACGTGCGCCGCGCTCAAGCGATCGAGCACCGTCGGACGGAACGGCTTCAGCGAATAGTCGCGGCGGTTGTACGTGCGCCGCCAATTCCCCGACTCGCCGACGAACGGTCGCGCGATCACGCGGCCGACGCCGTGGGGATTCAGGATGTCGCGCGCGATCTCGCATACCGAGTAAAGACGCTCGAGACCGAAATGGGTTTCATGGCAAGCGATCTGAAAGACGCTGTCGGCGCTCGTGTAGACGATCGGCTTCTTCGAGCGCACGTGCTCGTCGCCGAGCCGCACCAGGATCTCGGTCCCCGACGCGGGCGTGTTGCCAAGCACGCCTGGCACTCCGGTGCGCTTCACGAACTCAGCGATGATCTCGGGCGGAAAGCCGCGCGCGAAGACGGGAAACTCGCGCTCGAGCGCGCAGCCCATCATCTCCCAGTGCCCGGTCGACGTGTCCTTGCCGGGCGAGCGTTCGGCGCAGCGACCGAAAGCTCCGAGCGGAGCGCTCGCCTTCCTTACGCGCGTCACACCCGGCACGTTGCCGAGTCCGAGCGCGACCAAGTTCGGCACATCGAGCCCGCCCGCCGCTTCGATCAGGTGATCGAGCGTGTGCGTCCCCGCGTCGCCGAATCGCTCCGCATCGGGCAAGGCCCCGACACCGAGAGAGTCGAGCACGATCAGGAAGACGCGTTTCATCGGAGCGCGCCATCCTAGCGCGAGCCCGGGTCGGACCCTCGACGCGAGCATTCGGCGGCGATCGCGGATTCTCTCAGAGACCTCATGCGACGAACCGCGTTCACATTCGCACGGGTCGACCCGTAACCGACTCGACTCCGGGACGTCGAAGATGTCGAACCGTTTCGATCACCGACGACGGGTCGCGGGGTAGAACCGGCGTCGCTCCCCGCCCCCTCACGTCGGCACCGCCGAAACTTGCCATGCGCACACTCTCGATCATATTGCTCGCCGCTGTTGCCGCTGTCGGTATCGGCGCCCTCGCCGTCGCCCAGGATCGGCCGAGCCCCAAGCTGACCTACGACGATCTCGCGCGGCAGTTCATCGACGAACACTGCAAGAAGGACACGCCGATCGCCGAATGTCCGTTCGAGACGATTCTCGAGAAGGACTACGCGCGGTTCGAGCTCGGGCTCTTCACGGTCGAGTACCCGGCGAGCTTCCTCGACGACAAGCAGAAGGCCGACGCCCTGCGCGACTTGTTGGTCGGCATGGTCGAACTCCAGGCGCATTGGGTCGATTGGCTCGCTCCGACCGACCCGAAGGCGGAACCGATTCGTCAGGACCTCGCCGCGGTGCGCGCATGGATCAAGACGTGGAAGGCGGCGTCGCTGGCCGCGTTCCAGAAAGGCGCGGAGAAGGACTGGCTCGCGTGCCTGAAGGCCGAACCCGCGATCGTCGACGCGACCAAACGTCTGCGCGAGTCGCTGTTCTCGGCCGAGCTCCTCACCCTCGTCCCCGCCGACGGCAAGGCCGTGCGCGTCGTGATGTGTCCGACACGCCTCGACTTCATGCAGCTGCTCGGCTACGGCGGCCTGGTCGACGAGAACGCGAAGACCACGAACTGGGTCGCCAGCGCGCCGGAGTGGACGCAGTTCTGGATCGTGTGGACCGTCTGCATCGCGCTCGAATACGCGCCGTGGGAGGGCAACCATCCGGAGTTCAAGACCGGCATGCCGATGACCAAGGTCGGCGCGACGGGCACGCTGCAGCACGTGGTGCAGCAATCGACGCTCGCGTTGCTCCGCCGTTGTTCACCGATGGTGGCCGAGAGCACGTTCGATCGCGGCCTCGCGTCCGAGATGACGATCCAGGTGTGCGGCGAGTTCTCGACGATCGAGAACGCGGGCTCGGTGTACACCAGCGGCGGCCGCACGCAGCCGTACGAACGCTTCGTTCCCGGTGGCAATCCGAAGGGCGGCACGCTGCCGCCGATGCGCGCGACTTCGCAAAGCGCGATCGTCGAGAACCACTGGCGCAAAGGACGCGGCACGGATCACTTCCTCGCGCCCCTCCGCGAAGGCCAGAAGAGCGGCGCGAAGGAAGCGAAGGCAAAGGACCCGCTGCCGAACTTCGTATTGAGCGGCGGCTCCGACGGCGGCAAGCACATCGTGCACGCGCCGTTCTTCGGACCGCACGCGGCCGACCAGGAGTATCCGCCTTCGACGTTCGTGATCGACTACGCGGAGTTCTTCCGCGTGTACCGCACGGCGTTCGCGTACTGGCTCTCGACCCACGGCGGCGCGACCGCGCCGGAATCGAAGGACAAGTTCGCGAAGCTCGCGCGTCAGCTTGCGAGCTGCACGCCCGAGCGCACGCTCGACCAAGTCTTCGCCGAGGTCTACGGCATCCCGCTCAGCGCCAAAGACGGCTCGACCGACAACTTGGAGTGGCGCTTCTTGAAGTGGATTCAGAACGGCAAGTGAGCGGCGACGCCGCGCGCCGCTCCCGTTCGATCACGGCGAGACCGTGAACAGACGGGCCGACGTCAACGTCGACTTGAACGGGTCCGCGGGATCGCGGATCCACGCCTGCACCGCGACCTGAGCACCGAACTGCAGCAGCGGATCCGTACCGCCCGCGATCACCTGGTTGAAGTCGATCGCGATCGAGCCGTCGCACTGTCCCGTCGTGCCGCCGGAGTTCTGCACGTGGAGTCGCTTCAACGGCAGGACGACGCAGAGTTCGCCGCCCTGGAACGCCTGCTGCTGCGGTCCGTGCGTGCCGTAGAAGAAGAGTCCCGACTTGTGGCCGCCGAGGTTGCTGGCGCGCACGGTGAAGCTCTTCGTGGTCGAAGCGAGATCGCACGCGCAGCCCTCGCTGGTAAGCACCGGGGTGCAGCCCTGCGTGCTGGTCTTCGGCGCACAGAAGTACGACACGGGGCTCGCGCCGGTTTGCTGGTAGCGCGCGACGAGCGGCACCAACCCTGCGCTCGCTTGACGCCCCGCGGCCCACAGTTCGCCGCCGAGGCCGTCGATCGCGCCGAGCGACACACCGGGAATGCACTCGAGTCCCGTCGCGAGACTCCAACTCGTCCCGTCGAAGTGCGCGACGGTTCCGCCGACGCTCCAGAGATCGTCGGGGCCGTTCGCGAAGAGAGCAGCACCGCCGCCCGGCACCGCGACGTTGCTCCAGGTCGAACCATCCCAGTGCTGGAACATCGCGTCGATCGCGCCGGGGGACCACGCTTCGCCGCACAGCCACACGTCGTCGGGGGCGAGCGCTACGACGTCCCTCAACGTCTGCATCGAACCGACCAACGGACCGGGCATGTGCGACCACACGCTTCCGTCCCAGTGGAGGATGTACGAGAACGCCGCGGGATCCGCGCCGTCGCCCGCTCCGCCGACGGCCCAGATGTCGTTCGACGCGAGCGCGGAAGCGGCGACGAGGCTGTGGCCTGACGAGCTGAAGTACGGCGTCGGCAGGATCTGGAACGTCGAACCGTCCCAGCGCATCGCGAGCGCCGTCTGCGCCGGCGCGAGCCACTCGCCGAAGAACCAGATCTCGTCGGCCGCGATCACTTCGATGTCGTAGATGATCGCGCCGGTCGCGCCGACGGTGGTCGGCGTGTTCGCGACGACGGTCCAACTCGTGCCGTCCCAGTGCTGGATCATCACCTGCTGGCCGAGATACGGATTCTGCGGCGTGGTGATCTTCTGCGTGCCCGCGGCCCACACGTCGTTCGAGCTCACGGCTTCGACCGCTTCGAACCAAGTCTGCGCGCAGCCCGTGCACATCGACGGCGCGGGCGTCGGTGCGACGCTCCACTGCGTTCCGTCGTAGTGCATCGCGACCGGGATCGTCTCGTACGTTCCGTTGGTGACGCGTTGCTGGTCGCCGACGGCCCACACGTCGTCGATGCCGACGACGTCGAGGTCGCGCAAGATCGTGTGTTCGATGTCGGGGCGCGGAGTCGGGCTCTCGGACCAGTCGTAGCAGATCGCGCCGCCGAGGGCGTCGCCGAAGAGCTCGAAGCTGACGTCGCGCGGATTCACGAACCCGAACGGATCGGTGTAGACGCTCCACGCGGCGCCGCTCGTGACATCGCGGATGCACGCCGGCGACAACTGCGGCGTCGCGTCGCCGGTCCACCAGTACCAGTAGCCGCTGGATTCGAAGTCGACCTGGACGGAGACGAAGTGCTTGCCCGTCGACGTGAACGGCGTGGGCAGCGTGACGTCGAGCGTCTGCGGCAACGGCAGCACGACGAGGTGCGGATCGGTTCCGGCGACGAACACTTCGCTCTGGAGCGCGCCGGGCCCGGACGCGGTCCATTCGTAGAAGCGCACGTAAACTCCGTCGACGACGTTCGTGCCGCAACAGAACGGACCGTGGCCGTTGACGATCAGGCGCGAGATCGAGCCGGTGAAGTCGAAGTCGTCGGCGACTTCGATGTTCTCGGACGCGGTGATGTCGCTCGGTCCGACCGTGTAATTAGTCCAACCGGTGTTCCAGACCTCGCCGCACTGCGCGCGCGCGAGGGCGGCGCTCGAGACGAAGACGGCGAGGGCGAGGGAGAGACGCGCGGAGAATTGAGGGAACATGGCGATCATTGGATGGGATTCTCGATGCCTCGACACTGGGTCGTTCCGCTGATTCGAGCGCGGAATACAACGCATGTGCCGCGGCCGCGCACCTGCCTTCGCGAGCCCGACGGCGAGTTCGGGAGAACGCGAGTCCCGATCTCGGACGCAATCGGTCGTGCTTGGACGACGGACCGGAGTTGCGCGGGTCGTTTGCACGCGCGCGGAGTGTGAGCGAAACTCCGCGCGTGGCGGCGACGTCGAACTCGAAGCGTGTGTGGCGCCTGCTCGGCATCGCGCTCGTGCTGATCATCGGCGGCGCGGCGTGGGCCGCGTGCTCCTCGACTCGGCCGACCGATCTCGGGTGGCACGACAAGCGACTCGCCGCGGCCCCGAGCTCGCCGAATTGTGTGTCGAGCCAAGCCAGCGCATCGGACGGCGAGCACTTCATCGCCCCGCTCGGCATCGACGGCGAGCCCGCGCGCGCGTGGCGCGCGGCGACGGAAGCTGCGAAGGCTCTGCCCGGCGCGACGGTCGTCACCGAAACCGACGACTACCTCTGGATCGAGTGCACGAGTCGGTTCTTCCGTTTCGTCGACGACCTGGAGCTCGCGTTGAACGCGACCGAGCAACGCATCGAAGTTCGCTCGGCGTCGCGGCTCGGTTGGTCGGACCTCGGCGTCAACCGCAAGCGCGTCGAAGCGCTGCGCGCCGGTTTCCACTCGCGGCTCGACGCGAACCGCTGACGCGCGGCGTCAGGGCTTCGCGCGCGTCGCCTCGACGCGCGCATCGATCCCGGGCAACGTCGGCAGCAGACGCTTCGCCTCGGCGTAGTAGTCGAACGCCTTCGCGCGTTCGCCGCGCCGCTCCTGGATCTGGCCCAGGTAGTAGAGGACCTCGGGCGTGTGCGGCGCTTCCTTCAACAGCTCTTCGTAGAGCGCCTGCGCGTCGTCCAACTTCTTCCACGAGAAGTAGAGCAACGCGAGCGACGCCTTCGCCGCGCGGTTCGACGGCACCAGCTCGAGACACGTCTTGAAGTGCGACACGGCGCCGTCGAACTCGGCGGTGCGCGCGAGCACCTCGCCGAGGTTGAGGTGCGCCGGCGGATTCTTCGGATCGCGGGCGAGCACGCGTTCGAAGCGCTCCTTCGCCTCGGGGAACTTCTGCTCGGTCATCAGCCCGATGCCCGCCATCACGTCCTCGTAGAGATCGATGCGCTCCTTCATGTCCGGCAGATCGGCCGCGGTGGAGAGATCGACGCCTCCGCCGCCCGCGTAGCCGAGCGCCGCGATGTCGCGCGTCGCGCCGAGGTCCTCGTTCTTGTGCGCGGTCGCGCCGCCCAGCTCCCAACGCTTCAGTTGCGCGGCGATCGTCGTCTCGAGGTCGTGCGCTCGCTGCGGATCTTTGGTGAGCGTGTTGTCGAGCTCCTTGCGATCGACGCCGAGGTCGTAGAGCTCCGACTTCGGACTGTGGATGTACTTGTGGCCGGCGTGGCGAACGCTGAACGACGGGCTCCAACGGAAGAGCAACGGATAGAGCGTCTCGCCGTACAGATCGCGCGCGTCGATCGAGCCGCCGCGCAGCAGCGGCACGAGACTGACGCCGTCGGTCGCGGGCGCGACGATGCCGAGCAGGTCGAGCACCGTCGGCATCACGTCGATCAACGACACCGGCGTCGCGACGCGTTTCGCGCGCAGACCGAACGCCGCGGGCAACCGCACGATCAACGGCACGCGCACCGCCGCGTCGTAGAGGAAGAGTCCGTGCGCGGCTTCACCGTGCTCGCCGAGCGACTCACCGTGGTCCGAGAGCACGACGACGACGGTGTTCTCGAGCAGGCCTTGGTCCTCGAGCTTCTTCACCAACGCGCCGACGCAACGATCGACGTGGACGATCTCGCCGTCGTACGGCGTGTACTTCTGCGCGAGCTTGCCGGGCGGCGCGTACGGCAGGTGCGGATCGTAGAAGTGGACGAAGAGCGCGAACGGCCGCTTGGTGTCGCGCGCGTCCAGCCACTTCAACGCGAGGTCGCGGACTTCCGCGCCGTTGCGCTCGACCAGCGGGACCTTCGAAGCGATCTGCGCGGCGTCGAAGTCGTCGTCGTAGCTCTCGAAGCCCTGCGCGAGTCCGGTGCGCTTGACCAACACCGCAGCGCCGAGCACCGCGCCGGTCTGATAACCGCTCGCACTCAGCCCTTCCGCCAACGTGACCGCATCGTCGGCGAGCGTGAAGTCCGCGTTGTCGCGCACGCCGTGATGACCGGGATAGTTGCCGGTGAAGAGGCTCGTGTGCGCGGGCTGCGTCAACGGCACCGGCGAGAGCGCTTCCTCGAACAACACGCCTTCGTCGGCCAGGCGTTGGAGCGTCGTCGTCGGGAGGTCGTGGCCGTACGGCGAGGTGTGATCGGGCCGCAGCGTGTCGATGCTGATCAAGAGCAGGTTCTTGCCTGGGCAGAGCGGCTCGACCCTCTTGTCGCACGCGACCGACACGAGCACGGCGAGTCCCGCCGCGAAACCGACACGGAGAAGAGAGTGCATGCGGAGGTTCGGTCGACGAAGGTAGCGTACGGAGCCAGCCTCGACTCCGCCGTTTTCGCGGGAGGAAAGCGCTTGCAGCAACTCCGAGTGTGGGGCCCGCGAAAACGGCGGAGTCGCGGCTGGCTCCGTAGCGTCAGGGATTGATGACGAAGCGCAGCGCGTTGCTCAAGCTCGTTCCGCTCGGCGAAGCGATGTCGCGCGACCAGTACTGGCAGAAGACTTCTTGGCCCTTGGTCAGCAACGGATCGATGCCCGACTGGATGCGCGCGTTGAAGTCGTAGCTGTACGTGCCGGAGCAATCGTTCGGCGGCTGATTGCCGCCCGAGTTCTGCACGGCGGTGCGCTTGGTCGGCGACTTCACGCAGAGCAGTCCGCCTTGGAACGGCAAGTTGCTCGCGTCGTAGCTGTAGAACAGCAGCCCGTTCTTGTTGTTGATGACGTTGGTCGCCTTGACGTTGAACGCGGAGGACGACGACACGCTCGGCGAGCCGCTGAAGCCGATCGCCGGCGTGCAGCCTTGGCTGTTGACCTTGCCGGTGCAGAACGACGTCGGCCCGACCGGGAACAGCGTCGCGAGGCGCATGATGCCTGCGTTCGACGCGCCGAAGTCCGAGCCCGGTGCTCCCGCCGCGATCTCGTAGCGCCCGTCGTTGGTGTAGTCCCAAGCACGCGAGAGCGAACGGCCGAGGCGCTCGCCGGTCGAGCCGAGCAAACGACCGAGCGGCTCCAACGTCTCGCCCGAGAACCAATACACCGCGCCGCGGTTGGAGCTCGCGATCGGGAACGTCGTCGAATACTCGGGCGCGGCGACGATCACGTCGTTCTTGAAGTCGCCATTGGTGTCCTCCGTCATCGCGACCGTCGCGCCGAAGTGCGAACCTGCCTGCGCGCCCGTCCAGTGCACGAGGTCCATGAACGGGAGGCCGACGGCGATGCGCTGTCCGGAGAAGAGGATCGCCTCGCCGGCGTCCGTGCCGTTCGCGTCGCTGTACGGAGCGCCGACGATCAAGTCCTTCACGCCGTCGTGATCGATGTCCCACGACGCGTCGAGCGCGGAGCCGAACTTCGAGGTGCTCGAGCCCGAGAGGATCCGCATGAGCGACTGATCGCTCCCGCGATAGATGTAGACGCGCCCCGTGTCGCTGCTCCAGAGCGGCGCGCCGACCACGATCTCGGGCTTGCCGTCGCCGTCGAAGTCGCCCGCCGCGACGCTCTGGCCGAAGCCGATGTTCGGAGAGCCCGACAGCACCACGAGCACCGGCGAGGCGCCGGTCACGAGCTTGCGCGGCGACAGAAGGAAGACGTCGTCGCTGCTGCTGAGCACCGACGCCGGCGAGTTCGCGAGCACGTCGATGCGCCCGTCGCCGTCGTAGTCGCCATAGCGGCACGCGGTGGCGATCGACGCGGAGAACGACGCGGCTTCGTACGCGCCGACGATCGCCTTCGATGCGCCCGAGACGACCGCCGCCCTCCGCGTCAGGAACGCGCCGGTGGCCGTCGAGTCGCCGACGAACACGTCGCCGATCCCGTCGTTCGTGACGTCACCGACGGACAAGACGAGTCGCCCGAACGAACTCTGCGGCGTCGAGAACGTCGAACCGAACGTCGGCACGCCGTTGCCGGTCTCGAGGTACTTGCCGGACACGAAGTAAATCGCGCTCGAGTTCCCTCCGCCCGGCGCGCCGACCACCATGTCGTGGTAGCCGTCGCCGTTGAGGTCGCCGACCTCGTCCATCGCAGTCGCGACGGCCTCGTCGACGGTGCTGCCCCAGAACGTAGCGACGTTGGATTGAGCGGAAGCGGGCAGAGCGAACGACGCGACGACGAACGCAACGGCTTGGAGGCGGCGCATGGCGGAGGATCCCGAGGCGGTGGACGAACGCTCTCGCGCGTCCGTGAACGAGAAGGCTCTTCGCCTTCCACCACCTCCAGGCGGACCGCCGCCGAAGCGTTACAACGAAAACGGGAGTACGGAGCCAGCCTCAACTCCGCCGTTTTCGCGGGCCCCACACGCGGAGTTGCTGCAAGCGCTTCCCTCCCGCGAAAACGGCGGAGTTGAGGCTGGCTCCGTATTCCTACGCCTTGCCGACAGCCTTGTTGATCAGCGCTTGGACGGCTTGCTCCATCCCGTCGACCCATTCGGCGCCGAAATCGCGCTCGAGCAGATCGCGTTCGCTGAACTCGTAGCGCCCCGAGCGCGGGTCGAAGTCGAATTGGTAGTCGTGCTCGCTGCCGTCGTCCTCGGTGACCATCACGAGGACGATGTTGTTGGCGGCGTCGAGTTCGGCGCGGAAACTGGCCATGACCGGTCGATTCGGGTGAGGGACGTCGGGAACGCGGCGGGCGAGCCGCGGGGCGACCAAGTTAGCGCATCGAACCCGAACACGCGAGACGCGCGCCGGCGCTTGTCGGGTCGGGTCGGAGCGACCACGATGGAGCACCGTGATGAAGCGTTCGCCCTCGTGCCTCGCCGCTCTCGCCCTCGTGTTCCTCGCGGCGTGTTCGACGTGGCAACCGATCGAGCGACGCACCGCGTGGACGTTGTACACGCGCCCCGGCGCGCCGGTCGACGTCGCGTGCTTCGCGCGCGCGCTCGACCCCGCATTCGCCGCGGTCGAAGAACGCATGGGCCCGTTCACGAAGAGCGTGCGCATCCACGCGCTCGAGAACGACGCGCGCCGCGACCTGCAATCCGACGCCGAGTTCGAGACCGTGCCCGGCATCGGTCCGGCGCGCGTGCGCGCGTTCCACGTCCGGCCGTCGGCGAATCCGTTCGAGTCGGCGGGCGTGTTCCTCGAGTGCGCGGACGCGGGCGCGGCGGTGCACGAGCTCGTCCACGCGCGCATCGCGGAGGAAGGCGTCTCGTTGCCGTTGTGGTTCGAGGAAGGCCTCGCGCAATACTTCGGCGACGGCGCGGTCTACGACGGACGTTGGTACGTCGACGGACTCTGCTGTTGGCCGCTGCGCGAGCTGCGCGAGGAACGCCTCGGCGACGCGGATCTCGAGCGGCTGTTGAAGATCGGCGCGAAGGACTCGACGTCGTCGCGCGACAACTTGCTGGTGCACTTCATCGGTTGGGCGATCGTGTTCGACCTCGCGCGCGAAGCGCCGAACGCGGACTGGCGCCGTTGGTACGACACGTGGCGCGCGGAAGGTTCGGTCGCGGCGGCGCGCAAGCGCATCGATCGCACGATCGACGATCGTTCGCACGTCGAGTGGCTCGCGCGCTTGCACGATCCCGATCCCGGCGTGCGCTTCGCCGCGGCAAAGGGCACGTGGAAATTGCGTTCGGCCAGCGCGGTCGAGCTCCTGCTCGCGCGCCTCGAGGACGAGAAGGATCCGACGGTCCGTTTCGCGCTCGCGCTCAACGCGTTGATCACCGGCGGCGAAGCGCGGCTCTCCGGTCGTCAATGGGGACGCTTCGGACGCTTGGTGTTCCCGACGCTGCGCAACGCCGACCTCGAGGATCCCGCCGAAGCTGCGTCGCTCGACCAAGTGCGTCGCGCGATGCGCGGTCGCACGTCGAAGGTCGAGTCCGACCGCGCGTTCGACGGGCTCGCGCGGTATTGGGACGAGTGATCAGCGCGCGAGCGTGCGTTCGACGAACGCGCGCACCGCCGCGAGCGTTTCCGGAGCACGCCACGCGTCGATCGTCTGCGCGAGGCTCGCCTTCATCCGCGGTTCGAGGAACTCGCGCGCCGGCGCGCGCAGACGTTCCTTGGTCAGCGCGAAATTCGCGGGCGGAATCGCGGCGAGCTGTTCAGCGACGCGCTTCGCGCGCGCGAGCAACTCCGTCGGCTCGACGAGCTCGTCGACGAAGCCGCGCGCGAGCGCCTCGTCGCCCGCGTAGTTCGCTGCGCGGTACACCGCCTCTTGGAAGTGTTGCGGCGCGACCGCACGGCGCACGATCTCGAGCGCGAGCATCGGGAACGGCACGCCGACCTTCAGCTCCGCGATCCCGACCAGCCCCTTGCCGCGCGCAAGAATGCGATGGTCGCACGCGCACGCGAGCACCATCCCGCCGGCGATCGCGTGACCGTTGACCGCAGCGACGATCGGCTTCTTCAGGAAGTAGAGCGTCCAGAACAATTCATCGAGCGCCGGCAGGAAGTGCGCGACGTACGCGGCGCTCGACGAGAGCCGCACGAGATCGACGCCCGCGCCGAAGATCGAACCGGTGCCGGTGAGGACGAGCGCTCGCGCGCTCGACGCCTCCGCTTCGAGCAACGCGCGCGTCAACGCATCGCAGAACTCGACGTCCAACGCATTCGCCTTGCCGTGCGCCATGCGCAGCGTGCGCACCGAGCCGTCGTCCGTGATCTCCAACATCGGCGAACCTCCGTCTTCGCGGCGGGAGCCTAGCAACGAGGCGTGAACCGCGTCCCACGGATCGCGGCGTCGTCGCTACACTCACCGGCCTTCCCCAGTACTTCTTTCGGAGTTTCTCGCATGTCGTTCAGCGTCTTGCTCACCCTGTTCGCTTCGATCGTTCCGCTCCAAGGCGAAGCGCGCGTGCTCGCGCACTTGCCCGCCGATCTGCAGATCGAGAAGGACTCGCTGCGTTTCGCGCGCGGCGGCAAGCAGGTCGCGTACACAGGCTACCGCGGCGAAGCTCAGGTCACCGTGATCGGCGATGCGGTCGGCGAGGAGTTCACGGCCGTCGAGGTCGTCGCCTTCGATTCCGCCGGCGAGCACGTCGCATACCGCGCGCAATCGATCGACAAGAAGGGTCGCGAGACTTGGACGCTCATCGTCGACGGCAAGAAGGTCGTGACGACGGCGTGGATCGGTCAACCGGCGTTCTCACCGGCCGACGGGACGGTCGTGTACTGGAGCGCGGATCGCTGGGACAAGGTGCTCGACAAGCCGACGCCCGCCCTCGCGGTGCTCGTGCTCGGCAGGAAGAAGAGCAGTCGCTTCGATTTCGTGGCCGAGGACCTGGAGCCGGCGTTCTCATCCGACGGTCACGTCGTCTTCGGGCACGGCCTCAAGGGCGACGAGGATGCCGTTCTCGTGCTCGACGCGAAGGGTAAGGAGTCGCTGATGCACGTCGGCGAAATCGCGGAAGTCGTCGCGCGTCCGGACGGAGCCGAAGTCGCGTGCACCGTCGTCAAGAATTCCGTTCCGGTCGAGGCCGACACGACCGATGAGGAATTGGACGCGGCCACCAAGATCGCTGCGCACGCGATCGCACGCGCGACGATCGGCGCAAAGGGCAAGGCCGCGAAGCCGACGATGCTCGGCACGGGCTACGACTCCGCCGGGCGTGCCGTGTATTCGGCGGACGGCAAGCACATCGCGTACTGCGCCTCCCGCCTCGATCGAGTCGGGGTCGCGATGGACGGCGAGATCGATGCGGCCTGCGAATACGACGTGATCGGCGAGATCGCGTTCGATGCGTCGGGCACACACGTCGCGTACGTCACGGTCGCGGACTGCACGGTCGATCCCAAGATGCCGCGCGGCTTCCGTGTTCTGGAGAGCGGCGACCGGATCAAAGACGGCAAGTGGCGCGTCGTGCACGGCGCGACGAAGAGCGATACGTTCGAACGCACGGCGTTGCCGAGGTGGTCGCCCGACGGAGGCGCGCTCGCGTTCGCCGCGAAGAGCGCGGAAGGGTGGTGCGTCCACTGCGGCGAACACGCTTCCGGCCTGTTCGACGAGATCGCGGAGCTCGAGTGGGCGGCCGACGGCAAGGCCGTGTGGTTCGGCGCGCGCAAAGGTCGAGAGCTCAGCTGGAATTCGCTCGCTGTCGAGTAGCTCGACGCGGAGAACTCCGACGGACTCGCAACCGCGAGTAGACTCGCGCGTCTTCTCCTCTCGAACGGAGTTCATCGCATGTCGTTCGTCGCCTTGCTCGCGCTCATCGCGCCCGTTCTCCCGCAGGCCGAGTCGCGCCCCGAATCGCGCATCGTCGCGTTCCTTCCGGAGGGCGCGACGGTGCAGGCGGATTCCCTGCGCTTCGCCGCGAACGGGACCAAGGTCGCGTACGTCGCGCTGATCGACGGCACCGCGCACGCCGTGATCGGCGGCACGGTCGGCGACGGTTACGACACGATCTGGCCGCCGGTGATCGACGCTAGGGCCGAACACGTCGCCTTCCGCGCCGCCAAGGTCGCCGCGAGCGGCAAGCCGTCGTACACGGTGTTGCTCGACGGCCGCAAGTTGGTGTCGGACGCGTGGATCGGACCCGTGTCGCTCTCGCCGACCGACGGCACGCCGGCGTTCTGGCAAGCGAACAGCTGGATCACGGAGGAAGCCGGCGAGAAGGTGCCGGGCCCCGGCGTGCTGGTCGTCGGCAAGAAGAAGTCGTCGAAGTGGCAGAGCAGCGATGACGTGCTCGCGCCGGTGTTCTCCGCGGACGGGCGTTTCGTCTACTCGACCGGCACGAAGGACGAGGGCTGGGCCGTCCTCATCTTCGACACCAAGGGCAAGGAGACGAACCAGACGGGCTACCACATCGTCGAGGCGTGGCCGCAACCGGGCGGAACCGAGATCGTCTACACGATGCAGGACGCGGCGCGCGACACGGAGGGAGACGACGATCCGCTGCACTACGTCGTCGTCCGCGGCGTGCCGAACGACAAGACGAAGGACGCGAGCCCGAAGATCTTCGGTGCGGCCTACGACTCCGCCGGCGGTGCGGTGTTCTCGCCCGACGGCTTGCACGTCGCGTATCGCGTCGTGAGCGGCGGAAAAATGGGCGTCGCGATCGACGCCGAGGCGGACGCGAAGTGTCCCTACGATTTCGTCGACGAGCTCGCGTACGACCCGTTCGGCAAGCAACTGACGTACGTCGCGGTCACCGGCTGCAAGGTCGCCGCGAGCGAAGGCGCGCAGGTGCTGGTCGACGTCGCGCGGGCCGACGGCGGCAAGTGGATCGTCGTCCAAGGCACCGTGACCAGCGGCGAGTTCGACGAGACCAAACTGCCGCGTTGGTCACCCAACGGGAAACAGCTCGCGTTCGCCGCTCGCGAGGACGAGACATGGACGGTCCGCGTCGGCGAGAAGGCGAGCGACGCCTTCGACGCGATCGGCGCGATCAGTTGGGCACCCGACGGCAAGTCGGTGTGGTTTGGCGCGCTGCGCGGCCGCGAGTTCTGGTGGAGCGTGCTCCCGCTCGAGTAGCGCAACTACTCCGGTTCGCCGGTCAGGACCCACGCCGCCCAGTCGCGCGTGGTGTAGAGCGGCTGGCCGTCCGGGCCTCGCGCGTCGCGCAGCTTCTTCTTCGCTTCCCACAACGCTCGGCCCTTCGGCTGCTTCTCAACCCACAGGCGCCGATAGAAGTCGAGCATCAGCTCCTTCGTCGCCACGTCCGGGACCCTCCACAGCGACGTGATCACCGAGCGAGCCCCGGCCATGTGCAACGCGCGCTGCAAACTCGCGACGCCCTGACCGGCGCGACGCAGACCGACGTTGGTGTCGCACGCGCTCAAGACCGCGAGCTCGCAGTTCGAGAGGTCGAGCGTCGCGAGCTCCTCCGCCGTGACCAACCCCGACGTGCGCTCATTCGCTCTCTCGGCGACGTTCGCGCCCGCCAACGCGAGTCCGCAGAGCAGCATCGGGCTCATGCCCGCGACGTGGTGCTCGCCGCGCGGATGCGCGCCGCGACCGGTCGCCGCGTCGATCGGCTCGGGATCGACCCACGACCGGATCGAATCCGGAGCGAACCAACCGTGCGTGGCGAGGTGCAACCAGCGCGCGTCGCCGGCGAGCGCGAAGAGGTTCCCGCGCGAAGCCCGCGGACCGTCGAGCACGATGACGGCACCGCCCGGTTCGGAACGCTCTTCGTGGAGCCGACCGATGCCGCGCGCTTCCTCGCCGGTGCCGGGAAGCTGCGTGAAACCTGCTTCCCACGCGCCGCCGCGCAACCACGCCGCTCCGGCGAGCGCGCGAGCCGTTGGAGAGCCGCTCGCCGCGTCGGCGTCGTCGGGCGCGCGGTCGAAGTCCGGAGCGCCGAACACGACGACGTTGCCGTCGGCCGCAACCGGCGCCTCGTGCGCGCGGAGTTCGAGCAAGGACGAGCGCACCTCGAGCCTCAAGCACTCGCCCACATGGATCGCGTTCGCGTGCAAACCATCCTTCCACGGCGCCGCCGCCGGCAACGCGTCGAGCGGCACGGTGTGGAGCACGCCGTCGAGGGCGACGATCACACGCTCCGCGCCTGCGAGCGCGTCTCCGAGCGGGTCGAGGACCAGCGCACGCAGCACGTGACCCGCTTCGTCCGAATCGGCGGTGGGCGTCGTCTCGCGGCCGAGCCCGCGGCCCGCCGCGACGCCGAGGGTCCCGCGCCACGTCGCGACCGCGCGTTCGACGGCCGCGAGCTCGCCGAGCTCGATCCGCACGAGACGCGCGGGAACGACGGACTCGCGATCGTTGCGCACGACGAACGCGCACAGACTCTCCGTCACCTCCCGCGCATGCACGTCGTCGCGGCGCAGCGCGGTGCGCGCGTAACTCCGATACCCGACCAACGCGTCGCGGGGACCGAGCCTCGCAGCCAACGACGCCAAGTCGGGCTCGAACTCGTCCTCGCTACCGCCGGACAGCCGCGTCGCGGCGCGCACGAGCTCGCGCTCGGCGTCGTCGAGTCGCCGACGGGCCCCGTCGAGTTCGTCGGTGCTCGCGCCCTCGTAGGCGAGGGCAGCGAGTTCCTCGCTCGCCGAACGCACGCGCCCGTGCAAGGTCCTGAAGTTCGCATCGGACCTTGCGCGGCGCGCGACTCGCGCCGACGCCAACGCCGCGCTGCGCATCGTCTCGGACAACAGGAACGCGGCTTCATTCCATTGCGGGTCGGGCTCGAACGAGCCGAGGCCGGCAGCGAACGACAACGCATACGAGAGCTCGCCCCCGCGCGCCGCGATGCGCTCCTCGGCTTCGCGGCTCGACGAGTCCACGATCGCCTGGACGCTGCCGCGCCGCAGGGCGCGGCCGAAGTCGCCGATCAGCGCGTCGAAGCGCTGCTTCGCGGCGTCGCGGCCCGCGCGATCGGAAACGAGCGCGCGATCCGCGAGCGCGGCGACGACGACCGCGAGCGTGCGGCGCGTCCACTGGAGGTCCTGGTCGCCGTCGGCGAGCGTACGCGTCTGGACCTCGAGCGTGCTCTCGAGCAATTCGCGGGCGGCGGAGAGTTCGCCGGTCTCCGCGAGAGTGCCGGCGAGGTTGCCGCGCGCGCGCAGCAAATCCGGGTGGCTCTCCGGAAGGGCCCGCGCGTTCGCCGCGAGGACCTGCTCCTCCAACTCGCGGGTGCGCTCGAGGTCGCCGAGCGCGAAGGCCGTCGCCGCGAGATTCGCGCGCGCGTGCTGCAGGTTCGGGTGGTCGTCGGGCAGCGCCGCCAAGAACACCTCGAGCACCTTCTCCTCGAGCTCTCGCGCGCCGGCAAGGTCGCCGAGCGCGGTCAGCACGCCCGCGAGATTGCCGCGGGCGATCTGCAGGTCGGGGTGATCGTCGGGCAAGCTCCGAGCGCGAACCTCGAGCACCTTCTCGAACAGCGCGCGAGCGCCGCTCGTGTCTCCAAGCTCCGCCAACGTCGCGGCGAGATTGCTGCGCGCGAGCTGCACGTCGGGGTGATCGTCGGGAAGCGACTGCGAACGCACTTCGAGCACCCGCTCCTGGAGCTCCCGCGCACCTTGGAGATCGCCGAGCCGGAACCGTGTGGCCGCGAGGTTGTTGCGCGCGCGTTGGACGTCCGGATGCCGGTCGGGCAGGGAGCGCAGGCGTGTCGCGAGCACTTTCTCCTCGAGCACGCGCGCACCGTCGAGATCGCCGAGTGCCTTCGTCGTCGAGGCGAGGCCGGCGCGCGCGAGCACGAGCGTCGGATCGTCATCCGGCAACGTCCTCTCCCGCACCTCGACCACGCGCGTGAGCAGCGCGTGCGCTCGCTCGAGCTCGCCGGTCTGGTAGAGCGTGATCGCGAGGTTTTGACGGGCGCGCTGCAGATCCGGATGGTCGTCGGGCAGCGTCGCGGAACTCACGGCGAGCACCTTCTCCTCGAGCGCGCGGGCTCCATCGAGATCGCCCAACGCCGCGGTCGAAGCCGCCAGGTTCTGGCGGAGCTTCTGGAGGTCAGGATGCTCGTCGGGCAGCGTCGCCGCGCCGACGGTGTAGGCCTTCGCGAAGAGCGCGTGCGCGCCTTCGAGGTCGCCGAGCGCGAAGCGTGTTCCGCCGAGCAGTACGCGCGCCGATTGGAGGTTCGGGTGCTCGTCGGGAAGGCGCGCCGCGCAGCTCGCGAGCACGTGCTCCCGCGCGGACAACGCCGCTTGGAGCGCGCCCGCATCGTGAGCGAGCGTGCCGAGTTCGGCGAGCAACGCTTCGGCGTCGAGCGAGAGCTCCTCCACCCGATTCGCGAGCAACCCGTCGATCGCGAGCGTCAGCTTTTCGCGCGCGACGGCCGCGTTCTTCGCGGCGAGTGCGGCGCGAGCCTCGGAGAGCAGCGCCTTCGTCGCGCGCAACGGATCGGCGGACTCGCGCGCTTCGATCGGCGTTCCGCGCGCTTCCGCCGCGACGTCCGCGCGCCCCGCGACGCAAGCGGAACCTAGCGCGGCTGCGATCAACGCTGCGAGCGAGTGCAGGTGCATCCGAGGCGCGCGGCGGGGCGAACGCCGACGCGCGCTCCATGATGCCGCGGAATCGCCGCGCAGCAAGCGGACCGACGTCAGGCGCGGCCCGACGACGCGCGCTCGCCCGCGAACTCGACGCGCGAGCCGCCGGCGGACTTTGCGCGGTACATCGCCTTGTCGGCGCGGCGCATCAGCATCTCGGCTTCGTCGCCGTCGTTCGGGTAGAGCGCGACACCGATGCTCGCGCCGGCTTGGAGCTCGCGCCCGTCGACGTCGATCGGCGTCGACAACGCGTCGAGCACCTTGCGCGCCACCAGCTCGGCATCGCGTTGATCGGCGAGCCCCGGCAACAGGATCACGAACTCGTCGCCGCCGAGGCGCGCGATCGTGTCGACGGCGCGCAACGCGGAACGCAGGCGCAGCGCGATCGCCTTCAGATACTGGTCGCCGACGTGGTGGCCGAAGCGATCGTTGACCTGCTTGAACCCATCGAGGTCGACGTACGCGATCGCGAGGAGGTCGCGGTTGCGGCGCGCGTGAGCGAGCTCGAGCGACAGACGATCGGCGAGCGACACGCGGTTCGGCAGACCAGTCAACGTGTCGCGGTACGCCATGCGCGTCATCGTCTCTTCGTGCTCGCGCTGCGCGGTGACGTCGCGGAAGACGATGACGTGGCCGTAGACATTGCCGTCGGAAGCGCGGATCGAGGAACGCGTCTGCGACACGGAGATACGCCGCCCGCTCTTCGACACCAACGTGCCGTCGATCGAGGCGGTCTCGCGGCGCTTCGCGAGCTCGACGATCGGCGGCCGCGGCGCGTGCTCGTCGACCAGGACGAAGACTTGGTCGAGCGCCTTGCCGATCGCGTCGCTCTCGGCGACGCCGGTCAGTTGCTCGGCGACCGGATTCATGAAGCTGACGCGCCCCTGCACGTCGGTGGCGATCACGCCCTCGGCGATCGACTCGAGCGTGGTCGTCACCGCTTCTCGGGTGTCGAAGAGCTTGCGCTCGACGCGCAGACGCCACACCGCGAGCAGCGTCACCACGCCGATCGTGAACGCCGCGGCGAGACGATTGGCGTAGAGGTAGAAGTTCGAGTCCGGGTTGTGCACCTCGTTCGGCGGACTCGCATGCACGCCGATCACGGCGAGGATCGCGCTCGCGAGGGCCACGCAGATCGTGATGCGCACGTTGCCGAGCCACAGCGAAACCAGGATCGGCACGGCGTACAGCGACGCGAGCGCGAGCACGTTGGGCTCGAAGTAGTCGACCGCGAAGATCGTGACGACCAACACCGCGATCGCCGGCGCGAGCACGCGCGGGTTGACGGGGAAGGAGGACTCGGTCCACTCGTTCACGCGGGCCATGGTGTTAGGGATAGCTTCCCGAGCCTTCGATTCCAGCGTTCTCGTCGTCATCCGAGCGCGAACGACGGCCGCGCGGACGGAAGCTCGCTCGCTATAGTGGGCGCTTTGCTCCGTTCCGTTCCACTCCGCGATTCGTCCCCATGCAGACGCTCACCGAAGCCGGCACCGACTCGATGCAACGATCCATCCGTCATTGGGAGAAGGCCGGCGACCTGATCGACCAGTGCATCGACTTGATGCTCAACCTGCGCCAGTCGGGCCACCCGGGCGGTTCGCGGTCGAAGGTGCCGTTGCTCGTATCGACGACGTTGTCGGGCGCGATGCGGTGGGACATTCGCCGGCCCGAGCATCCGTTCGGCGATCGTTTCGTCCTGGTCGCGGGTCACTGCGCGCCGCTCGTCTACGCGATGCTCGCCGTCTACAACGAGGCGTTGCGGCTGCGGTACGAGAAGACTCGCGATCCGCGTTTCTTGGTGCCGAACGCGAAGGAGCGCGCGCTCTTCTGGGACGAGCTCCTCTACTTGCGCCACCACTCGCACCTCCCCGGCCACGCCGAGATGGAGGGCAAGACGCTCTTCTTCAAGTTCAACACCGGTCCGTCGGGCCACGGCGCGCCGGCCGCGCTCGGCGAAGCGATGGCGTTGAAGCACGCCGGCGCCGGCGACGTGAAGGTCTTCGCCGTCGAAGGCGAGGGCGGCCACACCGCGGGAGCCCACCACGAGGTCAAGAACTCCGCGTGGGGCCTCGGCCTCGACAACTTGGTCTACCTCTTCGATTGGAACGACCACGGCATCGACTCGCGCGCGCACAGCGAAGTCGTGCACGGCACGCCGCCGGAGTGGTTCGCTCCTTATGGATGGCGCGTCGACGGCACCGAGCAAGGCGAGAACTACGCCGAGATCACGCGTGCGCTGCTCGCGATCACGCAGGACAAGAAGACCGACATGCGCCCCGGCATGGTGTGGGTCAAGACGCGCAAGGGCCGCGGCTACTACAAGTTCGACGCCGCTTCGCACGGCACACCGCACAAGCGCAACAGCGAGCTCTTCTGGAAGTGCCGCGACGACTTCCAGAACAAGTACGGCGTGCAGTTCACCGGCTTCGGCGATCAGACCGACGCGGGCGAGGACAGGGTGCGCGAGCAGACGCGCGCGTGGTTCGAGACGGTCTTCTCGGTGATGAAGAACGACTGGGCGTTCGTCGAGTACCTCTCCGATCGTCTCGTCGAGCTCGGCGATTCGATTCCGGCGCAGACCAGCGGCTTCAAGCTCGCGAGCAAGACGAACCTCGACACCGATCGCTCGTGGCTCGCGCTCGACAAGTTGCCGCCTGAGCTCTTCGTCGCCGCCGGCACGAAGGCGCCGAACCGCGACGGCTTCGCGAAGTTCGGCGCGTGGTTGAACGCGACCGCGAGAGAGAAAATGGGTCGGCCGTTGGTGCTCGCGTGTTCCGCCGACCTCGCCGAGTCGACGAGCCTCTCGGGCTTCTCGAAGGATTGGGGTTCATCCAAGGGCTTCGGCTGGTACGAGCGCACGAAGAACCCGGGCGGCTCGCTCCTGCCGCAACAGATCACCGAGTTCACCAACTCAGGACTCGTCGCCGGCCTCGCGGTCACCAACATGTCGTCGAAACCCGAAGAGGAGTTCGTCGGCTACTGGGGCGCGACGTCGACGTACGGCTCGTTCTCGTACTTGAAGTACGGCCTGATGCGGCTCTTCTCGCAGCTCGCGCAGGACTGCCCGCTGAAGCTCGGCAAGGTGATCTGGGTCGTCGGTCACTCCGGCCCCGAGACCGCCGAGGACAGCCGCACGCACTTCGGCATCTTTGCGCCGGGCGTCACGCAGCTCTTCCCCGACGACCACGTCATCAACCTCCATCCGTGGGAGCACAACGAGGTCGCGCCGCTCCTCGCCGCCGCGCTCGCCGCGAAGGAACCGATCGTGGCGATCCACCTCACGCGTCCCGCGGTGACGATCCCCGATCGCGCCGCGCTCGGTGTCGCGCCGTACCTCGACGCCGCGAAGGGCGCGTACGTGATCAAGGCGTTCGATCCGAAGCGCCCGACGGAAGGCACGATCATCGTGCAAGGCACGAGCACGACGGAATCGGTCTACGCGCTCCTCCCCCGTTTGCTGAAGGGCGAAGGCCCGAACGTGAAGCTCGTCCAAGCGTGTTCGTGGGAACTCTTCCGCCGCCAATCACAGGCGTACCGCGATCAGATCCTGCCGTGGAGCGAATGGCTCGACTCCACCGTGATCACCAACGGCGCGCGCCGCCTGATGCACGACTGGCTCCCCCACAAGATCGCCGAGGAATACGCGATGTCGAGCGACTGGGACGACCGCTGGCGCACCGGCGGCAACGTCGGGGAGCTGAAGAAGGAAGCGCATATCGACCCCGAGTCGCTGTGGACGGGGATCGTGCGGTTCGCGAAGGAGCGCGACCGGCGAATGGCGCGATTGACCGGTAACTGAGCGTCAGCGGCGACGTCTCTATTCGGTGAGAGCGAGCTCGCGTTCACGGCGAGCGATGCGTCGTGAACCTCCCGAATGCCGAGCGTGCAGTCATCGACAACGCCAAGTTGGTTGGCTACCTGCTGTCGTCGACGCATCCTGTCGGTCGATACAAGGCGCGCTTCTTTCTGCAGGTCGGCTACACCGAGACGCACGCGACTCGGTTCGAGGCCGACTTGCTAGATCACGCGCGCGCGCATTCGGCCACGCTGACCGAGGCGACCGCCTTCGGACGCAAGTACGAGGTCCGTGGTAGTTTGCTCACGCCGTCTGGAAGGCGAACCGATCTAGTGACCGTTTGGATCATTCTCGATGGCGAGCAGGTCCCACGGCTCATCACGGCTTATCCTGGAGACTGACGATGGCCTTCGAAACGCTCGACACGGTTGTCTTGGTACGCGACCTCCCCGCGCATGGACTGAAGCAGGGTGATCTCGGCGCCGTCGTGCAGATCTATCCGCCGGATGGACTCGAGGTCGAGTTCGTGACCGCGTCGGGACACACGGGCGCTCTCGTCACGCTCGAGATCCATGACGTGCGGGCCGTCGTCGAGGACGACTTGGTCACGGTCCGGCGCTTCCGACACACCGCCTAGTCGCGGCGAGTTCGTCGGGCTCCTTCGCTACTTCGTCGCCTCGCTGCCTGCGGCGGCCAAGTCCGAGTTGAAGATGTCGCGCGTCACCTTCCAACTCCCGTCCGACTGACGACGGAATATCTCGAGGAACTTGCCCTCGTCCTTGATCGGCGCAGCGCCCGGCGGAGTCATCGTCATCGAGTACGTGCCGCACGAGTAGCCGAGGTCGCCGCGCACGACGACGTCCTCCGTGTTCAACACCATCGCGGTGACCGGCGGCCATGCGCGCAGCATCGCCTCGATCGCCGAAGGACCGACCACGCCTCGCACGTTCGGCGCCATGAAGCGCGCATCGGCGGTGTAGTAGCTCTCGACGAGCGCCCGGTATTCGCCGCGCACGGTGAGTTCGGAGAACGACGCGTCGAGCGCGCGGATCGCGGCTTCGTCTTCGTGTCGAACGGCGCCGCTCGCTCGCGTGGTGCGGCAGGCGACGAAGAGCAGCGGGGCGAGAACGGTCACGGCGAGGATTCGGAGCTTCATCGAGTTTCGATCTTGGGGTCGGGGAAGAGCGCGGATCGACGTCCGCTCGGGCGGAGAAGCGTACGCCCCCCGCGAACGCGGATCACGATTCCGGCGAAACCGCGCGCCAACGCCACCGCGCGAGTAGATTCGGGCCCGATGGCGTCGGAGCCGAGACCGTCCACCGTCGACATCCTGCTCGACGAACGCCAAGGCGCGGCGGAGCGCGTGGAGAAGCTCCTGCCCGACGTCTACGCCGATTTGCGCGCGGCGGCGCAAGCGTCGCTGCGGCGTGAACGCGCGGGACATTCGCTCGACGCGACGGCGCTCGTCCACGAGGCGTACCTGCGCCTCGTCGGCCCGCGCGAAATTCCATGGCAGAGCCGCGCGCACTTCTATGCCGCCGCCGCCGAGGCGATGCGCCGCATCCTGGTCGATCACGCGCGAGCGAAGGCCGCGGCGCGGCGCGGCGGGGATGCGCGGCGGGCGGCGGTCGAGCTCTCGACGCTGCCCGATCCGAACTCGGAGAGCGAATCCGCCGGATTCTTGATCCTCGACGGCGCGATCGCGCGCTTGGGGGAAGTGGACCCGGAAGCGGCGTCGGTCGTCAGGCTGCGCTACTTCGCCGGGTTGGGCGTCGAGGAAACGGCCGCAGCCCTCGGCCTCTCGCCCGCCACCGTCAAGCGCGCGTGGGCGTTCGCTCGCGGCTGGCTGAAGCAAGCGATCGAAGCCGAGAGCGATTGACCGAGTCCCGACCGACATGATCGATCCCCGACACGTACGCCTGCGCCGGATCTTCGACGAGGCGCTCGAACTGCCGAAGACCGAGCGCGCCGCGTTCCTCGCGCGCGAATGCGGCGACGATGCTTCGTTGAAGGCGCAAGTCGAAACGTTGCTCGCGGCGGCGGAGGACGAGCGTTTCCTCGCCGCGCCGACGGCACTCGGCTCGGAGGAAACCGCGCCGCTCTTCGAAGGTCCCGGCACGCGCATCGGCCCGTACAAGCTCCTGCAGCGGATCGGCGAAGGCGGCTTCGGCGCGGTCTTCATGGCCGAGCAGGAGCGGCCGGTCGTCCGCAAAGTCGCGCTCAAGATCATCAAGCTCGGCATGGACACGCGACAGGTCGTCGCGCGCTTCGAGCAGGAGCGACAAGCCCTCGCGCTGATGGATCACCCGAACATCGCGCGCGTGATCGACGCGGGCGCGACGGACACGGGGCGCCCGTACTTCGTGATGGAGCTCGTCAAGGGCGAACCGATCGCGGAGTACTGCGACACGCACAACCTTCCGATCGACGAACGCCTCGCGCTCTTCGAGCAAGTGTGCAACGCCGTCCAGCACGCGCATTCGAAGGGGATCATCCACCGCGACCTGAAGCCCTCGAACATCCTCGTCGGTACGCAGGACGGCAAGCCGCACGCGAAGATCATCGACTTCGGCATCGCGAAGGCGACGTCGGCGAAGTTGACCGACAAGACACTCTTTACCGAGCACCAGCAGGTGATCGGCACGTTGCAGTACATGAGCCCGGAGCAGGCCGCAGGCTCGCTCGACATCGACACGCGCACCGACGTCTACGCGCTCGGCGTCGTGCTCTACGAGTTGCTGACCGGCAGCACGCCGTTCGACACGGCGACGCTGCGCGACGCGGTCTACAGCGAGATCCAACGCATCATCCGCGAGGTCGAGCCGCCGAAACCGTCGACACGGCTCAGCCAATCGGCCGACACGCTCGCGAACATCGCTGCGCGCCGCCGCGTCGAGCCCAAGCGCCTGGGCACGCTCGTGCGCGGCGAACTCGACTGGATCGTCATGAAGGCGCTCGAGAAGGATCGCGCACGCCGCTACGACACGCCGAGCAGCTTCGCCGACGACATTCGACGCTACCTGAGCGGCGCAGCGGTTTCCGCGGCTCCGCCGAGCACGGCGTACCGCGTCCGGACGTTCATCCGCCGCAATCGCCTCGTCGTGTCGGCCGCGAGCGCAGTCGCCGCGGCGCTGTTGATCGGCGTCGTGGGGTTCGCGTGGCAAGCGCGCGCGGCGAGTCGCCAACGCGATCTCGCGGTCGAAGCCGGGACCAAGGAATCCGAGCAACGCCGGATCGCCGAGGCGCAGCGCAAGCTCGCCGACGAGCAACGCGATCGCGCTGTGAAGGCCGAGGCGGAGGCAGAAGTGCGCGCGACCGAGCTCCAGAAGGTCGCGGACTTCCAAGCGGAGATGCTGGACGGGATCGATCCGACGCGCGCGGGCCGGGCGCTCTCCGCGGACGTGCTCGCCAAGCTCGACGCCGCGCTCGCGAAAGCCAACTTCTCCGAAGCCGAGCGCAAGGCCCGGGTCGCGACGTTCGAGCGCGAGTGGGTGCGCGTCAACGCGGGCGACGTCGCGCGCGGGCTGATCGACCGGACGATTCTCGAGCCCGCGATCCGTTCGATCGACGTGCAGTTCGCCGATCAGCCGTCGATCGACGCACGGCTGCGACAGGCCCTCGCGTTCCGCTACGACGAGCTCGGGCTCTACGACGCCGCGCTGCCGTTGCAAGAGGCCGCCCTCGCGACCCGGCGGCGCGTGCTCGGCGAAGAGCATCCGGACACGCTGACCTCGATCGGCGAGCTCGGCACGTTGCTCGAGAAACAGGGCAAGCTGGCCGAGGCCGAAGCGTACCGACGCGAAGGACTCGAGAAGAGTCGGCGCGTGCTCGGCGAAGAGGACCCGGACACGCTGCACGCGATCATGAACATGGGCATGGTGCTGCTGCGGCAGGGCAAGCGCGAGGAAGCCGCGCCGTACTACCGCGAAGCGCTGGAGAAGTCGCGGCGCGTGCTCGGCTCCGAGCACCCCGACACGTTGAACGTGCTCAACAACTGGGGCGCGATGCTGAAGGACGAAGGCCGGTTGGAGGAGGCCGAGCCTTACTACCGCGAATCGCTCGACACCTGTCGGCGCGTGCTCGGAGAAGATCACGAGCAGACGCTGCGAGCGCTCGGCAACCTGGGCACGTTGCTGGTCTTCGCAAACGAACTCTCCGAAGCCGAGGTGTACCTGCGTCAGGCGCTCGAAGGTCGCCGACGCGTGCTCGGCGAGGAGCATCCGGAGACGCTGCACTCGCTGATCAGCATGGGCTGGCTGCTGCAGGCCCAAGGCAAGATCGTCGAAGCCGAGCCCTTCTTGCGCGAGTCGCTGGAGAAGCGCCGGCGCGTGCTCGGCGACGATCATCCGTGGACGCTCGGCTCGGCGAACAGTCTGGGACTCTTGTTGCAGTACCAGGGCAAGCTCGACGAGGCCGAGCCGTACTTCGTCGAAGCGTCGACGACGATGCGGCGCGTGCTCGGTCCGCAGCATCCGGACACGCTGAACGCGATCCACAACCTCGGTCTCTTGCGCATCCAGCAGGCGCGGTACGCCGACGCCGTCGAGCTCCTCGCGCCGATCGAAGCTGACACACGCACGGCGTTTACCGGTCCGAACGCGTACTGGGTGGCGCAGCTCCTGATGAACCTCGGCAACGCGCGCGCGAGTGTCGCGCGCGACACTCGCGGGTTCGCCGCGGCGGAGGCGAACTTGCTCGAAGCGCGCTCGCTCTTCGACGTGACGCCCAATCCGTTCGCGAACGGCGCCCGCGCCGACGCGCAGGCGCTCGTCGAACTCTATGAGGCGTGGGACCGCGCCGAGCCGGGGCAAGGCCACGACGTCCAAGCCGCGCAGTGCCGTGCCTCGGCGAGCCCGGCTGCGGCGACCGAAGCTGGAGGAGACGAATGAGCGCTCGCACCGGCCGCGCCTGTGCTCGTCCCCATGCTCGCGACGGCGCGCGTGAGCCGCGACGTCGCGTCACCGCGGCGTCGGGCGGGACCGAGTCGAACGCCGGGAACCGAACGACATGAGCGACTCCAAACACGATCGACTGCGCTTCCTCTTCGATCGCGCGCTCGACTACACCGGCTCGAAGCGCACGGACTTCCTCGAGCGCGAATGCCGCGACGACGCGGAGCTGAAGGCGCGCGTCGAAGCGTTGCTCGCCGCGACGGAGGACGAGCGCTTCCTCACCGCGCCGACCGGGCCCGCGCCGAAAGAAACCGCGCCGATCTTCGAAGGCCCCGGCACGCGCATCGGGCCGTACAAGCTCTTGCAGATGATCGGCGAAGGCGGCTTCGGCGCGGTCTTCATGGCCGAGCAGGAGAAGCCGGTCGCGCGGCGCGTCGCGCTCAAGATCATCAAGCTCGGCATGGACACGCGCCAAGTCGTCGCGCGGTTCGAGCAGGAGCGTCAAGCGTTGGCGGTGATGGATCACCCCAACATCGCGCGCGTGATCGACGCCGGTGCGACCGACACGGGCCGGCCGTACTTCGTGATGGAGCTCGTCAAGGGCGAGCCGATCTCCGAGTACTGCGACAAACACAACCTGCCGATCACCGAACGACTCGCGCTCTTCGAGCAAGTGTGCAACGCCGTCCAACACGCGCACTCGAAAGGCATCATCCACCGCGACCTCAAGCCCTCGAACATCCTCGTCGGCACGCAGGACGGCAAACCGCACGCGAAGATCATCGACTTCGGCATCGCGAAGGCGACGTCGGCGAAGTTGACCGACAAGACGCTCTTCACCGAGCACCGTCAGATCATCGGCACGCTCCAGTACATGAGCCCCGAGCAGGCCGAGGGTTCCCTCGACATCGACACGCGCACCGACGTGTACGCGCTCGGCGTTGTGCTCTACGAACTGCTGACCGGATCGACGCCGTTCGACAGCGACACGCTGCGCGATGCGATGTACAGCGAGATCCAACGCATGATCCGCGAGGTCGAGCCGCCGAACCCGTCGGCGCGCCTGCACCAATCGTCGGACACGCTCGCGAACGTTGCGGCTCGGCGCCGCGTCGAGCCGAAACGTCTCGGCACGCTCGTGCGCGGCGAACTCGACTGGATCGTGATGAAGGCGCTCGAGAAGGATCGCTCGCGCCGCTACGAGACCGCGACCGGACTCGGGGAAGACGTGCGTCGCTACCTCGCCGGCGAAGCGGTCGTCGCCGCGCCGCCGAGCGCCGCGTACCGCTTCCGGAAGTTCGTCCGGCGCAACAAGGCGACGGTCGTCGCCGGTTCCGCGGTCTCGCTCGCTTTGCTCGTCGGCGTGATCGCGTTCGCGTGGCAGGCGAGCATCGCACGCAGCGAGCGCGACAACGCGGTGAAGGCGCAAGCCGCGGAAGCCGAGCAACGCAAGATCGCCGACGAGCAACGGGCCGAGGCGGTGAAGCAACAAGGTCTCGCGGAAGCGAACGCGGCGGCCGAAACGAAGGCGCGCAAACGCGCCGAGACGACCACGTCGTTCGTGACCGACGCGCTGCGCTCGTCCGATCCGAACTACGGCGGCGAACAAGGCATCACCGTCGCCGAGGCGATGCAGCAGGCGGTCAAGCTGCTCGACGACGGCGCCTTCATCGAGGAGCCCGACCTCGACGCGGGCCTGCGCAAGATGATCGCCGACATCTTCAACCGCAACGGCCGCATCGCGGACGCGCTCCCGCTCGCCGAACACGCGCTCGCGACGTTCGAAGCGTCGGCCAAGGGCGATTCGAAGGACGTCGCCGCTGCGTTGAATCAGGTCGCCACGATCCATCAGAACTTGGGGCACCTCGACGCGGCCGAACCGCTCTTCGTGCGCGGCCTGGAGATGCAACGGCGTCTCCATCCGGGCGACAGCGACGAAGTCTCGATGGCGCTCAACAACCTCGCGCTCGTGCGCGCGTACCTCGGTCGTCTCGAGGAGGCCGAGCCGCTCTTCGCGGAGTCGCTCGCGATGAAGCAACGGCGCGTCGCGGGCGACAACGAAGAAATCGCGATGGGCCTCAACAACCTCGCCACCATCCTCGACGATCTCGGTCGGCGCACGGAGGCCGTCGCGCTGTACGAGCAATCGCTCGCGATGTACGAGCGTCTGTTCGACGACCATCCGCAGGTCGCGATGGCGCTCTACAACCTCGGACAAGCGCGGATCTCCGAGAGCCGCTTGGAGGAAGCCGACGCGTTGCTCTCGCGCGCGCTCGAGATGTACCACCGACTTTTCCAAGGCGATCATCCCGACGTCGCTCGAGCGCTCAACGGCGTCGCGAACATCCGCAAGCTCCGCGGTCGCTTCGCGGAGGCCGAGCCGCTGCTCACCGAGGCGCTGGAGATGAAGCAGCGTCTGTTCCCGGGCGATCATCCGCAGGTCGCGTTGGGCCTCGAATCGCTCTCGCGTCTGTACAAGACGATGGGCGACCTCCAACGAGCCGAGACCTTCGAGGCGCGAGCGCTGGAGATGCAGGAGCGTCTCTACCCGAACGATCATCCCGACGTCGCGCGCGCGCTCGACTTGCTCGCGGGCGTGCGCCAAGACCTCGATCGCCCGGCGGAGGCGGAACCGTTGCTCGTTCGCGCGCTCGCGATGCAACGACGGCTCCACGCCGGAGACCACGCCGACGTCGCGCGAGCGATGAACCGCCTCGCGTCCGTGCTCCGCGACCAAGACCGCAACGCCGAAGCCGAGTTGTCGTCGCGGGCTGCGCTCGAGATGTTGCGACGCGTGTATCCCGGCGACCATTCCGTGGTGGCCGGCGCGATGGCGGTCTTGGGACGCACGTTGCTCGCGGCCGACCGCGCGGCGGAGGCCGAGGCGCTCTTCCGCGACGCCGTCGAGATGGATCGCCGCTACTACAAGGGCGAGCACTACGACATCGCGATCGGCCTCACGTACCTCGCCGGCGCGCAACACGCGTTGGGCAAGACCGACGACGAGCGCGCGAGCTTCGCCGAATCGATCGCAATCCACCGCCGCCGCACGCCGACCGGTTCGCCCGATCTCGCGGACGTGTTGTGGCGTTCGGGCCGCGCGCGCCTCGCGGACGGCGACGCCGCGGCTGCGCTGACCGAACTCGAAGAGGCGGTCGCGATGGCGGAGCGCCTGCTCGCGTCGTCGAGCCCCGACCTCGTCGACTACCGCAAGACGTTGGACGAGTGCCGCAAGGCGTTGGGTCGCTGAACGCGCGCGGCTGGAGGATTCCTCGCGCAGTCGGTAGCCTTCGAGAATGACGGCGAACGACGCTTCGACGGCGATGCCGAGCGTCGGTGGATCCGCCAGCGATCGCAAGGTCGTCGCGTGGTGCGTCGCGCTCGCGGTCGGGTGCATCGCGCTCGCGTACGGACTCCAAGGGCGTCTCGACTTCAACGCGCAGGACGAAGGCTTCCTTTGGTACGGCGTGCAGCGCACGGCGGCGGGCGCGATGCCGTTGCTCGATTTTCGCGCCTACGATCCCGGGCGTTATCTGTGGTGCGCGGCGTGGTCGTTCGTGTTCGGCAAGGGACTGCTCGCGGTGCGTCTTGCGTCGCATTTGTTCGCGGGCGTCGGACTCGTCTGCGGATTGCTCGCGGCGAGCCGCGTGGTGAAGCAGCCGTGGCTGCTCGCGGCCGTCGGACTCCTGCTGACGACTTGGCTCTTCCCGCCGTGGAAGTTCTTCGAGCCCGCGATCGCGATGACCGCCGTGTGGATCGCAGTGAGGCTCGTCGAGCGACCGACGCTCGCGCGTCACTTCGCCGCCGGAGCGTTTGCCGGTTTCGCGGCGTTCGTCGGGCGCAATCACGGGCTCTACGCCGTCGTCGCGCAGTTCGCGTTGATCGCGTTCGTCGCGTTGCGCACCGAGCCGCGCGCGCTCGTCCGTCGCCTCGTCGCCTGGATCGTCGGCATCGCGCTCGGCTACTCGCCGATGCTCGTGATGGTCGCGACGGTGCCCGGTTACTGGCAGAGCCTGCTCGACTCGATCCGTTTCTACGCCGAGCAGGAGTCGACCAACCTCGCGATCGACGCGCCGTGGCCGTGGACGCAGAAGTACGCGGACCTCGAGCTCTGGGACCGAGCGACGACGTTCGGCGTCGGCGCGGGGTTCGTGTTGTTCTTCCTCTACGTGCCCGCAATGTTCGTCGCGCTGCGCGCGAAGGCGCTCGACTTCGAGCGGCGCTCCTTGTTGATCGGCGCGACGTTCGTCGGCGCGGTGTACACGCACCACGCGGCAGTACGCTCGGACGTCAGCCACTTGGCGCAGGCGATCCATCCGCTGTTGCTGTTGCTCCTCTGCGCGCCGGGTCTCTTCGCGCGCGGGAGAACGACGTGGAGCACGGCGCTCACGCTCGTCCTCTTGCTTGCGTTCTCCGCGATCTCGATCGGGCCGTCGACGCCGCTCGGTCGACGCTTGAAGGAGCGCGCCGTCGGAGCCGACTACGTCCTCCACGACTTGGCCGGCGATCCACTGTTGCTGCGCCCGACGATGTCGCGCTACTTGACGCTGGTCCAGGCGCAGATCAGAGCCCACGTCGCCCCGAACGAATCGATCTTCATCGCGCCGAATCGTCCGGGCCTCTACGCGCTGCTCGGCAAGGTCGCGCCGACGTGGGACACGTACATGGCGTGGCCGGCGAACGACGAGCAACAGGCGCGCACGATCCGCGAACTCGAACACGTCGACTGGGCGTTGATCTTCGACATGCCGGTCGGCGGTTCGAACGACATGCGCTTCAAGAACTCGAATCCGTTGGTGTGGCGCTACCTTCTCGAGCACTTCACCGACGCGCCGGGCGTCGCGCTCCCGCCGCAGCACGTCTTCCTGCATCGCAAGAGCGCGCAACCGCTCGGCCCCGCCTCGACCGACGAACGATGAAACCGAAATCGCTGCTGATGCGCGGCCTCTACGCGGCCCGCGACTTCCGTTCGCGCGCGCTCTTCGACGCGTTGCGTCGTCACGCGAGCGGGGACGTGCTCGATGTCGGCGGTTGGGATTTTTTCCTCACGGCGAAAGCGAAGGGCGTCGCCGCGACGAGCTGGACGAGCCTCGAAAACGATCCGACGCGCTTGCTCGACGTCGACGACCCGCGCTTCCGCGTCGTGCACGGCGACGGTTGCGCGATGGACTTCGCCGACGGCTCGTTCGACACGGTCTTGAACGTCCAAGTGCTCGAGCACGTCTTCGAACCGATCCGCATGGTCGAGGAGATCGCGCGCGTGCTGCGACCCGGCGGCTCTGCGATCTTCCTGATCCCGCAGACTTCGACCACGCACCTCGCGCCGCACTACTACGGCAACTTCAGTCGCTGGTGGATCGAGAAGGTCTGCGCGCGCGCGTCGCTCGAGATCGTCGAGCACCGACCGCTCGGCGGGATCTGGTCGTCGGTCGCGTCGCACCTCTTCTATTTCTTCCTGCAGAGCGCGCGCGTCGGCGGCATGAGCGACTCACGCATCCGCCGCGGGCCGCTCTTCTACGTCCTCTATCCGGTGATGGCGCTGTACGCGCTGGTCAACTTGCCGATCTGCCTCTTCCTGAGCCTCGGCGATCTCGCCGAGGAGCCGAACAACCACCTGCTGGTCGTCCGCAAACCGCGCGCGTAGAACGTCGGCATTCCTTTCAAGATCGGCGCGAGCGCCGGTCGATCTCGCCCGGCGAGATGGGAAGCAGGGTGCGCGTGATCTTGGGGATCGCCGCGACGGCGGCGGCGGCGACGATCGTGACGGCTTCGGTGCGCGTCGGACTCGCGGAAGCGGAGTTCGCGCGGTGCGAAGCGCGTTGGTCGCCGGACGCATTCGCGTTGCGCGACGATGCGTTCGCGCGCGAGCTCTCCGGCCTCGACGGCCAGCTCGAAGCCGCGCTCGACGGCACGGATCCGGCGGCGTTCGCGCCCGGGCGTTGGAGCGGCGCGCAGCGCGCGGAACTCGAACGATCGCTCGCGAGCGTCGAGCCGTTGATCGCGCGTCTCGTCGCAGTCGTCGAGTCGCCGCGCGTGCAGGATCGCTTGCGCGAGACTTCGATCCCGACGCGCGTGCCGAAGCTCGCGATCGGTCGCTCGTGGGCCAACGTGCTCGCCGCTCGCGCCGTGCTCGCGGAAGACGATCGCGAAGCCGCGGCGTGGATCGCGCGCGGGCTCGACCTCAACGATCTGCGCTGCGGAACGTCGACGATCGGCGTGATGTTGCACTGCGCGTTCGACGCGATCACGTTGGGCGCGTTGCGCGAACGCGCGGCGTCGCCGAGCTTCGATCCCGCGCCGTACCTCGACGTCGTCGAGCCGCGGCTCGTCCGCCGCGACGCGACGGTTCCGTGGCGCGAGCTCGGCCGCGCGGAAGCGACGTTGATCGTCTCCGGCGCCGCGGGCTTGACGCGCGGAACGTGCGGCGATCCGACCGAGTGGTGGGATCACGCCGACGGCCTCGAAACGTTGACCAGCGCGCTGCGCGGCTACGAAGCGATCGCGGAAGGCGCGATTCCGGAGCCGACCGAGTTCCTGCCCGCGATGATCTTCGACGGGCTCGTCAAGACGCGCCACGACGCGGGCGAATGGGCGTTGCTCGCGCGCGTCGCGTTGCGCGTCGCCGCGTACGAACGCGAGCACGCGGAGTTGCCGCGGGTCCTCGGCGCGGTCGGCGACGACGTCGCGACGCGGGCTCTGCACTACGAGCTCGACGGCGAACGCGCGGTGCTCGAAGCGCCCGGCCGCCGACCGAAAGGCGTCGCCGCTCCGGCGATCGCGCGTTGGACGATTGCCGGACGTTGAACGATGAAGAAACGCATTCGCATCGGACTTGCCGTGGTCGCGACGACGTTGATCGGCGCGGTGGTGACCGCCGCGGTGCGCGAGAAGCGCGCGGAGGCGGAATTCGAGCGGTGCAAGGAGCGGTGGCCCGCTCCCGTGAATCAGCCGGTCGAAGATGCGGTGTCGATCGAGCTCGCGACGCTCGACCGCGACCTGAAGGACGCGATGCCCGAACCCGACGTGGGCATCTTCTCGCCCTATCGTTGGGTGCTGGAGTATCACGAACAACTCGAGTTCGATCTGGCGCGTGTCGAGCCGCTCGTCGAACGCATGACGGCGCTCCTCGAATCGCCTGAAGTGCGGCGACGCATCGAGTGCGGTGAAGCGGTCTCGCTGGTGCCGAGTCTGCGGACGTCGATGTGGTGGGCCAACTTGCTCGGCGCGAAAGCCATCTTGGCGCCCGACGACGCGGACGCCGCTCGTTGGATCGCGCGCGGCTTCGATCTGCACACGCTGCGTTGCGGAACGTCGGCGATCGGCATGAGCATTCATGTCGCGATGGACGGCATCACGTTCTCCGCGATGCGTGTGCGAGCACGAAGCGCCGGCTTCGATCCAACGCCTTTCCTCGCGCTCGTCGATCCACTTCTCGCGCGACGCGTCGGCGAAGTGCCCTGGCGCGAGCTCGCGAACGACGAGGTCGCATGCATCGCGGCGGACCCGTCCTATTGGGTCCGGGAGGCCAGCGTCAATCCGCTCGAGCAATGGGGTCGCGCGAAGGAACTGAATGCGGTCACGAAGATGGTGCACGAGTACGAAACGCTCGCCGAGGGCCGCCGCCCGGTGTCCGCGCCTGGCGGTCCCCAAATGACGTTCGACATCCTCGAGACCTGCAACCGACGGATCGATGTCTCCGTGAGGCTCGCGCGTCTCGCTCTGCGCATTGCGGATTTCGAACGGGAGCTCGGTCGACTGCCGGCGACGCTCGACGAGTTGGACTCGGATCTCGACGCTTCGGGTCTGCGCTACACGCTCGCCGGAGACGGCGCGGTGCTCGAAGTGCCGGACGGGCGAGCTCAGAACGAGCACTGGACGATCGCCGGCCCTTGAACGCATGCTCGTCGACGCGAGAGCGTCGAGCGAGATGCGCATCCACTTCAAGAAAGGCCGCGACGGACGCGACGTGCTCGCGTGCCAACGAGCCGACGGCTCGCGCACTTGGGCGCACCTCCAACCCGCGATCGTGACGCACGACTTCGTGCACTTCGCGGTCGAGACGACGCTCGGCCTCTGCGGCGGCTTCTGGGGTTTGATCGCGAGCGGTTGGTCGCCGGCGGCGTTCGAACAACCGGGCACGCCTGCGCAATTGTCCGAAGAAGCGTCGTGGACCGAATTCGCGGTCGGCTGCGTGTGGCGCGAGAGCTGGGGCCAACCGCCGCTCGAGGTCGACGAACTCGCCGCGGAGCTCGCGGTGCACGCCGCGAACCACGGCTGGAAGTCGCCGCGCGCGATCGGCGCCGACGAACTCGCGCGGATTCGCACACGCGTCGCCGAGCTGCACGGACGCTGGCTCGCCGTCGAACCCGGCGGAACCCTGGAGCTCGAATTCGACGAACGCGAGCCCGCGAACTCCCGCGTCGACTGACGCGCGCGCCGCTATCCTGTCGCGCGGTTCCGCCCCGCTCGCGCCCATGAGATTCACTTGGCTCGTTTCGCTCGTCCTCGTCGCGTTCGCGCGGCTCGAAGGCACGTCCGGTTTCGTCACCGCTCTGCACAACGCGGAAGTCGCGCTCGAGCAGAAGGATCTCGAGAACGCGCGACGTTGGCTCGAGCGCGCGCTCGAACGCGATCCGAAATCCGTGCAAGCGTGGGATCTGCGCGCGCGCCTCGCGGAGTCGGGCAACGATCGCGACGAGCAGATCTGGTCGCTGCACCGCGAGCTGCGTTTGTTGGTCGCGCAGAAGGCGCCGAGACAAGAGCAAGACGCGTTGCGCGCGCGACTCGTCGCGCTCGATCCGCTCGCGACCGACGTGCTCGACCTCTCGAAGGTCTTCATCGCGAAGTTGCAGCCGATCGCGGCGCAGTACGAGAAGGACAAGCGCCCGCACTCGGCGATCCGCGTGCACAAGGCGATTCTCGCGCTCGGTCCCGAGCTCGAAGCGAGCCGCATCGCGATCGAACGTCTCGCCGCCGCGCCGGATCCGAGCCTCGCCGAGGACGCGAAGCCGAAGGACCTGCTCGCCGACGTCTCGAAGGAGTGGATCCGCGAGCACGACGAGAAGCACGGAACGTGGGACACGCGTTCGGAGCTCGTCCGCACCAACTACACGACGAAGACCGACGCCGGGTACGAGTGCATGGTGCGCGCCGGCGAAGCGATGGAGCAGATGAACGCGTTCTATCGCGTGTTCTTCCAGTTCGGCACCGAGAAGGACAAGAAGAACCCGTCGCGCATCGACCTCGTGATCTTCAAGAATCGCGACGAGTACCTGAAGCTCGGCTCCGGTCCGCCGGTCGATTGGAGCGGCGGTCAGTTCACCGGCGACGCGGTCGAGACGTACGTCGGCGCCGGCGGCTTCCAAGAAGTCGTCGGCACGCTCTTCCACGAAGCGGCGCACCAATTCGTCTCGCTCGCGACCAACTCCGCCGGTTGGTTGAACGAAGGGCTCGCGTCGTTCTTCGAAGGTTGCCGCATCCTGCAGAACGGCACCGTGTTGATGAACGAGCCGGCCGACCATCGCTTGTTCCCGTTGGTCGATCGCATGAAGAACGGCTGGATGTCGAGCGCCGCCGACGGCATCGATCCGAAGAAGCCCGACTCCGAGCCGAAGACCGCGCCGAGTTTTCGCATCGTGCTCGAGAACGAGTACGACTGGGGGCCGCCGTGGTACGCGCCTACGTGGGGCGTCGTGTACTTCCTCTACAACTATCAGGATCCCGTCGACGGTCGCTACGTCTACCGCGCCGCGTTCCGCGAGTTCATCGACGCGTCCGGCGGCAAGACCGGCAAATCCGCGATCGTCACATTCGAGGAGGTCGTGCTCGCGAAGCCCAAGCCGCCGATCAAGGGCGTGAAACGTCCCGACGGCTCGAAGGACGTGTCGTTGCCGAAGACCGTCGACGAGCTCAACGAGGTCTGGAAGAAGTGGTTGGTCGATCTGTCCGAGGAGCGCTCGGGCAAGCTCGAGTTGAAGCGTCCGTACCTCGACTGGGCGCGCGCCGCGATCCAGGACAAGGATCCCGTGATCGCCGAGGAGCACTTCGAGAAAGGCGTGGTTGCGACGCCGAACGACGTCGCGTTGCTCTCCGAGTTCGCGGCGTTCCTCGCCGAGCGCAAGAACACCGACCGTGCGACCAAGTTGATGCTGCGCGCGCTGCAGGTGCTCGAAGCCGCGCCGAAGCCCGACGCGAAGGCGATCGCGGACGCGGAGCGTTTGCTCGACAAGTGGGATCCGAAACGTTCGAGCCTCGAACACGTCCACGTCGAGCTCGCCGCCGCAGCGAAGAACATCGTCGCGCGCTACGAAGCCGAACAGTTGCCGATGATGGTGATGGACGTCGCGTGGCGGCTCGGGACGCAACACGACATCCCCGAACTCTTCGACGCGTACCGTCGCGCGTTGGAGCACGCGCCGCGCACCTTGCAGCTCTGGGAGCTCGCGTACAACGAACAGAGCCTCGCCGGTTGGAGCGCGGTCACCGACGCCGGCTTCCGCGCGGACGGGCCCGAGCTCGTCGGCAAGATGGGCACGTACGCGCCCGACAAGTTCGACTTCCAGATCCTGACGCTCGACCGCGTCACCGGCGGCGACTTCTCGATGGAAGCCGAAGTGAAGGCCGAGCGCGGCAAGGTCAACTTCTGCGGGCTCGTCTTCGGTCGCAAGGGCACGTCGAACTTCCACGCGTTGATCCTGTTCCCCGGCCACGAGACGACGAAGGAAGGGACCGCGGGCACGGGCTTCGTCGACCTCGCGACGTCGTACGGCGCCGGCACGTTCAAGACGTGGCGTCACACGCCGGTCACGACGTCCGTCGCGAAAGGCGAGACGGCGACCGCGCGTTGGTTCAAACTGCGGATCGACGTCGCGGGCTCGCGTGTCGACACGTGGTTCGACGGCGAGTTCCTGTCGACGCAGGAGTTCCCTTCGCTCGACGTGTTGCGCGGCAACTTCGGATTGATCGTCGGGCCGGGCGAGACGCGCTATCGCAACGTGCGTTTCCTCGCGCGCGATCCGCGCGATCCGGCGTCGGCGATCGAACGCGACGTGCGCATGGCCGAGCTCGAGAAGTCGGGCAAGGCGATCAACGGCAGTTACCTCAACAAGGTGCCGCCGTTCCCGAAGATCAAGAAGTGGGCTGGAGCAGAGCGCAAGACGTGGGAGGACGCGGGGCCGGTGCCGCAGCTCTTCGTCCTTTGGTCCGTCGACCAGAACGAGATCGTGCCGATCGACGCGTGGCTGCGCGATCTCGCCGCGCGCACGAAGGACGTCGGACTCCAGATCGTGTCGGTCACGTCGCCGGACGACGAGCCCAAGCTCGACGCCTACCTGAAGGCGCATCCTTTCCCCGGCGCCGTCGGCGTCGACTTCCGCGCGCCCGGCGCGTTCGGCGTCGGCGAGACCAACGATCTCTACTTCACGACGCGTTTCAATTTGCCGCGCCTCCTGCTGCTCGACATCGATCAGCGCGTCGCGTGGGAAGGCGATCCGGGCTTCGCGATCGCCGAGCCGTATCGCCCGGGACTCGCTTCGTTCCTCGAGACGCCGCTCGAGGAGTTGCTCACGCGCCGCAAGATGAAGGAGTTCCTCGCGTGGCGCGGCGAACTGCCGAAGCTCGCGCCCGCGCTGCACGAAGGTCGCTTCGCCGACGCCGTGCCGATCTTGAAGGCCGCCGAGGCGTTCGATCCGAAGGGCGCGCCTGAAGTCGCGGACGCGTTGAAGTCGCTCGTGCAAGTCACGTCGACGCTCGAAGCCGCGACGGTGACGATCGGCGCGTTCCAACGCGAAGAGGCCGAGGCCGCGTTCGCGTTGCTCGTCGAGTGGAACACGTTGCTCGGCAAGACGCTCGACAAGAAAGGTCTCGCCGACTGCAAGGCGGCGCTCGAAGCGAAGTCCGCGAAGGCGTGGGCGACCGTGCCCGGCGCGATCGAGTCGTACCGCAAGAAGTTCAAGAAGAGCGGCGACCCCGCGACCACCGCGGAGTTCGTCGCGAAGCTCGAGGCCATGCCCGGCCGTTTCGCGCGCGAGTTGGTCGCCGACCTGAAGGCCGCGCAGGCGAAAGACGACGCCGCGACGTTCGAGCGTCTGCTCGACGAAGCGCCGCGTCGGCCGCTGCTCTGGCTCGCGCGCGACTACTTCCTCTGGTGAGGCGGCGAGAAGCGCGGCGTCGTCGGAACTTTGCGCGCGCGGGATCCGTCGATCACCCCTGCACGATCGCGCGGACTTGGCAAGATGGAGGGTCTACGTCGAGCGTAGCCGCGTCGCTCTTTCGCCCCCATTTGGATCCCGTCCCACACCGATGAAGCTCACCCGCGCGTCCGCCTCCGTCACGTTCTGTCTCGCGCTCTCGACATTCACGCAGGCCCAGGATGCGCAACCGGCCCAAGCAGTCAGCGCACCGCAAACTCGCCCACTCGACGACGGCGGCGAGCCGATCGGCACCGTATCGGGCGAGAAGATCGGCGCCGACGCGATCGCGCCCGGCGTGATCGAGGACATGAGCGTCGTGCTCGAACGCGAACGCGCGCACGCCGGTGAACCGGTGGTCAATCCGAAGGCGCGCCACGGCGGCCAAGGCACGTGGGTCGTGCCCGCGCAACGCTTCGCGAAGTTCCCCCACTCCGGCACGCGCTACGCGTTCAACAAGTGGGGTGATACGCGCATGGGCATCGGCTTCAAGCGCGTCGTCGACGTCGACGGCGCGTGGTTCGCCGGCCAAGGCGGCGAAGATGCGTGGGCCGCGGGCGTCCAAGTCGTCGGCTTCCGCGCTGGAGCCGAAGTCGCGCGCACCGCGTGGTTCGAAGACATCGACGCGACGTCGTCGTACTTCGCGCTGAACCTGAAGAGCGTCGATCGCATCGAGATCCTGGCGAGGGCGTCGCTCGAGTCGAGCGGTTGGTACGCGCTCGACGACCTCGCGTTCCACGTCGACGGCGCCGAGCGCGTGATCGACTTCGAGGACACCGAGTTCGGCAAGAAGTTGACGGGCTCGACGTACGCGAGCCTCGACTGGGAGACCGGCTCGGGCGAGTTCTCGTCGCAGTCGGGCACCGACTACGTGCACGCGCCGGTGACGCAACCGCTGCCCGGCGAGAACGCGAACGTCGTCACCGACGGACTCCCGAAAGCCGGCGGCCTCGGCACGAATCCGACGCTGACGACCAACTTCATCGGCCCGAAATTCGGCGACTCGGGCGCGGGCTTCATCCCGCCGGACACCGTCGGCGCGATCGGACCCAATCACTTCCTCGCGTCGGTCAATGCGAACCTCTCGGCGTACAACCGCACGACGGGCGCGCGCGTCCTCAACGTCGCGCTCTCGAGTTTCTTCGGCGCCGGCGTCGGCGATCCGCGCGTCGGCTACGACCAACACGCGGGTCGTTGGATCGTCCTCGCGTCGGACTTCAGCACGCGCGTCTACTTCGCGTACTCGCTGACCAACGATCCGACCGGCTCGTGGTTCAAGACCAACATCAACGTGTCGCAAGGCGCCGACGCCGGGCTTTGGCCGGACTATCCGACGCTCGGCTTCGACGCGAACGGCGTCTACTTCTCGTGCTTCATGGTCCCGGCGGGGATGAGCATCTTCGCCGTCGACAAGGCGCCGTTGCTCGGCGGCACGCCGACGATGGGCACGGTCACCGCGTTCCGCGGTTTGCCGTACGAGAGCGCGATCCAACCGTGCGTGACGTACGGGACCGCGCCGGGTGAGTTCTGCATCTCGCGGACCGGTCCGACGTCGCTGCGCGTGCGACGCGTCAATGCGCCGCTGACCGCGCCGACGTTGGCGAACGTCGGCACTGTGACCGTGCCGGTGAACGCCGCGCCGCCCAACGCGACGGCGCTCGGCAGCTCACCGGCACTCGACGCGTTGGACGGTCGCTTGATGAACTCGATCTACCGCAACGGCTCGATCTGGACCGTCCACTGCATCGGCGTCTCGGGCAAGGCGGCGGCGCGGTTCTATCAACTGACGACCGGGCCGCTGACGAGCCAACAGGTCGGCACGATCAGCGATCCCACGCTCAACTACTTCATGCCGTCGATCGCGGTCAACGTCGCGGGCGATTGCGTGTTGGGCTTCAGCGGTTCGAGCACCAGCCAATTCGTCGGCAGCTACCTCTGCGGCCGCAAATCGACCGACGCGGCGGGCGAGACCGGCGTACCGATCCTCGTGAAGGCCGGCGAAGGCTCCTACAACAACACCGACGGCAACGGCAACAATCGTTGGGGCGACTACAGCCTGACCAGCGTCGATCCGCTGAACGACATCGACATGTGGACGGCGCAAGAGTACGCGCGCAGCGGCAACAGCTGGGGCACCTGGATCGCCGCGACCGACTACAACTCGTGCCCGCCGCCGACGGCCTACTGCACGGCGAAGGTGAACTCGGAGTTGTGCGTCCCGACGATCGGCTTCACCGGAACTCCGAGCGCGGCAGGCGCGCCGTTCACCGTCACCGGCGTCGAGTTCCTGAACAAGAAGTTCGGCCTGCTCTTCTACGGCACGCAGCCTCTCGGCGCGGCGTTCCAAGGCGGCCACTTGTGCGTCAAGGCGCCGACCAAGCGCACGCCGCCGCAGAACGCCGGCGGTTCGCCGACCGGCAACGACTGCACCGGCACGTACGCAGTCGACTTCAACGCGCTGATCCAAGCGGGCACCGATCCCAACTTGGTCGCGGGAGCATTCGTCCACGTGCAATGGTGGGCGCGCGATCCGGGCGACTTCACCGGCTTCGGCACGAGCTTGTCGGACGCGCTGAAGTTCGAGATCTGCCCGTAACGACGGACGCGACGGACTTGCGGCGAACGCGCGAGTCCTTCACCGTGTCGCCGATGGGCGCGGACAAGAAGAAGCGCGCGAGCGCGCCGAAGACCGACGCCGTGCTCACGCTGCGCGCGTTGAACCGAGCGACACTCGCGCGGCAGATGCTGCTCGCTCGCGAGCGCATCGGCGTCGTCGCCGCCGTCGAACGCTTGGCCGGCATGCAAGCGCAAGTCGCGAAGCCGCCGTTCATCGGACTGTGGACGCGCGTCGAAGGCTTCGAGCGCGGCGCGCTCGCGCGGACGTTGGCCGATCGCAAGGTCGTGCGCGCGACGTTGATGCGCGGCACGTTGCACCTCGCGAGCGCGCGCGACTACCTGACGTTGCGCGGCGCGTTGCAGCCCGGCTTGACCGCGGGCATGCGTTCGATCCTGCGGCAGCGCGCGGACGAGCTCGACGTCCCGGCCCTACTGCGCGCCGCGACCGCATTCTTCGACGACGAGCCGCGCACGTTCGACGAGCTGCGCGACGAGCTTCTCCGCCGCAATCCGAAGATCGACGAACGCGCTGCGGCCTACGCGGTGCGCACGCATTTGCCGCTGGTCCAAGTCGCGACCGACGATCCGTGGAGTTTTCCGGCGAGCGCCGACTTCGCGACCGCGCGCAAGTGGCTCGGCAAATCGCCCGCGGTCGACGCCGATCCCGCGCCGCTGATCCGGCGTTACCTCGCGGCGTTCGGGCCGGCGTCGGTCGCGGACGCGCAGGCTTGGTCGGGGCTCGCGGGCTTGCGCGAAGCGTTCGAGCGACTGCGCGACGAGCTCGTCGTGTTCCGCGACGAACGCAAGCGCGAACTCTTCGACCTCTCCGACGCGCCGCGGCCCGACGAAGACACGCCCGCGCCGCCGCGCTTCCTGCCGGAGTTCGACAACTTGGTGCTCGCCCACGACGATCGCGCGCGCGTGCTCGATGCCGCGCATCGTTCCCTCGTCGTCACCAAGAACTTGCGCGTGCTCGCGACGTTCCTGGTCGACGGACGTGTCGCGGGAACGTGGGAGGTCGAGCGCAAGAAGATGGCGGCGACGCTCGTGCTCGCGCCGTTCAGCAAACTCGCGAAGTCGGAACGCGAGGCGCTCAGCCTGGAGGGCGAGCGCCTGCTCGAGTTCACCGATCCCGACGCGACGAGCCGCGCGATCCGTTTCGCGTGACCGTCAACGCACGGTCCGGATCTGCACGCCCTTGCGCTCGCGACGGACTTCGTCGTCGAAGGATTGAGCGCGTTGCTGCTGCACGGCGTCGTTGAGGCCGCGCACGTTCATCAGGTAGTCCTGATTCATCTCGCCCGCTTGCCCCGGCCTGCGCACGTCGCGTTGGGCGAGCAACGTCGTCCCGCGATGGAACGCGTAGTGCCGCGCGTCGGTGCGCGCGATCACCGTCGCGTTGCCGATGATGCCGTCGGTGACGAAGAGCCCGCGCGGATCGGTGCGTCCCGAAAGGAAGTCGCCGTTCTGCGAGCCGATCACGCGCACGTCGACGTCGCGCACGTACTTGTGCGTCTTCTGATCGGCGACTTGGATGCGCATGTGGCCGGTCGCGACGTCCTCCTTGACCTCGAGCTCGATCTGCGAGATCAGGACGAGACCCGACGCGTGTAGGTCGCCGCCGCGGCACATCACGAGGTACGCACCCGGCTCGACGAGATCGAGCTTGACCTTGGTCTTGGTCGGACGCAGCGCGTCGTCGCTCGCGAGCTCGACCTTGCGCTGCAATTTCGGCGCGATGCCCGACAGGTTGACCTGCGTGACGCGCGAAAGGTTGCGTTCGCGCAGGTAGAGCGTCATCAAGTCGACCGGGTAGACCAGGATCTCCGCGTCCTTGACGTTGCGGTGCGCGATCTCGATCTCGACGCGTTCGCCGGGGCGAGCGGTGGTCAGCTCCTCGAGCGAGATCTTGCGCTCGCGGAAACCCTCCAACGCTTCACGCGCGTCGGCGAAGAGCGTCTGCACGCGCTCGTAGTAGCCCGAGGCGAGGCCGAACTCCTGACGCGCGTGGTGGATCTGCCCGAGGATGTAGAGCGCAAGATCGCGGTTCGGCGACGGCGACTTCGTTCCGTCCGCGGCCGTGTATTCGACCGTCGCGATGCGACCGAGCGCCTTCAACGCCTCGTCGTCGTGGCCGAGGTACCACTCGGCGACCGCGCGTGAATACGCAAACGCGTCGGAGAAACGCGGCTCGCCCCACACGTTCGCGAACTCGGCGCCGAGCTTCGACGCGGTGACGAAGTCGTCGATCGAGAGGTGCGCGGTCACCAGGTTGAGGCCGGCTTCGGGCGCGAGCGGATCGAGGACGTAGAGCGACAGGAAGCGTTGCAGCTCGAGCATGCCCTGCACCGTCAACGTCGCGCGATCGACGCCTTTCGCGACGAGCTGCGGCATGCGGCTCGCTTTCGGCGCGAGCGTCAACAACTTGTCCGAGAGCGACAGCGTCGCCGTGACGACCGCCGCGCCGTCCGGGTACTCGCGACAGAGTCGACGCATCGTCTCGATCGCCTCGAGCGGCTCGTTCTGCTCCTCGAGCGTGCCGACGACGCGCAGTTCCTTGCCGAACGTCTCCTCGATCGTCGCGCGGAAGATCGTCAACGCGCGCTCGTGCTCCTCGATCGCGCGGTACGCCGCGCCGACCGCCATCACCTGCTCGAACGGCACGTAGAGGTCGGGGTTCTTCTCCTTCAGGATCTCGAAGTACCGCACGATGTCGCGCGGCGCGTTGCGTTCGATGTTCGCGAACAGCAGGTAGCCGGCGGCGGTCGAGAGCGTCTGCTCGTTCAGCTTGGGCTCCCACTCGTCGAACAGTTTCTGCAGCAGCACGCGCGCCGCTTCCTTCTCGCCCGCGAGGTACAGCGCTTGGCCGAGGTGGAAGAGCTCGTCGGGCGTCGCGCGGTATTCGTCCTTCGACGTCTCGCCGCGCGCGAGGACCGTGAGCTCGCTCGCGGCGCCCAACGCGAACTCCTCGGGCTCGTAGAGACTGCGCAACACCGGCGGCGCGACGCGGTACTTGCCCGGCACCGCACCGACCAGGACGTAGTCGATCTGGAACCAACCCGCGAGTTGGCCGAGGTGCATCACGAGTTTGCCGTCGCGCTCCTCGTGATGGAGCACGTTGCCGTTGAGGCTGCCTTCGAGCAGACGCGCGCCGGCGGGCAACGGGACTTCGACCGTCAGGTAGTGACTCTGCTCGCGCCGCCGATCCCAATCGCCATCGGCTTGGAATTGCAGCGAGCCACGCAACATCGAGCCGACGCCCAGCTGCGTCACGCGATTCACCCACTCGTCGTGCGTGTCTTGGATGACGCCGAAGCCGGTCGCGATCTCGAAGCCGCGGTAGCGCGGCGCGACGGCGACGTAGTCGTGTTGGCGCACGCGCAGCGTCTTGGTGTTGCGCTCCGACACGTCGGCGCTGAAGCCGCGCAACACGGCGCTGAAATGCGGACGGCCGCGGCCTTCGATCTCGAACGCGATCGTCAACTTCGACGGCAGATTGTCCGGCACGTCCCACGAGAGCGTTTCGCCGGGCTTCTCGGGGGTGAAGTCGAGCTTCGCGCCTTCGAGCCCGGGAATCGAAACCGTGACGCGCACGCGGTCGTTGGTCGGCTGCGTCGTGCCGCGCCACATCGCGATCGCGGCGATCGCGAGGCCTCGCGCGCGACCGTCGTACCACGGACGCGACGCGAGCAATTCTTCGATCGTCGCGGCGAGCTTCGACGACGTCGGCTTCGCGCGCTCGAGCGCGACGGCCGCGAGCGCCGTCATCGCGAGCCGCGAACGGTTCCACGCGATGTTGCCGGTCGAATCGAACGCGCAGCGCGGCGGCCGCGCGTCCTGATCGAGCGCCTTGGTCTCGAGCACGTCCGCGACCTCGCTCGCCATCGGTCCGCGGTTCATCGCAGCGAGCGCGAGCGCCGTGTACGCGAGCGCGGCCGGCGAGAGCGTCGCTCGTTCGCGGTGCAGACGATTGAGCGCGCCGAAGTCGCCCTGCTCGTTCTCGGCGAGCGCCCACGAGAGCATCGCCTTCAGCTCGTCGGCCTGTTGCGACGCTTCGCGGAAGCCCTTGACCAACGCGCCGCGACCGTTCGCGAGCGCGGTGTCGACGATCGACACGCCGCGCACTCTGGCGCGCGCGAGCGCGACCATCGCGAGGCACGACGTCTCGACGTGCGCTTCGCCGGTGTTGCCGATCCACGTCCACGTTCCGTCGGGCTGCTGCGTCGCGATCAGGCGCGCGGCGAGACCCTGAGCTCGATCGACGAGGCGCGCGTACTCCGCGTTCTGCGCGCGGCCGCTCGCCGTGACCAACGCCATCGTCTCGCACACGCCGAGCAAGTCGGCCGCCGACGCCGCGGTGCCTTCGGCCGGGCCGCGGTAGACGAGCCCGCCTTCGCCGAGCGCCGCGTTGACCAACAACGCGTCGACGTTCGGGCCCACGGCGATCTCGAGCGTACGTCCGCGCGGCTTGCGCTTCGGATCGAGCTCGAGATCGACGCTCGTCGCGCCGTCGAGCAAACCGCTCTTCGCCGCCGTGAGTTCGACGCCCCACGGACGCACGTCGATCCGCGCCGACGTCTTCGCGACCGGACGGTACGGACGCGCGCTGATGGTCGCCGCGAGCGTGCCGGCCGTCGCTTCGCCGTCGAGCTCGCCCGTTGCTTCGAGTTCGAGCGCGAGCACGCCGCCGGCGACGAGCGGATCGAGCGCGGGGAACACGGCTTCGGTCTCCGCGTCGGGGCCGAGCGTCACTTCGAGCGGGTAGAGCTTCGCGTCGCTGCCCAGCGTCGTGCGCAACGCGAGCTTCGCCGTCCCGCGCAGGCCGGTGAGATTGTGGACGCGCGCGACGAAGCGCGGCGCGTCGCCTTCGACCAGGTTCAACGGCGCGCGCAGCTCGACGAAGAACTCGTCCTTCGAGATCAACGTCGCTTGCGTCTGCCCGAAGAGCAGTCCCTTGTCCGCGCCGACCGCGACCGCGCGCCAACGCGTGCTGCGCTCGGGGATCTTCACCTTGACCGTCGCTTTGCCCGCCGCGTCGGTGACGACGCTCGGCGACCAGTGCGCGGTGTCGAAAGTCTCGAGCGCGGGCGCGTTCGACGGAACCGTGTCGCCCGCACCGCG
>JAIOPM010000006.1 GCA_021413885.1 Planctomycetota bacterium
GGTGATGCCTTCCGTGCCATCCGCGACATATTGCCCAGGCCTGTCCATGACCGATCCTCCCGACGCTCCGCGTCAGGAGAAAACATCGGCCAGCCAGCTCACGCAACCACAGAAAATCGCAATAATGATGCTACAGTCTCAATGAAGTGCTGGCGATGGTGGATGGGTTGAAGCAGTGGCAGTGGTAAGAGGCGGATGAGGAGCGTCACGGCTTTATCAGAGTACCGAAATCGCCGCATCTGACGTAAAGTCGAGGCGGCGATTGGCGGCTGACAGAAAGCGTCCCGTGGCCGCGCGCTTTTCTTGGAGTTGAATCATGTTTCGTGTGTTCTCCCTGTTGGCGGCGCTGCTTGTCGTGGTAGGCGTTGGCGGGGGATGCGCGCAGAAGCCGCCCCCCGCGCTGGAAGCGCCGGCTGCGAGGGTCACGCTGGGGCATTTCAGCGGAACGCCCTTGTCCGGTCCGACGTCGCAGCCGGGCGGGGCAATTGCACCAGCCCAGGCGCTCCAGGTGGCTGTCGAATTGTGGGCGATGAGGCAGATGCCGGCCGAGGGGCTCTCGTCGCCGGGGATGCAGTTGAAGTTGATCGCCTCGACCCGCGGCGGGATTCGCGTGCTGCCCTCCGCCCGGCTGACCAGCGGGTTGCGCTGGGCGACCGAATCGGCGGCCGAGTCGGTGGCGGCGGCGACCCGCGCGGATCAGACCGGAAATGTGGTGTCGATGTTGGCACAGACGGCCGCTCTGCCGCCGGGGGCGACGATGATTGTGGATGTGCCGGATGATTCGGCGGGATCGTCCCGACGCGTTCAGGTTGCGATCCACTATCCCAGAACGGCCGGGGCAGCGCCCGCGGTAGAGGCGGCCATTACGGTGGACGGTCCCTCAATGGAGGATGCCGCGGGTGCGGGACAGGCGACCGACCGGGAGTTGCTGGCCCTTGCCCCGCTGGCGGTCGGTGATGGACGGACATTGGTGCTGGCGATGCCGTATCGCTTCAGCAAGTCGCCGGCGCAAGCGCTGTGTGCGGTCATCCACGTGGCCGGCGGAACGGATGATCCCGCACACGCCGAGGCATTGCGGGTTTGCCTGGAGAATCTGAAGCGCTCGGCGGACGAGGCCGGCGCTGCGGCCAAGGGATTCGCGCCGGGGGCCGCGCGGTGGACGGGCCTGGAAGCCGCGATCGCCGCGCTGAGCGATGCGAGCGTCCGGCGGGCGTCGCTGGTCTATCTGTGCGGACAGGGGGAGGCTGCGATCTGTCAGGATGTGGCCCTGGTGGCTGATGACGCCGCGATGGATCAGTTGTGCGCGATGGTTATCAAGGCGGCGGCCGATCCGGTCGTGCCGAGGACGGCCGAGTCGCTGGGGTGGGTGTTGGATCGGCTGTCGCTGCAAATGCTGAGTCAACAATTGGCGGCCGGCAAGCTCCCGGCGGATTTGTCGGCCGTGCTGGTGCAGCACACGGGGCAGGTGGGGCGGTCATCGGCCGCCTTGGAAGAAGTGCTAAAGAGCGCGGCCAGCCGGGCGGATCTCCAGACCCGCCTCATGGCTGAGAACTTCATCCAATTGGAAGACAGCTCGCCGGCCGCGCGGGTGGCCGCGCGGGTGAGGGCCTGCGACTGGCTGGTCTCGCGGGGTGCAGCGCCGGCGGGGTTTGATCCGCTGGGCCCGCCGCGCGAGCGCCGCGAGGCGCTCGAGAAGGCATTGAGCGGCGTCAGCAAGGTGACTCCCGCAGGAGCAGCAAAATGAGCGACGAACCCACCAAACCTGCGGACCCGACTCCTCCTGCACCGGACCCGAAGCCCGACAAAACCAAGGTCAAGAAGCCCGGCCGCTGGCGAAGGCGGCTGTTTCGCCTTGCGATCGTGCTGCTGGTGCTGGCGGTGGGGATGCGCGTGGCCGTGTATTTCCTCCTCCCGTCGATCCTGAACAAGGTGGGGGATACCTACGGCCTTCAGATTACATTCGAACGGCAGGAGATGGTCCTGCTCGGCGGAGATGTGGGGATCTGGGGATTGAAGGTTGCGCCGAAGGCGGGCGGGCCGGCACTGTTCGATGCGGATTATGTTCGCGGCAACATTTCCACCATCGCCCTCATCCAAGGCAGGCTGCACGCGTTGCGGGTAGAGGCGGATGGCGTGCGCATGAACCTGGAGCGTACGGCAGATGGGCGGATCCCGGCGCTGGAGAATCTGCTGGCGCCCAAGCCCGGCACGACGCCCGCGGTAGCGCCCTCGCCGGAAGTCCAACCGGCCAAGGAGATGAATTTCGCATCCCCGCTGCAAATCGATGCGCTGCGGCTGCACAAGATGCACGCCACCGTGCGGGATGCGGCCGTGACGCCGGCGCTCAGCGCGGTCGTGGACGGATCGGCCGATCGGCCGACGCTGTTTGAGATGGAGGTGTGGTGCGATCCCGCCCTGGACTCGCTCCTGATCGGCGGCGAAGGGAAGACGGCCGGCGGGACGCTGGACTTGAAGGCGCATGTGGCTGTGCGCGGGCTTCATCCGCGTCCGCTGGCGGGGTATCTTACGCCCCTGGGCGTGCGCCCCGTGGCCGACAATATCAGCGGCGAGTTCCAGGCCAGCGTTCACATCGCGCCGGCCCCGGCCCCAGCCCCGGCTGGCGCGATCGCGGCCAGCCTGACGATGCAGGGTATGCAGTTCCGCGCTGATGGCCGGGAATGGGCCGCGCTGGAGCAGGTCCGCATCCAGGCCGAGCCCGTGGATGCCCGGTCGGCACGCATCGCCGATGTCGCCGTGGATCGCGGCCGCTTCTCCGCCAGCCGGGACAGTGCGGGACTTATCAACGTCGCGGGGTTTCAGCTTGTGCCCGTGGCGGCGACGACTCGGCCGGTGGATCAGCCGTTTGCGGCCGCCCCACCAGGACCACGGCCCGCCCCATTCATAATCAGTGTTGGACGGATCGTGCTGCGTGACTTGGCGGCGTCATTTCGTGATGAAGCGGTTCAGCCGGCTGCCGATTGGCGGGCGGTGATTGAGGAGATCACGGCGGCCACGAAGACGACCGGCGCGGATGCCCCGATCGACTTGCGCGGCCGGATCGCGCTGCCGGGGATCGCGCGGGCGGCGACATTTGATGGCACGGCCGCAATGGCGGGCGGGCGAACGACTGTCGATGTTCGGTTTGGCGCTGTGGGCTTGAGGGCGGATGTACTGACATCCTACCTGGCCGGGACCGGCATCGAATCGGCGTTGAAGGATGGGCGGATCGACGGGAAGCTTTCGGCGGAACTTGTGCAGGCGGCCGATGGATCGGTCAGCGCGGAGACAGAATTGAGCGGCCTGAAGCTGTCGGATGGGGATGAACTGATCGCGATGGAGACGGTGCGCATCAAAGGCGCCCGGCTGGACGGCCGGACGGGCCGGATTCATGTCGATGCGGTGGACGTCAGCGGGCCGTCGTTCCTGGTGCAGCGGAATACGGATGGGTCGATCTCCACGAGTGGAATTCGGCTCTCTGTCCCAGCCGCGTCGGCCGATGCGCCCGCGCGCGCCGTGGCGGCCGCGCCCGTCGCCACGACCCGGCCGGCAACCGGCCCGGCCCCCTCTTTGCCTCGCATCGAGCTTGGCCGATTCACATGGGGCGGGCTGCGCATGAAGCTGATCGACCAGCAGGTGCAGCCGCCGGCCGCGATCGAGATCACGGATGCGGGGATCGAGGTCAAGGACCTGATTCTCGACCTGGCGTCCAAGGACGACGCTGCGCGCCCAGGTTCGGTGCGCATCTGGCTCAAGAGCCCACAGGTGGCAAAATCATTGACGGTGGATGGCACGCTCACGCCGCAGCCGGGCGCGCTGGCGGCCGATCTGAAAGTGCGGGGTAATGGGCTCAATCTCCAGACACTGGCGGCCTATCTGCGCCCGTTAGGAATCGAGCCGCTGCTGCGCGAGGGCGCGATCCAGGTCGACCTTAAGGGCACGGTGTCGGCCGGGAAGGATGGGACTCTGGGTGCGACGATCAGCCTGACGGATATGGCATTGCGCGAAGGCGGGGACGAGCTGATGGGACTGGACGAGATCCGTGTCGAAGATGTGACGCTGGCCGGGCAGGATCTTGGTGTCGGCGCGGTGCGCATCAATCGGCCACGCGCGAGCGTGTTGCGCCGGGCGGATGAGACGCTGGTGGTGGCAGGGGTTTGCCTGGTTGGCCGGTCGCCGACAAAGCAGGTTGGTGCCGGGGCATCGGTCTCGGCAAAGCCACCGGCGAAAGCCCCCACAACCGCGCCGGCCCCGGCAACGGTCACACTCGGACGCTTCGAGTTGAAGGATGCGCAGATTGCCTGGACGGACGAGGCCATGCCTCACGCCGTGCGCCTGGCAATCGTTACCAACGCATCCGCCGACCGCATCATCATCGGCAAGCCAGCCCCGGCCAGTCCGATCGATCTGCGCGTGGCCATCAAGGATGTGGCAGATGAGCTGAGCATCAAGGGGGAGGTTGTTACATCCCCGGATGCGCCGGCCGCCAAAGTCCAGATTACCGCGCGCGGCCTGCGGGCGGGGCCGGCCGCGAAGTATCTGCCACCGGGGATCGAGTCGTCATTGAAGGATGGCCGGCTGCGGCTCTCGGTTGACGCCGGCTTTGCACCGAATCCGCAGGGCGGCCATTCCGCGCGGCTGTCCGTGCGCGACCTGGATTGGCGGGATGGGGAAGAGGTAGCGCTGTTCCACCTCGACGCCCTGACGCTGATAGCCGCGCGGGTGGATGTGCCGGGCAACATCATCGCGGTGGATGAGATTTCGTTGGCCGGATTGGAGGCGGCCGCGAGCCGCACTGCCGATGGCGGGATGCGCGCGGGGGGTGTGATCATTCGTCCGGCCCCGGTTGCGCACGCGCCGGCTGCTCCCGCAGCACCCCCACTCACCCCGCCCGCCCCGCCCGCAGTGCAACCCCCCGCGGACATGGCGAAGCTTGTTGCCGAGGCCCGTCGCCCACTGCCCCTGGTTAAGGTAAAGACGCTCGATCTGGGCATCCGACGGCTCAGTTTCAGCGATGAGGCAAAGCCATCCGCATCCCCGGTTGCTTTTGTTGCCGGCCGCTTTCACAACCTCATCCCGATCGAACTGGGAGGCCCGGAGGCCGAATCGCGGCCGCCCGTTCGGCTTCAGCTTGTCGGACAGGTCGAGCCTGTTGCCGGGCAGCTTGATCTCACGGCCGAGCTGACTCCATTCGCCAACGAGCCAGGAATCGACCTGAAATTGGCGGTCAGCGGAATTCGCGGTCAGGGCCTGACGGAATTGCTGCCCGAACTGGCGCAGCAGATTGACGGCAGCCAACTAACGGACGGCCGGTTCAATGTCCGACTCCAATCTCATGTCCGTTACAACCGCCGCGGGCCGCGTGATTTCGACATGAGCCGGGGTTTTGACTTGGATGTGCTTCTCAGCCCGCTGGAGATGCGGGGTAGTGAAGGCGGGCCGGTGCTGGCGGGGGTTGAGTCCGTGCAGTCGGATGGCATCCGCATCGAGCCGGCCACGGGCCGCGTGCAGATCAAGTCGCTGGAGATCACCAAGCCGGCCGGCCGATTCGCCCGCGATGCCTCGGGCCTGCATGCCGTTGGGCTGGTCATCAAGCCGACTCCAGCGCCGACGACTGCCCCGACCGGAGCGCCGGCTCCCTCGCCAGCGCCTGCTCCTGTAGCCACCGCGCAGCCCGCGGTGGCTGCGCCGAGCGGTTCGGAGATCCGCCTCGATCGCCTGCTCGTCAGTGGTGTGGATGTGCGATTTGAGGATCGCACGGTGAGCCCGGCCCTTGTGATTCCGCTCACAGAGCTGGACGTGGAGGTGCGGGACCTCTCTTCGCTCTCTGCCTCCCAGCCCCCTCCAACCCGGCCGATCCGGTTCAGCATGGCGCTCAGTTCAGGAAAGGTGCCGCTGCCCGCGCGCAAGGGCGGCACGATCGAGGAACGAGAGCTCTTCTCGCAAGTGACTGCCAGCGGAAGTCTGGTCTTCTATCCAAGCCCGGTCGGATATGTGAAGACGGCCATCAACGGACTCGATCTGGTGGCGTTCAGCCCGATGGCCAGCCAGAAGGGCATCAAGCTGGGGAACGGATTTTTCGACGGCACGGTGGACTTGCGCCTGCGGGATGAGGGATCGTTTGATGCCCGCACGAAGCTGGTCATGACCGATCTGTCCGTCTCCGAGCCGCCGGATGGATTCCTGCGCAGGACCTTCGCGTTGCCCGCGCCGCTGGATGTCGTGATCGCCGCGCTGGAGGATGCGGACGGGTCGATCACGATTCCGTTGCACGTGCCGGTGGAGAAGGGAAAGGTCTCGGCCGGGGCGGTGGTCGGCTCGGCCAGCGGAGCGCTGCTGGGCGTCATCGGAACCGCGATCGTCAGTGCTCCGCTCAAGGTGGTGGGCGGTTTCGGCAAGACCGATCAGCCGGCTGGCGGGCCGCCGCCGGTGGTCATCGCTTTCGCACCCGGCTCGGCGTCGCTGGATGCCGGCGAGCGGCGGAAGCTCGACCAGCTCATCGAGCGGGCCGGGCGTGACAAGAACCTCCAGATGATGGTCCGCCACGAGCTGGGCGGGGCGGATGTGGCCACCGCGACGGTGCGTGCCAACCCCAGCGCGGCCGATGCCCTGGAGCTGGCCGGGCGGCTGCGAGTCCGCCGGGCGGAACTCTTGCATTTGCGGGCGAGCCTGGCTGCGGAGGTTCGGGCCGAATTGGGAGGTGGGGCGGCCGCGCGGGCCGAGGTGACGCGCAACCGTCTGCGTTCGGCGGATGCTGAGATCGGCGAGATCGAGCAGTCGCTGGATCAGCTCTATGATTTGCTGCGTCCGGGCGCCCAGCGGCAGGCCGACCGGCGCACGCGGGCGGGGGCGATGGAGATCGCACAGCAGCGTCTGCAGGCGGTGAAATCGGTCCTCGAAGGCGCGCGAATCGAAAATCAGGCCGACCGCATCCGCAGCGAGGCTGCCCGCTTCAATCCGGCCGATAGTCAGGCCGCCGGACAGATCACGATCCTCCTGACGACCAAGAAGAAAGGGTAGGTTCCATCCAACGATCAGCCGGGCGCGGCCTCTCGCAGCCCCCGACATATCGCCACCCGGTACCGCTTGGCGTACTTGCTTCCGGAGTCGTACACAACCCGGACCTGTTCAAACCGCTTCTCGATCTCGCTGATATCCTTGTCGTCGTCCACGTAGATGATGTCAGCGCCCTTCCAGTCGCGGCTGTCTGCCCAGTAGGGGTAGCCCAACCCGCTCCCGCCACCGAGATACCACTGACTCGTGGTGAAGTCGGCGGCGCGGACGTGTGTCTCCAGCGGCGAACGGTAGAACGCCAGTACACTTGCCAGCCGGTACTTGCCCTCGGCAACGATGAGAGGTTCCCGCCCGCTGGCGTCCTCGGCCTGCTCCTCATAGCGTTGGACGACCGCTGCCAGTTCGCGCCACGGGCCGAATGGGGCAAGCAGGTGCGAATGGGGTTGGATCGTGAGCAGGAAAACGGCCAGACCGGCGTTGATGACCGTACACACGAGCGTTGTCCAGAAGACGCCCGGTCCCCAGGCCGAGCATCCAGAAGCACAGGAGGGCCGAGTCCATCGTGGCCACAAAACCGATCCCGTAGTACACCGGCAGGATGTGCAGCATCGCCGCCGACCGCAGGCCGGCCGAGCGCCCGAACCAAAACGATTATGAGTTTTCAGGGCGGTACTCCGCCGTGAAAACTCCGTTGGACTGAACGGCTGTCGCCGTGGCGGGCGTGGGAGGGCCGGGGAACGCCGTGGGACGTTGGAATCCGGGCGCTGACCGGCCGGATCAGCCTGCGATGGCGGCGAGGACGCGGTTGCTGGCGGGGCTTGGCGCATGCGAGAACCTGCCTCGGGCTGGACGCATCGAAGGCGACAGGAGCGGAGGGGTCGCAGGCGTGAGCGTGCGGCGGCGTTACGGCCCGCGGCAGCGCGGGCGGGGGATCTCTCGGACATGCAGCAGTTCGTCGCAGCCGCAGTGCGGGCAGACCGGAGCAAAGGGCAGGAAGGGCGGCGGCTTCTGGGCGGGCTGCTGATCCAGTGGCTCTGCGGGTCGTTGCAGTTGCAGCATCAGACGCACCTGCCCCATCAACTCCCGTCGTTGCGGGTTCCACAGGCCGTAATAACGGACCTTGTGAAACCCCCTGGGCAGGATGTGCTGGAGGTAACGGCGGACGAACTCCACCCCGTCCAGTTGGCAGGTGCGCTGGCAGTTGGCCTTGCGGTCCTTGTACTGGAAGGTGACGGTCCGCTCGTCCATGGCCAGGATCCGCCGCTGGGTGATGGCGATGCGGAAGACGTAGCGGGCCAGGTAGTCCAGAACTCCATGCTCGGCCTGTCCCCAGGGCAGGCAGTTCACCACCCACTCCTGGCTCCAGACGTTGGCGGGCACCCGGGCGAAGAGTTCCGGATGCTTCGTAAGCGTCCGGCGAAGCACATCTTGTTTCCGCATGGCGGGAGTTGGCATGATCGGCGGGCATGGACCAAGAACCGATTCGTGATGTGCTGCCGCCCCGGCGGCGGTTTGACGATGCCGACCGCCGGGCGTGCGTTCGACGCTGGCAGGAGAGTGGATTGAGCATGCTGGCGTTCTGCCGCCGCGAGGGGTTGAACGCCAAGACCATCGGGCAGTGGAAGCGCCGGCTTCT
>JAIOPM010000042.1 GCA_021413885.1 Planctomycetota bacterium
GCGGGCATGTACCGCTGCATGGTCGCGGTCGAATCGGCGAGCCCGCGCATCCAGAAGGTGATGAAGAAGAACCTGAAGATCGACAAGGTCGAGAAGATCGTCGACTTCATCGCCAAGCAAGGCGTGATGGTGCACGGCGCGTTCATGCTCGGCTTCCCCACCGAGACCGAAGCCGAGATGCGCGAGACGATCGAGTGGGCGGCGAAGAGTTCGTTCCACACCGCGGCGTTCTTCCGCGTGATCCCGTTCAAGGGCACCGAGCTCTTCAAGCAGATCGAGCACTCCGGCTACGACCTGCCGAAGGATTGGAGCGCGTACGAGCCGTATCGCTACGAGATCAACCTCTCGACGGTGCCGGAGGACATGATCTTCAAACTGCGCAAAGAGGCGTACCGCCGCTTCTATTTGAACCCTTCGCGCATGTGGCGGATCTTCCAGTCGATCCCGAACAAGACCAACATGCTGCCGTTCCTGACGCTGCTCTTCGCGCGCAGGGCGTACGCGAGGTAGCGAGCAGCGGCGCGCGCGCCGGCGATCGTCGGGTCCGAGCAAGTGACGAGAAGTCGGTGGATCGCGTTGGGGTGCGTCGGTTTCGCGCTCGTCGCGACCGCGGCGATCGCCGCGCACTTGTGGTGGTACGAGTCGGGCCGCTCGGAGCCTTGGACGGAGTACGAAACCACTCCGTCGCCCGACGGTCGCTTCGTCGTCTATCGAGAAGGACGCAGCGCGTTCATGGATCTCGAGACGCGCGTCACGATCGCGCAGGCGGGAACTCCGGAGCCCGCCGACCGATACGTGCTTGTGCCGTGGACCGGGATGTGGCCGAAACACATCGAATGGCGCAGCGACGACGAACTCGTGATCGTCATGAGCTGGAAGACACTCTCGATCGTCGAGGGTCACGAACGCCTGAAGTGGCGCTCGGTCGACGTCGCGATCACGTATCGCTGACGCGTGGCTTCGGGCGCCAGCGTAGGCGAGACCTCGAACGTTTCAGATCGCGCGGCGCAAATCCGCCGTGATCGGCAAGTCGAAGAGGTCGCTGCGCAGCAGGCGCGTCGAGAAGAAGAGCACTTCGACGTTTTCGATCTCGCCGGTCGTCGGATTGAGGCGCGCGACGACATCGTCGCCGAGCTCCTCGGTCTCTTGCTCCGGATACGGCGGCCGCTTGCTGATGTAGAGGATGTCGCCCTCGCGGTCGTACTGGAAGCTCAGCTTGTCGGCCATTCGATGTCTCCATCGGTGAGCTTGCGCGCGATGTAGGCGGTCACGATCCAGTGACGCTGGGGAGGCCCGATGTCGCTGACGACGACGACGACCACGTGCTTGCCCGCTCGCACGTCATCCTACCGCCGCGTGAACAGGCGGGCGTTTGCGAACCGGGCGCTCCGCCTCACCGTATCCGGCGTAGCCAAGACACCCGCGATCTGATCGAGATGAGCCGGAATGACGTCCGGATGGCCCTCGTGGATGTGTGCCTTTCGCTCCGTCGAAAGCTCGACGTCGGCATGGAGGTAGGGACACGGGAATCGACGCATCGCAAGTCCCAGCGTACCGCGGGCCCGACCCAAGTCATTCTCCCGCGTGCGGCCGCATCGAAAGTCGATGCGGCTCGCTGTACCTTCGAAGAGTGGACTCAACGCAGCCCGTGCAGCGCGAACGCAAGTGGCGGAAGCCCAAGCGCAACTGGGTCAAGATCGTCGCCATTGCGATCGTCGTCACCGGCGTGGTCTACGTCGGCGCGATCTTCGCGGTCGATTTCGTGCTCACGCGCGTGTTGCCGCGGGGGCCGTATGCCGAGCGAGCGCCGACGGCCTTCTCGCGCGAAGTCTGGCTCGCAAGCGGCTCCGACCGCGGCGGCGCGCGCTACCTGATGCTCGACGATCTGTTGCGGAGTCATCCGTTGGTCGGGCTCGGACGTGCGGAGGTGGTCGAGCTGCTCGGTCCTCCATCGGCGAGTCCCGCCGGCTTCGGTACGAGCTACTACCTCGGCCCGATCAACCATCCGTTCCGCGAAGGCAGCGTCTGGCTGGCGCTGGTGTTCGACGACACGGATCGCGTCAGCGCACTCGAAATGCGTCCGCAGTGACGGAGAGCGCATGACGAGTTCGAGAGTCCCGTTCGTCGCGTTGTTGCTGCTCCTCGCAGGCTTCCTCGCGCCGCTCGTCCTTCGCGGGCGCGTGATCTTTCCGCACGGCAATCGCATCGAGGTCGGACTTCCGGAGAGCGACGACGGGTTTCGCTCGAACACCAAGTTCAGGGACCAAAGCGCCTACTACGTCCCCGAGATCAACCACCATCTGAACGGCGATCACGCGGGTTGGCTCTCGACGTGGAATCCGCACGTGCAGTTCGGGCGGCCGTCGTCGCATCTGTCGGGCTTCAGTCCGGCGTTCGTGATCTCACGCGTGCTCGGGTGGTTCACGCACGATGCGTTCGTGTTCTACACGTGGCTCGCGGCGCTCACCGTCGTCTTGACAGGCCTCTTCGGTTGGCTCTTCCTGCGCGCGCTCGAGCTCCATCCGTGGGCGGCGTTCGCGGGAGCGGCGAGCCTCGCCCTCGGCGCCTTCTCCGCGTATTGGCTGCCGTTCGTGATGTTCCTCGGCGGGACGTGTTGGACGCTCGCGAGCGCGTGGCTCGTCGTGCGCATGCTCGAGAAACCGACGCTCGCACGCGGACTCGGTCTCGCGTTCTGCGTGCACGCGTTGCTGCTCTGCGCGTACCCGCAACAGATCGTGTGGCACGGAGCGTTGCTCATCGCGTTCACGCTCGCGCGCGCGTGGAAGCACGAAGCCAGAGTTCGACGCTTGCTCGTCCTCACCGCGAGCGTCGCGCTCGGCTTCTTCTGCGCCGCGCCGGTCTACGCGGATCTAGCGATCGCGGCGTCGCGCTCGGCGCGCGCCGACGTCGACACCGAGTTCTTCCTCGCGGCGCTACCGAAGATCGACGGACCGCTCGACGTCGCGCACTTCGTCGGTCAATGGTTCGACGCGAACTGGCTCGGCGATCCGATCGGCGAGGCGTATCCCGTGAAGTTCTCCGGCGTCTGCCTGATGCCGGTGCTCGCATCGGCGTTCCTCGTCGCGTGCCTCGGCGCGCGCGCGCGAGGCAATCGCGTGTGGCTCGGCTTCACCGCGATCTGCGTCGTGCTGACGCTCTCGAGCAGCGCCTACCTCTTCGCCGTCGAACACCTGGGCCTCGGTCTTTCGCGCTTCCTGCCGCTCGCGGCGGCGTGGATCCCGATGACCGTTGCGGGCGCCATGACGATCGATCGAATCGCGAGCGAAGGCCTCGCACACCGCGGACTCGCGACATGCGTCGCGGCGCTCGCCCCGGCGCTCGGACTCTGGTCGTTCGCGAACGGCGGCGAGCCGCGCGATCCGCGCGCGGTCGCGATCGGACTCGCGCTCTTCGCCGGTTTCGTCGCGTTCCTGTGGACGCGGCGAGTGTGGCTCGTGCCGGTGCTCGTCGTCGGCTCGATCGTCGCCGGCGGCGCGCGGCTGGTGTTGTCGCGGCCCGAGAGCTCGATCGCGACGACGTCGCCGCTCGTCGACGCGTTGAAAACGATGACGGCCGACGGTTCGCGTTTCGCATTCGTCGGCGGCGGCATGCGCGAGCTCCTGCCCGCCAACGAAGAAGCGTTGCTCGGCCTGCGCAGCATCCAGAGCTACGACTCGCTCTCGTCGCTCGCCTACCAGACTTGGATCGAGCGTCTGAGCACGAACGGCGTCCAAGTTTCCGGCCGGCGCTTCCGCGCGATCACCGACGACACGCATCTCGACGACGACTTCGTCGCATACGGCGGCATCGGCGCGCTGGTCAGCCGCGAAGCGCTGCACACCGCGAACTTCGTCGAGGCGCAACGTGTCGGCGCGCTCCATCTCTATCGAGCTCGTCGACCGCCGACGCTGGTCGGTCGAGCCCGTCACCGTCGACGACTTCTTCCTGGGCGTGCCGCTCGCGCCGAACGCGACGCGGATCGAGCTGCGCTTCGAGCCGTGGTCTCGTTGGATAGGACTCGTCCACGTCTTCTTTGCCGCCGCGACGGTCGCGGTCCTCGGGCTCGCGCTGCGAACTCGCCGCGCCTGAAATTCGCCCCCGAGCCCGCGAACTTCGCGGAACTTTCCTGAACCCGCGCGGACGAGCTCGACGTGTCCCTCGCGCTCGACCGTCCCCAGCCCTCGAACCCCCATGATCCTCCAAGCCGCAGCCACACTGATCGTCCTCGCTCCGCTCGGTCTCGCGCAGACGACGTGGTACGTCGACGTCCACGGCACCGCGCCGGGAACGGGCACGCTCGTCGATCCGTACACCAGCATCCAGTACGCGGTGTCGCGACCGACGACGCTGTTCAACGACGTCGTCCTGGTCGCGCCGGGAACGTACGTCGAGAACCTCTCCCTCACCAAGGACGTGCGCGTGAAGAGCAGCGCGGGTCCGTTGCTCACGACGATTTGTCCCGCCGCTCCCGGCCGCACCGTGTACATCTCGGGCAGCACCACGGTTCCCGCGATCGAAGGCTTCACGGTGACTCCGGGCGCGAATCCGACCGTCGGCATCGGCGCGGCCGTCTTCATGCAAGACGGCGCGATCAAGGGTTGCATCGTCCACGACCCGTTCTTGATCGGCACGGTCGCGGTGGTCGTCGACGGGACATCCACGGTCTCCGAGTGCACGATCACCGCGAACAGCCTCGGCATCATGGTCAGCACGTTCGGCGGCGATCTGTGGTTGCGCAACTCGATCGTCACGGGCAACCAAGGCGACGTGTCGTTCGGCGGCAACGCGCTCGTGACGATCCAATACTCCGCCGGCATCGCGGGCTTCGACCCGAATGCGTACGGCAACGGCAACTTGGTCGGCAGCGTCGGCTTCTGGGACGCGGCGCACGGCGAGCTGCGCTCGGCGTACTGCACGTCGAAGGTCAACTCGAAAGGCTGCTCGCCGACGATCGGTTGGAGCGGCACGGCGAGCGCGAGCAGCGCGTCTCCGTTCGTGATCACCGCGACCAACGAGCTCAACAACAAGTCGGGCATCTTCTTCTACGGCTACACGGAGGACATCAAGGCGTTCCAAGGCGGATGGCACTGCGTCAAGCTCCCGACCAAGCGCACCAACGTGCAGAACTCCGGCGGCAATCCGCCGCCGAACGATTGCTCCGGCTCGTACAGCTTCGACTTCAACGCGCTGATCCAGTCGGGCACGAATCCCGCGCTCACGCCGGGCCGGATGATCTTCGCGCAGTACTGGGCGCGCGATCTGGGCGCGGTCTCGCAGTCGTCGTTCAGCGACGCGCTGCGCTTCGGCATCGGGCTCTGAGCGAGCGCGTCGGGCCGGGAACGGAGCTTCGGCGCGCGCGCGCGAACTTCCGTCTCCCGTTCCACTCCGAACATCCGCGCGGAGCCTGGTGACCGCGGCGAGCCGCCGTAGAATCCCGGCCACCATGCCCACGTTGCGCTCCGGCCGCGGGCTCGTCCTCGCCGCGTTCTTCGTCTCCGGGATCGGCGCGCTCGTCCAAGAGATCGCGTGGACGCGGTTGCTCGGGCCGTTCCTCGGCAGCACCGCGCAAGCGCAAGCGATCGTGCTCGCGATCTTCATGGGCGGCTTGGCGGCGGGCAGCGCGCTGTTCGGACGCCGCGCGGATCGCTCGCCGTCGCCGTTGCGGATGTACGCGGTGCTCGAGTTCGTGATCGCGGCGTACGCGCTCGCGTTGCCGTTCTTGGTGCGCGGCGCGGGCTCGGTGTTCGTCGCGCTCGCTTCGAGGGCGAGCGAAGAGGCGTCGCTCACGCGCACATTGTTGCGACTCGGCCTCGCGATCGCGGTGCTCGCGCTTCCCGCGGTGTTGATGGGCGGCACGTTGCCGATCCTCGCGCGGCACTTGGTGCGCAGCCTCGGCGAAACGCGCGCGCGCGTCGGCGAGCTCTACACGATCAACACGTTCGGCGCGGTCGCGGGCGCGGTGCTCGGCGGTTTCGTGTTGCTCGAGAAAGTCGGTGTCGCCGGTGCGCTGTGGATCGCCGCCGGACTCGCGCTCGTCGCGGGCGGGAGTGCCTGGCTCCTCGCCGGCCCGACGCCGCCGAGCGCGCCGGAGCGTTCGGACGACGCCGCGGAAGTCGCGGTGAACGCCGCCGGAGCGCCGATCGGCACCACGGCGCTCGTCGCGCTCGCTGCGTCGGGCTTCGCCGCGATGGTGTACGAGATCGTGATGGTGCGCGCGGTCGGGCTCGCGCTCGGCTCGTCGACGTACGCGTTCACGATGATGTTGGTCGCGTTCATCGTCGGCATCGGGCTCGGCAGCTTCGTCGTGTCGCGTTGGCGCATCGAACGGCCGCTCGTCGCGCTCGGTTGGAGCCAACTCGCCGCCGCGGTCGCGTTCCTCGCGATCACGCCATTCCTCGAACGTCTGCCGTGGTACGCGGGCCTCGCGCGTTGTCACTGCGCGGTGCCGGAGCCGAGCCTCGCGTGCTTCCTGAGCCTCGGCACGTTGATGGTGCTCGGACTCCTCGTGATCCCGACCGCGTGCCTCGGCGCGGCGTTCCCGTTGGTCGCGCAAGCCGCGCAACGTTCGATCGGTTCGGTCGGCGCGCGCGTCGGTTGGACGTACGCGTGCAACACGCTCGGCAACGTCGCCGGCGCGATCGTCGCGAGCCTCGTCCTGATGCCCGCGATCGGACTCGGACATTGCCTCGAGATCGGCGTCGTGCTCAACGTGCTCGCCGCGGCGTTGACGTTGCTCGGCGGTGCGCGCGCGAAGGATCTCGCGATCGCGTTCGGCATCGTGATCGTCGCCGGCGTCCTCTACTTCCCGCGCCGCGACTGGCCGGACGGGCTCAACCTCACCGCGCAACACTTCCGACTGCGCACCGATCCGCCGAAGACCTTCGAAGCGTTCGAGAAGGCGTACTCGTTCAAGGCCTCGAAGCAATTCCTCGAGGAGGATTCGCTCGCGACCGTCCTCGTCGCCGGCGAAGGCGCGGATCAGACGCTCTTCGTCAACGGCAAGGCGGACGCGAGCTCGGGCGGCGACCTGACGACGCAATTGTTGCTCGGCCACATCCCGTTGCTGATGGCGCCGCAGGCGCGCAACGTCCTGACGATCGGTTTCGGCGCGGGCTTCAGCGCGGGCGCGGTCATTCGCCATCCGGTCGAACGCGAGGACCTGGTCGAGATCTCCCCCGCCGTGTTGCGCGCCGACCGCGTCTTCCGCGCGTGGAACGGCGCGCCGCTGCAGGATCCGCGCGTCACCGCGTTCGTCGAGGACGCGCGCAGTTTCATCCGCACGACGCCGCGGCTCTACGACGTGATCATCAGCGAGCCGAGCAACCCGTGGGTCGTCGGCGTCGCCGGACTCTTCTCGCGCGAGTTCTTCCACGACGCGGCGTCGCGACTCGCGCCCGGCGGATTGCTCTGCCTGTGGTTCCACGAATACGAGCAATCGAACGAAGCCGTCGCGCTCGTCGTGCGCACACTCGCCGCCGAGTTCCCCGAGATCTGGCTGTGGCGCGAGTACGGGTTCACCGACATGGTGCTGGTCGCGAGCCGCGAGCCGCTCAAACTCGACTTCGCCGAGATGGAGCGACGCTTCGAGGTCGTGCGCCCCGACATGGAGCGCATCGGGATCCCGTCGCTCGCCGCGCTGTTCGCGCACAACGCCGCCGGTCCCGGCGAAATGAAGCGCGCGGCAGGAACCGGGCCGGAGCACACCGACCTACGCCCGCGGCTCGAGTTCCTCGCGGCGCGCGCGGTGCTCGCCGGAACCGCGTCGGACTTCGGTTGGCAACACGACCTCAACTTCCGGTCGCCGAGCACGACCGAGACCGGCACGCTGTTCGATCGCTACCGCCGTTGGCGCCGCGAGAACGGACGCGCGTTGACGAAGAGCGAACTCTTCGCAGTCGTCCAGCACATGCAGAACTCGCTCGTGCCGGGCCACAAGATCCTGCAGCGCTTCTTCGAGATCGCGAATCAGGCGTCGGACTGAGTCCGAGGCGGATTCAGCTCTCGGTCGCGGTCGCGCGCGGCGCGACTTCGATGCTGGCGAGCTCGCCCGGCGCCAACGTCGACGAGCGCAGCATCGTGTTGTCGAGCAACAGGAAGTGCTTCTTCCAGCGCAGGATGATCCAGCTGTCGAAGGCCTCGCCTTCGAGCTTGCCGCGGACCGGCACGCCGCGGACTCGCTGGTAGACGACTTCGGTGGGCAATTCGCCCCATGCTTCGGCCGGGTCGAACGGAACTTGGACGGCGCAGCCCTTGTGTCCGTCGAGTACCACGGCGCTGAACCGGCGCGGTCGCAAACGCATGGGCGCGATTGTGCCTGATCGGCGGACGAAACGCCGCGTTCGAGCACGGAGAATTCGAACGTTCGACGCCGGAAGTGTTCGCCGATCGTCCGCTCCGACTCCGAATTCGCTTACGGAACGCGTTCGGAAGTCGAAAGCGCGTCTTGCGCCCGGTCGGCGCCGCGCGGAGAGAATCCGTGCATGAAAACGATCCGCCTCGCGAGCTTCGTGCTCTCCGCCGTCGCGAGCGCCGCCTGCTCCGCGCCGACCGTTTCGTCCGACACCTGCGTGATCGAGCACGTCCACGTGATCCCGATGGACCGCGAGCGCGTCCTGAACGACGTCGACGTGGTGATCGTCGGCGAGACGATCGTCTCGCTCGGCCGCGGACTGCCGACGCCGCCCGACGCGCGGCGGATCGACGGTCGCGGCAAGTGGTTGATCCCCGGGCTCGTCGACATGCACGGGCACCTGCTCGCCGACGAGAACATCGCGGACGAGTACCAGGCCGACGAGCTCGCGGTGATCCTCGCGAACGGCGTGACGACGCTGCGCGATCCGATCGGCAAGCCGTCGTTGCTCGCGTTGCGCGCCGCGGTCGCGCGCGGCGCGGTGCTCGGGCCGAAACTCCGACTCGGCAGTCCGCAACTCGCCGGCCGCACGTGGCCCGGCGTCTTCAACGGCCGCGAAGTCCATCACGCCGACGAAGCGCGCGCCGCGGTGCGCGAGTACCGCGACGCGGGCTACGACTTCATCAAGCTGACGACCGATCTGTCGCGCGAGGCGTTCGACGCCGCGACCGACGAGGCGCGCTCACTCGGGATCCGCGTGATCGGTCACGTCGGCGATCAAGTGCGCCTGCAGCGCGCGCTCGAAGCGCGGATGCAGATCGAGCACATGGATCAATTCCTCGAAGCGCTGGTGCCCGACGACGCGCCGTTCCGCGAGAGCGTCTCCGACATCAGCGTGTGGAAGCTCGAGCGTTGGAAGAGCCTCGACTGGCTCGACGCGTCGCGCATCCCGGCGATCGCGAAACAAGTCGCCGACGCCGGCGTCGCGGTCACGCCGACGAACTCGTTCTTCTTCACGTGCTTCGCGCGCGGTTCGACCGACGCGGAGATCGCGGCGCGGCCCGAGAAGCGTTTCGTCTCGCCGGAGCTCGAGGCGGTGCTGCTGCGCGGCCGACCGATGTACTGGAAGAATCCGCCGAGCGAGGCGCGGCGCCAACGCTACATCGAACTGCGTCAACGCTTCGTGCGCGAACTCCACGCGGCCGGCGTGAAACTCCTGTGCGGCTCCGACGCGCCCGAGTGGATATTGTTCGCCGGCTTCGCGACGCACCGCGAGCTCGACGAGTTCGTCGCCGCGGGCCTGACGCCGTACCAAGCGCTCGAAACCGCGACCGTGAATCCGCACGCGTGGCTCGGCGACCTCGCCCAGGTCGGCACGATCGCGCCGGGCAAGCGCGCGGACCTCGTGTTGCTCGACGCGAATCCGCTCGCTTCGATCGCGGACGTGCGCAAGATCGCGGCGGTCGTCGTCGGCGGACGCGTGCTCGAGCGCGCGGAGCTCGATCGGATGCTCGACGCGGCGGCGACGCGGCTCTCGAAGGCGAAGCCCCTCGAGTGAACTCAGCTCCAGCTCGTGTGCTCGACGCCGGCGGCGATCTCGGCCGCTTCGCGATCGAGCCCGCGCGCGACCAACCAACGCGCGAGCGCTTGACGGATCCGCGGTTCGCTCGCGGTGCGCGCGCGCGCGGCGAGTCCGACCGTTTCGGGTCGTTGCGGACGAGCCAGCAACTCGATCCACGCTTCGGGCGCGACTTCGCCGAACTCGATCGCCGCGAGCCACGCCTCGACCGCGCGGTCTTCGCGACCGAGCGCGGCTTCGACCTCGCCGAATGCAGCGAGCACGCTCGGCTCGGGGCCCGCGGCGAGCGCGCGTTCGAGCAGGCGCTCGGCATCGTCGAGTCGCTTCTCGCCGATCCAACCGCGCGCGACGGCGGTCGCGAGTTCGGGCTCGTGGGCGACGCGCTCGCCGACAGGCAACGCTCCGTAACCGAGCTCCTCGAGCAACGCCGCCGCCGGCCGGCACGCCGAGAAACCGTCGAGCGCCGAGCCCGCGAGCGGCGCGCGCAACCACGGCCGCGCACCGTCCCACGACGTCGGCGCGGCGCGGCCGAGCCACGTCGTCACGCGCGCGAGTTCCGCGACCGGATCGGCGGCGAGATCCTCTTCGCGCACGCGGAGGAGCCGCGGCCCGAGCTTGCGTTCGCGCGCGCGCACCGGCGCGACGTGCGCGACCCACTCACGCGCCCACGCGAGTCCCGCTCGCGCCGTTTCGCTTTCCGACACGTCGTGCGGAATCCGACCGGCGGCCGCGATGCGTCCGTCGCGCACGAGCTCGACGAAGCGCGCCTCGGGGAACGCGTGGAAGAGCTCGTCGAACAGCACGCCGTGATCGACGTGCGCGAACACCAACCACTCGAAGTCGCCGCCGCGGTTCGCGCGTTCGCGCGCCGCGAGGTGTTCGACCAACGCGGGCCCGAAGCGTCGCACCGCGGGCTCGATCCACTTCGGCGCGCCGCTCTCGAGTCCCTGCCACACGATCGCGCGGTGCGTCGTGCCGACGCGCAAGCGCGACAGCGCCGCGGGCAAATTCCACGGCAACAACGCGCGCACGCCGGAGTCCCGTTCGAGTTCCCGCGCGAGCCCGATCGAGCTCGTGCCGGGCGCGCCGACCAGGAACAGCGGCTCGGTCAAGCCTTGCCCTCCACGGCGAACAGCGCGCGCGCGGCCGCGCGATCGAGTCCGCGCGCTTCGGCCCAACGCGCCAGCGCGGCGCGCGAGTCGAGTTCGCGTTCACCGCGCAGGTGGAGCGCCGCGAACAGCGACTCGGCGCGCGTCGGACTGTCGAGCAACGCGCGCGCGGCCCGCGCGTCCTTCTGCGGTCCGCGGATCGCGCGCACGAAACAAGTCGGCGCGATGCGTTCGTCGCCTTCGGCGCGCGCGCGCGCACCGCGCTCGTACCACGCCGCCGAACCTTCGATGCCGCGCGTCCACGCGAGGCCCGCCTCGGCGTCGGCCTCGTTCGGCGTCGGCGGATAACCGAGTTCGGCGAGCAAGTCGCTCGCGTTGCGCGAGCGCTCGATCTCGGCGAGTTCCCCGAGCGACAACGTCTCGCGCCACGTCTTGCCGCGCTCGACCTCGGAGACTGAGGCGGCAAGCGCGGGATCGAGCTCCAGCCCGAGGAAGCGGAAGACTTCGGTCATCGTCGCGCCCGGATCGCGCGCCAACTCCTCGTAACGCAACTCGAGGTAGCGCGCGGGCCCCAAGCGTTTGCCGTACTCGCGCGCGTGGCGCACGGCGCGCGCCCACGACTCGGCGAGACGATTCGGACCCGGCGGTTCGGTCAGCCGGCGCCAACCGCGGTTCGCGACGAACGCCTGCAACGCGCTCGACACCACGTCGCGTCCATCGCGCACGATGTGCACGAAACGCGCGTGCGGAAAGAGGCGATCGAGGATGTGGATCTGTTCGCAGTACGGCGGGTACTTGTCGCCGTAGACCTCGCGACCGTGGAACGTGAGCTGCTCCTCGGCGAGCAAGTGCGCGAACGTGCGGCCGACCTCGAGCCCGAACGGCGAACGCGCGGCGTCCTCCTTCACCTCAGGGCCGCCGTCGACGTCGACCAACGCGCCGGCGAGCACGACGAGCTCGAGCAACCGCAACTCGTGACTGCAATGCAGCCGCGGATGACGACAGAGGATGCGCTGGAGCAAGCTCGTGCCCGAGCGCCCCGCGCCCATCACGAAGAAACGCGGCTCGCCGTTCGACGCGTTCGTCACTCTCGGGAGCATACGCCCGCCACCGTCGGAGTCGAGGGCGTCGGTCGCGAGCGCGCCGGTGGACCGCCGCGGTCGTCGACTCTCGCCGGTGCTCCGCGCGGCCGCGTGCGGCGATCGACTCGGAGTCCACTAGACTGAGCCGATGGAGATCGATCCCGCGACGCTCGAGCAGAAGGAGCGTTACAAGCTCCTGATCGGCCTCGTGGTGCCGCGCCCGATCGCGTTCGTCTCGACGCTCTCGCTCGACGGGCGCACGAACCTCGCTCCTTATTCGTTCTTCAACGGGCTGTCGTCCGAGCCGCTCTGCGTCCTCTTCTGTCCGGCGAACAAGCCCGACGGGACCGAGAAGGACACGCTGCAGAACTGCAAGCCGAAGAGCGAAGGCGGCCTCGGCGAGTTCGTGATCAACGCGTCGGTCGCGGACTACGCGCGCGAGGTCGCGCTCGCCTCGGAGCCGTTGCCGTTCGGCGAGAGCGAGTTCGAGCTCACCGGCCTCGCCGTCGCGCCGAGCACGCGCATCCGCACGCCGCGCGTCGCGCGCGCGCCGTGGTCGCTCGAGTGCGAGACGTTGCAAGTCGTGCGGCTCGCGCCCGGCGCGCCCGCCGGCGGCAACGTCGTGATCGGGCGCGTGCTGCACGTCCACGTCGACGACGGTTTGATCGATGCGAAGCTGCGCGTCGACTACGCGAAACTCGGCGCGATCGGTCGGCTCGGCGGGATCTCGTACTGCACGACGACGGAGCGGTTCGATCTGCCGCCGGGGCTCGCGAAGGCACGGGCGCAGTGACGATGCTCGCCGCGTTGGTGCTCGCGCTCGCGCCGCACGCGCCGGCGACCGTCGACGGTTGGATCGAGTGCCGCGGCGCGCCGGTCGAAGGCGATTGGAACGTGCTCGGCGAGTGGCGTTTCGAGAAGGATGGCTGGCTCTCGAAGCTCGACGAGTTCTCGCAGCTCGAACTGCCGCACGACGTCGCCGAGTTCGAACTCGAGCTCGCGTGGCTCGAAGCCGACGGCACGACCGCGAAGCGTCAACGCCTCGCGGTGCGCGACGGCCGCGCCGAGATCGGCGACTTCGTCGCGCGCGAACGGCGCGAGAGTTTGGCGGACAAGAGCGAGCTGATCGCCGGCCCGGTGGTCCTGCGGCGCAAGACGCTCGACGCGCCGTGGCACGTCTACGTGCTCGGCGGCGGCCGGCGCTACGTCGAGATCCGTCGGCGCGAACGCGCGACGATGGCGGGAGCCGAAGTCGCGCTCTTCGACCGCTTGACGCTCACCGGTTGGAGGGCGCTCGGCGACGCGCGGTACTCCGCCGACACGAACTCGATCGTCGGCGAAGTCGACGGCGGAGCCCAGAGTTTCCTCGTCACCGAGCGTGAGTTCGGCGACTTCGTGCTCGACGTCGACGTGCGCAACGAGAAGCCCGGCAACTCCGGCATCCAAGTGCGCAGTCACGTCGACGCGAACGGACATCTCTACGGTTGTCAGCTCGAGATCGATCCATCGGCGCGCGCCTGGTCGGGCGGACTCTACGACGAAGGCCGCCGCGGCTGGCTCGACGATCTCAGCGAGGACGCGAACGCGCGCGCGGCGTTCGTCGTCGGCGATTGGAATCACTACCGCATCGAGTGCCACGGTCCGTGGATCCGCGCGTGGGTCAACGGCGTGCCGACCGCGAATCGGCTCGACCCGCTCGACCTTTCCGGCGTGATCGGGCTGCAAGTCCACAGCGGCAACGACACGCGCGTGCGTTGGTCGAACTTCCGTCTGCGCGCTCTCGGTACGCGCGAGTGGGAGCCGATCGAGCTCGCGGAACTCGTCGGCCCGATCGCGACTCCCGAAGGCGAGCCGCACGTCGCGTGGGGTCGGAGCGACGGCGCTTGCGGACTGCGTTTCGAACGAGCGTCGCTCCGCGGACATCCGCGGTTCTACTTGCGCGAGGAAGCGGCGGAGCGTGCGTCGTCGCGGCCGGTGGCGGTGCTCGGGCCGGCGCTTTTTTCGACCGAACACGGCTGCTTCGTCGATCTCGCCGCGAGCGAACTCGCGAGCGAAACCGGAGAGCCGGTGTCGCTCCTCGTCGCGGGCTCGCGCGTCGCGCTCTTCGTCGGCGGGCGGCAGCTCGCGGACGTCGAGCTCGGTGCGCACCACGGTCGGTTCGTGCTCGAGAGCGACGCCGAAAGCGCACCTGCGCTCGTGACGAACTGCCGACGCATCGGCGCGCCGATTCAGCGCTGAGCGTTGAGTTCGTCGAGCGTCCACGGACGGCGACGATCCACGTTCATCGCGCGCACTTCGCGCACGCGCTCGACCGAGATCGAATCCGCGCCGTGGTTCCACGCGCGCCGAACGTACGTGAGGATCGCGGCGAGATCGGCGTCGGTCGTCGTCAAGCCCGGCATCTCACCGTCAAAGCGGCGGCCGCGGACTTCGACCGGACCGACGAGGCCGTGCGTGACGAGACGGATCAGGCGCGCGTCGTCGCCGAGCACGAACGGCGAAGCGCGCAGCGGCGGGACGACGTTCGGTTGTCCGTCGCCCCGTTCGCCGTGGCACGCGGAGCACGTCGCGGTGAAGAGCTCGCGGCCGCGCTCGAAACGCGTGCGTTCGGCGGCGTCGAGTTCGCGCGACGTCGTCAGCGTCACGCCGGGCTTGCCGGGCCAGACCACGAGCGCGTCGAGCGTCTTCCACTCGTCGGACGCTCTCGCGACGAGCCGCGTGACAAGGCGCGACCAACCGGCCGGCTCGCGCGCGAGAACGAAGGGCCCGTTCGCGCCGCTCGGATCCGGAGGCGCCGCGGACGCGAGGCCGCGCACGAGCGCTTCAGCGACAGCAGCGCGTTCCGGCGCGAGACTCGCCGCGAGGGAGAACGCGCGCTCCACGCGTTCGGCCGCGAATTCGTTGCCGACGCAGCGCGCGAGCAACTGGACGAGTTCGCGTTCGCCCGCTCGATCCGTGCGCGGCGGAAAGGCGAGCACGCGCCCGAGAAACTCGAGTTCGCGGCCGTGGAGACTCGACACCAGCGCGCTGCGCTCCGCCGCGGTTGCCAGTCCGCGCTCCGCGCTCTCGGCCAGAGCCTCGTCGGCGGCGGAGCCGAGAACGCCGAACGAAAGCAGCACCTGGCGACGCACGCGAAACGAATCGCGCGCGGCGAGAGCTCGCCACGACGTCGGAATCGACGCGTTCGTCGGCGCGAGCGATTCGCTCGCTCGCACCGCTTGCACGCGCACCCGCTCGTCCGCGTCGCGCAACGCAGCCAACGCAACGTCTGCCGAGAGTGAACCGACTCCGACCAGCGCCCACATCGCATGAACGCGCGCGAACCAACGCTCGCCCGAACGCACAACGCGTTCGAGCTCCGCGATCGCCGGCGAACGCGCGTCGAAGTACTCGACGATCAAACGTTGCGCGGTGTCGCGGCGCCAACCGTTCGCGTCGGAGAGCGCAGCGACCAACGCCCGATCGTCGGCGTTCGCGAGCGGCGCTTTCGCAACGGGCCGCTTCTTCGCGACGACGCGCCAGATGCGACCGAGCCCGGTCGGACGATCGAGTTTGCGCGCGACGACTTGCTCGCGCAGGAAACTCGTGACGAACAAGCGATGTTGGATCAAGCCGCGGTACATGTCGACGACGTAGAGCGCCCCGTCCGGCCCATCACCGAGCGCGACCGGACGAAAGCGTTCGTCGGTCGACGCGAGGAAATCGAGCGAACGCTCGCCGAAACGCACCGGCGCGCCGTGGACGGAGCCGTCGCTCGTCTCGACCAAGTCGTAGTCGATCACGACGTTGCCGCACGGCTCGGCGACGAACGCGTCGCCGAGCAAACGCTCCGGGATTCCGTCGCCGCGCGCGATCCACGGCGAGCACGCGCCGGTGACGTTCGCGAGGTGGAAGCTCCCGTCGAGGATCCCCTTCTGGTATCCGCGGTTGACGCCGGGATTGATGCGCGCGCTGCGCACCGACTGATCGTCGACCACGCGCACGTCGACGCCGTCGAGCGCATCGAGATGCGGATTGCGCGCGCCGTACGTCGCCGAGACGAGATCGACGCGCAGCGCGTCCGAGTTGTTGTTCGTGAAGAGGCGTCCTTGATCGTCCTGGGTCGCGCCCCACTGTCCGGCTTGCGCGCGCGGCTCGCGCACGAACTCGCCGTCGCGGAAGACGTAGCGCCACGGCGACTTCGCGCAGTCGAACGCGTTGTCGAGCGTCGGCACGAGCGCGTTGATCGCCCACTCGGGACTGCTGAGTCCCTCGAGCCCGCGATCGACGACGCGCCAGTCGTCGCACACGTCGTCGCCGTCCTCGTCGACGCAGAAGAGGAGCTCCGGCGGCGCGAGCACCAACGCTCCGCCGCGACACGGCCGCACCGCGCGCGGCAACACGAGGTGATCGAGGAACGTGGTGCGCGTCTCGAAGCGGCCGTCGCCGTCACGATCGCGCAAGATCGCGATCGAGCCGACGGGCTCGCGCTCGCCTTTCCCGTCGACGTCGGGCATGTAGCCGGTCATCTCCGCGACCCAAAGCGCGCCTTGCGCGTCGAACGCGAACGCGACGGGATCGCGGATCAACGGTTCGGAGGCAACGAGCTCGACCGTGACGTCGTCGGGAAACGTGAACGTCGCGAGTTCGTCGGCGGCGGAGCGCACGATCGCTTCCGGCACCGCGAGATCGGCGGGCAGCGCCGGCTGCGCTTCGCCGGCGTGATCGCCGTTCTGGACGAACGCGAGCGCGAGCCACGCGACGGCGTACGACATGAAGGCGGCTTCGACGCCTACGAACCGAACGTCGCCTTCAGGCCGGCGACCAACTCTTGCGTCTCGGCGTCGCTCAAACGCGCCTCGGAGTGGAGCGGCTTGTAGAACCACGGCGGCATCTCGCCGCGCGTCACCATCTTCGCCGCTTCGTCGCCGTCGCCTTCGTCGGTCGCGTACGTCGAGAAGTTGAGGTGCTCGCGGCCTTCGTCGACGTCGCGTTGGACGAGCCACGAAACCGGCGCGAGGTTCGAGTACCACGGCCAACGCGTTTCGTTGGAGTGGCAGTCGAAGCACGCGCGTTTCGCGAGCTCGCGCACGCGCGGGCTCGACCACGTCGGCTCGCCGGTCGCCGGCGGATTGGTGTGATCGCGGCCGAACGGCACGAGCTGCAGCGCGACGAACACGATCACGAGGGCGAGGACGATTCGTTTCTTCGTGAACATGGCGGCGATTCCGTTCGTGGTCAGGCGAGACGCTCGTCGATGCCGACGATCTCGCCGTCGGCGAGGCGCCAACGGACGAGCCTCGGAGCCTTGCGGACTTCATCGAGCTCGCGGAAGAGCGTGCGATCGTGGCGGCGTAGGAAGCGACGGTCGTGAACTCCGTCCGCTTCGCAGCTCGTCACGCGCATCGACGCGCGTTCGACGCGCGGCCGGCCGAGCAGGCGCGACGCGGCGGCTCGCGGCGCGGCCTCGCTGCGCGCGCGCATCGCGAGGAACGAGTACGGCAAGCTGCGCAAGTCGACGCCGAGGCGGCGGCCGAAGACCGCCCACTCGCGCGCGGTGAAAACGTGCGGCGGCGGCGGCGCGAAGAAGTGGCACCAATCGTGCTCGCGACCGGCGACGAGCACGCCGCAGCTCTCGCGGTGCGTGCACGGCGCGATCGGCTCGTGGACTTCGAGCAAACGCTCGCGCACCGCCGACAACGCACGGCTCTCGTCGCGCGACGCCGACTCGACCCACACGAACGCCTTCGCCGCGGAAAGGATCGCGACCAATTCGTCGAGCGCCGGCGGATCGAGCTCGCCCATCACGTGGCTGACGAGGACGAGATCGAACGCGGCGGGTTGAGCGCTCTCGGCGAACTCGACGGCGAGTTTCGGGTGCTCCTTCTTCAGGATGCGCTTGGCGGAGTCGAGCGCCGGCCGCGAGCGATCGACCAACGTCAGACGTTCGACCAACGCCTTCGGAAAACGCCCGAGGACTTCCCGCGTCGCGATCGCGCTACCCGCGCCCCAGTCGAGCCACCGACCGCCCGGCGCCGCGAAGCCCCGCGCCGCGAGCTCGTCGAGCACCGCGTGCCACTTCCAGGCGATCCGCCGTCCGAACGTGGAGTCGTAGAGCTCGACGTCGGCGGTATTGAGCCAGTAGCCCGGCCCGCCGCCGGTGAGGAACTCGTCCCGCAGCGCTTCGAGGCGCTCCCAATCCACCGCGTCGGGGTCGAAGTCCGGTTCCTCGTTCACGGAAGGGTTATAGCGCGCGTCGCTCGAAAGACCGCGGCCGAGCCGAGTTCGAGCGTGCGCCCGAGAGCATCCAAAAGCGTCGACACGCGCGTTAGACTTCTCGTTCTTTCGCGCGCCGTTTCAGTCGCGCGACCACCCCGTTCTCTCGAGCAAGGATCGCGCTCCGTGTCCGGTTCCAAGCCCTCTCCCGCCTTCCTCCGTCCCTCCGACACCTTCGTCCGCCGCCACATCGGGCCGAACGACGCCGAGACGGCGGAGATGCTCGCGACCCTCGGATTGAAAACTCTCGACGAGCTCACGGCGCAGACCGTGCCCGCGTCGATCCGCATGAAGCGACCGCTGGCGCTCGGGCCGGAACGCGCGGAGTTCGAGCTGCTCGCCGAGTTCAAGGCGCTGACGCTGAAGAACCAGGTCTTCCGCTCGTTCATCGGCCTCGGCTACCACGACTGCATCGTGCCGCCGGTGATCCAGCGCAACATCCTCGAGAACCCGGGTTGGTACACGCAGTACACGCCGTACCAGGCGGAGATCGCGCAAGGGCGCCTCGAGGCGCTCTTGAACTACCAGACGATGATCGCGGATCTGACCGCGTTGCCGCTCGCGAACGCGTCGTTGCTCGACGAAGGCACGGCGGCGGCGGAAGCGATGCACCTGTGCGCCGACGCGGCGAAGCAGAAGGCGCAACGCTTCTTCGTCTCCGAGCGTTGCCATCCGCAAACGATCGCGGTCGTGCGCACGCGCGCGGCGGCGCTCGCGATCGAGGTGGTCGTCGGCGAGCACCTGACCCACGACTTCGCGCAGCTTCCGGTGATCGGCGCGCTCGTGCAGTATCCGACGAGCGACGGTCAAGTCCTCGACTACTCGGACTTTGGCAAGAAGGTGCATGAGCAAGGCGGCCTGTTCGTCGTCGCGGCGGACTTGCTCGCGCTGACGCTCCTGCGCGCTCCCGGCGAGTTCGGCGCGGACGTCGCCGTCGGTTCCGCGCAGCGCTTCGGCGTGCCGATGGGTTTCGGTGGGCCGCACGCGGCGTACCTCGCGACGCGCGACGAGTTCAAGCGCTCGATGCCCGGCCGCATCATCGGTCTCTCGCGCGACGCGCAACAGAAGCCGGCGTTGCGGATGGCGTTGCAGACGCGCGAGCAACACATCCGTCGCGAAAAGGCGACGTCGAACATCTGCACGGCGCAGGTGCTGCTCGCCGTGATGGCGGGCATGTACGCGGTCTATCACGGGCCGGAAGGATTGCGCGCGATCGCCGAGCGAGTGCACGGATTGACGGCGACGCTCGCGAAGGGCTTGAAGAAGCTCGGGTTCGGCATCGGCCATCCGGTGTACTTCGACACGCTGCGCGTCGGCCTCGGCTCACGCGGCGCCGAAGAGCTCGTCCGCGCCGCCCGCGCGCACCGCATGAACTTGCGCGTGCTCGATGCGCACTCGGTAGGCATCGCGTGCGACGAAACGACGTCGGTCGACGACATCCGCGCGCTCTTCGAAGTCTTCGGCGGCGACGCGGGCAAGGCGTTGTCGATCGACGAGCTCGCCGGCGAAGTCGAACTCGCCTACGCCGCGCCGCACGGACGCACGTCGAAGTACCTCGGCCACCCGGTCTTCAACTCGTATCACTCCGAGCACGAGATGCTGCGCTACATGCGCCGGCTCGAGTCGCGCGATCTGTCGCTGACGACTTCGATGATCCCGCTCGGCTCGTGCACGATGAAGCTCAACGCCACGAGCGAAATGATCCCGGTGACGTGGCCCGAGATCGGCCGCATGCACCCGTTCGCGCCGTCGGATCAGACCGTCGGCTACCGCGAGATGTTCGCGAAGCTCGAGGCGTCGCTCGCCGAGATCACCGGCTTCCCCGGTGTGTCGTTGCAGCCGAACGCGGGCTCCCAAGGCGAGTACGCCGGCCTGCTCGTGATTCGCGCCTATCACGAGAGCCGCGGCGATTCGCACCGCAACGTGTGCTTGATCCCGGTGTCCGCGCACGGCACCAATCCGGCGAGCGCCGTGCTCTGCGGCATGCAAGTCGTGATCGTCGCGTGCGACGAGAAGGGCAACGTCGACCTCGCCGACCTGAAGGCGAAGGCCGAGCAGCACAAAGCCAACCTCGCCGCATTGATGGTCACGTACCCGTCGACGCACGGCGTGTTCGAGGAGTCGATCCGCGACATCTGCTCGATCGTTCACGCGAACGGCGGCCAGGTGTACATGGACGGCGCGAACATGAACGCGCAGGTCGGGCTCTGTCGCCCCGGCGATTTCGGCGCCGACGTCTGCCACCTCAACCTGCACAAGACGTTCTGCATCCCGCACGGCGGCGGAGGTCCGGGCATGGGCCCGATCTGCTGCGCCGCGCACTTGATGCCGTTCCTCCCCGGCCATCCGTTGACCAAGGTCGGCGGCGCGCACGCGAGCGGCGCCGTTTCCGCCGCGCCGTGGGGCAGCGCCTCGATCCTCCCGATCTCGCACGTCTACATCGAGTTGATGGGCTCGGCCGGTCTGCAACGCGCGACCGAGATCGCGATCCTCAACGCCAACTACATGGCGAAGCGCCTGAGCGCTCACTACTCGGTGCTCTACACCAACGAGAAGGGCCGCGTCGCGCACGAGTTCATCATCGATCTGCGTCCGTTCGAGAAGAGCGCCGGCGTCGTCGGCGAGGACGTCGCGAAGCGCTTGATGGACTACGGCTTCCACTCGCCGACGATGTCGTTCCCGGTCGTCGGCACGTTGATGATCGATCCGACCGAGAGCGAATCTAGGCCTGAACTCGATCGCCTCTGCGATGCGTTGATCCTGATCCGCGAGGAGATCCGCGCGCTCGAAGAGGGCCGCATGGACAAGAAGGACAACCCGCTCAAGAACGCGCCGCACACCGCGGACGTCGTTCTGTCGAGCGCGTGGAATCGCCCGTACACCCGCGAACTCGCCGCCTATCCGGCGCCGTGGACGCGCGCGCACAAGTTCTGGCCGACCGTCAGCCGCATCGACAACGGCTTCGGCGACAAGAATCTCGTCTGCACGTGCCCGACGACCGAGTCGTACGCGGCGAACGCGCCGACGAAGATCGTGCCGAGGGACTTCGCGCTCAATCGCTGAGCGAATCGGCGTTCCAACGCGCGTCGCGAAACGAGCTCGAGGCTCCTTCGCGACGCGCGCTGCATTCCCGGCGTCGAGGAACGCGGCGGTGCGGTCGTTGGCAAGCGCAACTCTTCCTTGCACCGGCGTGCGTTCACCCCGAAGCAACGCGCACGTCGGCAAACTGCTCCGCGCCGAGCAAGGAAGTGCAAGCGACGAGCGCGCGCGGCGAGAGAGCGTGTCGACGCTCGCGGCACTCGTTACCTGAACGTGACCGCGTGGGTCGTTGCGCTTCTCTACGATCGCGAGCTCTTCGGAGTTCGAATCGCATGAAACAGTCGTCGTCTCTTCTCGCACTGCTCGCCATTCTCTCGTGCTCCGCGTGCGCGACGCAGCATCACGGACGACTCGAACGGAAGGCGGCGAGCGCACTTCCCGCCGGCCCCGTCGCTCGCGACGAAACCGCGCGCATGGAGCAAGTCGCCGACGGCGTGTACGTCATCGTTCACGACAACGCCACCGATGAATGGCCCCACGGCAACACCGGAGTGATCGTCGGGCGCGAAACGCTCTTCGTCGTCGATTCGACGTATCTCCCCTCGCGCGCGAAGGCCGACATCGCGTTGATCCGCCAGGTGACCAACAAGCCGGTGCGTTATCTGATGACGACGCACTGGCACTTCGATCACAACAACGGCGCGAGCGCCTACCGCGATGCCTTCCCGAACGTCGAGCTCGTCGCCGAGCGCAACACCGCGCGCTGGATCGACCTCAACGCCACGTATTGGTCGAAGATGTCGACGGCGCCGCAATCGACGCGGCGAGCGGCGCTCACGGCACTCGAGACGACGCTCGCGGCGGGCGTCGACGAGAAGGGCACGGCGTTCAGCGACACGGACCGCGAGGCGCGAGCGCACGTCATCGCGCAGCGCAAGGCGGAGCTCGACGATCTCGCTTCTCTCGTCGTCCTCACTCCGACGAAACTCTTCGACGAGCGCCTCGACCTCGACTTCGAAGGCCGGCGCATCGAGCTCGTCAACTGGGGCCCCGCGAACAGCCCCGACGACTCGACGATCTACTTGCCGAAGGAACGCGTGCTCTTCCTCGGCGACATCCTCGTGCAATCGCCGTTGCCGTTCGTCGGCGCGTGTTGGCCGATCCAGTGGGTCGACGTGCTCGCGAAGCTCGAGCAGATCCCCGCCGACGTGATCGTTCCGGGCCACGGCCCGGTGCTGCACGACTTCGAGTACGCGCGAGCGTTCCGCGAGTTCCTCGAGACGACGCTCGTGCGTGTCGAAGCGCTCGCTCGCGAAGGCAAGACGCTCGACGAAGTGAAGGCGACGCTCGATCTCTCCGATGTCCGCGCGCGCGTGCCGGCGTGGAACGTCGACGTCACCGCCGACGACTGGACGTACACGGTGACGACGCTCGCCGAACGCGCCTGGCGCGCGGTGCGCGGGCAGGGCTGAGCAGCGGAACGCCGCCGCGCGAAAGTTCTCGAGTGCGATCGACGCGGCGCCGCCCCTGACCAGTCGCCGGCTGCGATGCCCACTCGAATCGCACCGCAACGGCACGTTCGACCGCGGACCATCGGCCCGTGCTCGACGGCAACCCATCCAGCCCGAGTCCGATGGCCGAGCTCCCATCCCCTCGGCTACCATCTCGAACCGTTTCGCGTTCGTCGTCTCGCATTCGCGCGGAAGAGCCGTCGCGCTCGCCCCTTTGCCGGCGAGCCCGCCGCGACGGGCTGCCGCCGAAGTCTCAGGGGAGCCTTGCATGATCGTTCGTCGGTCTCTCGCCGTCGTCGTACTCTTCGTCTGCGCTTGTCGTTCGAGCCGTCCGCTCTTCGAGCACCACCGTGTCGAAGCGATGCCCGACGCCGGATCGGTGCACTTCGCGGTGCTGTCGGTCGCGCCGTGGGACGAGATCCGCGAGCAGCTCGCGCCGAACTTCGAGCTCACGCCCGCGCAGGCGTACGCCGAAGCGGTCGGCACGACGCAGTCGATGGAGAGCGCGGTGCTGAACTTCCTCGGCGCGTCGGTCGGCGGACGCTCGACGCGCGACCTCGATTCGGGCGCGCGCTCCGCGGTCACGACTCCCGGCACGGCGGCCGCGCCGCCGAAGGTGAACACGGTCGCCCCGCCGCCTTCGCTCTCCACCGGAACGAGCATCGATCTGCCCCAAGGCGCGAACCAAGCTCCGAACGCCGGGATCGGCATCGATCCGATGACGCGCTACTGGACGGCGGCGGCGCTGTATCAAGAAGTTCAACTGCTCGGCCAGTACATCCAGCACGCCGCAGTGCGCGACGGCTACACCGCGTTCCTCGTGCGGCTCCAGGTCACGTTGATGCCCAAGGCGCGCAACGAGCCGTACGACGCGTACACCACGATCTCGTTCTTCCCGTCGGGCGACGGCGAGCGCGCGAACTCCGGCGCGCACACGCGCTCCCTCGACAAGCTCGCGTTCCCGTCGACGCCGGGCGCGGGGCCGCAGGTGATCCCGTTGCTCGTCAACGACAACCTCGAGGCGAGCCTCCAAGTCCGCCAACAACAATCGGTGACGCAGGTCGCCGCGGCGATCGAGTACTTCCGCGAGGGCCTAGCCGCGGGCGGCGGCGTTCAAAGCGTGAACGCCGATAGCCAACAGGCGTTCGGCAACGACCTCAACAGCCTGCTCTCGGTCGCGCGCCTCTCCGACAACACGATCCGCGTGCGGCTCGGCGCGATGCAGCAGGCATCGGCGCGCTACGCGATGGTTCCGCGCAACCACAACGTGACCGTGTTGGTGATGGTGCCGCAGGGAACGTGTCGCGGGATGCAGGCGCTCGCGCGGACGACGTTGGTCGACGCGTTGAGCGGCACGGATCTCCCCGATCGCACCGAGGACGCGTACGACGCGGAGTTCGACGTCCTTCGTCGGCGCTTCGAGATGGAGAACGTGTCGGACGCGACGTTGCGCACGTTGCTCTCGCTCGCGCAGTCGAACGCGCACGGAGCGTTTCGCGATCTCTTCGAGGTCGAGGTCGCGCGCGGCGACGAGCGCCTGAAGAACTATTGGCAGGCGTTGTGGGTCGACTTGCTCGCCCTGACCGTCGGCAGTCCGTACGCCGCGACGACGTTCGAGTTGCCGGGGCTCGAGGCGTGCGACGGCGAGGCCGTCGGCCCGAAGTCGAACGCTCGCGCGGAAGCGAAGCCGCGCGCGTGGCCGTTCGCGGCGACGCACTTCGTCGATGCGATCGTCGGCGATCAGGAGGGTCGTGCGACGTGGCGCGTCGAGCTCGCTTCGCTCGAGCCGATCGAGGCCGCCGACGTGCGCGCGAACCTGGTCGCCGCCAAGGGGCGTGAGCGCGTCGCCGACGGGCGCGCGACGCGCTGCGCGTTCGACTCGATCCACAAGACGCTCCAGCTCGACTTCGACGCGCTCGCCGGTGTCGCGGACGATCCCGAGGTGACGCTCGCGCTCGAGTTGTCGATCGGCACCGCGAGCAAGACGTTGGCGGTTTCGCTGCGGTGAAGATCGCGAGCCGCACGCTCGGTCGCGCCGCGCTCGCGACGCTCGTCGTCGCGACGACGGCGCTCACGCGACCGTTCCAAACGGAAACCGCGCGACGGAAGCCGACGCGTCACGCGTTGTTGATCGGCTGCACGGAGTATCCGGAGCTCGCGAAGGCCTTCGACCGCGCCACGTACGAACAACGCATCCGCCTCGCGGGCCCGGCGAACGACGTCGAATCGATACGCGAGGTCCTGACGACGCGCTTCGGCTTCGCGACCGATCCGCGCGACGCGGCGAGCGAGATCACGGTGCTCTCGGGCTGGCCCGCCGACGCCGCGGCGCGACCGACGGCGGCGAACATCCGCGCGGCGCTCGATCGGCTCGCCGTGCTCGACACCCGAGCCGAACTGGTGTTCGTGTTCTTCGCCGGACACGGCAGCCAGGTCCCCGACCGCGACGGCGACGAGCCGGACGGTCTCGACGAAGCTCTGATGCCCGCCGACGTGCGCACCATCGAAGCGAACGCGCGCGGCGAGATCCCGAACGCGTTGACCGACGACGAACTCGGCCGCCGGCTCGAAGCGATCGCGAAGCACACCGACAAACTCGTCTTCGTCGCCGACGCGTGTCACTCCGGTTCGACGTTGCGCGGCGCGCCGTTCGGCGTCAGGACGCGCAACCTCGCGCCCGAGCTGCTCGGCGTCGACGTGCCGCACACGCGCGGCGCGCAGGGCGGCGACGAGCGTCCGACTCGCGCCGACGGTCGCGCGCTCGCGAACGTCGTCTGCCTCTACGGCGCGAAGAGTTACCAACTCGCGCCCGAACTGGCGCTGCCCGCGCAGTCGGACGGCGCGTTGCCGCACGGCGTCTTCACGTTCGCGCTCGCGAGCGAGCTGCACGACGCGAAGGCCGATCTCTCGTGGCGCGAGCTCTACTCGCGACTCGTCTGTCGCTATCGCGTGCTGTGGAACGCCGCGTCGCCCGACATCGAGGGCAGCCTCGACTCCGCGGTCTTCGGCACGGGCTTCGTCGCGCCCGAGATCCGGTTGCGCCAGGACAAGAACGAGCTCGTCCTCGAAGGCGGCGCGTTGCACGACCTTACGAACGGCGACGTGCTCGCGTACTTCGATCCGGACGCGCCGAAGGAGACGCGCACGCCGCTCGGCTACGTCACGATCGAGAAGGCGGGCCTCTCGATCTCGACGTGCAAGCCGTGCGACGCCGAAGGACGCGCGGCGACGACGGCCAAGCTCACGAAGCGCTATCCGACCAGCCTCGTGCAACGCAGCGTCGGCGCGAGCTCGCTGCCGATCGCGGTCGTCGACGGCGACGGCAAGGCGCTTCCGCGCGAAGCGTGGCCGGAGGAATGGAAGCGACTCTTCGAGCCCGCGAGCGACGACGCGGCGCAGCGTCGCCAAGCGCTCTTCCCGCTCGCCACGTCGCTCACCGAGGCGCGTTGCATCGTCCACGTCGACGACGGAGTCGTCGCGCTCGAGCCGTTCGGCGGCGCCGGGACCGTTCCTAGGTTCACGTTGTCGTCGAGTTCCGCGGGAGCCCTCGACGACGGACTGCGCAGCATCGCGCGAGTGCAAGCGTTGTTGCGCTTCGTCGACGCGCGGATCGCTCGCCCGCTCGACGAACGCGTGCGCATCGCGTGCGAGGTCGACGGTGGCGCGGGCTTCGCGCCGCTCCAGAGCGGCGCCACGTTCGTCCCGGGCGCGCCGGTGCGCATGACGATCGAGAACCGCTCGGGCGCCGACCAGTTCGTGTTCCTCTTCCTCGTCGACGGCAGTTACGGCGTCACGCAGATCTTCCCGACCGGCATGTCCGACGGCGGCGTCTTCGACTTCCACCCGAACGCGAAGGTCGAGGCGAGCGACGGGCCGATCGTGTCCAAGGACGACGTGCGGTTCGACGACTCGACGTCGGGCAACGAGTACTTGCTCGCGATCGTGATCCCGGCGGCCGGCGCGAAGAGCGTGCCGAACCTCGACTTCCTCGCGGGCGCCAAGTTGCGCGCGGTGCGCAAGCCGTCGAGCGAGATGGAGCAGGTGCTGCTCGACCTGTGCGACGGCGGCGGAGTGACGCGCGGCATCACGTCGAAAGGCGCGGCGCTGAACGACGCGTCGATGGGTTTGATCGCGTGGCGCACGAGCTGGGGCAACGTCGGGCTCCGCGGCACACCGCGGCTCGTCGTCCCCGCCGCGGCGCAGCCCGACGGCGCGCGCGTCCGCGAACTGCCGTCGCCCGTGCCCGATCCGTGGGCGGTCGGTGAAACGGTGGCGTGGACGGCGACGACGGAAACGCCGGATGCGCTGGTGCTCTGCGCGACCGACGACGCGGCGTTGCCGGAAGCGCAGCGCCGACGTTGGCTCCTGATCGACGTCGACGGAGACTCGAAGTGGCCGACCGCGGAAGCCGAGCGGAGCGCGTGGCTCGCGCGCGGCGGCTTCGACGCGGAGCTCGCGCTGTACTTCGCACCGGAGCGCGACCTCGCGTGCTACGACCTCGACGGCGAGCACGGTTTCGATCGCGTGCTCGTCGACCGCGACGGCGATCGCCTCGCCGACGAACAATTCGAGCTGCGCAACGGAGTTTGGACGACGACCGCGAACCCGAACAAGCCGTGGCTGCAAACCAGCGCGTTCGACGACGGCGCGTTGCGCGAGGCGGCGACGAAGAAGCTCCGCCGGCTGATGGTCGAGTGAACGCGACGCTCGGGCCGAGCGTGCTAACCTGCGCGGCGTGGCGCACGAATCGAACTACTCTCTGATCGCGAACGACGACGGCGTTCCGATCAAGGCCTGGGTGCGCGGCGTCGCGTTCGACGAGGCGTCGAAGAAGCAACTCGCGAACGTCGCGAAGCTCGGCATCGTCCATCCGTGGATCGCGGCGATGCCCGACGTCCACGTCGGCATCGGCGCGACGGTCGGCAGCGTGATCCCGACGTTGCGCGCGATCATCCCAGCCGCGGTCGGCGTCGACATCGGTTGCGGGATGACGGCGGCGAAGACGACGCTCGCCGCGAGCGATCTGCCCGACGATCTGGCGGCGTTGCGCAGCTCGATCGAACGCGCGGTGCCGCACGGACGCTCGGTCGGCCGCGGCAAACGCGACCCCGGGTCGTGGGGCCACCCTCCGAAGCACGTCGAGGAGAGCTGGGCCACGCTCGAACCCGGCTTCCTTTCGATCGCGGCGAAACACCGTGCCGTCGAAAACGCAAACACGTTCGTGCACCTCGGCACGCTCGGCACCGGCAATCACTTCATCGAGGTGTGCCTCGACGAGGGCGACGCGGTCTGGTTCCTCCTGCACTCCGGTTCGCGCGGGATCGGCAATCGCATCGGCTCGTACTTCATAGAGCTCGCGCGCGACGACTTGGGCTCAGCCGCCGGCGCGCTGCCCGATCGTGATCTCGCATATCTGAAGGAGGGCACCGAGCACTTCGACGACTACGTCGAGGCGGTCGAGTGGGCCCAACGGTTCGCGGCGACCAACCGGCGCGTGATGATGAGCGCGATCGTCGAGGCCGTGCGCGGCAACGCTCGGCTCCGGCCGTTCCGCGCCGACGTCATGGCGATCGACTGCCACCATAACTACGTGCGGCGCGAGCTCCACTACCGCGAACACGTCTGGGTCACGCGCAAGGGCGCGGTGCGCGCCGGCCTCGGCGAACTCGGCATCATCCCGGGCAGCATGGGCGCCGCGACGTACATCGTGCGCGGCAAGGGACACCCGGAGAGTTTCGAGAGCTGCAGCCATGGCGCCGGTCGCGCGATGTCGCGCACGCGGGCCAGAGAGACCTTCACGCTCGCCGACCACGCGCTCGCGACCGCGCACGTCGAGTGCCGCAAGGACGACGCGGTGCTCGACGAAACGCCCGCGGCCTACAAACCGATCGACGCGGTGATGGCGGCGCAGACCGATCTCGTCGACATCGTCCACACGCTGCGCCAGGTCGTGTGCGTCAAGGGTTGAGGCTCGACCTCGACGGCGAGGCGGTGTTGCACGTAGGCTCTGAGTTTCCGCCCGTGCTCCCTCGCCGCATGTTCTCCGTTCGTCTCCGGTGGTCGTTCGCGTGTTGCGCGGCGCTCGCGCTCGCGAGTTGCGATCACGACGCGCCGAACGGCGACCGCACGCCGCCGAAGATCCTCCAAGGACCGCGTTTCGTGCGCGGGCCGGAAGCGTCGGCGCCGCTCGGAGGCACGGTCGAGTTGCTCGCCGACGAGCCGGTGCGGGTCGAGCTCGTGATCGACGACGGCGAGCATCGGATCCAGGCGCTCGCCGCGCGCGATCTCGCAGAGCGGCAATCGGCGCTCGCGGTCGGTTTCGCCGCCGGCGTGTCGCACACGATCGCGGTGACGGTGATCGACGCGGCGGGCAACCGCACGCGAGCGGAGAAGCTCCTGCGCGTCGACGCGCCGCCGCTGCCGGACGGGTTTCCGCCGCTGAAGCTGACCGTCGACGATCCGAAGCGCATGGAGCCCGGCATCACGTTCTTCAACGCGCGCGGTTCGGGCCCGCCCGCGGTGCCGCCGAGCGACGCGTACTTGGTGATGGTCGACGAACGCGGCCGCGTCGTGTGGTTCTTCCAATCGAAGAAGGACATCGTCTCCGCGCGGCGGTTGCGCAACGGGAACTTGTTGTACGTCAGCGGTCGCAAACTCGCGGTCGAGATCGACATGCTCGGTCGCACGGTGCACACGTGGTTCGCGTCGCGCTTGCCGCTCGAGAAGGACGAGGTCGTGCCGGAAGGCGCGATCCAGGTCGACGTCGACACGATCCACCACGAGATCTACGAGCTGCCGCTCGGTTTCGGCGCCGACTTCGTCGCGATGTCGACCGAGTTGCGCGAGGTCGACGATTGGCCGTCGGGCGATTGGCAGCAACCGTTGAAGCGCCGCAAGGCCGCGATCGCCGGCGACGTCGTCGTCGAGTTCAATCGCGACGGCACGGTGGTGAAGCGCTACTCGCTCTTCGACCTGCTCGATCCGAAACGCGTCTGCTACGACTCGCACGAAGAGTTCTGGACCAAGACGTATCCGCCGCACGAGGACACCGAGGACTGGGCGCACGCGAACGCGATCCTGGTCGACCCGCGCGACGGCAACTACGTCGTGTCGTGTCGCAACCAGGACGTGATGGCGAAGATCGAGCGCAAGAGCGGCAAGTTGCTCTGGCTCTGCGGACCGCCGCTGAATTGGGGGCCGCCGTGGAACGAGCTCCTGCTCGCGCCGAAGGGCTCACCGTTCGAGTGGAGCTACCACCAACACGCGCCGCGCTTCCTGCCGAACGGCGACTTGCTCGTCTTCGACAACGGCAACGGCCGCGCGACGCCGCCGTTCCTCGAGCTGCGCGATCCGGTGCGCTACAGCCGCGCGGTCGAGTATCGCATCGACGAGAAGGCGCGCACGGTCGAGCAAGTTTGGTCGTACGGCTCCGCGTCGGAGCCGTGGTACTCGTTCTTCCTCGGCGGCGTCGAGCCGTTGCCGAAGACCGGCAACGTGTTGATCACCGACGGCGGCAAGCAAGTGTCGCCGACGATCCACCAAGGCTTCGCGCGCATCGTCGAAGTGACGCACACGGCGCGACCGGAGATCGTCTTCGAGTTGGTCGTCCGCGACGACGCGCCGTTCGACGCGCTCTCGTGGAGCATCTACCGGAGCGAACGGCACCCGAGCGTCTACCCGCCCGAGTGATGCCGAATCACATCTTGCCGGCGCGACGCTGCGGCGTTCCGCCCTCGCCGCCCCACGACGCGGCCCACGGGTCGACCTTGCGATTGCGGCGCTGATCTTGCACGCGCAACGCGGCGTCGAGTTCGTCCTGGCTCAGGAGATCGAGCTCGACCAACGCCGAGCCGAGCTTGCCGCCCTTCGCGCGTTGCAGTTCGAGCGCGCGAGCAACCTGCGAGGCCTCGAGGTACGACATCCGCACCAGGATCTCGCCGAGGCGTTGACCGTCGACGAGCGAAAGTTGACTGTGGATGCCGGTCGCGCTGAGGAAGTTCGTGCCGTCACGCGGCGGACCAGTCTTGTCGTCCGGTTGTTGCACGCCGATCGACTGACCGACGAACGTGAGCAGGTTGCGCGTCCACTCCAGCAACTCGTCGCGCGAGACCGCACCGGTCTTGACCAAGTTGTCGCTGATCTTGCCGGCGAGCGTGCACAGCGGCCGCATGTTGACGCTGTTGGAGTGATCGACGCAGACCTCGAGCTCCTTCAATTGCTTGACGAGATCGAGGGCTTGAGCGGAGTTCTGAGGATTACAGCGACGCGCGGACTCGACGGCCGCGAGCAGCGCGGCCTTGGCCTTGGCGTCGGAGGGAGTGTGTGCGGTCATTGGGTTTCGATGTGCGAGGTTCGGGTTGGCGTATCGGAAGAGTACGCCGCCGAGCTGGGGTCGGTCGGACGATCCCCGGTCGTCGACGCGAAACGTTTTCCACCCGGATGCGCGGGCGACGCGCTCAGAAGCGCAGCGTGTATCCGACCTTGAACGCAACCTGCGTCGAGCGCGGCGCGAAACGCCAATCGGGATCCGCGTCCCAGCCCTGATTGACGACGAAGAAGAACTCGCTGCCGGGGCGGAGGATCCACCACAAACGGCTGTTGAGGCCGAGCTCGTCGCTCTCGTTGTCGTACTGGACGAAGTTCGACCACGCGACGCGCGGCGTGAACTGCCAGTTCGCGCGCACGCGCGCGACGTGGACCGCGAAGTCGCCGCCGGGGAGCGAAATCGCGTTGCGTTCGTAGCCGAGACCGAAGGTGCTCCAACGACTCGGCCGCCAGTTGACGTCGAGCTCGAGGTCCTCGCGCGTGCCGTCGTAGAAGTCGCCGACGATCAGCGCGCCGTCGAGATCGACCGGACGTTTGTCGGACGTGGTGACGAACAGGCCCGCGCGTTCGAACGTGTAGCCGGCGGCGGGAATCGACACGTCGTCCTGGATGTCGAAGTCGGCGTCGAGCACTTCGCGGAAGTGCAGGAGCCGAACATCGAACTCGTCGCCGCTCTCGAGCTCGACGCCGAGCGGGCGGACGTCGATCAACACGCTCTTCGTCGCGTTGGCGTCGTCGGTGACGAGCGTCGACGCCACGCCGAAGTCGAGCTTGCGGATCCACGAGTGCGGCCGCGGCGTGTAGAACGCTTGCGACGTGTACTTCTTGATGCCGGTGCGCGGAACGAAACCGAGCTGCGGCGCGAAGCCGTCCTCCACCACCGTCGCGCCGGCCTGGAGCGCGACTTCGTCCTGCGGGTAGTCGACGCTGAGGTGATACGCGTCGGCGGAATCGACCGCGGACGCGTCGGAGCGCAGCCAGTAGCTCGCGACGCGCAGGTTGTCGTCCCCGAGGAAATCGTCGGTGCGCCAGTTCGCGTCGAAGCCGAAGGTGTCGGCGCTTCCCGTTCCGTCCGGATCGCCGCTGGTCCAGATCGCGCCGATGTCGGATTGCTCGAGCACGTTCTTCGAAACGCGGCCGACGAAGAGGTTGGCGTCGTCGACCGAACTCGTCGCATCGGTCGCCGCGTCGAGGACGCCGAACGAGAGTCCGTCGCTCCGACCGGTGACCTTCACCGCGCCGAGCAACGGCACCTCGGCGCCGGCGCCGTCGATGCCGATGCGGCGACTGAAGAACGGGATGACGTCCGACGAAGCGTGGGAATCGCTCGACGGCCCGAAGTGGAAGACGCCGGAGTCCTCGAGGAAGAAGTCGCGCTTCTCGGGGAAGAACAACGGGAAGCGCGACAGGTTGACGACGCGCTCGTCGACTTCGGTCTCGGCGAAATCGGTGTGCAGTGTCAGCGCGAGCTTGGTGCTCGGCGTCAACTTGTAGAAGAGGTCGAGCCCCGCGTCGCCGAGCAAGTCCGAGTCGCCGTCGTCGCGTCGGTATTGCGCGCCGACGAACGGCGTGACGTCGAGGCCGAGCCCCTGCCGCAGATCGTGGAAACCCTCGAGCGTCCCCGCGTTCGCGAGCCAGAAGAACTCGACGTTCGGATCCGGCGAAGCCCAACGCGCTTCTTCGCCGCGTCGACGGATGTGACGGCGCAGGTTGAAGCCCCACTTCGTGCCGGCGGGATCGAAGTTGAGCGTCGCCATCGGGATCTCGAGCTCGGCTTGCCAACCCGCGTCGGTGATCCGCGCTTCGCCGTACCAGATGCCGTCCCACTGTTTGTTGAAGCTGCCGCCGTTCTTCGCGACGAGCGCGTCGCCGAGCGAACCGGCGGCGCCGATCTGGAACCAGAACGCGTTGCGTCGATCGCAGAACGTGTCGAGCAGGATCTCGACGCGATCGTCGGGATCGAGGTTCGCGTCGCGCTTCATCTGCGTGTCGCGGATCAAGTGCGGCTCGCGATCGAAGCAGCGCATCGACAGGAAGAACGAGTCGGCGTCGTACACGATGCGCACTTCGGTGCGTTCGCTCGCGAGCTCGCCCGCCGTCGGTTCGCTCTGACGCAGATCGTCGAGCACCGCCGCGAACTTCCACGCGGGATCGTCGAGGTCGCCGTCGATCGTCGGCCGCGCGACGCCTTCCGCGAGACGCGGAACGTGCAGCGTCGGAGTCTCCTTCGCGATGCCGTGGAGCGCGAAGAGGGCGAGGAGCATCGGCATCGGGGCGCGGGAAGCGAGACAGAGTACACTCGCCCCGTGATCCGCGGCGCGCGCTTCGTCGTTCGGGCTCTGTGCTTCTTCGGTCGCGTCAAGGGCGCGCGCTCGCTCGGCGTAAGAGTCGTGCACGGCGCCGTGTTGCTCGCCGCGCCGCTTGTCGCGCAACGTGCGACCGTGCGGTCGTTCGACGTCGGCGACGGCTTGCCGTCGAACCGCGTCAGCTCGCTCTTCGAGGACTCCCGCGGCTTCCTGTGGATCGCGACGTGGGAAGGTCTCGCGCGTTTCGACGGCACGCGCTTCGACGCGTTCGGACCCGAGGTCGGGCTGCCGCGCTGTCTTCCGAACGAAGTGCGCGAGGATCGTCGCGGACGCATTTGGGTCGCGTTGAACGGCGAAGGCATCGCGCGGTTGCTCGACGAACCGAGCGAGCGCGGGCACTCCGTCTTCCGCACGTTCCGGCTCGGGTCGGCGCGTCGCGACGACACGGTCAACGCGCTCTACTTCGACGACGCGGAGCGTCTGTGGCTCGGCACCGAGAGCGGCCTCGCGCGCGCGACCGAGCGCGCCGACGGTTCGCTCGACGTCGAGTTCCTCGCCGATTCCGTCGCGTGCTTGCGGCCGCAAGCCGCGTGCGCGACCGACGGCGGTGCGTTGTGGTTCCTCGGGAGCCGCGGACTCGCGTGCGTGCGCGCCGGAGTCGTCGAGACCAGTCCGTTGCCGCGCGAGCCGCTGCACCCCGAGTACCTGTGCCTCGCGGCGCGCTCGGCGAAGGAACTCCTGGTCGCCGACGATCGCGTGCTCTGGAGCTTCGACGTCGCGACGCGGAGTTGGGCGGCGCTTCCGCTCGAGCTCGCCGCGAACCAAGGCGTGCGCGCGCTGCTCGTCGACGGCGACGACGTGTGGATCGGCACGACCACCGGCCTGATCCGAGTGCGCGCGGGCGAGCCGTTGCTCTACACGACCGATCAGGGTCTGCCCGACAACTCGATTCGTTGCGCGCTGCGCGATCGCGCGGGGCGATTGTGGTTCGGAACGTGGCTAGGCGGCGTCGCGCAATTCGGGCGCAGCGAGCTCGCGTCGTGGACGCGCTCGCCCGAGATGCCGAACCCCGACGTCACGGCGATCGCCGTCGCACGCGACGGCCGAATCGTCGCGAGCACGATCAACGACGGCCTCTTCGCACTCGACGAACGCGGTGCGCGACGCTTCGGTACTGGCGCGTCGCCGCTGTTCGATCGCGTGTGGACGCGCTACGCGGAGCTCGCCGGCGTCGGTTGGCTGCTGTGCGTCGACGACGCGCTCTACGTCGCGCTCGGAGCCGAGCCCGATCTCGCGCACGCGCTCGAGCTCGGCCCCGAGAGCGGTTGCGACGGAGTGCGACCGATCTGCGTGCTCGGGATCGACGGCTCGAACGAAGTCGTCGTCGCCGACGCGTCCGGTCGTCTGCTCGACGGCCGCGTCGAGGCCGACGGGAGGGCGCGGTTCACCGATCTCCTCGCGCCCGACGATCGACGACGCTTCGACGAAGAGCACGCCGATCCGATCCGTTCGCTCGCACGATCGAGCGACGGAACGCTGTGGCTTGCGAGTCGCTATTCGCTCGCGCGGCTCGTCGGCCGCGCGCTCGAATTCATCGAAGCGACCGACGGCCTTCCGACGACCGAAGTGCGCGACCTGCTCTCCGATCCGCGCGGACGTCTATGGGTCGCGTTGCGCCACGACGGCGTTTCGCGCTGCGACGAACCGAGCGCGCGGACGCCGAAGTGGAGCCACGTCGACGCGCTCGCCGGCGAACAGACTTTCGCGCTCGCCGCCGGGCGCGACGGACGCGTGTGGGTCGGCTCGTGGCGCGGCGTGCACGAGCTCGACGAGCACGGCGCCGTGCTGCGTCGCTTCACCCACGCGGGGGGTCTCGCGAGCGACTTCGTCAACGCGCTCGCGGTCGACGCCGAGGATCGTGTGTGGGTCGCGACGTCCGGCGGCGTCACGCGTCTCGATCCGCGCGCGCACGTCGAACCCGCGACGCCGCCCGTCGCGTGGATCGCGCGCGTCGAAGTCGACGGCGAGCCGCTCGCGCTCGCGCCGCGCGGCGCGCGCGAAGTCGGTCCGCTGGAGCTCGACGCGGGACACGACACGTTGCTGATCGCGTTCGGCGCGCCGTGGCTGGCGAGCGACGAACCGCTGCTCTTCCAACTCCGACTCGCCGGCGTCGATTCCGATTGGTCGAAACCGCAGAGCGAACGCCAAGTCCGCTTCGCGCGCCTCGCGCCGGGCGACTACCGATTGCTCGTGCGCGCGGTGCTCGGGTCGTCGGCTCGCGCGGGCGAGCCCGCGGCGTTGAGTTTCTCGATCCCGCCGCCGCTGTGGCGCAGTCCGTGGGTCGTCGCGCTCGGGTTGGCGCTGTTCGCGAGCCTCCTCTTCGCGTGGCACCGCCTCCGCTTGCGCCAAGCGCTCGCGCTCGAACGCGTGCGCTCGCAGATCGCGCTCGACCTGCACGACGAACTCGGCGCCGACCTCACGCAGGTCGCGATCCTCGCCGAAGTCGCGCGGCGCGAAACTCCGGCCGCGGGCGGCGACGCGCTCGAACGAGTCGCGGGCCTCGCGCGCGACATGCGCGAGTCGCTCGCCGACATCGTGTGGTCGGTCGATCCGCGGCGCGACAAGGTCGGTGATCTTGCGGTGCGCTTGCGCCAGGTCGGCAACCAGTTGGTCGAGAGCGGCGGCGTCGAATTCGCGCTCGCCGTCGACTCCGATCGAGCGATCGACGCGCTCGCGATCGCGCCGGACGAGCGCCGTGCGCTCTACCTCATCGCGAAGGAATCGCTGCACAACGCGGTCAAGCACGCGCGCGCGAAGAAGATCGACGTCGCGTTGCGCGTGCGTGGCTCGCGGCTCGACCTCGCGATCCGCGACGACGGCCGCGGCTTCGATCCCGAGCACGCGCACACGGGCCACGGCTTGCGCAGCCTGCGCAGCCGGGCTGCGAGCCTCGGCGCGAACCTCGCGCTCCGTTCCGAACTCGACCGCGGCACCTCGATCGAACTCGCGATGACCTTGCGCGGCCCCGCATGAGCGTGCGGGTTTCTCCGGCGCTCGTCCGCGAGTAGGCTCGCGCGAACGCCATGGAACGTCGCACGCATCCGGTCCAGATCGCGATCGTCGAGGACCGCGACGAGACGCGCGAAGGTCTCGCGCGTTTGATCGACGCGTCGCCCGGCTTCGCGACCGTCGGTCGTTTCGCGTCGATGGAGGACGCGCTCGCGAAGCTCGTGCACCACGCGCCCGACGTGTTGCTCACCGACATCGGCCTGCCCGGCATCTCCGGCATCGAGGGCGTGCGCCGTTTCCTCGAGCGTTTTCCGAAACTGCAGATCCTGATGCTGACGGTCTACGGCGACGACGAGCACGTCTTCGAGGCGATCTGCGCGGGCGCGTCGGGCTACTTGCTGAAGGACACGCCGCCCGAGCGTTTGATCACCGCGCTCGGCGAACTGGTCGCGGGCGGCGCGCCGATGAGCCCTGAGATCGCGCGCAAGGTCGTGACGATGTTCACGCGCTTCGCGCCGCGCGCTGACACGCCGTCGGCGTTGACGCCGCGCGAGCACGAGCTCCTCGTGCTGCTCGCCGACGGCCACAGCTACAAGACCGCGGCGAAGGAACTCGGCCTCGCGATCGATACCGTCCGCTTCCACGTCCGCAACGTGTACGACAAGCTGCACGTCCACTCGAAGTCGGAAGCGGTAGCGGCGGCGCTGCGGCAGGGAATCTTGCGCTGACGACGGCTATCGGCTGCGCGCGGCGTCGAGCACGCGCGCGAGGAGATCGGTCAGCCCGAGCTCGCTCGCCCAACGCTCGAGATAGCCGCGATCGAGAGAGGCGAAGTGCAGCTTCGCGACGCCGAGCACGTCGCTCCACTGTCGATCCGAGACTTCGCCGCCGGACCGATACCAACGCAGCTTCGCGAGGATCGAATCCTCGACGGTCGCAACACGCACCACGTCGCGAGGATCGGAGCCGAGCTGCATTCGCACCGCTCTGCGCATCTCCTCGGCGCTGTGGCCGCGAGGAGCTCGAACGTGCAAGTCGACCTTCAGCATGGGGCGTTTCTGGATGACGTTGCACATGCCGAAAGCACGCGCGGCTTCGATCAGCGCCTCCGGCTGCGCGAAGAAGTCGCCTTCGAGAGCCGCCGCGAGCGCAGCGGCTCGGTGGGGAGTCAGATGGACGGCGAAGTCTACGTCAAGCGTGGCTCGCGGTTCTCCGTGCAGCAGCGTCGCGACGGAGCCGCCGATCACGTACGGCACATTCAAGTGCTCGAGCTCTCGCGCCACTCGCAACGCGACGCGCAAAGTTTCGGACAGGTCGCTCACGGCTTCGGAAGTTCGAGTCCGGTGACACGGTGCATCAGTTCCTCGCCGTACTTGAGGAACGCGACGCGCAGTTCGAGTTCGTCGTCCGAAGCGTTCGGGTGACGAGCACGAACACCGGACTTCAGGCCCTCGTGCAGCCCCTGACACGCTTGCCCTCCGAGCTCGGCCTTCTCGCGCGGCGTCAACGTGCGCCAGTGGTCGAAGAGGAGCTTCTCGACGTGGTACGGCGTGTCGTCCCACTGCAGACGATAGCCCGGCGGAGCCTTCGGAAGATCGGGCGACGTGTCCACGGCGCACACGATACCGAATCGCGAACGCGCGGCGAGGTTCGCGCTCGCTCCCGCACGATCATGCGGGGGCGGGGCCGAGTTCGATGCGCTCGAATGTCCGCTCCCTCACACAAGGAGCGAGCGATGGCATTCGATCAGGCGAAGTTGGACGCGTTCATGGGCAAGGCGATCGGCGATCTCGGCGCGACGTTGCACGCGGCGTTGGTGGTGATCGGCGATCGGCTCGGGCTTTATCGAGCGCTCGCGGCCGGGCCGATGACGAGCACCGAGCTCGCGCGACGCGCCGAATGCGCCGAGCGCTACGTGCGCGAGTGGCTCGCCGCGCAAGCGGCCGGCGGCTACGTCGAGTACGACGCGAAGACGCAGAACTACTCGCTCAACGACGAACAGCGCTTCGCTCTCGCCGGCGGCGACGGGCCGGATCTCGCGGGCGCCTTTCAACTCGCCGCCGCACTCGTGCGCGACGAACCCAAAGTGCGCGACGTCTTCCGCACCGGCAAGGGCGTCGGTTGGCACGAGCACGATCGCTGTCTCTTCGAAGGCACCGAGCGCTTCTTCCGCCCCGGCTACGCGATGAACCTGGTCTCGACGTGGTTGCCCGCGCTCGAAGGCGTCGTCGCGAAACTCCAACGCGGCGCGCGCGTCGCCGACGTCGGCTGCGGTCACGGCGCGTCGACGATCTTGATGGCGCAAGCGTTTCCGAAGTCGAAGTTCGTCGGCTTCGACTACCACGGCGCGTCGATCGAGGCCGCGCGCGCCGCGGCGAAGCGCGCAGGCGTCGAAGAGCGCGTCACGTTCGAAGTCGCGAGTTCGACCAAGTATCCGGGCGAAGGCTACGACCTCATCGCGTTCTTCGATTGCCTGCACGACATGGGCGATCCGGTCGGCGCGGCGAAGCACGTGCGCTCGACGCTCGCGCCCGACGGAACGTGGATGATCGTCGAGCCGTTCGCGCACGACCGCGTCGAGCAGAACCTCAATCCGATCGGCCGCCTCTACTACTGCGCGTCGACGTTGGTGTGCACGCCGGCGTCGCTGTCGCAGGAAGTCGGCCTCGGCCTCGGCGCGCAGGCGGGCGAAGCGCGTCTGCGCGAGGTCGTGACGCAGGGCGGCTTCACGCGCTTCCGTCGAGCTTCTGAAACGCCGGTCAACTTGATCCTCGAGGCGCGGCCGTAGAGCGACGAGGTCGAGCTTCACGTCGTATCCACGCACGGCACGAGCGCTAGACTCCTCCCATGGGGAGCCCGAGCCGACTTGCCGCGGCGTCGATCGTCGCGTGCGCGGTCGCAGCGGGCTCGTGGTGGTTCTTCCACCGCGGCGCCGAGAGCGCGGCGCCGGCGTCGAGTGCGAAGCCGCCGATCGCGAGCCTTGCGACACCCGACGAGGACGCCGCCCGCGCCGTCGTTCGGCACGACGAAGTCGTGGACGGCGCCGCGGTGCTCGCGATTCGCGTCGTCGACGCGGCGACGTCGCAGCCGATCGCGGACTCGCGGTGGAGCGTCGAGCGCGCGGACGGTGTGCGGCTCAATGCGTTGCGCACGACCGAAGCCTCACGCGGTGATCTCGAGTACGTGCCGCGCACCGACGCCGACGGTCGCGCGGAGTTCGCGGTGCCGGCCGGGAGTGCGCTCCTCGTGCGGCGTTACGGCGAGGCGCCGTCGCTCGAGCGCGGCGTCGCTTCGCTGGCGGTCGGCGAGAGACGGGAGCTCGAACTCACCGTCGAGCGCCGGACGAACGTCGTCCGCTCGCGCGTCATCGATGCGAGGACCGACCAACCGATCGCGGATGCGGAGGTCCTCGACCTTCCGATCGGCGCGACCTCGCTGGCCGTGCTGCGCGCGATCGCGAAGAGCTCCGCGACCGGCGACGTCGAGTTCTCGCGCGAAGAGTGCAGCACGAGCCGCGTGGCGATCGGCGCCGTCGGCTACTCGCCGCGGCTCTTCCCCGTGAACGATGCCCCGAAGACCATCGAGCTCCGGCGCGGAGCCACACTCGTCGTGCGCGTCGTCGGTGCTCGCAGCGGGCGCGGGCGCACGGTCGTCGGCTTGCTCGCGCCGCTGCGCGCACTCGCGACGGAGCCGAGCGTCGTCGATCCGTCCGACGTCGCCTCGTGGACGCGCTCGATCGAAGGCGCCGATGCGGTTTCGATCGCCGATCTGCCGGCGAACGTTCCGATCGACGCGCGGCTGACGTTCGCGGCGAGAGAAGAGAACACGCGACAAGAGACCGTGACTTTGAAGGAGGGCGAGACGCGTGAGCTCGTCTTCTCTCTGGAAGCCGCGTCGCTCGTGCGCGGAAGACTGAGGACTCAGCTCGACGACGTTTCGATCGTCGGCCGCGAGATCTGGCTCGCGCCCAAGGAGCCGGCGCGTGAGGAGGACGTCGCCGGCCCGCGGGCGACGACGGACTTCACGACCGCCGCTTTCGCCGACACGCGCTCTCCCGATCCGTGGGCGCGACGAGATCCGCGCCGCGATGCCGCGATCCGAATCGCGCTCACCGACGATCAAGGCAACTATCGTTTCGACGAAGTGCCGCCGGGCCTTTGGGTGGTCGGGACGGCGAAGCTCGATCGCTTGCTCGAAGCCCAGCGAGGCGATCGCGGCGTTCCTCAACCCGTGCACACCACGGTTCGCGTCGTCGGCTCGGGCGCCGAAGTCGTGGCGAATCTGAAGACCAACATCGGGTTCTGCATCGCCGGACGAGTCGTCGATCCGAGCGGTCGACCGGTGGCTCGCGCGAACGTCGTCGCCGATATCGTGCGCGGAGAGCCGGTGCGCCCGGCGCACGACAGACCGACCTCGAGCGGCTCGACCGACGACGACGGAACCTTCGTGCTCGGACCGATCACCGACTTCAGCTACCTGTTCGCGAACTGGCGCGAGCGCAGCGCGGGGTCGATGGAAATCGTTCCGACCGAGACGCTCATGCCGGACGTGGACGAGGCCGCGCTGAACACCAAACCCGCGATGCTGGGGCTCTGGTTGACGGCGATCGACGTCGAATCGAAATGGGCAGACTCCGTCGCCCTTCGAATCGACGGACCTCGATCGGATGTGAAGCTCACCCTACGCGCCGGCGCGCGCTTGAGCGGTTGGGCCACCGACGACGGCGCGAAGCCGATCCGTGCGTCGTTCGAATTGCAGCCCGTCGCCGCCACGTCGTGGGAGCGCCCGATGCTCGTCGTCGACGGCTATGGGTTCGCCTTCGAGCCGCTCGTGCCGGGTCAATATCGAGTGCTGGTGAACACGACGGATCATCGTGTCGGTTGGAGCGACTGCGTGACACTCGAAGACGGCAAGGCCGTCGATGACCTGAGCATCGAGCTCTCGCCGGGAGCATCGATCTCGTTGGTGATCGCGAAGCCCGACGAGCACTGGTCGAGTTGGGAGATCTTCGTTGCGGGCGCGCGTTGCGCGACCGTGAGTACGCTCGAAGGCAAGTCGAACGCCGTTTGGATTCCCGCCGGACACGTGCAGGTGTACGAGGAGCTCGGAGTCAGCGGGAAGCACACGCCCGTCGCCGAATTCGATCTCGCGCAGGGCGAGTCGAGGCTCGTCGAGGTTGGAGAGCGCTGATGAGCAAGCTCCGTCTTGGACTCGTGTTCGTCGCTGCCACTGCGGCGTTCGCGTTGATCGTCGTCCGGTTCGTGCGCCGTGACGCGGCGGTCGCGCCGGCGAGTGTCGTGGCTCCGACGGCGACGACGGCTGAACGGCAGCTCGAGTCCGTCTCGACGCCCGACGAGCGCGGGCAAGCGACCAGCGTGCAGCTCGCGGAAGGCGAAGTGCCGAGCGGGCAGGGGCTCCTGCGTTTGACGGTCATTGCGCATGACAGCGGCGTGCCGGTCGCCGACTCGCCTTGGCGAGTCGTGCGAGCGAACGAGACGAGCGAGGCGGACCTAGCGGCGAGCATCACCGAGTTCGGGGGATACACCGCGCGCACCGATGCACACGGCCACGCCGAGTTCACGTTGCCGGCGGGAGTCGAGTGGAAGCTCCTCTCCGGTCCGCCCGACGCGGTCGAGCAGCTCGTGCCGGCGCTCGGCGAACGCGAAGCGCGCGAGCTGACGCTCCGGGTCGGCCCGACCGCCGACGATTGGTTCGTCGCGCGCGTGATCGACGCCGACACGCAACGCCCGATCGATGGCGCGCAGTTCTCCCCGCTCTCGCGCTTCGCCGCGTCGCTCGACAAGCTCGAAGTCGGCGCGACCTCCGACGCGCGCGGCGACGTGCGGATCGACCTGCGGAACTGGAGCCCGTTCGACGCGCTCGTGTGCGCGAAAGGCTACGCGATGCGCGCGATCCCGACGGAGGTCGACCGCACGCGACCGTTCGTCGAAGTGGAACTCGAACGCGTCGGTCCGCTGCACGTCCGCGTCGACGGCGCGAAGTCGTTGCGCAAGGAGATCGAGGTCGAGATCGCCTTCGCGCGCGGAGCTCTGTTCGCGGGCGTGGTCAACGGCAAGCCGGGGCAGCGCATGCGCGCGAAGCTGGCGCTCGACGAGGAGCTACAGACGTTCCTCGCCTCGCCTCCGTTGCGCACCGGGATCGACGTCGCCGCGCGCATCCGCCCGAACCCGCCCGGGCGTAAGAACGTGAAGCTCGCTCCGGGCGAAGAGCGCACTGTGGTGTTCGATCTCTCACGCAAGGTCGCGGTGTTTGGTCGCGTCGTCGATTCCGACAAGCGAGCGGTCGCAGGCGCCGAGCTTCTCCTCCAACGCACCGCGCCGTTGACGACAGAGAGCGAAGCCTCGAAGTCCGCGCTGCCGGAGATCGTCGAGCCGGCGCCCGAGCCGCGAACGACGCTGACCGACGCCGACGGTATGTTCCGCTTCGAAGAGGTGCCGCCAGGTCATTGGAGCCTCGGCACCGATCCGGAACGTCTCGCTCAACTCGCTCAGGCCACGACACCGGGCGTGGCCAAGGTCGAACCGCGGCGTCTGCGACTACTGGGTGACGGCACCGACGCTGAACTCGAACTCAATGCGATCGTCGGTTGGATGATCGCCGGTCGCGTCGTCGATCCCGATGGACGTCCCGTCGAAGGCGCATCCGTGGGGAATTCCGAAGCCGGCCATCACGCTCGCCGCAGCGGAGACGGTCGAACCATCTCCACCGACGTCGATAGCGCGACCAGCGGCCCGAGTGGCGAATTCACGCTGGGACCCGTGACACTCGCGAGCATCGAAATCGTCGCGACGACGGAAGCGGACGGGCTCTCGGAGTCCAGCGCAGTCGAGTTGAACGGTCCCGCTTCGCACGTCGTCCTCGCGCTCACACGCTCGTGTCGAATCGCGGGACGCGTCACCCCGGTGCCGAGCGACGAGGACGAACGCCTCGAGGTCTACCTGACATCCAACACCAGCTCCCACTGGAACCTCGAGAGCAGTTGGTCTGAGGGACCCTTCGAGTTCGAGGCCGTGCCTCCGGGAGAATACCGAGTGGTCGCGCGTTCGAGCGGCCGTTCGAGCGACGGTCTCGCCGTCGTCAGCCGGCCCATCCAGCTTGCGGAGGGTCAACAGATCAACGACCTCCTCTTGGAGTTGGCCCCGGCCGCTCGCATTCGGATCGTCGCTGGCGGGAGCTCCGCGTCGCGTGAGGAATGGGAACTGAGTCGGTGGTACCGAGTGCAAGTCGACGGAGCGTCCGTGGAACAGTTCGTCGTCACCCATGTCGACGAGGAAGGACTCGTGATCCCGGCAGGCCGTGTGCGCATCACACCCGCATTCGCACCTTCGACGGCCCGCGACGGAACGACGACTCCGGTTGCCGAGTTCGATCTCGCGCCGGGCGAAACGCGAGTGGTGACGATCGGTGGTTGAGGGGTCGTTCGGTTCTCGAACTTAGACGTCCGAGAGCGCGCGCAGCTCGCCCTCGAAGCGCGGATGCGTCGTGAACGAGCGGGTGGCTCCGGCCTTGGAACGTGCTGCCTTCGCGCGAATCGCGCGGACGAGAGTCGTCTTCTCGTTGCGGTTCCAGAGCTGGAGCGTTGGGAGCAGCAGCAAGAGCGGTGACAGAGACGAGAGCGCGCGGCGTTCGTCGGCCGGCCAACGTGCGAGGTCGCGGATGCCGAGAGCTCGCGCGGCGCGCTTCAGGCACTCGGTTTCTGCGCGGCGGCGGTCGCCCGAGAATTCGGCGGCGATGAAGCGGCTCTGCGCCACGCCGAGGGCGCCCAGGTCGAGCGGTGCGCGCTTGCCGTTCGAGAGATCGAGGAACGCTTCGGTGTGAGAGAGCCGCCGCAACATGCGGCGATCGGAGCGATAGCCGGGCTCGCGCGTCATGCGCTCTTCCTCGGAACGCGCGAGCGTTTCGACCTCGGCGTTCGTCGGCACGAAACCGAGTTTGCGATAGAACCAGAACGCGCCGCTCGCGATCGCATCGTCGTTGTCCTCCCCCATTCCGTACTTGGTGAGGAAGAAGTACTCGACGCCGAGCGCGTGGTGCAGCACGCGCATGAACTGCGCGTAGATCCAACGGATCTCGCCGCCGCGGAACTCGGGGAAGAGATTGATGCCCATCTCGCAGCAACCGAACAGCACGCTCGCAGGTCCGTAGGCGATCGGCGCGCCGTTCTTCAGGACGAGGAAGAAGTGAAGCGATTCGAGCGCGCTGCGCCGCTCCGGTTTCACGCCGACGAGCGCGATCGCGATGCCACGACCGCAATCGACGAGGCGCACGTCGTCGTCGCTCGCGAACGTCAACGGATAGATCTCGAGCGCGCGGCTGCACAAAGCGGCGAGCGCGACGTCGAGCACTCGGCGCGCCGCGGCGCGCGGGAGCGGCGGCGGAACGGTCAGCGCCTTGCGGATCTCGGGCGCGAGCGGGAAACGCTCGCGCTCGAGGTCGGCGCCTTGGAACTGGATGCGGCGAGGCGGGAGTTCGACTTCGATGCGACCGCTGCCGATCGCGTCGAGCGAGTAGAGAACGGGAACGCTGCACGCATCCCACAGTTGCGCGCGCACGCGCGGCGCGTGACCGGCGCGTTCGAAGAGCGCGAGCAGGAACTCGAGGCTCGTGCGCGCCGAGTCGGGCTTGCAGCGCGCGCTCCACTTTTCGAGGCCGAGGCTCGGATCCTCGAGGCCTTGGTCTTCGCCGGGCGCGAGGACGACGCTCAGGCTGTCGGAAAGACTCGCTTCGTTCTCGAACTCCTGCCAATCGACTTCGAGGCAGCCGGGGAAGAGCTCGACCATCCGCAGCAACACGTCGTACGAGAACGGGTGCGCGATCTTGGAGCCCGGCACGCCGCTGTCGAACAGCGCGAGCGTGTCGGCGCCGTCGGCGAGACGACCGACGCGTGCGCGGAACGAAGTCGCGAGCTCGAGAGCCGCGCGTCGCACGTTCGCGTCGTCCGGGTACGCGCGGATGAACTGCAACGTGTCATGGAGGACGCGCAGCTCGCGCGCGGTCAAGCGTTCGCTCCGCGTCAGCTTCGCGAGCAGCGCGAGCTTGCGCTCCGCGCTCGCCGCGCCGAACGAGCGCGAGCACTCCCGCAATTCGTCGACGATCGTCTGCTTCGCCATGCGATCAGGCTTCGAGCGCGTCGCCCGGTTTCCAACCTCGCGTGCGCAAGCTGCCGAGCAGCTCGAGCGCCGCTTCGCGTTCGGAGTGCGAGAGCAAGAGCAGCAAGTCGCCGGGTTGCGACCATTCGAGCGCGCGCTTCATCGCTTCGAGTTCGCTCGGCGCTTGGACGATGCGCTCGCTTTGAATTCCGAGCTTCGCGAGCTCGTCGTTGATCATCGCGGGCACTTCGCCCAGCTGCCGACCGCGCAGGTACGCCGGCATCTCCTTGACGACGACGAGATCGGGCCGACAACGACACGCGATGCGCACGAGCTCGCGAATCGACGCCTCGTCGCGATCGCCGGCTTGGCCGAGCAACACGGCGCGGCGCTTCGCGGGCAGACGCTCGACCATGTCGAAGAACGCGACGTAGCCGTGCGGGTTGTGCGCGAAGTCGAGCAACGCGCGCACGCCGCCGAGGTCGAAGACGTTGAGGCGGCCGGGATTTTCGTCCGCGTCACCGCGGAATGCCGCGAGGCCTCGAGCCATCGCCGCGGCGTCGAAGCCCATGCGATCGGCGAGCGCGATCGCCGCGAGCGCGTTCGCGACGTTGTGTCGCGCGGCGCCGCCGAAGGCGATTCGTACAGCGTCGACGCTCGTGATGAGCTCGCGTTTGCCGCTCTTGACCAACGTCAGCTGCGGATCGTCGAAGATCGCGGCGTCACCGCCCGATGCGACGTGGCGCCTCACCAACTCGTTCTTCGGATCGAGCGTGAACCACGTGATCGCGCCGCGGTAGTCCGTCGCACGCTTCACGACCAACGGATCGTCGGCATTGAGCACGAGACGTCCGCTCTTCTCCACCGCGCGCGAAATCACCCACTTCGCCTCGACCAACGTCGCGACGTCGTCGACGCCCCACTCGCCGAGATGATCCTCCGCGACGTTGAGCAACGCGGCGGCATCGACGCGGCGCAACACGAGCCCGCGCCGCAACATCCCGCCGCGCGCGGTCTCGAGGATCGCGGCCTCGACGCGGGCATCGCGCAGAACGAGCCGCGCTCCCGCCGGACCGGAGTAGTCGCCGCGATCGAGCTCGACGTCGCCGACGCGCACCCAATCGGTCGACGAAAGGCCCGGCATCTTCCCCGCGGCGCTCGCGATCGCGCCGAGCAAGCGCACCGTCGTCGACTTGCCGTTGGTGCCGGTGACCATCACGCACGGAACGTCGTGGACGCGGCTCCAATCGATCGACGCGAGAGACGGGATCGCGTTGGTCGGGAACGACATCGAACCGCCGCCCATGCCGATCGACGTGACGCGGTCCTCGCTGATGAACGCGACGCCGCGGCGCGCGGCTTTGCGGCCGAGCTCGAGCAAACGCGGACGTTGCGCGCGTTCGCGAGCGAGCGCGGCGCCGAGCTCGGCGACGGCGGGTTCGAGCGGAGGCTCTGACTCGCCGGCGACGATCGCGCGCGTCGCGGCGAATGCCCACTCGTTGACTTCGGTCGCGGTGTAGAGCGTGTCGAGTTCGGAAGAAGTCGCGAGCGACGCGCCGCCGGCGAAGCGGCGCACCTTCAACTTCGATTCGCGCAAGCCGATCGCGGCGCACAGACGCTCGAGCTGCCGCGGATAGAGCTCGTGGAAACGCTCGACCTCGTTGGGCGCGAGCGAGACGTCGAGCACCGCCGACGAATGCTCCCAGTGCAAGTTCGGACCCGGAACGCGGCGCGAGTCGCGGATGTCCATGGTCGACTTCGGGGCGTCGGCGCTAATCGTCCGTCTCGCGCGCGAGGCGCACGCCGCGTTCGTCGCGGACGATCTGCTCGCCTTCCATCGAATAGAAGTTGGGCGACGGCGCCGTTTCGAGCCGCAACGGCGTCGGTGCGTCGGTCGCAGCGGGACTCGCGTCGGAGCGGAAGCCGGTGATCTGCTTCCACGTCCGCGCGATCTGGTCGCCGAACACCAACAACAAGTCGCCGCGTTTGCCGAGCGCGAGGGCCGCGTCGACCGCCGTGCGCTCGTCGGGGATCACTTGGATCTGCGTCTCGGGCACGCCGCGCTCGAGCAACGTCGAGCGCAACATGTTCGGCACCTCGTCGGACTTCCGTCCGCGCAAACCGTCGTCGCGGCGCAGGATGTACGCGTCGAACCGGCCGGCGCAGATCTGCGCGATCTCGTGGATGTCTTGGTCACGGCGATCGCCGGGCGCGGAGAGCACCAAGAGCTTCTTCCCGCGCGGTTCGAGCCGTTCGACCAACTGGCACATCGCCTCGATCGCCGGCGGATTGTGGCCGTAGTCGAGGATCACCTTGAACGGGTGACCGTCGTAGATGTTCATCCGGCCGGGCGTCTGGAAGAAGCTGGTGTCGAACGTCCGCAGGCCGTGGCGGATGTCCTCGAGCTTGACGTTCATGCTGAACGCCATTGCCGCGGCGAACATCGCGTTCTGCACGTTGTGCATCGCCTTGCCGTCGAGGGTCGCGGGGATCAGGTGCGTCCACAAGAGCGGCATGTGCGCGCCGTGGTCGTAGATCGTGATCATGTGGCCGTTGATGCCCTCTTCGAGGACGACGGCGCGGCCGCCGGAGCGGATGTGCTCCTTCACCAACGCGTGCTGCGGATTCATCGTCACGTAGCACACGAACTTCGCCTGCGTGTAGTCGGCCATCCGCAGGCAACACGCGTCGTCGGCGTTGAGCACCGCAGTGTCCTTCGCGACCTCGACGACGATGCGTTTGACCTCGGCGAGTTCCTCGAGCGTGTCGATGCCGCGCAACCCGAGGTGATCGGCTTGCACGTTGAGCACCGCGCCGACGTTGCAACGGCGATAGCCCATGCCGCTGCGCAACAAGCCGCCGCGCGCGGTCTCGAGCACCGCGACGTCGACCGACGGATCGCGCAACACCATCCGCGCCGCGGTCGGGCCGGTCATGTCGCCTTCGACCGTCAAATGACCGTCGATGTAGACGCCGTCGGTCGTCGTGAGACCGACGTGGTGGCCGACGAGCTTGAAGATGTGCGCGAGCATCCGCGCCGTCGTCGTCTTGCCGTTGGTGCCGGTGATCGCCGCGATCGGGATGCGCGACGGAGTGCCCGGCGGGAACAGCATGTCCATCACCTTGCCGGCGACGTCGCGCGGCGTCCCTTCGCTCGGAGCGACGTGCATGCGGAAACCGGGCGCGGCGTTGATCTCGCAGATCGCGCCGCGGTTCGCGTTGAAGGACTGAGCGATGTCCGGAGAGATGAAGTCGATGCCCGCGACATCGAGGCCGATCGCCTTCGCC
>JAIOPM010000050.1 GCA_021413885.1 Planctomycetota bacterium
GTGGTACGTGACGATCGGCCGACCTTGCAGGCCGTGCGCGAGCTTCAGCCAACCGCCGAGCGAGTCCTCGAGTTGCTTCGACTTCAGGAATTCGTCGAGGCTATTTTGGCGAGCGAGCCGCGCGAGCTTCTTGCCGCCGACCTGCTTGACGAGCTCCGCCCCGAACAACGCGTCGTCGACTTTCTGTTGGAAGGCGTCGAGGCGAGTGCGGAACTCCGCCGCGTGCGCACTGTCGACCTTGCACAACCCCTCGCAGATGTTGGCCGCCATGTCCTTCGCGTTGAGGGGATCGAGCCAGATGTGCGGGTTGCCGTACGGGTGCACGTCGCCCCATTCACGCGAGAGCGTCGTCGGCAGCTCGAGCGTCGACACGCCGGCGGACGCGACGATCCGTCCGGGCTGGCCCGTCTGGATCTTCGTGTTGCCGGAACCGGCGACGACCTTCTCGGCCCACATCTCGAGTTGCAAGCCGACTTCGATGAAGACGTCGGCGTCGCGCGCGCGCTGCATCAACGTCGGCCGCGGCTCGACGTAGTGCGGATCCTGGCGAGCGTCGGCGAGCGCGTGCACGTCGACGCGGTCGCCACCGATCTGTTTCGCGAAGTCGGCGAGCACGCCGAGCGTCGTGACGACGCGCAGCGGCGGCGTTTTCGCATCCTGCGCGAAGGCGGAGGAACCGCCGAGTCCGCAAGCGAGGAGGAGAGTCGTGATTCGTCCGATGGTTTGGAATTGCATGTCGTCGTTCCTTCTCAGCGATTGACCCAATAGGGCTCGGTCGGGTGTGACCCGAAGACCATGTTCATCTCGATCAAAGCGGTATCGCGGCCGTCGAGCCGCGCCACGTCGCTCTCCGCGTGCTCGAGGCCGAGGCGGAAGCGCAGGAATTCGGTCGTGTAGTAAGTGAGGTACGCGCCGACCGTGTCGGTCGAAAGATTGGAGTCGGCGAGCTCCTCCGCGTGGTCGAAGCGCAGCCCGAAGTACGTGTTCTGCGAGAACTGGTACTGCGACCACAGGTAGTAGCCGCTCGGGTGATCCGACGTGTTCGGATCGTCGAGCGCGGCGCCGAAGAACTCGCCGCCGAGCAGGAACGAATGCCATTCGCCGCCCGCGAGCGGTTTGTACTTGTAGGTGACGTCGAGTCCGTAGAGCGCATGATCCGAGTCGCCGTTCCACGCGGACGCGCCGAGGTCGAGGCTCTGCGAGTCGGAGAGTTCGTTGAACCAGTCGACGTGACCGAGCGTGGCGAGGTTCGAGCCGCTGCCCGTGTCGTCGATCGGGATGTCGCCGCCGTCGAGCAACGCGACCGACGCCTGCAACGTGCTCGACTCGCTCGGGCTCGGCAGGAAGAACTGGCCGGCGACGCCGTTCTGCACGTAACTGTCGTTGCCGAGGAAATTGGTCAGCGCGCGCGGATAGCTCGGTTGCGGCAGGTCGTGCAGGTGGATCTTGTTGAAGCGGCCGAACTCTTCGTGGAAGCGTCCGACCTGGAGTTTCAAACCGCCGGGCGCGGTGTCGAAGATCGGGAGCTTCTTCAGCGTGAAGTACCCCTCTTCGATCGAGGTCTCGAACTCGTTCGGTGACGGACTCTCGACGCTGAGGATCACCACGGCGTCGGCCCACGGATCGATCGGTGCGCGCATGTCGAACTCGACCTCGCGCAAGTTCATCCGGCTGTCGATGCGCGATCCGGCGGGATCGTCTTCCGCGAAGACCTTCGTGTCGTCCGCGCGTCCGAGGAAGTTGCCGAAGACGGTGATCTGCGGGTTGAAGACGTTGTTGGATTGCCCGGACTTGGATTGAGCCGCGGACTTCGCGGCCGCGACTTCCTTCTCGAGGGTCGCGATCTGGAACTTCAGATCCTCGATCTCGTCGGAATTCGAGCTCTCGAGTTGGTCGAGGCGCTTCTTGAGGTCATCGAGATTCGTCTGAGCTTGCGGAGTCGTGTCCTGACGCGCGTCCTGCGCGAAGGTGATCGCCGGCGCGATCACGAATACGAATCCGGCGAGAGAGCTGCCGGCGGAAAGGCATTGCATGGCTGGGGCCTGAGAAAGAGTTTCGGAAACGAAGGTCGTTCGAACGGGCGCGGAGCGAGTTCTCGCTCGGTTCCGCGCGAGCCGCGCGCTTCGTGATCGAAAGCGTGCGCGGCAGCGACGCGGCGAAATCGCCGGTCGCGTCGTCAGGATCGTTCAGACGACCGTCGGAGGCCCACGCGCCGGCGTGGAACGAATCCGAGCTTCGCGCACCGGAGTCGCGTACGCGACTTCCGAGCACGGTGACTCGAGCACCGGCGCCGCGACGCCGAACAACGCGTCCGGAGCGAGCAATCGCTCGCCACGCGAGACCAGCACGATGCCGCAGTGCTCGTGCGCACCTTCGCTCGTCCCAGGCGCCGAACGCACGCGCGGCGCCGCATCGTCGGAACTCGCGGCGTGCTCGTGCACCGTCGACGCGTCCGCGTCGTGCACCCATTCGCCGTGCGCCGCGCACAACGTGTGCGACACGGTGACGTCGTGCGCGAAGCTCGCGAAGTAGCCCGACACGAACAGTAAGGCGAGCGCCAGCAGACGCAGGCTCGCGCTTCCGCGCCGGACTCGTTGGAACGATCGGTTCACTGGCTTCGCATCGAACGCCGAGGCGTACGAGGCCGAGCCATTGCGCGCGAGCGCGAGCCGTCTGTCAACCCGCGAGGTCGACGCGGGGTCGCGAAGACAGACCGCTTACGTCGCGCCGCGCGCGCTTCCGGCGACCGCCGCGAGGCCCTCAAACGGGTCCGACGCCGTCCGCGGCGATTCGCGAACGGCGTCGGCCGAAGGACTCGAGCCTTCGAAGTTGCACGCTTCTTCGGCGGCAAGAGGAAGCGCCACCGCCGCAAACGTCACGCGTCGTCGGTGGCGTAGCGAATCAACCGCTCGCAGCGAGCTCGGGCCGACGGCCGCAACTGCAACGCCGTGTCCCAGTCCTCCAGGAACTCGCGCGCGAAGAAGACCTCGATGAAATACGACAGGCCGTCACGATCCAGTGCATCCGGCACACCTGGCTGGAAAGGTGCGATGGGAAACGACACAGCAGACGACTCCATGCTCGACGGCTTGGCCGCGTGGATCACGAGATCGTCGTCCACGTCGCCGAGTCTCTCGACGATCTCGAGGAGCGTTGCCGCGACCATCAGAGCGCTCGGAACGCCTTCGCCGCCAATGCGAGCGCGGTCCACAGCAGGCTCGTGTACGGATTCTCGTCCAGCGCTTTCTCGCGGAAGAACTCGGTCGGCACGCGCGGGTCGCCGACGAACGGCCGCAGCAGCGACGCGACCTTGATCGCGACGAACGTGTAGAGCAGGAGCCACGCGGCGAGACCGAGCTTGTGTCGCGCATCGCGCGCGATCAACGGTCGATAATGGCGCGCGAGCGTCAGCTGCGCCGCGAGCGAAGCGACGGCGAACGTCAACGCGTTCAGCAGCAACGCGAACGGATAGCTCGGCTCGCACCAATAGGCGAGCGCGGTGACCGGCGCGAAGCTCGCGAGGCACAACGCCAAGGTCCCTTGCGCGCACAGGAGCCCGCGGCACGCCGCCGCGAAATCCGCGCGCAGCCCGAACACCGCGTTCATCACGAAGAAGTTCGGCAGGCAGATGCTGAACGCGACGCCGAGCAGCAGAGGAACCTTGAGCGCGGCATACAAAGCCTGCAGCTCGCGCCCTTGGAACGCGCCCATGACGGCGCCGTAGAGCACGCCGCTCGCGCCGACCAACGCGCCGAAGCGCAGCCACGGCAGACGCGCGTTGCCGACGGCGAACGAGCCCTCGGCGCGCAGCAGCGCATCGGCGTCGGCGAACACCGTTCACTCCAACGCGAAGCGCAACGCCTCGAGCAGTCCGCGGAAGATGTTCGACGTCGGACCGCGCAACCATTGGAACGGCAGGTTGGGCGCGCCGACGAACGGCCGCAGGATCCAACCCATCTGCGCCCCGACGATCGCATACGTCATCAACCAGATCGCGAGCACGCGTCCCGCGCGCGGCCGCACGCGCTCGACGCCGCCGATCGGCGCGACCGGATCGTACGTGTACACCTCGCGCATCGCGCGCCATAGGAAGGTCAGTCCGACGCAACCGGCGATCGTGAAGAACGCGGCGTTGAGCAATTGCATGAAGGCGTGGCTGCGCGTGCTCAACGTGAAGAACGCTGTCACGGGTCCGAGGCTCGCGAGCACCGCGAGGTTGACCGCGGTCGAAGCGAGCAACAGTCGCAACGTCTCGCGGAAACGCAGCCGCGAATTCGCGAGCGCGGAGAACACGTACAGCGACGGATACGTGACCAGCAACGTCGCGAGGAAGAGCAACGGCACCTTGACCGTCGTCGAAGCGAGCTGGAGCACGCCGTCGGGCCGCGTGTACAGTGCCGGGTAGAGCCCCATGCAAACGCCATAGAGCGCGCCGAGCACGAGACACGCGAGCACCAACGTCCAGGTCGAGACGCCCATCTTCCCGGTGCGCAGTTGCTCGCCCTGGGTGTGTTCGCCCCGCAGCAACCGATCGACGTCGTTCCACAAGCCGGCCATCGAGCCCTCTCTTCCCACGCGAGTCGCGTGCGCGACGAGAACGAGCTCGGGAAGCGCCCCGCGCCCGCATCGGAGCTCGATCGTAGTCGAACGAGCGACGACGCGCGCGCGGCGGGCTAGAACGACACGCGCACGACGTTGCTGACGAAGCACTCGCTCTTCTGGAAGACCTGCACGCGCATCGAGACGCCGGTGAGACTCGAAGGCACCTTCCACGTCAACGTCGCGTGCCCGGTCGCGTCGACCGGCGCACTCGCGACGACGCGCGGCGCCTTCATCGCGAGGCCCATCGAGCCGCAACCTTCGATCGTCGCGTAGCCGCGATCGAGCGGATCGTCGGCGTCGGCGGCGAGGATCGCGAGCGCTCCCGGCGTCGCGCCGGAAACCTGCAGCGTGTTGACGGAGCCGGCGGTGCCTGGCGTGAGCGCGGAAGCCGTCAGGTTCGCCGGCGTGAGCAGGATCGGACGTAGCTGCGGACCGAGCACGGCGGGAGGGAGCGCCGACGTGATCGCGACCGCGCCGATCTGTCCCGCATCGTTGAGGCTGTGTGCACCGAAGAACTGCGACCACGTCTTGCCCGGTCCGATGTCGGGGATCAGCGGTGCGAGCTCGCGGATCGAGCCGTCGGGCCCCCACAAGACGTCGGCCTGTCCTTGCGCGTTCGGCGCGTAGCCGAGGATCCAACCCGACGAATTGATGTCGTTGGCGGAGACGTTGAACGGAAACCCCGCGACGCCGAGGCCCGTGAGCTCGGTCATGCCGCTCGCCGCCGTCCAAAGGAACGCATGTTCGTGTCCGCCGATGACACTCGCGCCAACAACACGACCGCCGTCGTTGATCGCCCGCGGCAGCACGTTGCCCTTGTTCAACGGGTCGAGGCTGCCGAGCGACGTGAGCACGCCGTTCTCCCATAGGAAGCCGCGCAACGTGCCCGCGGCATCGCTCCGCCAGCCCACGACCTGATTGCTTGCGTTGATGCCGGAGGCGCTTGTCAGATCGGCGACGAAGCTCGGAGCGAGACTTGGATCCCACATGATCGCTCTGAGGCCGCTGCCGGGACCGCCGCCGACACCGACGATCCAACCCGCGGAGTTGATCGCTCGCGGAATGCCTTGGAAACCGAGCGGGCCGTGAATCTCTTCGGCCGCGCCCGACGTCCAGCGATAGCCCTGCGACATGAACGACGCCGTGCCGAACAGGCCGACGACGGTGCCGGAATCGTTGACGTCGACGCCGTTGAAACTGGTCCACGGTTGCCCGACCGGGGGATTGGGCGTCATAGATTTCTTCGGCGACCAAACGAACCCGAGGTTCGGGAGCGGTCCGACGTTCGTGACCGTCCAACCGGTCGCGAAACCGGTGTTGGAGAGCGCGACGTCGAACGTGTCCCCCGGCCGCGTGCCGCCGAGGTTGGTCAGCGTGTATTGCTGCGCCTGGGCCTGAACCGACGCGGCGAGACAGAGCGAAGCGGCGACGAACGCGCCGAGGAACGACGAGCGGGACCCGTTGAGTTGGAGCATCGTGGTGGCGAGCGAAGGAGCAGTGCGACGTCCGCCGTTTTCCTGCCACGGATCGGCGCCGCGGGAGAACACGCGACGCGCGCAGCGAGCGCAGGACAACGATCTTTGGAAAAGCATCGTCGAACGCGCGGCACACCGCGGCGATACGCGCTCTCGACCGACGCGCGCGAACTCGCGACTAGAGTGGACGCCGCCGAACGGAAGAGACTTCCACGCCGAACTGGACCAGGTCTTCAGTGTGGGGGTGACGCGCGACGGCGCGCGCAAGGACGGCGAGCGTTGGCGCATCCTCTCGAGCGAAGCGCTCGGTTGGGAAAGTTGGGGCGGCGGCCACGCACCGCCCTTCGCTGATTGGAAGTCTCGAGTGTCGTGGGCGCGCGAGCTCCTACATCAACTTCGGCCAGAGCCAGGCGAACACCGCACCGGTGGCGAGCGCGTAGAGGATTCCGTCGAGGACGAATTTCGCGGTGACGCCCCAGCTCAGCCCTTTCCAAATCGAATCGGTGACGCTCGAGAAACCGAATCCGAGCAGCGCCACCGTCGTCGCGACGCGGAAGACCGCCATGAATTGGGCGCCGTGCGCGAGGCTGAGCCCCGAGATGTAGCCGGTGAAGAAACAGATCACGACGCAGAGCACGAACCATTGACCGAGCGCTTTGCCCATGCGCATCGGACCGCTCGGAATCACCGTCATCGAACCGACCGGACCGCGCACCATCTTCGCGGTCATCTCGGGTCCGCACATTTCCTTCATCGTGTCCGCGCAAGGGAAGCGATAGGAGCCGGGCTGCACGCCGCGCATCGCCTCGAGGATCTTGTCCTCGCCCGGCAATTTGACGTAGTCGTGCTTGTGGTACTGCAGCGCCATGTGGATCAACGAGCTGACGACGAACACGGCAACAGCGGCGACCAAGATCGGAAGCCAAAGATCAGCGACGGCGGTCATGTTTCTCTCCTTGGGTAGTTTCCCGAGCGAATCCCTCGGGGCGGGAGCATAGCGAGCGCGCGGTCGCGTCTGTAATTGCCGCGTTTCACATCCAGACGACGAGGCTCCCGAGCGAGCCATGTATCCGCCAACGCATCTGTCCCGTGCGTCCGGAGAACACGCGCACTTCGCCGGTCTCGTGCGAGCGCGTGTTGTCGTTGCCGACCGCGAAATCCCCCATTGCGTCGCCGTCTAGATCGCCGAGTGCGACGACGCTCGCTCCGAAGTGCCAGAGGGCGCCCATAGCGCCTCGCAGGTAGAGCATCCGGCCATCGACACCCGACAGCACTCGGATGCGTCCTTCGCCAACGCCGTAGTCGGCGAAGCCGATCACCACATCTTCGACTCCATCGCCGTTGACGTCGCCGAGGTTGGCCCAACTCGAGATCTGCGTGGCGCGCATCGCACGCTCGTCGAAGTCCCAATCTTCGAAGTCGAGCGTCGGCAACGAGGCTCCGTCGGACGAAGAGAAGCGCTCGATCGAACTCCCGCGGATCATCCAGAGTTGCTGTTCGGGTGTGCACGAAGAATTGGCGACGAGCAAGACACCTCGTGCACGCGAGAGCGCTTCGTCGAGCGCATCCGGCGCCGCGCCCCGCCAGTCGCCGCGACCCGAGAGGATCCGAGCGCCGCCCTGAGACCACGCGCTCGTCTGCGACACGACGATCTCGTCGCGACCATCTCCGTCCAACTCGCCCAACCGTTCGATGTGCCTGCGAGTTCGATCACCGAGCGACGCGACCTCGCCGAGCGGACGACCGTCGCGACCGGAGAAGAATCTGACGCGCCCCGACGGCAACGAGGTTCCGGACGGGTGCGCGGCTCCGACCGCGAAGTCGCGCGCCCCGTCGCCGTCGAAGTCGCCGACGTCGGCAAGCGAGAGTCCGAAGAGATCGTCCGCGTAGGGCGACGCGACCTCGAACTTCCGACGACCCGTCGCGCCCGAGAACACGACCGCACTTCCGTAGCGCCGCGCCTTCGAGCCCATCGCTCCGACCACCCAATCGGGAACGCCGTCGTCGTCGACGTCGCCGAGCCCGCACGCGACGACACCGAAGCCGTCGCCCGGTTCGTCGCCGACCAGCGTCCGCAGGATCGCGCCGGTCACTCCCGACACCACCCACGCACGACCGAGGTGCGTGGCGGGCGGCGGATTCGTGCCCGAGTTGTTGCCCGCGTCGGCGATCAAGAGGTCCGCCGCTCCGTCGCGATCGACGTCACCGACGGCCGCGATGACGGGAACCAAGAGCGTGTGATCGTATTCGTAACAACACCGACCATCCGCGCCCTGGAAGAGCGAAGTCAGGAGCAGCTGCGTAACGAGCGCCATGCCCGTTCTGGACACCGCGAGCTCGAACGCAACACGACTTCGCCGGAATCCGGCCAGCTCGGATTCCGGAGCGCCCGTGCATCGAATCGCCGTTCCACGGCGTGTCATCATCCAACCATGTCGTCGCGCACCGACGTTGCCGAGTTCCTCACGCAGATCGATTGGGTCCGCAAGTTGGCTCGTTCGCTCGCCGGTGACGCGCACCTCGCGGAAGAACTCGCGCAGGACGTTTGGGTGGCGGCGCTCGAGAGTCGGCCGGACACCGATCGCTCCGCGCGCGGTTGGCTCGCGACCGTGTTGCGGCGTCGTTGGCGCGACCTCCGGCGCGAGCATTCGCGGCGTGAAGCGCGCGAGCACTCAGCCTCGCGGCCGGAGAGCGTGACCGCCGCGGACGAGCTGGTCGAACGCGCCGCGATCCAACGTCGACTCGTCGGCGCGGTGCTCGAACTCGACGAGCCGTACCGCTCGACCGTGTTGCTGCGCTTCTTCGAAGGTCTCCCCCAACGTGAGATCGCTCGGCGCATGAACACGACGACCGCGACCGTCAACAGCCGACTGACGCGCGCGCTCGAGCGACTGCGCGAACGCCTGTCGCGACACGGCGGCGCGACGACGTGGATCCAACTTCTCGTTCCTCTGTTGCGGGAGCCGAGCGTGGTTCCCGCCCTCGCCTTCGGAGTTGCCATGAAAGTCTTCCTCGCTTCGGTCGCTGTCGTCGCCTGCCTCGGCGGATTCGCGTGGTGGAGATCGTCGACGAGCGAAGCGACGACCGAGCCCGCACCTGTCGTCGCGGCCGTCGAGGCAGAGCCGGTGCGCCTCGCGAGCGAGCAAGCGCTACTCCCGTCGAACAGCGACGCCGCGCGCGAACGCGCGATCGTCCACGAATCGCCGCCGACGTCCGCTCCCGAAGTCGCGGCGACAGTCGAAGCCTCTCCCACGCTTCGCGGCCGCGTGTTGGCCGCCGAAGGAGTCGGACTCGCGAACGTCGAACTCGCGCTCGAATCGTCGAACGACGCCGCGTCGCCGAACGCGCAACGCCGTTGCACGAGCGGCACCGACGGGTGGTTCGAGTTCGAGAGCGCGAGCGGCGCCGAGAAGATCGTGTGCACCGATCCGCGCTTCGAAACGGTGCTCGCCGGATCCGCGCACGTCGACGCGAACACGACGCCGACCGTCGTCGTCGCGCCGAAGATCCGCGTCGCGGGCGTCGTCGTCGACGAGGAGCACCAGCCGCTCGCCGGCGTGTGGGTCGAGCTGCGAGCGCCGCGCGGCTTCGGCGCCGACTTCGGCCTGGTGCTCGACTTCTCGATCCCGCGGCGTTGGATCGCGCGCACGGCCGTCGACGGACGCTTCGAACTCGCCACGGCGCCGGCGCTCGCGCACGGCAATCTCGACGCGGCTCTCGGCGGTTGGGCTCCCCATCGCGAACCCGCTCCGGTCGTCGACGCGCTCGGGTTGGAGATCGTGTTGCGCCGTCCCGACACGGCGTCCGGCATGGTGCGCGGTGTCGTGCTCGATCCGAGCGGCGCTCCGGTCGAAGGAGCGATCGTCTCCGCGGATGCGCAGTCGTCGATCACCGATCGCGACGGCGAGTTCGCGTTCGACTTCAGGATCGACGGGACGCGTTCGAAGTTGATCGCGCTGAAGCGCGGCTTCCTGCCCGCGACGTTCGAGCCCGAGAGCCGGCCCGGCGAAGCGCCGCAGTGGCCCGATCGCGTCGTCCTGCAGCTCGACGGCGAACCCGGTCGCGCGAGCGGCCGAATCGTCGATCACTCAGGCCGTCCGGTCGCCGGCGCCAGGGTCTGGATCGACGACTGCACGTACTTCGGCGTCGTCGCCGAGCAGCGACGCGTCGTCGAGCCTCTGCTCGTCGGCGACGAGCGTTTCTGGAGCTTCGTGCTTTCCGACGCCGACGGGGCGTTCGAGCTCGGCGGTCTCCTGCTCGATCGCGACTATCGCCTGCGCGCGATCGATCCGCGCTCGCTCGCGATCGCCGAGCAGAGTTCGGTGCGCGCCGGTGATCGCGACTTGCGGCTGCGACTTCCGACCCACGAGTTGTGCGAGCTCGTCGCGGGCCGAGTCGTGACGCGGCGCGGCGAGCCGCTCGCCGGCGTTCGCGTGAAGCTGCTCCGCGAGACGTTCGCGATCGACCACGAGAACGGTCGCGACAACGAAACGCAGGAGAGCGCCGCGATCATCACGGGCGACGATGGACGCTTCGAATTCCGGAACGTGTCGAAGACTGAGGTTTGGGTGATCGCGTCGGGCGACGCGATCCTCGGCGAGGGGCTCGAGCTCTCGAGCGCCTCGGATCCCCTGAAGCTCGAGATCGTCGTCAGCCTGCGCGTCCACGTGCAGGTCGAGCTCGCCGAGCCGTTCGACCGCGCGGACTCGGTCGGGTTCCTCGCCGAAGACGGTCGGCCCGCCTATGCGAGCGTCATGCGCGCCGGCGGATCACGCATGGCGTCGGGCTTCGCGCTGGTCGACGGCCGCTCGGAGGTCCTGGCGATCGAGGAGCGCACGACCACGCTGTTGCTGTTCCTCGCCGACGTCGAAGTCGCGCGGATTGCGCTGCACCCGACGCCGGGGCAGCTGAACGTCGTGCGCTACTGAGAGCGTCGAACGCGAACGAACGCTACTTCTTCTCGACCGGCACGACCGTTTCGTCGAGCACGCGTTTGCGCGTCAACGGATCGTTCTCCGGTTCGACGAGTTTCCAACCCAAACGCTCCGCAGTCTCTTCGTTCGGCGTGAAGTCGGCGTTGAGCGTTCCGTTCCGAACGAGCAGCTCGCGCGCCGCCCTCGGCATCTGGTGTTGGAACGGCGCCCCGCGGACGCGCGGCACGAAGTCGTGGTTGTCGCGAATGCACTCGAGCGACTCGAAGCCGCGGCGCAAACCGTTGACGAAGTAGTCGAACTCGACGTCCGCCGTTCCGCGCACCACGATGCGATCGAGGTCCTTGGATTCGATCCACAACTCGGCGCGCGCGCCGTTCGCGGTCGCCTGCACGGTGAGGTGCTCGCTCGCGCTCGCCAAACGGAACTCTTCCGGCACTTCGATCGCGCAGCGTCCGGCGACGAGCTTGGCCGAGCCGCGGAAGTACGTCCCCGATTCGTTGCCCTCGAGGCAGACGAAGCGAATCTCCTTCGCCGCGTCGGTCGGGTGCGGTTGCACGAAGTACTTGTTGCCCGACGAACCGAAGTCGCCGTCCGCGTAGATCGCCCACGTGTTCGACGGATAGAGCGGCGTGCCGTACACACCGTAGCCGTACGGATTGGAGACCGTGCCCGCGACGCCGTAGCCGGCGCTGAAGTCCGATGCCGAGGTGCCGACCACTCCCGCGCCGTGATCGCCTCGTCCGACCGAGTACGTGCCGATCCCTTGGCTCGAGTAGCTGTCCTGACCGCCGTGCGCCTCGACGCCGATGCCGTACGCGGAATTGGCGGTGCCGAGCACACCGATGCCTGCCGTCGGATCGGTCGCAGTGCCTTGAACTCCGATGCCGATCGGGGCCGACGACTCGCCGCGAACGCCGACCGCGCTCGAGAACGGATCGGTCGACGTCGCGCGACCGTGCACGCCGATGCCGTACTTCGCCGGCGATTCGCCGAGCACGCCGCGCGCCGACGCGTTCACGTCCCACGCCTGGCCGTGCACGCCGACGCCGTCGGACGCTTCGCTGATGCCTTCGACGCCGATGCCGCCGCCGCTCGACGCGCTGACGTAACCCTGGACTCCGAGCGCGCCCTTGGTCGACGAGCTCGAGCCCGCGACGCCCGTCGAGAAGCCGATGCCCGAACCCGTGCCGACGACGCCGGTCGCGTAGTTGTTCGTCACCTCGCCGAGCACGGCCGCGCCGTGACCGAGCGTCGTGACGTACAGGCCGCTCGCGCCGTCGTCGTTGCCGGTGTTGGTGATGTCGGCGACGTAGTCGAACGGCGAGTAGCCGAGCACCGAGAGTTGGCGCGCCGGTGACGCGGTGCCCGCGCCGATGCGGCCGGTGGTGACGACGTCCTGCGCGCCGAAGTTCGGCGCGATCTTCGTGCCGGCGAGCGCGGCGCTCGCGGAAACATCCGCGTTGGCGAGCGAACCGTCGATGACCTCGGCGGACCCGACGATGTTGCTCGCGAGCTCCGCGGCCGTGATCGAATCGAGCGCGAGGTCGACCGCGCCGATCGATCGGTTGGTGATCTCTGCGCCTTCGATCGATTGACCGAGCTGCGTGAACGCCGTCGAGTCGAGGCCGTCGATGCGATCGGCGTTCAGGTTGTCGACGCGCACCGCGCTCGTCACCGCGAGCGGCGCGACGCCGGTCGCATTGGCGACGATCTGGCCGCTCGCGCGGAGCTTTCCGGCCACGTCGAGTGGGTACGTCGCCGAGGGCGAGGTCGTGCCGACGCCGACGCTGCCGTTGGTCGAGACGAAGAGGCTCGTCGACAACGGATAGAGCAGGCCGAGCGTCGGCGTCGTCGACGCGGCGAGGCACGTCACGCCGTTCGCGGAGTCGATCACGCCGGGAGCGCACGCGCTCACCGGCGGCAACGGCGTGTGCGTGCCGATCGTCAACGCGGAGGTCGCTTTCGGCGCGCTCGGGGCGGACGCAGTGAAGTCGTAGCCCGCGAGCGCGAGCTCGACGCGCTCGAAACGGATGCGGCCGCGGTTGTGGAAGAGCTCGGCGCCTTCGCGCGACGCGAGCTCGAGATCGGACTTGCCGTCGCCGTCGTAGTCGCGCCACGCGAGCCGCGCGTCGTGGAAGACGAGCTTCGCGAGGCCCGCGGCTTCGCTGACGTCCTCGAACCCGCGGCCTTCGATGTTGCGCAGGAGGCGCAAGCTGCCGTCGGCCTGCGCGAGGGCGAGGTCGACGTGCTGGTCGCCGTCGAAGTCCTGCCACGCGGCGTCGCACACCGCGCCTATCGGCGCGCTCGAGATCAGCGCGGACGCGTCCTCGAACGAACCGTCACCGGCGTTGCGGAAGAGCGCGCTCGCGTTCGCGCGTTGGAGCACGAACAAGTCCTGGAGTCCGTCGCCGTCGAAGTCGGCCCACGCGTAGCGCGGACCTTCGGCGACGTGGGCGAGCTCGCCGTTCGCGGCGAGGAGCGGAAGCGAGCAGAGCAGAGCGGTGGCGAGGTGAACGGTGCGCATGGTCGGGACTCCCGTCGAGAGACGTTTGTCCTGTCACACGCAGTCCGCCCCCGCCGCAGATCACGAATCGTCGAAAAAAGCCGGGCGGTCGAAAGGGCGGCGCCCGTCGGGCGCGCCACGATGCGTCAGGCGTCGACGCGCATCTCGAAGCCGCCCATCGTCATGCGATTCATGTCGAACGGCATCTTCTTCGGATCCATGAACGCGGCGAGGCGCTTGTCCGTCATCACCTTCGCGTTGACCGCGTCGCGGTGTGCGCGCGACTTGTAGACGATCCAGGAGAAGAAGACGACCTCGTTCTTCTTCAGCTTGGCGAGCTTCGGGAACGCCACGCCACACGGGGTCTTCAGGTCGTCGCCGGAGCACTCGCGGTATTCGAGAGCTCCGTGTTCGCGCCAGAGCCTGGCCCCCAGCTTCGACATGCGCAGGTAGGCCGCGAGGTTGCGCTTCGCGACGGGAATGACGAATGCATCGATGTACTTGGCCATGTGAATTCTCCTCGGGTGGCGAACGGCGCGTGTACGCGCCGCGGGAACGCGAGGGCGTCGGCTCACTCGCGAGCCAACAGCTCCTCGATCTTCTTCTTCAGCTCGTCGCCCGACAGGTTGAAGGCCGCGACGGTCCCGTCGCGATCGATCAACACCGTCGTCGGCGTCGACTGGACGTTGTAGCGCAACGCGATCTCGTTCTTGATCGGCAGGCCGAGCGCGGTTTGCGGCCACGCGAGCCCGCGGCTCGCGACGAATTGCCGCACCAACTCCGGATCGTCGTCGACGCTGACGCCGATGACCTCGAAACGGCCGCCGGCGGAGAGCGCGCGGTACGTCGCGTCGAGGTGCGGCAACTCGGCGCGGCACATGCCGCACCACGTCGCCCAGAAGTCGAGCAACACGACCTTGCCGCGCAGTTGCGCGAGCGCGAGCGGCCGACCGTCGAGCGCGAAGACCGAGAACGTCGGCGCCGGTTCGCCGACGCGTGGCGCGGCGCGCACGCGCTCGACGCGCAACGCGAGCGGCGCGGACGAAGGCAGCGACGCTTGCCCCGTCGCGCGGAATTCGAGCGGCCCGTTGCCGCAGCCCGCGAGTTGGCGCAGCGACCAACGCCGCGCCTCGATCGACCACGTTCCGCGGTCGAGGCCGCCGATGCGGAAGTTCCCGCGCGCGTCGGTGATCGTGCCGAGCTCGCGGCGCGGGCCGGAACTCGACACCGCGACGACCGACGCGTCGGCGAGCGGCGCACCGTCGGGATCGACGACCGTGCCGGTCAGCGCGTAGCCGCCGTCGAACGCGATGCGACATGGCGTGACCACGCCGGCCGGCGCGCTCGTCGTCACGTCGAACAACGTCGCGCGGTAGTCCTGCGCCGCGACGATGCGCGTGCCGACGACGCGCCACGCGGCGAGCGCGGGCAGAGCCGTCGAACGAAAACTCCACTGGCCGCCGGCGCGCGTCACTTCCGGCGAGAGCGTGACGTTCGACGAACCGACCGCGGCGCGCAGCTCGAGCACGTTCCACGACGGATCGAAGTCGAGGCCGGTGACCGTGCCCTCGAGGATCGCGGGCGGATCGAGACGGAGCTCGAGTTCGGCGGCGTTCGCGTCGCTCACCGTCGTCGACGCGAGCTTGACGCCGCGCTTCGCGTCGGCCGCGAGCACCGAGAACTCGCCCGCGGCGAGGCCGGTCAACTCGAAGCGGCCTTCGCCGTCGGTGACACGCTCGGCGGACCACTGCGCCTTTTTGCCCGGCGCTTCGCCGAGCGTCGCGATCATCATCCGCTCGGGCGACGTGTACATCAGCGTCGCGTGGCCGACCTCGCCGGCGAGCACGCGCGCCTTCGCGACCGGACGTCCGTCGGCGTCGAGCACGCGTCCGTGGATCCGACCTTCGGCGACCAACGACAGACAAACAAGCAACGCGATCATGGGCCCTGAGTCTAACAAGCACGACGGAGCTCGGGAGCGCGCGCTCGCGCCTTCAACTCTTCCGAAACGCCATGCGCAGGCCGGTGAACGCGAGCAGCAACACGATCGGGATCGACAGCAACACGAGCGCGATGTTGACCGGCTCCCACGGCGTCCATTGGAGGTAGTGCGCCTTGTACGTCGCGTCGATGAAGTCGTTGAGGTCGCCGGTCTGACGGATCGCGCCGGTGACGCGGTCGAGGCTGACGGTCTTCCCTCCGCGCGTGTGCAGCACGAACACGGGATCGAGCGTGCCGGTCGAACCTGAGTTCGCGGTCGCGTCCTCGTGGCCGACTTCGTCGCCGTAGCGCGCCGCGTTCGGCGAGCTCGAGAGCGCCGCCGCGATCCAGCCGCGCGCGATGTCGTCGGTCGCCGGCTCGATCGGCTCGCCCGTCGCCGCGTCGATCGCCTTCGGAGTGTTCTCGAGCGCGCCGAAGTACGCGAGCCGTCCCGACGGATGGATCGCCAACTGCAACGGCGGATTCGCGAGCCCGCGCGCGATGACCTCGGCCGGCGCGATCCGCGCCGTCGACCAATCGACTGCACGCTCGCTCGGCACGCTCAACTTCTCGTACGCCTCGCCGTAGCGATGCTTGACGTGGAACAGGAGCCCGGTCGCGATCCACAGCACGAGCGGCAACACGAGAACGAGTCCGAGCAGTCGATGGAGTCGGCGCATCGACAGATTCCTACTCCGACGGCGCGGCCCGCGTCCAAGACGAATCCGACGAGCTCGACGTCACGGCAGTACACTCGTCGACGCATGTGGAAGCGCATTGTGCTCTGGAGCCTCGCCGTCATCGCCGTCCTCGCGGCGGCCGCGGTGTACTGGATCGGGCCGCGCAACGTCGTCGGCATGTTGCTCTACGACCGGCGTCGCGAAGGCGAATTGAAGGTCGGCGACGCCGCGCCCGACGTCACGCTGTCGCGCCTCGACGGCAGCGACACGCGGCTGCTCGACTTCCAGGTCGGCAAACCGTTGATCGTGATCTTCGGCAGCTACACATGACCGCCCTTCCGGCGTTCGGTCGAACGCATCCAAGAGATCCACACGCGTTTCGCCGAGCGCGCGACCTTCGTCACGATCTACATCAACGAAGCGCACCCGACCGACGAGTGGCAGATGACGGTCAACGAGACCGAGGGCGTTTGCTACGCGCAACCGACGACGCTGCCTGAACGCCTGAAGGTCGCGCGCGATTTCGTCGCGTCGAAGAAGTACGCGATGCCGCTGTTGGTCGACGAGATGGAGAACCGCGCGGACGAGCTCTACGCCGGCTGGCCCGAGCGGCTCTACGTGATCGACGAGAACAAGACGATCGCCTACAAGGGCGGACCGGGCCCGTTCGGCTACGAGCCTGACGAACTCGAGAGTTGGCTCGCCGCGCGCTTCCCCGACGTGCCGCCGCGCGCCGCGACCGAGTGAGCCCGATGCTCCAACGGAATCCGCGGCTCGGCGGTCGTTGGAGAACGGCGCAACGCGCGAGCGCGTCCGGTACCGGAGGACTACCCAGCTCGTTCATCGGCGGGCCGTCGGAGCGCTAGCAGTCCGTTGAAGAAGTGCTTGCGAGCGAAAAGTTGCCCGGCCGTGTCGGATCAAGGAGCGTCGCCGCAGGCGAATTCGTGAATTCGCCGAGGACGGCGTGACGCAGAGCCGGCGCGGCCGGGCGGCTTTTCGCCGCGATGACTTTTTCAACGGCCTGCTAGGGTCGACGAGCGAACGAAGGCTCCCCTGCGATGAACGACCGATTCACGAACTCGCGACCTCTCGACGAGGGACGTCTGCGCTCTCTCGATATCGCGCGCGGCGTCGTGATGGTGCTGATGGCCGTCGATCACGTGCGCGTCTACGCGTCGGCCGAAGCGCTCGGCGGACTCGGGCAGATGTCCGCGTCGCTCTTCGTCATGCGTTGGGTCACGCACTTCTGCGCGCCGGCGTTCGTGTTCCTCGCCGGAGTCGGCGCGGCGTTGCGGCGATCGGAGAGCAAGGGCGAGCTTGCCCGTTATCTCGCCGTCCGCGGCGTGTGGTTGATCCTGCTCGAGTTCACCGTGGTCCGCGTCGCGTGGACGTTCAGCCTCGCGCACTACCCGTACTTCCTCGGAGGGGTGATCTGGGCGATCGGCGTGAGCTTGGTGGTGCTCGCGTTGCTCGTGCGCCTTCCGCGCGCCGCGCTGATCGTGTTCGGACTCGTCGTCGTCGCGGGACACGACGCGTTCGATGCGCAGCGACAAGCGCTGGCCGCGAGCCTCCAAGACGATCGCTTCGCGTGGTTCTGGCAACTGCTCTGGTTCGGCGGCGACGTCGAGCTCGGAGCGACCGGCGCGCAGTTGGCGGTGCTCTATTCGATCGTGCCGTGGGTCGGAGTGATGGCGCTCGGCTACGCGTTCGGTCCGGTGATGAAGCTCGAGCCCGCGCGACGTCGCCGGATCTGCTTCGCGCTCGGCGGCGCGGCGCTCGCGGCGTTCCTCGTGCTGCGCGGCTTCAACGTCTACGGCAATCCGTGGCCGTGGACGTCGTCGCCGCGCGGCGCCTGGTTCACGGCGTTCTCGTTCGTCAACACCGACAAGTACCCGGCGTCGCTGCAGTTCGTGTTGATGACGCTCGGGCCGTTGCTCGTCGCGTTGCCGTGGTTCGAACGCGCACGCGGAGCGACGAGCGAAATCCTCGCGACGTTCGGCCGCGTGCCGTTGCTCTTCTACTTGTTGCACATTCCGTTGATCCACGGCCTCGCGATCGCGCTCGCGTTCGCGCGCACCGGATCGATCGACCCGTGGTTCTTCGCGAACCATCCCGCCGCGGCGCCGCCGACGCCGGACGGGCTCGGCTACGGAGTCGCGGCGATGGTCGCGTTGACGGCGTTCGCGGTCGCGTTGCTCTACCTGCCGAGTCGCGCGTACGCGACGTGGAAGCGGAGCGATCCGCGACCGTGGATGCGTCTCCTCTGAAGTCGACCCGAAGAAGTCGATTCCGCGCGTCGTGCGCGGCGAGTAGGATCCGCGCGGCCGCAGGGCATGCTCTCCGCGCTCTTCAACCGTATCCGTGGAGGTGGAACCTCCCTCACCGTCGGGCTGGTGCTCCTGACGGTCGCCGCGCTCGCGCTGCGCCTCGTCGGCATCGGACACGGACTGCCGCAGCGGCCTGACGACGACGATTCGATCCTGCTCGGGCAAGCGAGCGTCCTCCATCGCATCTGGACCGGCGAGGAGATCACCAAGCTCGAGCCGCTCTACTACCCGGTGTTGGTCGCGAGCTGCGCGGCCGTGCTGCGCCTCGAGGAGCCGATCGAACTCGGGCCCGAGGCGCACACGCTCGACGAGCACCTCACCGCCGTCGCGACGCCGCACTTGCGGATGCGCATCCTGGTCGCGGTGCTGTCGGCACTCAGCGTGCCCGCGATGTACTGGCTCGCGCGTTGTTTCCTCGGACGCGGAACGGCGTGGCTCGCGGCGGCGTTCCTCGCGACCAATCTCCTTCACCTCGACTTCTCGCAACAAGCTCGGCCCCACGCGCCGGCGGTGACGTTCGGCATCCTCGCGCTCGCGGCGATTCTGCGCGCGCGATCTAAGCCGGAGCGAGCGCGTTTCGTCGTCGCCGGCATTTGCGCCGGCCTCGCTTGCGCGACGTTGCAGACCGGCGCCGCGGTGTTGCTGCCGCTCGGACTCGTCGGCCTCGACGAACTGCGTCGCGGCGGGCGCGCGGCGTGGCCGAACTTGTTCGCGGCGGCGGTGCCGTGCGTCGTCCTGATCGCACTCGCCTACATGCACCCCCACTACCCGAGCAAGGGCGCGGCGCTCTTCTCGTACGAGCCCGGTCGCTTGCGCATCTCCGGCCATCCGGTCGACTTCGCGATGTTCGACGGCGGCGGCTTCGCGAAGCTCGCGCGCTTCCTCGCGTCGTACGATCCGGTCGCGCTCGCGTTCGCGTCGCTCGGCGTCGCGGCGCTCGCGTGGAGCGCGTATCGAGCGAACGGACGACGTCCTTCGGCGGACGCGGTGCTGCTCGGCGCGCACGCGATTCCGTATGTGCTCGTGTTCGGGCTCTTCAGCTGGATCGGCGATCGCTTCGCGTTGCCGTTGGTTCCGCACGTCGCGTTGCTGGCGGGCGTAGGCGTCGAGCGGCTCGCGAACGCGCTGCCGAACGCGTGGGGACGAGCGCGTCTCGCGCTGGTCGGCCTCGTCGCCCTCGCGCTGCCGACCGCCGCGTCGATCGGGCTCGACGCGCAGCGCACGCGCGTCGACACCGCGACGCAGGCCGCGCGTTTCGTCGAGGCCAACTTGTCGCCGAAGGACGACCTGCTCTTCCTCACGTCGCGGGCGACATTGCCGTTGGCGTTGACCGCGGCGCCGGGCGATGCGTGGCCGACGTCGCACTGGTTCCTGTGGGAGTTCTACTTGCGCCGCTACGGCCCCAAGTTCAGCGACGTGCCGACGTGGACGACGCACCGCTTGGTCGCCGCGAACCGGCGCGAGGACGTCGAGCAACCGAAGCTCGGCGACGCGAGCGATCCGCTCGCGCGCGCCGCGAATTGGCCGGTCGGGCGGCGTTGGGCCGTCGTCTCCGAGTACGTGATCGATCCGGCGACGGATCCGGAGCTCCTGGCGATCGCACGCACCGGCGCGCAACGCGTCGCGGCGTTCGGTCGCGGCTCGGCCGAGTTCGACGGTCCGCACGATCCCGAGGCGCTCGGGCGCGGCAGCCGATTCGCGCGCGCTCTCTTCGACGAGCGTCTCGGCCTCGAACTCGTCGTCTATCGTTGGTGAGCCGAGCCGGATGACCGCGAACTCCTCCGACCGCGCCGCGCGACGGCTGCTCTTCGCCGCGATCTTCGTCAGCGGTCTCGCCGGGCTGATGCACGAGATCGTGTGGGCGAAGATGTTGGTCTCGCTGATCGGCTCGACCGCGCACGCGCAGGTCGCGGTGCTCGCGGTGTTCATGGGCGGCCTCGCGCTCGGCGCATTCGTTTTCGGGCGGCGTTCCGATCGCCGCGATCGACCGTTGGTGACGTACGCGCGTCTCGAGTTCCTGATCGCCGGCTACGGACTCCTCCTGCCGTGGATCCTCGCGGCGGCGGGCAAGGGTTACGAAGCACTCGCGCCGCGCTTGTTCGAGCACGGCGCGCTGCTCTTCGCGCTGCGCTTCCTCCTTTCGCTCGCGTGCGTGCTGCTGCCGGCGATCTGGATGGGCGGCACGTTGCCGTTGCTCGCGCGGTTCCTAGTCGCGCGCGTCGACGGCACGCGACCCGCGGTCGCGGGGCTCTACGCGATCAACAACCTCGGCGCGGTGCTCGGCGTCGGACTCGCGGGGTTCTGGACGCTCGCGGCGTTCGGGATCCTGCCGTCGCTCGCGGCGGCGGCGGCGATGAACGTGCTCGCCGGATTCCTCGCGTTGCGCGCGAACGCGCGGGCGAGCGCGCAAGTTCCGGAAGCTCCCGCCGAGAGCACGACGTCGGAAGCGCACTTCACGCCGACGCAGTACGCGGTGACCCTCGCCGCGCTCTTCGCGTGCGGCTTCTCCGCGATGGGCTACGAGGTGCTGTTCACGCGCGTGATCGCGTTGTCGTTCGGCTCGACGACGTACTCGTTCACCGTGATGTTGATGTCGTTCGTCACCGGCATCGGGATCGGCAGCGCGATCGTGTCGAAGCTGCGCGTCGAGCGACCGCTCTGGCTCTTCGGCGCGAGCCAACTCGCGGTCGCCGTCGCGTTGCTCGCGGTGACGCCGTGGGTCTCGCGGCTGCCGTACTGGACCGGACTGTTGCGCATCGAGCTCGGCACCGAAGGCGCGGCGTTCACGCTCGACCAGATCGCGAAGTCGGGGATGATCCTGCTCGTCCTGCTCGTGCCGACGGTGTGCATCGGTTTCGGTTTCCCGTTGGTCGCGGCGATCCAGGCACGCAGCCCGGGCCGCGTCGGCGGTGCGGTCGGTTCGACGTACGCGTGGAACACGGTCGGCAACGTGTGCGGCACGGTGCTCACAGGGCTGTGGTTGTTGCCCGCGCTCGGCGTCGTCGGCGCGTTCCACCTCGAGCTCGCGCTCAACGTCGCCGCGGGCCTGCTGGTGCTCGCCGTCGCGAGCGAAGTGTCGTTCGCGCGGCGCGCCTCGATCGCCGCGGTCGCGTGCGTCGTCGTCGCGGCGTACGCGTGGCTCGGTCAGGGCTGGATCGATCCGATCAATCGCTCGGTCGATCACCTGCGTCTGCGTGCGGGTCCGGATCCGCACGACACGCCGATCGCCAAGGCGCGCCACGCATCGTCGTCGTTCGCGACGTGGCAGCTCGCGTACGTGAAGCGGCCCGAGCAATACACGCGCTACTTCTTCGGCGAGGACGCGAACGCGACGGTGATGACGTGGGGCGACGCGGAAGGCGTGACGTTGACCGTCAACACCAAGCCGGACGCGTCGAGCTTCACCGATCCCGCACAGAGCGACATCACCACGCAGATGTTGCTCGCGCACTTGCCGATGTTCTTCGCGCGCGAGACGCGCAGCGTGTTGGTGATCGGCCACGGCTCCGGCATCACCGCCGGGTCCGCGATGTTGCACGAGGTCGAGCGCGGCGACGTCGTCGAGATCTCGCGCGGCGTGCTGGAGTCCGACACGCTCTTCGCCGAATCCAACCACCACGTCCTCACCGATCCGCGCGTCCGCGTCTGGCAGGAGGACGGCCGCACGTTCATGCGCACCGCGCCGTGGACGTACGACGTGATCGTCTCCGAGCCCTCTAACCCGTGGATCGCGGGCATCGCCGGGCTCTTCACGCGCGAGTGCTTCGAGGAAGCGAAAGCGCGTCTCGCTCCGGGCGGCGTCCTGTGCGTGTGGTTCCACGAGTACGAGCAGAGCGACGCCTCGATCCAACTCGTGTTGCGCTCGATCGCCGCCGTCTTCCTGCACGCGACGCTCTTCGAGGTCCTGCTCGACGGCGACGTCGTCGTGCTCGCGTCGAACGAGCCGCTCGAGCCCGACTTCGCGCGCATGGAAGCGCGCTTCGAGCGGCCGGAGATCCGCCGCGACCTCGCGCGGCTGCACGCGTACGACCTCGCCACGTTGTTCCTGTTCCACGCGATCCCCGAGTCGCGCTTCGCCGAACTCGCGGGATCCGGACCGATCAACACCGACGACCACCAACGGCTCGAGTCGATGGCTGCGAAGGCGCTCTTCCATCAGGAGACGTCGCACCTCGTGTGGCAACACCACGCGCTGCTCGAGCCGGCGGCGACGAGCGAGCAACTGCTCGATCGCTACGCGCGTTGGCGCGCGGAGCAAGGTGATCCGCTGTCGAAGGAGGAGCTCGAGAGCGTGCTGCGCCGCGCCCAACTCAGCCTCGGACCGGAACTCGGTCGCCCGTTGCTCGACGCGCTCGCCGTGCGCATCGCTGCTGCGAGTCCGCGCTCGAAAGCCGCGACGCGGGTCGCGCGCGGCGCGACGCCCGCGCTCGCGACGTTGGCGTCGACGGAAGCGATCGAACGCGGCATCGATCGCGTGCAGGCCGGCGACGTCGACGGCGCGCTCGCATGTTGGCGCCATGCGGCGAGCCTCGCGGAGACGCGGCCGCTCGTCATCGCGAACCTCGCGTTCGGCCTGAACGCGCGCGGCGCTTTCGACGCGGTGATCACCGGGCTCGAACGCGCGCTCGAGGATGCGCCGACGAGCGCCTTCCTCTGGTCGCTCGAAGCGCAACTGCTCGATCAAGCGGGCGAGATCCCGCGCGCCAAGACGAAGTACGAGAAGGTCGTCGAGCTCGACGCGCAAGACGCGTCGGCGTGGATGCGCCTCGGACAGATTTGCTTCGGCGAAGGCGAAGTCGCGCGAGCCACGGAGTGTTACGAACGAGCGCTCGCGTTGAGGCCCACCGATTGGAGCCTCGCCATCGACCTCGCGCGGATGCTGGCGCAAGTTCCCGGCGGACGTTCGCGTGGAATGCAGGTGATCCAAGCGGCGCTGCGGATCCGGCCGGAGGATCCCGAGCTCTTGCGTGTGCGCGAAGCCGTGCGAGGCGGACAGTGAGCACGCCGCGTCGCGTCGGCGGACCGCACGCCACTGAGCGTCGCGCGCGGCTGATCGAGCTCGCGCTCGCGCTCCCCGACGTCGAAGCGAGCGGCGAGCAACACGTCAACTTCAAGGTGCGCGGGAAGAGCTTCGCGTGGTACGTCCACGATCACCACGGCGACGGCCGCGTCGCGTTGCACTGCAAGGCGAGCCCGGGCGCCAACAGCGCGCTCGCCGAAGTCCATCCCGAGCGTTTCCACGTCCCGGCGTACGTCGGCAAGCAAGGCTGGCTCGGCCTGTGGCTCGACCTCGCGAGCATAGATTGGAACGAAGTCGCCGAGGTTTTGCGCGCGGCTCACGCGCTCGCGGCGCCGCGGCGACGGCCGAAGCGATCCCGCGAGTCCGGGCGCTGAAGTGCGCGCGCGTTGCGCGATCGCGAAGCGCTTCGCGTAGGAGCGGCCGTGTCGCGCTTCGTGAACGGATTCGGAAGCTCGGCATCGATGGGCTGCTAGCAGCCCGTTGAAGAAGTGCCTGCGAGCGAGAAGTCGTCCGGCCGCGTCGGATCAAGGAGCGTCGCCGCAGGCGAATTCGTGAATTCGCCGAGGGGCAAGCCACGGTCCCGCGTCCGCGGGATCGCAACGACGCCGCGCGTCGTTGCGAAGAGGATCCCGCGACGCAGAGCCGGCGCGGCCGGGCGGCTTCGCGCCGCATTGACTTCTTCAACGGGCTGCTAGGCTTGGTCGTCCGGCGCGCCGAGCGCTGCGATTCCAAAGCATGTCCGCAGAGAGACTCGGTGCGCGACGAAACGGCATGGTCGCCGTCTCGGCGATTCTGGTCGCGGTACTCGGAGCGGTGTTCTGGCGACCGCTCGCGCTCGGAATTCCGCCGAGCGGCGTGATCGCTTGCGCCGCGTTCGTCGTCGGCCACGTCTTCGTGCCCGGTTGGTTCGCGTGGCGGGCGTTGCGTCGGCGGAGCAGCGACGCGCTCGTCGATGTCGGCATGGCGCTCTCCCTCGGCGGCGCCCTGCAGATGCTCGCCGTCGCCGCCGCCGCGTCGAGCGGATGGATCGAGCACCTCGGTTGGTATCCCGCCGTCGCACTGCCGCTCGCGCTCGTCGCCGGGCGCGCGCGGAACGACGACTTCGCCGACGAGCACGAGCCCGCGCGACTGCGAACGGGGCACTGGCTCGCCCTCGCCGCGCTCTCGATCATCGCGGGCGCGCGCACGGAGACATATGCGCTCGCGCTCGCGCCCGGGAGCGCGACGAAGGACCTGCTCTTCCACGCGGGAAACGCGGCCGAGTACCGACATCACTGGCCGCTGACGGATCCGCGGATCGCGCTCGAGCCCCTCGTCTATCACTTCTTCGCGTACGGAATGCCGGTCGGCGCGAGCGTCGTCACCGGGATCCCGACCGACGAACTCGTGCTGAGCTACCTCGGGTGCGTCGCGCCGGTGTTGCTCGGTCTGCAACTCTTCAACGTCGCGCGCATGCTCGGAGCGAGCGCCGGCGCGGGACTCGTCGCCGCGGCCGTGGCGCTGCTGCACGTCGACCTCGGGACGGTGCTCGCGCGCGGGTTCGGCGCCGACGGTCTCGGGCGCTTGTTCCTCAGTCACCTCGACTCCGGCGTGTACCACAGCCCGACGACCGCGCCGTCGCTGGTGTTGACGATCACGCTGCTCCCGTTCGTCGCGCAGTGCCTCGCCGCGGAACGCGGATTCGACGCGCGGCCCTGGTGCGCGTGCGCGTTGCTCGCGGCGACGCTGTCCGGCGTCAAGGGCTCCGTGATTCCGGTCGCCGCGGCGGCGCTCGGACTGGTCGTGGTGTGGCGCGTCGTCCGAGAACGGACGTTCGATCGGCGAGCCGCGACCCTCGGCGCGACGCTCGCGCTCGCCGCGTTGCCGATGACGCTCTACCTCGTGGCCGACGAAGGCGGGTACGCGCGCAGCATGTTCGCTTGGGATCCCCTGAACCTCGTGCGCGCTTCGCCGTTCGCGGCGCTCGTAGCCGACGGCGCCGGGACTTCGCTCGGCGTGCTCGCGCTGCTGCTGCCGCTCTGGCTCGTCGGTCACTTGGGCATCGCGTCCCTCGGTCTCTTCGCGCGACTCCGAGCGCGTGAATCTTGGACCGCGAGCGAACGTTGGAGTCTGTGCTTCGTCCTCGTGGGACTCGTGCCCGCTCTGCTGCTCGGTGCCGCGGGACTGTCTCAGCTCTTCTTCGTGTACCCGGCGCAGGTCGTCCTCGCGTGGCTCGTAGCGCCGACGCTCACCCGCCGCTTCACCGCGCGCTCTCCGATGACGTGGATCTTCGCGCTCTGGATCGCGGCGAGCCTGTGGGCGATCGCGATCGGACTGCCGGAACAGTGGAGGCAGGAACGCGACGGCAACCAGGCCGCGCCGGGCGCCGGGGCGGAGTGCCACGCGGTGACGGCGTGGTTGCGCGAGCACACGCCGAACGACGCCGTGCTGATCGTGCGCAGCGGTCCGATCGTGCTCTCGGTGTCGTCCGAACGACGCGTGTTCCTCGAGACTTCGATCTACTCGCCGGGTCGCCACGCGACGCGCTCGCGACACTTCGAGCCGGGACACGCCGGCGGCGAAGAGTCGGAGGTCTGGGCCGATCGCCGCGAACTCGAGGCCGCGGCTCTCAGCCGGCCGACGCCCGCGGTCTTCGCTTCGATCCGAGAGCGAACTCCGGGTGCCGGACCGTTCTACGTCTTCCAGAGCCGCGGCGCGGACGGTCGCAACCTCGCGTCGGCGGCGAGCGGACTCGAGCTCGTGCACGAGACCGACTCGACGCGGATCTACCGCGTCATCGAGCACTAGGAGCCCGTTGAGAAAGTCGCGTCGCGAGGCGATGCGCGAGCTCGTGCTGCTAGGAGAGCGATGAGGGCCCCCGCGTTAGAACGCGAAGCGTTCGTGGCGAAGGCTCCCGCGGAGCCTTCGCAGCGGGGAGGCGGCGCAGGCGACCTATCAGGTCGCCGAGCACGACCGACCGAGCTCGACGACGCTGCGCGAGTTCGCACGAAGCCGAAGTAGCGACTTTTTCAACGGGCTCCTAGCGGACCTGCCGCGAGAGGCGAGTTCCTTCGCGAGCGCCTCGCCGACGACGCGACAACCGTCGGCGTTCAGGTGACCTTGGTCCCACGCGAGCCACGCGCTCGCGCCGTGCGGTCGCAAGATCGGCGCGAGGTCGACGACGTCGAGGCTGCGCGCGCGGAGCTCGCCGAGCAACTTCTCGTAGAGCTGCGACGACGACGGTCGCACGCAGATCGCCGACGTCGGGATCGAGACGACCAACAACGGCAACGACTTCGCGCGCGCGAGTTCGCCGAGCGCCGCGAGATCGGGCGCCGCGAACTTCGTCCACAGCGCCCATTGCTCCTCGGGCGTGCGCTTCGATTCTTCGACGCCGGCGTACGCGGCGAGCTCGGCGTCGACCGCTTCGACCGTGGTGCCGTGGTGCCACGCGCGCAGATGCTTCCACACGTAGTCGCGATGGAGGTCGAGCAGGAAATCGAAGACCGCCGTGCGCCGCAGCGCGTTCTCGAGCGCGGCCGAGCCGAAGTTCCGGCGCAGCGGCGGAGGCTCCATGTCGTTGCCGAAGAAGAGGCCGACGACGAGCACGTCGGGCGCGAACGCGAGCCCGCGCCGTTCGATCCACGTGCGGTAGTGCCACGTCGACCAACCGTTGACACCCGCGTTGATCACGCGCGAGTCGGCGCCGCCGTCACGCGCCCGCAATGCGCACTCGAGCGCCGCGGGAAACGTCTCGGCCTCGTCGACGCCCGCGCCGAACGTCAGCGAATCGCCGACGACGAGCACGCGCTTCTCGCCCGCCGGCTTCGCGAGCGGCACGTCCGCGCAGCGCAACGAGTGCTCGTTGATCCGCACACGGATCGGCGCGCGGCCGCGCGCGACGTCGGCGGGCTCGTTGCCGCGGATCGCGTCCTGGTGCGGCGCGGGAAGCTCCTGCAGCTCGTCGTCCGCGATCCAACGCATGCCGGCGACGCGCGGGTAACCCGCGATGCGCAAGACGATTTCGCCGACGACGGAGAACCCGCCCACCGAGAACAACGCGATGCCGAGCCGCCGACGCCACGACGTTCGACGGACGGCGGCGACGACTCCATCGACGCCAGCCTAGCGGACACTCCGCTCGAGCCGCAGCCCGGACGACACGGAGCTCAACGCTTGGCCGGAGCCTCAGGCCTAGGCTCGTCGGTCAGCTTCCTGAACGCGTCCGACTTGCGCAGCGCCGTGAAGTCCGCGTCGTCGCGCGCGACCGCGCGGTAACGCGGCGCGACCGCGATCGCTTCGGTCAACCACGTCAGCGTGTTGGGCTCGTCCTTCAGCTCCGCGTACGAACACGCGAGGTTGTACGCGAGCGCGGAACGCACCTCGTGGTTCATCGCCTTCGCCAGGTCGTAGCCGCGCCGGAAGTGCGCGAGCGTCTCCTTCGTCCGCCCTTCCTCGCCGAGCGAGAGGCCGAAGCCCTCTTCCGCGAGCACGGTCACCAACTTCAGCGAGGCCGCGCCGTCGACCTCGCGCGCGAGCAGGTCCAACACGCGCGGGTACAACTCGAGCGACTCGTTCGCCGGCGCGTGTTGGAAGCGCAACGCCTCCGCGACCGCGAAGGTCAACGCCCAGTTCTTCGGCTCGTACTCGAGATCGGCGCGGCTGCGCTCCAACCAGTTCGGCATGCGCCGCGCGATCGTGTCCATCCACGCGAGGACGTCGGACGGGTACTCGGACCACAACGCGCGCCGCAAGTACGCGAAACGCAAGCTGCCGAGGAGCTCCGCGAGTTCCGCTTGGCCGAACGCGGGCTGATCGCCTTCGAGCACCACCGAGACGTGGACGTCGAACATGTAGCGCGCCGCGCCGACGTACGCGTGGTATTCGACGTTGATCAGGGGCTCGACGTCGACGCGCAGTTCGAGACACGGGACGTCGCCGAGGTCGAAACGCTCGAACCCGTCGACCGCGAGCGCGTCGCGGTATTCCGACGCCGACATGCTCGTGTCGTTGCGCTCGGCGAGGATCGAAAAGTTGCTTCCGGTCCCGGACAACACGCCGCACGCGACCGGCTTGTCGCCGAGCGTCTTGCGCAACTTCGCGAGCTCCTCGACGTCCGGCTTGAAGTCCGCCGCGCGGAACGCGACGTGGACGATCGAGTTCGGGACGCGCGCGACGAACGGTTCGACCGTCGTCCTGGGAAGCGTGGCGACGGGAACGAGCGAGGCGAGCGCCGTGACGAGCGAGAGGACGGACATGGGCAGGACTCCTGGGTTCGATACATCATTGCCGCTCGATCGACTTCGAGCACGCTCTCGCCGCGAGAACGCGCGGCGGCAGCTTGGGCACCGCGGCCCGCGAATCGTGTCCAGTGGATTGCCGCGGGACCTCGCGGACGCGAAGCTCGCCCGGAATGAACGCGAAGTCGCCGGCAGACGGAGTGCGCACGTCCGGCCTCGATCGCGTGGAGCTCGCCGTCGGTGCGTTGCTCGTCCTCTCGTTGCTCTACGTGCACACCGAGATCCTGCGCAACACCGGAGCCCTGTGGCGCGACGAGGTCTCGAGCGTCGACGTCGCGACACTGCCGACGTTCGGCGAGATGCTGCGCAACCACCATTGGGATTCGTTCCCGGTGCTCTGGTGCGTCGTGTTGCGCGCATGGATCTCGCTCGGCTTCGGCGAGAGCGATGCGGGCTTGCGAGCTCTCGGATTGGTGATCGGAGTCGCCATCCTGGTGTCGCTGTGGTGGACCGCGCGCCGCTTCGGATGCCGCGCGCCGCTGGTGTCGCTGGCGCTCTTCGCCGCGAGCCCGACGGTGTTCCGCTTCGGCGACGCCGTGCGCGGCTACGGTCTCGGCGTCCTGCTCCTGATCGTCGTGGTCGGTGCGATGTGGTCCCTGGTCGAACAGTTCTCGACACGCCGCGCGTTGTTCGCGCTCGTGACGTCGGTGCTCGCCGTCCAGAGTTTGTTCACGAACTCCGCGTTGCTGTTCGCCGTCTGTCTCGCCGGAGCTGCGGTCGCGACGCGTCGACGTGCGTGGAAGACCGTCGCGTGGATCGCGGCGATCGGAGTCGCGGCCGTCGCGTCGATGTTGCCGTACCTGCGCGTGTTCGCGATCCACAGCGAGTGGTCGATGATCGTCCAGACGCCGGTCGACTTCGTCTGGATCAGGGACCGCTTCGGCGATGCGGTGAGCGCATCGGGCGAGTCGACGATCTGGATCTGGGGCGCGCTCGCCGCGTTATCGGCGGCCGGTTGCGCCGCGACGATCGCGCGCAAGAGCGCATCGCGACGTGAGCAAGACCTCGCGCTCTTCGCCGCGGTGACGCTGGTCGCCGGGAGCGCGTGCTTCCTCGCCTACCTCGAACGCATCAGCGTCCCGACGCAGGTCTGGTACTACCTGCCGATCCTCGCGCTCGGCGCGCTCGCGTTCGAGGCCGCGGTGAACTTGCTCGTCGGAGCGAGTTCGCGAGGTCGACTCTTGCGCGCCGGCGGAGTCGTCGCGTTCGCGCTCGCGATCGCACCGCAGATCGAGGACTCGCTCGCGCCCCGCGCGACGACGGTCGACGTCATCGCCGACCACCTCGAGCGTCGCGCCGCCGCGGACGATCTGATCGTCGTGTATCCGTGGTACGTCGGCATCACGTTCGCGCGCTACTACGACGGCCCGACGCCGTGGATGATCGTGCCGGACCTCGACACGCGCCGCTTCCAACCCTACGGCGCTTTCAAGCAGCGCATGACCGAGCCGCGGCCGATCGAGCGTGAGCTCGAACGCATCGCGACCGTGCTGCGCAGCGGGCACCGAGTCTGGCTGGTCGGCGGTCAGCAGTTCTTGCAGCCGGGCGAACAGCCGCGCGACTTACCTCCGGCCCCGGGGAGCGCGGCGGGCTGGAGCGAACCCGAGTACACCGACGCGTGGTCGCAGCAAACGGCGCATGCGATCCAGATGAACGCGAGCGCGATCGTCAACGTGCCGCTGCCGTCCATCGGTCCGGTGCTCTGGTACGAGAACCTTCCGCTCGTCGTCGCGGAAGGAAGGCGCTAGGACCGACGCGAATCGCTGAACCCGCGCGGCCTTCGGCGGCATTGCAGTGTTCGTCCTCCCACCGGATCGAACTCTTCGGGACCCGCGAGCCATGATGAACGTCCTCCAACGCTGCGTGCTCGTCGCCCATTCGCTCATCGGGTTCGTCGGACTCGCCGGCGCCGTCCGCGCCCAGACGTTCGCCAACGTCCCGGCGCGGATTCCCCAAGGGAGTCCCTTCAACAACTCGTATTCGGAGCACGTTGCTTTCGGCGACGTCGATCAGGACGGCGACTACGACGCGGTCTTCGCGGACGGCGGCGATTGCTGCAACGACCAGAATCGTCTGTGGCTGAACCAAGGGAACGCGCAGGGCGGTGCGCTCGGGTTCTTCGCCGACGCGACGGCGGCGCGCTTCCCGGCGGTACTCGACGACAGCCGCGACATCGAGTTCGTCGACGTCGACAACGATTCCGACCTCGACCTCTTCATCTCGAACACGTCGCAGGTCGCCAACCAGACCAACCGTTGGTGGATCAATTCCGGCGGCGTCCAAGGCGGGAGCGCGGGCTTCTATCAAGATCAGACCGCGGCGCGTTGGCTGAACGTCGGCGTCAACGACGGCGTGACGACGTTCTCGTCGGTGGCGCCGAGCCTCGCGCTCGTGAGCGGCGGCTTCATCGATTGGTCGTGCGATGCGAGCTTCGCCGATCTCGACAACGACGGCGACATGGACTTGGTGCAGTCGACGTACGGGCTGTTGTCGTCCGGGCTCGTGCCGAGTCGCGTCTTCCGCAACGACGGCCAAGGCTTCTTCGAGGAGTTCAATCCGAGCGGTTTCCAGCTCACTTCGATCACGCTGGCCGACGGCGCGCCCGGACTTTGGTGCGAAGGCGTGCAACAACACGACACCACGAACTCGACCGGCCAGTTCTGCGACATCACCGAGGTCGCGGTCTCGCTCGACCTCGGCGACCTCGACGGCGATCTCGACGTCGACATCGTGCACGGCAACAAGTACGTCGCGCCGCGCACGTACCACAATCGCCTCGAGGAGAACGGCGGCGTGCTCGGCTTCCGCGACGTCAGCAACGCGGTGATGCCGCCCGATTGGGCGCCGGGCGCAGGGAGTTACGAGCAGGAGCTCGGCGACTTCGACGACGATCTCGACCTCGATCTCTACGGCGTCAACTGGGCCGATCTGTGCGACAGCACGCTGCGCAACGACGGCGCGGGTTTCTTCGCGGCGCCGGTCAGCCTGATCGGTTCGTGCGGCCGCGACAACGAGGCCGATTTCTTCGACTACGACAACGACGGCGACCTCGACGTGATCGTCGCGAGCGATTCGGGGCAGGAGAAGCTCTACGTCAATCAGGGAGCGGGCGGGAATCATGCGCTCGTGCTCGGCGTCGGTCTGCTGCCCGCCGACACCACCAGTTCCCTCGGCGTCGATGCGTGCGACGTCGATCAGGACGGCGACTACGACTTGATCGTCGCGAACGACGCGGGCCAGGGCAGCGCGTTCCTCGAGAACCTCTCGCTCGTGTCCGACACGACCGCGCCGCGGCTCGCGCGGCTCGAGCAAGCACCGCCGCGCATCGCCGGGGTCGCGCCGACCGTCGTGCGCGTGCAGATCTACGACAACGCGCCGTGGTACGTGACCGCGCGCAATGCGACCGAGCTCGAGTACAGCGTCGACGGCGGCGCGTTCGCCGCGACGCCGATGCGCTTCTCCGGCGGCCAGATCTTCCGCGGCGAACTCTCCGGCACGCTCGTCGGCGTGATCGCGTACCGCGCGAAGGCGACCGACGAACACGGCAACACGAACACGTCGCCGACGAAGACGTTCTCCGCGGTCGCGGCGTGCAACGGCGCGCCGACCGCGTACTGCACCGGCAAGGTCAATTCGTTGGGCTGCACGCCGTCGATCGGTTCGAGCGGCACGCCGAGCGCCAGCGCGGGCAGCGGCTTCGTCGTCGATTGCGTGCAGGTGCGCGAGAACAAGACCGGTTTGCTCTTCTACGGCTCGCTGCCTTTCGCGGCCGCGTTCCAAGGCGGAACGCTGTGCGTCAAGCCGCCGACGAAACGCACTCCCCCGCAAGCCGCGACCGGCACCGCGCCGTGCAACGGCTCCTACACGTACGATTTCAACGTGCGGATCGCGTCGGGCGTCGATCCGAATCTGGTCGCGGGAGCGACCGTTCACGCGCAATGGTGGATGCGCGACTTGCAGAGCCCGAGCGGTACAGGACTCTCGAACGGTTTGGCGTTCACGATTTGCCCGTGAGCTCGCCGACGCGCATCGATCACGTCCGCAGGCACGTGCGCACCGCGTCGCGGACCTGCACGTAGTCTGCTTCGTCGCCTCCGAGACAGACGACGAGAAACCGGCGTGGTTCGAAGCCCTCGAAGCGCGTCGCGCGGACGAAGAACTCGGCGACGTCCTCGATCGACTCGTCGTCATGCCACGTCGTCATGACGAATTCGGAATCGGGCGGGTCGAAATTCGCGTCCGTCGCGAGATGCGCCATGTCGATCGAGTCGTCCCACGACGAACACCCGTGGCCGGCGCAAACCGCGTAGCGACAACCGAGACGCACGATGCGCTCGCTCAATCGCGTCTGCTCCTCGCGCGTGATCGTCGTGTCCAACACCCGGAGCAGCAACGCGAACGACCCGCCGCTGAACGGTGACTCGAGTAGAAAGGGCCGCGCGAGCCTGGTGCTCCAGGCTTCTCGATCACCGATGTCGGTCAGTTGCTCCATGGATCGCACGGAAGTTCGCCGACTTCGATGCGCGGCGGCGAGGTTCGTCGAGAGCGCGGCGTGACGATACCCTTCGCGTTCACGCGATGTCGAATCCGGGGACCACGCAGGACGCGGCTCGTTCGGACGAGCGGGCGCAAGGACGTCGGACGATCGTCACGGCGCTCGTCGCGCCGGTGGTCGTGTTCTTCGCGCTCGCGTGGAGTTCGTCGAGTTCGGTTGCGGAACGGCGCGAACTGCGCGATTGGACGTTCGATGGAAGAACGCAGGCGCTCGGCGCGGGCGACGTCGAGTTCGAGCTGCGTGCGAAGCCGGTGCGGCTCGCGCACGTGCTCGCAACCGACGAACTCGGGAGCACGAACTTCGTGTTCGAGCTCGACAACCCGTCCGCTGCGCCCGTGCACGTCACCGTCTTCGTCAGCGACGAGCCGCCCGGTCCACGAGCCGCGTCGTTCAGGCCGGTGGCGCTCGCGGTGCTCGAGCCCGGCGCGACGAAGCGAAGTGTGCGCGCGACGATCGAGAACGATCGGGAGCTCGCGAACGCGCGGCGCGTGATGCTCGGCCTTCGCGGACTCGCGTTGCCGTCGCGCGTCGTGCTGCACTCGGCTGCGATCGAGCACGCGGGCTTTCGAACCCGCGTCGCCGCGATGACCGACGCTTTGCTGCGCGTCGAGCCGTTGAGCCCGCGCACCAACAACTTCATGGCGGGCCCGAGCCTCGCCGGGCACGGCTTCGGAGCGGTGTGTTGGCTCAGTTGGGCGGTGATCGTCGTCGTGCTCGTCGTGCGACGGCTCGCCGGTGCGCGCTTCGCAATCGGCACGCACGTCGCGCTCGGAACGATCGTGTTGTTCCTCGCGATCGACGCGCGGAACTGGGTCGATGGTTGGGGACGGCTGCGCAGTGCGCAAGAGCGCCATGCGGCGGCGAAGAACGTCGTCGAAGAGCTCGCGCCGCTCGAACCCTCGCCGTGGTTCATCCCGGCGCTCGAACGCTTGCGCGCGGCGACGACGCCGACGTCGTTCGCGGTCGAGCGCGTGCCGACCGAGAAGCGCGACCTGATCGGCGAGGCCGAGGATTTGCGTCTCGCGTACTACGGTCATCCGGCGCGCGCCGCGGCGAATCCGGCGGACGCGCAGCTCGTGATCGTCGTCGGGAGCGCGACGAGCGAGATCGAGCGCGACCCGCGCTTCCACGTCACTGCGACGTTTGCCGACGGCTCGCGAATCCTGGAGCGCGCGCCGTGATCCTCGTCGAACACTTGCTCGCGACGGCATGCGTGCTGCTGGGCGGCGCGGGTTGGCTCGCGTGGATCGATCGCGCGAGCGCGTCGAGTCGCTCGTTCTTCGAGCGCCTCGGCCTCGCGTACTTCGTGGGCCTGGGCTGGACGACGTTCGCGGCGTGGGGCCTCGGCGCGTTCGGGTCCTGCGAAAGGATCCCCTTGCTCGTCGCGACGTTGCTGCCGGCGCTGCTGCTCTTGCGTCGCAAGCGCAAGATCGCGTTGCCGTTCGCGCGCGACGTCTTCGACACCGGCGCGACGTTCGACTACGTGATGCCGCGCGGGTACCCGAAGTTGCCGGGGCTCGCGCTCTTCGCGTTCGCGTACGTCCGCGCGGAGTGGAGCGAGCACGCGCTCAACCTCGTCTACTTCAACTACCTCGCGTTCTTCCTCGCGTGGTTCCACGGCGCGGCGCGCGCGTTCGTGCCGACGCGCTTCGCGTGGCTCGCGACCGCGGTGGTTGCGGGCTTCCCGTTGATGGCGACGCACGCCGTGCAGATCGGCTACTCGGATCTGCCGTTCCTCGTCTTCCTCTCGATCGCCGGGTTCGAACTCCAACGTTGGGCGGACGAGCGGCGGCGCGCGGACCTCGTGCTCGCGCTGTTCGCGCTCAGTGCGGCGGCGGCGACGAAGATCGAGGGACGCGTACCGTGCGGCGTCGTCGGAGCGTTGTTGCTCGCGTCGATCGAACTCGAGCATCGCCTGCGCGTCGCGCGCTGGAAACTCCTCGGCGCATGGTTCCTCGCAGGCGCGGCCGCGGTCGGCGCGATGATCGTGCTCGACCTGCGCTATGGAGACGGCGGGCCGCCGTTCCTGTCGCTCGAGATGTGGCGACGCGTGCGGCCGGGGAATCACTGGAGCGAGATCGGCGGGCCGGCGCTCGACCAGTTCGTCACCGAGATGAACACGTGGATGGTGCTCGGCACGTTGTTGCCTTTCGTGGTGGTGGTGGCGGCCGTACGCGTGCGCGGCGAGCGCGGGTTCTACCTCGTCGCGTTCACGCTGCTCGTGCTCACGAGCTACGCGTACGTCTTCACCGTCGGCGACGCGTACCGTTTCCTGGTGCGGGCCTCGACGGTCAATCGTGCGTACCTCCACCTCGTTCCGTTGCTGGTGCTCGCCTGCGCGTTGCACCTCGCGCCGCGCCGGACGGCCAGCGCCTGACGTCGCACGCCGAGTCGGTGTTCGGGCGCGTTTTCACGCTGGCCGAATTCACCGGCGCGCACTAACTTGCCGCCGCTTCCCGAACTCGCTCGCGCGTTTCGAAACTCACGATGTCCAAGTCCACCGAACGCACTCGTCGTACGCCGGAGCAACGCATCGCCGCGCTCCAGGCGAAGATCCAAACCATCAAGCAACGCGCGGAACGCGCCAAGGTCCAACGCTCGCCCGCGCTGCGTCACATGAACACGGCGCTGAAGTCGCTCGAGAAAGCGATGGCCGAGACGGACGACGCTGCGACGAAGCGCGCGCTCGAAGAAGCCCGCGCGACGTTGAGCGCGACGCTCGCCTTGAACGGCGTCGTCGTCGCTCGGTCCTCCGACGGCGGCGCGTCGCACGGCCGACGCTCGACCGCCGACGTCGCGGGATTGCAGGACCGACTCCTCGAACACGTGCGCGTCCATCCCGGTCAACGCGGCGAGGAGATCGCTGCGGCGCTCGGGACCGACACGACGACGATGCGTCCGGCGATGAAGAAGTTGATCGCGGCCGGTGCCGTGCGCACGACCGGCAAGAACCGCGGCATGCGGTACTTCGTCGGCTGAGAGCTGAGCTTCGCGCGCCGCTTCGACGCGTCCGGAATTTTCACGGGCGCTCTTCGCGAAGGCTGCACGGAACGCCGGCGGGAAGCGCGGTCGGGCCGTTGGCCGGCTCCGAATTCGCTCATCGGAGCGATACCCATTCACCCGGAACTGCATCGAAATCCGCGAGACTTCGAACGGCACGACAGGGCCAATGAGAGGCGGCGAGCGGCGGGTCCGGCTCGGAAGCGTCGGGCACAACTACTTGCCAGACACATGCTTGCGCGCTGTGCAGTCGCGCCGTGGAAACGACCTCCCGCTACCCCGCGCTAGAGTCGGCGCGCCTTGACAGACGGGCGCGGTTCAGCGCTAATCCTCGTTGTCCTCGCAAGCACTTCCGGAGCCTGATTCTCATGTTCGCCTTCCAACGCTCGTTCCGCATCGCCGCCCTCCTTGCCGTCGTCGGCGTCTTGACGTCGTCCGCTTACGCGGGCCAGAAGGACATCCGCTTCGGCGATCAGCCGGGCAAGGGTCCGGGTCAAGCCGACGTGGCGCTGGACTTCGAGATCCCGCACTACAAGGTCGAGGTCGTCGTGCCGGAGATCGCTCCCGCCGCGCTCGGCAGTTTGGTCGCGCTGTTGGTCGGCGGTGGTTTGCTGCTGCGCTCTCGACGCAGCGCGAAGAGCGCCTGACGTTCGTCCGCGTCGACACCTCGACGCGTCCCGGCCTTGACCGGTTCACACCGCGCGCCTCGCGCAACTCCGAGTAGCTTCGTGGACTTCGCGAAATCGCGCGCAGTCTGGCTCGTCTGCCTGCTCGCCGCGGAAGGTCTGTGCCTCGGCGTGAGCTTCGACTCCGCCGCGCTCGAACGCTTCGGTCCGGGCTGGTGGTCGCCGCTCGTGCACATCGCCGGCCGGTCGATGCCCGTCGCGGCCACGGTGTTCGCGGCGCTCGCACTCGTGCTCGCGGCGGACAGCCGACGCAGCGGCGAACGACCGCTGTGGAAACTCCCCCACCGTCCTTGGCCGTTCGTCGGCCTCGAGCTCGTCGCATTCGCGTGCGCGTGGTGGCTCGGGAGCAAGCTCTTCCGCATCGACGGCAGCCTCGACGCTCCGAGCGCGCGTTTCGCGGGCTGGCTCGCGGCCGTCGCGGCGACGCTGGGCGCATGGCTCGCCGCGCTCGTGCCGCCGCGGGCGCTGCTCGAACTCGCAAGACGCCGCGCGGGTTGGCTGGTCGCGGCGCTCGTCCTCGGCACGCTCGCGTTCGCGGCGGGACGCTCGGCGCAGGAGCTCTGGATGCCGCTACGGCGCGCGACGTTCGTCGCGGCGCAAGCGAGCCTCGCGCTCTTCGAACCCACGGTCCGCGCGGAGCCCGAGACGCTGACGCTCGGTGCCGGTAACTTCGCCGTGATCATCGCGCCGGAGTGCTCGGGGTACGAAGGCCTCGGGCTCGCGGCGGTGTTCACGTTGGCGGCGCTCGTGCTCTTCCGCGACGTCTGGCGTTTTCCGCGAGCGTGGTTGTTGGTGCCGCTCGCGATGCTCGCGGCGTGGGTTGCGAACGTCGTGCGCCTGGTCGCGCTGATCTCGATCGGCGCCCACGTGTCGCCGGCGATCGCACTCGGCGGTTTCCATTCGTACGCGGGGACGCTGCTGTTCTGCGCGGCGTCGCTTTCCTCGGTCGCGTTGGGCCTGCGCTCG
>JAIOPM010000052.1 GCA_021413885.1 Planctomycetota bacterium
CCTTCGCTCGGAGCGACGTGCATGCGGAAACCGGGCGCGGCGTTGATCTCGCAGATCGCGCCGCGGTTCGCGTTGAAGGACTGAGCGATGTCCGGAGAGATGAAGTCGATGCCCGCGACATCGAGGCCGATCGCCTTCGCCGCGCGCACCGCCATCTCGACGTTGTCGGGATGGACGATGTCGGTGACGTCGATCGCCGTGCCGCCGGTCGACAGGTTGCCGGTCGAGCGCAGGAAGACTTTGTCGCCGGGCGCGGGGATCGAGTTGCGGTTCAGGCCTTTCTCGGCGAGCAAACGCTCGGCCTGTTGATCGAACTCGAGACGCGTCAGCACCTTCTCGTGTCCGACGCCGCGGCGCGGATCGGTGTTGACGAGTTCGACGAGCTGCGCCACGTCGTGCACGCCGTCGCCGACGACGTGACCGGGCACGCGCTGGGCGACCGCCACCAATTCGCCGTTGACGACCAGCATCCGATAGTCGTGACCTTGGATCAGGCTCTCGACGATCACCGTGCGGCTGATCTCCTTCGCGACGGCGAAGGCGGTCTTCACTTGCTCCGTCGTCGTCAAATTGATCGACACGCCGCGGCCGTGGTTGCCGTCGAGCGGTTTGAGCACGACGGGAAAACGAATGCGCTCGGCCGCGGTCGCCGCTTCTTCCGGCGTGTAGACCAACTCCTGGCGCGGAACCGGCAGACCGAGGTCCGACAGGATGCGATTGGTCTCTTCCTTGTCGGACGCGATCTCGACCGCGATGTGGCGCGTCTCGCTGGTGATCGTCGCTTGGATGCGGCGTTGGTATTTGCCGTGGCCGAACTGGACCAGGCTGTACTTGTTGAGACGGAGGTTCGGGATGTCGCGCTCTTCGGCGGCGCGCACGAGCGAACTGGTGCTCGGCCCGAGCGTGCGGCGCTGCGCGTAGCGGATGAAGTTGTCGCGTTCGCGCGCGAGGTCGAAGTTCGCCGGAGTTTCGCTCGGGCGCAATTCCTTCGGCAACAGGCTGTGCAGCAGCGCGAGCGCGATGCGTCCCGCCTCGAGGCCGACCTCTTGTTGCTCGTATTGATAGACGACGTGGTACTGACCGGGATCGTCGGTCGAACGCGTCTTGCCGAACGTCACCTTCGCGCCGGCGACGTTCTGGAGCTCGATCGCGACGTGTTCGAACACGTGACCGAGCCACGTCCCCTCGCCTTCGCCGAGGCGCCGCAGGAAACCGCCGGTCTCGCCGTAGCTGCACCCGTGTTCGCGCAAGCCCGGCAACGCGGCGAGCAGACTCTCGATGAAGGCCTCGCCGAGCCGCATCGTCGGCCAACTCTCGAGTTCGCCGAGGTCGAGCGTCAGACGGATGACCGGGAAATGAGCGTAGAGATTCGGTCCGAGGTAGACCGAAGTCGCGAGGATCTTCATGGGTCGACTCAGCGCTGCTCGGAGTGCTTGAGCGCGGGCTCGGCGTGGCGCGTGTGCAGGTTGTAGCGGTCGCCGCGCACGAGGATGTGCAGCTTGACGCCGACCAACGAAACGGGCTCGCCCTTCTGCGCGGAGAACGCGAGATCGGCGGTCGTGTACTCGACGCCCGACGGATCGACGATCGTCAAGCCGCCGGTGCCGACGACCTCGACCGTCTCGTCGCCGTCGATGAACGCCGCAGTGTTCTCGTCGAGGCCGACACCGATCGCGAACGGGTTGTACGCGAGCGCGGTGAGCAAACGGCCGAGTCGATCGCGCTGACGGAAGTGCTGGTCGACGATGATGCGGTTGGTGAGCCCGAGTCCCGGCGCGAGCGTCACCATCCCGTGCCGCGGCGTCGAGCCTTCGTCGCCGAACGCGATCATGTGCTCGGAGAGGAACGCGGCGCCCGCCGACGAACCGGCGACGTGCAGGCCGCCTTCGTTGCGCGTGCGCAGCAGCTTCGCGACCGGCGTGCCGCCCAGCGTCGTCGACAAGCGCAGTTGGTTGCCGCCGGTCAGGAAGACGCCGTGGGATTCGTCGAGGATCTCGAGCCAATCCTCACGAGCGCAATCGGCGCGATTCTCGAACGGCAACACGACCGCGCGCAGCACGCCGAGCTCGAGGAACAATTCCTCGTACGTCTGGCCGGTCGAGCGCTCGGTCGAAGCCGTCGGGATCACCGCGATGCGCGCGTTCTTGCCGCCGCAAAGCTTGACGAACCGCTTGAGGATCGTCGGGTCCTGGACTTTGTCGATCGCGCCGCCGATCGGGATGATGTGGCCTCGGCTCACGTGCAACTTTCGGGGCTGGGGGAGAAGAGCGCGCTCAGCGCGAAACGCCGGGCTCGTGGGGGCTTTCGAAGGGACCGCGCACCACCGACTCGCCGTCGATCAGGTGCCAGCGACCCGCGCACATAACATCGGAGACCTCCGCGCTTTCGTCAAGGACGACGAAGTTCGCAGGGGCGCCGACCTCGATCACGCCGTGACCGGCGAGACGCAGGACGCGCGCGACGTTGGAGGTGAAAGGCGGGAGCGCGCGCTCGAGCGGCAGGCCGCGATCGACGAGCTCTTTGAGCGTGCGAGCGAGCTCTCTCGGCGAACCGACGTCCATCCGCGCGACGCGTCCGTCTGCGTCGAAGACCGGCAAGCAACCGCCGGAGTCGGAGCTGGTCGTGATGCGCTCAGGATGACGGCCGGCAGCGAGATAACGTTCGAGCGCTCGAGCCGCGCTCCACGCGTCTTCGCCTTCCTCGACCGGGAACGCGGTGACGTCGATCGTCACGCCGCGGTCGGTCAACGCGCACGCTTCCTCGAACAACGCCTTGCGCCGATTGACGTGCGTCGGGAACCAGATCGCGGGCGGCAACTCGCACTCGTCGAGCGCGCGCCGCACGAGCTCGAGCCCGCGTTCGCCGTCGCCGAGATGCAAGTGCGTGACGCCGGCCTTGCCGCTCATCAAGCCGCCGACGTACGCGTCGCTCGCGACGCGCAACAACTCGTCGAACGTCGGCTGCGACGACCGTCGATCGCTGAGCGCGAGCTCGCCGACGCCGAGGATCGGATCGATCAACGCGACATCCTTGCGCACCGAGCCGGTCAACGTCGTCGGCGGGAAGTGATAGCCGCCCGAGTAGCACCACGCGTTCAAGCCGCACTCGCGCAGCGCGTAGGTCGCGGCGACGAGTTCTTCGGTGGTGCGCGCGCAGTCGTCCGTGCCGAGCAACCCGACGACGGCAGTGACGCCGGCGCGCGTGAAGCGACTGGGCTCGACCGGCGGCACGCGCGTCTTGAAACCCGCTTCGCCTCCGCCGCCGGTGACGTGCGCGTGGCCTTCGATCAGGCCCGGGATCAGCCGGCGACCGGCGAAGTCGCGGACGCGGACGGCGAGCTTCGGCGGAGCCGCGAGCTCCACGTCGATCGCCAACACACGCCCCGCCGCCACCAGAACATCGCGCTTGCCGAGGAGCTTCGGCCCGTGAACCAGAACGTTGCGGAGCAGCTCGAACATCCGCGCATTGTGCGTGGCCGACAACCGGACCGAAATCCCTGACGTCGAAACGCTCCGGCCGGGCTGAGGACGCCGTCCGCGATCCGTCACGGGCCGAAATCGAGCGACCTGAGCTACAACTGGCCTCGCGCCGTCCAGGGTCGTCCCCCTCCAAGGAGTTTCGCCGTGGTGATCGTCCGCTCTCTCGCCGCTTCCGCTCTGTGTCTCGCCGCGCTCTCGACCCGCGCAGCCGCCGACGTCGTCGTCGTCGCGGCGAACTCGCCCTACGCGAGCGACTACCCGTCGATCCAGACCGCGATCAACGCGGCGGCCGACGGCGACACGATCGTGGTGCGCAGCGGAACGTACGGCACGTTCGCGGTCGACGGGCGCGAGCTCGCGATCGTCGCCGCGCCGGGAGCGAGCGTCATCGTCAACGGCTCGGTGCGCATCGAGCACACGGCGCTCGACGCGGTGGTGTTGCTCGCCGGACTCCAAGTCGCCGGCGACGCGCAAGAAGGCTACGGCGTGCTCGTGCGTTCGAACCCGGGCTTCGTCCGCGTGCAGGAATGCACGTTCAAGGGCCGCACCGGGATCGTGCAGACGCTCGCGTACGCCGACGGCTTCGGCGCCGAGGGAGCGCTCGTCGAATCGAGTCCGACCGTCGCGTTCGCGCGTTGCTCGTTCACCGGCGGGCAACCGCCGTACTCAGGCAACTGCTGCGACGTCGGCTACCTCGGCGGCCAAGGGATCTGGAGCAAGCTCTCCGGCCTCGCGCTCTACGACTGCACGTTGACCGGCGGGACCGGGAGCGCGGGCGGTTGGGGCGGTTTCGGCGGCGACGCGCTCCACCTCGTCAGCGGCAACGTGTTCGCTTCGGGCACGAGCTTCACCGGCGGCACCGGCGGCTTCGGCGACGACTTCATCTACGGACCGGGCGGCAACGGCGGCAACGGGACCGCGGTGAGCGCGGGAGCGGTGCTGCAGAAGCTCGACACGACGGCGCAAGGCGGCTTCGGCGGCTCGTCGTTCTTGCCGGGCCAGGGCGGCGGGCCGGGACAAGCGTCGGTCGGCGCCGGCGCGGTCCTGGTGATTCCGGGCACGGCGCGCAAGCTCTCCGGCCCGACCGCGGTCGCCGAGAACGCGAGCGTCGTTCTCACCGTCCAAGGTCAACCGGGCGATCGCGTGTACTTGTCGAAGTCCCTCGACGCGGGGTTCGCGTTCGTCTCGGGTTGGCACGGGGTGAAGCTCGTCGCCGGTTGGCCGCGACTCGGCCTCGTGCCGCTCGCGGTCGTGCCGGGTTCCGGGACGACGACGTTCACGCTCCACGCCGACGACCTAGTGACGTCGACGACTTCACGCGTGCGTCACACGCAGCTCTTCGTGAAGTCGCCGTCGAGCGGTCCGTACCTCGGCGCGCCGCTCGACCTCGTCGTCTTCGAGTGCGGCATCGCCGGCGATTGCAACCAGAACGGCACGCCCGATCTGTGCGACATCCAGAACGGCCTCAGCGCGGACTGCAACTCGAACGGCGTCCCCGACGAGTGCGACATCGAGGCCGGCGTTCTCCCCGACTGCAACCAGAACGGTGTCGCCGACGCGTGCGACATCTCGTCGGGCTCGAGCACCGACTGCAACGGCGACGGCGTTCCGGACGAGTGCGATTACGACTGCAACGGCAACGGCACCCCTGACGCGTGCGACATCTCGAACGGTGCGAGCGCCGACTGCAACGGCGACGGTCTGCCCGACGAGTGCAATCTCGACTGCAACGGCAACGGCATCGCGGACGACTGCGACATCAGCGCCGGCACGAGCCTCGACCTGAACGGCAACGGAGTGCCCGACGAGTGCCAGAGCGCGAGCGACGTGTACTACGTCGCGGCCGACGCGCTCCCGAACGGCGACGGCACGCTCGCGCGTCCGTTCGATTCGATCGCGACGGGCGTCGCGTACGCGATCGACGGCAACAACGTCGTGCTGCTCGACGGCACGTACACCGGCGCGGCGAACCGCGAAGTCGACTTCGGCGGACGCCAGATCGTCGTGCGCGGTCTGCACGGCGCGGCGACTTCGATCATCGACTGCCAAGGCCTCGGCCGCGCGTTCCTCTTCACGCACGGCGAGCCCGCGGGCTCCGGCCTCGCCGGCCTGACGATCCGCAACGGCTCGGCGACGAGTTCGACGCTCTTCCCCGCGTACGGCGGCGCCATCTTCACGAAGGACTCGGACCCGTCGATCGTGAACTGTCGCTTCGAGAACTGCTTCGCGTCGAACTCCGGCGGCGCGATCCGCGTCGGTGACGGCACCGGCAACTTGACCGTCAAGAACACCGTGTTCCTCCAGAACCACGCGTCGAACGGCGGTGCGATCTCGTTCGGCTCGACCGCCGGGACGAGCGCGAACATGCTGTCGATCAAGAACGCGACGTTCACGCTGAACCAAGGCACGAACGGCGGCGCGCTCCAGTGCAAGGGTCAATCGATCACGGTCTCCGACTCGTGGTTCGATCACACCACCGGCAACGCGACGTTGACCGGCAACGGCGGCGCGATCCGTCTCCAGCGCACGCGCTTCACCGACGGCACGGGCGCCGCGCTCTCGCTCAGCACGCCGAACGTGATCGAGCTAGTCGCGTGCCGTTTCCAAGGCAATCACGCCGGCGGCGGGCAGCTGACCGGCGTCGTCTCGTCGACCACCGTCCGCGTCGATCAGTGCCTCTTCGACGCGAACACCGGCGGCGTTCCGGGCGCGTTGTGGATCGTGCAGTGCCAGGACGTCGCGATCACGCAGACGACGACGGCGCACGGAACAGGCACGGTCGCCGGAGCCTTCTACTTCGTCTCGATTCCGTCGGTGACGATCGCGAACTCGATCCTGTGGAACGACACCGCGCCGGGCGCGTCGGAGATCCGACTGTTCAACAGCGCGCTCGCCGTCGCGAACTCCGACGTCTACTTGGGCGCCGCCGGCATCTCGATGAACGGGCCGAGCACGCTCACGTGGGGCGCGGGCAACCTGAGCGTCGACCCGCTCTTCCAGTCCGAGATCGGCGCCGACGCGAACGCGCTGACGTGGGCCGACAACGTGCTCCAGCTCGGCGCCGGTTCACCGTGCATCGACGCGGGCGACAACTCGTTCCTGCAAGTCGACCTCGCCGATCTCGACAACGACGGCAACTTCGCGGAGCCCGTGCCGCGCGACCTCCAGCTCTCCCCCCGCCGCGTCGACGATCCGCTCGCGCCCGACGTCGGAGCCGGCGCCGCGCCGCTGACCGACTTGGGAGCGTTCGAACGTCAGCCCTGAGTACGACTCGTCGCCCCGGGCGCGTTCCGGTTCGAATCGCTGAGGCCGAACCGCGCTCCGCGGGCTGAGCGGAGTATCCGGAAGGTCGTCGCGCCGAAGCGGGGCGTCCCCGCTACAACGGGGCGCGCACCTTCCCGGTCGGATCTCTCGAGTCCAGGAGTTCGCCGTGCTCACCGCTCGTTCTCTCTCCGCGTCCCTGCTCTGCCTCTCGACGTGGACGACGCTCGCCGCGCCGGCGAACGCGGACGTCCTGATCGTCGCGGCGAACTCGCCGTACTCGACCGACTTCCCGACGATCCAAGCCGCGGTCGACGCGGCCGTCGACGGCGACACGCTCGTCGTACAGAGCGGAACGTACAGCGCGTTCGCGGTCGACGGGCGCGAGCTCGCGATCGTCGCCGCGCCCGGCGCGAACGTCGTCGTCGCGGGCTCCGTGCGCGTCGAGCACACGCCGGTCGGCGCGGTGCTCCTGCTCGCCGGTTTGAAGATCACCGGCGACGCGCTCGCGGGCCACGGCCTGCTCGCGGAATCGAACTCCGGTTTCGTGCGCGTGCAGGACTGCACGTTCAAGGGCCGCGACGGGCTCGTGCAGCACGAGTACGATCTCCACGGTTACGGACCGGAAGGCGCGCTCCTCGAAGCGAACTTCGCGGTGAGCTTCACGCGCTGTTCGTTCGTCGGCGGAGTGCCGCCGTACTCCTACGACTGTTGCGACTTCGGCTACACCGGCGGTCACGGACTGCGGACCGAGCTGACGTCGCTCGCGCTCTACGACTGCACGTCGACCGGCGGCGCCGGCAGCACGGGCGGTTGGGGCGGAATCGGCGGCGACGCGCTCCACCTCGAGAGCGGCAGCGTGTTCGCGTCGGGCACGAGCTTCACCGGCGGCAACGGCGGCAAGGGCGACGACTTCATCTACGCCCAGGGCGGCAACGGCGGCAACGGGATCAGCGCGAACGCCGGGAGCTCGTTGCGTCGACTCGGCACGACGTCGGTCGGCGGAATCGGCGGCGGGTTCTTCGGCTTCGGAGCAACCGGCACGCCGGGACAAGCGCTCGTCGGAACGGGCTCGGTCGTCACGTTGGTCGGCGCCGCGCGCAAATTGTCCGGCCCGACCGCGGTCGTCGAGAACTCGAGCGTCGTCTTGACGGTCCAAGGTCAACCCGGTGATCGCGTGTACCTCGAGAAGTCCCTCGACGCGGGGTTCGCGTTCGTGCCGGGTTGGCACGGCGTGAAGCTCTTCGCGGGCTGGCCGCGGCTCGGCGTCGCGCCGCTCGCGGTCGTGCCGAGTTCCGGCATCGCGACGTTCACGTTGCACGCGGACGATCTGCTCGCGACCGAGAGCTCGCGGATCCGTCACACGCAGCTCTACGTGAAGTCGATCGGAGGCGGGCCGTACCTCGGCGCGCCGCTCGACCTCGTCGTCTTCGAGTGCGGCATCGCCGGCGACTGCAACCAGAACGGGATGCCGGATCTCTGCGACATCCAGAACGGGACGAGCGCCGACTGCAACTCGAACGGCGTGCCCGACGAGTGCGACATCGAGGCCGGAGTTCTCCCCGACTGCAATCAGAACGGGGTCGCGGACGCGTGCGACATTTCTTCGGGCACGAGCACCGACTGCAACGGCGACGGCGTTCCGGACGAGTGCGACTACGACTGCAACGGCAACGGCACGCCCGACGCCTGCGACATCTCGAGCGGTTCGAGCGCCGACTGCAACGCGAATGGATTGCCTGACGAGTGCGATCTCGATTGCAACGGCAACGGGATTCCCGATGCGTGCGACATCAGCTCAGGCTTTAGCCTCGACACGAACGGCAACGGAGTGCCCGACGAGTGCCAGAGCGCGAGCGACGTCTACTACGTCGGCGCGAACGTCGCGCCGAACGGCGACGGCTCGTTCGCTCGTCCGTTCGATTCGATCTCGAAGGGGGTCGCGTACGCGATCGACGGCAACAACGTGGTGTTGCTCGACGGCACATACACCGGCGCCGCGAACCGCGAAGTCGACTTCGGCGGACGTCAGATCGTCGTGCGCGGGCTGCATGGTCCGACGAATGCGATCATCGACTGCCAAAGCCTCGGTCGCGCGTTCCTCTTCACGCACGGCGAGCAGCCGCCGTTCACCGGCTTGGCTGGCCTCACGATTCGCAACGGTTCGGCCGCGAGTTCGCCGACGTTCAACGGCAACGGCGGCGCGGTCTACACGACGAATTCGAACCCGACGCTCGCGAACTGCCGCTTCGAGAACTCGACGTCGGACTTCGGCGGAGCGCTGCGCATCGAAGGCACCGGCAGCGCGACGGTGAAGGGCTGCGACTTCACGCAAAATCACGCGAACGGCAACGGAGGCGCGATCGCGTTGGGCTCTCTCGTGGCGCAGACGGCCAACGCGCTCACGCTCACCAACTGCACGTTCTCCGGCAACAGCGCGAACAACGGCGGCGCGATCCTCCACAACGGCGCGTCGTTGACGGTCGTCGACTCGAAGTTCGACGCCAACAGCAGCGGCTATGCGACCTGCGTCACCGGCTACAACGGCACGTATCGCTTCCTGCGGACGCGCTTCACCGACAACGTCGGAACGAGCTACGGCGCGCTCAACATCGCGTTCGCTTCCTCCGTCGAGTTCCGCGCTTGTCGTTTCCAGGGCAACCACGGCGCGAGCGGCAGCGGCGCGAGCGCGTGTGTCCTCGTCGAAGGCAATTTCCTGAGCGGCGGCATTCACCCCGACGTCTTCGTCGATCAGTGCGTCTTCGACGCCAACATCGGCGGCGCGGGCGCGGGGCTCGTCATCGGCAACTGCCAGAGCGCGAAGATCACCAACTCGACCTTCACCCACAACCACGGCACGTTCTTCGGCGGGCTGTACTTCGTCTCGACGCCGTCGGTGACGATGTTCAACTCGATCGTCTGGAACGACGTCGGCAACACGGCGCAGACGATCGGGCTCTACAACAGCGCGCTCGCGGTGGCGAACTGTGACATTCAGGGCGGCCAAGGTGCGATCGCGTTGACCACCGGTTCGAGCGTGCTCGCGTGGGGCTCCGGCAATCTGGCGGCCGATCCGCTCTTCCAGTCGGAGATCGGCGCGGACGCGAATCCGCTGACGTGGGCCGACAACGTGCTCCAGCTCGGCGCGGGTTCGCCGTGCAGCGACGCGGGCGACAACGGGTTGCTCCAAGCGGACGGCGCGGATCTGGACGGCGACGGCAACATCGCGGAGCCCGTCCCGCTCGACCTGTTGCTGTTCCCGCGTCGCGTCGACGATCCGCTCGCGCCCGACGTCGGCTTCGGCGGCGCGCCGCTCGTCGACCTCGGCCCGTTCGAACGTCAGCCCTGAGCGCGCGTCAACACCACGAGTTGTTGAGCACCTCGCCCATGCCGCCTGCGCCCGGGACGATGTAGCCCTTGTCGTTCAGGCCGCGTTCGCGGTCCCAGTGCGTGCCCGGGATCGACGCGAGCACGTCGGCCGGGCTGAGGCCGCGATCGAGGCGCGCGGTGTAGACGACGGCGCGTTCGAGCGAAGTGGTGACGCGCTTCAAGTACTCCGGCGTCGCCATCATCGGCATCGCGATGATGCGCGCGGGTTCGCCGTGGTGCTCGAGGTAGTGCGCGACCGCGCGCAACGTCGTCGAACCGGTCGCGCCCATCGGATCGGGCAAGAGCAGGATCGCGCCCTCGACCGAGCCGCCGATCTTCGAGCCCGAGAGATCGACGCCGACGACGTGACCGCTCGCGTCGGACACGCGCGCCATGTTCAAGTGATCGAGGCGCACGTTGTCGGGCGGCAGAACGCTGGTCAACGCCTCGAAGCACGTCTGCGACGGCACGATCCCCGCGCGGATGATGTCGACGACGACGACGCAAGTCGCGGGATCGAAAACGCCGCCGCGCCACACGCCTTCCTTCGGATGCAGCGCGCGCATGCGCGTCGGCACTTCGGCGTCGATGCGCGGGAACTCGCGGCCGGACACGGCGACGAGCAGAGCTTGATAGATCGAGCGCAGGATCGACGTCATCTCGGGATGACGGACCTCGGGGCTCGAGAGACGCGCGAGAGCGGAGAGCAGGTAGAGGTTGTCGAGCACGTGGACGCGCGGTCCATAGCGGTGCTCGAGCTCCCAGCTCGCCGTCTCGGCGCGCGTCACGCGCGCGGCTCCGCGGCGAGCGCGCGCGCCAGCGACTCGACCAACTTCGGCACGTCGGCGACCGGCGTCGAGCACAACGCGACGCGCACGCCGCCTTGCACCGGCACGATGAAGACCGCGTCGTCGCGCATGCGTTTCGCGACGCGCTCGGGTTCGGCGCAGAACACGGTGACGAAGAAGCCGCCTTCGTAGCGCGGGTAGACGAGGCCCGACTTCGCTGCCGAGCCGTTGAAGGCCTGCACGCGTTCGAAGAGCAATTGGCGCAGCGCCGCGCGCTCGGCTTCCGACTTCGCGCGCAACGCGGCGTCGCCGAGCAAGTCCGCGATCGCGAGCATCCCGAGGTGATTGCAGTTCGACCAAGTGCCGCGGCACGAGTACGCGAGCGCCGAGGCGATGCGCTTGCGCTCGGCTTCGTCGGGATGCGTCGCGACGAGAGCTCCGACCCGCGCGCCGTATTGCGCGAACGACTTCGACGCCGTGTACGCGACCAGGATCAACGCGTCGCCGGCGAGGCGCTCGACGTTGCGCACCCACGCGTCGGCCGCGCCCGCCGCGAAGCGCGCGTACGCGAAGTCGATGCAGAGCGCGACCGGCGCGGTCGCCGAAGCGGCGCGGACGATGCGCTCGACGTCGTCCCACTCGCGCGCGTCGAGCGAGTAGCCGGTCGGGTTGTGACACGGCGTGTTGAGCAGGACGAGCGCTCGTCCTTGTCGCGCGAGCGTCTCGTTCAACGCACGCTCGAACGCCTCCGCTCCGAAGCGCCCGGCGCGATCGAACATCGCGAACGTCTCGACGCGACGGCGCGTGTGCTCGGCGAGCGTCTTGTACGGACCCCAGTAGTAGTCGGTGGTCAGCAAGGCCTGACCGGGCTCGAGGAAGTTGACGATCGCGTGGTGCAACGCGCCGGTTCCGCCCGGCGTCGCGGCGGCGATCGATTGCGCGGCGAGCGGGCTCGCGCCGTAGAGGTCGCGGATGACGAGTTCGAGGAAGCGCGACTCGCCCGCGATCGGCGCGTAACCCGCGGCGCGCTTTTGCGGCACGCGCGCGAGCGCTTCGAAGACGCTGGGCATCACCGCGAGCTCGCCGCGATCGTCCATCAACGCGCCGAGCGTCGCGTTGATCACCTTCTCGCCGCCGGCGCGGCGACGCGCGGCTTCCGCGTTCAAGGCGAAGATCGGATCGTCGCCGGGCCGCGCGACGCAATCGGGGATCAGGAACGAAGGTCGGACGGTCACGGGCGCGCGCACGTTCATGCGATGGGTTCTCGCGTCTGTTCGAGGGCGAAGCACTCTAGCAGCCCCGGCCGGTTAGCGCCGGTCGGCGGAGCGCGGACGGACGGCTTGGTGGCAAATGGAGCGTCTCTCCGCAGGGTTCCGTGTCGTCGGCCGAGCCACCCCGTGAACCCGGCGGAGAGGCAGCTCTCTCCCTGCGTCAACGCTTCAGGTGCCCCTGCACGCGCGCGCGTTCTTCGAGCGTCGCATCCGGATCCGAGTCGAACAACCTCAGCGCTTCGACGAAGTGCTGCTGCGCGTCGACATCGCGCCCAAGTCGTTCCAAGCACAGTCCGAGCGTGTACTCGGCGCGACCGAGCGCGATCGGATCGCCGCGTGACCACGAGCGCTGCAACCCGATCGATTCCTCCAGCAGCGGCACGGCGCGTTCGCACTCACCGACGTCGGAGAGGAACACGGCGTACCTGTACAGACCGTCGGCGAGATCGCGGGTCGGCGCGTCTGAGACTCTGCGAATGCGCAGCACCTCGTCCCAGCACTCCCTCGCCGCTTGGTCGCGTTGCTGCGCGTGATAGAGCGTCGCGAGCTTCGCCAGCGTCAGGGCGACCTCCGGATGCTCCGGTCCGAGGCGCTTGGTCTGGAGCGCGAGAGCTTCCTCGAGGGTCGGCGCCGCAGCGGCGAGGTCGTTCTCCGCGAGATGCATCGTCGCGAGGCTGGAGAGGACGGAGCCGAGGCCCTCCTCGCCGTCGCCGCCGAGCGCGCGGTAGCCGGCTTCGGCGCGCAACATCGTGCTCTTTGCCTCACCTCGCTCACCTTTGCGCCAGAGCACCGTCGCGAAGTTCGAGAGCGTCTGGAGCGTGAGCGTGTGTTGGTCGCCCAGGATCTCGCTGCGAATCGCGAGCGCTTCGCGTAGCTCCGTGAGCGCGAGGTCGTACTCCCCGCGGCCCTGGTGCACGGCGCTGAGGTTGTTCAGGCTCTCGGCGACCGGCAACCCGTGATCGCCGCCCGCACGCCGCAGCGCCAACGCCTCCCGATGCAGCGCTTCGGCCTCGTCGTCGCGCCCGACGCTGTGCAGGCAGGCCGCCAGGTCGTTGGCGAGCGCGTCGACGTCCGCGTGCATGCTCTCGCCGGCGGCCCGATTGATCGCGAGTGCGCGACCGAGGAGCTCGACCGCTTCGTCGTACTCGCCCGACATGTAGGCGAACTGACCGAGACTGCGCAACGAGATCGCGTACTCGAGCGAATCCTCGCCGAACGCGCGCTCGCGGATGTCCGCGGCGTCGTGCAAGAGGCGCCTTGCGTCGTCGACGAGATCGAGGCGCAGGCACACTTGACCGAGCGTGTCGAGCAAGTTCGCGCGCACGTGATCCTGGTCGGCGTACTGCCTGTGGACTCGTTCGGCGTGCGCGACGATCCGCAGACGCGCGCGCTCCTGCCAGGCGGCGTTCTGGGAGGGCTGCGCGGGCAGGAACGCGTCCATCAGGAAGTCCGCGATGCTCTGGAAAGAGTCGGCTTCGATGCGCGCGTGCTGGGCTTCGGCTTCCGCGACTCGTTCGCTGCTGCGCGCGGAGACGAGACCGTAGAGCAATGCCGCGAGAACTGCGGCGGCGGCCGAGACTGCGATGCGGTTGCGCCGGACGAACTTCCACGCGACGTAGGTCAACGAATCGGAGCGAGCGCGCACGGGTTGACCCGCGAGGTGACGCTCGACGTCGTCGGCGAACTCCTGCACCGACGCATAGCGTCGTTCGGGCTCCTTGCGCAACGCCATCAGCACGATGCGATCCAGATCGCCGCGCAACGCGCGTCGCAGACTCGTCGGCGTGCTCACGAGGGTCGCGGCGAGCGCCCTCGGATCGCAGGCGTCGTCGGCGCGGAGCACGCGCGTGCTCGGCCGCTCCGGCGTCGTTTCCCGCACGACTCGCTCCCACTCCGCGGGGCTGCGACTTTCCGCCGCGAACGGTCGGCGGCCGGTCAGGAGCTCGTAGAGCACGACGCCGAGCGCGTACACATCGATCGACGTCGTCACGGGACTCCCGGCGAGTTGTTCGGGGCTCGCGTACTCGGGAGTGTGGACGCGCGTCAACGTGCGCGGCGTGGTGACCGACTCGACTCGCGACTCGGGCCCCGCTTCGACGAACCGCGCGATGCCGAAGTCGAGCAAGTGCGGCGCGCCCGCATCGTCGATCAGGATGTTGGCCGGCTTGAGGTCGCAATGGACGACCAGATTCTGGTGCGCGAACTGCACGGCGCGGCACACGCGCACGAACAGCGCGAGGCGCTCGCGGAGCGGCACCCGGCGCGCCTCGCACCACAGGCCGATCTGCTCGCCACGCACGAGCTCCATCACGAAGTACGGCCAGCCCTCGTCGGTCGCGCCGCCGTCGAAGAGCCGCGCGATCGACGGGTGTTGGAGACCCGCGAGGGTCCGCCGTTCGAACTCGAAACGGCGCAAACTCCACTCGGTCGCGCGCTCCGCACGCACCAGCTTGATCGCGACCTCTTGCCGGAAGAGCCCATCCGCGCGCTCGGCGCGGTAAACGACGCCCATCCCACCTTCGCCGAGCCGCTCCCTCAACGTCCATGCGCCGAGCGCTCGCCCGAGCAGCGGATCGACCGCAGGCTCGTGCTTCGTCGCGTCGAGTCGACCGAACGCATCGTCGCGGTCGGCATCGCGCGCGAACAGCTGCTCGAGCTCGCCGCGCAACTGGGCATCGGCGCCGCACTCGGCTTCGAGCAGGCGCGCACGCTCGGGCTCCGTGAGATCGGCGGCGCGGTGGAAGAGCTCCTGGAGCTTCCGCCAGCGATCAGTCTCCACGCTGCCCTTCCATCCGCGTACGCAACCATGCACGCGCCAGGCGCCACTCGCGGCGCAGCGTCGACTCCGACGCGCCGACGGTCTTCGCGAGCTCATCGACCGAGAGCCCCGCGAAGAACCGCAACTCGACGATCCGCGCTTTCGCCGGATCGACCGTCGCGAGCGCCTCGAGCGCGTCGTCGAGCGCGAGCAGGTCCTCGTCGACCATGGACTCCGCGACATCGAGCCCTTCCAGCGGCACGCGGACGAGATGCCCTCCGCGCTTTTCGCGCGCTCGCTTGCGGGCATGGTCGACGAGCACGCGCCGGATCGCGTTCGCGGCGGCAGCGAAGAAGCTCTCACGATCGGCGAAGCTCGCGCCGCCGTCGACGAGCCTCAGGTAGGCCTCGTTGACCAGCGCCGTCGGCTGCAACGTGTGGTCGCGTCGCTCGCCGGCCATCTCGCGCCGCGCGAGTTCTCGCAGCTCCTGGTAGAGCAGTCCGGCGAGTTCTTCGGCCGCGCGAGCATCGCCCGCCTGGGCCGAACGGAGTACGCGAGTGAAGTCGACCATCGAAGGACCGAAGTGCCCTTCCAGACTACACGGGCGACGGCGGCGCGCTCGAATCGGCGCCGGACGACGATTTTCTGACCGGTCCGGTGCTGCAACGACGCAACGCCTTGCGAGGGGCACGCGGTTCGTCACGCCGCTCGGCCCGCACAAGAACCTCCACCTACTCCGATGTTCGGAAGAGCGTGCGCGCTGCGGAGTCCGGCGCTCGACTCCGACCGACGCCCACGAACTGCACGTCGCGTACGAATCCTGGACGATCGGACGCGCTCCGTCTTCTCGAATAGATTCACTGGTACCACCATGCTCCTCCACAAATCCTTGGTCGTCGCCACGGCGCTGCTCGCCGTCGGTACCGAAATCGCCCACGCACAACAGGCCTATTCCTGGCGCTACTACCGCCCCGGCAATACCGGCATCCAAGGCGACAACAACGAAGCGGTTTGGGTCGCGCCTGACGGCGATCCCTACATCGGCGGCTACCACCCGGGCTGGGAAGAAGGCGGCTTCGCGAAGTTCGTGCAGAGCGAGGATCGCTGGGTCAACTTCTCGAACGTCGACTACCCGGTGATCGGCCACCCCAACGAGGTCGGGTGCACGCGCGTCACCGATTTCGTGCCCGAGCTCGGCGGCAAGGTGTGGGTCGCAACCTGGCGCGGCGCGCTGCGGTTCGATCCCGCGATCGGGGCGAGCTCGCTGGTTCGCTTCGGACCGTCGAACTCACAGCTCGCGAACGACATGACCTACGACATGGATCGCGCGCCCGACGGCTCGATCTGGTTCGCGAACCAGGGCATCGTGCGCTACGACCCGGCGACCAACGCCTGGAGTCGCTGGAACACCGGCAGCATCACCCTCAGCGTGCAGCCGAAGCCGAGCGGCGGCTACCTGGTCTGGTCGTCGTCGACTCCGCCGACGCAGGACTACACGTTCGTGTTCGACAGCGACACGCAACAGTGGACCACGTACACCTTGACCGGCGCGGCGAACGAAGTCGCCGGGCTGCCCGGCAAGGACTGCGTCGACGACACCGGCAATCTGTGGGCGATCCGGACCCCCACGATCCCCGGCGACTGGAACAGCCTCGACTATCGCCGCCCCGACGGCACGTGGGTGACGCCGCCCGAGCCGTACGCGAGCCTCGGCTTCAACGTGTGGGCCTTCAAGGCCTACGGCGATCGTCGCGCGCTCGCGGTCGACGGCGCCGGCGAAGTGTGGCAGTTCAACGGCTCGACCTGGATCAGTCTCGGCGTGTGGCGTCCGGGCATGTTCACGTACTCGGTCGACATCGACGCCGCGGGCAATGTCTGGGCGTGCGGCATCGGCGGCGCGGCGAAGCGCGACGTGGTCACCGGACAGTGGCAGCGCTACCGCGTCACCAACACCGGCAACTGCGACAACTTCAACGGCGACCTCGCGATCGATCCGGTCAACGGCTACGTCTACGCGACGGCGAACGCGGCTGCCGGCGTCGGCGGCATGACGCGTTTCGACGGCGAGCGTTGGGTCTCCTGGAACCAAGCGACCTACGGGCTCGGCTACGACTGGCCCTTCCCGAACGACAACTCCCAAGCGCTCGCCTACCGGCCGTCGAACGGAAAGCTAGCCGTCTCGCCGACCAATTGGCTCTACGGCGTCCACGAGTGGACGGGCACCGGCTTCCAGGCGCTGCCCGGCCTGAACGGCGCACAGGCCCTCTGCGAGGACTCGCTCGGCCGACTGTGGGCGCTCGGCGAGTACTTCGGACTCGACTACCACGATGGATCGAGCTGGAACTCCGTGGGGCTCACCGGCTGGGGCCTGAAGCTCCGCAAGGACCCGACACGGCCTGGCACGGTTTGGGCGACGACGGACGGCGAGATCAAGCGCACGGACGGGAGCTACACGTTCACGCGCACGCCCAGCGACTTCCCTGGATCCCACGGTGGGTTCACGGGCTTGGCCCCGGACGCGAACGGCATCGTGTGGGTCGGGACTTGGACGCAGTTCACGCCCACGGGAAGCACGCTCATCCGACTCGACGCGAACACCGGCGCGTACACGGTCTACGAGCACGACCTCGGCTGGCCGTTCCCCGGCGAACACGTACGCCCGCTCGCGGTCACGCCGGATGGTCGCCTGTGGCTGCACTACGACAGCGAGTACCCGTCGCCCGACTCGGGCCTGTGTTGGTGGGACGGCGTGAACGTCGGCAAGTTCCAGGCGCCGTTCGGCGGCGTGCCGCAGTGGGGCGGCATGCCGCACGCATCGCTCAACGACTTCGAGGTGCGCACGATCGCCGGCGGTTACGAGCTCTGGATGAGCTTCGGCAGCCGCGGCATCGCAACGCTCACGGTGCTCGATCAACCGGTCGGCACGAGCTACTGCGCCGGCGATGGCAGCGCGAGCGGCGCGGCTTGTCCGTGCGGCAACTCCTCGGCGAGCGGCGCGCAAGCCGGCTGCAAGAACTCGACGGGCGCAGGCGCGAAGCTGCGCGGCCTCGGCACGAGTTCGGTCAGCGCGGACAACTTCACGCTGCAGGCGAGCCAGCTGCCGAACAACGTGTACGGCCTCTGCTTCATGGGCGGAAGCGCAGTGAACGCGACGCCGTTCGGTGACGGCCTGCGCTGCGTCGGCCTGCCGATCTATCGCTTCGCGGTGCGCAACGCCGGCGCCGGCGGGACCTTCTCGTACGGGCCGGGGCAAGTCGACTGGGTGCAGACGCACCTGGCAGGCGCGGCATGGATCACCGCGGGCTCGATCCGGCGGTTCCAGGCTTGGTACCGCGATGCGGCGGGGCCCTGCGGTTCGGGCTTCAACCTCACCAATGCACTCGAGGTGCAGTTCACCCCCTGACCCGCATCCGCAGCCCGAGGCAGGCGAGCTCGACTCCAGAAGAGTCGGGCTCGCGTCCTATCGAGAGGCCCGTCGAGCGCTTCTGCGCACGCGTGCGAGCGCCTCGAAGACGCTCGGCATCGCCGCGAGCGAGCTTGCAACCCGCGGCGCTCTCGGGCTTCATTCGAAAGCCTCGGTCCCGATGCGCGCGCCCGATCTCCGTCGACCGTTTCTCGCGCTGCTCGCGCTGTGCGTCGTCGTCGCCGCGTTCTCGCTCTTCGCGTCGTCGCGCACGAGCCTCTGGGATCGCGACGAGCCGCGGTTCGCGCGCGCCGCCGTCGAGATGGTCGAGTCGGGGCAGTACCTCTATCCGACGTTCAACGGCAAGCTCCGGCCCGACAAGCCGATCCTGATCTACTGGTTGATGTCGGTGCCGATTCGTCTGTTCGGACCGAGCGAAGTCGCGGTGCGGCTGTGGTCGGCGCTCGGACAAGCCGTCGCTGCCGCGGCGACGTTCGTGATCGGGCGCAAGCTCTTCGACGCGCGCACCGGTTGGCTCGCGGCCGCGATCCTCGCGACCACGCCGCTCGCGTTCGCGGAGAGCGTTCTCGCGACGACCGACGCCGTCTTGCTCGGGTGCGTCAGCGTCGCGCTCGCGTGCTTCGTCGTCGGCATCGTCGACGGCACGCGCGCGCTGCATGTGATCGGCGTCACGCTCGCGCTCGCGGCGGCGGAGTTGGTCAAAGGCCCGATCGGACTCGCCGCGCCGTTGCTCGCGATCGGCGCAGCGCTGATCGTCGGGCGCGAACTGCCGGGCCTGCGTCCGTGGCGCGGCGCGTTGTTCGTCGCGGCGTTGGTCAGCGTCGCGGTCTTCGTCGCGTGGGCCTATCCCGCGAACCGCGCGACGCACGGACAGTTCGCGAGCGAAGGTCTCGGCCACCATGTGCTCGATCGCGTGCTGCATCCGCTCGAAGGTCACGGCGGTTCGTACGCGCTCGGCCTCTTCTTCTACTTGCCGATCGTGTGGCTCGGCTTCGCGCCGTGGACGCTCTACGTGCCGGCGACGATCGCCGCGCTCGTCGCGCGCGAGACGTTCACGCCCCGCGAACGCGCGGTGCTCTGGGGTTGGATCACGACGACGTTCGTGATGGTCAGCCTCGTCGCGACGAAACTCCCCCACTACGTCTTGCCGCTCTTCCCGGCGCTCGCGCTCGGCGTCGCGCGCGTCGTCGTGAAAGCGGAAACGAACGAGCTCGGTCCGCGGACGCGAACGTGGCTCGCGCGCGGCGTGTGGTTCTTCGCGCCGCTCGTCGTCGTCGAACTCGGAGCTCTCGGCTGGATCGGTGGACGCGAGCCGTCGACCCGTGTCGGTTGCGTGTTACTCGCCGCGATCGGTGTCGTCGCGGCGTGGCTCGCGCTCGCTCGCGCGCGACGCGGTGCGCACTTCGCGGCGGCGCGAGCGCTCGGCGGCGGTTCGGTCGCGAGCGCGCTCGTGCTCGCGTTCGCCGTGCTGCCGCAGCTCGACGCGCGCAAGCCGGTGCCGCCGCTCGCCGCGGCGATCCGCGCTTCGACGGTGGGCCCGATCGCGACGTACGACTTCGACGAACCGAGTCTCGCGTTCTACGTCGGACGAAGTCCGGTTCGGAAGTTCACCGACGCGCACGCGGCGCTCGAATGGTGCAAGTGGAATCGCCCCGGCGTGTTGGTGGCGAGCCGCAAGGGCTTCGACGAACTCGCGCCGGAGCTCGAGGCCTTGGGCGGTCGCGAGATCGCGCGCAGCTCGGGCTTCAACTTCGCGCGCGGCAAGGAGATCGAGCTCGTCGCGTTCGAGCTCGAGTCGCCGACGACGCGCTGACCGCCGTCAACGCCCCGGCGCGAGATCGCCGCGTTGCACGACGTTGAGCGCGTCCTGCTCGCGCGTCGTCAATTGACGATCGCGCAGCGTGCGCCACTCGTGCGCACGAATCCCGCGCAACGCGAGGTAGCGATCGTAGTGCGGCCGCGAGTAGACCTCGCCCTCGAAGAAGTCGATCGTCTTCGCCTCGATCCACGTCGCTTCCTCGGCGAGCGGATCTTTCGCGAGCGCCCGCGCCGCGAGCTCGCGCGCGATGCGCAGACGTTCGGGCCGCGAGAACTTCGCGAGCTCCTTCGACGGCTCGACGCCCTTCGCGGGCTCGTCGAAGTAGAGCTTCGCCTGGTCGACGAAGCGCTGCGCCTCCTCGCGCACCTTCGCGCGCGCCGCGAGCGCGTCGGCGAGGCGCGGCCGCAGGGTCTCGACGACGAGCGACTGCCGCATCAACTGCTTGCGCTTCGCGAGCTCATCGAGCTTCGTCGCGAACGCGAACGCGCGGTCGCGATCCCGATCGCGCGCGGCGGCGAGCTCGACCAGCTCGTCGGCCTTGGTCGCGATCTCGCGCTCGGCGTCGGGCTCGGTCTTGGTCTCGTGCAGACTCTCGAGGTCCGCGCGGATCGCGCGCAGCCGACTCGCCGCGAGGTCGGCGCGCGACGCGATCGCACGCGCTTCGACTTCGACGAGCGTGACGTGCCCGTCGGTCGCCGCGCGCAAGAGTCCGAGCGCATGCACGAGTTCGTCGCGCTCCTCCTGATAACCCTCGAGCGCCGCCGCGCGCAGCAGGAAGCGCACGTCGAAATACATCTGCGCGAACGCGCGCGCACGAGCGTCGTGCTTGCGCAACACCTCGACCGCGTCGCCTTCCGCCGCACGAAAAGCGTCGTGCAACGCGAAGAGGTCGGGGTCGGCCTTCTCCTCGAGCAACGCGACGTAGCCGCGCTTATGACAACGATCGCGAGCGAGCGTCACGAACGTGTCGATCTCGCCCGAAAGGCGTTCGAGCGCATTGAGCCAGCGCTTGTCCTCGTCGTCGGGCTGACGAAAGACGTGCAAGATCTCCGACAGCGACGCGTCGACGCCGAAGCCGCGTTTGCCGTCGGGCGCGAGCTTCTCCTGGGCCGTCGCGCTCGCGCACGCGAGCCACAGCAACGCCGAGACGATCCGCAGCAGCTTCACGGCAGCCCTAGTGGACCGACCACGTTCGGTCACCGGATCGAAGCGCGGTTCACGCGAACGGACCGGCGCCCGGCTCGGACTCGCTCTGCGCGCGCAGCTCGGCCGCGATCGGGTCCGGAGAGAAGCGCTTCTCGTTGCGCCGCGGGTGCGGCACGAGCAGGCCGGGCGTCTCCTCGACGAGGGCGCGACGGATCAGGCTCTGGAAGCGCATCAGGCGCGTCAGCGGGCATTCGCTCACGGCGGCGAGTTCGAGCACGTCGGCCGCGAGCAGATCTTCGGCGGTCTCGACGCCGAACGCGCGCAAGCGAGCGCAAGTCAGTTCGTCGAGGCCGTCGACCGACGCGGGCCGCAACGGCGTCGCGCGCGGCACGGCGTTGCCGTCGGATCCGTCGGATCCGTCGCCTTCGTCGGACTCGTCGTTCCGCGCGACGACTTCCTCGGGGACTTGCTCGGGAACTTCGAGCGCATCGGCGGCGCGCCACGCGGCGAGCGCGCGTTCGATCGCCGGATCGCGCGGCACGCCGACGTCGATCGAGACGTCGACTTCCTCGGCGCGAGCCTCGGTGATCTCGACGACGCGCGCGGCGAGCAACGTCGCTTCGTTCTGGAAGCGTCGCGCGGCGACCGGCGAGCTGCCGAGGATCGTCGTCAGGTCGTCGAGCGTCAGACGTTCGAGCTCGACGAGCTCCGTGCAACCGGCTTCGCGCAAGCGTCGCAGGGTCGCGGGTCCGTCACCGTACAAATTGCAGAGCAGCGCCAGGGCATCCATGTCGTCCTCCGAACACAGGCTCCGTTTCCGGGCGGCGGTGGGAGCGTCACCCCCGGAAGCACGAGCGATGATCGCGCTCCGAGCAAGCGATCACAAGGGGGCCGGCGTTCCCTCGCGCGAAACCGTCCGCGCGACGAGGTCGTGGCCGTCCCGCAAACGCGTCGCGGCGAGCTCGACCGCCAGGGCGGCGAAGTCGTCGCTCGAGCCGCTGCGCGGGGCGAGGAATTGGACCGGCATGCCGCGGGCGGCGGCCTCGCGCAGTTTGACGCTTTCGCGCACGACCGTGTCGAACATGTCGGGACCGAAGCGCGAATGCATCGCGAGCAGGAGCTCGCGTCCGCACTTGGTCCGCCGATCGAAGAGCGTGCCGAGAACGCGGATGTCGAAACGCGACCCTTGGGCTCGGGCGGTGCGCTCGAAGATCCGCCGCGCGCGCAACGCGCCTTGCAACGCGAACGCGCCGGTCTCGACGACCAGGATCGCGATCGACGAAGCGCGCAACGCGTTCGCGGAGAGCACGCCGTCGGCCCGCGCCGGACAATCGAGCAACGCCCAGTCGTACTCGTCCGCGACGTCCTGCAACGCGTCGTGCAGGACGGTCTCGGGTTTGAGCATCCGCGCGCTCGCCTCCTCGAACTCGGCGAGCGATTCGGCGGCGGGCAACAGATCGATCCCGAACGGCGTGCGCCGGATCGCGCTGCGGATCGACGTGCGCGCGGTCAGCACGTCGCGCAGCGAAGCGCACGACTCGCCGTCGCACGAGAGCGCGAGCGTCGCATGGCCTTGCGGATCGAGATCGACCAGCAGAACGCGTTGCTCCCGCCGTCCGAGCGCCGCCGCCAAGTTGACGGCGACGGTGGTCTTGCCGCAGCCGCCTTTTTGGTTGATCAGCGAGAGGACGCGCACGGGTTGGGTCAGCGCAGGGCCGCGCAAGCCTGGTCGTAGAATGCTCCCGCGCCGGCGGCTTGGTCAAGCGCGCGCCACGCGGCGATCGGTTCGAGGGCTCGCGCCGCCGCGGATTCCGGGTGAGCGATCACCAACGGCCGCCGTTCGTCGACGCTCGCGCCGACCGCGTCGTCGGCCGGCACCCAACCGACGAGTTCGGGAACCGCGCCGAGGAACTTGCGGCACGCGCCGGAGTAGCGCTCCCACGCGGAGTCGACGTGCGCGCGGCTCGGGCTGCGGTTGATCACCAGGCCCGCGCGCAACTTGGGATTCGCGGCGAGCGCGCGTTTGAAGAGCGCGTACGCGTCGGAGAGCGCGGTGACCTCGTGGCTGGTGACGATCAACAACGCCGGCGCGACCGCGACCTGCGCGAGCGTCGCGTAGCTCAAGCCCGCTCCGTGATCGACGATGATGCGATCGAAGCTGCTCTCGAGCGGAGCGAGAGCGCGAAAGAGTCGCTCGAGCTCGCGCCGCGTCGCCGAACCGAGATCGGTGCGCCCGACGCCGCCCGCGAGCAACTGCACGCCCTCCGGACCTTGCGCCAACGCGTCGAGCGCGCTGACGCGGCCTTCGAGCACGCTGACCAAGTCGTGGCGCGGCGCGAGGCCGAGCAGCAAGTGATCGTTCGCGAAGCCGACGTCGAAATCGACCAGCAACACGCGCTCACCCTGACGCGCGCGCAACACCGCGAGGTTGGTCGAGAGGATGCTCTTGCCGACGCCGCCCTTGCCGCTCGCGACGCAGACGACGCGCGCTCGCCGCGGCGCGACGCGCGCGGTCGCCGGTCGCTCCCAACTGCGGCCGAAGAACAGCCGACCGATTCCGTCGCGACTCAGGGTCTCCGACATGAGCGCGCGTACTGTCGCCAGGCCGAGGGCGCACGTCAACCAACCAGAAAGTCGCGACGCCCTTGCGGACTTGGCGATAGCGCGGAGACTCGGACGTGCCCGACACGAGGAGAAATCGTCCGACCGATCGAAGAATAGGAGACCTCATCCATGCGCTCGCACGCCTTGCCGACCTGGATCTCGATTGTTCTGCTCTGCTTTCCCGCCATCGCTGGCGGTGTGCGCATCGTCGAGCCGACGGGCACCGCCAACTTCCCCGACGTGCAGGCGGCGATCGCCGCGGCGCCGGACGGCGCAGTGATCCTGATCGGGCCCGGCGCGTATCCGGGCTTCTCTGTCGGCAACAAGACGCTCGTCGTCGCTGCCGCGACGCTGAACTCGGTGACGATCGACGGCGTCGTGAGCGTTACGGGGCTCGCGTCATCGAAGCGCGTCGTCCTGAGCGGCCTGACGCTGGCCGCGACGGCCGCATCGATGCCTGCGCTCGACGTCCAGAGTTGCGCGGGCTTCGTGCGCGTCCAGGCGTGCAACCTGCGCGGGTCCGACGGTGCGTTCGGTTTCTGCGGCATGCCCCCGACCGCCGGTCTCGCGGCAGCTCGGGTGCAGGCGAGCCCGCGCGTCGCGTTCAGCGCCTGCACGCTGACCGGCGGCACGGGCGGCGACTTCGACTCGACCGACGACTGCCACTGTCACCCGCCGGGCGCCGGCGGGTCCGGGCTCGAGGCGATCGGCGCCAATCTCGCGCTCTACGACTGCACTCTCGAAGGCGGACGCGGTGGTGGCTCCGAGTGCCAACCTGCGAACGGAGGCTCCGGCGGGACCATCGACCAATCGACGGTGTTCGCGTCGAACTGCTCGATCTTCGGCGGCGTCGGTGGCGCGCAGTTTTTCCAACCACCGATCGGCTCGGGCGGGGCGGGAGGCGACGCGCTCTTCCAATTCAACGCCAACTTCACCTACATCGGCTCTACGGTCACGGGCGGTTCCGGCGGATTCGGCGGAACGCAGGGACCGAGCGGCGGAACGTTCACGGGCGCTGCGTTCACAGTGACGCCCTACCCTGGGCCCGCGCGCACGACGGCCGCCGGACCGTTGGTCGGCAGCGACGCTTCGACGTGGTCGGTCACGTTCGCGGGAGCTGCGAGCGACTCCGTGTACGCGCTCGGTTCGCTCTCGCCCGCTCACCTTTTCTCGCCGCCGTTCCACGGCACGTGGTTGACGTTGCGCTCGGCGCTCCTGCCGATCGTTCCGCTCGGCCACGCGAACGCCGCTGGAGTGCTCGGTGCGACGGTCGCGACTGGAGATCTCGCCGCGGGCTCGGGCTCGCAGACTGTGTTCGGGCAAACGGCGGTTAGGGCGAACGGGCTCGTCTACCTCGGGTCGCCGACGATCTTCGTGTTGCTCGACCGCGCGTCCGGACCCGACTGCAACGGCAACGGCGTGCAGGACATCGTCGACGTGATCGAGGGCACGGCCGCCGACGCGAACCACGACCTGATCCCGGACTCGTGTCCGTGACACCGAGTCGGCGGAGCGTGCTCAATGGAGGCGCGTGACTTCGCCGATGCGGTGGAGCTTCATCACGTTGGTCGAGCGCGACACGCCCGGCGGCACGCCGGCGACGAAGATCACCTCTTCGCCCGGCAGGACGACGCCGCGTTCGAGCAAGAGCGCCTGCGCGCTGTGCAGCATGTCATCGAGGCTCGTCCCGCGCGCGCACAGCATCGGCCGCACGTGGCTCAGGATCGTCATGCCGTTCAGGGTCCGCGCGTTCGGTGTCAGCGCGATGATCTCGGCCTCGGCGCGGTAGCGCGAGAGCAAACGCACCGAGTTGCCGGTCTCGGTGAAGCAGACGATCTTCTGGATGTCGAGCGCTTCGGCGGCTTGGGCTGCGGCGAGGGCGGTCGCGTTCGAGAACGTCGGCTCGTTCTCGCGGAAAGAAACGCGCGGGAGCTCGCGATAGCGCAGCGACGTCTCGACCGCGCGCGCGATCCGCGACATCGCTTGAACGGCTTCGACCGGATACCGCCCGACCGCTGTCTCCGCGGAGAGCATCACCGCGTCGGTGCCGTCGAGCACCGCGTTGGCGACGTCGGTGACCTCGGCGCGCGTCGGACGGCTGTGCTCGATCATCGACTCGAGCATCTCGGTCGCGGTGATCGTGAACTTGCCGGCCTTGAGCGCCTCTTGGATGATCGACTTCTGGACCAGCGGCAGCTGTTCGAGGTTGATCTCGACGCCCAAGTCGCCGCGCGCGACCATCACGCCGTCGGTCGCCTCGAGGATCGTCTTCAGGTTGCGCAGCGCGGCGAGTCGCTCGATCTTCGCGACCATCAGGATGCCCGGCGCGGCGTCGCGCACCCGCTCGATCTCGTCCTTGCGGGACACGAAGGACAGGCCGAGCATGTCGATGCCGAGTTCGCGCGCGAGCTGGATGTGCTCGCGGTCCTGCGCGGTCGGGAACTCGAAGACCAACGACGAATCGGGCAGGTGCACGCCCTTGCGATCGCTGATCGCGCCGCCGCGGCGGACGCGGGCGGTGACGGTCGAGCTCCCAACCGACTGCACGACGAGTTCGACGGCGGCGTCGCACAGCAGGATGCGGTGACCGGGCTGGATCGCCGCGAGGAAGCCCGGGATGTTGAGCGGAATCACGCCCGATGCCGCCGACTCGCCTTCGGTCAACGTGACGTCTTCGTTCGCCTCCAACTCGCGCGGTCCGTCCTCGAGACGCCCGAGGCGCAGCTTCGGCCCCTGGAGGTCCGCGAGGATCCCGACCGGCGTGCGACGTTCCGCGGCGGCGGCGCGCACGAGCTCGACGCGCCGGCGATGGTCGGCCTCGTCGCCGTGGCTGAAGTTGATGCGCGCGACCGAGAGGCCGGCGTCGATCAGCTCGACGATTCGATCCTCCGAGGCCGGCCCGATCGTGCAGACGATCTTGGTGGCCGCGCGGATGTCGTCGTTGCGCTGCGTGAGGTTCTGGAAGAGCGTGTCCGGCGTCATGGCGGCGGCGCGACGCGCGACGGGGACTGTTCGGATCCGCGCGAAAGCCGTGAAGCGCCTCTGACTAACCGTTCGTCGGGCGAAATGCCAATGTCGAGGGCTCGACCGCGCAGGTGACGGGAGCGTTCGGCGAGGACGAACCGGCGAGCGAAAGCAAACGGGGCTCGGCGCTCGCCTGCGGCTCCTGATGGAACGACCCCGAAGAGCCGCACCGCGCGCAGACGAGCGTCGAAGACCCGCACGTCTGACGCACGAAGCGCTCGACAGGTTCGGTGGGCTCGCGCGGATTCTTCGAGGCTTTACTTCCGAGCGTCGAAGCGCGGCCCGACGACCTTCCAGAAGACGTCGAAGCCCCGACCGCGACGCACGTCGCTCCACGCCGACACGAAGCCCGAGCCGAAGGCCGCGATGCGCGGCGCGTTGAACGTGCGCAGGAACGCTTCCGGTCGCTCGCAGATCTGCATCGTCGGACCGAGCGTCTTGTAGTCGGGCAGCAGACGACGGACGTGACAGTAGTCCCACATCGCGATGTCGTCCTCCCACGCGATCAACAGCGAGCCGTCAGCGGCGCGCGTGATCTCGGGATAGTCCTGTTCGTTCAAACGCACCGAGATCGCGAACGGTCGCGACGCCGGCTTGCCGTCCGACGCGAACACGCGCGCGAAGACATCGCGCGGTCCGACCTCGCCGGTCGTCCACGCGAGAGCGAATCCGCCGTCGGCCGCGGGCGCGATCGCCGGATCCCAATCGGTGCCGAGGTACATCGTCTCGAACGAGAGTTCCTTCGGTTGGAGCTCGAGCGTGTTGCTCACGACGCGCGCGCGCAACCGACGACCGACGCCGGCGACGGTGACGTCCCACGCGACGGCGAACGTGCGCGCGCCCTTGTCGCGCGGCACGGTGTCGAGCAGGCAGGCGCTCGGACGCGCGGCCGTGCCGTCGGAGGTGAGGATGACGGGCTCGCCGAGCGGCTTGCCGTCGAAGTCGAGCCGCCGACCGACCAGGCCCGACGTCGGCCGCGTCCAGAAGCACGCGTAGCCGTCGGGACCGGCGACCGCGGCGAGTCCGCCGAAGTCGGAGAGCATCGTGTCGAGGACGACCGCGGGCGCGAGCGGTTTCGCCGCGGCGTCGAACGGTTGCGCGACGACGCGCGCGCCGACGTCGATCGCTTCCTCCCACGCGACGACGAAGCGTCCGTCGCGCGCCATCGCGACCGTGACGACGCCGGAGTCGTTGGTCCGCGCCGGCTTCACTTCGTCGGAGACGCGCACCGGGAGCGAGAACTCGCCGGTGACGTACTTGCCCGCGCCGTCGACGACGCGCGCCCAGACTTCGACGTCGCCGCTGCGGCGATCGAGCCAACCGCACACCGCGCGGTCGACGCCGTTCGACGAGATGTCGGGGCCGGTCTGGTTCGAGGTGCCGTGGTCGTGCGTCAGGTCCTGGACTTCGCCGAGCGTGCCGTCGGCGGCGACGGTGCGCGCGACGATGTACAAATCGGTGCCGCGGCGCTCGCGGTAGGCGATCAAGCCGGTCTTGCCGCTCGCCGCGACGCGCACGAAGCGACCGACCTTGCCGTTCGCCGAGGTGACGACGAAGGGTTCGGGCGCCGGCGTGTTCGCGTCGTTCGGGACGATCACCAAACGGTTGCCCGATTCGCGCTCGCCTTTCGGTCCGAGGACCAGGAGCAACCCGAACTCCGCGACCGCGACGTCGACGATCTCGCCCGAGACGCCGGCGGGAGACGCAACCTCGCGCTCGGTCTTGCCGTTCGCGTCGATGTGACGGAGGAAACGCGCGCCCTCGTCCTCGACGAGGATCCACCAACCGGCGTGGAGGTCGCTGTGGATCTCGAGCGGTCGGCCGGGCCCGAGCGCATTGCGCTCCTCGGCGCCGCGCAACGGACGCACCAGGCTCTCGATGCCGCCCTTCGTCCCCCACGCGATCAAGCACGTGCCGTCGACCGCCGCGCCGATGATCGGGCGACTGGTTGCGGGCGCTTCCTTGCGGCTGAGGTCGGCGGGCTGTTGAACCAACGGACCTTCCGCGCGGATCGTCTGCGTCATCGCCTTGCCGGCGGCGAGCCAGACGCAGAGGCCGGTGCCGTCGGGCAACGCGGCGACCGACGGTTGGACCAGGTCGGAGGCACGGGCTCGCCCACCGGCCTCGGGGATCTCGAAGCCCATCGGCAGGTGTTCGGGCGACGTCTTGCCCGACGCGTCGAACAAGCGCGTGAAGTAGAAGCCGTTGGGCATCGACTTTTCGCGCCACGAGACGACGCCGGCGCCCGACGCGTTGACGGCGATCGAGGGGTCGAGTTCGCGGCTGGTGCGCGCCTTGGTGTAGCAGGGACGTTCGGGCTCGAGCTCGTGCCCGTCGACGCCGACCCGCGCGAAGTAGAGGCCCATGTTGCCGGCGCGATGGTCCTGCCAGACCGCCGCGAAACCGCCGCCGGGCATGCCCGCGAGATCGAGGATCTCGCGGGCGGCGTTGCCGGTCTCGTCCTCGTGGATCGGACCGTCGGGGCGGATCACCGCTTGGACGATCGGGACGAGCATGCCGGGCGTGCCGTCCTCCGCGGGCACGGCGTCCGGCGTGAGGACTTTGCCGTCGCTCGACGTGTCGCGTCGGGCGTTCTGGGCGCCGAAGGCGAGCGAAGCGGTGGCGCAGAAGGCGAGGAGCGTCGTGGTGTGCAAGATCGTCATGTTCGTCATGTGGATGCCCTGCTTGTCGCGGCGAGCGCCGACGTCACACCTCGCGAGCTCGAAACGCAAAGATTCTTCCGGCACCGACTCGCCAGGTTTCGCGCGGCGGTGGTATTCCTCATAGGCAGCTCCTCGTTCCGCACCTAGTCCCCCTGCCCCGCACCTTGACGATGCAGCCCCACACCGCTCTTCGGAGTTCGGGTTCTTCACAGGCGCTCGTATCCCTCCTGATCACCGTCTTGGTGGTGGTGTTGCTCTGGCTGATGGTCGGCTAGCGAGCGCACCGGTCGAACGCTCGACGCGCGGTCTAGGTTCGACCGCCGAGTAGGACACGACGCATCGGCGAACTTGCCGCGAGCGTGTCGCGCGACGCACAATCTCGCTCGTCGTTCCGGTATGAGGCTTGCTCGCGCGGCGCGCTCCGCACGACCTCACTCCGACCACGATCGCGACGCGCCATGAACTCGAACACGCTGCTCTGCTCCGCCGGAATCCTCGCTTCCTTCGTCGTCCTTCCGACGCGCGCCGAACGGATCGCGTTCCAGCCGACGGCGGGCGTTTCGCTCGCGAAGACCTTCACGGTCGCGCAGGAGTTCAACATGGAGGACTCGACGATCAAGGTGAACGGCGTCGAGCAGAAGCAGCCGAACGACGTCGAGATGTCGATGTCGATGCACACGCGCATCGCGCTGACCGACGAGATCCTCGCGGTCGAAGGCGGCCAAGTCGTGAAGTACCAACGCACGTTCGACGACCTCGCCGGCGACGGGAACATGACGATGGACATGGGCGCGATGGGCAACGACACGCGCGACATCAAGTTGGTCAGCGACCTCGAAGGCCAAGTGGTCGTCTTCGAGTGGAGCGCCGAGAAGAACGCGTTCGTGCCACGGTTCGCCAAGGAGGGCGGGAAGAAGGAGCTGCTCGCCGCTCTCGTCGAGGACTTCGACCTGCGCGGTTTCCTGCCCGGTCGCGACGTCGCGCAAGGCGACGGTTGGGACGTCGACGTCGGAGTCCTGCGCAACGTGCTCGCGCCCGCGAACGGCTTGTCGATGCATCCCGACGACGCGCCGGCGAACACCGCGCAAGAGAACCTGCCGCAGAACATGGATTTCAACGCGCTGTTCCAGGACAGCGCCGCGCGCACGCTCCGCGCCGCGTTCCAGGGCGTGCGCGACGTCAACGGCCGGCGTGTCGCGGCGATCGCGCTCTCGGGCAAGGTCCACGCGATCCACGACGCGACCGAGGACTCGCGACGCGGCGTCGCGAAACGCGGCGACGGCAAGGATCTCGCGCCCGACCTCCAGAAAGTCACCGTCGACGTCGAGATCGAGCTGCGCGGCGAACTGCTGTGGGATCTCGACGGCGGTCACGCGCACTCGCTGCGCCTGAACGGAACCGAACGTCTGCGTCAGGACATCGACCTCAATCAAGGCGTGGGCAACAACCGCATGCGCGTCGAGGACTCGTCGACGCAGAGCGGTCCGTTCGACATCGCGATCGATTTCAAGCGCAACGGATGAGTTCGCGTCGTCGGTTCGCGGTCGCGCGGATCGGCGCGTGGGTCTTGATCGCGGGGGTCGCGTTGACGCGCGACCCCGCTCTTTCGGGGAACGACGCGAGCTCGGTCGCGGCGGAGACCAAGGCGCTGCTCGACAAGGGTTCGGCCCAAGCCGCCGTCGAACTCGCCGGCGGATTCCTGAAGCGCGCGGTCGGCGGCGCGGAGCTCTACGGCCTCTTCGGCCAAGCTCTGTTGAAGCTCGGGCGCAAGGACGAAGCCGCGCACGCGTTCGAGCAAGCTCTGTCGAAGCTCGGCGCCGACTCGCGCGACGTCGCGGCGCTCGAACGCAAGGTCGGCGAAGCCGATCCGCTCGGCCTGAAGCGACGCGGACTCTTCAAACGCGCGACGCGCACGTTGCTCGAGTCGGCGCAGAAGCTCGCGGACAACGACAACGGCGAACGCGCGCTCGAACTCGCCGAAGCGCTCGTCCCGATCTCGACGTCGCCCGAGCGTGAAACGCTCGGCGCGCTGATCGCACGCATCCGCGCGGCCGCGACCGAGGTCAGCCTCGACGACGCGTCGACCGCCGAGAAACCGTCCGGCGCGTGGCCGACGTACGAACACAAGAGCGCGCACTACGAGCTCATCTGCAACCTCGAGCCGCAAGTCGTCGACCGCCTCGGCGCGGTGATGGACGACATCTGGAACTACTACGTCACGGTCTACTTCGACGGCGACGCGAGCAAAGCGACCGGTCGTCCCGCGAAGATCCGCGTGTACACGACGCAGAAGCAGATGCTCGAACACTGGAGCGGCGATGGCGCGCCGCTCGGTTGGTGGAGCCCGAGCGACTGGCAAGTGACGACGTACGACACGACTTCGGACTCCGGGTCGCTCGATCCGATGTTGGTGACGCTCTTCCACGAAGCGAGTCACCAGTTCATGACGATGCTCGAAGGCGGCGGCTCGACGCCGGCGTGGATCAACGAAGGCACGGCGAGCTTCTTCGAAGGCGCGGTCGCGATGGCGGACGGTCGCGTGCTCTGGCCCGACGCGGCGCAAGGACGCATGGCCGAACTCGAGTTCGTGCGCAAGCAAGGCAAGCCGACCGTTGCCGACGTGCTCGCGTACTCGAAGCCGGAGTCGTATCCCGGCGAGTACTACTCGGTCGGTTGGAGCCTGGTGTACTACCTCCTCCAATACGAGGACCCCGACACGCTCGAGTATTCGCGCCGTCCGCTCTACGCGCGCTACCGCACCGAGATCATCAAGAAGGGCACGGATCCGTTGAAGCTCTTCGAGGAGCTCTTCATCGGCAAGGATTCGCCCGGCGGCTTCGCGAGCGTCGACGAGTTCACGAAGGCGTGGGGCACGTGGCTCGACGAACAGGTCTATCCGCTGCACCGCGGCGATGGCCGCAAGGCGAAACGACTCGCCGCCGCCAAGCGCTACCTCGCCGCCGCCGAGAAGGCGAAGGGTAAGAAGAAGGCGAAGGTCTCCGAGAGCGAACTGCTGCTGCGCGCGCTCGGCCACGTCGAGTACGTGCGCACCAAGGTCGACACCGAGCCCGATCCGACGGTGCTCGAGCTCCAGGCGACGTTGCTCTCGCGCCTCGGCCGTCAAGCGAGCGCGGCGCCGGTGATCGAGACGCTCTTGAACCTCGTCGATGCGGGCAAGGCGACGCTCGATCCGAAACGCTACGAGGAGCTCGAGGCCGAACTCTCCTCCTTCGACAAGAAGAACGCGGCGCTGCGCAACGCGCGCGGCCGCGCGCAGAGTTTCGCGGTCGAGGCGCGCAAGCTGCTCGCCGAGTACGAAGCGAAGCCGACGTACCCGCTGCGCAGCTACACGTTCGCGCGCGCCGCCGCGGCGGCGTTCGACGATCCCGCGGACCTCGGCGCGGCCGCGACGCGTTTGCGCGGAGTCGCGAGCACCGCGGGCGTGCTCTCGGGCTCGGTGTGCGTGCTCGGCGGTCCGGTGAACACGTGGTCGACGATCCATTCGCAGACGGGCGTCAAACTCTCCATCGACGACGGCCGCGTCTCGCTCGAAACGGTCCGGCCGTACGGAGCGATCTCGACCGCGACGCCGGTCCAAGGCGAGTACGAAGTCCGCGCGCGCTTGCGCCGCGACGGCGAGAAGTTCCGCTCGTCGATGTGGGGCGTCGTCTTCTCCGGAACCGTCGCCAACGATTGGCTCGTATTCGGCATCAACGGTTCGGGCACCGGTTTCGTGAAGTGGCTCGCGACTTCGAACGGCGGCAATCCGGTGGAGCGTCCGCTGCGCTTGCCCGGCAAGTTCGAACCTCCGATCGGCGAGGACGAGAATCCGGAGATCGCGGTGCGCGTCTTCCCCGACGGCCACGCGGAGATCCGCGTCGGCGCGCGCTCTCCGCAGTCGATCGAGCTTCCGCGCGCTCTGCCGGCGAGCGGCTACGTCGGCATCTACGCGAAGGACGCGAAGCTCACGCTCGAAGACTTCGTCGTCGAGCTCTTCCCCTGAGCCCACCGCAGGCTCGCGCTCCAGCCACTCAGGTGGAACTCGCGCCGAATCCTGCATTGCGGGAATCCGGGTTCCGATTCACACTTCGTCTGTGGGACGACCTTCAGCTATCGCATGCAAGACCGCAGGGCGGCTTCTGGTGCCACCTACTTCGGCGGCAGGACGTTGACGGGTGAGCAGCAGTACGCGGACCGGGCGAGGCACCTGACTCTGCAACCGTCGAACGGCTGGGTTGTCTTCTCGGGTGACACCGCCGTCTCCGACTTTCCGACGGGGCCAGTCCAACCGGCGAACGCGGTTCCTTTCGGGCCGGCATGGACGACGGGAAGCGCGACCGATCCCAGCGAAGCATGGGTCGCGATTCACAATGCCAACTGAGCGACGGCCATGACGACACGGTATCGAGGCGACGCGCGCGAGTTCCGTCGCACTTCGCTCGAGCGGCACTCTGCGTCGTGGTGCTTCGCGGTCGGCCTGGCCGCGTCGTTCGCCGATGTTGCGTCCGGACAAACGCTCGTCTCGACATACTTCGGCAACTCTCTTGGGGACCGTTGCGGAGAGTCTGTCGCGGGCGCTGGTGATGTCGACGCGGACGGATTCGACGACGTGATCGTGGGCATTCCCGGGGACGCCGCGTTGACCGGCCTCGCGGTCGTCTACTCCGGCCGCACGCATGCGCTCCTACATTCGTTTTCCGGTCCAGCCCCAGCCAGCGCGTTCGGCGGGTTCGTTCGACATGCCGGGGACGTGAACGCCGACGGCTACGGCGACGTGATCGTCGGCGCACTTCGGGACGACACGGCCGGGGTCGACTTCGGCAGTGCGTCGGTGTTCTCGGGTCTCGACGGAACTCGGCTGCACTACTTCACGGGGCCTTCGAAGCTCTGCTACTTCGGCGTCGTGTCCGGAGCGGGCGATGTCGATGCCGATGGCTACGACGATCTCGTGGTCGGTGCCTACTTCGACAAGACCACTGGACCCCAGTCCGGCAGTGCATTCGTCTACTCGGGTAAGACGGGCGCGCAGATTTGGAAGTTCAGCGGAGACTCGCCGGGTGATCTGCTGGGACTTGCAGTCGATGGAGCTGGCGACGTCGACCGAGATGGGCATGCTGACATTCTCGTCGCCGCACCCTATGACGGCGCCTTCCTGCCGAGCGCCGGTACGGTTCGGATCTACTCGGGTCGCGACGGCTCGGCGATTCTCACAATCCACGGCGAATCGGCGTTTGACAATCTCGGCTCGTCGGTCAGTTCCGCCGGAGACGTCAATGCCGATGGTTGGCCGGATGTGATTCTCGGTGCATCCGGGGCCAGCGTCGGAGGTGTCCAGAATGGTGCAGCGTACGTTTACTCCGGCAAGGGCGGATCTCGACTCTACGCGTTCTACGGTCATCACGACTTCGACTACCTCGGGTGGACAGTCGACGGTGCGGGCGATGTCGATGGCGACGGTTACGCCGATTTCATTCTCGGCTCCTACAACGCCTGGTTCGGAGGGCACGCGTTCGGCCTTCCGTGGCTCGCGGGGAAGGCGTACGTGATTTCCGGCCGCGAAGGACTGGAGCTCTTCTCGGTCCATGGCGGACGCAATTCGGACAGTTTCGGCTGGTCGGTTGCCGGCGCAGGCGATTTCAACGGCGATGGGTTGTCGGAGATCATCGTCGGAGAGCCTCAGCGCGACCGCGGCGTCACGAACACGGGCGCCGCGGAGGTGTACTCGGGTTGCCCGTTGCCGCCGGTGCTGTACTGCAGCTCGAAACCGAACTCGCTCGGCGGAATCCCGAACATCCTCTTCACCGGCACTGCAACGCTCGACGGCGCGGACGACTTCGTGTTGACGGCGACGGGCCTCGTGCCGCACAGCGAAACGGTCTTGCTGATCGGCTCTGAGTCGGTGGCGACGCCGTTCGCCGGCGGGACGCTGTGCGTTGCGCCTCCGTTGCGACGCATCCGACTGGAGAACAGCGACGAGTCAGGCACTGTGCGCTTCCATGTCTCCGACGCGTGGATGACTGCGATCGGACTGCACGTCGGCTCCAATGTGTTCATGCAGTTCTGGAGTCGCGACGCGGGCTTCGCGCCGCCGAGCGATGTGGCGTTGACCCAAGGCGTGCGCTTCGCCGTGTGCCCCTGAGCTCGATCGTCGTCGAACGACGGCGGGTTCGACGGCGTCGGCGTTCGAGCGACTACGAAGCGCCGGTTTCCGCGGGGCCCGGTCCGTAGCGCAGCGTTTCTCCCATCCAGTCGCTCGCGTCGCGCCAGAGCATTCTGCGCGCGCTCACCCAAGTGCAAGTGTCGTCGGCGACAACGCTCTGCTTGAGGTCCGAGTCCGGGATCCACAGCCACTCGTCCTCGAGTCGGCGAAGCGTCGCTTCGAAGATGATCTGAACGTGGTCGTCCTTGGGTGGAACGAGGTTCAGGCGCGTCACGCCCATGAACAAGAGCTCGATCGCCGAGAGAGGGCGAGCTTGGCGTTGAACGAGCATGCGAACCGTCGTGTCGGACTCGAGGGCGAAGCCCATCCCCAACTCCTCGGCCACGTAGTGCCCCGTCCAGACGTGCAACTCCCGAATGCACGCGTCGTGGAAATGCCCGAAGCGACGCAACAGCTCGTTCGCGTCGTCGAGAGTCTTCAGCTCGTTCCACTCCATGCGAGACCGGCGTAGTCTGCCGTCGCCCCGCCGAGCGCGCACTCGGAACTCGCAAGCGGATCGAAGCTCGCGAGCCACGCGCCCCAACCCCACTTCAGTCGTGCACGACCCGCGCTACGCACCGCATCGGCCGTTTCCTCCGCACGCGTTCGTGCCGGGGAAGACGAAGCGGCCGGAGCGTGACGAAGAGCCCGCGCGTGAAGCGCTCGCTCCCGAACGTTGGCGCGAGGACGACGACTATCTCTTCGGCGTCGATCTCTACAACGCGGACTTCTTGTGGGAAGCGCACGAAGCGTGGGAGCGGCCGTGGCGTGCGAGCACGGACGAATTCCAACGCCTCTACCTCCAAGGGCTGATCCAGTGCGCGGCGGCGTGCCTCCGACTCGCGATGGACGAACCGCGCGGCGCGCCGCGGCTCGCGCGCACGGCGTGCGAGAAGCTCGAATCCATCGCGCGGCGCGCGCCGAACGGTTACATGGGCCTCGACGTCGCGGCGTTCGCGCGCGAGTTCGCGGCCTGCTTCGAAGGCGAGCCCACGGCGGCGCGCAGGCCGCGGCTCGTCCTGCGCGTCGAACCCGAGGCCTGACGGCGCGCCATCGCGTACACTATCGGACTTCGCGGCTCGCCTCGGAGCCGCCGGGATCCCATCCGTCGACCACCGTTTTCGAGCACGATGTCGCCCACCTCGACCGAGACTTCTCACCAGGCCGCGCCTCCCCGTCCGCTCGCCCTCGGCCTCCCCGGCTTCACGTTCGCCGACCTGCACGCGCCCGAGCAGCTCGCTCGCCTCCAAGGCGTGTTCACGGCGGAGCTCGAGCGCGCGGAACCCGAACTCGCGGCGCGCTATCGCGACTACGCGGCCGGTTCGCTCGAGCTCGCGGCTCCCGCCGAGTCGCAACTCCTGATCGACGTCGGCCGCCACGTCTCGCGTTTCGTCGCGAAGCTCTTCGGCGTCGAGAGCGAGGTCCTCGAACGCCGCCGCACGTTGGTCGACCGCCAACTCGTCTACAAGGTCCGCAACCAGTTCATCAAGAAGCACGTGAAGTCCGCCGCGCTGAAGCCCGGCGACGACGCGAACTCCGTGCACACGCGCGCGCGTGCGTTGCTCGCGAAGTTGCCCGGCTTGCCGCTCGAGAAGGACGACGAAGAGCGCTTCGCGACGCGCGTGTGGAACCTGTTGCAGCTCGACGGAAGCGCGAAGGCGTACGACGGCGCGACCGAGACCGCAACGCAAGCGCTCGAACTGCTCGCGCTCCACCTCAAGCTCCTGCGCGAAGCCCACGATCCGTCGCTGAAGAGTTGGCGTTCGCTGCGCGAGCTCGAAACCCTCGACTTCGTCAACGGCCTCGTCCATCACCTGCGTCCGGACCCCGCGTTGCCCGAGGCGATTCGCGGCGATCCGAAGCACTTCCGCCGCCGTGACGGTTTCAAGCTCACCGACGCGCGCACCGACGATTTCCTCGTGATGAACGAGATCGATCAGTGCGTGTTCTGCCACGAACGCGAGAAGGATTCGTGCTCGCGCGGCTTCGTCGACAAGAAGACCGCGAAGATCGCGAAGAATCCGCTCGGTATCGACCTCGACGGCTGCCCGCTCGACGAACGCATCTCCGAGATGCACCTGCTCTACTCCGAGGGCGATCCGCTCGCGGCGTTGGCGATGGTGATGATCGACAATCCGATGTGCCCGGGCACCGGCCATCGGATCTGCAACGATTGCATGAAGGCCTGCATCTTCCAGAAGCAGCAGCCCGTCAACATCCCGCAGGTCGAGACCAAGGTGCTGACCGACGTGCTCGAGTTGCCGTTCGGGCCCGAGCTCTACTTGCTCTACACGCGTTGGAATCCGCTGCGCGTCCGGCGCATCCATGCGCTGCCGTACAACGGCATCAACGTGCTCGTCGTCGGCATGGGGCCGGCCGGGTACACGCTCGCGCACTATCTGTGCAACGAAGGCTTCGGCGTCGTCGGCGTCGACGGGTTGAAGGTCGAGCCTCTCCCTTCGAAGTGGAGCGGTCGCGCGGAACGCGGCGAACCCGAGGCCGCGGTCGCGCCGGTCGATCGCTATTCCAAGTTGACGAGCGAGCTCGACGAGCGCGTCCTGCTCGGCTTCGGCGGCGTGTCCGAGTACGGCATCACCGTGCGCTGGGACAAGAACTTCCTCTCGCTGCCGTACTTGTCGCTCGTGCGTCGCGAGAACTTCGAGCTCCACGGCGGCGTGCGCTTCGGCGGCACGCTCGATCTCGATCAAGCGTGGCGCTACGGCTTCGATCACGTCGCGATCGCGACCGGCGCGGGCAAGCCGACGATCGTGTCGATGAAGAACAACCTCTCGCGCGGCGTGCGCAAGGCGTCGGACTTCCTGATGGCGTTGCAGCTCACCGGCGCGTTCAAGAAGGACTCGCTCGCGAACTTGCAGCTGCGTATGCCGGTGATCGTCATCGGCGGCGGCTTGACCGGCATCGACACCGCGACCGAAGCGTTCGCGTACTACCCGTTGCAAGCGGAGAAGACGGCGCAACGCTTCGAGGCGATCTCGAAGCGTTTCGGCGAAGTGATCGTGCGGCGCTTCTTCAACCACGAGGAACAGGAGCTGCTCGACGAGCTCTTGACGCACGGCCGCGCCGTGCTCGCCGAACGCAAGCGCGCCGCGGCGGCGAAGGAAGCGCCGAACTTCGAACCGCTGATGCAGAGTTGGGGCGGCGTGCGCCTCGTCTACCGCAAGAACCTCGCGGACTCGCCGGCGTATCGCCTGAACCACGAAGAGGTGATCAAGGCGCTCGAAGAAGGCATCACGATCGTCGAGAGCATGTCGCCGGTCGAAGCGTTGCTCGACAAGCACGGCGCGGTGCGCGCGGTCACGTTCGAACGCCAGATGCAAGTCGAAGGTCGATGGAAGAGCTCCGGTGAGCTCGTCGAGATGGCGGCGCGTACGGTGCTCGTCGCCGCGGGCACCAGCCCGAACATCACGTACGAGCAGGAGAATCCCGGCACGTTCGCGCTCGACAAGTGGAAGAGCTTCTTCCAAGTCGGCGAACGCGTCGACGGCGCGCTCGCGCCGGTCGAGGACGGCAAACGCGCGAGGAACGCGTTCTTCACCTCCTACGACGACGGCGCGCACAGCGTCTCCGTCTACGGCGACAACCATCCGGCGTACGCCGGCAACGTCGTCAAGGCGATGGCCTCGGCGCGCGCGGGCTACGTGAAGATCGTCGAGACGTTCCGCGAGCGGCTCGCGCGCGTGAACGCTGCGCCGGACGCGATCGCGGAACGCAAAGGCAGCTGGAAGAAGCTCGTGCAGAAGCTCGGCTTCGAGCTGACCGCCGTCGTGCACGAGGTCAACCGCCTGACGCCGACGATCACCGAAGTGATCGTCCACGCGCCCGCCGCGGCACGGCGCTTCCAACCGGGCCAGTTCTATCGCCTGCAGAACTTCGAGGTGAATTCGAGCGTGGTCAAGGGCACCAAGCTCCAACTCGAAGGCCTCGCGCTGACCGGCGCGTGGACCGATCCGGCGCGCGGACTGTTGTCGATGATCGTGCTCGAGATGGGCGCGAGCTCGCGCCTCTGCGCGATGTTGAAGCCCGGCGAACGCGTGATCGTGATGGGCCCGACCGGCGCGCCGACCGAGATCCCCGAAGGCGAGAAGGTGATCCTCGCCGGCGGCGGACTCGGCAACGCGGTGCTCTTCTCGATCGGCCGCGCGCTGCGCGAGAAGAAGAACGAGGTCGTCTACTTTGCGGCGTTCCGGCGCGGCGAGGACCTCTTCAAGCGCGAGGAGCTCGAATCCGCCGCCGACGTCGTCGTGTGGTCGACCGACTCCGGCGCCGAGATCGTGCCGAACAAGACGCGCCCGTACGACCGCCACTTCCGCGGCAACGTCGTGCAGGCGATGCTCGCGTACGCGAAGGACGAGCTCGGCGAGCGCACGATCGAACTCGCCGACTGCTCGCGCCTGATCTGCATCGGCTCCGACCGCATGATGAACGCGGTGCGCGAAGCGCGTTCCGCCGGCCTGCGCCCGTTCCTCTCCCCCGAGCACGTCGCGATCGGTTCGATCAACTCGCCGATGCAGTGCATGATGAAGGAGATCTGCGCGCAGTGCCTGTGTCGACACGTCGACCCTGTCACGCGCGCCGAAGTCGCGCCGGTATTCTCGTGCTCGAACCAGGATCAACCGCTCGACGCGGTCGACTTCGAGAACCTGCAACAGCGTCTGCGCGGGAACTCGGTGCAGGAGAAGTTGTCGAACCTCTGGCTCGATCACCTCGTGCACGAGGGCAAATTGCCGATCTGGTCGACGCTCTGAGCGACGGTCAGTGCCGGCTCGGTTCGTCGAGGATCTTCACGATCACGTCGGCACCGGGCAGCACGCCGAGCACCGGCCTGAAGTGCCGGAACCATTCGACGGCTTCCGGATCGCGGCGCTCGGCGTCGATCGCGTACTTCGCGGCCGCGTTGCCTCCTAGGGCGTACTGACCCGCCGCGAAACCGCCGACGGCCGTGTGCCCCACGGACACGCCGCCCAACGTGAGCAGGCCCGCCGCCAAGCCGCCGAACGCGAGCCCGCCGAGCGACAGACCGCCGAACGCGATCACGCCGATCGCCGCGCCGCCGAAGGCGAAGACGCCGCGCGCGAAATTGCCGATCGCGACGACTCCGAGCGCGCGCGGCCCGAATGCGAACCACGCCTTCGCGAGCTTCTGAGGACCGGGAGCCTTCGGCGGCACGAAGTGCACCAGCGGCAGGCCGAGGAACGTGCGCGTCGATTTGTACTCCTCGCCGAAGTACAGGATGCGGACGTACACGTAACGGCCTCTCGCCAACGCTCCGCCTCGGCGCGCGAGCGCCTGCGGCTCACGCCCCTCCGCGATCGCTTGCAGGTCGACGGCGAACTCGAGCGCGGTCGGATAGCGCTCGCGCGGCTCCTTCGCCATCGCGTGACGCACGACCGCGTCGACGGCGCGCGAACAATGCGGCGCGAACTGACGCACCGACGGCGGCTCGTCGCGGCGCATGCGTTCGAGCACCGCGAGCACGCTGTCGCCTTCGTACGGCCGACGCCCGGTCAAGCCTTCGAAGAGCGTGACGCCGAGCGAATAGACGTCGCTGCGTTGGTCGACGCGCTCGGAGATGAGAGTCGCTTGCTCGGGCGACATGTAGTACGGCGTGCCGAGCGGCTCGCCCGACAACGACAATCCCGGATCGCCGTCGCCCTTCGCGAGTCCGAAGTCCGCGATCACCGCGCGACCGTCCTTGTGGATCAGGATGTTCGACGGCTTGACGTCGCGGTGGACGAGCCCGAGCTCGTGCGCGACGCCGAGCGCCCGAGCGACCGGCACGAGCAGCGCGCACAGCGCTTGTTCGAGCGTCCGCTCCGCGCCCGCGCCGCCGGTCAAGCGCGCGAGGTCGGCGCCGTTCGGCTTCTCGAGCGCGCCGAGCTCCGTGTAGACCTCCGCGAGCGTCCGACCTTCGACGTACTCCATCGCGAGGTAGTGATGGCCGAGCGCTTCGCCGACCGCGTGGACCTGCACGATGTGCGGATGCTGCAAGCGCGCGACGGCGAGAGCTTCGCGCCGAAAGCGATCGACGTGCCGCCGCTCGAGCGCGAGGCCCGGCCGCAAGACCTTGAGCGCGACCGGACGACGCAGATCGGTCTGCTGCGCGAGATAGACGACCGACATGCCGCCGCGACCGAGTTCGCGCACGATCTCGAATTGATCGAGGCGCACGCCGGGCTGCAACGCGGCGGTCGCGCGCGGCGCCGCGGCGATCCCGGACTGGATCATGCGGAAGCAACGCTCGAGGTTCGGCCGGTGCGGCTCGGGCGCGCGCGCGAGCAGATCGGCGGGATCCCGTCGCTCGCCGCGCGCGACGCGATCGGAATATTCGGCCACCAAACGATCGAGGAGGTCGTCGAGGTTCTCGGGTTCCATGCTCGATCCAGGCGTCAGTCGACGGGCGATTCGTCGCGACATCCAAGAAAAAACCGGAGGAGCTCAGCTCTCGGCCGCGGCCTGCCACGCGAGCAGCGCGCGACGGTAGAGCGAATGCACCGCCGCCTCGCTGCGCCCCATGCGCGCCGCGGTGTCCGCCGCGGACAGGCCTTCGAGTTGACGCAGGCCGATCACGCGCCGCTGCTCGGCCGCGAGCGACGCGAACGCGCGCTCGAGCCGCGCGTGGTCCTCGGCCGCGACCACACGCGTCGCCGGACCGGCGGTCGCGGCGAGCACGCGGCTCTCCGCGAGTCCGACGCTCGACCAATCAGCGCGCGACAGACGCTCGACGCGCGCGCCGCGTTTCGCCGTTCGCGCCGCCCGCGCCGCGTCGATGACGACGTAGCGCGCGACCTGCGCGAGCCAACGGCCGAGCGCCGCGTCGCCGTCGACGGCCGTCGGAGCTCGCTCGCGATCGCGCAACGCGCGCAACAGGATCTCCTGCACGAGATCGTCGAGCTCGAGGCGCCGCCGCAACGCCGCGCCCGCGAGGTGCGCCGCGAGCAACCGCACGCGGCCCGCGTGAACGACGAGCCGCGCGCCGAACTCGTCGTCGACGGAGCTCATCGCTCGCGCCGCGCGACAACCGTGCGCGCGAGCTCGCTCACCAACGCGCGCACGACGCGCGTCTGCTCGACGATCGAGACCTGCGCGACCATCGGGAGATGCAGGAAGACCGCGGGCACGCCGAGTCGGCGGCCTTGCTCGAGCAGCGCGTGGTAGACGCGCTCGCAGACGTAACCGCCGGCGTCGTCGGAGAGTTGGACGTCGAACGCGCCGCCGGCGCGCAGCGCGGCGGCGAGCGGCGCGAGGTCGAGCTCGGTCGCGAGGTCGGGCGCTCCCTCGACGCGCGCCGTGCCCGCGCCGAGTCCGTCGTTGTCGCGCCGTCCGTCGCCGAGCGCCGCGCGCGCGCGACGTTCGAGTCGGAAGACGCCGCCGCGCGATTGCACGCCGAGGCCGAGCAACACGTCCGGCGCGAGGCTCGACGTCGACAACCACTCGGCGAGCTCGCGCGGCGCGCGCTCGAACGTGACCGACAGCTCGCGCGCGAAGACCTCGACGCCGGTCGGCGGCTCCCGTTCGAGCTCGAACGCGATCGCGCGGCTCGGATTCTCCGTCACCGGAGCGTCGCCGCCCGCGCCGAACGGTCCGAAGCCGGTGATCACCACGCGTGTCGTGCGCACCGCGTCGATCGTAGTCGCGTCGCGCGGATCGGCAAGGCCGCCGCTCAGCGACGTTGCAAGCGCACGCGCGGCGGACGCGGCGCCGGCGCGGCGGAAGCGTGGATGCGTTCGAGCGCGGCGCGCGCGGCGTTGCGAACCGCGTCGTTCGGGTGATCGAGCGCGCTCTCGAGCGCCGGCTCGGCGACCGGCGAACCGAGTTCGCCGAGGATCTCGCACGCGAGGCGAGCGACGTCCTCCTCGGGCCGGACGACGCCGGCGGAGGCGTACTCGGCGGCGGCATGGCGGAAGAGACGCGCTCGGCCCAGCGCGAGCAACTCGTTGACCGCGTCGAGGCGGTTGCCGGAGTTCACGTTGCCCGCGCGCCCCTCAGTGACCCGCCAATGCGCGACCTCGCTCGCGTACCAGCGCGACCAACCCTCGGACGTCGTGCCGAGATCGCGCCGCGACATGCGCCGCAGCGCATCGAGCGCGGCGCGCGCGAGCTCCGGTCCGTCGTCGAGCTGATCGATCAGGATCGGGATCGCGTCGACGTCCTCGAGCGCGACCAACGCCGCGGCCGCGGCGCGTTGTCGGGTCGGCGCGGCGTCGTGCAGGTACGAACGCACGCTCTCGAGCGTCGCGTCGGACACCGGCGGCGTCAGCGAGCGCGCGACGCGACCGATCTCGGTGAGCACGACGACGTCGAGCTCGGGATGCGCGCCGAGCGTCTCGACCAACGTCTCGAGCGCCGCCGGAGCGCGCGAACGACCGAGGACGCGCAACACCGACTCGGCGAACGCGGGCTGCGTGTCGCGATAGAAGCGAGCGGCGTGCACACGCGCCTGCGGATCACGTTCGTGAATGCCGCCGAGCGCCGACTCCAACGCTTCGCGGAATTCCGGTGACGGCCCCGGCGGAGCCGCGTGCGGTTCACAGAGGCTGTCGAGCAGCGGGAGGTCGCGCTCGTCGCCGACCAACGCGAGCAATTGAAGCCCGACGATCGCCTCGTCCGGCGTCGACTTCCGTCGCGCGACTTCGGCGAGGAACGTCGCGAGCTCGCCGCGCGGCCAACGCGCCGCGCCTTCGACGAGGGCTTGGCGGAGCTCGGGCGAGAGCGGCAGCTCGAGCGTCTTGCCGTTCTCGACGGTGAAGTCGAAACGCCCGGTCGCCGCGAGCGCGAACGCGCGCGGCAACGAAGCGACCCCGCCTTCGGCGAAGGCGCGCGCGTGTTCCTCGACCGAGCGCTCGGGATGACCGATCGCGTCGAGCACGCGCGTTTCGAAGTTCTGCGCCGAAACGGGGGATACCGAGGACACCGACGCGGAGGCGTCTCCGCTCGCGCAGAGCACGAACAGGATCGAGCAAGCGAACGGAGAGGCGTGGTTCACGTCGTCGACTTCCGACTCACTGCGCCGCGATCACGGCCAACTTGTCGACCAGCGAGAGCGACAGGAGTCCCGACAGCACGTTGGCCAAGGCGTCGACCGGCAGCGGGCTCGACGCGATCAGCACTGCCTTCAGATCGGAGGATGGAAGGCCCGAGCCGCTGAGTTGGCTCAACACCGGGGAGGAGAGAGGTGCGTTCGCCTGCAAGACCGTCTTCAGGTCGGAACTCTGGAGCCGACCGGACTGGACGATCCTGATGAGATCGTTCGCCGGCAGCGGCGATTCGAACATGAGTTGGCGCTTGAGCTCTGCGGAACTGAGCGGCGGCATCACCGTCAACGCAGTGACCGTCGCCGAGGCCTTCGCGACCGCCTGCGCGGCGAGCGCTTCGATGCCGGTCGCGCGGTAACCGACCGGCTTGCCCGCGCGATCGACCTGCGTGACGGCGCTGACCTTGGTCCAGTCGAAGCCGTTCTCCATGCCGTCGTACGTCTGCGTCGCGCCGAGCAGGTTCTTGTAGACAACGTGCAGTTGGATGTCGGCGTGCGCGAGCGCCGGCGACAGCAACGTCGTCGGATCGACGCCGAGGATCTCGAACGGGTCGCTGCCTTCGCCGTGGCTCATGGCGCTCTCGAGCTCGAGGATGCGCCACGACAACAACTTCGGCAGCACGGTCGCGGAGTTGACCTCGTCGAGGTGCGAGTCGAACGTCAGCTTCGCGCCCGACGACAGCACCAGTTGATCGGCGACGACCGCGCCGAGCATCTGTGCGTTGGACCCGACCGACTGGCTCGGATCCGTGCCGCTGCATTGAACCGTCGAGCCGTCGACGAAGTTCAAGTCGTCGGCGACCCACACCGCCACCGCGCCGCCGTCGGTGTCGAACTCGAGCGTTCCGCCCGACGAGATCGTCAGGTCCTCGACGACGAGGTTGCACGGACCTTGGACGACGGCGCGAGCTCCCGCCGCGACCGACAAGAACTTCAGACCGACGTCGCCGGATTGGACGACGTACGGCGTGATGCCGGAGTGCGCGACGCCGGTGCCGGCCGGCTC